>JAPLLX010000003.1 GCA_026387335.1 Candidatus Omnitrophota bacterium
CCTTCATCCCTCACGCGGCGTCACATAGTCAGGCTTTCGCCCATTGCTAAATATCCTCGACTGCAGCCTCCCGTAGGAGTTGGGGCAGTGTCTCAGTCCCCATGTGGCTGACCACCCTCTCAGGCCAGCTACCCGTCAAAAGCCTTGGTAGGCCATTACCCTACCAACTAGCTGATAGGACGCGAGCTCATCTATAAGCATCACCTCTTACGAAGCGCCTTTACTTACACAAACTTGCGTTCGTGTAAACACATCGGGTATTACCTCCGCTTTCGCGAAGCTATCCCTGACTTAAAGGTAAATTACTCACGTGTTCCTCACCAGTCTGCCGCTATATCCCAGGTCAAATTGTCATCTGCCTTACGGCTTCAAACTCTCCAACCCGGGTATCGCTCGACTTGCATGCCTAATCTACGCCGCCAGCGTTCACTCTGAGCCAGGATCAAACTCTCCGAAAAAAATTCGAAAAATTATGTATGATGGCTCTATGTGATTTATATATTTGTTCTTACCTCTTGAAATTGACCCTAGTAATCCCGCTAAGAATTACTATGGCCTCGCTTGGCTATTCCAATTATCAAAGAGCAAACAAAAACGCTCCGACACGAAGTCGGAGCGTCAAAATTTACACTGCAACGACGCCCATCTCGTCGGTTGACTAACTACATAAATTTGTCAATATTGCTATTTGTCTTTTTCATAGACCCCTTAATTAGAGGGAATCCTCAGTTTACAACAAATTCGTGTTTTGTCAAGTATTTTTTCTTATTTTTAATAGAGCAAAACCGCATGTATCTATTGGGGTTAATGCGCGATTAACTGGCTGATCTTGAATACCGGTAAAAATAGCGCGATAACGATTCCCCCGACCACAATCCCTAAGAAAGCGATGACTAAAGGCTCGATCAGGCTGGTTAAGCCTGAAGTAGCGGAATCCACCTGTTCATCGTAAAAATCCGCGATTTTACCCAACATTTTTTCCAGCTGGCCGGTCTGCTCCCCTACGCTGATCATACGGCAGACCATCGGAGGAAAAACCTTACTCTTTAAAAGCGGCTTGGCGATGGACTCTCCGTCCCGCACAGCTTTAGAACAGCTGACTACCGCCCCTTCCACAACTTTATTTCCGGAAGTCTTGCTTACGATATCCAAAGCGCTTAATACCGAAACTCCGCTCCTGACTAAGGTAGAAAAAGTGCGGGAAAATTTGGCCACGGCGATTTTCCGGAAGAGCTCTCCTAAAACAGGAAGCTTAAGCAGGAGATTATCAAACTGGTAGCGGCCATTGACCGTATTCATATATTTTTTAAGCAGGATAATGATTAATACTAATCCGCCGATTGTAAGCAGGAAATAGTGCCTGAACATATCGCTTATGGCGATCAATATCTGGGTAGGCACAGGGAGTTGGCCGCCCAGGACGTCAAATATCCCCTTAAACGTGGGGACGACCTTAAGCAGAAGGACCGCGGTAATCAACATAGCCATGCTGATAACTACTACCGGATATACGAGGCTGGACTTGACCTTGCGAGCCAAAGCCGCTGATTTTTCCAGGTAAGTAGCCAGTCTATCCAATATTTCATTCAGCATACCGGAACTTTCTCCGGCCCGGGTCATATTTACAAAAAGTTCGGTGAATACTTTGGGATGTTTGGCCAGGGCGTCGCAAAAACTTATGCCGGCTTCAATATCATGGTTTACTGCCATAACCACTTCTTTTAAATCCTTATTTTCTACCTGTTCTGATAATATGTTCAGGGCATGGACCAGGGGGATCCCGGAATCGATCATGGTCGCCAGCTGGCGGGTAAAAATAACCAGATCATCGATCTTTATATTGGAGCTGTTATACTTTCCATGCATCTTCCTGGCTGCTTTATCTTTAGCCTGCTCTATAGAGATAACGATCAGTTCCCTCTTATGCAGGGCGTCAGCAACTTCTATGTCGGTATTAGCCTCCATACTCCCGGCTATTGTCTGCCCGTTTTTATCTTTTGCGGTATAGCTGAAATTTATCATAGTCTGTCGAGGACCTTTAAGAATGCCTGGACTACTTTAGGATCAAACTGCGTGCCGCTGTTTTTCTTGATCTCTTCCACAGCCGCCTCTTTGGTCAGCGGCGTCTTCCTGTAAGAACGCGCCGAGCGCATCGCTTCATAGGCGTCGGCAAGATGGATTATGCGAGCGCCCAAATGTATATCATCGCCCTTCCTTCCCTCGGGATAACCCGTACCGTCATAATGCTCGTGGTGTTGTCTCACTAAGTCTATCACATCATGTAAAAAAGTCAACGGTTCCAGGATCTGCGCTCCGATGGAAGGATGCTTGCGGATCTGCAGCCATTCGGCCTCGGTTAAAGAAGTTGTTTTGCCTAAGATACAGTCTTCTACACCAATCTTACCCAGGTCATGTAATTCGCAGGCCTGACGGATATTTTCTATCTCCTTAGCTGAAAGTTTCATTTCAGAAGCGATGATCGTGGCGTACTTGGCGACATTCTCGGAATGGCTGTGCGTATAGTGGTCGCGGGCATCTATTGCCTGCGCCAAAACTTTGATCGTGCGCATATAGGTAGAACGTAAATCTTCGTAAAGCCGGGTCAGGTTCTTGGTCGAGTCCTCTATTCTTTTGGCTAATAGGCTATTCTGTTTTTCCAGCGAGCTATTGCTCTCTTTTAGCCCCTGGGTCAGCCTGCGGTTAACCAGCATCAGCGTATGCATATCTATGCCTTTTCTGACCAGAAAGAATAATTTTTCCAGATTTATGGGTTTGGTTATACAATCATAAATACCCAGGCCAAATAAATATTCCAGCACCTCCTGCTTATGTTCATTCAGAAGCGCTATGATAACACAATCCGGGTCCTGACGTTTAAGTTCCCGGATCAATTCCACGGAGCTTAAGTCCGGCATCTGCGGCTTGGTAATGATTATATCAAATCCGTTTTCTTTGTAGGCTTCTAACGCGCCTTTAGCGGTTGTCTCAAGCGCGACAAAATAACCGCCTTCCACCATCAGCTGTTCGACTAGATACCTGGATACTTCGTTCTCGTCGCAGATAAATAATATTTTATTATTTTCCGACATTGATTATTCCTCGGTGGTAATCCTGATCGCCTCATCCAAAGTAGTCAACTCCTGTTCTACTTTTAAGAAGGCGTCATCCCTTAAGGTGCGCATCCCTTTGCTTACGGCGTATTCCTTGATTTTATCCAGGGCCTCTTTACGGATGATCATCTCGCGCATATTATCGTCCACTAAAACCGCTTCCAGGATCGCCACCCGGCCGTAGAAACCGGTATTATTGCAATATTTACATCCGGCGGCGGCGTAAAAATCCGCTTTCCCCTTAAACCCTATTTTTTTCAGGAAATCCGGGGGTATGACTATGGGTTTACGGCACTTCATACAGATTTTACGCGCCAGGCGTTGCGCGCAGAGCATCACGACGCTGGAGGCGACCAGAAACGGCTCTACTCCCATATCGATTAAACGGGTGACGCTGGATATGGCATCATTTGTATGCAAGGTAGATAAAACTAACTGTCCGGTGAGCGCGGCTTTAATCGCGATATCCGCGGTCTCCGAATCCCGGATCTCTCCGATCATAATAATATCCGGACTTTGCCTTAATAAAGAACGCAGGCCGGAAGCAAAATCCAGCCCGATATCCGGTTTTACCTGGACCTGGGTTATTCCTTCCAGCTGATATTCTACGGGGTCTTCCACCGTAATAATATTTTTTTCCGGCGTATTCAGTTGGTTCAATATGGAATAAAGAGTAGTGGATTTTCCTGAGCCGGTAGGACCGGTAACCAAAAGCATCCCGAAGGGCTTAGCGATTGCTTCTTTAAAGACCCGCGTGGGCTCTTCGGAAAAACCTAATTTTTCCAAACCTACGGATAAATTTCCTTTATCCAGCGCGCGCAGGACAAATTTCTGGCCGAAGGTAGTGGGCAGCCCGGAAACGCGAAAATCTACTTCCTTCCCTTCAAATTTTACCTTAAACCGGCCGTCCTGGGGGATACGATTCTCGGTAATATCCAGATTAGAGATAATCTTAATGCGCGCGATAACAGCGTTTTGTTTGGCCTTAGGGATCCTGAAAATATCGTGCAGAGAGCCGTCGACCCGGTAACGGATGCGCAGGCAATCGCTTTCCGGCTCAATATGAATATCCGAGGCCCTCTTCTTTAAGGCCTGGTTCAACATAAGTTCAACCAGTTTAACAATAGGAGCCTTTTCGCTCTCCTCTAAAGTACTGGAAAGCTCGATCTCATCCTCTTTGACTAATTCAATATTGCTCTTTTTAGAATCACGTTCTCCCTGCGCGGCCTCATCCATGACCTGCTGCATATCCTGAGATTCAGGATTATACTGAGCTTTTATTGCCCGGATTATCTCTTCTTCGGAACTTAAAACCGTATCTATATTACATCCGGTCAGAGTCCTTAAATCATCCAGGGCAAATATATTTAAAGGATCAGACATGGCCACGGTGATCGTGCTGCCGAAACGGGAAAGCGGAATCAAGCTATAGAGCCGGGCCAGGCGTTCAGGGACCAGGCCGATGACCGCCGAGTCAAATTTATATTTAGCTAAATGCAGACTCGGCATATAAAGCTGCTCGGAAAGCAGGGAAAGCAGGATCTCTTCCGAGATTATCCCTTGCTCGACCAGGATCTTCCTTAAAGGCACACCCCTCTCTTTCTGCAGCTCTAACGCCTTCTCCAGCTGTTTTTTATTCAGGTGGCCGCCTTTAATAAGTATCTCGATTATCGCGTTTTTGATGGTCTGCATATTATTCGTCGGGCGCGGTTACGCGCACGACCTCTTCTAAGGTAGTCAGGCCTTTTAAAACCTGCGTAATCCCGTCTTCTCTTAAAGTAACCATGCCTTCTTTACGCGCCTGCTGTTTGATCAGGTGCTCTTGCGCCCGGGCTAAAATTAATTCGCGCACGCCGCTGCTTAACAAAAGGACTTCGGCAATGCCGGTCCTTCCGCTATAACCCATATTAAAACAATGCGAGCAACCCTTGCCGCGGAAAAATTTAGGGTCCTTCACATCCAGTTTTATTTTTAAAGTATCCAGTATTTCTTTTTTGACCGGATGCTCCTCTTTACAGTAAGCGCAGATCTTACGCACTAGGCGCTGGGCGACTACGCAGACCAGAGAAGAATTTATCAGGTAGGGCTCAACGCCCATATTTACTAAACGCACGATCGCTCCGGCGGCCGTGGTAGTATGCAAAGTAGATATGACTAAGTGGCCGGTAAGCGCGGATTTAATCGCGATATCCACGGTTTCAAAATCGCGGATTTCACCGATCATGATTACATTGGGGTCCTGCCTCAATATGGAACGCAAGGCCGAAGCAAAAGTCAGGCCTATTTCCGGCCGGGCAGTCACCTGATTTATCCCTTCCAACTGATATTCAACCGGGTCCTCCACGGTAATAATGTTTTTATCCGGGCTATCAATGAATTTCATGATCGAATATAAAGTAGTCGTCTTTCCGCTTCCGGTTGGCCCGGTGATCAAGATCATACCGTGCGGTAACTTGGCTACTTTTTCCAGGTTCGTAATAATATTCGGGCTAAACCCCAGCCTCTCTATATTTAAAGTAGCCTGCGACTTATCCAGTATACGCAGGGCGACTTTTTCGCCGAAACTTGAAGGGAGTATGGAAACGCGAAAATCCACCTCCCGGCCGGAGAATTTCATCTTAAAACGGCCGTCTTGGGGAAGCCGATGCTCGGCGATATTTAAATCTGACATTACCTTGATCCGCGAGACAATGGACGGGTGGATGTTTTTGGCGGGCGCTTTCCCTTCGTGCAATACGCCGTCAATGCGCAGGCGCAGGCGCAACTTGGAACTAAAAGGCTCAATAAGTATATCCGACGCTTTTTTATTTACTCCCTCTTCCAGGATCATATTGGTGACCTGAATGACCGGAGCCTGCCTGCTGATCAAATTCAATTCCTGGTCGGATGGCAAGACATCCTTTTCTTCCCGGATCAACTCTATGGAAGAGGCGGACATCTCTTTGACTAAATCCTCAATAATGCCTTTGGTCGAATCCGGATAAGATAAATCTATGGTTTGGGCGATATCCTGGCTGGTGGAAATAATCGGATTAATTTTATACCCGGTGAGCGCCTGCACATGGTCAATGGTAAAAACATTCAGCGGGTCGGCCATGGCCAGAGTTATAGTATCCCCCATTTTGGAGACCGGGATTATCTGATAGTGGCGGGCTATATTAATAGGGATGATTTTAACGATCTCCGGGTCGATCTTAAAACGCTTCAGGTCGATTAAAGGCAGGCCTAAACCTTCGCTGAGGGTCAAAACAAGTTCGCTCTCCTTGATGAATTTTAGAGTTACGATGATATCGCTTAAGCGGCCGCCTTTTTCTTTTTGCACGGCGAGCGCTTCATCAAGCTGCTCCTGCGTAAGAAGTTTATTATTGATAAATATTTCGGTCAGGCGGTCTTTGAGGGAAGCCATTATTCTTTGTCTTTATAGTACTTCTCAATCGCCCTTTTTATGTCCGATGAAGTAGAGACGAAGGTCTGCACGGAGCAGCCGGAAAGCAGTTCCACATCTTCGATCGCCTGCACATTCAGGGGGTTAGACATAGCCAGGGTCAGATTATTGCTGATTTTATCAATCGGGATAAGCAGGTACTGACGGGAAACTCTGCCGGGGACAATACTGATTATTTCCGGGTTGATATCGTAATTGCCTAAAGGCAGATAAGGAAAACCGTATTGAGCGGTTAAGGACTGGGCGATATCTTCTTCTTTGGCAAAACCCAGCTCGACCAAAAGTTCGCCGATTAAGCCGCCTCTCTCCTTTTGCACGGTTAAGGCCTTTTCCAGCTGGCGCTCATTGATAATGTTCCGCTCAATAAGCAAGTCTCCCAGTTGCTTATTGACTATTCTGCGCATGGGCATATTACTTTCGCTCTCTTATGATGACTATGCGGTTACGTCCTTCTTTTTTAGCCAGGGCGAGCATCTCTTTGGCTTTTACGATCAGTTCTTCCGCACTGATCCCATCCAGCGGATTTTCGCTTACCCCTCCGCTGATCGTTACTTTTTTGGCTTTATCGGATTCCTCGCTAAAACCAAACTCGATATTCTTGCGGATGCTCTCGGCAATCTCTAAGGCCTGACGTTTATTTTTCTCCGGCAAGATTACCGCGAATTCGTCGTCGCTCATTCGGCCTACGCGGTCAATCTCGCTTACCGAATCCCGGATCAAAGCAGCGATCCTTTTTAACGTAGATTCGGTCTGGATAGAGCCAAAAGCTTGAGTGTATTGTTTAAAATGATCGATATCCAGCAGGATGAACGCGCAGGGCCGCCGGTACATGACCGCCCGCTTGATCTCTTCCTGAAGCCGGCTGCGCATGAATAACTCATTATATAAACCGGTAAGCGTATCTTTGATCTCTAACTTCTTGATACTATGGGTCAATATATCATTTTCCGCCGCAATCCCCAGTTGCTTGGCAAAAATATCCAGCAGTTCCATATCCTCTTTCAGGTACTCAAAAGGCTCTCTACTATTGCCTATGCCTAATATAGCGATGATCCTTCCCCGCAGGTATATGGGCAAAGCCAGCGTGTTTTTTAAACGCAGCTTATCGTGGACAAAAGAGATGATCTGGGACGGCAATAAATTTTTCCTGTCTAACAGGAGAGGTTTATTTATATTATTTATTCTATAAAAAACATCATCCGCCGGCTCTACCCGGATATCCAGTAGCTGCTGGAAACCTAAGCCGTCTGCCCAACGCATATAAAAAGTCTCCTGGTTCTCTTCCCTATAAAGTAGATAAGCTACTTCTGAATCGGCTAATAGCCGCGACTTTTCAATTATGGTTTTAAGTATATCGTCTAATTTCGCGGATTGGGATATAAGCGAGCTTATCTGCAGGAGCCCGGAAAGGACGATAACGCGTTTTTGTATTCCGATGTTGATCTCGGCGGTCTTTTCGCTGTAGTTTTTGAGTTCATCCATATTGGTGCGGATGCGCTGAGTGAGCCGGTTAAAGGCCTCGCCTAAATCGCCTACCTCATCACCCTCGAGGACTTCCAGGTTATGGCGATAATCGCCTGAAGCGATGATCTTAGCGCTGTTCGTTATGGATAAAATACGGTCAAAGACCTCTTTGATCACAAAGAAACCGATAAACGCGATAAATATGCTTATAGCAATAAATGTGACTATATCCAGTTTTAGCCCCACTTGAGGCAGCATATAATGCGAAATCAGATAAACGCAGACCAGTAAAGGCAGGATAGACATTAAGGCAAAGGAGATTTTGAGTTTATATTTAAGGCCTTTAGATGATAAAGCGTGTTTTCCGCTCATTTTCATTTTTTTGCCTCCGTTAGTTTTAAACATTCGATAAATTATACCGCTTATCTCATTCTATAGCAATAGTTTTGTTAAATTCGGCGACTAATGTTTTACTATCGATACCGGTATCTATGAAATCCCAGGGAAGAGGGCTATTCAGCTCTTTTTTATCCAGATAAAACTGCATATCCAGGCCGCAGTTGCGGAATGCCGCCTGCCATCTTGCAAAATCGAAATGATTGCTCCAGGCGTCAAATTTCGCTCCGCTTTCAAAAGCCTTAAGAATGACTTCGGATAACCTTCTATCTCCGCGGGAAAACACGCCCTCGATGATACTCATCGAACTATTATGAAAACTTAAAACCAGCCTTTTGTGCCTTTTGGCTTTTTGGCGCAAATATTCCTGCTTATTCTTTATAGCCTCCAGGTCCTGCATCTTAAGCCATTGAAAAGGCGTATGCGGCTTAGGGATCAGCGTATTAATACTGATGTTTACTCCTGCCGCGCCCTTACCCGCTTTTTTTCTTAATTCGGAGACCTTGACCGAAAAATCAATGATCGCGTCCAGGTCCTCATCTTTTTCTTGCGGCAAGCCGATCATAAAATAAAGCTTGATATGCTGGTATCCGGCGGCATACGCTTCTTCCAAAGCGGTAAAAAATTCCGCGCTATTAAAATCTTTTTGCAGGATATTCCGCAGCCTCTCTGAGCCGGCCTCGGGAGCAAAGGTAAGCCCGGTTTTCTTGACTTTAGCGATCAGTGAAGAAACACCGCCTATCAACGCTTTAGCTTTTAGCGAAGGCAAAGAAAGGCTCACCGCTTTGGCCTCAAATAAATTCATCAGTTTTTTTAAGATCTCTTCTATTTTAGGATGGTCACTGACCGATAAACCGGCCAGGGATATCTCTTCGTAGCCCGTGCGCCGGTAAAGTTCATCAGCCAGATTTAATACCGTTGGGGATTCCTTGATCCTGAACGGAAAATACTGCGGCCGGGCCTGGCAAAAACGGCAACGGTTGGGGCATCCGCGCATGATCTCTAAGGTTATCCGGTCATGAATTATCTGCACGTGCGGCATAATCCAGTCAAGAGGATAATAAGCAAGATTAAGGTCTTTTACGCAGCGTTTTTTTATCCTGGGAGGAATTGATTTTAATTTCGGTTTAAACTCTGCTAGCACGCCCCGGCTAGCGTAGGATACGTCATAAAAAGACGGGACATAGATCCCCTCTATTTGGGAGAACTTGAATAATAATTCCTGCTTATCTAATTTCCCCGATTTATATTCTTCCTTGTGCTTACGGTATAAATCCGTTACTTCTAAAATTAATTCTTCCGCTTCGCCTATACAAAAAAAATCAAAGAAATCATGCAGGGGCTCAGGGTTAAGCGTGCAGGGCCCGCCCCCGATTACCAGCGGGTAAGTATGATCGCGTAAACCTGAGCGCAAAGGAATACCACCAAGTTGCAGGATATTTAAAACATTCGTGTAATCTAATTCCGAGCCCAGAGAAAATCCGGCTAAATCAAATTCGCTTAACTTTTTACGCGATTCTAAAGATAATATTTGGCGGTTATCCAGACGCAATAACTCCTCCATATCCTGAGCGGGAGAAAAAAACCTCTCACAAACTACGTCGGGAATATTATTTAATACCCCGTAAATGATCCTTAGGCCCAGGTTGCTCATTCCTACTTCATATAAATCCGCGAAAGCGATAGCGAATTTAATATCGGAGGAAGCAAAATCCTTCTTTGAGCTATTTATCTCGCCCCCGATATACTGCCCCGGCTTATTTACTTTTAATAATATATCTTCGTACATATTAAAATACCGCCCTGGTCTTATCAATATTCACTAATATCCCCAACGCTATAAAAGTAACAAATATAGACGAACCGCCGTAACTCATCAAGGGTAAGGGTATACCCACTACGGGAGCCAGGCCCAGGTTCATCGCCACATTGATGCTGACTTCTATAGCCAACATTAAAGAAATCCCGTAGGCTAATAGTTTGCCGAAAGAATCCTGGGTGCGCTGGGCGATCAGGAATCCCTGACGGATCAATAAATAATAAAGAAACAAAAGGGTAACCCCGCCTAAAAATCCCCACTCTTCCGAAAAAGTAGCAAAAATAAAATCCGTGTGCGACTCCGGAAGAAAATGCAACTGGCTTTGCGTCCCGGATAACCAACCCTTGCCCCAAAGCCATCCTGAGCCTATGGCTATTTTAGATTGGATTACCGTATAACCTGCGCCCAGCGGGTCAATATTCGGGTTTAAAAAAACCAGCAGCCTATCCTTTTGATAATCCCGCAGGAGGCTCCACATAAAAGGTAACGGCAAGCTCATTACCAACAGAAAAATAAAAATATACTTTAACCTGACATTGGTTAAATACAACAGAGTAATAAACAGAATGAGTATGATTATGCCGCTTCCTAAATCCGGCTGCTCAATGATCAGGGCTACCGGCAGCGCTGTAAAAAAGAAAGGCAGGAGCAAACCGCGGATCATTCCGAATTTTCCGGAAAGCAGTTCGATATCATCGACGGCTTTACGGCTAAAATAACGGGCCAGAAATATGACCATGACTATTTTAGACAACTCTGAAGGCTGGAAGTTAAACCAGCCTATCCTTAACCAGCGCTGGGCGCCTAAGCGGGTTGTCCCCAGGATAAAAACCAGGAGTAAAAAGAAAAAAGCTGCGCCATATAAAAAATATGTCCAATCCCAGAACCGGCGGTAGCTTATATTAGAAATAATAGAAAACAGGACTAGGCCCAGGATGATCCAAAGTATCTGGCGCTGGAAAATCGTTTGCCAAATCTTCCCTTCTTTCTGATAGGTGCTGCTGTAGATGGACAAGACACCCAGAGAACAGATCAATAACGCTATGATTAGTATAATAAAAAATGAATTTCTCATATTAAATTAAACCTTGATTAATCATCTCCTGGATTATCTGTTTAGCTGTTACGCAGGCTACATACCCCGGCCCGCCATGCTCCAGGAATACACAAATAGCGAATTTCGGGTTTTTATACGGGAGGAATCCGCAAAACCAGGCATGCGGCTGGCCCGGCGGAGCCTGAGCAGTGCCGGTCTTACCCGCGATAATGACAGTCAAGCCGGATAACACATTGCCTGTCCCGGTCGGATCATTAACTACACCCCTTAGCCCCTCCCGGATATAATCCAGCGTGCCTTGCTTAAAATTTAATTTCTCGCTCCTTTGCTGATAAACCGATATATCCCGGCCGTCTATTGCCTTAACAATATAAGGAGTTACCAGATACCCTCCGTTGGCGATTACCGCAATCATGCGCGTAATTTGCAACGGCGTAACCAAAACCTCTCCCTGGCCTATACTTAAATTAGCCGTATCGCCATCAAACCAATTCTTAAACTTATTGATCTTTCTCCAGAGCGGCGAAGGTATAAATCCCGGATTCTCATAAGGCAACTCAAAAGAAGTTGTCTTGGATAAACCGAATTTAAGCGCGTAGTCGTGCAAGCTTTGAGCCCCGGCGAGTAAACCGGTCTTATAGAAAAATACATTGCAGGAATGCGTTAGCGCCGCCTGTAAATTCTGCAGCCCGTGCGTGCTCCAGCATTTAAATTCACCTCTTCCGACAAACGTGCTTCCTTGACAAAGGAAAGTTGTGTTCGGATTAATCTTTTTATTATCCAATGCCGCTGCCGCGACAATAACCTTAAAAATTGACCCTGCCGGATAGGCGCTGCTTATAGCGCGGTTAATTAATAAAGAATTCGGGTCATTAAACAGCTTTACCAACGCGTCGCTATTTTTTTCCGCAAACGCCGCCGGATCAAACGCCGCAGAGCTGGCCATAGCCAAAATCTCTCCGGTATAAGGATCCATAATGACCACGCTGCCTTTTCTTCCGGCAAGATAATCCTCGGCTATCTTCTGGATCTTAATACTTAGAGTAAGTTGGATATCTTTTCCGTTAACCGGAGGCTTAAAACCTAAGGTGCGGATGATCTTGCCGCGATGGTCAACTTCAAAAGAGACTCCTCCCTCTTCCTGGCGCAGATAATAATCATATCTTTCCTCAACCCCGCCAAAACCGACGATATCCTTGGTTTTATATCCGTAATCTTCCAGCCTGGTTAAACGCCAACGGTCAATCTCACTGACATAACCCAAGACGTGAGCCGCCAGCCTTCCTCCCGGATAATGCCTTAAAGGATCGGGTTGCACTATTATAGCGGGTAAGTCCACTTTAAGTTCGGTAAGCGCGATAGCCTCTTTTACGCTTATATTCCTGGCTATTGTTACCGGAACCGAAGAAGAAATATACTCTTTTTTAAGCGCCTTCTGCAATTCTCTTACGCTTACTTTAAGGATCTGGGCGGCGCTTAAGATTATTTTTTCCTGCTGCCCGGGGTCCTGGGGCAAAATCATCAAATCATAAGAAAGCTGGCTATCGGCGATGACCCGGCCTTCGCGGTCGAGTATTCTTCCGCGGCTGCCGTTTTGAGAAACTAACCTTATACAATTCTTATCGCCCAGCTCTTGATATCTTTTACCGTGGATGACTTCCAGATTAAGCAGGCCCAGAAGAAGAAAAAACAACATTACTGTTATTGCCCAAATAACAATTCTTGGTCTGATCATATTCTGGTTTTAGTAATTTTAAGGATTAACGGTAGAGGTAACGCTGTGTATAACGCGCTTAAAAAAACAAGGCGCAAAAATATGCCGAATGGTATAAAGCTTCCGGATAAACCGCCGCTTAAGCCAACCGCGATATTTTGCATTAACGCTATTATAAAAACTAAGAGCCCGCGGGTAAGGTTATCTTCGATAGATACTTCGCGGGATATCTTTACGGTTAAAAAGGCCCAGAGGCCAAACAATAATATATCTAAACCAAAAGTATTCAAGCTGAAAATATCTTTCAATATGCCGATAGCTATCCCAAAAATTACCGCCGCCCGGGTTTCCCAGAAGAGCCCGGCAATAACTACAGTCAGCAAAAGAAGGTCGGGTTTTACTCCGAAGACCTTAAAATTTTCCAGGAAGGTAATTTGAAATAACCCTAAGACTAATGCCGTAATTAAAAGGGTGTTGGCTCTCATGGGATTATTACCAGGACTTCTTCAATATTGGAAAGGTCGACTACCGGCCGGATCAGGGCATACCGGCTTAAACCGGAAAACTCTTTGCCAATATCGATTACTCTGCCGATAAGTAAACCCTTGGGGTAAGTATCATTCAACCCGGAGCTGACAATCACATCCTGTAATTTTATATCCGCGTCTTCAGGAAGATATTTCATAATCAGATTGTTTCCCAGTGTACCGCAAACCAGGCCTTCCTGACGGGAGCGCTGGACCAGGCTTGAGACTCCCAGATTCGGGTCGCTTAGCAACATCACTTTGCTCGTGGAAGCCGTTGTTTCAATTATCCTGCCGGCTAAACCCAAATAGCTGATTACCGCCAGGCCCTTTCTTATGCCGCTAGTTGAGCCCTTATCAATGATTAATCCTGATGACCAGTTATCCGCGGGACGGGCGATCACCCTGGCGCAGATTAATTTAAGCGCTGAATTCTGTTTAAAGGCCAGGCTTCTCTTCAGGCGGTTATTCTCCAGATAAATCTCATTTAAACCGGCCAGCTTATACCTTAAAAGGTCGACTTCTTTTCTTAGCCTGGAATTTTCAATAAGATTTTGGTGATAAAAAATAACCCCGCCAAGTTCGCGCCGCAGCCAGGAAATAACGCTCAGCGGTTCTTTTGAGACATCCAATACCGGTCTTCTTAAGGCTGATATAGAAATGGATAGAAAGATAAGGAGAGAAATAATTACTAAGAGGGGAATTAAATTTTTCTTATTGAGATTAAACACATTTTATACTTCTAGAGGATAGCTATCAGGTGCTCATTTCCGGTTTTACCGAGACGGTGACCTTCTTAAGATATCTCATCTCATTAAGGACCTTACCCGTGCCGTTAGCAACAGCCGTGACCGGGTCATCGGCGATATGGACAGGCAGGCCTGTCTCTTCTGATATAAGTTTATCTAATCCCTTAAGCAATGATCCGCCGCCGGCCATGACAATACCGTGTTCGATTAAATCCGAAGCTAATTCGGGAGGCGTACGCTCAAGAGAAATTTTGGTTACTTCCAGGATCGCCCTTAACGGCTCCTGTAAAGATTCTCTTATTTCTTCCGAGGTTACGGTTACTGCCTTAGGCAGCCCCGCGATTAAATCCCTTCCCTTGACCTCTAAGCTCATTTCTTCTTCCAAAGGATAAGCTGAGCCGATCTTAATTTTAATATCTTCGGCCGTGCGTTCTCCAACCATTAAATTATAAGTTTTCTTAAGATATTCAATGATAGCCTCATTCATTTCATCGCCGCCGATGCGAATGGACTTAGAGAATACAATACCCGCCAGGGATATCACGGCGATCTCAGTCGTACCGCCTCCTACATCTATAATCATATTGCCTACCGGCTCTTGAATTGGCAATCCCACTCCGATAGCCGCGGCTACAGGCTCTTCAATTAAAAATACGTCTCTTGCTCCTGCCCGCTCAGCGGATTCTTTGACTGCCCGGCGCTCTACTTCCGTAATGCCTGACGGTATGGCAATAACGATCCTGGGCCTGATCTGAAAACGGCGGTGGCGGACTTTCCTTATAAAATGCCGCAGCATCGCTTCGGTCACTTCAAAATTTGTGATAACGCCATCCCGCATCGGCCTTATGGCCACGATATTTCCCGGGGTGCGGCCAAGCATGCGTTTGGCTTCTTCTCCTACCGCCAGAACATGGCTTGTCCCGCGCTCAACAGCTACAACCGAAGGTTCGCAAAGCACAATACCTTCTCCCTTGACATAGACCAGCGTAGTGGCTGTGCCTAAATCAATACCTATATCATTAGAGAATAAATCCAGGATGTAATTGTAGGCTTGCTTGATCAATCCCTTGAATTTGCCCATTTTTTCTCCTAATCCAACCTGCTTGAAACAGGCTTTTAAGTAGTATGTAGGATTTTAACAGAGATTAAACTATATGTCAAACAAAAAGTTAAGTAATATTATAGCTATTTCGCTTTTCGGGTATTGTTCGCGTGCGAAATTTTTCGCCGTGTGCTACGGTTTACGGCTCCTTCCGGCAGCGCAGGGTTCCTCACGCTAAAGAGTATTGCCTGCACTCGCCGTAAAGCCTTGCACACTGCTACTTAATAGATAGAAATGCCGAAAAATTTCTAATTGCACGCTTAACAATACCCTCAAGCAAAATATCTATAATATATTAAGCGTATGGCTTGGCTTGTTTCTAAGCAGGGCATGTGAATTCCAGTAAGCAAGTGTCCCTGCGGGAAACAAGACAAGGCCAGACGCTTATTTGTAGGATACACTTAGGGTTATATTAAGTTAGACTGTTGAGAGTTTTGAGGAAAGCGGGGAAAGATTTGTTGATGCAGGTAACATTGTCTATATAGGTTTCGCCGGAGGCTGCCAGCCCCGCGATAATCATACTCATAGCCGTGCGATGGTCGCCAAAACTGCTTACCCTAGCTGCGCGAAGCCCTTTTACTCCTTTAATAATTATATTTTCCTGCTTCCCGGATTTAACCACCTTTATTTTAGCGCCCATTTTAGTCAAATTGACTAGCATGGATTTAATCCGGTCTGTCTCTTTTACTCGCAATTCCGAGACACCTTCAAAGACGGATACCCCTTTAGCCAAACAAGCGGCAACCATTAGAATCGGAAGCTCATCTATTAGAGAAGGAATCTCACTCTTTTTAATCCTTACCCCGCGCAAAATTTTACTGCTGGCCAGAATATCCCCGGTAGGCTCGTTGCCCCGGCCGCTTAATTTTAATCTTTTTATCTTTAATCCTGCTCCCATTTTATTCAAAACCTTAACCACACCCAAGCGGCTGGGATTAAGGCTCACCTTTTTGATTAAGACCCGGGAATCCGGTATAATATTCGCGCCGACCATAAAAAATGCCGCTGAAGATATATCCGCGGGAATGTAGAGCGCGCGGGGAGAAATTAATTCTTTGCCCCCTTTTATTATTATAGTATTGCCCCGGACTTTTAAGTCGGCTTTAAATAATTTAAGCATTCTCTCAGTATGATCCCGGGTTTTTAACGGCTCAATTACTTTAGTTTCTCCACAGGCAAACAAACCGGCTAAAAGAAGAGCGCTCTTGACCTGGGCAGAAGCAACGGGTAGTCTGTAAGTAATAGCGGTTAAATTCGCGCCCCGAATAACTATAGGAGGATATTCTTCCCCGCCGATCATCTTGGAGTTTATCTGAGCGCCCATCAACCTTAAGGGCTTAATTACTCTAAGCATCGGCCGATGTCTGAGGGAATCACCCGCATTAAGTTTAGTCCCAAAGTCTTGACCGGCTAATAAACCCAGCAATAACCTAAAAGTCGTCCCCGATTCTTTTACGCAGATCGCCCCCTTAGGCCTGTTTAAACCCAAAAGCCTCCTGCCAAATACAGTAGCTTGGCAAGAGGCCCTATTTAATGTTATCTTTATTCCTAATTTTTTAACCGCGTTAGCAGTCGCCAGACAATCTTCGTTTAAAGGGAAATTTTTAACAGTGGTTTGGCCTTGGGCCAAAGCGCTCAATATTACTGCGCGGTGAGCTATAGATTTATCGCCGGGGATAGATATTTCACCCTGAAGGCCCGGACCTGAACTTAGACCAAAAAACCTCATTTAGCTTTTTCTTACTACCTTATCGCCTTCCTTGACCTTATTCTTTACATCATCCGAGGCGAAACCTGCCGCCGACATAACATCCTGGAGTTTCTCTACTTTCACGTCGCCTATATACTTATCGCCGTGATATACCGCGAATTGATCGCCTACGGCTATGCCGTCTTTATTCCCCAGGTTTATCACCACGAAATTATATTCTTTATTTAATACCAGGACCTTTCCCTCTAAGCTTTGGGCCTTAGCTTCTACTGCCTTAACTACAGTAGCTGCTCCTACTGGGGGTTTAATCTGGACTGACTCCGGGCTGACCACAATCTTGCCCAGCTCTACGTTGGCCTTGGCTTCCAGCTCTTTAACCTTTGACTCTAACTTCGCTTTTTCAGTCTCTATGGTCCCTAACTTAGCCTGAATATTTTTAACATCATTCTGGGCCTTGGTCAATCTATTCTCTAAATCTGACCGGAGTTCTTTTTGCTGGTCAAGCTCCGTCCGCATCTGCTCTATTTTGGTCAGAGCCTCTTCCTTAGCTGTCTTTTCCTGCTGTAGTTGGTTGCTTAGACTATCGATCTGGCTGGCAGTATCTTTAAGTTTAGATTCTAAAGAAGAAATGGACTTTTGAGCTTCCAGTAATTTTGCTTCGCCTGCTTTTTGTTTAACCGTAAGCTCGTCGAGCATGTTCCCGAGCTCAATATTCCGCACGCGTTCTTTTTGCAGAAGATAAAACCCTCCGCCGGCAATAGATAAAGAAACCAGGATTACACCAATTAAAACTATGAGCTTAATCTTAGAGTTCATTCCTCTCCTCCCTGCCTGCCGCTAAGCAGGCTTTTAGATTAAATTGACCCTTATATCGTTTTAATATATCAATAAGTGTAAAAAAAATCAAGTCTTATTTTTAGCTGTAAACCTTAGAAACTCTTGCGGTAAGGAAGAAGTGAACTCTACGAATTTACCTGTTGAGGGGTGGATAAAACCTAAGGATTGCGCGTGTAGGGCTAGGCGGCTAAATTCATCATTCTTGCCATATTTCTTATCTCCTAAAATAGGGTGGCCGATAAAAGCTAAATGCACTCTAAGCTGATGCGTCCTACCGGTAAACGGCTCTAACTGCAGCAGACTGCAATCGCCAAGCCTCTTTAAGGTACGATAATAGGTCTTAGCGTACCTGGCCTTATCCGAAAAATTTACGGCCATGCTTTCTCTTTTGAACGCGTGCCTGGCTATAGGCGCTTCAATAACATTTTCATCAAATTCCATCCTGCCTTTGACTATTGCCGCGTATTTACGTTTAATAGTGTGGTCGGCGAATTGCGCGCTGAGTTTTAGATGAGCGGAATTATTCTTGGCAATAACCAAGATCCCCGAGGTATCTTTATCCAGCCGATGGACGATCCCCGGCCTTTGCGGATTTATATCGGATAATTTTTTAAAACGCGCTAATAACGCGTTGACCAGCGTATGTTCATAATTTCCCGGGGCAGGATGCACAACCAGGCCGACGGGTTTATTGATAATTGCCAGATCGTCATCTTCATAAACAATCTCTAAGGGGATCTCTTCGGCGCGGATAGAACTTTTGACTTTATCTTCAGGCGCTACCTTGATTTTATCGGTTTTGCGGACCTTGTAATGCGGTTTTATAGCGCCGGAGCCATTAACGGTTATCCGGCCCTTTAAAATCATATTTTGTATAGAGGTGCGCGAGAAACCCAGGTTATGTTTTTTAGAAAATGCGCAAACCAATAAATCCAGGCGCGCGCCTTCCTGATCATCAGATATCTTTAGCGCGTATTCCCGCATATTTTTTTTAGCCCTGCTAAGGCGATGATGAATATGACGATACTGATTACCTGAAATAAAGTTAATTGGAAAAGGAAGGCCGGGCTGTCACCGCGGAAAAATTCCATGAAAAATCTTTTGGCGCAGTAGAGTAATAGATATATAAAAAATATCTGGCCTTCTTTATGCGGCCTGCCCTGTAAGACCCTTAAAATAATAAAAATAATAACCAGGAGCAATGAGGAATACAATTGCGTCGGGATTAATACCGCTTCCTGAACAGGAGAATAAATGCCATACGCGCTCTCTTTACCAAAACAACAGCCGTTTAAGAAGCAACCCAGCCTGCCTATCGCCTGACCCAGGGCAGCAAAAGGCGCAAACAAATCGGCGATCTTCAATACCGGAAGCTTCTTTAACCTTAGATAGAATATCCCGCAAAATACGCCGGTTATTAATCCTCCGAACCAGGCCAATCCTCCTTTTTGGAGCATGATTATTTCTAGAGGCTTTTGCGAATAGTAGCTTAAATTATTGATTACATAAAAAATACGCGCTCCGGCTATGCCGGAAATAAAAATAAGAAAACTTAAGTTAAAAATAATATCCGGGTCGATCCCGTTTTTTTTGGCTAGCCTTGCGGCTAGAAACGTGGAAACCATAAAGGCTATGACCAGGGCCAGGCCGTAAGAATAAATCGTTAGCGGCCCGATCTTACAAATTTCTGGATGCATTTTAGTCCTTCTTCATTAACAGAGCCCAGCCTAATAATACTGCTCCGACGGTTATGGCGCTATCGGCGATATTAAAAACCGGCCAGATATAAAAATTCAGGAAATCAATGACATAACCAAAGCGCAGGCGGTCAATAAGATTACCCAGCGCTCCGGCTAATATCAGGCTTAAACAAACCACATAATATTTATTCCGCCGGTTATCTTTAAGAGCGAAATAAATCAAGACTACCGCCGCGATAGACGTAATTATAAACAGATAAACCTGGTTCCTTAATATACCGAAAGCCGCTCCCCGGTTATGCACCAGGGTGATACCCAGTATCCCGTTAATTACAGGAACGGTCTGATGGAGTTGAATTTTAGCGGAAATAAAGGCCTTGCTGGCTTGATCTAAAGAGAGGATTACAAATACGATGGCTAAAGGAAGCATAAAACTAAAGGCTGCTACTTCTTCTCCCTTTTCTCCTGGCATTTAACACATAGGCGGGCATGTGGGACTGCTTTCAGCCTGACCTTGGTGATAAGATGCTTACAATCTTCGCATACTCCGAATGAGCCGTCTTCGATCTTCTTCAAAGCGTCTTCCAACTCATATAATGATTGCCTGTCGTTAGAGGCTAACCCTAAAGAAAATTCGCGGTCATAATTATCGGTAGCCACATCCGCCATATGATAGGTATAGCCGGATATATCGCCCGAGGCGTCTTTCTGGGATTTCTTCAGGGTATCATCGGATATATGCTTTATCTCATCGCTAACTTCATCTTTCCTTTTTAAAATTAGCTTTTTGAATTCGGTCAATTCTTTCTTGGTAAATTTCTTTTTCAATTTCTTTCTCCTCTCCTATAAAGCGGCTTCACACTTTGCGCAAATTAAAGGATGTTTCGCGGACTTACCTATACTTAAGCTATAATTCCAGCAACGCTGGCATTTTTCGCCCTCGGCCTTAAAAACCTCAATCGCTATATCCGGGCCGGCACTGCCCTTATTTTCTATCTCTATCTGAGAAATCTTAAAAATCTCAAGCAGTTCGTCCTTTAAACTTCCTAAGAATTTATACCGTTCTTGATTGTTTGTCAATAGTTTTATTTTGGCGTCAAAGGAACTTCCGATCAAGCCGGCCACCCGCTTTTCTTCCAAGGCTTGAGTAATATCGGGAATTAATCCAAATACCTTCTCAAGCTCCAGCTTATCGGATACATCCGATTTCTCTATATGCATCTCGGCTAACATTTCAGTTGGATTTGGCAGGCTTAAGAGATGGACACTGGCTATATCCTTATCTTTTGCTTCTTTGGGAATATGCTGCCAAATTTCTTCGGATGTAAATACCAAGATAGGCGCCATTAACCTCACTAATAGATGCAATATACCGTATATAGCTGTTTGCGCTGAGCGCCTTTCAACTGAATCCGCTTTAGCGGTATAGAGTCTGCCTTTAACCATATCAAGATAATACATGGAAAGGTCTTCATTGCAGAAATCGTAAATCGCTTTATAGGCTTTACGAAACTCAAATTTTTCATATCCCTCAACAACTACCTCTGACAATAAAAATACTCTCTTTTGCAATAACCATTTATCTATCATTTTTAACTTTTCGTAGTCCACCATATCTTTATCCGGATTAAAATCATATAAATTACTCAGGATAAATTTCGCTGTATTGCGTATTTTACGGTAGGCTTCGGATAAACGGCTTAACATCTCTTTTGAAATACGGATATCTTCGTTATAGTCGCTGGAGGCCACCCAGAGCCGGATAATGTCCGCTCCGTAATCCTTAATAATATCCTGCGGAGGAATAACATTGCCCATAGACTTAGACATCTTCCTTCCTTCGCCGTCTACTACGTGGCCGTGGGTCAATACGCTTTTATAAGGCGATTCTCCGTCAATGCACATAGACGGAATTAATGAAGACTGGAACCAGCCGCGATGCTGGTCAGAACCTTCAAGGTAGAGCTCGCAAGGCACCCCACCCAGTTCCTTACGTTTCTTAAGCACGGCTTGAGCACTTACTCCTGAATCAAACCAGACATCGAGGATATCGTTACCTTTTACAAATTCGCTTGCGCCGCAGCTGCACTTTAGGCCAGCCGGAATAAAATCTTTAACCTCGCGGATAAACCAGCAGTCCGTCCCTTCTTTAGCGGTAAACTCCCTGTATTTCTCAATCACTCCCGGGTCTAAAAATTCATTATTGCATTTTTTACAAATCAGCGCGGGGATAGGAACGCCCCAATATCTCTGGCGGGAAAGGCACCAATCCGGGCGCAGTTCAACCATGCTCGCGATCCTCTCCCTGCCTGCCTCAGGGATAAAATTTATCTTATCTTTGATTTCCGCCAGGGCCTTTTTACGTAAATCATTATGGTCGATATTCAGGAACCACTGGTTAGTCGCCCGGAAGATGATCGGATTTTTACAGCGCCAACAGTGCGGATAGGAATGCGTTATTTTATCCGCCAATAATAATAATTTTAACGCTTGCAATTTCTCGATTATCGCCTTATTGGCGTCATAAACATTCATCCCTTTAAAATCGCCGGCGCTGGAATCAAAATTTCCCTTAGGGTCAACCGGCATAATGACCTCTAACTTATATTTTAAGCCGGTCAGGAAATCATCTGCTCCGTGGCCCGGGGCTGTATGCACCAAACCTGTCCCTTCTTCTGCCGAGACATAATTTGCCAGGACGACCTTGCCCTTGCGCAAGCCGAATGGATGCTCATAACCTAACCCTGCAAGCTCTTTTCCTTTAAATTCCCTGATTACTTCGTATTTTTCAATCCCTAAAGCAGGCAAGGCCTGCATCCGCACATTAGCGACAATGATATTGCCTTTGTCCGTCTTCAGATATGAATAGCTAAAATCAGGATGCACCGCTACCGCGACATTGGCGACCAGCGTCCAGGGAGTAGTCGTCCAGATGACCAGGTAGCTTTCTTTTGGAAAATCCTTATTGTTATCAAGTTTAAATTTAACAAAAACCGACGGAGAAGTATGGTCCTCGTATTCCACTTCTGCCTCGGCTAAAGCGGTCTCGCATTTATAACACCAGTTAACCGGTTTTAATCCCCGGTAGATATATCCTTTACGGCGTAGCTCCAGAAAAGAACTGACAATAGCTTCTTCATATTCGCGGCTTAAAGTAAGGTAGGGATTATCCCAATCGCCAAAGACACCCAGGCGCTTGAATTCTTCCCTCTGGACAGCGACATATTTCATGGCGTAATCCTGGGCTTTTTTACGGAACTCAACCTGGTTAATCTGGTATTTATTCATTTTAAGTTCTTTAAAAAGCGCGTGCTCCACCGGCAGGCCATGGCAATCCCATCCCGGAACATAAGGGGCATTAAAGCCGCGCATCGTCTTATATTTTATAATGATGTCTTTAAGGGTTTTGTTCAGGGCATGGCCGATATGGATATTGCCGTTGGCATAGGGAGGCCCATCGTGCAAAACATATTTGCCCTTAGGATGCGGCTTTTTACGGATTAACCCGTAAATATCTTTTTCCTGCCATTCTTTTAAAAACAGGGGCTCCCTTTTCGGCAGGTCAGCCTTCATGGCAAAATCAGTCTTAGGTAGATTTAAGGTCGGTTTATAATCCATATTATTTTATATACTTACCGATAATTATCTTAAGGTCTTTTTTAATCTGGGGAGGAATAAGTTTTCTATCCGTGACAATCGCGTATTTCAGCGCTTCCTGGCAACCGCAGGAACAACCTGCCGAAATATTTTTTATCACTGAACTTAAAATTTTCTTAGAGTTCTCGATATTCTTATTCAAATTACCAATGATCATCTCGATGGTCACGGATTCATGCTGCGGATGCCAACAATCATAATCCGTGACTGCCGCCAGAGTCGCGTAACAAATCCCGGCTTCCCGGGCCAATTTGGCTTCCGCGAAATTAGTCATCCCGATAATGTCCATTCCCCAGCTGCGGTATAGCTTGGATTCGGCCAGGGTGGAAAATGCCGGGCCCTCCATATTGATATAAGTCCCTTGCGGATGGATATTCATATTCAACGATTTTCCGGTAGCGTAAATCAGCTGGCTTAAACAGGAACAAACAGGATGCGCAAATTCAATATGCGCGACTATCCCTTCGGTAAAAAAAGACATCTCCCTGGCCTGATTGGTCCTGTCCACAAACTGGTCCACTACCACAAAATCCAGGGGCCTAAGTTCTTCTTTAAGGCTCCCGCAGGCGCTTACTGAAATGATCTTTTCTACGCCCAGCTTTTTCATCCCGAAAATATTCGCCCGGTAATTTATGCGGCTGGGAGATACGCGGTGCCCGATCCCATGACGCGGAAGAAAAACCACTTCTTTTCCTTCTAATTCACCGAGGATAAATTTATCCGAGGGTTTCCCAAAAGGCGTATGGACAGAAACCTCTTTTATATTTTTAATTCCTTCAATTTTATATAATCCGCTGCCTCCGATTATCCCTATTCTGGGCATATTTAGTTTCTCCTTTCCAAGTCGCTGGCCCTCTTCTGGGCTGCCCGAGCCGCTTCTTCCCAAGAGCCGCCTTTAAACAAAACCTCCAAGGCCGCCTCAGTAGTCCCGCCCTTGGAAGTAACTTGTTTTCTTAATTCTTGGGGCGGTAATTTTGTTTGATGCAACAGGCTTATGGAAGAATTAGTGGTATTAGCCGATAGGAACGCGGCGTCTTCTTCAGAAAAACCTAATTCCTGCGCCGCTTTCTCCAGGCGCTTCATCATATCGTGCCGGGCGTGTTCCGCTAAATTCTGCGGGTCAAGGCTGCTATTTTCCACGAAATAAAATATATAGGCCGGCCCGCTCCCGGATATTGCGGTTGCCGCGTTCATCATGCTTTCATCTATGCTCCTGGCTGCGCCCAGAGAGTAAAATAATTCCTGGGCCAGTTCCAGATCTTCATCCGTGGCAAAAGCGCCTTTACACAAACAGGTTACCGACTCCCCTATCTTAGCCCCTATGTTGGGCATCGCCCGGATAACTTTTATTTCCCCGAGCATTTTCTCAATGTGCTTTGTGGATATCCCGGCAGCTATAGATATGACTAACTTATCCTGGATGGATTTTTTAATCTCTTTTAAAAGATGGTCAAAATCCTGCGGTTTTACCGCCAGGATCACTACCTCGGACTTGGTAATCAAATCCTGAATGTCCTTAGCGATATTTACCCCCGCCTGCCCGCTTAATTTTTCTTTTTCCTTATCAAAAACAAAAATAATGAATTCGTCTTTTAGCGCAGCCAATGTCCGGGCGATTGCCGAGCCCATAGTGCCATAACCGATAATGCCGATTTTTTTGCGTATATCTATCATATTTTTCCCTCAAATATTGCCCTGCCGACCCTGACTATATCCGCTCCTTCTTCTATGGCTACCTGGAAATCCCCGGTCATACCCATAGATAAAATAAATTCCGGATCAACCCTGTTTTTTAATTCCTTTAATATCCTAAAATACGGCCGGGCCTCTTGCGGATCATCAACCAGAGGGGCTATAGTCATCAACCCCTGAACAGAGATATTTTTTAATTCTCGCGCTGCTTTTAAAAAACCGGGAAGCTCATCCGGCGGTAAACCAAATTTTGTTTTTTCGGCGGAAGTCTTGACCTCCAGGAGTATTTCTTGAATTTTATTTATTCCGGCTGCCTGCTTATCTATTTCTTGCGCCAGGCGCAGGCTATCCACCGATTGGATCAAATCAAAGATCTTAACCGCCTCTTTTACTTTATTCGTCTGCAGATGCCCCACCATATGCCACTGTATAGGTAGTTTTGCCTCATATTTAGAAAGAGCTTCCTGGACCCTATTTTCGCCGAATGCGGTTATCCCGGCTAAGCTGGCTTCTTTTATCTCTTCAATGCTGCGGTTCTTGCTCACAGCAACGAGCTTCACAGTATCTGGGTCGCGCTTAGCCTTAAAGCAAGCGGATTCAATGCCTCTCCTGACTTCCAAGACATTATCCCTAATCATACGAATAAAGTATTATACATCAGAAAAGAGTAAGGTCAATTAAAAGTACTCTTGATAGACTTCCTTGGCTCTGTTGATGACTTTTAAGATAAGATTTTTGGCGGGTTGATGCAGGGGTAGAATTCCCAGGGGCTTAGTCTCCAATGCTTCACAAAGCATACCTAAACAAGTCAGGTAGGTTAAATATTTCTGGCCGGATAACTCCGCGTTTTCCTTAATTAAGGAGATTATCTCCAGGTTAGTAATCCTGCCCAGCTTTACCGGTATGACCAGGGTATTCTCCAGGGACTCGATAAAACCTTCTATAAGTATTGACCTTCCGGTAATGATAAAATTATTAACTTCATAAAGCGCGACCTTGCTTTCAACGGCCTCTTTAATCTTTACGCAGATATTTTTAGCCGCAGAAGAGATTATCTCCGCTACCAGCCTTTGCTTTATGGGTTTATAGTATTCGCTCTTCTTCACCAAAATCTCTTTATCCAGGCCTATATCATTTATCCCGCCGATGATTCCGTATGACCTTTTGATATCTTCGGCTAAATCAAAGTTTACCTTTAAGGCGTCCGATAACCCTTTGGTTAAATCATCGCCTCCAAAATGCAGGACCTGGATATCTTTAAGCAGGCCATCCTTAAAAATCAGGATTTCGGTTGTATCGCTTCCTATATCGCAGAATAAATTTAAACCCTCCCTATTCCCCTGGCTAAATACCACTTTGCTGGTGGCCAGGCCGGAAAAAAAGAGGTTTTTAATTTCATAACCCGCCTGATTGATCACCCTAGCCAGGCTTTGGACCGAAGATAACTTACCGCAAACCAGGTAAAGTTCCACTTCCAACCTGTGGCTATAAAGCCCCAGAGGATTAATAATATTGCTTTTGGAATCTATGGAATAGCTGGAAGGGATCATATGGATTATTTCCTCTTCCAGGCTGGACCCGAGGACGCGGGCCTGTTCATTGGCCCTTTGCATATCCGAGACTGTGATCACCTTATTCCCCCGCTCAGCAAGCGGGATAATCGCGCGGGAGCGCTTGGTAACAATATCCTGGCCGGATATATTCACCGAAACAAATTTAATATTTACCCCTGACCGGGATTTAAGGTTCTTGAGCACTTTGCCGACCGAACCGATAAGGCCTATGGAATCAACGACCACCCCTTCCCGCATCCCCTTGACCGGCAAACATTCAAAATGAATGCTGCTCAAGCGCTTCTTTTTAAACTGGGCGACGCAAGAAGCGATTTTACTTGACCCGATATCCAAAGCGCAAATATAGTTACTTAACATCTTTAAATTTTATTACCGGTTCATTAAACCTTAGGTCTATGTATTTTATATTATTAAGATTCTGTTTTTCCTGATTGATAAGCCCGGACATAATCGCGACTTTATCCCGGATATTGCCCTGGCCGAATTTTACCTCCAGGAATTGTTTTTTCTCTGCGGGTTTCCAGTCAGCGTAATTACTTTGGGCCTGCAAGAGAGGTATTTGCACCGTGATATTATCTATCCCCGCGACATTTACTTTTTGAATCCTATAGTCCTTAAGCGATCTGGTCCTGGCAGCTTCCTTAAGAATCAATAAAGCCATAGCTAACTCTCTTGATTCATATTTATTCCCGAGCTTAAGGCCGAAAATTTTAGTCTCTAAACCGGTGATTACCGCTAACCCCGAGTCATCCGGTTGGATTAAACTTTGAAAAACAACCCCCTCCTCATCGACAGCAAAATACCTGTAGAGCTTGATAAAAGCAAGCGGTTTACGCCGGACAAACTTTACATAAATACGATCAGGAAAGACCCTGGCCAGCATGACCCGGGAACAGTCAGGGCAACTTTGGGCAATACGGGCGGCCTCTTTCGGCAGATCAAGGCTGAATATATTCTTCCCCTTTAGATAAGAAAGATCCGCGCTTAAAACTTCGTTGCTTAGAGTATCTCTGACCTGAAAATATTCCGCGCTGACTAATATTCTCCAAATATATCCCAGAATAAAGCACAAGGCAAGAAGAATTATTAAAATAATGGCCAAAGCCTTGACCGGAAAATTAAATTTACGTCTTCGCATATGCTAACCTGATCAATTTAAGGCATAAAGAACTAAAGCCTATGCCTGATATTTTAGCCGCCTTAGGCAGGAGGCTGGTTGAGGTAAACCCGGGGATAGTATTTACTTCTAAAACAAAGGGCTGGCTATTTTTATTTAAAATAATATCCACTCGGGAACATCCGCAACAACCTAAGAGCCTATGCGCGGCCAGCGCTGCTTTTTTTACGCGGCGGGTCAACGCCGGGCTTAATTTTGCCGGCACTATATAATCGGTCAGGCCCTGGCTATATTTAGCCTGGTAATCAAAAAAATCGTGCTTGGGGATAATTTCAATCACCGGCATAGCCTTTTCTTCCAATATGCCTACAGTGAGTTCCCTTCCTTTTATGTATTCTTCAATGATTATTCTTTTATCAAACTTAAAGGCCGAATTGATCGCCTTAGAAATATCTTTTGGGCCGCTTACGATAGAAAGACCTATACTTGAACCATGCGTAGCCGGCTTCACCACTAAAGGAAAATTTAAATTCCGTAAATTTAAACCGCGGTAAGAACTTTCATTTAATACCTGGGAGCGCGGGACATTTAACCCGTGTTTTTGGAATATTTTCCGGGAGGCGATTTTGTCCATCGCCAGCCGGCTTGCTTTTATCCCCGAACCGGTATAAGGGATTTTCAGGCGGCTTAAGATCTTTTGTATCCCGCCATCCTCGCCGAAACGGCCATGCAGGGCGATAAACGCGCAATCGATTTTCTTAAACTTCAATAAACGGATGTTATCCTGGACGCTGGCGGTTTTAATGATCACCGGCACAACCTTATAACCGGAATCTTTAAGCGCCGCGTATACGGCGTGCCCGGATTTAAGGGAGATCTTCTTCTCCGTAGAGGGCCCAGACATTAAAACGCCTATTCTGCCGAATGGACTTTTGACTTTTATGGCCATATCTTTATCTCCGGATGCAAAATTAAATTGAACTTATTACTGACCTGCTTCTTGATTAAACGCATGAGCCTGAGCACGTCCCCGGAACTCGCCTTTTTTTTATTAAGTATAAAATTAGCGTGGCGCTGGGAAATAAAAGCGCCGCCGATATTCCGGCCTTTTAACCCGCACAGGTCAATCAAGCTGCCCGCGCTCTTATTCCGCGGATTCTTAAATATACACCCGGCATTAGGCCAAGTCAAATCCTGGGTCAAGCGCCGAGCAGTTAAATATTTATTAATATTTTTTTTAATTCCTGCCTGACTTCCCTTTTTCGCCTTTAACCGGGCGCTCAAGATAATATAATCTGCCAGGCTGGATTTTCTATACGCGAATCTGATCTGTTTTGCGCTTAAAGTCCTTAGCCGTCCGTCCTTACCCAAAACCTGCGCTTCCTTGACCAAATCCCCGATATTATGGCCCCAGCACCCGGCGTTCATAGCCAAGGCGCCGCCCAGTGTTCCGGGGATACCGGCTAAAAACTCTAAACCTTGTAATGATTCGCCTTGGGCAAATCTTATAAGCCGTCCGAGCAGGACAGCGCTTCCTGCCCGGATAAATCCATTTTCTCGCGCAATATCCTTAAAGCGCAAAGCACCCAATTGTATAACCAGTCCCCTGACCCCTTTATCGCTTATTAACAAATTGCTCCCCGCGCCCAGAATATATACCGGTAGTTTCTTTTTTCGGGATAGCTCAAGGAGTAATTTTAATTCCGGGATATCTTTAGGCTCGCTGAAAAATTGAGCCGGCCCTCCTATCCTAAAAGTAGTTTTATTTTTTAAGGGGTAATTAACCCTGACTTTTAATTCTTTCGGCCAATTCATCGCTTACCTTTACTATATCTCCGGCGCCTAAAGTAACCAGCAGATCCCCGGGCTTTATGATTTCTAGAATATGCTGCGCGATTCCTTCTTTAGGAATATAGCGCGTCTCCCTATTTTTTTCCAATGCTTTTATTTTCACGCCTAAGGCTTGACCGCTCACCCCTTTAATCGGTTGTTCGCTGGCCGCGTAGATATCGGTAATAACCAGATAATCTACGCCGCTAAAACTTTGCGCAAACTCATCTAAAAGCAATTGCGTGCGGCTATAACGATGCGGCTGAAATACGGCAACCAGCCTTTGAGGATGCAAATTGCTTAAGGCCTTCAGCGTAGCCTTTATCTCCGTCGGATGATGCGCGTAATCATCAATGACCGTATAATCTTTATTACTAAATTTTATCTCCAGGCGCCGGCGGGAACCTTTAAAACCCAGGAGGGCTTTCTTAATAAAACCTAAATCTATTCCCAACTCTAGTCCTAAGGCTATGACCGCAAGCGCGTTTGAAATATTATGTTCGCCTCCTAAGGCCAGATTGAACCTAGCCACAAACTTATTTTTATAGATACAATCAAACTCGCTGGCCAAACCGTTGAATTTTATATGCTCAGGATGGATATGCGCGTCTGTATTTAATCCAAACAAAACATATTTTCCCTTATAATCTTGCATAATATTCACCAGGTTAGCATCATCGGCGGAACAAAAAACGCATCCATCAGGACTGGTCATATGGATAAACCGCTTAAAGGCTTGCACCTCTTTTTCAAAATTCTTGTAATAATCCAGGTGCTCGCGGTCAATATTGGTAACTATGGAATACTTCGGCTTGTAATAAAGAAATGAACCGTCGGATTCATCGGCCTCAGCCACGAAAAATTCACCGCTGCCCAGGCAGGCATTAGTCTCTATGTTCTTAAGGATACCTCCTATGGCTACCGTAGGAAAAAGCCCGGCTTCCAGCAACAAACAGGAAACTAAAGAGGTAGTTGTAGTTTTTCCGTGGCTTCCGGCTACAGTAATCACAGTCTTATCCTGCATAAGCTCGGCTAAAGCCTGAGCGCGCATAACTAAAGGCAGGCCTTGCTTTCTTGCTTCTACAATTTCAGGATTATCCTTGCCTATGGCCGATGAATAAACAACTACATCCGCTCCGTTTATGTTCCCTGAGGCGTGGCCGGAAAAAATTTGCGCTCCCGCTTCTTTTAATCCCTGGGTAATCCGGTTCTCCTTAAGGTCTGAACCGCTCACTTTATACCCGCTTCTTAAAAGCAACTGCGCGATGCCGCTCATCCCGATCCCGCCGATGCCGATCAAGTGGTAATGTTTTTTCATTTTAGAGCTAACGCCGCCTCCACCAACAAATCATCCGCTTTAAGCACGCTTAATTCCGCAAAGCCTGAACACATGGCCTTTAGTTTCTCCCGGTTATTGATTATTGATTCCAGCGCCGAAACGAATATATCCTTATCCAACTCCTCATCCATTATCAGGACCGCGCAGCCTTTTTCTTTTAAAACTTTGGCATTTTCAAGCTGGTGAGCATAGGCGTAAGGATATGGCGAGATTATCGCCGGAAGCTTAAAATATATCAACTCGGATACAGTAGTCGCTCCGGCGCGCGATATAACCAAATCAGCAGCGCTATAAGCCTGCTCCATCTGGTTAAAAAAATCAAAGACCCTGGCGCTTATATTCATCCTGGCGTAGGCCTGCTTGATTTCTTCCAGGCTTCCGGCTCCTGCCAGATGGATAACCTGTATCGCGCCAGCATTTTTTAATAAAGATACGGCCCTAAGAAATCCTGTATTAATATTCCGGCTCCCCTGGCTTCCGCCCATCACCAATAGCGTAAACTTATCCTTACTTAATCCTAAGAGATTGAGCGCCTGGACTTGATCAATTATTTTCAGGGATTTACGCAAAGGGTTTCCCGTAAGCGCTAACTTTTGCCGATTTATATTAAGATAATCCTTGGTCTTCAGAAAAGAAACAGCGCAGCGGTCCGCGAAGTGCGCCATTAATCTGTTGGCCCTGCCGGGCAAAACATTCTGCTCATGAATCAGAGTTTTAATCCTGAAAATCCAGGAAAAAAATAAACAGGGGGCGCTCTCCAGGGTCCCGAAGCCAACCACGATATCCGGCTTAAATTTAAGAATGATGATCAGGCTCTCCCATATCCCTTTGATAAACATGCCGGCAGCAATTAAATTAGCGGAACTAATCTTCAAAGATACGGCTAAAGTAGAGGTATATCTGACATTACAATCGTTAAGCGCAATCCCCGACTTAAGGCTTCTTCCGGGTAAGACCAGAAGCGTATCCACATCCTTAAGCTTCTCTTTTAAAGCCTGGATGAAACTGACCGCCGGGAAGATGTGCCCGCCGCTGGCGCCGGTGACTACTAAAACTCGCATTATGGATACTCTCCTGTGCGGGCGATATTCACCAATATCCCCACACTGACCATATCAAATATGAATGATGAGCCTCCGTAACTGATAAAAGGCAACGGCAGGCCCTTGGTCGGCAGGACCCCGCAGGATACCCCTATATTTATCACCGCCCTAAAAGCTATCATCGTCACCAGCCCCAGGGCCAGAAAATAACCGAATTTATCCGGGGTGTTCTTGATCACCTTGATCCCCTGCTGGATGAAAATAATAAAAAGAATTATCACGCCGATAGTGCCTAACAATCCCAGCTCTTCTCCGATAATGGAGAAGATAAAATCCGTGTGCGCGGCGGGAAGATAAAATAATTTTTGTTTGGAGTGGCCCAGCCCCACGCCGAATATGCCTCCGGAGCCTAAAGCTACCTGCGATTGGATTATCTGAAAACCGCTTCCAAAGTAGAGCGCAGGCAGGCTGCATAGAATCAAGGATAAGATATAAACAGGCCGCACTCCCGCTACAAAGAGCATAGCCAAAACCACAGCCCCTATGGCTATGGTGCTTCCCAGATCCGGCTGCACTATAATAAGTACGGCGCACAGCCCCAGGGCGCACATCGGCGGCAGGAAGCCTTTAAAAAAAGTTTTAATCAGGTTCCCTTTGCGGGATATAAAATCCGCGACATAAATAATAATGGCTAAGTTGGCCAGTTCTGAGGGCTGAAAACTTATAAATTTAAATCTGAACCAGCGGCGCGCGCCGCTCACTTCCCTGCCTAGGCCCGGGATTAAAACCAGGACCAGCAGGATTATAGAAATAATCAGCAGCGGTCGGGCATATGCCTTAAGTTTATGGTAATCAATACTCATAAAGAAAAAAGTCAGGAGGGCGCCGATAAGCATAAAGATAAGATGCCTCTTCAAAAAGAAAAAACCATCCTTATACCTCTCCCAGGCATAAATACTGGAGGAGCTGTAAATCATCACAACGCCGATACACATAAGGATCACCGCGACGGTAAATAAACTTATTCTGATATTACGGACCATGCGTTTTAATCCTTAGCTATCTTTAAGACCAGACTCTTAAAGATTCTTCCTCTCTCTTCGTAGTCGGAAAACATATCAAAACTCTTGCACATCGGCGAAAATAAGACACAATCTCCCGGAACCGCCAAGTTATAAGCTTTTTTTACCGCTTCTTCCAGGGTCACTGCTTCCTCCAGGCGGATCTCTCCGGAAAAGGCCTTCTTTATTTTTTCCTTGGCTTCTCCGATAAGGATAGCCACCTTGACTTTTTTCCGCGCCAACTCCAGGACCGAGTTATAATCATTGCCTTTTTCCCTGCCGCCGGCAATTAAAACCACCGGAACGGATAAATTATTCAGGGCCCAGAGAGCGGCTTCGGTAGTCGTAGATTTGGAATCGTTGATAAATTTTACCCCCTTTATTTCCAGCACTTCTTCCATACGGTGCTCAACACCCTTAAATTCGTTAAAGACCTGCCTGACTAAATCTTTGCTTATACCCAATATGGAAGCTACTTCTAACACCGCCGACTGATTAGGATTTAGACCAGCGGCTTTACGAAAATAAATCACTTTTGCTTTTGTCTCGCAGGCTATAGCCCGGATTACCGAGTCATCATAATTTAAAACCAGGAAGTCCGCGGCGTCCTGATTTTTGAATATGCGTTTCTTGGCGTTAAGATAATCTTGCATATCCTTATAACGGTCCAGATGGTTACGGCTTAAGTTCAGTATAACGGAAATCTTAGGCTTAAATGTATCTATATTTTCCAGTTGAAAAGAGCTTACCTCCAATGAAACAAAATCCCCTGACTTTAATCTATCTATTTCTGAACAAAATGGCTTTCCGATATTGCCGCAAGTCACCGCCTTCTTGCCGGCGGCTTTAAGGATTTTACCGATGAGGGTGGTGACCGTAGTCTTACCGTTGGTCCCGGTTATCGCGATAACTTCTGCGGGGCACAAGCTCCAACCCAACTCAATCTCACTGATTACCGGAATATTCTCCTCTTTAGCCCAAAGAACAGGTAAGGACTCGTTCGGGACTCCGGGAGAAATAACCACTAAATCCTTACTCCTGACCAATCCTCGGGAATGCCGGCCCAATTCTACTTTTATATCTTTTGATTTTAATAAATTTAAATTACGGCGGGTGGAAGCATTATCCTGATTATCGGTTACCAAAACTTCTGCCCCCAGCCCATAAAGGAGATTTGCGCAAGCAAGCCCGCTGCGGGCAAAACCGATAACAAGGATTTTCTTAGCCCTAAAATAATCTTTATCCATAATATGAAGGTGCGTAGCGTACTAGCGGATTTTTAAGGTTACTATTGTCAGGAGCGCTAAGAGGGCCGCGATTATCCAAAACCTGACAATAACCTTATTCTCCGGCCAGTTAAGGAACTGAAAATGGTGATGCAGCGGCGCGATCTTAAAAATACGTTTCCGGGTCAGGCGGAATGACCCCACCTGCAAAATCACGGATAACGCCTCAACTACAAATATTCCGCCTACAATAACCAAAAGTATCTCTTTACGGATCAAGAGTGCCACTGTGCCTAAGGCTCCGCCTAAAGCTAACGACCCGACATCTCCCATGATAACCGACGCCGGATAACAATTAAACCACAAGAATCCTAAACCCGCTCCCAGTATGCTTGCGCAAAATACCGTAAGTTCTCCGCTCCCTTTAATATAAGGGACCAGCAAATACTCACTCAGTTTTATGTTCCCTGAAACGTAGCACAAAATACTGAAAGCTAAAGCCACCATGACTACAATACCGATAGCCAGGCCATCCAAACCGTCAGTAAGATTTACCGCGTTAGAAGTCCCGGCCAAAACTAAAATAACAAAGATTACGTAAAGCCCGTCTAAATCCAAAGCCAGGTCTTTTATAAAAGGAACATCCAGTTTTAAGCTGTTCTGAAAGTAGACCAGGAAAATAATCCCGAGAATCAAGCCCAAAACAATCTGGCTGGTAATCTTGGCTTTGACGCTTAATCCTTTGGATTTATTTTTTATCTGTTTTAGGTAATCGTCGGCAAAACCGGTGACCCCCAGCCAGATGGTGCTAAAAAGGACTACCCAGATATATTTGTTGGACATATCCGACCATAAAAGAGTGGAGCCAATCACCGCCGCCAAAATCATCAGCCCGCCCATAGTCGGGGTATCGGTTTTAGAGCGGTGCAGATCATCCAGCTTTAAACTATCCCCTTTATTAATTTTAACTCCGACCTTAAGCGTCCTTAATTTTCGGATTACTAACGGCCCAAATACGAGACTGATGATAAAACTGGTAAGCACGGCCATGCCTGCCCGGAAAGTAATGTAGCGGAAAATATTAAAAGCGGAGAATATATCGTGGAGCGGATAAAGTAAATTATACAACATCTATATTTTAAAGACCTCTTCCATCTTCATCCCGCGGGAGCCCTTAACCAAAACAATATCGTCGGGATCTACACCCACCTTTCTCAACAGTAGATCCCTGGCTTCAGATGAAGTCGCGCAAGTAAATATATTATTTTTTAACTTAAAGTTTTTGCCTAAACATCCTTTAGTCTCTGCGCCTACGGTTATTAACGTATCCGCGTGCTTAAGCGCTTCTTTTAACGCCTGTCTATGCAATTGTCTGCTTAAACCCCCTAACTCCAGCATATCACCCATAACCAAAATCTTTTTACCTTTTACGGAAATATTTTCTAAAACCCCTAATGCCTGCCGCATTGAAAGAGGATTAGAATTATACGTGTCATCAATAAACCTTATCCCCTTTATTTTTATAAGATTAAGCCGGCCTTTAGGCAAGCTAAACTTGGCTAAATTGGCTGAAATCTCGCTGTATCCTAAACCAAAGATCCTACCTACTGCTATAGCCAAAAGGCTATTATAGATATTATAATACCCTAACGTGTTTAATGCAAATCTAAATCTCTTATTTACCGCAAAGCCAGGCTTAGCGGAAATGTATTTAATATCGGAAGCAAAAAAATCGCTTTTCTTCTTTAGGCCCACCCCAATAACAAAAGGCTTATTTCTTAATTTTAGCGCCTCTTTCCTTAAAAATTTATCATCCGCATTCAATATGGCGATAGCCGGGTGGCTAAGCTTATTTATCAGGGTAGCTTTCTCCTTAAATACCCCGTTTAAGTCCTTAAAATATTCCAGGTGCGACGCTCCGATATTAGTGATGACCCCGATATTCGCTTGAGCTATCCCGCTAAGATATTCTACCTCCCCGAAATGGTTCGTCCCTATCTCTAAAACTACTGCCTCGACCGAACTATCCAGCTTAAGCAATGTCCAGGGAAGCCCGATATGATTATTCTTGGTCCCCTCATTCTTAAGTACCTTAAATTTACTGGAAAGGACGCAGGCGATCATCTCCTTAGCCGTAGTCTTGCCATTAGAACCGCTGACCGCGATGACCGGAATATGACCAAACCTATTGCGGTTAAAGCGGGCAATATCCCCCAGGGCCTTAGTTGTATCTTTAACCTTAATAAAAACCGCTTGAGACTTTTTTTCTCCTCTCTGGGAGATTATACAACTGGCGCCTTTCTGAATAACTTCCGCGATAAAATCGTGGCCGTCAAACTTTTCTCCTTTAATAGCGATAAAGGCTTCCCCGCGTTTTAGGCTGCGCGAATCTATCGAGAAGGACTTAACGCCGATATCCGCGTTGCCCGATATAAGCTTGCCCCCCGTCGCTTCTAATAACTCAGGGATTTTAAACATGCCCTAACTTCCTCCCGGTCATCAAAATGTATTCTCTTATCACTGAATATCTGATAATTCTCATGGCCCTTACCGGCCAACAACACGATATCGCCGGGCCTGGCCAGGGATATAGACTTCCTTATGGCTGCTCTCCTTTGCGGTATTACACAATAATTATTCTTTTTTATCCCTTTCAAGATATCCCTGACTATAGCCAAAGGTTTCTCTGAGCGGGGATTATCACTGGTGATCACCGCGAAGTCCGACAGCGTAGTTACGACCCTCCCCATTTTCGGGCGCTTAAGTTTATCCCTCTGGCCTCCGCAGCCAAAAAGAGTAATGATCCTATTCGGCGACAACTGCCTTAAGGCCTGCAAAACATTCTTCAGCGCGTCAGCGGTATGCGCGTAATCCACAAAAACAGAGAATCCCTTTTTAGATTTTATGCGCTCAAGCCTTCCGGGGACTAAAAGAAATCCTTCCAACGCGGATTTAATTATTTTTAAGCTTAGCCCCTCCCGGATCCCCCAGCTGGCCGCAGCTAATATATTGTAAACATTGTGCCTTCCGATTAAATTTATCCTGAATCTTGTTTCTCTGCCCGAAAATGAAAGATCAAATTCGGTATGCCGAACGTCAAATTTTATATTTTTAGCTTGCACATCCGCTTTATTCTTTATCCCATAAGTAATAATTTTTGCGCGGGTGAGCTTTTTAAGAATACCGGCATATTTATCATCATTATTGATCACTACGAATGACTTCGGGGCCATCCGCTTAAAAAGTTTTGCCTTAGCCGCAAAATAGCGCTTAATGGTTTTATGGTAATCCAGGTGGTCCTGGGTTAAGTTCGTGAATATCGCCGAATGAAAATTTATCGCCGCGACCCTATCCTGGTCCAGGGCGTGCGAAGAAACCTCCATTACCGCGTAACCAACACCTTCCTTAAGCATTCTGGCAAGCATTGACTGAATATCCAGCGGGCCGGGAGTCGTATTCTTGGCCGGGATCACTGTATTCTTAAAACGGTGATTGATCGTCCCGATAACGCCGGCGGATAATCCGGCTTTTCTCAATAACGCTTCCAGCAGATAGGTAATAGTCGTTTTGCCGTTAGTGCCGGTGATCCCGGCGACTTTTAACTTTTGCGAGGGATTTTTATAAAAAGAGGCGGCTAATTCCGCCAGCGCCCGGCGCGGGTCTTTGACTTTTATAAATGAAACTGATTTTAAACCGCTGGTTTTGACTCTGGCGTCGCAGACCATAAACCTGGCGCCTTTTTCTATCGCCGCATTAATAAATCTGTTTCCGTCAGCCTTTGACCCTTTTACAGCCACAAAAATGAAATTTTTCCGGACCAGCCCGGAATTATCGCTTATTCCGCGAACTTTACGCTTTTCTATGATTTTAATCAGCTCTTCTATTCGCATTTAACTTTAAATCCGCGGTTAAAGCCTGCTTGGCCTTTAAATACTTAATAATATCTTCGGCAGCCTTTCTAAAAACCGGGGCAGCGACCACGCCTCCGTAATAATACGGATGCGGCTCATCAATTGAAACTACAATCGTAACCAAAGGGTCTTCTGCGGGAGCAAAACCTACAAAAGAACCTACGAATTTATTATGTGAATACGCGCCGTTGGGGTCTAACTTTTGGGCTGTGCCGGTCTTTCCGGCAGAAGTAATCCCGGGAATCTGGGCCATCCTTCCGGTCCCTTCCTCCACTACCCCGGTAAGCATTTTAGTCATCCTGGCGGCGGTATCTAAAGATAATACTTTACGGATCAATTGGGACGATGTTTTCTTGATTACCTCTCCCTGCTTATCGCGGATCTCATCTATGACATAGGGCTTCATCAACTGGCCGCCATTAGCGATTACCGACATAGCGCTGGCTAATTGTAGCGCTGTTACCCCGACCTCCTGGCCTATAGGTATTGCCCCTATGGAAGTCTTGGACCAGTAACGCGGCTCTTTAATCATCCCGGATATTTCTCCGGGCAGGTCTATACCCGATTTTGAGCCAAATCCAAATAATTTTACATATTTATAGACAATGTCGGGCCCGAGCAGTTGGGCGATTTTTGTCGTTCCGATATTGCTTGATTCTTCTATTACTTCCCTGAAAGTAAGCCAACCGTGTGGCGTATGGTCATGTAAAATGTGGTTAGCGACCCGATAAGTGCCGTTTTCGCAGAAAAACCTATCCTCCTCACTGACTCTTTTTTCTTCCAAAGCGGCTGAAGCGGTAATGATTTTGAATACTGAACCCGGCTCGAATAAATCGCAAATGGAGCGGTTACGTTTGTCATCTTTGCTTACCTCGCTATGTTCATTTAAATCATATGAAGGACGGTTAGCTAAAGCCAGGATGCGGCCGGTGTGCGGATCCATGACAATTATACATGCCCCTTTAGCATGAAAGGTTTTAAAAGCTTTATCCAGTTCGCGTTCGGCTATATACTGGACTACTTGATCAATAGTCAAAACTATATCCTGGCCGTCCTTAGGCGGGATCATTCTTTCCCAGATATCCAGCTTCTTCTGCCGCGCGTCCCTTAAAAATACGGCCCAACCGGGTGAGCCTTTTAAATATTTATCCAGATAAAGCTCAATACCTTCCAAGCCCGTATTATCCAGACCGGCAAAACCGATTATTTGAGCCGCCAGATAAGTATTCGGATAGCTGCGTTTATTCTCCCGCAAAAAGCCCAACCCTTTGATGTTTAATCTTTTTATCGCTTCTGCCTGCTGAGGGGTTATTTTACGCGCCAACCAGACAAAGGATTTCTTGCGGGATAACCTCTCCCTTAAATAATCCCGGTTTAAATTTAATATTCCGCTCAGTTGATTGATGATTTGAACTTTCGCGCTCTCCTTGAGGCTATTGGGAGAAGCGTAAAGCGAATCCACCGGTAAATTTAAAGTCTGCGGCTTTAAATTACAATCATAGATGACGCCGCGCAGAGGCTCTAATTCTACAAAGAAATTATGCTGTTTTCTGGCGATATCCGCCAAGTAGCTGGAATTAAAGAATTGTATATAGAGGAGACGCGCAATGCAGAAGATTAAAAAGGAAAGGAAAAATAAAAATACCGCCTCGCTCTTGCGGCGATAATTGCTTATATACACATTAAGTTTTGATTAAAAAATCTATGGGTTGATTGTCCTGGCTTCAGCCTGCCTTTTTATACCGAAGACACGCGACAACAGGGTTTCTTTATTCGCTGAACCTTGCGCAAAAGTCAAACCTTCTTTAGAAGGGACCAAACGGACCAACTGGTATCTATCCGGCATCTGAAAATCTGAATGGTTAGAAACACTGCCTCCGATATTGACCAGAGAACAATTCTTTTCAATATTATATCTTAAAATACTGTTTTTATCCAATAATACCTGAAAAACCGCGTGCTGCTTTTGTTCAGCGTAGGCAAACCTTAAGATCTCCGTCTGCTGATAAACATAAAGCAGCGAAAAGAGCGTTACGCAGATAACCATCGATAGGAATTTATTCAGCCTCATACTTTTAAACTCTTTCCGCCACTCTTAATTTAGATGAGCGGCTCGCCGGATTACTCTCTACTTCTCTCGCCGCCGGCGTTAAAGGTTTGGGTGTTAGAATATTTATAAGGCCGTCGCTTTCGGCCTTGCGGAACGCGAATTTTATGATCCGGTCTTCCAGAGAATGGAACGAAATCACACATATCCTGGCCTTTTTATTCAGGATGGCAATGGCTTTATTCACCGCTTCTTCCAGGATCTCCAGCTCTCTATTCACGGCGATACGCACTGCCTGAAAAGTGCGGGTTGCCGGATGTATCCGGTAAAACCTGTGCCGGTACCGGGAAGGGATAGACCTGGCCACGATATTCGCCAGTTGCAGCGTAGTAGTAATAGGTTCTTTCTCCCTTTCCTGGACTATCAGGCGGGCAATACGGTTATGCCACCTCTCCTCTCCGAAATTCCATAACAAAGTAGAAAGTTCTTCTTCGTTGAGGTTGTTCACCAGGTCATATGCCGATATGTAGCTATCTTTATCCATGCGCATATCTAAAGGGCCGTCGCCCTGAAAACTAAAACCTCGGCTTACATCCTGTAACTGAAAAGAAGATATGCCCAAATCAAAAAGAATGCCGTCAACCGACCTGACCCCCATATTTTCTAAGAGCGTATCTATATCCACGAAGTTTCCGTGGATTAATCTGCAAGCGGACCCAAATTTACTCAAGCGTTCCCGCGCTACAACTAAAGACGTTTCGTCGCGGTCTATTCCAATGAGCCCTCCTCCAGGGAGAATCCGCTCTATTATTGCCAAAGAATGTCCGGCAGTTCCTTCAGTCGCATCCACTATTGTCTTACCGGGCTTTAAATCTAAATAATCTAAAACCTCACCGCTCATCACGGGAGTATGAATTTTTATATTAGGCATCCATCAACTTTTCAGCAATCTCTTCAAAAGATTGCCGTGAATTTCCGTAAAACTCTGACCACTTATCTTTAGCCCAAATTTCAATACGGCTAGAGACACCGACAATAACCACATCTTTCTTAATTCCCGCGAAATCCTTCAAGTACTGCGGAAGAAGGATGCGGCCTTGCGTATCAAAATTTATTTCAACAGCTCCGGAAAAATAGAGGCGGTTAAATTTACGGGATTCGGCTTTAGTAAAAGGTATGGCCTTAAATTTAGATTCCTGCGCCCGCCACTCTTCTTCCCCGAACATAAACAAACAGCTGTCTAATCCGCGGGTAATAAAGAATTTTTCAATGAAATGGGCTTTAGCCGCTTCCCGAAATTTGGCAGGCAATATTAAACGGCCCTTACGATCTATAGAATGCAGATACTCGCCATAGAACATGGCTTACGCTCCTTCCACCTTACTCCACTTTCATCCACTTAGTAGTCAAAGTATAGATAAAATCCCCACTCTTGTCAAGAAAAAAATTAACCTAAATGCCTCTAAAACAAGTAGTAGTGGTTATTGAAAGTGAAAATAGCTATATATGGTGGCTTTTTAACTGGTTAAGCGAGGATTTTTTTGGCGGAGATTACGTCTTTTTGGATTTGGGCTGCCAGAAGGGCTAAAGAGGGGAATTTTTTATCCGGCCGGATTTTTTGGCTAAAGCGGATTTCCAGGTATTTTCCGTAAATGTTTTGGTGGAAGTCAAATATATATACTTCCACATTTATATTCTTCTTTTGATCATTAATTCTTAAATGTTTTCTAACCGTGGGCCTTTTTCCGATATAACAGGCGCCCTTAAATTTATTCTCTCCCAGGATTATCCTTACGGCATATATTCCGGACGCCGGGATCACTTCATGATGCGGATCAATATTTGCCGTAGGATATCCCAATATCCGCCCTAATCTTGTCCCCCTTATCACCGTCCCCAGGATGCTTACCGGTTGAGCCAACAGTTTTTCTGCCTCTTTTATGTTACCTTTTCTTATCAGCGCGCGGATTAAAGTGCTGCTTATCGGTAAGCCTCTTACTTTAATAATATTAAAGCCCTTAGCTTGGAAACCGTAGACCTGGCCCGATTTTTTTAAAAGAGCGATATCCCCCTGCGCCTTATTTCCAAAACGAAAGTCCCTGCCTACATAAACATATCCTGCCCCAAGTTTATTGACCAGAATATCTTTTATGAAATCCTTGGCCTTAACCTTGGCGAAATGACGGCTAAAATTAATAACTACACAAATATCTACCCCTAATCCGGAAATAATTCTTAGCCTATGTTCGAGAGAATACAGGCTCTCTTCTCTTTGCGGATGGGGCCAGAAGGTTAAGACAACGCTTGTCCCTTTTATTTCTCGCGCTTTGCTTACCGCGGCCCTTAATATCTTACGATGCCCGCGGTGCACGCCGTCAAAAACCCCCAGCGCCACCACCGGCTTCCTAGCTTTGCGGATATTATTTATTCCGTATATGATTTTCATTAGTAAAAGCTACTTCAAGTTCTGACGGATTTTGGCAATTACTTTTTTGCGCACTTCCGAAAGCTTTCCGCTAATAGTGCAGCCGGAAGCTGTTTTATGGCCTCCGCCTCCGAAGGCCTGCGCGATCTTATTCACGTCAACTAAACCGTTCGACCTTAGGTTAAAACGGATCTCTTTTTTTCCGCCTAGGTTTTCCCTAAAGAGAGCGGCCACCTGCGTATCTTTTATTGAACGGATAAAACTTAAGATGTGGTCGCCTAAATCAAAAGAAAGCTTTTTGTGCCTTAACATTTTCGCCGGGACACTCACCCAGGTAATCCTGCCTTCTGCGGCCCGATGTATGCGCGTAAGCATTTTACTCAATAGCTGCATATCGGCAAACGGGATATTCTCGTATATTTTTTTATAGATCTGGTTAGGGTTAATATTAAAACTCAATAACTCCGCCACCGCCTTATGGGTAAAGGCAGTGGTATTAGAATAACGGAACGACCCGGTATCCGTAAGTATGCCGGCATATAAAAGTAAGGCTGAATCCTGGTCAAAAGGCACGCGCATTTCTTTATAGAGTTTAAAAACAATCTCCGAGGCTGAAGAAGCTAAAGGCTCAACTAAATTTACAGTCCCGAATTTAGAGTTGCTTATATGGTGGTCTATATTAATGACGGGTTTATTATTTTTATTTAGGAGCTTGACCTGGCCGACGCGGGACAAATCCGTGCAATCAAGTATAGCCAGACAGTCAAAATCAATATCCTTTAATCCCGGTTTATAGAGTCTTATCTTCTCCTTACCGGGGAAAAAATCATATTCCGCAGGCAAAGGGTCTTCGTTGACAATAACTCCCTGCTTACCCAGCTTCTTTAGCAGGTAATAGAAAGCCAATTCTGAACCTAAGGCGTCGCCTTCGGGGCTAGTGTGGGAGCTGATTAAAAAACGTTTATGCCTTCTTATTTCCGCGGCTGCTTTTTCTAGGCTTATTTTCTTCATCTATCTCCTTTATTTCGTTCAAAACCTCTTCTATACGCACGCTATATTCCGTTGACCTGTCCTCATAAAAAGCTATTTCCGGCGCAAATCTTAAATTCAACCTCTGGGCTACTAATTTACGCACAAACCCCACAGCCGAATCCAAAGCTTCTTTCGTTTTTTTATACGCTTCATCGCTGCCTAAAACACTAAATAAAATCTTGGCGTATCTTAAATTTGGCGTAACCTCAACGCTGGTTATGGTTACAAACCCTAAACGCGGATCCTTTAGTTTATCATGGATTATTACGCTGGCTTCCTGCCTTATAGCCTCAGCTACCTTATCTTGCCTAGACATTTACTAACTCCTATTTTTTATCAACTTCCTGATCAGCTCCAACTCCTCTTCTTTGTTTTTGACTTTACCGTTAAGCTTGGCATTGAGGACCTGCGTAAAAATCTCCTTGTATCCTGGCCCAGGCAAAATACCCAGGCAATGCAGATCTTCTCCGCCGACATAAATACGCAGACCATTATAAATTTCCAGAAAATCCGCGAGGTTACGTTTAAATCTCTTATTATTATGCTTTGACCTTAACACCAGTATTGTTTCATAACTAAGCGGCTCTAACAACGCGAAAATCCTGGATGGTTTAATTGTTACCGCGCTTAATTCTTTTACCCAACTGAGCTTAAACTGTTTATAGCTTAACAACCTCTTCTCTTCTCCTTTGCGTAAACCGAACTTCGCGCAGATACTCTTTATTTCTCTTATGCCCAGGGGATCAAAGAGCCCAATAAGATAAACCAACCAGGTATCCAAGGGCCGGCGTCCGGGATTCCTTTGGTTAAACCAGTCAATCTCTTTTTTTATGGTCTTTAAGAAAACCCGGGTCCTGGTGTTTATTTTTAGTTTCGCCGAAATAAAATCCAACCCGGACAATTTATGCAAACGCTCTATCTCTTTAACGACATTTTCTTCTTTTAAAATCAGGATCAGTTCATCGCGCGTGCGGTGAGGATGGACTTGTTCCAGCATTTTATTCCTGAGCGCGCTTTTCAATAAACTTAAGGTCTGTCTTTCAATGCTTAGGCTATACCTCTGTTCAAAACGGACTGCCCGCAATATCCTGGTGGGATCGTCAATAAAGCTTAAATCATGCAATACGCGGATGATTTTATTGCGCAGGTCGCTGGCGCCGCCAAAATAATCAATGAGCTTGCCGTCGCTTAGATCTATAGCCATGGCATTAATGGTAAAATCCCGCCGGAATAGATCTTCTCTTAATGAGCCGGGCCTGACTACGGGTAAATGCGCCGGCTTGGGGTAATACTCGCTCCTGGCCCCAGAGAAATCAATCTTTAAAGAAGGCCTTAAAGAAAGAGTGGCTGTGCCAAATTGCTTATGCGCGATGACTTTCGCTTTAAGCTGCTGCCCTAAGCTTTCGGCGAATTTTATTCCGTCTCCTTCAACCACTATATCCAAATCCAGGTTTTTGACCCCTAAGATTAAATCCCGCACAAATCCGCCCACGAGATACCCTCTTAAATTTTCCTGAGCGGCAATAGAACGCACCTTATTAATTAAGCCTCTTAATTCTTCTGGTATTTTTTCTAGATATTCTTTCATTTTTTCTCTATGGCCGGGGATGAAACTGCCGGTGTATGTTTTTAAGCCTGTCTTTATTTATATGCGTATAAATCTGGGTCGTAGAAATATTAGAGTGGCCGAGCATCTCCTGCACCGAACGCAGATCCGCGCCGTGTTCAAGTAAATGCGTGGCAAACGAATGCCTTAAAATATGCGGCTTAATCGGTTTCTTAATGCGCGCGGCCAAAGCGTATTTCTTCACCATCTTCCAGAATGACTGCCGGGAAATATTTTTCCCGAAACGGCTGACAAAAAGAAAATCCGAGTCTCTGTTTTTTAAAAGCTTAGGCCGGGAAGTCTCCAGGTACCTGTTGATACTGGCTATCGCCTTTTTTCCTAAAGGTATAACCCTCTCCTTATTACCCTTGCCTACGCAACGCAGGAATCCGATATCTAAATTTACATTATCTTTCTTTAAATTCACCGCTTCGGATACGCGCATACCCGTAGCATAAAGCGTCTCTAAAATCGCCCTGTCCCGGGTCCCTTGAGTATCCCGGGCATTGGGTTGGGCTATTAAAGCCTCCACCTCATTTAAGGTAAGAGTCTCGGGGATTCTTTTCCATAATTTAGGAGAATCTATTAACGTGCTGGGATCTTCCTTGACAATCCTTTCCCGGGTAAGAAAGCGATGGAACATCCTTATCGCCGCCAGGCGCCGGGCAATGGAATTCGGCGCGATCCCCTTATCTTTCTGGGTATACATAAAACCGGTAATATTGTTTTTAGTTATCTTGGATAACGCGTCAATATTGCTCTTCTCAATAAAATCCAGGTAAGTATTCAGGTCCTCCCGGTATGAAATTATAGTATTCCTGGAGAGCCCGCGCTCAACTGAAAGATAGTTTAAGAAAGTATCGATTAATTCCTTCATATTAAATTATTCCGTTTCTCTTGACCTATAGTTGAGGACGGCCCATGGCCGGGATAAATTTTTGTAGCATCGGGTAGAATAAATAATCTCTCTCTTATGGATTTAGCCAATAGTTCCTGGCTGCCTCCGGCTAGATCCGATCTGCCGATACCATTACAAAATAAAGTATCACCGGTAAAAACTATTCCCCCTAACGGTTTCTCTAAAATAAGGCCGATACCTCCCTGGGTATGGCCCGGCAGATGCGCTACCTTTAACCGTAAGTTACCCAATTCCACCACTTGATTATCCTCTAAAATATTAATTTTGGAGTTAACTGTATAAGGAAGAGCAAACAGGCCTGACATATTCAGTATCGCGTCTTTTAATAACGCGGCGTCGGCTTTGTGCACATAAATCGGGACGCCAAATTCATTATCCGCGCCGATATGGTCAAAATGACCATGGGTATTGATGATAAAAGCCGGTTTTAGTTTAAATTTATCTAATACCTTTTGGATTTTCCTGCCTTGGGCCCCCGGGTCAATGATTATAGCCTGAGAATTTTCTTTTTCCGCCAGCACATAACAATTGACTTCCATTGAGCCTACGCAAATCGTTTCTAATATCATAACAGATCGTTTTTAATGTCGTCGTAAGAGAACCTTTGCTGAATATTCATTTTTAGTTTATCTGAGTCCTGACGGTAAGAATTAATCGCCGTGCCGTAGATATCCGATTGAATACTATTTTGCAGGTCAGCCAGCTGTTTTAAGTAAACATCCAGCTGCTTTTGCTTGCTTTCATTCAAAAGAGAGCGCATCCCGATAAGATTCTTCATTGCCTGCTGAGCGCAATCAATTTTCTTCTTTTGGGTAGAACTCAGCTGCAGGCTGTTGATAAGTTCATCGTGCCAGGATTTCCAGAAAAGAAAATACTGCCTGTACTGCTCTTCTTTGGTCATCTTGGGCCCTTTCCACTCCTCAGGCGCTAAAACCATCTCTTCAGGACTTTTGTCTTTCTTAGACTTACGGGTAAATTTGCGCACAAATGCCTCGCACCCGGTTAAATTAATTACTAAGATTATCCCGATAATAAAAATAAACCATTTACGCATCATTTGGTCATCTCCTTAAACTCTTCCTCATTAACAATCTTGATCCCTAATCTCATCGCCTTAGCATACTTTGAACCGGGATTCTCTCCTGCGACGACAAAATCCGTATTCTTACTCACCGACGCGACAGGATTTGCGCCGAGTTTACGCGCTAATTCCTCAGCCTCCGGCCGGCTAAAACCCTTAAGCTCCCCTGTAAATACTAATGCCTTACCGGTTAATTTAGTGGATTTATTCCGTAGAGGTTCTTCTTTTAAATTCAGCCCGGATTTTCTTAATTCCTCAATTAATTTTAAGGTTGGCCCTTGTGAAAAATAATCTACGATTGATCCGGACATAACCGGCCCTATTTCATGAATACCAGTCAACTCGCTAGCTTTAGCGGCCGATAAATTATCCAATGACCTGAATTCGCACGCCAGGACAAAGGCGGCTTTCTCTCCGACATGGCGTATACCTAAAGCGTAAATCAAAGAGTGGAGCGGCTTCTGTTTGCTTTTCTCGATCCCGGAAAGCAAATTATCAATTTTTTTATTTTTAAATAGTTCTAATCTTCCTAAATCCTCCGGTTTCAATTTATAAATATCCGCGAAATTCCTGACCAGCTTTAACTTTACCAGCTGAGCTACGACCGCTTCCCCCATCCCTTCAATATCTAAGGCCTTGCGCGAAGCAAAATGCAGCAGGCTTCTTTCAAGTTGGGCAGGGCAAGACGGATTAATACAGCGATAGGCGACATCTTCTTCTTTTTCTTTTACGACTTTTCCTGAACAGACGGGACAGCTTTGGGGAACAGAAAATTCTTTTTTCCCCCTATGCTCGGTGACTTTGATTACCTTAGGGATTACTTCCCCCGCCCTCTCAATTAAAACCCTGTCGCCTATCCTGACTTTGAGTCTTTTTATTTCGTCAAAATTATGCAGTGTGGCGTGTTTGATAATTACCCCGGCGCAGGGAACAGGGTCTAATTCGGCTACCGGCGTGATTATACCGGTTCTACCGACCTGAGACACGATATCCAACACCTGCGTTGTTGCTTGATGCGCGGGAAATTTATAAGCTACTGCCCAGCGCGGGCTCTTGAGGGTGGCTCCTAATTCTTTTTGCTGAACAATATTGTTGACCTTGATTACTATGCCGTCTATGTCGTAAGTGAGTTTATCCTTTTTTTTCTCCCAGTCATTACAATATTTTATCGCCTCATCTAAATCCTTACAAAGCGTAGAATGCATATTGGTCCGCACACCCCAATCTTTTAGTCGAGAGAGAAACTCCCAATGCTCCAAAATATTCGGCCCGGAGTACTCACCTAAAGAATGGGCAAAGAAATTCAGGCGGCGCTTAGACATAAGGGAAGAATCCAAAAGTTTTAAAGAACCGCTGGCGGCATTCCGGGGGTTAGCGAACAAAACGTCTCCCTCATTTTCTCTCTCTTTATTTAATTTAGCAAATTCTACTCTATCCATATAAATCTCGCCGCGGATCTCAATAAAATCGGGAATATTATTACCCAATAGAGCCAGAGGGATTGCCCGGATAGTCTTAATATTCTGGGTTACATCCTCTCCTGTTTCCCCGTCACCCCGGGTTACGCCATTGACCAATTTGCCCTTTTTATAGGTAAGATTCACGCTTACTCCATCAATCTTAAGCTCAACCACAAATTCTATTATTTTATTTCCCAGACCTTTATGTACGCGGGATACCCAATCTTTTAATTCTTTATAGCTATAGGTATTATCCAGCGAAAGCATCTTTTGCGCATGCCTGGCTGTCTTAAATCCTTCCAAAATCCCGCCGCTAACGCGCGCAGTAGGAGAATCGCCGGACTTAAACTGCGGGTATTTATCCTCTAAATCTTTGAGCCTGCGCATTAAAACATCGTATTCTTTATCGGAGATCTTTGGCTGGCTTAAAACGTAGTAAAGGTAGTCATGGCGGCGGATTTGTCCCTTTAGCGATTCTATGCTTTTTTTTATATCCGGCATCTAAATTTTTACTCCGAAATCCTTAAATTCGCCTGTGGCGGGTTCCCAGCTTGCCTGTACATCCTGAATATAGCGGTTAAAAATAGTGTTCAGCTGCGCCAGAAAATCCTTAAGCACTTCTTCGTTAGCCTCGGCGACTAGTTCCACTCTAGCGTCGCTAAGATTCTCTACCCAGCCAAAAACCCCCAGTTCTTCGGCCAGGCGTTCGGCAGTGAAACGAAAGCCTATCCCCTGTACCTGTCCGGAATAATAAACGTGGACTTGTTTTTTCATGAATGGTCGGGGCGGACAGACTTGAACTGTCGGCCTCTTGGTCCCGAACCAAGCGCTCTACCAAACTGAGCCACGCCCCGCATTATTTAAAAGTTAGTATAACAGAAAATATTTAGGTTGGCAATAATTAGAAGTTAACATAACACTAACTGCCTTTTTTGACCAAAAGGTCAAACTCCACATTCACTTTATCTGATGGGCCCTTAAAACTTAAAGTAGTATTAACGAACGTATGCGGGATGATATAGACGCTAAAAACATTGGATTTCCGGCCGGCGATGGTCAAGCTTATTCCATCTAGCGCGATAGAACCCTTAGGCAGACAATATTTAATGAATTCCGGCGCAATAGCTATATCAAAAGCCAGGTTGCCATTAATATAACCCTTCTTACGGATCAATCCTAAGCAATCAACATGACCTAAGACAAAATGCCCGGATATTCTGTCCCCCACTTTAAGGCTGCGCTCAAGGTTTACCTTATCCGCGATCTTTAAATCCCTAAGATTGGTGATCTTTAAAGTTTCATTTATCGCTTCAAAAGCAAAGGTATCTTTATTAACCGCGATAGCCGTAAGACATACTCCGTTTACCGATATACTGTCGCCGATTTTTACGCCGGATAAGGTTTTTCCCGCGGTAATTTCAATAAGCGTGATATTACCCCTGCGCGAAACTTTACTTACCCTGCCCAATTCCTCGACTATGCCGCTAAACATTTATCTTACATACCCTTCGATTAAGAAATCTTCGCCTACGCGCTTTAAAGTCACATTTTTTAATTTCAGGGCCCGCTCCACCCGCGCTACGCCCTGGCCCATTACCGAACTTATCGCGTCTTTTCCGCCGATAATCTTAGGGCTCAAGAAAAACATTATTTTATCCACTAGACCTTCATCAAACAAGGAACCGATAAGCATGCCTCCGCCCTCAACAAGTATATTGGTGATCCCCATACCTGCCAGCTTTTTCAGCATATCCTTTAAATTGACCTGGCCTCCCTTTTCTTTCGTCTCTAAAATATTAGCCTTACCTGTCAGTATAGCCCTATTTTCGGTCTCCTGGCCCGAACGCGCAGCCAAAGTCGCGATAATTACCGGACTTGAACCTAAAAATATATTTGCTTTGCCCGGCGTGCTTAATTGGCTATCGACAACAATTTTTACCGGATGCTTCTTAGAAAACCAAGAGTCTAATTTAGGATTGTCCCTTAAAACGGTATTTACCCCGACCATAATAGCGTCAAAATTTCCGCGCGAGCGGTGAGCTAAACCCCGGGACTTATCCGAAGTTATCCATTTGGAATCTCCGGTTTTAGTGGCGATACGGCCATCCAGCGATTGAGCCACCTTAACCGTAACAAAAGGTATTTTTTTGGTGATATATTTTATAAAAGCCTCGTTTAACCGCTTTAATTCATCCTCTAAAAAGCCTACTTCCACTTTTATTTTATTCTGCCTTAGGATCTCAATACCCTTGCCGTTATTCAACGGGTTCGGATCAACCATACCTACAACGACTTTCTGGACGCCGCTTTTGATGATCCTGGCCACGCAAGGAGGTGTGCGGCCAAAGTGCCTGCATGGCTCAAGAGTAACATAAAGAGTCGCGTCTTCCGCCAGATCCCCGGCTTCATCCAGAGCCACGACTTCAGCATGACTAAGTCCGGCCTGGGCGTGAAAACCCCTGCCGATTATTTTACCTTTTTTCACCACCACAGCGCCCACCAGAGGATTAGGAGAAGTTTTCCCTTTGCCCTTTAAGGCTAACTGCATGGCTAAATTCATATAATATTCATGTGTTTTTTTCATTTTAGGTTTTCCTTCGCCTCTTTTAACTTCTCAACCAACTCATACGACACCTTTAGCGAACCTATACGCACCTCAGGCTTAGCCTTACCGTGGCAATCCGAACCTCCCGTAACCAAAAGGCCGTTCTTTTTAGCCATATCCAGATAAAAATTAACTGTCCCTTGAGAATGTTCCGGATAGTAAACCTCTAAACCCATAAGCCCGGATTTTACAAACTCTAAAATTAATTCGTCATTGTTCAGAGTATATGGATGCGCCAGGACAGGAATGCCTCCCGAGTCCTTAATAAATTTTATAGCTTCCTGGGGGCTGAAACGAAACCCGCAAACATAGGCCGGGCCGTTATCTCCGATATACTTCTGAAAGACTTCAAAGAGCGAACCGCAGAAACCTTCTTTTACCAAAGCCCGCCCGATATGCAGCCTGCCCACTGTGCCTTTACCAGCCAGCGCAAATACTTTCTGCGCTTCTAAACCAATCCCCAGGCCGTTTAATTTTTTTATTATTTTATGCACGCGCTCAATACGGTTGGCTTTCAGGATTTCCAGTTTATCCAGAAGAAATTTCTTCTTAAAATCAACCAAATAACCCAGTATGTGGATTTCCTGATTATTGTATTCCGCGCTTAGCTCTACCCCGGGCAAGACTTCTATCCCGCTATCTTTAGCCGCCTCTATTGTCGGCTGCACTCCGCTTACGGTATCATGATCAACCAAGGCAATAGCCGCTAAACCGGCCTTAAGAGCGGCCGTAACTAATTCTTCAGGGGTATACGTACCATCTGAAAATATGGTGTGTAAATGCAGGTCTGCGGATTTCATTTTTTCTTTTCGAGTTTTACTTTATCTAATATCGCGTTGACGAACTTTCCCGATTCCAGGCCGGAGAATTTCTTGGCCAATTCAACCGCTTCGTTAATCGAGACCTTCGGCGGGATATCCTCGCGGTAGAGCAGCTCAAAACAACCCAGCCGCATTATGTTCCTATCTACCACAGCCATGCGCTTAAGCTGCCAGTTAGTCGCAAACTGCACTATTTTTTTATCAATTTCTTCCCGGTTTCCCGCGACTCCGATAACCAGCTGCGCAGAAAATTCTTTTAAAGTAGCATCGATCTCTTCATCGCTATGGTTAGACCAAAAATTATCTAACGCGTTTTCCGGGGTATCGCTGGTAATATCCAGTTGATAAAGGACCTGCAGCGCGAATTCCCGGGCGAGTGTGCGTTTACGCATATTATTTAACTTTTTCTAAAAGATTGACCATTTCAATCGCGGACAACGCGGCGTTAGCGCCTTTATTGCCGTCCTTAGTGCCCGAGCGTTCTACCGCCTGCTCAATGGTATCAGCGGTGATAATTCCGAATATAACCGGCAAGCCCGTATCCAAAGAAACCTTAGCTATACCTTTGGCCACTTCGGAAGCAATGTAATCAAAATGCGGAGTAGCTCCGCGGATAACCGTACCCAGGCAAATCAGGGCGTCATAATTTTTTCCTTTAGCTAATTTTTGGGCGACAGTAGGAATTTCAAATGCTCCGGGTACCCAGGTTACGCTTAAATCCTGGTCATCCGCGCCGTGCCTGACTAAAGTATCCAAACATCCGGAAACCAATTCCTTAGTCAGAAAATTATTGAAACGCGAAGCCACTATGCCAAATTTCTTTCCTTTTGCGATCAAATTACCTTCGATCACCTTTACCATCTTATTCCTCCTTTAATTTTCCCCCGACATAATTGTCGGAAAATTATCCCGAGTCCGCCATTAAATCGGTGGCGGACGAGGGACTTTGTCTACTCTATATTTAAATTGTGCCCGAGTTTTTCTTTTTTTGTCTTTAGATAACGGTAGTTGGACGGATTGGGCTCGATCTCTAACGCTACGCGCTCCACAACATGCAGGCCATATCCTTCTAAACCGACAATCTTACGCGGGTTATTCGTAAGTAATCTTATATCCTTAATACCTAAATCCACCAGTATTTGGGCGCCGATACCGTAATCGCGCAAGTCCGCTTTGTGGCCCAGGGCCTCATTGGCTTCCACCGTATCCAGGCCTTTATCCTGTAGATTATAAGCGCGGATCTTATCGACCAGGCCTATACCGCGGCCCTCCTGATTCATATAAAGAATGACTCCCTTACCTTCTTTACCGATGATTTGCATACTCTTATTTAACTGCCGTCCGCAATCGCAACGCAATGACCCGAAAACATCTCCGGTCAGGCATTCTGAATGCACGCGCACCAGGACCGGCTCGTCTTTCCATTCCCCGATAGTCAGGGCAATATGGACTTTTTGGTTAGTCCGGTCGCAATAGAGAATAAACTTATATTCGCCGAATTCCGTAGGCAGCTTGGTCTCGGTTAATTTCTCGACTAATTTTTCAAAACGGCGGCGGTATTCAATAAGGTTAGCGATAGAGCAAATCTTTAGATTGTGAATCTTAGAAAATTCCAGTAGCTGCGGTAAGCGGGCCATTGAGCCGTCATCGTTCATTATTTCGCAAATTACTCCTGCCGGATATAATGAGCTTGAGCGCATAAGGTCTATTGCCGCCTCGGTATGGCCGGCGCGGACCAACACTCCGCCAAGCCTAGCCCGTAAAGGAAAGGTGTGGCCCGGGCGGATAAGGTCATCCGGCTTAGATTGCGGATTGATTAAAATCTCGATTGTGCGAGCGCGGTCGTAAGCGGAGATTCCCGTAGTTATTCCTCTTGCCGCATCCACAGAGATCATCCAGGCGGTAGCAAAAGGGTCTTCCTGGCCAGAAGCCGCCTTATCCGTTAACATCGGCTCTAAATTAAGCGCTTCCAGCCTCTCTTCTTCCATCGGCACGCAAATAAGCCCCCGGCCGAATTTCGCCATAAAGTTTATGTGCTCAGGCTTAACAAAAGAAGCCGGCATGACCAAATCACCTTCATTCTCGCGGTCTTCATCATCAACCACGATAACCATTTTGCCGTTCTTTAAGTCTTCCAGGATTTGCGGTATGGTATTGAACATTATGCTACTCCTTAAATAAAAAACCCGAAGATAATCTCCGGGCATGAATTACTCTTAATCTCCTCCCATCTAGACTTTTACAATCGGCTCTGGAAATTATCCAGATCATGCTTCCTATCGGAAGCTCGCGGGCTTGCCGCCGGTCGGGAATTTCACCCTGCCCTGAAGATTAATCTGATTTATTAGTGTAACACAAATTCTTGCCTTGTCAATAGCCTTAAAAGAGTTATAATATGAGCATAATTATGCAAAACCTTATAAAACAAACACATATGCGCCTGCTAAAAAGCGGCAGGACTATAGCCACGGCTGAATCTTGCACTGCCGGACTCCTCTCTTCTTTTCTTACCCGGTTTTCCGGCAGCTCCCGCTATTTTATTCTTGGGTTAGCTACTTACAGTAATAAAGTTAAGGAAAATATATTAAAAATTCCGGCTGCCATTATCCGTAAAAAAGGCGCGGTTTCCAAAGAAGTCGCGCTCCTTATGGCAAAAAATGTACGTAAACTGGCTAAGGCTGACTTGGGAGTAAGCCTGACCGGTATTGCCGGGCCAACCGGTGGCTCGCCCCGCAAACCCGTAGGCACAGTCTTCATCGCCCTCTCCTCTAAAAATAAAACCATCTGCAAGAAATTCATCTTTAAGGGTAATCGCAGCGCTATCCGAAAACAAGCAGCCTTAAAAGCATTACAACTATTAAAATTATTTATAAGCTAATTTGGCCCCAGCGTCTGGCCTTGTCTTGTTTCACAATAAAAAATGAGAGCATTTATTGCCATTGAATTACCGCAAGAGATAAAAGATAAACTCGCCCAACTTCAGGCGCTGCTTAAAGAATCCCGGGCGGATGTAAAATGGGTCGAGCCAAAGAATATTCATTTAACCCTGAAATTTTTGGGTGAAATCGATGAAGATAAATCGGTCAAAATTTCCGGAATTATCGAGGATATAGCTAAAGAATCCCGGCAGTTCCCTATAAGCCTCTCTTCTCTCGGCGCATTCCCTAAGTTAGACTTCGCCCGGGTAATCTGGATAGGAATCGATAAAGGGGATCAAGAAACTAAACTACTGGCTAAAGGATTAGAAGAGAGGATCGAAAAATTGGGGATTCTCAAAGAAGAACGGGTTTTTTCTACGCATATAACTATTGGCAGGGTAAGAAGCCCGCTGAATAAAGATAAACTGGCTGAAGCTTTAAAGAAACTAGGGGATTATTTTGCCGGTAAGAATATTAAATTTACGGTAACCAAGATTACCTTGTTTAAGAGCACGCTTGGCTCAAGCGGCCCGGTCTATGAGGCGCTCAAAACCCTGGATATTACTACCACCTGAAGCACGATATTAGTGTAAAGGCCCGCGACAATATCATCACTCATAATACCTAAACTTCCCTTTAATCTCTCTAGTCTCCCGACCGGATAAGGTTTAAGGGTATCCAATATGCGAAAGATAACGAAGGCCACTACAATGAACTTAATATCATAAGGCAGGAATAAAAGGCTCAGGAGCATTCCGCAGACCTCATCTATAACAATACAAGAAGGGTCCTTCTTTTGCATCAACCTCTCTGCCCGGCCGCCAACAAAAAAACCTAAGGCTAATAGCCCGCCAAGAGTTAAAATATGGGCAAAAGTATTATTTTTAACCAGCAAGAATATAAACACGCCGGCCAAGCTTCCGGCAGTGCCCGGAATAAGCGGGAAATACCCTACGTAAAAGAAGGTGCTTATCAACCTAAGCAGAAATTTAGACATTTAGAGCTTGGTAATAACCTTGCGGTTTTCCCAAAGATAAGAAAGGCCTGAATAGAGAGTAAGCCCGACAGTAAGCAGCATCATAATATTGATGCTTTTACGGAAGAACTCCTCCCAAAGAGGGTTCCAGCTGGAGAACGTCATTACCGATTCTTTGACCACGATAAAACCGAGGATATAAAATATCACTATCATCTGGGAAGCGGTTTTATGCTTTCCTGCCCGGGCAGCGGATAAAACCTTCCCTTTATTCAACGCAAACAAGCGTAAAGAAGTAATCAGGATCTCGCGCGATACGATAATCACAAACATCCAGGCGCTAATCAGCTGTAGCTGCAGGAATACGGCAAACGCCGCCAAGACCAGGATCTTATCGGCAATTGGATCCATCAGCCGGCCAAAATCAGTGACCATATTCCTCTTATGCGCGATCATCCCGTCAAAGAGGTCCGAAAGAGCGGCCAGGGTAAAAATAATCAAAGCGCTCACCTTAGCCCATAGCCCATGCCACGATAAAACAATTATAAAAACAAAAGTCAGTAGGATCCTAAGCATTGTCAGCCTGTTTGCCAGATTCATTCTTTTACCTCCCCCACAAGGTCATATTCTAAAGTATCGTTGATTTTTACTTTTACAAAATCACCCGGATAAATAACTTTTTTGGACTTAACATAAACCAGGCCGTCTACTTCCGGAGCGTCATATTGCGTACGTCCAAGATAAGAGCCATTATCCTCTTCATCAATCAAAATTTCAAGGGTTTTTCCTAAAAATTTATTATTAATCGCGGTGGAAATCTCCTGTTGCGTGGACATAATCCGGTCCAACCGGCGAGATTTTATTTTCTCGGGCACTTGGTCCTTAAAATTATAGGCGCGCGTCCCTGTTTCGCGCGAATAACTAAACGCCCCCAATCTTTCAAACTTCATTTCTTGGATAAAATTAAGCAGCTCCTCAAACTCCTTCTCTGTCTCTCCGGGGAAACCGACAATAACCGAAGTGCGCAAGGCAACCCCGGGTATGTTTTTCCTGATCTTCTCAATTATCTTTATAATGCCTGCGCGGGTAATGCCTCTATTCATTTTCTTTAAAATACGCTCATTGATATGTTGCACCGGAAGATCAATATACTTACAGACTTTGGGTTCATTTTTAATCACATTTAACAATTCATCCGTAACGCGAGCGGGGTTTAAATAAAGCAGGCGGATCCAATTAATATTTTTTGCGGCTCTGGTGACCTTACGGATAAGAGAGGCTAAATTTTCCCTACCCTTTAAATCCAGGCCGTATCCGCTAATATCCTGGCCAATGATATTAAGTTCAGAGATCTTATCGCGGCTAAATTTCTTTACTTCGGCGATAATCGAACTTGGGGCGCGGCTTACAAATTTACCTTTAATCTTAGGTATGACGCAAAAACTGCAGGCATTAACGCAACCTTCGCAAATCTTTAAGTAGGCGAAATGTTTAGGGGTAATCGGGAATCTTTTGCAGGCAGGAGTTAAGGAAATTTTGCCGATAAAGGCGTCTACTTCGGGGAGTTCTTTTTTTAATTCCTCTTTATAGCGCTGGGGCAGGCAGCCATAAACAATAATCTTTTTTAAGCGGCCTTCTTTTTTTAACTCGACCAGGTCCAGAATCGCGGCGATTGATTCTTTCTTGGCTTCTTCTATAAAAGCGCAGGTATTAATTAAAGCGACATCCGCTTTATCTATATCCACAACAGGATGCCCTTTTAAATCAAGCCTGCCTAAGAGCTCCTCCGAATCTACCAGATTTCTCGGGCAGCCCAGGCTTAATATCCCCACCTTCGCTTTCATCTGGGGATCCTTAAGCCGTCTTTCTCGGTAATTATTATATTTTTGAGTTGCTCTCCCCTTCTACCTAAATTTGTAAAACGCTGGCCATTTACAATCAGCTCTACGGCTGCAGCTGATCCTAAGGAAAGCTCTATTTTTTCTTTAGCCTTCCAGCTATCTGACCTGCCTTTTTCTAAGACTCTATGTAAAACTACCCTGCCGTCTACCTTGACCAAAACAAGGCAGTTCTCTTTTGCGCTGATAACCAGGGTTATCCCGCTGCTAGCCTCTTTCGGGATCCTGGCTTCAGTAACCTGCTGTTTTGCTACCGGGCTCTTCTCTTTGAGCCGGCTTTGCGCTTTCTCTTTCTGGATATGGGCGACTGCCGGAGAGATTTTGGGCCGGGAAGAAATAAACTCGCCCAATTTTAATAAAATTATGCCGAATACAATCACGGCCAATATGGATATAATTATACCTTTTAGTTTCTTATTCGGCCGCAGAGAATTTATTTTTAAGCTTGCGTTTTCCAGGAATGACGGAACCTTTAAGGGCCTATCGTCAGAAGGCTTAGGAACCGCTACGTTCAAAGATGAGTGCAGGCCATCTTTATAGTCGGGAATGCATTCTTTGGGATCCACCCCCAAAAACTTGCAATAAATTTTTAAAAAACCTTTTAAATATATCGGGCTTAAATTAGTCAGGCCATCGCCTTCTATGGCCTTAAGGATATTCGGATGGATCCTGGTCTTTTTATTAACCTCTTCCAGGCTGAGGCCTTTATTCAGGCGTATCTTTTTTAGTCTTTCTCCGACCGATTCTGTGCTCATATCTGTTTGGTCTCTTGGCCTCCCGCAACGGAGTTCTTCAGCCAGGCCTCGCGATCAACCAGGATCCTGCGCGGTTTACTCCCTTCATACGGCCCGACCAGCCCTTCCAGCTCCATCATATCAATTATCCGGGCAGCGCGGGTATAGCCCAGGCGCATTCTCCTCTGCAATATGGAAACCGACGCCTGGTTACTCTCGATGATGACTTTTACCGCTTCATCATAAAGTTCGTCTTTTTCAGTATTATTCAAACCGCTCTTATGTTGTTCTTTCACAATATTCTCATTATAAACCGGCTCCCCTTGAGATTTTATAAAGCTTACCACCCTGTCAATTTCTTTATCGCTGACCAAGGCGCCCTGGATCCGGGTAGGCTTTTCGTCGCCGGGGTTTAGAAAAAGCATATCGCCTTTACCTAAAAGCTTATCCGCGCCGTTCATATCCAAGACAGTGCGGGAATCTACTTTAGAAGCAACCTTAAAAGATAGACGCGCCGGAAGATTGGCTTTAATAACGCCGGTAATAACATTTACCGATGGCCGCTGCGTAGCCAGTATGAGGTGTATGCCGACTGCGCGGGCTAACTGGGCCAGGCGCTGCACAGCGGTCTCGATCTGATCAGGCATGACTATCATTAAATCCGCGAATTCATCCACTACCACAATGATATAAGGAAGCTTTTCTTCTTTATCGTTATAGCTCTCAATATTCCTTACGCCGGTCTTGGCCAAAAGGCGGTAACGCTCTTCCATTTCGTTGACTACCCAATTAAGGGCCGCGGCTGCTTTTTTGGCCTCGGTAACCAGAGGGCACAAAAGATGCGGAATGTCGTTAAACGGCATAAGCTCAACCATCTTCGGATCGATCATTACAAACTTTAAATCATTGGGAGAGTTCCGGTAAAGAAGCGACAAAATAAGGGAATTAATACAGACGGTCTTGCCTGAACCGGTGGTTCCGGCGATCAATAGATGCGGCATATCTTCCAGTTTGGCCACAATGGTTTTACCGGCAATATCCTTACCTAAAGCTATTGAAAGCTTGGACTTTACTTTTTGGAATGGCTCCGATGCCAGTACTTCCTTAAGGTATACAATGCTACTTTGCGTATTAGGGACTTCAATACCTACCCTGTCCTTTCCGGGGATAGGCGCGATGATCCTTACGGACTGAGCTTTCATGCTCAAAGCAATATCATCGCCTAAAGCCTCGATACGGCTGACCTTTACACCGGGAGCCGGCTCAAGCTCATAGCGGGTAATCACCGGACCGCGCTCAATATCGGTGACTTTAACCGAGATGCCAAAATCTTCCAGAGTATCGGCTAATATGCGGGCGTTAGTCTCCAGGTCTCCCTTAATCTGCCGAGCTTCTAAAGGAGGAGGAGTATCCAGTAGATCCAAAGAAGGAAGATGATAATCTCCTATTTTTAATTCCTGAGGTTTTATTTTTACTTCGGGAGCAGCGGGTTTAGTTTTAATCTGGATTTTAGGCCTGGAATTAAGCGCATCTTCCTGCGCGTCAACTATCTTAGGCTTAAGCAAGACAGCCGAGAGTTTATCTTGAGCTACCGGCTTAATTTTAACCGGTGTAAACCTCTCTTTTCTTTCACGTTTAAATAATCCGCCGAATAATTCCCGGGTTTTATTCAGGGCTCCAATGAACAAGGAAGAAAGCAGGGTTTCGCTCACCAGCGCTAACGATAACAGAATAAAGGTGATAAAAATAATAAATCCGCCTAAACGGCTAAAATAGGAAGTAATAAATTTAGGCAGCAGCGCGCCAAAAAGGCCTGAATAGTAAAACCTGAAAGATTCATTGCTTAAAGTAAACATCCCGATAAGCGAACTGATGGAAATCAACAGGACAAACATACCTAATATTCTGGGGGCGCTTAAATATGGCTTTTCCTGACGGAAAAACTTTATTCCTAACAAAATAATCAATAACGGCAGGACAAAACTTGTTGGCCGACCGAACAAAAATGTGATTATCTCGCCTAAATAGGCGCCGAATATACCTAAAAGATTTTTGGGGGGATAGTTGGGATACGAAGTGTAAAACGGCAGGTCAAGGCGCTCAAACCTTATAAGGCTAGCTAAGACCATTAGCCCTAGCGCAACCAGAACAACGCCTTTTACTTCATTGATTCTTCTCTCTCTCACTTTTACTTGCTTATCAAGCAGTTTCCGCCTGTTTTCTGCTCAGGTTGATCCTGCCTAATTCATCTATGCCGATAACTTTAACCTTGATTTCATCGCCGACCTTGACTACTTCTTCCACGGACTTAACAAATTTATCCGAAAGCTCCGAAACATGGACCAGGCCTTCTTTCCGCGGAGCAATCTCGCAAAAGGCGCCAAACGCCATGATCCGCTTTACTTTACCTATATATACGCGCCCCACTTCCACATCATCGGTAATAGCTTTAATCATTTTAATCGCCGCATCCGATTTAGCCGCATCAGTTGAACCGACTAAAACAGTGCCGTCATCCTCAATATCCACGCTAGCGCCGGTAGCGGCAATGATCGCTTTTATGTTCTTGCCGCCTGGCCCGATAAGCTCGCCTATCTTCTCGGTGTTGATTTTAATGACATCAATACGCGGGGCATAAGCGGATAATTGCTCGCGCGGAGCGGCTAAAGCCGCGGACATTTTATCTAAAATAAATATCCTTGCCTCATGAGCCTGGGCCAAACATTTTTCCAGCAAGGGAATATCAATACCGTCAATTTTTAAATCCATCTGCACGGCGGTTACCCCTTTACGGGTCCCGGCTACTTTAAAATCCATATCCCCGAAGTGGTCTTCTAATCCGGCGATATCCGTCAAAATTAAAGCTTTGTTCCCTTCCTTGATCAGGCCTAAAGCAATACCGGCGACTGTATCTTTTATCGGGACGCCCGCGTCCATAAGCGAGAGCGCGGAAGCGCAGACCGTAGCCATGCTGGAAGAACCGTTAGATTCTAAAATCTCGGAAACCACTCTTATTGTATAAGGAAATTTTTCTTTGGAAGGCATTACCGCAAGCAGGGCTTTTTCCGCCAGCGCCCCGTGGCCGATTTCGCGCCTTCCCGGGCCGCGTACAGGGCCGGTCTCCCCTACACTAAAAGGCGGAAAACTATAATGCAACATAAATGATTTAGTCTTCTCTCCTTCCAGCGCTTCGATCTTCTGCTCGTCTTCGCCTGTGCCTAAAGTTGTAATGGCTAAACTCTGCGTCTGGCCGCGGGTAAATAATGCCGAGCCGTGCGTACGCGGGAGAAATGAGACTTCGCAGGAGATCGGGCGGATATCCTTAAACCCTCTTCCGTCAATACGAATATTATCCGAAAGTATTTTATTTCTTACCTGCTCTTTTTCTACTTCCGTAAGCGCGTATTTAATATCTTCGGCAGAAAAGCCTTCTGCGGTCAATTTTTCTTCCAATTCTTTGGCTAACAGATGCACTGCCTCTTCGCGTTCTTCTTTTGTGCCTAATTTATAGACTTCATTTAACTTTTTCCCGGCCATTTCTTCCACTTTAGTTGCTAACTCCGGGGTTATTTTCTTAAATTCTATTTTTGCCTTAGGCTTACCGTATTTCTTCGCGAATTCTTCCTGCATATGGATAAGCTCTTTAAGATGCACGTGGCCGAATTTAACCGCTTCCAGGTATTCTGCCTCAGAAATCTCTTTGGCCTTTGACTCAAGCATCACGACACCTTTGGAATTAGCAGCTAGGACTACCTCTAAATCCGAGCTCTCCCATTGAGTATAAGTAGGATTGATTATTAATGCGTTATTTACTCTGGCTACACGGCAGCAGACAAGCGGGCCGTTAAACGGAATATCGGATATACCTAGCGCGGCCGACGCGCCGTTTACAGCCAGGATGTCGGGATCGTTCTCACCGTCGCTGGATAAAACCATGGCCATAACCTGCACATCATTTAAGAAGCCTTCCGGAAAAAGCGGCCTGATGGGCCGGTCAATAAGGCGGGCGGTTAAAATTTCGCTCTCCGAAGGCCTGCCCTCTTTTTTAAAGAACCCTCCGGGGATACGGCCGGCGGCATAAGTCTTCTCCTGGTATTCCACGGTCAAAGGAAAGAAATCCCGGCCTTCCTTGATTTCGGCCGACATACAGGCAGTCACCAAAACAACGGTCCCGCCATAACTGATAGTCACGGAACCATTGGCCTGCTTAGCGATCTTACCCGTTTCCAGGATCAAATCATTATTGCCAAATTTTATTTTTAAGGTATTGTCTTGCATAATAATATTTTTAGGATGAAACCTCGATTTATTTTCTCAAAGAAAGCTTTTCCAAGACCTCTTCATACTTCTTGGCGTCTTTTTTCTTGAGATAGTTGAGGAGCCTGCGGCGTGTACCTACAAGTGAAAGCAGCCCGCGACGAGAATGAAAATCTTTTTTATGGAGCTTTAAATGCCCTCCTAAGAGATTAATCCTCTCGGTTAAAATCGCGATCTGGACCTCAGCTGAGCCGGTATCTCTGGCGTTAACCTTAAATTCTTCGATAATCTTCGCTTTTTTCTCTTTAACCAAAACCAAACTTACCCACCTCCTTCTATATTATTTTAATATTATACGATAAATTCACCGGTAAGTCAATGTAAACGCTATTTATTTTTATCCAGCAAGATAATGATCTTATCCAGCTTATTCAACACCAATATACTGAACAGAACAAACCAAACCGTTAAGCCTAAAGATATCAGGCCACCGATAAAACTTACTCCTCCCGCCATATCTCTCCTCCATCTTTTAACAACCTGTATTTTATATTAACACAGGCGCCGGAAACAAACAATAGATTTATTGCTTAGCCTCGGCCTCCCCGACAAATTTCTTGATCTCTTCGATATTCTCCAGGATTAGGCGAGCTTTGCTCAGGCCGAATGAAAACGGATACTGGTCATTTTCATCCCTCTTTATAATCAAAACCGGTTTACCTTTGAATTCGCTTCTCTCTACCATTTTTTTACGCTCCTTTTTTTCTGCCGCTCTTCTTATTAATATACTACTCTTTTCTCTAACGTCCCCCAGGCATTAAGCAGGGCTAAGCATTCTTTACGCAGGAAAGCGGGGATAATTTTAACTTTGCTCTTACCCAGCGCCTTCATTTTGGCGCTTTTAATGCTCAACTCGTTAAAACCTATGCTCCTGGCGTCGGCAATAGCCGTGCCGTAAATCACTTTATTTATTCTTGCCCAGTGTATCGCGCTAAAACACATCGGGCAGGGCTCAGTCGTAGAATAGATGACACAGCCTGACAAATCAAAAGTCTTTAACTTCTGGGAAGCCAGGCGTATGGCATTTATCTCGGCATGAGCTGTCGCGTCGCTAGATAATACCCTGTTGCGCTCTATGGCCAGAATTTTAGAACCTTTTACAATACAGGCGCCGAATGGCCCGCCAGCCAAAGATTTAAAGTTTTTGGCAGCCTCTTTAAGCGCAAGACGCATGTAACTTTTGGATAAGCCAGCCATTACTTACTCCTACCGCGCACGGGAATACCTTGAGCCCTTAAATCATCGGTCTTTTCTTTGGAACATTTCATACAGAGAAATACCGGAGGGCAATCGCTCTTATCGTAATTTACGGTCTTAACCAGGCGCCACAAATGCGAAACAACTCCGCATTTATCGCATTTACCTTCCTTTATATGCCAGATCTCAATAGCCTTAGAGGTAAAAATAAACTTATCCACCCAAAAGAAGATCGCGCCTCCGATTAAATTGGCTATTACCGTAGCCTGGAGGCTCGCGCCAAGCTGCTTGACTACAATCCAAAGAATCGGTGTGCTTAACTGCCAACGGATAAGATAAAGAATAAATCTTTTCATAAGGTTTTTATTGTAGCGTTAAATACTAATTAATTCAATGATAATTATTAGGAACAGAAAAAATGGCGGGCAGTTAACAAAAAACTAAGTCGGAGAATACCGTTAACTCCGTGAATCAACCATTACTAAAGCCTCCCTCAATTCCGGAGAACTTTCACTAGCATTTTCTTCTTCTAGCTTAAAAATATCTGCAAGACAAAGTAACAAGCTATTGGCCTGCGAATTCATCTCCTTCTTCTGCATACAAGCAGCGATAAGCTCTTTGATCCTTTGTCCGGAAGGAATAATCCCGGATTGTACCATATTCTTAATCTGCTGCATCTCTGAATCAATATTAATTTGCACAAGCTCTGCCTGGCTTAATTGTGGAAGTTTAAAATTCAAACCCTGAAAGCTCCCCATTGGCTGAATAGTCATAGGCAGTGCGCGAAAATCAATGCCGCCAAAAGGATTCTCAAGTGATGAGCTAGCCTTATCTGAACTTGGAGCCCGTGGCGTAAAGCTTTGAAAATTATCCTCTCGGACTCTAAACTCTTGACCTTCAGCTTCTGCGACCGCTGGGTTGAATTGGATTATTGGCGAAGCAGAAGAAGGCTCTAATTTCACAATGAAATTCCTCTTTTTTCTTGTCTGAGAAGTTTCGGCTCGGAGAATAAGTTCCCTATAGAATATATCATAAGTAGTCTCTAGTATTGTTCCTCCTTGATTAGAGTAAAACCTTTCAGTAATGTGGTCTCCCATTGTGGAACATAAGAATTGGCGATAAAATCTATCGACCACTCCTTTATTTCCTAAAACAAGTAACTTATTATTTTCTGGAGGATCTGCATAACGATTTTCTTCTTCATAATATATGACAATTTGATCTTCACCGCTGATTACCGAGTAGGGAATTTTAATATATTTTTTACGCTCCCCTTTGGTAACTTCAAGCATCCCAAGAATTCTCACCGCTGAGCTAGCAGCAACTGTTTGTGCCGCTGAAGAAGCAGCAAGAATATCTAATGCCTCTTTTGCTCTATGTCTAAGAGCGGGTTCTATATGGTCCCACTTTAAAATCTCCTTAAAAGTGGGGACAAGAATCTTCAGGGCATCAAAGGCTTTTGCTTCTATTAATGCTATAATGGACGCTTCATAAAGATATTCGGTATCCCAGACATTATAAGTAAATCTCTTTAAATCATCTATAAGGGATGGAGCAAGGTCCCGTATGGTCTCAAAATCTTTCTCTGTTATCAATATCTGGATTGCCAAACTACGAGACTTGTCAGAATAACCAGACCGAGAACGATCTATGATCCTCTTAAGCATAATAGTAGGAACAATATTCTCTATGATGTCATGGATTCCCACTCCTGCCAATGTTCGGATTGCATTAATGATCAAGGACCTATTAGAATTAGGATCTTTTGCAACCTCCTTAAAAATTAGGATAAGAGTATACAGGGTTTTTAAATCTCTCGCTTTTATCAATTCTCGGATTATTGTACTCAGAAACTCCTGATCAGCGGTACCCTTATCCATAGAGTAGGTTTCTATAATCTTCTTAAGGGTAGGAGCAATGTGCTCCATGAAACCAGTTTTTAGTCCTATTAACTCAAGAATTATTGCTTTACGAAAACGGTAATCCATAGGAACATTGAAGGTGTCAAGGGCTTTCGCTTCTATCACCGCCTGGATTGCTATCCAGCGCAAATCAAAATTATAGGATGAATACCCAATCTTCTTAAGAGTGGGGGCAAGGGCTTTTAGGGTGTCAAATGCTTCCGTTTCTATCAATGCCTGGATTGCTACTACACGAGTAGAATCAGAAGATTTAGGATCTTCTATAATTCTTTGCCATTCCAATACGTGACTATTTCTCACTGCTGAGCTGGCTGATTTTTTATCAGAATTTTTAAGCGATGAACTGCCAGATAATTTCTCATAATATTCCCAATTATATATAAATAGCTGTCCATCTTTGTACCTGGCCACAAGTCCTTTTTTCCCCAATTCTTTTGTAAGATCCCCTGGTGAAAGTTGAACGATATGTCTTAAATCCCAATTTATTAGAATGTTTTTCTCAATTTCCGCCGCAGCTTTACGAGCCACTCCTGAAGGAGCAGTAAGATTTACACGAGTGATCTTATTTCCTTTAGTTAGCTTGTGAACAATAAAAAGAAGCTTAACCAAAGAAGCGCCATTCTTTATCCCCCTGAAGAAGAAAATACCATAATCAAAAACCTCTATGCCGCTCTTAATAGCTTCTGTGAATCTTTCCATTTCTTTTTTAGTTATAAGATTATTTAATTTTTCTAATTCTTCTTTGACTTGATCATATTTTGTAGGACCTTTGTCATCATCTACTACATCATCTACATTTGAACTAAAAAGTTTCCATCTGTGCCCAAAAAAAGCTTCTTTTAAATCATTTAACGATCTAATTGGCTCCATTCCTACCTTTGCATAGAACTCTGCTTTTCTTTTTCTAATTGATTCCCCTGCATCTAAAAGGGTTGATATGGAAAGTACCTTAATGTAATCTACTATTTCTGATTCCTGTTTAGGATTAAGAGACTCCGGATTAGAAGTTAAGTAATCAGGCGTTCTTTCGCCAAAGAATAACGTGCCCAAATCCACATGAGAACGAATAATGCTGGTTATTTTTCGAATCTGTTCGGTGTCAAAACCAAGTTGCATTAACCAGGGCTCTATCATCTTGGCGCCTTCATTTGGATGTCCTTGAGCTTTTATATGTTCCCCAACGTCATGTAAAAGTATGGCGAGATAAAGCAACTCCCTATCTTTCGGCTCCTTTATAATATCTTGTAATATTTTACGGTAGCTATCAAAAAGCACCCTACCCTCATCTCCTTGGAATAACCACCATTCCCCCTCCCATTTTCCTGACTCTTTTCTCCATGTATCTATTCTATTGTTAAAATCATCTAATTTATTATTTTCAATAAGCGATAATTCTTCAACAAGCCTTAAGGTATGCTTAAATACAGAAACCCCCGCTGCCCTATTTTTAAGTTTGCTTTTTAGACTTTCCATAACAGGGAATATCTGTGATAACTCTCCCTTTTCATCTATACTTTTTATTTCATTGAATACATTATTATTCTTATCTTGTAAAATTGGCCTGAGCTTCTTCTCATACATCTTTACATTTATATTATTTATTTCCACCGCCGAACTGGCTGATTCTTCGCCAGAATTTTTAATCGGCGAAGCTACGACTATTGGTCGCAAATTAATACTTCGTGTATCAACAACCGCCTTACCTCCAATAATATCTCCTAATTTATTCGCATTATCATTGGAAAGAATAATTCCATTCCGAGTATTAATAGCGCTGCTGGCGATATTTATTCCCCCACTAAAGTAACTCCTGATTACCTGGCCGGTAGGAGTACGCACTGGCTCCTGGATATTATATTCGCCTTGGGAGAAGGATTTCTGATATTGCTTAAAATAATCGGTTTTGGTCCAGGATTCTTTGGAAATTAGGTTAGTCAGGTCTTTGGTATTGATTAAAGAAGCGTAGGTGCCGGTTTTGCCGCTAAAGCGCAGTTTAAACCAGCGAGCGAGAATTAAAGAGTAATAGACTTGTCTTAGGGGAGCATATCTCTTAGAGGAGTTTACTTCTTTAGTGAGTTTAGGGATAATCAGTTCACGGATAAGTTCGGAAGAGTATTCATTCAGGGCTTTAGAGCGTTCATCTTTGAAGTTGTAAGTAGCAGAGTCTTTTAAGTAATCCTGCTCTAACATTACCTTAAGATTAGCCTTATAGACATAGGCTGAGTCTTGAGACTCTCTAACAATTATCTCTCCGGGGACTATCCAGGGCCTAGTTAGGGTAGGGATACTGACATTATCATAACCGTAAAGCTCAGCTGCCTTCTTATAGAGCCTATCCCAGTATTCCCTGCCTTCAGGGGTCTGGGGTGAGGTAAAAAGAGCAGTGTCTTTCTTTAGCTGGAGGTCTGCGGCGAGCATAATTCTACCCACATCCGTCTTCTCTAAGTATTGGTCAATGATCTGGTCTTCAGAGTCAGGCCTTAAGTTTACCCAAAACATACTATCCGGCAGGGTTACGCCGACTAAAAAGTAGCTCAAGAGGGTTTGGGTAGAGCTTTGGAGTTCTTTATCTCCTATATTCTTAAGGTCGCCTTTATCCAGAAGTACCTTAAAATTATCATTTAGGCTATCGTAAGAGAAATAACGCAGGTGCGCAGGACGGAATTTTTCAACTGCTAAGTTGCTACCCATACGGGAAAGGTAACCGGAGATGTTTAGTTCTGTAGCTATACTGGCAAAACCTACCTGCTGGAAGAGTAAGCTAATGGTTAAGGCTAAAGATAAGATTTTTCTTAATTTAACGGCCATTTCCTAACTCCTTTTTTAATCTCTTTATTTAGTAACAAACAAAAAACCAGAAAGCCGACCCTTGTTCTTTCGTGGCATTCTGGTTTACTTAACCGTATTATAAGCGCCTTCGTACCTCCAGCGAAAACGCTTTCTTTCTAAATCTATCTAAAATATAACATAAAACTAATGAATTTCAAGTATTTTTTTGAATTTTTACAAAAACTTTTTACCGGATTTCTTTTCTGTTGCTTCTGCGTAAAGCCTTATGCATGCGTTCGGTTGCTTCCTGGGGCGTCTTGCCTTCAGTAAGATGCTCGCAGCAAACCGCGGCAAACCCTCTACGGTTTTTGATCTTAAAAATATGCACCTTAAGATGGCCTATCTTTACCTCCATATCCTCCTCCGGAGCTAACGCATCTGGGCAGATGGACAGATCTGGTTATAAGCGCAATAGCTGCAGGCCATATAAGCAGGCGTGGCTCCAAACTCCTGTTTACGGAGCCCCTCGCTGACTTCTTTTATCTTATCCTTTATTTTATCCAAATCCTCTTCTTCAATTTTGTAACTTCCAATGATCCCTGATTCCAAAAAATAAAGTTCAACCCGGCTGGGCAACCTCCTGAAAATATCCTGATAGGCCAAAGAATAAAGCGCGAGTTGCAGGCTCTCTGAAGCTTTCTTATCCGCGATTTTTTGGTCTTTGACTTCTGAAGTTTTAAAATCCACGATCACCGTTTCTTTAGCCTCTTCATCTACGCGGTCAAACCTACCGGTAATCTTATTCCCATCAAACATAAATGAAAAATCTTTTTCAATGAATTTTGGCTGGGCTGCGCGTTTTTCTTCCGCGTGGAAGAAGCGGTTCAACGCCTCCAGGCCGACTTTAAAACGTTCTTCCTGATGCGCCTTATCCAAAAATCCCTGCGGGTCAAAACTATTGCGAAAGGCGTCCAGAAGTTCGCCTGATTGCATTTTCTTACCGGCGAGGCGATACTGATAATACTTGGTCACGGCTGCATGCATTGCCCGTCCGTAAATGACCGTATGGTGTTCCATGATCGGCACGCGCAAAATATTTACGTATTTATACTTTAAAGGACAGGTCAGGTAATCATCGATTTGATAATAAGTTAAATGCACGGGGGTTTCGGGGTCGATTTTCTTGGCTGCCGGCTTCACTGAATCTTTTTTTGGAGCAAAGCGCTGGATTGCCTCCAGGGAGCTAGCTTTTTTCTTTTCCTTTTCCTTAGCTTCAGTGCCCAAAGCCTCAAAAACAAACTGGCTTACCCGGCGTAAGCGTTTTCCGCCGTAATCTTCAGCGCTGGTTAAGTATAATTCTTCTTTGGCCCGGGTCATCCCTACATAAAATAGCCGGCGTTCTTCCTGAATGTGAAAATCTCCCGTAGGCAAAACTTCCTTGATTAAAGAATCCGGCAGCTCTATTGATTGCGAACGCCGCGGCCAGGGAAAACGACCCTGCACCAGGCTTACCAAAAATACGACTCTAAATTCAAGGCCTTTGGCTTTATGAATAGTCAGGATATTCACCGCGTCAGTATCCAGGTCAGCTTCGGCTGTCGGCGGGTCATCCCCGGCCTCAATTAATAAATTAAGGTAATTCACAAAACTGATTACCCGGTCCTCTTTGGCCACCAGTTCAAAATCGCGCACATTATTAAAAAACTTGGCGATATTCTGGATCTTGGTTTCATTCTCCAGATTTTGCGTTTGGGTGAGTTTCTTCAAGTAACCGGTATCGGTAAGAAACGCGTAAAGCAGCTTACCGGTTGATTCCTGGCGGGAAATCCCCAGGAATTTCTCCAAATCCGCTAAGATGTTTTCTATTTTTTTACGGCTTGCCTCTCCCACGCTCTTTAATTCTTCTATTTTTTCCAACTCTGTAAAAACCGCATAAAGCGGCTTATTCCTGCGCCGGGCGTAATGACTGCAGGAATTAAGATCGATCAAATTCAATCCGTAGATTTCCGAGCTGACTAAATAATAGAGGCTTAAGGAGTCGGAGAGATTAGCTACCGCCCTTAAAAAATTAATGCAGAGTTTGACCTCTTCTCTGGAGTAAAGCCCCTGATTCCCGCTGAACTGCCAGGGGATATCCTCTAAATTCAGCGCCTGGACAAAAGGTTCGGCGTCGGAATTAGAACGGACCAGGATCGCAAAGTCATTGTATTTAAAACTCTCCCTTTTGACTTTGTCTTTAATTATCTTTACTACGTTATCCGCTTCGGTAGATACAGTATCAAAATGCAGATGTACCGGCCCCTTCCCCTCTTTGGAAACCCCGATCAGGTGTTTATTTATATTTGCCTTGACCTCAAAACGCTCAGGATTATTATTCTGGATCAGTTGATAAGCAGAATCGAGGATCGGCTGCGTAGAGCGGTAGTTTTGAATCAAGCTGATCTTTTTGGCTTCGGGAAACTCTTTGATGAAATTTAAGACATTGCTGTAGGCTGCCCCGCGCCATCTATAGATACACTGGTCGTCATCAGCCACGACATTAATATTCTTAAAACCGGCGGATAATAGACTGACGATCTGAAATTGGGTAAAATTGGTATCCTGAAATTCATCGACCAAAATATACTTAAATTGCCTCTGATATTTCTTTAAGATCGCCGGGTGCGCGCGTAAAAGATTTAAGGCTAGATAAAACTGATTGCCAAAATCCAGCATTCCTTCTTTAGCCAATAACTCCTGATATTTGGCATAGGCCTGGGCAACTTCTGCCTGTTGAATGGATTCCTCCTGAAGGGCCAGGTCCTGCGGATCCTCTTTGGCCTTTAAACTTAATTCTTGAGCGAATTTTATATATTCTTCGGGCGAGATATCTTCATCTTTGGCCCGGCTGAAGATCTGGATCAAAGCTTCAACGAAACGCGTAGGGTCGGCCAGAGGCCGGAAATAATTTAAATTAAAATTAAAGATATGTTCCCGGAAGAATACCGCTGCTTCGCTTTGGGTTAAAACCTTAAAATCCGGGTCTAACCCGGCAATCAGCGCGTTTTCCCGCAGGAGTTTATCGCCAAAAGCGTGAAAGGTGGATATCCAGATATCCGTATACCCGTAAGGGACTAATTCATCCACGCGTTCCTGCATCTGGCGCGCCGCTTTATCCGTAAAGGTAAGGGCCAGGATTTCATTGGTTTTACATAAGCCTTCGGAAAGAAGCCAGGCGATCCTGCGGGTAATCACGGTAGTTTTGCCGGTTCCCGCTCCGGCAATGATCAAAAGAGCCCCCTCTTTATGGATCACCGCCTCCTTCTGCTCCTTATTTAATCCTTCCAGTATATTATCCATATAAATATCTTAACGCGGCTAGCTTGCCGCAGAAAGCGGCAAACCGATCCATCCGCTATTAATACATTATAGATATTTTGCTTGAGGGTATTGTTAAGCGTGCAATTAGAAATTTTTCGGCAATTGTGTGCAAGGCTTTACGGCGAGTGCAGGCAATACCCTTATGCGTGAGGAACCTTGCGCTGCCGGAGCGAGCCGTAAACCGTAGCACACGGCGAAAAATTTCGCACGCGGACAATACCCGAAGAGCAAAATATCTACAGTTTATTTTACCTTGACAATACCGCTATTTCAAGTATACTTATGTAACTAATAATCAAGGAGTAGTAAAAATGCTTAAAAAATGTGCTATCTGTGGAAAAGGCGCGCTCAAAGGTAAAACTGTTACCCGCAAGGGCCAATATAAAGCCAAAGGCGGCACAGGTTCTAAAATCAGCCGCTGGACTATGCGCAAATTCCTTCCCAATCTGCAAAAGATGCGTATCTTAATTGACGGGCATCCCCGGAAAGTTTATGTCTGCGCAAAATGCATCAAAAAAGGCAACCTTAAAAAAGTTTAAAAAATACTCTTTTTAACCTACCTAAAGAATATATCCCTCGCCTCTAAAATTATGGAAGAGTCCTCAAGCCAGTTATCCCTGCGCGGCACATAGACCATATCCAGGGATTTTGCCGCAATAAGGCTTGAACGTAAACCATTCATTCCGAAACCGATTACCTGAAAACTGGATTTTCCATCGCTGACCCAGAATTTTAAGGTCTGGCGGGCCAAGCTCTGCGGCTGGCCTTTAAGCTTAAGCCCCCTGGTATAAAAAAGCGGCTCCGGGTTTCCCGCGCCGAATGGCTCTAACCTCTCCAGCTCCCTTACCAGATCCTCATTTAAATCCGCAAGATTTAACTCCATATCGATATCTAAGCTAGGCATGAGGTCTTCCAGGGACAACTTTTCCTGCGCCAAGCGGTTTATACTCTTCCTGAAATCCTCAATATTATCCCGGGCAATCATCAGCCCGGCGGCATGGGCATGTCCGCCAAAAGCCTGCAGGAATTCGCGGCAAGAACTTAAAGCGTTAAAAAGATGAAAATTCTTTATTGAGCGGGCCGAACCCTTGCACATCTCTTTACTCAGCGAAATCACGATTGCCGGACGATAAAATCTATCCGCCAGCTTGGAGGCCACTATCCCCAAAACCCCCTGATGCCAATCTTCTTTAGCCACAACAATAACTTTATGCTCTTTAAAATTAACCTCTTTATTTATAAGCTCCTGCGCCTCCTCTAGAATTTTCCCTTCTATTTTCTGACGAGCCCGGTTGTGCTGCTCAAGCTCCAGGGCTAAATCTTTCGCCTTTTTAATATCAGAGGTCATCAGTAAACTTAAAGAAGTTTCCGCCGAATCCATGCGGCCTGAGGCGTTTAAACGCGGCCCAAGGATAAAGCTCACCGAGGTAGAACTAAAAGTTTTATTTTTAATTCCGGCTCCCTCGATCAACGCCCTCAATCCCGGCCTCTTGGTTCCGGAGAGCTTCAATAAACCCTCTTTAACCATTACCCGGTTTTCCCCGGTCAAAGGGACAACATCGCTGACCGTGCCTAAAGTGACCAAATCCAGGTCTTCCAGTAGCTTGGAATTGCTCAAGGCCTGACAGAGTTTATAAACAACGCCTACCCCGGCTAATTCCCGGAATTTATAACCTGAGCCCTTGACCTTAGGATTAATTATGCTTAAAGCCGGCGGCAATATATCTGTCTGCGGCTCATGATGGTCGGTAATGATCGTATCAATATTATGTTTTTTTAATTCTGCTATTTCGCGGTGATTAGCTATTCCGCAATCAACGGTGATCAGGAGTTTTATTTTATTTTCTTTTGCGAGATGGGCAATATTTTTGGTCAATCCATACCCCTCTTTTACCCTATGCGGCATATAATGCGCGACTTCCAAACCGGTTTTGCTTAAAACATCCTTAAGCAAAGCCATACTGGTTATACCGTCAACGTCATAATCTCCGAAAATCATGACCTTTTCTTTTCTGCTGCGCGCCTCTTTAATGCGCTTGACCGCGCCCTGCATCTGAAGAAAAGAAAAAGGGTCATGCATATGGCTTATTTTGACGTTTAAGAACCTCTCGGCTTCGCTTACCCCGGATAGGCCGCGGTTAATTAAAACCTGGGCGAGTATTTTGGATATTTTTAGTTCTTGGCTTAAGGTATTCTGAAGGTGTGTTTGGCCGGAAGCGATTCTTAATATCTTGTGGGAATGCATAAATTACATCTTTTCGGGGGTAGAAACGCCTAACAAATCCAGACCGGTAGCGATTAAAATCCTCGTGCCTTCAATAAGGCCAAGGCGGGCCTGGGTAAGGTTAGCGTCATCGGTTAAAACACGATGCAAATCATAAAATTTATGGAACGTTTCCGAAAGCTCCTGCAGATAAACAGTCAGCATATAAGGATCCTGGGTCTTAAGGCAGGCATTGAGGATATAAGAAAATTGCAGTATTTTTTTGATCAGATCCAGCTCTTCTTTCTCTTTTAATAACGCCAGGTCCGCGTTTTTATTTAATTTTACTGTCGCACTGCGCAAGATACTGCAAATACGGGCATGGGCGTACTGCACATAATAAACCGGGTTCTCGGAAGTCTGAGCCTTGGCTACATCCAGGTCAAAATCCAAGTGGCTGGAAGTCCGCCGCATAATAAAGAAAAATCTGGCGGCATCCCTACCCACTTCGTCTAAGACTTCCCTTAAGGTTATGTATTCTCCCCGGCGCGTAGACATCTGTATAGGCAAGCCATCCCGGAATATCGTGGCCAACTGCACGATAACTATCGATAGCGAAGCAGGGTCCCTACCTAATGCCGCGACTGAAGCTTTAAGCCTGCTGATATAGCCGTGATGGTCCGGGCCCCAAAGATTAATCAACCACTTGAATCCGCGCTTGTATTTATCGTCATGATAAGCGATATCGGGAGCCAGATACGTATAAGTTCCGTCACTTTTTAGGACGACCCTGTCTTTATCGTCTCCAAAAGCGCTGGACTTAAACCAGAGGGCTCCTTCCTGCTCATAGAGAAAACCTTTCTTCTTTAATAGCTCAAAAGCCTTCGGAATTTTATCGCTTTTCCCCAGACCTTTTTGCGAATACCAACAGTCAAATCTTACCCCGAAATCATCCAACTCTTTTTTAATTATGTCCAAAATAAATTTTGCGGCAAAATCACCCAGGTCCTCGGTTTTAATCTTCTTTTCTTTTGCTTTTTTAGCTATGTCATAAATATATTCGCCCTGGTAATAATTCTCCGGGAAATCCGTCTTTTCTGCGGAATTTTCTTTCATTCTCAGCTCTACGGATTTACCCAGAATATTTATCTGGTTGCCTTCATCATTAAGATAATATTCCCGGCTGACCTTAAAACCTAAAAAGCTCAGGATGTTAGCCAGGGCATCGCCGACAGCTGCCTGACGGGCATGAGCGACCGATAAAGCGCCGGTCGGGTTAGCGCTGACAAATTCAATTAAAACGGGTTCATTTTTACCTAAATCCAGCCGCAGGGCTTCTTTTTCTTTTTTTAAGATAACCTCTAATTCCTGGTATAAATATTTAGGCTCAAGATAAAAATTGATAAAACCTGCTCCTTCCACTTTAATCTCTTTAATATAATTTTTTAAGGGGGATTTTTCTGCCTGCTTATTGATCCTGCCTATTAAATCCACGGCGATTTCCCGGGGAGGCTTATTTAACGCCTTACTCAGGCGCAGAGCGACATTAGTCGAGAAATCTCCGAAACGGCTTGCCCCTGGGATATCCAGATACAATTCTTCGGTTAAAGAAGACGCTTGGCCCGTTTCCTTCAACGCCTCTTTGACTAACCCAATAATCTGGTCTTGGATATTTTCTTTCATGTAAGTTTGAAAATCTCTGGAGGGGAACTACCTAACCACTCTGACCTTTTTAGCGTCAGACCACAGGCGCTCTAAACAATAATGTTCGCGCAGCGGTTTATAAAATACATGGGCTATTACGGAAGCAAAATCCAGGACCACCCACCCGCTTTCATCCCCGATAGGCACCTTGGAAAGAGGTTTTAGGTTATCCTTAGTTAGATCCTCCGCTATACCCTGGGCGATCGCGCCTACCTGCCTTAAGGATGTAGCGCTAGAAATTATAAAATAATCGCAGAAGGAAGCAACCTTACGCATATCTAAGATTACCACCTTCTGCGCTTTTTTAGACTTAGCTGCTGCCGCAATACGTTGAGCTAACTTTTTTGTATCTATTGAGCCTGACCTCTTTTTCTTTTAAAATCTAGGAATTACCTAGAATCTTATACATGCCTGTGCCGCATGATGTACATTTGCCCTTCATCGCCTGACGGCCGTTCTTCATGGTTACCTTCTGCTCATCTTTCATTTCTTTCTTATCTTTGCACTTTACGCAATAACCTTTCTCTGCCATTTCCTTCCTCCTTGTTAGTATTAACTTCTATTGTTATTATACAACTGAAAAATCAAAGGTCAATTTTTATTTGTTGGACCCTTAGCCTGATCCTCTTTTATTTCTCCGACAATTTCTTCAGTCAGGTCCTCTAAAGTAACCAGCCCCAGCGTCTTCTTAGCGCTATCCACGACTATAGCGATCTGCACTTTATCTTTCTGAAACTTTCTTAAGAGCTCACTTACCTGCATCCCCTGCGGGACACAATAAGCCTCATGGACCAGATCCTGCAAGAGGAAAAGGCCCTTATCCCTTAATATATAAAGGAGGTCGCGGGCATAAATAATACCCACTACATTATCAATAGCCCCGCTATACACCGGAAGCCGGGCATGCCCTTCTTCCACAAACATATTCAATAACTCTTCCGAAGTAATATTAATATTGACCGCCACCATTTTTTCTCTAGGGACCATGACATCTTTTACCTTAGTATCCCCGAATTCAAAGATACGGTGCAGCATCTTCCTTTCTTCGTCGCTTAAAACCCCCTCATCTTTACCTACTTCTATCATCAGGCGCAGCTCTTCTTCCGTGATGAGCGGCGACCGTTTACTTGGGCCTATTTTAAACAGTTGAAGAATAAAATTACTGATGCTGATAAAGAAATTAACCGCGGGGTTCAGTACTTTGAGTAAAACTTCCATAATCGGAGCGATAAAAAGCGCGGATTTCTCCATATGCTTGGTCGCCAGTATTTTCGGGGTCATCTCACAGAAAATAAGCACAAAGAATGTCGCAATGAATGTAGCAATGATGGTCCCAAAACTAAAACCAAATATAGGAGTACAGACTGCGGTCACAATCGCCGAAATAGCGGTATTTACAAAGTTGTCTCCGATGAGAATAGCGGCAAGGAACCTATCCAACTTGGTAACCAAGTTTTGAACATTCTGAGCATTTTTTACGCCTTTGGAAACCATATGGCGCAGGCGGATTTTGCTTAAGCCGATAACTGAAGTCTCCGAGATGGCAAAGAAAAAAGACATAACCGCCAGGAGCATAAACACAATTATTATAATTATGGTTGTCATATTCTTATCCTACTGATAAGGCTTTCCGTATTTTATCTTCTATCCCCGAAAGCGGCCCGATCAGGCTTAAATTAATGTTTTTGTCATCAAATATCTCAGCCGCGGCTTCCCGGATACTAGCCCTATCCACACGATTCACTTCAGCAATGATATCCTCTAAAGAAAATGTTCTATCCAGCTTAAGAGTAGTTTCACCTATCCAAAGCATATGTTCTAAAGTATCCTCTAAGGCCAGCCTTAATTGGCCGATATAAAATTCTTTCGCCCGCCTGAATTCACCGGCAGTAACCAGATTATTTCGGGTTTTCTTTAATTCTTTCAAAATCAGGGGTATAGCCTCTAATACTTGCTTATTATCAATTCCCGCGTGCACAATAAACGCCCCGGTATCCTGAAAACGCTTGACCAGCGAACCTATCTCGTAGGCCAGCCCGCGTTTCTCCCGGATTTCATCAAAGAGGCGCGAGGACATATTAGCGCCTAATATGACATGGAGCATGCCCAAGGCGTGTTTCAAAGGATGTTCCCTCTTAAAACTCCGGAATCCCAAAGCCATATGGGTCTGTTCGGTTTCTTTATGGAAAAGTTTAAAAGCCGGCGCGTCCTGATTTTCTCTGACTCGCTGAAAAGTGTTTAGCCTGTTAGCTGGGAGTCTGGAGAATATCTTATTTACAGAGCGCTCTAATTTTAGGCTATCCAGATTGCCGCAGGCGCTGACCACGATATTGGAAGCGGTATAATAGCTCTCTTTAAAATCTAACAGCTCTTTTCTGCCTATGCTCTTTACGGATTCAACCGTGCCTATGATGGGTGAACCCAGGGGCTGCTTTGGCCAGAGCAATTCATCCAGAAGCTCATACACATAACTCTGAGGAAGATCCCTGTACATCTTTAACTCTTCCAGAATGACTGTCTTTTCTTTTTTAATATCGCCTGTAAAAAGCAGGGGATTGATCACCATATCCGCTAAAATATTTAAGCCCGTATTCAGACGCGCAGCCGGCACTTTCACCAGATAGCAGGTAAGCTCTTCCGAAGTAAAACCGTTTAGGGACCCTCCGATACCCTCAATAGATTCCTTAAGCAGCCGGCAGGAATAGTTCTTGGTCCCCTTAAACAAAAGATGCTCTAAGAAATGCGCCGCGCCTTTGTTTCGTAAGCCCTCGTATCTTCCGCCCACATTTATCCATATACCCAACGCCGCCGACTCCCGCTTAGGCATATTATGGCTGATGATCTTTAATCCGTTATCTAAACGCGTCTTTTTATAAATATTTTTCATGCCTTTAACCCGCTGACAAAATTACTTACCCTTTTTACTAAATCAGCCTTACCGCTATTTTCCTTTATCTTCTTGACGATCGCGCTTCCGATAATAACGCCATCAGCAAAACTTTTAATCTCTCTGGCCTGAGACGAAGTTGATACGCCAAAGCCGACACAAACCGGCTTTTTGGTATATTTCTTGATCAGATTGATCTGCCTGCGGATCCCGGAATCAAGATTATTGCGCTCTCCGGTTACTCCGGTCAGAGAAACATAATAAATAAAACCTTTAGAGACCCTGGAGATTAATTTTACTCTTTTCAGGCTGGAAGTCGGAGAAAGAAAACAAATCACATCCAGGCCTCGTCTGTTTGCCGCCTGGATAAAATCCCTGCCCTCTTCAGGAGGTAAATCCGGTATAATCAATCCGTCTACGCCGGATTCCTTGGCTTGGGCAATAAATTTTTTATCCGGAAAACAAAAGACCGGATTGTAATAAGTCATCAGGCAAATAGGTATATTGACGCTTTTGCGGGCCTTCTTAACCAGATTCAATATATCAATAAGATGCGTGCCCTTCCTTAAAGCTTGGGAAGAAGCCTCCTGGATCACCGGGCCATCGGCCATAGGATCGGAAAACGGGACTCCCAACTCTAAAATATCCACTCCTATTTTATCAAACTCATAAATAAGTTTTTCAGTTATATGGAGATTAGGGAAACCCGCGGTGATAAAAGCTATAAAAGCCTTTTTTCCTTTCTTTCTCAATTCTTGAAATTTTTTATCTATGCGGTTCATATTTTGCCTTTAGTCACTATTCCCAAGTCCTTATCTCCCCTGCCGGATAAGCAGACTATAACAATTGATTTCCGGTTAATTTTCTTAGCTAACTTCTTTAAATAGGCGATAGCGTGCGCTGATTCTAACGCCGGAATTATTCCTTCTAACTTAGAAAGTAAATCAAACCCTTCCAGGGCTTCTTTATCGTTGATCGCGACATATTCAGCCCGGCCGATTTTCTTATAATAGGCATGTTCCGGCCCGACCCCGGGATAATCCAGCCCGGCAGAAATAGAATGCGTAAGGCTGACCTGGCCGAATTTATCCTCTAATAAACCTGACTTTGAGCCATGTAAAACGCCTATATCGCCGTTCACTAAAGTAGCCGCGTGTTTACCGCTAGATAATCCTCTTCCGCCGGCTTCCACCCCGATAAACCTTACTTTTTTGTCATTAACAAACGGATAAAATAACCCCAGGGCATTACTTCCTCCGCCTACGCAGGCAACCAGGTAATCCGGCAGACGTTTTTCTTTCTTTTTAAGCTGGACCTTGGATTCGCTTCCGATCACCGACTGAAAATCCCTTACCAACATCGGATAGGGATGCGGCCCGGCAACAGTACCGATGATATAATGCGTATCGCGCACATTAGTCACCCAATCGCGCAGAGCCTCGGTCATCGCGTCTTTTAAGGTCCGGGAGCCGCTTTTTACCGGGATCACATTCGCGCCCAGCAGTTGCATACGGAAAACATTGGGCTTCTGCCTTTCCATATCTTCCTGGCCCATATAAACATCACATTTTAATCCAAAGAGGGCCGCAACCGTAGCGGTAGCTACGCCATGCTGGCCCGCGCCGGTCTCCGCGATTACCCGCGGTTTTTTCATCCGCAGGCACAGAAGCGCCTGAGCCAGAGTATTATTTATTTTATGCGCGCCGGTATGTAAAAGGTCTTCCCTTTTAAGATATATTTTATTTATGCCTAGATGCCGGCTGAGCTTCTTAGCAAAATATAACGGCGTTGGCCGGCCGGCGTATTCATTTAAATAAAATTTAAGCTCCGTCTTAAACTGCTTATCTCTTCTCGCCTTTTTATATTCTTTTTCCAATTCATCCAGGGCAAAGATCAGCGTCTCCGGAACAAACCTGCCGCCAAATTCCTCAAAATGCCCGGATTTATCCGGTAATTTTTTTTCCATTTATAATGTAACCCTCTCCCAAAACATCTTTACGCCTTCAATCAAATCATTCCAAATAGGCCCGCCTAGCCCGGGGCCGGGGATATTCCACGGGTAATTATGCGCCGGGGAATAAAATATCCCGTAAAACATAGCCTTAATCAGCACAAAGGTCAAAGCTATAAAAATATTTACCAAAATTATGAAACCCACAAAGCCGATCAGGCAACCCAAAAGACAATTCAGCCATTTTTTCTTCTTCTTTAAAAATTCACCGCAATGCTTGCATTTCAGCGCCTCATCCTGTATCTCTTCCGCGCAATACGGGCATCTTTTCATTTTAACGCCTCAATAAATTTCTTTATCTTTTTATGGTCCTTCTGGCCCGGTTTTGCTTCCAGCGCACTGGAGACATCCACCCAATCCGGATGAAGTTTGTTTATCGCGCTGAACACATTCGCGCTGGTTAATCCACCGGACAAAAAAACCTGACCACTTATTTTATCTATATTCTTTAATAAATTCCAGTTAAACTTTCTTCCTGTGCCTCCGGCCGCGTTTTTAGAGAAGGTATCAAAAAGGTAACCGAAAACCTTATATTTTAATATCGCGGATAAATCTAATTTTTTCTTTACCCGGAAAGCCTTGACGACTTTATAACCCTTAAATTTATTACAATATTCCGCGCTCTCATTCCCGTGGAATTGCAGCAGATCCAGATCGCAAAGCTGGGCGATTTTTTTTACCTGCGCCAATTTTTCATCGACAAATACGCCCACCCTTAAAATCTTTTTAGGCAGGATACGCGCGATATTTCTGGCCTTTAACGGCTGAATAAAGCGGGGGCTCTTCTTATAAAATACAAAGCCAATAGCATTTGCTCCGCTAAAAAGGCTGGCTAAGGCGTCTTCCAGATTCGTTATCCCGCAAATTTTTACCTTTACCATCCCATTAGTTCTTCGACCTTAGCCTTGATATTTTCCGCCTGCATAAAAGCCGTACCGATTAAAACCGCGCTGACCCCCAGAATTTTTAAAAACAGGATATCCTGATAAGTCTTAAGCCCGCTCTCTACAACTACTACTTTATCCTTGGGAATCAAGGTATATAATTTTTCAGTCGTTTTAGGGTCAACCTCCAGGGTATGCAGATCCCGGTTATTTATGCCGATAAGCGCTACCCCTTTTAATTTTAAGACCTTTTTTAGTTCCTTTTCATTATGCACTTCCACTAAACAATCCATATTCAATTGCGTAGCCAGGGCCATAAATTGGGTTATTTCATCCTGGGTGAGCAAATCCGCGATAAGTAGTATGGCGTCAGCCCCGTAAAACCTGGATTCGTAAACCTGATAAGGCTCAATAATGAAATCTTTCCTTAATACCGGGACCGCGGCTATATTTTTTATTTCATTAATATAAGAAATACTCCCCAGAAAATAATCCTCTTCGGTCACAACCGAGATCGCCTGGACTCCTGCCTCCTGATAGATTTTGGCAATATCCAGATGGTTAAAATCCTGCCGGATTAGGCCTTGCGAAGGCGAAGCCTTTTTTATTTCAGCGATCAGGGAAATCTGGCGCGGCTTACTTAACGCCTTAATAAACGGCCGGGTAGGACTAAGCCCCTGAACCTTGGCTTTTAATTCCTCTTCAGGAAGAAGCTGCTTAGCTAAAGCCAGGCGCTCTTTTTTCTTTAGGATGATCTCTTTTAAGGTGTCTATTTTTGCCATTACCGTGAATACTTCTTCAATAATTCCAGTTTTCTTAAAGCCGCCTTGCTATCTATTGACTCTGCGGCTAGTTTTATGCCTTCGTTGATCGAGCCGGCTTTATCCGCCGCGTATATTGCGCATCCCGCATTCAGCAAGATTATATCCCGCCGGGAACCGTCTTTACCATCTAAAATATCCAAAGCTATCTGGACATTATCAAATAAGCTTCCTCCCAGAAGATCTTCCGGCCGGGCGCGCTTAAATCCAAAATCCTCCGGCGCTATTTCGTATTCCTTAAATTCACCGTGATTAACCTCACAGATTTTCGTCTTATCGGTAGTAGTCACTTCATCCAGGCCGTCTAAGCCATGCACTACTAAAACATGCTTGGTCCCTAAATTATATAAGACGCGGGCTAAAATCGGCGGCCACTGGCTGCTATAAACCCCGATCAGCTGATTGGTCGCCCGGGCAGGATTGATTAACGGGCCCAAAATATTAAACATGGTCTTAGAGGCTATGCGCTTACGGGCCAGGGATACATTTTTCATCGCCGGGTTAAGGTTCGGCGCGAATAAAAAGGCTATCCCGATTTCCTCAAGGCATTTCTTAATTTTTGCCTTATCCATATTTATATTTACGCCCAATGCCTCTAAGATATCGGCGCTTCCGCAGATACTGGAAACTGAACGGTTGCCGTGTTTAGCGACTACAACGCCGGCGCCGCTGGCCACAAAAGCGCTAATGGTAGAAATATTAAACGTGCCTTTTTTATCCCCTCCTGTTCCGCAGGTATCCAATATATTCGGTTTATCCACGATAATCGGGTCAATATATTTAAGCATCATCTCTACGGCCGCGGTCAGTTCTTCAATCGTCTCTCCCTTGCTATTTAAACAAGTCAGAAATTCGATTATATCCGCGGTATCCGTCACTCCGCTTAAAATATCATACATTACCGACTGCATCTCGTGAGCGGAAAGGTCTTTCTTCTGGATTAACTTATTTATCGCTTCTTTTATGATCATAGATTAACAAAGTTAGCTAAAATATCCATTCCGCATTTGGTAAGAATGGATTCCGGGTGGAATTGCACTCCCCAAACAGGATATTTTTTATGTCTCAGGCCCATAATCTCATCTTCCTTGGTCCAGGCGGTGATCTGAAGGCATTCCGGAAGGCTCTTTTTCTCGACCAGCAAAGAATGGTAACGCGTGGCCTCAAAAGGATTAGGGACGGCCCGGAATATCTCTTTGCTGTTGTGATAGATCATCGAGGTCTTGCCGTGCATAAGCTTCTTGGCGCCGATAATTTTTCCTCCGTAAGCATACCCTATCGCCTGATGGCCAAGACAAACCCCTAAAATGGGAATTTTACCGGCGAATTCTTTTATCGCCTCAACCGAGACCCCGGCGTCTTCCGGCCGGCCCGGCCCGGGAGAAATAACTATTTTTTTAGGATTAAGTTTATTTATCTCACTCACAGTAATCTTGTCATTACGCAAGACTTTTACCTCCTGGCGCAAGGAACTTAAATACTGCACCAGGTTATAAGTAAAAGAGTCGTAATTATCAATCATCAGGATCATTCTTTTTCTCTCCAGACCTTGGCCCCTAATTTCTCCAGCTTCTCTTCAATATTTTCATATCCGCGCTCCAAATGATATATCCTGGATATGCTGGTCTTGCCTTTGGCAGCCAAGCCGGCTAAGGCTAAACAGGCGGACGCGCGTAAATCCGAAGCCATTACCGGAGCGCCGCTAAGTTCTTTTATCCCTTCAACAATAGCGTGCGGGCCTTCCCTCTGAATATGGGCGCCCATACGGTTAAGTTCGGCGACATGCATAAACCTGTCCGGATATATTTTTTCAGTAATCACGCTTATCCCGGGCGTAACGCTCATCAGGCTCATCATCTGGGCCTGCATATCTGTGGGAAAACCCGGATAAGGAAGCGTAGTAACGTTTATGGCTTTAAGTTCATTTTTATACCTTACATGCATAGAATTATCGGTTTTAACCAGCCCTGCTCCCGCTTCTTCCAGCCGATCAATTAACGCGCCTAAATGCTTATAAGAAACATTTTTAATCAGAATGTCTCCGCGGGTAATCAGAGCAGCTAGGATCATTGTCCCGGCTTCAATCCTATCCGGGATGATTGTATGTGTCGCGCCGTGCAGGCGCTTTACTCCCTCTATTTCAATTATAGGCGTGCCCTGGCCTTTGATCTTAGCTCCCATCTTAACCAAAAATTCCGCTAAATCCACTACTTCCGGCTCGCAGGCCGCGGATTCAATCACGGTTTTGCCATTGGCTAAAACAGCGGCCATCATCACATTATCGGTGGCCAGGACCGATGAACCGTAAACCCCGCCTAAATAAATGTGGTTACCTTTTAATTCTTGAGCCTTGGCGATTACATAACCGGACTCAATATTTATATCCGCGCCCAACGCCTTTATCCCCTTTAAATGCAGATCTACCGGCCGCACGCCGATTACGCAGCCCCCGGGAAGAGAGACCTTGGCTTTCTTAAGTTTGCCTAAAAGCGGGCCCAGGACGCAAAAAGAAGCGCGCATGGTTGAAACCAGTTTATAGTCGGCGACATAACCTGTCTTTTTAAGTGTACTTATTGAAACTATGCCTTTTTCCAGATCCGCGCTTTTACCCAAAGAACGCAATATCCTTATCATTGTATTTGTATCGCGCAGGTCCGGCACGCCTTTGATTATACAGGCATCATCCGTAAGCAGGGTTGCCGCCAATATGGGCAGGACCGCGTTCTTGGCTCCTGAGATAGTGACTTCACCCTTAAGCTTTACCCCACCTTCAATGACTAATTTATCCATACGCTTCTACCTTTCTGGCGACCATTACCCTCTCTATATCATTATAGTCTTGGACTACTTTTATTATTTCCAATAATTTTTGACTGTCAAATATTTTTTCTAAATCCTTTTTTTGTTGAAAGCCGATTTCCATAATTAAGAGGCCGCTTCTCTTTAAATAACCCGCCGCCTTTAAGATTATCTTGCGGTAAAAATCCAGGCCGTCGCTCCCGCCGTCTAATGCCACCTTTGGCTCAAATTGCAGCTGCGGCTGTAATTTTCTTATCTGGTCTTCTGCTATATAAGGCGGATTACTGACAATAATACCATATTCTTTATATTCTAACTTATCAAATAAATCACTCCTGATAAAATTAATCTTGGCGGCGTGGAGCAAGGCATTCTCTTTGGCCACGCTTAAAGCCTCTGGCGCTATATCACTGGCATCTATTTCTAAATCCTTCAAATATTTAGCTAAAGCTACCGCGATACAACCTGAACCTGTCCCCAGGTCCAAAACTCTTGTAGGATTTTCTCGGTTAGCATATTCTATCGCTGTCTCTACGAGCCTCTCCGTCTCCGGCCTGGGAATAAGAACATTTCTATTAACCTTTAGCTCCAAGCCCATAAATTCGGTCTTTCCCAATATATACTGTATGGGCTCGCCTTTTATCCTTCTACTTAAAGCCGAAGAGATAAAAGCCGCGTCTTTACGGCTTAAACATTTATCTTTATTCAGGTATAAATCTACCCTCTGGCAACCCAGGCAATCGCTAAATAATAATTCCGCTTCGTTCATCAGCTCTTTTCTTTCCGCTCTTTTTCCGCTTTAATCAAGGCTTCCGATATTTCGTCAAATCCGCCTTCTAGCACTGCTTCCAATTGATGAATAGTAAAATTTATACGATGATCCGTAACCCGCCGGTCAGGAAAATTATAAGTGCGTATTTTTTCGCTGCGGTCCCCGGAGCCGATCTGGGATTTTCTCTCCCGTGATAACCTCTTGGACTCTGCCTCTTTTTTAGCGTCTAAAAGTTTGGCCCGTAAAATGCGCATCGCCTTGTTTTTATTTTTTAGCTGCGAGCGCTCATCCTGGCAGGCAACCACAACGTTAGTAGGTATATGGGTGATCCTGACTGCCGAGTCGGTCTTTTGCATATGCTGGCCGCCCGGGCCGCTGGAACGGTAAGTATCGATCCTTAAATCCGACGGCTCAATCACTAAATCCACTTCTTCCGGTTCAACTAAGACCGCGACTGTGGCGGTTGAGGTATGGATCCTTCCCTGGGCCTCTGTTGTAGGGACACGCTGCACGCGATGCACGCCGCTCTCAAACTTCAGCCGGCTATAGGCGTCTTTGCCTTTTACGCTGAAAGCTACTTCTTTAAAACCCCCGGATTCGTTAGTGGCAGCGAACATCAGTTCAACTGACCAACCCTTGTTTGCCGCGTATTTGGTGTACATACGGTAAAGGTCAGCGGCAAATAAACCCGCTTCATCTCCTCCTGTACCCTGACGTATTTCTACGATAATATCGCGGCCGGCATCTTTATCTTTTTCAATAAAGCCTTCTCTTATTTTTTCTTCTAAAGCCTTAAGCTTGGGTCTTAACTCGGCAAGCTCTTTTTTAGCCAACTCCAGGTATTCTTTATCGTGCTTCTCCCCCAGCGCAGCCTCCATCTCCTGGATTTCTTTTAAGACGCGCTTTTGCTCGCGGTATAAAGCAACCGGCTCCCGGATATCCGAAAGCTCCTTGGCCAGTTTATTGGATTTCTCGCGGTCAGCGAGGGTCTCCGGAGAGCTTAAAAGCTGCTCCAGCTCAATATAGCGTTCTTCAAGTTTTTTTAACTTTTCGAGCATCGCACTGTTTCCTATTTTACCCTAAGTCTTACGCTTTTTGCTTCTTGGCGTATTTCTTAATAAACTTATCCACGCGGCCGGCGGAATCCACAAACTTCTGTTTGCCGGTAAAAAACGGATGACACTTGGAACAGATCTCCACTCTGATAGCAGGTTTAGTGGAACGGGTATGCACAGTCTCTCCGCAAGCGCAAATAATCGTAGCTTCTTTGTAGTTCGGATGTATCTTGTCTTTCATTTTCCCCTCTCCTTTTTGTGTACGGACACAACACCCGCGCAACTCCGATTAGCGCGGGGTGCTTTTATTGGTTCATACTGTTTAAAAACTCTTCGTTGTTCTTGGTTTTACTTAATTTCTCGATCAGAAGCTCCATCGCCTCCACATTATTCAATTCATTGAGCACCTTCCTTAGAATCCAGGTTTTCTGCAATACATCCGGCTTGACCAACAGCTCTTCATGACGGGTATTTGAGCGCTTGATATCAATCGCCGGATAAATCCTGCGTTGGAAGAGGTTCCGGTCAAGCTGGGTCTCCATATTTCCCGTACCTTTAAATTCTTCAAAAATAACTTCATCCATCCGGCTGCCGGTGTCAACTAACGCGGTGGCGATAATGGTCAGGCTGCCGCCTTCTTCAACCGCGCGCGCCGCGCCAAAGAATCTTTTAGGTTTCTGTAAAGCATTGGAATCAATACCGCCGGAAAGAACCTTACCGCTATGCGGGACAACCGCGTTATAAGCGCGGGCCAAACGCGTAATACTATCCAGCAATACTACCACATCTCTTTTATGCTCCACCAGCCGCTTGGCTTTTTCCAGGACAATTTCGGCTACCTGGATATGCCTCTCCGGTGGTTCATCAAAAGTAGAAGAGATGACTTCGCCTCTAACGTGGCGCTGCATATCGGTGACTTCTTCCGGGCGTTCGTCGATCAAAAGGACGATCAAAACCACATCCGGCGTGTTCGTGGTTATGGCATTGGCGATCTTCTGTAAAAGCACAGTCTTCCCGCTATAAGGCTGGGCGACGATCAGGCCGCGCTGCCCCTTACCGATAGGCGCCAGCAAATTCATTATGCGCATGGATATTTCATCGGGTTTAGTCTCCAGGCTAAATGCCTCTTTAGGATAAACCGGCGTAAGGTTGTCAAAAAGGACCTTCTCCTTTACCTCCTCGGGATTCTCAAAATTCACCGCCTCCACCTTAAGCAGAGCAAAATATTTTTCACCCTCTTTAGGCGGCCGGATCTGGCCGGAAACCGTATCTCCCGTCCTTAAATCAAATTTTCTTATCTGCGACGGCGAAATATAGATATCGTCCGGACAGGGAAGATAATTGTAATTCGGGCTTCTTAAAAAACCGAAACCCTCCGGGAGGATCTCTAAGACCCCCTCGCCGAACATCAATCCTTCTTTTTCCGCCTGCGCCTGCAAAATCTTAAAAATCAAATCCTGTTTCTTCAGGCCGCTGGTGCCGTTGGCGTTAAGCTCTTTAGCCAGTTTATTTAATTCGCTGATCTTCATTTCTTTTAGATTTTTTATATCTAACTTTTCCACAACTTCCTCCTTATTTCTTCAACTTGTTTTCGGGTTTCTTTTAATGTACCGCTATTATCTATTCTAAAATTCGCAACGCGTAACTTCATTTTCTGCGAAATCTGAGATTTTATCCTCTTTAAGATATCCGCCCTGCTTAACGCTGTCTTCTTAAGCAACCGCTTTAATTGCCTATTTTTTCCCGCGGTTACCACGACCAACTTATCTACCCTCTTTCTTAACCCCGCCTCCAGCAATAAAGGCGCGTCCAAAATGATTACTCCTTTCTTTAGGCTGCCGATCTTCTTTTTGATCACCCGTATTACTTCGGGATGAATTAGACTGTTTAATTTTTTGAGCTTACTTTCATCGTTAAAAACTATTTTTCCAAGAATGCCCCGGTCGATCTCCTTATTTTTTCCAATGACTTGCGGGCCAAACGCCAAGATCACTTTTTTATAAATCCTGCTTCCGCGTTTTAAGCAACTGTGCGCTATTTTATCGGCATCAATGATCTTAGCGCCGAAAGAGGCAAAAATACCGGCTACAGCGCTTTTACCGCTTCCGAAACTTCCGGTAAGCCCGATTATAATCTTATTATTTTTTGGCTTTTGCCTTGGCATACAAGTCTAAATACTTTTTGGCCGATGCCTCCCACGAAAAATTACATTTCATGGCTTTTTTAACCAGCGCGCTCCAGCCGGCCTTATCCTTAAACGCGTCCAGCGCTTTCCTTATTGTCTTAACCAGCCGTATCCTGGAATAACTGTCAAAGATAAATCCGTTCTCTGAATTTACCGTGTCCGCCAAACCTCCTGTTTTAAAGACCAACGGGATAGTCCCGTACCTTAAGCTGATTAACTGGCCCAGGCCGCAAGGCTCATATCTGGAAGGCATAATAAATATATCGCTTCCGGCGTAAATCTTATGCGCCAGCGTATCATCAAATTTTAAGGCTAAAGATATTACTTTAGGGTATTTAGCGACCATACTTTGCATGACCTCATGGTATTTTATATCGCCTGTCCCTAAAATTACCATCTGGATATTCATCTTGCATATCTCGTCAATTCCTTCAGCGAGGATATCAAAACCTTTTTGCTCGGCTAACCTGGAAACAATCCCGAGTAACGGCACGTCTTTCTTTAAGGGAAGTTTACAGAGCGCCTGGAGGTCCTCTTTATCCTTAGCTTTACCCTCCGGAGAATCCGCGGAGAAATTCTTAGCAATAAATTTGTCGGATTGAGGATCCCAGATATCGTAATCCAGGCCGTTTAATATACCGAAAACAGAATTCCGGCGTTTATTCAATACCCCTTCTAAACCAAACCCGAATTCTTTAGTTTGAATCTCCTTAGCGTAGGTCGGGCTGACCGTATTAATGATATCGGAAAAAATCATCCCGCCCTTAAGTATGTTCACCTGGCCGTAAAATTCCAGGCCTTCCATACTAAAAAGGCTCCAGTCCAGGCCCAGCTTCCCAAATTCATCCTTGGGGAAAAGCCCCTGGTAGCCGATATTATGTATTGTCAGGATCGTGCGTATATTTTTATAGAACGGGTCTTTGGCGTAAATCGTTTTTAAGAATACCGGGACCAGCGCTGACTGCCAGTCGTGGCAATGGATAATATCCGGCTTAAAATTGATCTCTTTTAATAAATCCAGGGATTTCCTGCAGTAATAAGAAAAGCGGTCTAAATTATCTTTATGGTCGCCGTTCTTGTCTCCGTACAGGCCGTCGCGGTCAAATAAATCTGCGTTTTCAATAAAATAAACTTTAATATTTTTTCCTAAGACTCCGCTTAAAACTCCGTTCTTAGATGGTTTAAGATTAAATTTAGCTGCGTCTATCGCTTTATAACGCGGCATGATTATAATGATTTCCTGGTTTTCCTTCTCCAGGGCCAACGGCAGGGCTCCGGCTACATCCGCTAACCCGCCGGTCTTCGCAAACGGAACCACCTCTGACGCGCACATTACTATCTTCATTTTACTTCCTCCATTTCCAGCCAATTATGACCCTTCTTTATATCCACTTTCACCGGGACATTAAGTTTTAAAGCGTTCTCCATCCTCTCCCGGACCAACCCCGCCAAAGCAGGCAATTCATCTTTGGGTAAATCAAATAAAAGTTCATCATGGATCTGCAGGGCCATCCGCGATTTAAGCTCTTTCTTTTTAATCTCTCGGTCTATCGCGATCATGGCCAACTTGATTAAATCCGAAGCCGAGCCCTGTATGGGCGTATTCACGGCCTGCCGCTCGGCAAATTGCCTTACCGCCTGATTTTTACTGTTTATCTGCGGCAGATACCTTCTCCTGCCCAACATCGTGGTGACGAAACCTTCTTTTTTAGCCTGGGCGATCTGGCTATCTATATATTTTTTAACTCCCGGATAACGGGAAAAATAAGCGTCAATAAAACTTTGCGCGTCTTCGAACGGAATACCTAGATCCTTGCTCAAGCCGTAAGAAGTAAGCCCGTAGACAATACCGAAATTCACGCGTTTGGCCCGGTCGCGCATTTCACTGTTCACTTCTTTTTCCTCTACGCCATAGATCAGGGCGGCAGTCGCTTTATGTATATCCAGGCCCCGCCTAAAAGCGGAAACCAGATTCTCATCTTCGCTTAAATGCGCCAAAATCCTTAAGTCAATCTGCGAATAATCGCAGGAGATAAGACAATTTTCTTTTCCGCCCGCGATAATGGCCTTGCGGATCTTAGAGCCTATCTCGGTCTTGATCGGTATATTCTGCAAGTTCGGATTGCTGGAACTTAAGCGCCCGGTTTCAGTAGCCGCCTGATTAAAAGAAGTATGCAGCCTGGCTGTCTTAGGGTCGGCTAATTCCAAAAGGGCATCAATATAAGTAGTTTTGAGTTTAGTCAGCTGACGGTATTCCAGCAACAACGCCGGAAGCTTATGTTTAGCGCAGAGCTTATTTAAAACATCTTCATCGGTTGAAGGCCCGGTCTTAGTCTTCTTGATCACCGGCAGTTTTAACTCATCAAAAAGGACTACTCTTAATTGTTTAGGCGAATTAATATTAAACTCGGACCCGCTGGTTTTATAAATATCTTTGACCAGTTTAGTTAATTTCTCCTCTAATTCCAGCGAAAGCGATTTTAATAATTTTAGGTCCAGCTTTATACCCCACAGCTCCATACCGGCGAGCACCTCGGCCAAAGGCATCTCCGTATCGTAAAAAAGCTTATCCGCTTTCTTCTTATTCAACTCGACTTCCAGCTTCGGCTTTAAATCTTTGATCAGGCTTAAGGCTTCCGGAGGACTGAATAATTTCCCGTGAGGAAATTTATCCAGATAATCTGAAGCAATAGCCTCTAAAGTATAACTGCCCTGAGAAGGATTTAAAACATAGGCGGCCAGCATTGTATCAAAATACAAACCTTCCAGGCTAAAATCATTTTTAGCTAAAGATACTTTGAGTTTCTTAAGGTCATGGCTTATTTTTCTTATCTTAGGGTCAGCTAAAATATTTTTTAATCCGGGGTTATCCTTCTCCAAACGCAGGATTTTTCCTCCCTGATCAAAAACTAGATTATCCGGGCTATCCCCATAGAGAAACAGGTCTTCCTTAGATGCAATAAATTTCTTCAGATCTTTTTCACTCCACTCTTCTATTTTGATATCCGCGGCCGTAGCGTCTCCCAAATTCAATTCTTTTAAGAACTTCTTAAATTCCAGATGTTTGAATAAGCGGGCCAGTTCTTTAGCCTTAGCTTCGCCTATTTTAAGGTCTTGCGGGCTAAAATCCAGTTTTACGTCATCCACCAATAGCGCCAGTTCTTTATTTAATTTTATCTGTTTAATATTTTCTTTTAGCGTTGCCCTTATCTTATCTTTCTTTATTTTTTCCGGGTCAGCCAACAAATTATCCAGCGAACCAAATTCGCTGATCAGGCCTAAAGCGGTCTTCTCTCCGATCCCGGGTATTCCGGGTATATTATCCGCCGTATCGCCCATCAGGCTGATGACATCAGGGACTTGCGACGGTTTTACTCCGAAGCGCTGTAAAACCATTTTCTCGTCATAAGTTATCCCTTCATCCTTATACGGGCTATAAACCTCGATGTCCTTATCCACTAATTGTAATATATCTTTATCCGAACTGATGATCACGGTATGCATGCCTTTGGCCTGGGCTTCTTTGGCTAGAGTCGCGATCACATCATCCGCTTCATAACCGGCCTTTTCCAAAATCTTGATCCCGTAATTAGAAATTATCTCCTTAATAAAAGGGATCTGCGAAGAGAGGTCATCCGGCATCGGCGGCCGCTGGATCTTGTATTCAGCGAACTTTTTGGCCCGGAAAGTATCCCGGGAAACATCAAAACAAGCTGCCAGGTATTCCGGCTTATTCTCTTTTAATAATTTATTTAATATATTTATAAAACCGTAAATAGCGCCGCTGGGCTGGCCAAAAGTTGTGCTTAACCCCCTTATCGCGTAAAACGCGCGATAGCAAAAAGCTGTCGCGTCTATCAGGTATAATCTATTTTTATTCATTATTAGAATAATTGGAATTCAATTTTGGCAGGAAAACTCTGCTTTTTTCTGGTCTCTTATCTTGCTCTCGCCTTGGCCTGGATCTGCTTCTCCACAAAATCTTCCGCTTCCTTATTCGAAGAGTCCAGATATTGAGCGTCCAACGCCCCGGTTATGGCTTTAGGATAATCCTTTTTACCGTAATTAATCTTGGCTTCTTTAATCTTCTTAGCGGCCAGGTCCTGGCTACTCAGCCTTGAGGAGAATTTATCATTAGTAACTTCGCGCATCAAGTCCACAATATCGCTTTTGCGCATCTGCTTTCCGGGATCCGGGGACAAAGAAAGCTGTATATCTTCTATGCGCTGCTGGGCCTTGAATGTCCAGGGGTCATTCTCATCCCCTAATTCCACTCTTCTCTTCCAATAATAAGCGGCATTAGCTAAATCCCGCTTACTTTCATAAAAAAGAGCGAGGTTGCTGTAGGCGCCTAAGAAGCAGGGGTCGATCTTTATGACCTGCAGATAGCTCTCTTCCGCCCTATCCGGCATATCATAAGCTTCATAAATTATACCCAAGTCATTATAGGCATCCGGATATGTTGGATCAGCCTCTATCGCTTTTTGATATGATTTCAAGGCGTTTTCCAGATCGCCTAATTCCTGAAGCTTTAAGCCTTCGCTGCGGTATTCCCTGGCCTGCTCCTGCATCCCGCTTAACTCATTCTGTTTATCGTTGTCAACCTTATCTGCGGCAAAGAGATAGGCAGTAAACGCGAATATAAAACAATTGACTATTAGGGTTGTCTTCTTCAAGTTTTCTTTGAGGAATTTGATTGGTATGTACCAGTTGTTATTATATACGCTAAATACCGCGCGTCAAGAAAAATCTACATCAACGGCTCAAGATTTAGCGCCGGATGCTTGACTTTTTCTAAGAAAGCCAGCAGCTCATCCGAACTAGTAGCAACTGTCTCATCCGCGATCTTTTCTAATAAGTCCGGCTGGCCGATTTCTTGGGCCCGCCTCTTTAACTTATCCCCTAAAAGCTCTTTTAACTCCTTGGGCATCCAAACTAAGCGCTCTAACCCGCCTTCGGCAGAAATAAACTTTTTACTTAAGATATAGAGCTTGCCTACGCCCAGGAACCCCGGAGTCTGCACCCCTCCTCCTACTGAACCGGCTAAAGTAGTAAAGCTCATTCCGGAAGGAGTCATACCGGAGAAATCGCGGTGCACGATCATCACTCCGTTGACTTCTGGGATTATCGCTAAGATACATTCAAAACATCCGCAGGAAGATTGCGGTGATTCCATAAGTGAATACATGCTGACCTTATCTATGCTCTTGTTGGATTTCTGCTTTACAAACTCGTTCACATTCTCCCACTGGCCTAATTTTGAATCAAGCGTAGCTCCCTTTGCTATAGGTTGGTTCGGGCCGGTAGGCGTGATCTCAAAAGAAGCTTTGGCGTCCAACCAGGAATAGGCTCCGCAAAGGCCAAGGCGTTCAGGAGTCACAATACATACATGATTAGGCGCAAAAGATTGGCACAATAAACAGGAATAATACGTATCCACGCTTTCATCGGTCATGCCGCTTATGCGCTCGTCGCGCTCATCAAATACTTTTTTCGCTCCCCCTAACAGCCTATCCACATCTTCCTGCTTGGTATAAAGCTTGACCTGGATTTTATCCACGATAGCGCTATATTCCTGATGCAGCATCGCGTGTAAAATCACGCCGATATGCTTTAAGCGGAAGCCTTTGGCAAAGGCGTCTTGGCTTATTCTGATCCAATCCATATCCCGCTGGCCGACGTGCATCAAGCCCATGGCATAATTTACGAAACGGTGGATCTGCCTCTCTAAAATCGGCTCAAAATCCTTTTGCATCTTACGGCCGTAAACATCAACAATAATCGCTAAAGGCAAGGATTTAACTCCCGCCGCTAACGCGTCAATATCCGGGCCGATTATCTCGATCTTGCCGTCATCAACTTCATTCTCTTTTTTTGAGCTTAAAAATTCAAAAGCGCTGCTGGCCTTGCCTCCGAATTCTACCTGTAACTGCTCTTTTCTTACGCGCTCACCTTCAAAAGCCGCGGCATAGGGAACCGGAACAGCCACTTGGGCCATCTTTACTTTAATTCCGCGGGTAAGCAGGCACTTGGAGGGAAGTTTCTTATAATCCTTTTCCGTAACCAAAGCCTCAAATAAAGTCGTCTCGATTTTGCCTAATTGCGGAACTTCTAAATCCGTAATAATCGGTAATCCGAAAGCTAAAGCGCCCAGGCCGGTAGCTACGATTACTTCATCCACATGCCCCAGGAGTAGAACAAACGCGGGCACGCGGTTACGGATATACTCCGCTATTCCTTCCCATTGCCCGGGTTTAAATCCGCCGTAAATCAAGGGCGCGCGCACCGCAAAGTTAACCGCGTAAATCGCCGAGAGATAATCCTCTCCCAGCGGAACAATATAATTATCTAAACCTAACTCTATTCCCTTATTTTCCAGCTGCTTCTGTAAAGTCTTTCCGTTGATATTGCCGACTAATAAACTCACGATACTCTTAGATTGAAAATCACGTATCAAGCTGACTGCCGCGTCTTCATCTTTGGCCGGGCCTAAAATTACCGCGATACCGGCTATTCTTCCGTCAACCAGCTGCAGGCCCAAAGAGCGCAGTATTTTATCCGGGATAAAACCGATTCCGTTCTTCGGATGCTCCTTATTCATTACCGCCAAGCCCGCTAAAATTTCTTCACAAAGCAACGTCGAGACGCCTTTATTCAAAATCCCGCCTAAATAAGGAATGACTAAGCCGGTTTTGGTAGCCACACCTTTACTTAAGGATTCAATTTCTTTGAGGGCCAAAGATAAATCCCCTAATTTTTTGACTTCTATATTCAGAAGAGCGTTAATTAAAGGAAAATAATAATTAGTTTCCGGAAATTCAACCGCTGTATCTTTACCGGATTTCGCGATCGTCTTATCCAAAGATTCTCTTGTAAGATTCAATACCGCTGCCGCGCCCTTCTCTCCTAATTGCACTAAGACGTCTGACATCTCTCTCCCTTCATTTGGCTGATAATATGATCCACGAGCATCATACTGATTATTACGCTATCCTTAGCTACGACGCTTCCGCAGGCAAAAATATCCTTAACCGTAGTCCGCAGGAAACCGTCAACAACGATAATATCGTTCTCTACCCGCACATCCGTATTCTTTAGGAAATCTATGTTCGATTTATAATCATCTATAAATAAAACCGCGCAGGCAGAGATCACTTTCCCGCTGGCCAGCTTCACGGCCTGAATTTGCCCTTCTCCGATCACCTCGGCGGCTGCATCATTGATTATTTCCACATACTTAGGAGTTAGAGACGGATCAAAGACCTTACGGGTCAAAAACTTCACTTCTACGCCGTACTTTTCCGCGATTGCTTCCGCTATCCTTAAAGCAAAACTATTCCCTCCGGCTACGCAAACCGGCTCGGATATGTAACTCTTGAGGAATTCTTTGGTATCATCCAAGGTATATAACCGATAGGCCCCTGCTTTTCTTGCGCCGGGTATATCGGGCAATGTAGGACTTCTGCCAGAAGCAATAACCAATAAATCGTAGCTTAAGTTCCCCTTATCCTTAAAATAAAGCAGTTTTTTCTGGGTATTCAGGCTCCCGACCTTCTTGCCTTTTAGAAAATTGATATTTTGCTGCTGATAAAAATCTTCGCTGCAGAGAAATATATTATTTTCCGGCACGATCCCGCTGATCAGGTCAGCGAGCTTAAAATGGTCGTAGGGAGGGTAATTCTCCTCACTGATAAGGGTAATGTGGCAATCCTTATCTTTCTCCCTTAAACGCAGGGCTATATTGTGTCCGGAAACCGTAGCTCCGATAATGACTATATTATTCATAGATTTGAAGCCTCTAAAACCCGCGGCACAACCTTATCCCAGCCGATAGGCATGATATGGATGCCGTCGCACATAGGTTTTAATTTCTTGATCAGTCGCGAGGCTATATCAACGGATTGAGCGGTTTTATCCTTTGTTTCTTCCATCTCTTTTATCAAATCATCCGGGACGCATACGCCGGCGACATTCTTATTCATATAGCGGGCCATGCCGGCTGATTTTAATAAAACAATTCCGGCCATAATTTTAGTCTTTAAGTGTTGGGTTTTATTCAGGAAATTTTCAAATACTTTCAGATCATAGACTGCCTGGGTCTGAAAAAATTCCGCGCCGGCGGCGATCTTTTTTTCCATCTTCATTATCTGCGGCTCTAACGGATCTGCTCCCGGATTAACCACAGCGCCCATGCAGAATTTCGGCGGCTCGCCGATTAATTTGTTCCCTTTCATATCGGCTCCGGCCTGAAGCTTTTTAACTACTTCTAACAACTGCACTGAATCCAGGTCAAATACGGGTTTGGCTTCCGGATGGTCGCCTAACGCCGGATGGTCGCCGGTAAGGATTAAAAGATTTTCTATGCCTAATGCGGCGGCGGATAAAATATCCGACTGTAGGGCCAAGCGGTTGCGGTCGCGGCAGGTTAGCTGGTATATCGGTTCAAAACCGTGTTGTTTAAGCAGAAAACATACCGCTAAAGACCCCAGGCGCATTACCGAGCTCTGTAAGTCCGTGACATTGATGGCGTCAACTTTGGCCCGGATTAATTCCGCGTCTTCCAAAAGCTGTTTAGTCTCAATCCCCTTGGGCGGCCCGATCTCCAAGGTCACCACAAATTTACCAGATAGTAATTTTTCTTTGAATGTCATATTCCTAGCGTTGCTGAGACTTAGCTGCCGCGACTAAATTCCGCATTAACATAGTTACAGTCAAGGGCCCGACGCCTCCGGGAACAGGCGTAATGAATGAGGCGCGTTTTTCTGCTACTTCAAACTCTACATCCCCGACTATTTTTTCATTAACCCGGTTTATGCCTATATCTATAACCAGCGCGCCTTCTTTAATCCAATCGCCCTTGATTAATCCGGCTTTACCGACCGCGACCACCAAAACTTCAGCGCGCCTTACATGCTCTTCTAATTTTCCGGCCTTGCTTGTGCCGATATGCGCTACCGTGACTGTGGCAAATTTATCCAATAATAAAAGCGCTAAAGGCTTCCCCACTATCTCGCTATGGCCCACAATCACGACTTCTTTTCCGTATAAATCAATCCCGGTAGAAGTAATCAACTCCATAGCGCTGGCCGCGGTGCAAGGAATAAGTTTGGCCTTGCCGAATAAAATCTTTCCGATATTTGCCGGATGCATACCCTCAATATCTTTGTCCGCGGAAATGAACTGACTTATTTTTTTATAATCTATTGCTGGCGGAAGAGGCATCTGGATAATAATACCGTTGACTGAATTATCGGAATTTAATTTACGCACAAATTCTATTAAAGCGTCTTCGGTGATATCCTGGGGCAGGTTTTGCAGACGGTATTCAATACCTAAATTTTCCGCGGCTTTACTTTGAGATTTAACATAAGCCAGGGCTCCGGGATTATCACCGACCAGAATACTGGCTAAAACCGGCTTATTTTTTAAAGCAGCCACCTCCAGCTTTATTCCTTCCTTTATCTTTTCGGCTAACGGCTTACCCTCTAATAATTTTGCCAACTTTACCCTCCATATCTGTTCTGATCTTTTTAACCAGTTTGGCCTTTTGGCTTAATTCTTTGCGGATGGCCTTTTTAAGCTTTGTATCATTAAGCGCCTTTAAATTTATCTCAACATTAAAATAGGCGCTGGCAAAAGCGGACTCTAAAAGTATAGCCGCTACTGCCACATCGCTGATTAAATTAATATTGCCTTTCTTGACTAATGGCGGGCAAAGCTTGATCCCTTCCAGCGCCAGCCGGGCCACCATAAAAGGCGTATTCAGCGCGTCGCGTAAATTCTTGCTTTTGTAGGCGATGACATCCAGATCAGTAAGTCTTAAGAATTCCATCCTTAAAATCTCGGATTTATCTAAAATATTATTTAACTCTTTTTCGTATTTGGCGTATTTAGGCTTCCCCAAAGTAAAATTAACCACCATACTGATCAAGGCCACTCCCAGCGCGGCATTAAAGGCAGCGGCTGAACCGCCTCCCGGCGCAGGCAGCCTGGCCGCTAAATCATCCAGGTATTTTTTAAGCGATTCGTCTTTATACATTTTAGTAAGTAAACCTTTCGTTTAACTCAAACGCGTTTTTAATCAGCTCTATTTTCTCTTGAGCAGCGCAGGTATCTAACGCGACAACATCAAATCTGGCTTTCTTGTCCAAAAGATTCTTTTCTTTTAAATAAATTAAGGCGGCTTTGGAGATTTGTTTCTGCTTGGTTGCTGAGACCGCTTCCAAACCTGAGCCGAACTTTTCCGAGCTACGGCATTTTACTTCTATAAAACAAAGAACGTCTTGATCTTGCGCGATAATATCCACTTCCCCTAATTTCGTTTTGTAGTTGCGGCAGAGGATCTTATATCCCTGATTCTCCAGGAACTTTTTGGCTTTTTCTTCCGCCTGAATCCCTAAATTTAAGCTCTCTTTAGTCACAGGAAAAAGTCTTCCGGTGTATCGGGCAAGCGCCTATTTTCCTAATTATTGCCCGGTGCCTTTCTGTGGGATACCCCTTATGCCGAGCAAATCCGTATTCCGGATAAATTGAATCATACTTAAGCATGATCCGGTCGCGGGTAACCTTAGCCAGTATGGAAGCGGAAGCTATACTCTTGGATTTGGTATCGCCTTTAATGATATCGGTAGAAGGCCAACATAAGTCCAGAGACATCTTCCCGTCCACAATCACATGGATACTGCGGGAAGCGGGATCCTCTATTTTTTCTAACAAAGAACCGACCGCCTTCTGCATAGCCTCGCGCGTAGCCCTTAAGATATTCACGCGGTCAATCCTCTTTTCGCTGACTACGCTTATGCCAAATATGGATTTATGGATAATTTCCCCGAATGCCTTCTCGCGGGAATTAAAGTTTAGTTTCTTAGAATCGTCTATGCGGTTTTTAAAACTCGTTGTCTTAAGCGCTACTGCTGCGGCTACTACCGGGCCGGCCAATGGACCCCGGCCAGCCTCATCCACTCCGATAATTAAATCATAACCTTCTTTTTTAAGCAGGCGTTCGTAAGCGAGTAAATCCTTACTTCTTCTCCTGCTTGCTTTCAATCTTCGTGGCGCGCTTTCCAACCTTGCCTCTTAAATAATAAAGCTTGGCCCTTTTGACTTGTCCGGAACGGATAACTTCAATACGTTCAATGGTCGGAGAATAGAGCGGAAATACGCGCTCAATACCCTCTCCGTAGGAAACTTTTCTGACGGTAAAATGCTCTCTTGCCCCTGAGCCTTCCCTGGAGATAACCACTCCCTCAAACGGATGCAGGCGCACCTTGTCCGGGCCTTCGGGGATTTTAGTCATTACTTTGACCGTATCTCCCACCCCGAACTTAGGCATATCTTTTTTAATAAACTGTGCTTCAATAAGTTGCATTTTGTCCATTTATTTAATTCTCCTTTCGCACATTTGATTTTAATAGATCCGGCCGTCTTGCTCGCGTCCTTTTTAACGCTTCTTTATTTCTCCAGGCTTCTATTTTCTTATGATCCCCGGAAAGAAGGACTTCCGGCACGCTCATCTTACGAAAATTCGCTGGCCGGGTATAATGCGGATGTTCTAATAGATTACCCTCAAATGACTCAAAATTCAAGGAATTTTTATCCCCTAAGACCCCCGGAAGAAGCCGCACAACACTATCCACCAAAACCATAGCCGCCAGTTCTCCTCCGGTAAGCACATAATCGCCTATGGATATCTCCTCATCCACCAATTTTTCCCGTACTCTCTCATCCACTCCCTCATAATGCCCGCAGATAAGAATTATGTGCTTCTCTTTTGAAATATTTTTAGCGATTTTTTGGGTAAGTTTTTCGCCTTGAGGGCATAATAAAATTACTTTTGACTTTTTACCTTTTATTTTTGATTTGATATGCTCAACCGCCTTAAAAATCGGCTCCGGCTGCATAAGCATACCTGAACCGCCTCCAAAAGGCCGGTCATCAACCTTACGGTGCTTATCCGAGGTATAATCCCTTAAATCATGAATATGAAATTTAACCTTACCTTTATCTTGAGCCCGCAGCATAATGGATTCATTCAGCACAGGCGCAAACATTTTAGGAAATATAGTAATTATATCTATCCTCATATTGCCTGTCCTTTGGCGTATTCCAGCAAAAATTCTTTTTTAAACTCGCTGAATTGATTATCTTTAATCGCTTCCCGTATCTTACGGGCCAAATCTAAAAAGAAATATACGTTATGTAAAGAAAGCAAGGTCAAACCCAACATCTCCTGAGCGTTAAATAAGTGCCGCAGATAGGCCCGGCTAAAATTCCGGCAGCAATAGCAGCCACATTTTTCATCCAAAGCCTTAAAATCATCGGCAAATTGGGCGTTGCGGATGATAATCTTCCCGCGGCTGGTAAACCCTGTCCCATTCCTGCCGTAACGGGTGGGAACAACGCAATCAAACATATCAATCCCCCGCTCCACCGCCTCAATTATATCCGGCGGATAACCTATACCCATGGCATAGCGCGGTTTTTCAACGGGCAGAAAATTAGCTGTGTATTCTAATATATTATATATTAAATCGCTGGGTTCGCCAACTGAAACTCCGCCTATGCTAAAACCGTCAAAATCAATATCAATCAATTCTTTAGCGCATTCAGAACGCAGATCCTCATAAGTCGCTCCCTGCACAATGCCGAATAACACCTGCTTCTTGGTCGGGCCATGTTTCTTATGCTCCTTAAAATGTTTATACGAACGCTTGGCCCAGCTGATTGTGCGTTTCATGGCGATTTCCGCGTGGTCCTTAGTACAAGGATAATGCACGCATTCATCCAACGGCATCATTATATCCGAACCTAAGTCTTGCTGAATATCAATTACGTCTTCAGGGGTCAGGAAATGCTTAAAACCGTCTATGTGCGACTGAAATTCAACTCCCTTGTCGCTTAACTTTCTTAGAAGCGCTAAACTAAAGACCTGATAACCGCCGCTATCCGTAAGAATGGGTTTTTTCCAGGAGATAAACTTATGCAAGCCGCCGGCTTTCCGGATAATATCCATTCCCGGACGCAAGAATAAATGATAAGTATTAGAGAGCATGATTTCCGCGCCTGCCTCTTCCACATCCTTAGGATAAAGGCCCTTAATGGTAGCATGCGTCCCTACAGGCATAAAAGCCGGCGTATTAATTACCCCATGCTCTGTAGTAATCCTGCCCAACCTGGCTTTGCTCTTCTTATCTTGCTGAATTAATTCAAACATCATTAGTCATTGCGAGTCCGCCGTAGGCGGACGAAGCAATCTCTGCGTTGTTATGCTACGTTTATCCTTTAAGGTCACAATTTGTGACCTTAAACAATACGCCTTGTTATCTAAAATCTTGAAGTCACAATTTGTGACTTCAAACAAATACGCTTAGAGTATACCTTGTTACCTGGAATCTTGAAATCACAAATTGTGATTTCAAGTAATAAGCCCTGCTTAGAAACAAGTCAAGTCATACGCTATACAAATCCGAACCGTCCCCTTTATGTAAATTCAATTTCGTATTTCGCCTTAAATTTTTCAAACCAATCGAGAAGGTCTCTACAGAAATATGAAATGATTAAACCGAATTTTAGTTTAAATTTTGTAAACTTATGAGAACCCTGCGATCCAAAATTTTCTATATTTATATTAAGTAAATTTAGAATGAAAGAATCCACTAAGACAGAAAACGTTAACATTTTTGCTCCTTTTTCCATAATCTCCCAATCACTTTTAATCGCCTTGTAATATTGGGCATACCGAATTACTATAATATTATGTACACCCTTAAGACCCTCTTCTGAAATGTCTGGGTGCCGAGCAGGATTATATATTGCTTTATGCATACCATCTAAAACTATTTTAATATTTTCTTCCCCAAGGTAAGCAAATATTCTTTGAAAACAATAAGTTAGAAGAAATACCCAAAGATAAAAAAGTTCCCATTCAATTCTTTTATCATCTTGCAATATCTTTTCTTCTTTTATGACTTCTCCCCAAGCTGATGATGAAAATTTACTTATCGCTTCTTTGCAAAATGTCTCTACAAATATTTCATAAGGTATGGATTGTGACATTTATTTACCCTTTTTGTAACTGACCAACAGAAGGTTTTTTAAGTTTCAGGAGTTCTGCTATCAACTGCTTAACTTCCGAATGAAGATTTAAATCCTCAAATTGCCCTCTAATGTTTGTAATTTCAAGAAGCAACCTTGAAGATGAAACTAATGCCATTTTTGCTGTTTCTAAATCTGCCCTTGGATTTACATCTCTCTTGTCTGGCTTCTCTTTAAACAAACCCAAACCTATAAAACTTGAGTGTGTTGCCATAGAGAATTTTTTATAAATCCTATACCATTCCAAACCTTGATTATCACAAACTCTAAAAATATCTTCTATCTTTTCGTATTCTGGTTTATACCAGAAATTTCTTAGTTTGCCTTTTTTAATAAATTCAGATTTATATTCTTCTGCCCTCTTTTTGTATTGTGGATTTAATCTATTTAATTGGAAGTTAACTTGACCCATATTGAAGTCTTTTTCATATTCGTTGAAATCTTCATCCAGGTAACTATTTAATAAATCATGTGCATAGAATTTAAACGCCATATATTCGCTATCTTTCTTAACGATAGCTACTGAATTCGTAAAGCATTCTAGGAGGCTTCGTATAATTACAGGGGCTACGGAAACCCATCCATCTTCACACATAGATAAAATACTCCTATCTAAAATAACTGCTCTCTCTCCTATTATATACAGACACCCTCTTGCTAAAATATCTTTTCCGGCTAAAGGACTTGGGGGGTTGTATTTTTTGAAAGACGCCAAGTTTGTTTTAACAGCGAAATCTATGACCTTATTATAAAAATCTAAATACGCAAATACTTCAGGGGTGGACTTAACGAACCCTTTTGAGCCAGTTATTTTCCCTCTTCTATATCCTTCTCTGACACCTCTTTTAAACCCTTCTATGTATACCTTTTTAGCAATAAATTTTAACATAATCTAATATCTACTCCTTTAATTATTCCGTGGCACATTACTTGATTATCTTTTCTCCGAGGAATTAAGTATCGTACCCAGGACTCCGTTATTTAATTCTAAATCTTTCTGCCGCTAATTTTAATAATTCAAAATCATCAATGCTAATACTCTTCGGCATACCTATGGAATCCAGAAATTTCATAGTGTCTGCTCTGTCTTTCAATAAATGAGGATACTTAAGCCAAAACCATATTTCGAACATTACAACAGATTGGGATTGTCTATATTTCAAACATTCATTAGATGCTATATGCCTAAATAAATAGCATGCCTCAATAATACGAAAAGGTAATGTATCTGTTTCATAAGATAAAACGTCATCTAGGTCATTATCAGCATGTTTAAAGAAATTTTGAGCCTTGTGAATAGTATTTATCCATAATTTCTTATACTCTGGCTTTATATAATCAGAATCATGGAGAAAAGCTTCAACGCCATATTTTTTTCCTAATGGCATTAGTACGCCTATGGCAGCTCCTACCAATGTTTCAATAACTACAGGATTAGCCTTATCAAAAAATAAAAAAATAGCTTCATTTAGTTGTATTTCCGCGGCTTGAATCTTCTTAAAATTAATCTTCATAATCCATTTTTGGTAATTTTTAGAAAAGTACTGAATTTTCAAATGACACCGGCACGCTTAGCCGCGGATATTAATGTTAATTATGGATATTTTGCCGAAGGGTGTTGTGAAGCGCACAATTAGAAAATTTTCGGCAAAAGAGTGCGAGGAATTACGACGAACGGAGGAATTCCTTTCTAGCGTAAGTCCTTCCGGGAGTGAGTCGTAAACCGAAGCACTCGGCGAAAATTTTCGTGCGCGAACAATACCCGCAGGCGAAATATCAAAGAATCAACATTGCGTCGCCGTAGCTGTAAAACCTGTATTTCTTATCCACTGCTTCCTGATACGCCTTTTTCATCAACTGCTCTCCGCCAAAAGCGCATACCAGCATAAAAAGCGTGGTCTTGGGCAAATGAAAATTTGTCAGCAAGCAATTGGCTAATTTAAATTTATAACCCGGATAAATGAATAAATTTGTTTGGCCTTCTTTTATGCCAGTAGCATAAACCTCTAAAGCTCTTAATGAAGTTGTGCCTACGGGAATTATGCGGGAGTTATTCTTGCGCGCTTCTTCTATTTTTTCTTGCGCGGGTTTAGGAACCTGAAAGGATTCCGGTTCCATTTCATGCTCGGTAATATTATCTGAAGTGACCGGCTTAAACGTGCCTAAGCCGACATGTAAAGTCAAATACGCGGTTTTTACTCCCTCATCTTCTATTTGCTTAAGCAGCTCATTAGTAAAATGCAGTCCGGCGGTAGGAGAAGCTATCGCGCCCTCTTTATTCGCATAAACTGTTTGATAATATTCTTTATCTAAATCTTCCGGCTCTCTTCTGATGTAAGGAGGAAGCGGAACCTGGCCGAATTCATAAATTTTATCCGCGTCTTTTAGCTTAAAAGAAATCTCCCGGCGGTTAGTTACTGCTCCCTCAATCTTATCTTTTCCGAAAAATATCTTCTCGCCTATTTTGGTGCGGCTGGGTTGGATCAACGCTTCAAAAGTAGAGCCGCTTCTGCGCTTAGTCAATAAAATCTCAACCTTGCCTCCGGTAGCCTTATGCCCGATTAAACGGCAGGTAAGCACCTTGGTATCATTTAAAACCAGAAGGTCGTCTTTTTTTAAATATTTGGCGATATCCTTAAAAAGGCAATGCTCAATTTCTGAGTTTGAGCGGTTGACAACCATAAGCTTGGCTTCCACTCTATCCTCTAGAGGATATTGGGCGATTAATTCTTTGGGCAGGTTATAGTCAAAATCAGAGAGTTTTAACATTTGTCCCCGGATAGTAATATTTTAAGATCTGTTCAGCGCTCTGGTCATCTTTGGCCATAAAATAAGCGCCCCACTGGCAAAGCCCCACGCCATGCCCCCAGCCAATCCCTTCAAAAACCGCGTCTTTGCCGGATATAGCGACTGAGAAATTAGTGCTCCTGATAATATTCGGGCCTAAAATGCCGCGAAAATCCTTAGCCGGAACCTTGACTTCTCCCCCTTCTGACATTATCAACAGGTTGGTAATCCTTCCGGACTTATCTCTGCCCTCTATGTTTATATTACTGATATTTTTTATCTTAAATCCTGCGTCGGATAACTTTTTTCCGATCTCCTTTAAGGTAAGATCATAATGCCAGTTAAAATGCGGAGATTCCCGGCAGTAGGCGCAAGCTACTCCTTTTAAGGGCGCTAAATCTAAATTCCAGAGGAGCGCCGCGTCCTCTGTATGGCCGCCGCAGGTGGCGTGAAAATAAGCCGGGATGATCTTTCCTTTATAAAAGAGGACTTTCCCGTCTGTTTCATCCACTGCCCTGGTTGTCCGAAACCGCTCAGAGGTCTGGCCTCCATAGACCTGAGAATATATATCACTGGTTACATCAAAATCATTAAGCCTATTCTCCTGTATCTGATAAAGCGCGTAGGTGCGCGAAACTATCGCCTGCGCCTTTAACGCCTCCATCGGCCAGTAATGGGAGGTTTCATGATACATAATACCTTTGATATAATCTTGCAGTTCAATATGATTGACGACCAGTATTTTATTTTCGCCTTTGCGGATAAACTGGATATTCCCCCGGAACATCCTCCCGTTGATTATAATGGCCTCGGGGTCGTCGGATTCAATCAACAGGTTCTCGGAATTCGGTTTTACTCCCCCCAGGATTATTCCGTTTTTATAGGTGGTTACCGTCGTATTGATAGACTTGGCCCGGTAGACTATCTTATCGCTCTTTAGGTCCTTGACCCTAAAGAACCCTTTTATCTTAAGGCTCAAAGATGGCGCGTCCTGGATAATAGCCACCCGCACATAGCGCGGAGTATCGGCAAAAGCAAAACCCGCCGTAATCAAAATTGACACAACCACTATCTTAAATATGCGTATCATCGGGTCTTGGAATTTGGTTTTTTTATAGAGCGTTCTATTTCCGAATAAATGCACCCGCAATATTTCTGGCAATAAATTCCTTTTGTATGCGCCGCATCATGCGCTTTCCTGAAACCTGGCCTAAAATCCGCGTAATAAAATTTCACGCCTTCTTCGAGCGCGACCGCATTGCCGATTTTTTTAAGTAACTCCTGGTCCTGATAAGGACTGACTAAAAGAGTGGTTGTAAAATATTCCAAACCTTTATTTTTGGCCTCTTGGGCGGTCCTCTTAAGCCGCTGCCTCCAGCATATCCGGCACCTTTCCGGCGCTTCTTCCTTTAAATTAACCACCTGGAAAAATTCGCGGGGAGAATATTCCGGATAGAGCATCTCTATACCAGCAGCTAAAGCGCTAAACGCCTCTTTCCTCTTAATGTATTCCGCCAAAGGATGGATATTCGGGTTATAAAAGAACCCGGAAACTTCAAAACCTTCCTGTTTTAATTTTTCCAGAGGGTAAATCAGGCACGGCGCGCAACAGGTATGCAGTAAAAGCTTCATTTTATAATTTGAATCTGCTGATAATCAATCTGCCGAAGAAATCACTCATAAAAATTACGCAGAGGGCGATAAGCATATGCTCGAACATCGCTGTATAGGGGCTGAGCTTGCGCTCGCGGGCAATGCGGTAACTGATAGAACATAACAATAATAAACCCCAGGCCAAAGAAACCAGCACTGCCAATTGCAGGGGTAAAAATAAGACGCAGGCAATAAAGGTGAGCGAAACTAAAAGCCGGCTGGTGAAGTTAGTCAAAGTTGAGATCCAGACTTCTTTCTGGGCCAGGCACTCTGACTCTTGATAAATGTGTATTCCCACCGAATCCGAGATATTATCCGCCAGGGCTATGATCAGCATACCGCCGATAATGCTTATCTTGGCGTGCTCTCCGGTCCTTAAGCCGACGACCAACGCTAAATTGGTGATAATCGCGGCTGTCGCCCCGAAACTAAACCGCGTGTCTTTTAACCTGCACTTTTCTTTAATGAATTTAATCATCGATTTTTATTATTTACCGGTAAGGAGAGAATAAGAGCGTCCCTAAAATAATTCCTTTTGCTGTTCCTTAGTATATTTCCTGCCGAAGTGATCAAAGGCTAACTTGGTAGCCGTGCGGCCGCGCGGGGTACGTTTTAAATACCCGGCTTTCAACAGGTATGGCTCAACCGTATCCGCGAGAGTATCTACTTCCTCATTTAAACTGGCAGCCAGAGATTCTACGCCCACCGGACCGCCGTTATAAGAATCCATAACCAAAGTTAAGACTTTCCGGTCAAGCGCGTCCAGGCCGGCCTTATCAATCCCTAAATCATCCAGCGATTTAGCGGCCATACTCGCGGTCACTTTTGCCAGACGGGCCACCTGGGCATAATCCCTTATACGCCTAAGCAACCGGTTAGCTATACGCGGGGTTCCCCGCGCCCGCAGAGCGATCTCATTAGCGGCTGCCTCCTCAATATCCACGCCTAAAATAATCGCCGAATGCCTGACTATAGTGGCTAAATCCTCAATTTTATAAAAATCCAGGTTATAGAATATCCCGAATCTTCCTCTTAAGGGCGCGGCCAATAAGCCCGAACGCGTAGTCGCGCCGATCAGAGTAAAAGGCTTAAGGTTAAATTTTATCGTCTTGGCATACGGCCCCTTATCAATAACAAAATCTATCTGGAAACTCTCCATCGCCGGATACAAAAACTCTTCCACTACTTTTGAGAGACGGTGTATCTCATCAATGAACAAAATATCCCCTTTTTCCAGGTTGGTCAATATACCGATCAGATCTCCCGCGCGCTCAATCGCCGGACCGCTTGTTGCGGTGATCTTCGCATTCATTTCATGGGCGATTATATGCGATAAAGAAGTCTTGCCTAAGCCCGGCGGGCCGCTGAATAACACATGTTCTAAAGGTTCAGCTCTTTGCATAGCTGCCTGAATAGATATCTTTAAATTATCCACAATATCTTTATGCCCGACGAATTCCGTAAACTTCTTCGGACGTAAAGAGATGCTTAAGACCACATCCTCTTCGGACTCATTGCTTTTGATTATATTCGGCGCTCCTTTAAGCAGCGCTTCTCTGGTCTCTTCGCTCATAGGGAATAATATTCTCCTTATTGCGCACAATATCTATCTCCTGAAACAACTCCGATTGCCGGGCAATAATTTCTTTGATTTTTATTAACTCCAGTACCGCCAAAAAGGTGACGATTATCTCCATTTTATTCTTCGCGCGTCTAAAAAGTTCGGAAAGTTTAACGCTGGAGTTGACTAGCAATAAATGGAGTATCTGATGGGTCGCCTCCTCCATGGTAAACTTATCCTTAACCACCTCATAAAATACTTCTTTCGGTATATCTTTTAAGGCCTGGGAAAACGCGTTAATCAAATCAAAAATACTGGCCTCAAAATAGGTTTCTTGATTTTGCGCCTCTTTCTTTTCTGTCTCAGGCTTGGGCCGTTTAAAGACCTCCTGTTGCTGGGCCTCTTTTTGGCGCAGGTCGCCGGCTATCTCCTTGAATTTTTCATATTCCAGCAACCGCCTGACCAATTCTTCGCGCGGGTCTTCCGCTTCCGCCTCGCTACCTTCGCCCTCCTGCGCCGGCAGGAGCATCTTAGACTTGATCTGCATAAGGGTAGCCGCCATAACCAGAAATTCTCCGGCAATATTTAAATCCAGCATCTGCATTAAATTTATATACTCCAGATACTGTGCGGTTACCTTGGCGATCGGAATATCATAAATATTCAGGTGGTCTTTTTTAACCAAATAAAGGAGCAGGTCCAGGGGACCTTCAAATAATTCTAATTTTATTTTATAATTCATGCGTTTTTAAAGCCGATCAGCCCTTTTACTTCTTTAAGGACAGTAGAAGAAAAGGCAACGGCTTTTTCTTTACCCTTATCTAATATATTTCTTATTCCATTTTTATCCCGCAACAGCTCTTCCCTGCGAGCATGAAACGGCTTAAGTTTATCCATCAATCCTGACGCCAATATTTTCTTGCACTCGGTGCAGCCGATTTTAGCGTTGATACAGTTAGCGGCCACTTCTTCCTTTAAACCGGGGATAAACGTTGAATAATAAGCGAAAACATTGCAGATGTCCGGATGCCCTTTATCCGCTAACTTGATCCGCTTAGGATCAGTGATCATGGAAGTTACTTTCCGCCGGATGATCTCCTCGGAATCTGAAAGATTTATAGTATTATCATAACTCTTGCTCATCTTACGGCCGTCCAGGCCCATAAGCCGCGGCACCTTAGTCAATAAGGCTTGCGGATACGGGAATATATTTTTTTTGTATAATGTATTAAAGCGCCGGGCGATCTCGCGGGTAAGCTCTAAATGCGGCAACTGGTCGTCTCCGACAGGGACCCTCTCTGCTTTATAAATAAGGATATCCGCCGCCTGAAGCACGGGATAACCCAGAAAACCGTAAGTATTCAGGTTCCTGGTCTTTATCTGGCGCATCTGCTCTTTATAAGTAGGGCAGCGCTCTAAAAGGCCTAAGGGCGTAAGGCAGGAAAATATCATACAAAGATCTAAATGCGCGGCTACTTCTGACTGGACGAATAACGTGGATTTATCCGGGTCAATGCCCGCGGCAATCCAATCAGCCACGTTATCAATGGCATATTCGCTCATACGCGACGTATCTTCATATTCGCTCATCAGCGCGTGCCAGTCCGCAACCATAAAAAAGCAGTCGTATTCATCCTGCAGCTTGATCCAATTATCCAACGCTCCGACTAAATGCCCAAGATGCAGCTTTCCGGTCGGCCGCATACCGCTAAGTATTCTTTTTTTCATAGCTTTCTGGCTATCTTCTCGATTTCATAGCCCTCAATAACATCGCCTTCCATCATCTGATCAAACCCTGCCAGGCTCATCCCGCACTCAAACCCCTCGCCTACTTCCCGGACATCATCCTTAAATCTCTTTAGTGAAGAAAGTTTACCTTCAAAAACAACCTGGCCGTTTCTGACCAGCTCGATTACGCAATTGCGGGTTAATTTGCCTTTGGTGACAAAACAACCGGCAATTATTCCGGAACGCGATAATTTAAATACCTTCCTGATATCAGCTTTTCCTAGTAATATTTTCTTTAGCTTCGGCTCAAGCATGCCTTCAATAGCCGCTTTTATATCGTTAGCCAACTCATAGATAATGCTGTAAGTTTTAACATCTATGCCTTCCTTACTTACCAGATCGCGGGCCAGGTCATCCATGTCTACATTAAACCCGAGGATCAAAGCATTGGAGGCCATCGCCAGGATAACGTCAGAGTTATTGATGTTGCCGCAGCCGGTGTGGATAAAATCCAACTTGATCTCTGAGACGTTCAATTTATTCAAAGTTTCTTTGATCGCCTCCAGAGAACCCTGCACATCCGCTTTGATAATGAGTTTTAATTCCTTGATCTTGCCCTCCAGTATCTGGGCGTGTAAATCCTCCAGGCTTATATGCTTAATTGACTTTATCAGCTGTAGTTTTTCTTTTTCCAGCCGAGCCATTGCCAGCTCCTTAGCTTGTTTCTCATCGGCGATAGCAAAGAACTGCTCTCCGGCTGCCGGAACCCCGGATATGCCTAATACCTCTACCGGAACCGACGGAGTAGCGTGAGTCACGGCTTGAGCGTGATCATTAAACATCGCCCGGATCTTACCGTAAAAATTTCCCACAATAATATTCTCATTTAAATGCAGCGTCCCGTTCTGAACCAGTAAAGTAGCGACCGGGCCCCTTCCTTTAGACATCTCAGCCTCAATGACTACTCCCTTAGCTAAGCGGTTAGGATTAGCTTTTAACTCCAGCATCTGGGCTTCCAGAATAATCATCTCCAGTAGATTATCAATACCCTGGCCGGTCTTGGCCGATACAGGGACAATAATTGTTTTTCCGCCCCAGTCTTCGGGGTTTAAATCCTGTTTGGCCAACTGTTTTTTGACTATATCTATATCTACTCCGGTCTTATCAATTTTATTAATGGCTACAATTATGGAAACGCCAGCTGCCCGGGCATGGTCTATTGCTTCCTGGGTCTGGGGCATTATGCCGTCATCCGCGGCCACCACTAAAACAACTATATCGGTGATACTCGCTCCGCGCGAACGCATAGCGGTAAAAGCCTCATGGCCCGGAGTATCCAAAAACGTAATCTCTCCGTGCGGCAGGACTACCCTGTACGCTCCGATATGCTGGGTAATGCCGCCATGTTCAGATTCGGCGACCTTGGTCTTTCTTATAGCGTCTAATAACGAAGTTTTCCCGTGGTCAACGTGGCCCATGAAAGTGACTACCGGTGAACGGAGTTTTAAATCTTTTGCACCGTCTTTTATATTATGCACGCTTAGGGCCAGTTCTTCTTCACCGGGAGCTGGCTTAATCTTAAAACGGTACTTTTCGCAAATCTTAGCTACCACTGCTTCATCTAAAACCTGGTTTATACCGACCATGATCCGGGAGTCCATAAGGCTTTTAATAATAACCGACGGTTTTTCCTGCAACTTAATGGCCAGGTCCTTAAGGGTAATGGGAAGCTCCAGCTCTAATTCTTGAAGTTCAATAACCGGCGCGACAGGCGCGACTTTAACCTCAGGTTTAGCTTCAACGGGCTTAACCGGAACTACCGGCTCTACCTTAGGGGTTACTTTAGGCTCTATTTTGTGAACAACAGGCGCGACAATAGCGCTCTTTTTAACTGGAAGGACTTTCTTAACTATTTTGGGTTTAACCGCGGCTACGCTTTTCTTAACCGGCTTAATCGCGCTCTTCGCCGGTTTTACTACTTTCTTAACTTTAGGCTTAGCCTCTTTCTTGACTATCTTTTTCTCTTTTTTTGTCTTAACAACCATAATCGAGCACCCTCTTCCTGTTTAAATAAAACTATTTTTTACCCTTGGCCGCGGCCATTAATTTCTCGGCTTTTTTCTCACCTATTCCTTTTATCTTGGTCAAACCTTCTATTTTTGCCGCGAGCAACTCTGCTACGCTATTAATTCCCGCTTCTTTAAGGCTAGCTAAAGTTTTTTCTCCTATCCCGGATAACTCTTCCAAAGAAATATCCGCCTTCTTCTTTTTCTTTTCTTTCTTAGCCTTCTTTTCCTCCGGCCCGCCGGATAACGCTTCAGCTGCTTCTTCTTTAGCGGTCTTCGCCTCTTCTTTAGCCGGAGCTCCGGCTGCCGTAGTCTTAGTCCGGATATCTAAATCCCAACCAATGAGTTTAGAGGCCAGCCGCACATTCTGGCCGTGCTTACCTATAGCTAGCGACAACTGATCATCATCAACGATGACTTCGGCTTTTTGATGTTCTTTATCCAGAGTGATCTGGGCGACTTTAGCCGGGGAAAGCGCGTTCTTTATATATTCGCGGATATCCTCGTTAAAACGCACGATATCAATTTTCTCTCCGTAAACTTCGTTCACGATGTTCCTTACGCGGTTACCCCGCATTCCGACGCAGGCTCCCACCGAATCAACTTTATCATTTTTGGAATAAACCGCTATTTTAGTGCGTTCCCCTGCCTGCCGGGAGATGGCCTTGACCTCGACGATCCCTTCATAAATCTCCGGCACTTCCAGCTCAAAGAGCTTCTTCACCAGAGCCGGGTGCGAGCGCGAAAGAATGATCTGCGCGCCCTTGGCATCCTTTTTTACTTCCAATACGTAGGCCCGGACACGCTGGCCCTGCTTAAATTCCTCTTTAGGGGACTGCTCTCTTTTGAGCAATACGCCTTCAGCCTTGCCTAAAAGGTCAATAATAATGTTTCCTTTCTCAAAACGATAAACTGTGCCGCTGACGATTTCGCCTACCCGGCCTTGAAATTCGTTAAAGATAACGTCTTTTTCCGCTTCGCGCATCTTCTGGATTATTACCTGGCGCGCGGTAGAGGCGGCAATGCGGCCGAAATCAATGGAAGTTATCTCTTCGGCGTTTTTCCAGGCGCGGATCTTGCCGTTAGAGCGGTCGATCTCGATCTTCAGCTCCTCTTCGGGCTTGACATCAATCACGCGTTTGGCAGCGCTTAACATCGCGCTCTCCACCGCCTGGATTAAAATTTCTTTCTTGATGCCTTTTTCTCTTTCAATTTGTTCGATTATCGCTAACAGTTCCTGACTCATTTTTAATCTCCGATCTTAAATTTCTTGTTTAGCTTTATTGATCTTAACCAAAGGCACTTCGATAAGGCCGTTTCCCGTATCAACAGCTACTACTCCGCTATCCACCTTATGCACAACACCTTCCCACTCAAGCTTAGCCTTAATATAATCGTTTAAGAAAAATCTTACCCGCTTGTTTATTGAACGCTTGAAATCATTCTCCGTCTTTAGATCCCTGTCTAATCCCGGAGAAGACACTTCCAGAATAAACCTGTTCTCTAAAATATTCTTTTCATCCAGGATAGCGCCTAATTCGCGGTTTAAGCCGGCGCACTCATCCAGGGTTATCCCGCCGTTAAACTTATCCACCAGGACCCGCAAAAATAAATCCCGGCCTTCATATCTATAGATAAGCTCAACAAAATCTAAATTCCGCTCTCTAAGAAAACCCTCTAAGAAAGCCTTAAAGTCGTTGATTAAAACTTCCCTATCCATTTACAAGCCTTACTATCTCTTTAAATGCCTCATCAACAGGCTTAATTATTTTTTCTTTGGACGATCTAACCTTAAATTCCAGTGTGCCGTCCTTAAGCGAATTCTTTCCGACGATTACCTGTAACGGAATACCCAGAAGGTCAGCATCCTTAAATTTAACCCCGGCCCTCTCGTCCCGGTCATCCAGAAGCGTTTCTATCCCGGCTGATTTTAATTTCTGATAAACATTACTAGCCAGATCCATAATATTTTTATCCCCGGAGTCTAAAACTAAAATCAGGACTTTATAAGGAGCCAATTCTAGAGGCCAGATAATACCGTCCGCGTCATTATTCTGCTCGATTACTGCTGAAATCAGCCGGGATACGCCTATGCCATAGCAACCCATGATTATCGGCTGCAGCTTTCCGCTTGCGTCCAGAAAATTCGCGCCTAAAGCCGCGCTGTATTTTGTCCCCAGTTTAAATATGTGGCCGACCTCGATGGCGTTGACTTTTTCCGCGCCGACCGTAACTACATCCTCGCCGTCTTTGGCCGGGACCATAAATTCGTGCGAAACTTTACCGCCCATCACCCCAGGATCAGCTTCAGTAGTAATAATATTTAAGCCGCATCTTTTAAATATTCTTAAGTAGGCCGCGTGCATCGCCTGATAATTCTTATCTAAACCCGCCTCGTCTTGATCAAAACTATAGGCGTCTTTCATAATAAATTCGCACGAACGGATCAACCCGAAGCGCGGCCGCAGCTCATCGCGGAATTTAGTCTGGATCTGATACAAAACCAGCGGAAGCTGCTTGTAACTGGAAACGTGAGCCCTGACCAGATCCGTGATCACCTCTTCGTGCGTCGGGCCCAAACATATTTTTCTGCCCCGGCGGTCGGTAAATTTAATCATCACCTCGCCTAAATCCTTATCCCGGCCTGAACGCTGCCACAATTCCAACGGCTGTAACGCCGGTAACAATAATTCCGCCGCGTCGCAGGAATTCATCTCCTGGCGGATAATCTTCTTTAAATTCTGGAGCACCTTTAATCCCAAAGGAAGATAAGAATAGCTGCCAGCCATAAGCATACGCGCCAGGCCCGCGCGCAGCAATAGCTTATGCGCGACAGATTCCGCTTCTTGGGGGGATTCTTTTAAGGTCGGAATAAAAGTCTTTGACCAAAGCATCTTATTTAGCGATCTCCTTTAATAAAACATCCACGCAATCAGCATAGGCTACTTTTTTTACGGGTTTGCCCTTCTTAAATAACAGGCCGGCGCTCTTTCCAAAGGCTACCCCGATATCCGCTTCTTTTGCTTCTCCCGGGCCGTTTACTACACAGCCCATTACAGCTATTCTTAAAGCCTTACGGGATTTTGGTCCCAAAGTCATTGCCGCTAACTTTTCTTCCAATTCTCTTACAATCTTGACTAAATCTACTGCGCAACGGCCGCAGGTCGGACAGCTTATTATGCTAGGCCCGAATTTCCGCAAGCCCAATGACTCTAAAATAACCTTGGCCGCATAAACTTCCCGAACCGGGATATCCGTCAGGGATACCCTTATTGTATCACCAATCCCGCCTAATAGCAAAGACCCTAAGGCGACGCTGGACTTGATCGCTCCGGCAAACGGAGAGCCTGTCGCGGTGACTCCCAGATGCAACGGATAATCGCAAAGCCCGGATAGTTTATTATAAGCGCTGACAGTATCCAAAACATTGGAAGCCTTTAAAGAAACAACAATATTATAAAATTTAAATCCTTCCACTATTCTTATATATTCCAGCGCGCTCTTAACTAATTTATCCGCCGCGCTCTTAGAGCGCAAATCCCTGACTGAACCGGAGTTTAATCCGATACGTAAAGGTATCTTAGCGGCTTTTAGGCCGGCTACTACCTCCCGGATCTCTTCTTTCTTGTAAATATTCCCCGGATTAAGCCTTATTTTATCTACTCCGCTCTCTATCGCTTCCAGGGCCAGACGATAATCAAAATGAATATCCGCGACTAGCGGTAGCTTAGCTTCTCGCTTAATTTTCTTCAAAGAGCGGGCATCCTGAATATCTTTAACGGCCAGCCGCACGATCTCACAGCCGGCATTTTCCAACTCGCGGATCTGCTTTAAAACTTTGTCAATATCAGCAGTCCGGCATTTAGTCATTGACTGTATGGCTACGGGGTTATTCCCGCCGATAAGCAGGTTCCCTATTTTTATTACTCTGGATTTTCTTCTTTTAATCTGCATATCTATTTTATCAGTTTGGCCAGCTTATCCCCGAAATTCCTGACTATATCATTGTAAGTCACAAAAATTACCAGAAACATAATAAAACTTAAGCCTATCTTATTAATGATATCATCGGCCTTAATGCTTAAGACCTTGCCTCTTATCTTCTCTAAAGCTAAAAGCGCGATATGCCCGCCATCCAGTATAGGCAAAGGCAAAAGATTAAAAACAGCTAAACTCAAACTTAAGACGGCCATTAAATGCAAGACGGCGATGATCCCCAGTTGAGCGGCTTTAGAAGTAATAAAAAATATCCCCAGCGGCCCGGTCATGGATTCGCGCATCGATAAACTGCCGGTAACCAGACGGCCTAACGCCTTATAAGTCATAATGGTCAGGCTCCAGGTTTTACTTAAACCCAGGCCGAATGATTCCCCAAAACCGTGCCTTACCTTGATTATCTCATCAAAAGGAGTGATGCCTAAAAGGCTTAGTTTATGTTTCTGGCCTGCCTGATCCTCTAAAACCTCTTCCTTAAGTTTGACCTTGACTGAGAGTTCCTTACCGGCTCTAAGCAAAGAGACATTTACTGAAGCCGCTCCTTTTTTGGAATAAATCACTTTTTGCAGGTCTTCCCAATTCTCGGTTTTCTCTCCCTCTATGGAAGTGATCTTATCGCCGACCATCAGCCCCGCTTCTTTGGCCCCGAAATTATCGATCAACCCGCCGACTTTTGTACTCAGCGTTGGGTACCCGACAAAGAAAATCATCCAAAAAAGCAAAATACTTAAAACATAATTAAGCAAAGGACCGAAAAATATTATCCAAAAACGCTTTCCCGGAGCTTTAGAAAAATATTCGTCGGGTTTACCGCTATATTCCGCTAAATTATCTCCGGCCAGCTTGACAAACCCTCCTAAAGGGATCGCGCTTAGGCTATACTCCGTGTCGTTTTTCTTCTTACGGAATAAGACTTTGCCAAAGCCCAGAGAAAACTGTTCAACGCGCACTCCCATTTTCTTGGCGATAATAAAATGCCCGAATTCATGGACCACGATTAAAACGCTTAAAATAAACAGAAATATTATTAAAGTAACCATAATTTAATTTAACCTCGCCATCACCTTACGCGCTTGGACCCTGGCCCATTTATCCGCTTCCCAGATATCGCCTAATACGGGATTAGGCTTATTTCTATGCGCCCGCATGACCTTTTGCACAACTTCGGCTATATGCATAAATTTCAATTTCTCTTTTAAGAATTCCGCGACAGCTACTTCATTCGCGGCGTTTAAAACGCAGGGCAGCGTGCCTAATTCCCGGGCAGCCTCGTAGGCTAAACTTAAACAGGGAAATTTCAGGCAATCCGGTTTTTCAAAATGTAACCCGCCGACCTTACAGAAATCTATTCCGCCTAACGGGCTTCTCAGTCTCTCTGGGTAAGCCAGGGCGTATTGAATAGGGATACGCATATCGGTAACGGATAACTGCGCGATTATTACTCCGTCAATAAATTCTACCATCGAATGGACCAAGGCTTCCGGATGAACCAGCACTTTAATTTTAGGAACATCCACCCCGAATAAAAACATCGCCTCCAACAACTCTAATCCCTTATTCATCAGGGTCGCCGAATCCACGCTTATCTTCTTACCCATCTTCCATCTGGGATGCGCCAGCACTTCCTTTAAACGGATTCTTTTTAAGGCCTGCTTGCTTAATTTACGTAAAGGCCCCCCGGAAGCCGTAAGATAAATATTTTTAAGGCTGCCTCTATCTTCATCCTTAAGGCACTGCCAGATTGCCGACTGCTCGCTATCAACAGGTATGATCCTGACCTTTTTTCTAGCGCTTAAGCGCGTAATCAGCGGACCGGCCATAACCAACGCTTCTTTATTGGCCAGGGCAATATCCTTGCCGCTATCTATGGCGCTTAAAAGCGGCGCCAGCGCGGGTGAGCCGCTTATGGCAAACATTACCTGGTCTATCCGCTTATCCTTGACTAACGCCTCCAGGCCCTCCGAGCCGGTAAAGACCTTGACCCCGGGCTTGATCATTTTGGAAAGAGCCAGCGCCCGCGCCTTATCGTTCACACAAACACAAGCGGGAGCAAATTCTTTTATCTGCCTGGATAATTTATCTATATCCGCATTGGCGCTTAAGGCCGTGACCTTAAATTTATCGGGGAAATTACGGATGACCTTAAGCGTATTCTCTCCGACTGAACCGGTCGAACCCAGTATCGCGATATTCTTCATCTAAGGACTACGCTCATATAGAAATAAAAAACAGGAGCGACAAAAAGCAGGCTGTCGATCTCATCCAGCACTCCGCCCATCCCGGGGAATATTTTCCCTGAATCTTTTACTTCGCAATCCCGTTTGATTAAAGATTCAGAGAGGTCCCCTAACTGACCCAATAAACCCATGCAGATACCTAGAACAATAAGATGCGCATACCCAAACCCTAAGAAGGGTTTGCAGATCAGAGCCGTAAGGATATTAAAAATCAACCCGCCGAAAAAACCTTCCACGGTCTTCTTGGGGCTAATACGCGGCAGAAGCGGAGTCTTGCCGAAACGGCTTCCGATAAGATAGGCGCCTATATCGCCGGACTTGGTGATCAATAAGACTACGGCTAAAAGGCCCAAACCCCCTTCCAGATACCTTATCTTAATCAGGAAACTAAAAAACCAGGAGACATAAATTATGCCGAATATAGTAGTGGAGATATCCACTATAGCCCCGGTGTTACGCCGGCGCTTAAATTGCATAAGAATAAGGAATAACAGGGCCAAAAGAATAAACAGGAATTCCCAGCCGCGGGTGAGCTCAAAACGAAACATAATGGATAATGGAATGACTATCCCTAAGCCTATACCGAAATATTTATAAGCGCTTATCCCTTTCTTATCCAGCATACTGAAAAATTCATAGAGCCCCCCGATAATAAAAAGGGTAACGACTAACCCACAGAGCCAGTCAATAAATATCACGCCGATGATCATACTGATCAGCAAAATAGAGGTAACTATCCTTTTAGTCATATTATAAACCTCCAAACCTTCTCTCTCTTGATTGATATTCTTTGACTGCTTCTCTTAAATCCTCGGCGCCGAAATCCGGCCAGAGTTTTTTGGGAAAATATAACTCGGCGTAAGAAAGCTGCCAGAGTAGAAAATTGCTTAGGCGTAATTCTCCGCTGGAACGTATAAGCAGGTCGGGGTCAGGCAAATCATGGGTATAAAGGTAACGGCTAAACATTTTTTCATCCAGGGCATTTATATCCGCTTTAGAACGCGTTACATCTGCGGCAAACGACTTGGCCGCGTCTACTATCTCCTGGCGGGAGCCGTAATTTAAGGCCAGCACAACGGTAAGGCCGGTATTATCCTTGGTTTTTTGCTCTGCCTCTTTTATCTTTTTCTGGATAGCTGCAGGCAAGGGCGCGGCCCGGCCAATAGCCCGAAAACGGATATTCTTTTTGTGCATATCCGCTATTTCCGAGCCTAAGAAATTATTCAAGTAGCGCATTAAAACACTGATCTCTCTTTGGGGCCTGGACCAGTTCTCGGAAGAAAAAGCAAAAAAAGTTAAAACTTTAATGCCCGACTCTGCCGCTTCTTTAACGATCTCCCTGACTCTTTTTATTCCTTCCCGATGCCCCGCAGTGCGCGAAAGAGAGCGCGCCTTTGCCCAGCGGCCATTGCCGTCCATAATAATAGCTACGTGCTTAGGTATACTATTTTTATCTATCACTGGTGTGCTTTATAATCTATCCCGGGGAAAATATTATCTTTGTATTCTATGTCTGCCAGCCAATCCTGGTCTATAGAATTGGATTTGATCTCTTCATAAAGCCGGTTAAACCTTAAAATGTGGTCTTTAGTCCGCCGCAGCGCGTATTCCGTATGGGTGCCGGTCCCCAGTATAAACGCCCAATCCGAGCTCTGGGCTAATAATAATTCGCGTAACGCCTGATTCAGCGCCCTTTTAGTCAAACCGTTTACTTGCGGATAATTCTTCGCTAATTCCGTCATCTTTTCCGCGGCGACATGCAAATGCCGGTAGATCCAGTCATTTGTCCCCTGCAGCCACATCTCGCTATAACCCTTCCATCCCCAGCTGGACATGGACGGAGTAATCACCTGATTGCGCGGATTTTCACTTAAGTATTCTGACGGCGTGGTCAGGCGGATCTCATCCTGGTCAAAAACTATTTTTCGGATTAAAAACTCGATCCACATCGGTCCTTCATACCACCAGTGGCCGAATAATTCCGCGTCATACGGCGAAATAATAAGAGGTTTCTTCTGCATAAAATCATACAGGTACTCCACCTGTTTCTGCCGGTTAAACATAAAGTTTCCGGCTTGCTGGGCCGCTTTATCGTGGGCCCGCTGCGGGTGATAAGCTTCTTTATGGTTACCTGAACCTGTAATGCGGAAATATTTTATCCCGGTATTGATCCTCACCCCATCCGGATGGATATAGGGCTTAATGTATTCATATTCCAGGTCAAAACCTATGTCCCGGTAAAACTCGCGGTAATTATAATCGCCGGGATAGCCTTCTATTGATGACCAGACCTGTTTTGAGGATTCCAGGTCCCTGGCAAAACAGGCGACGCCCGTCCCCTTACAATACACCGGAGCGAATACCCCGTATTTTGGCCGGGGCGTTCCATGTAAAACTCCGTGAGCATCCGAGAAGAAGAAACGTAAGCCCGCTTCTTTTAATATTTCATCCTGGCCCGGATAATATCCGCACTCCGGAAGCCAGATGCCGCGGGGTTTTCTTCCAAAGACACTCTCGTAATGGCTGACCGCGACCTTGACCTGGGCCCGGACTGATTCCTTATGGATATCCATCAGCGGGAAATACCCGTGGGTCGCCCCGCAGGTGATGATCTCTAAATTTCCCAGATCCTGAAAATTCTTAAAAGCGCTGACTAAATTCCGGTTGTACCTTAAAAATGTATCCCGGGCCTTGGAAAACTCGGATAGATACATTAAGGCCAGGTTATGAAATTCAGGCTGCCAGCGGGTCCGCTCTATTTCTTTACGGGCCAATTCAATAAGTTTATTTATATGGTTGAGGTATCTCTCCTGAAGCAAAGCGTCGCTTAACATTGAGATCAATGTCGGGCTTAAGGTCAGGGTAATGCGGAAATTCACCTTATCCTGGACCAGCCTTTCAAAGACCATGATCAGCGGCACATAGGTCTCGGTAATGGCTTCATAGAGCCAGTCTTCTTCCAGGAAGTTTTCATGTTCAGGGTGGCGCACATACGGAAGATGGCCGTGTAAAACTAACGCAAGGTATCCTTTAGGCATTATTTGGTTTCCCTCGTGACAATCGGTGTTATAACCCGGTTTTCCAGCTTATCCGCGGATACCGCTTTAACCGGAATAACCTGTTTTCCGTCGGGAAGAGCATAACGTAAAGTAAATGTCCCGTCCGGACGTAAATTTATGGGTTTAGCCTGAACAGTGACTTGCGCGTCCGGTTCAGTCGCTCCGTAAACGATCAATTCGCAATCAACCTTAAGCCAAAAACCTTTTTGCTGCGGCTTTTTTACCGGACTGGCCATAGAAGCCATTCCGGGAGAGCTGATAATCCTCTGTCTCCAGGCCTTGCCCACGGGAGAACTTTTCCCCTGGCCAAAACCCATTCCGTAAAGCCGGGCGAACATATCGTCAGGGATCATCCATTCTTCATCAGTGATCCAGGACGGCCCGTCTAAAGGCGTCTGCACTACATTAGAGCGCAATATGGTGATAAACCTTCCGTCGGATAAGATCAAACCTAAATCCACGCACCAGGATCTTCCGGGGTTGGCCGCGTCAATATACCAGTTATTGGCAAACTCATGGATCTGGATATCAAAGAAACGATTGGCGTTAGAGCCGTTGAAAATAATGTTGGTTACATCATAAACCCGCAGGATCCGCCTGGCTTTATAGAATTCTTCTTTAAGTTCGGATTTTAATCTCTCGACGGTAGAATTATTGACCTCCCAATAAGTATACAGCCACCAGGGGTCGCGCACCATGAGGACCATTTTATCTACCCCGTATTGAGAAGGCAGTTCCTGAGGAAAAGTCCTGGCCATGCGCCGGGGGGCCTCGGGATGCGAAAACTTCGCTGTGCCGACGGCTATCTCCTGAGCATACAACGTTTCTTTCTTAAGTTCAATTTTAGGGCTGGCCTTAGCTCTGGATACCTTTACCCGTTTACTCTTTCTGGTTTTTCTGACTTTCGCCATGGCTACCTCCTTAGTCCCTGTTAATAAAAAAGGGGAGATTATCCCCTTTTTTTAAGAACTGTCTGACTGTTCTTTTACCCCCTTATTTCATTTCTTAGCCTTTTTATTAGTCGTCAATGCCTTCTTTAATTCTTCCTCTAAGGCTTCATTAACTTTAGTCACTTTCTGTAAATCTTCTTTGAGGCTTTTATCTATCAGTTGTTCCTGAATTAACGCTTTTTTAGTGACCTGATGCGCGGCGACTTCATCATCCAACTCTTTCTGTATACCTTTGAGCTTCTCTGAAGAGATCGCGTTATCCTGAGCAGCCTTGCTCATCTTCTCTTCAATTTCCATCCTCTGCAGCATCTCCTTCTTACGCAGAGAATCCTGCTTATAAACATTAGCGCAGGAAGCTATATTAAAAATAAAAAGAACCAGGGTCACCGCGGCTAAAATTATTAAGACTCTATTCTTATCCATACCTTGACCTCTCTTCCCCCGCTAAAGCCGCTTAACTATTTAAGATTTTCTTTTGGCTCCATAAGCCCGGATTCTTCTACTTGGGCCTTGCCTTCTTTAACTTTGGTCACTTTAGGCTGAATAACGATTTCAACCCTGCGGTTTAGCTTACGGCCTGCGCTTGTCGCGTTGGTATCAACCGGCCGATACTCGCCGAAGCCAATAGCGGAAAGGCGCTCCGGGGATACTCCTTTATCATTGACTAAAAAGTGCAGCACGCTTAAAGAGCGGGCAGTAGATAGCTCCCAATTGGATTTCCATCCTGAATGCTTGATCGGAACATTATCAGTATAGCCCTCTATGCCGATATTGAAATTGGCCATATTGTCTTTTAAAACAGTAGCCACCTTATCCAGGAGCGGATAAGCCTCCTGTCTGATTTTAGCCTTACCGGAATCAAAAAGCAGGTCTCCGACTACGGTGATAACCAGGCCTTTCTCCATCATCTGCAACTTGACCTGTTTATCGTTAATCTCCTGGCCTAACCTGTCTTCCAGAAGTTTTTTAGCCTGCGCTAGATCATCTAACTGTTGAGAAAGTTCCTCAATCTTTTGTTTATCCGAACGCCTGCCGCTCTGAAAGATAAAAGTACAACCTGCCAACGCCAAACCCAGAAGAACGATTAAACCGATTTGCCATATTTTTTTCATATCTCACCTCTCCTTTTATTAGAAAGTTACTATAACACAAGCCTAAATCCTAGTCAAGGAAAATAGTATCTTCTCTGGCTGAGCCAACCGAAATCATTGAAATCTTAGTATTTAACATATCGCCAAGCCTGGCCAGATACGCTTTGGCGTTGGGTTGTAACTCTCGGAAGTTCCTGGGTTTAGTAAAAACCTTGGGCCATCCGGCTAAAGTTTTATACACCGGTTTAAGGTTGCTTAAGACCTCGAAATCATGGGGAAACTCGCGCAAGAGCTTACCTTTATATTTATAGGCCACGCAGATCTTGACCTCTTTTAAACCATCAAGTATATCCATCTTCATTATGGCTAATTCCGATATGCCATTGAGCATCACCGCTTCCTTGACCATGATACTGTCAAACCACCCGCATCTTCTTGGCCTGCCGGTGGTCGCGCCGAACTCTCTTCCCCTTTCGCGCATAAACTTGCCGAAAGAAGGATTAAACTCCGTCGGAAAAGGCCCTTCGCCTACTCTTGTAGTATAGGCCTTGGCTACTCCGATAACTTTATTAATTTTGGCCGGAGATACACCGCTGCCTACGCAAGCGCCGCCGGAGGTAGCTGAAGAAGAGGTGACAAAAGGATAGGTCCCGAAATCAATATCCAAAAATGTCCCCTGCGCCCCTTCAAAAAGAATATCCTTATTTGCGTCAATAGCTTTATTTAATAAAAGGGCGGTATTAGAGATATACGGAGCGAATAATTTCCCGTAATTCAAGTATTCCTTATAAATGGAATTAAAATCAAACCCTTTATGTTGGTATACTTTCTTAAAAACTTCGTTCTTTTCTTTCAGGTTATCTTTTAACTTAGCGCTTAAGATCTTAGGGTTAAGCAGGTCCACCATTCTGATCCCGCAGCGAATAATTTTATCCGCGTAACAGGGGCCGATGCCTCTTCCGGTAGTCCCGATCTTATTTTTCCTTTTTGTCTCCCGCAGCTGGTCTAAGATCTTATGGTAGGGAAGTATCACATGGGCTAACGCAGAGATCTTCAGGCGGCCGCCAATATCAATCCCCGCCTTTTTAATTTCTTTTATTTCCTGTAAAAGGACAAACGGGTCAACGACTACACCATTACCTATTACGCAGACCTTAGCCTTATGTAAGATCCCCGAAGGCATAAGGTGAAAGATATACTCTTTATCCCCTACGACTACGGTATGCCCGGCGTTATTCCCGCCCTGATAACGCACAATATAATCTACTTTGGCGGATAAGATATCAATTATCTTACCCTTGCCTTCGTCTCCCCACTGCGCCCCCACTAAGACTAAATTCATATTTTTCCTTTTTTAATTACGGAGTCATGGTAAATATTTTTCGGGCAATATCCGGGTATTTAGCCACAAATTTCAGCTCTTCATCCACCAAAGGCTTTTGATTATGCACATTGGCATAGCGGACTAATTCCAAAACCTTGACTGCTTCGGCATCGTCTTTAAAAACAAGTTCCAATTTATCCGAGACGTTCCTAAAGCCCTTGATCCCGGAATATTCTCCGGCGGTGATCTTGCGCCCGGTATCAATTATCTCGGGCTCACCCCGGCCTAATTCCTCGTAATCATAAAGTTCATAATTGCGCCTGTCTTTAAGCGCGCCATCGGCATGTATTCCGGATTCATGGGCAAAGGCGTTAGAGCCTACGCCCGGCTGGTTTATCGGGATAGGAACCCCGAAGGCGTAAGAGGCGTATTTACAAATCTTCCAGGCCACCTTAAGGTCCACCTTTTCATCAAGAGAATAATCTTTCATGTCGTTGCCGTATTTTATGGCCAAAATCACGGAAACCAAATCCGCGTTCCCCGCGCGCTCGCCCATCCCATTCACACAGGTATTGATATAGGCGTCGCTTCCGGAGTCATTTGCCGCTTTTGCCCCGGCTATTGAATTCGCCACGACTAACCCTAAGTCATTATGACAGTGGACCTCAATGGGAATATTCACCGCTTTAGCCAATAGCTTTATTCTTTCATAGATTGAAAATGTGGTATCGCAGCCTAACGTATCACAATAACGAATTCTGCTGGCTCCGGCAACTTTCGCCGCTTGCGCAAATTCAATCAGGTAATCTATATTTGTCCGGGAGGCGTCTTCGGCGTTTGTCCCCACGGACTCAGCTCCTAAACGCAACGCTTCCTTGACTGCTTCCACCATCTCTTTGATTACCGATTGATGGTCCAGTTTGCCTTTAAATTTATGAATAATCATCTGGTCCGAAGTGGATATGGAAAGATTCACGTGTTTTAACTGCGGAACAAGTTTAAAAGCGGCCTTAACATCATCCCGCGTAGCCCGTAGCCAGCCGCCCAGCCTTATCGGAGAAAGCGCGCCTAACTTTACCAGTTCAAGGTTAGCGTTTAAGTAATTTGTTTCATGGCGGGTAAGCGGAAAACCGAACTCCGACTGGAATACACCCATCTCATTAAGATACATATTAATCATGGTCTTCTGCAGCTTAGAAAGGCAGATACGCGATGTCTGCACGCCGTCCCGGTTAGTTACGTCAATCAGATAAATTTTAGGTTTAGCCATAATCAACTCCTTAAACAAGCGCTGCCTTGATTTCGATATGCCTCTGGCGTTTATATCGAAATCACACTTGCCTCTGGCAAGTGCAAGGATACGCTTGTTTACTCCGCGCTATGCGCGGAGCTTATTGTTATTTTTTAATTATCTTCTTCAATTCCTTTTTTGACGGCGCGCCCTTAGAAGAAAAGATACTCTGGTTATCCAAAAGATACGCCGGGCCGAACATAATTTTAAGGTCCTGGGCCAACTTAGAATTTTCTTTTAATAACGCCTTGCCTTCATCATTCCTCGCGCAAGATTTTATCTTATTCAGGTCCATTTTGACGGCGCAATCCTCCCACCAGGAACTCTCAATATTGCTCGCCCTACAGGTAATATAGCCCCAGAAATTATCCGGGTAATATTTCTGCACGCACACTGCGCGCAAATCTTCCTCCACTTCGGCTTTTCCCCGCAAGGCTTCAATTTTATCGTTGTTGACAATGGTCAAGAAATGCAGCACCGGATTAAATTCCTGGATTACTTTTAAAACCTCGGCGCTCTCTTTTCCAAACAAGCTTATGAATAAATCTAACTTTCCTTTGATCTCAGCGCGCTTAAGAAAGTAAGCAACTCCGCTGACCTGCGGATCTAACATATAATAATCGCCTTTATCCGTCAGGCTGGCCTTCAGGTTCTTAAAATTCTTTTCTTTATCTATTTCTTTGCCCAAAAGATATACGGGTAAACCCGCTACAGGCGTATTTAAACCCTCCAGGATCTTAGTTGCTTTTGTATCCGCATAATATATATAGGAGGTTTCCAGACCCGGAAATTCTTTCTTAAGAAAATTAACTACCGGCTTGGGATTACAGGTCAGACAATCCTTTACGGTGATCACGGTAAGATTTATCTTAGCTGCTTCACTGAATAAGCAGCTTGCCTGCGCCTCGCCGGCATCCTGGCAGGTTCCAATCAAGCCTTCTTTTTTACAATCGCCATCCGCGAAACAACGCGGAAGTATTTTAAGGAGACCGGGGTCATCAACCAGTTTATCCGAAACCCGTATTTCTTCCGCGCTAACATTACCAATTTTGCCTCCCCTGATATTTAAAACAGCTTTACCCAGGCGGCGAGCCTGCCTGGCCGGCCTTAAAATAACAGTATTGCCGGACCGGATAAACGCTTCCACCCCTGAACGGTTATAGCCGTCGATAACCACGGATATCCCCGGAACCTCTTTGATTATCTTTAAGTCCTCATCTTCTCCTAAATTACTTAAAAGGATGATCAGGGTTACGCCTTTTTTCTGCAGCTCCCGCACGGATGCTGCCAGAGAAGCCCTGGATTCCAGGAATTTTAGGTCCCCGGACTTTTGTTTCGCCAGAGGATTAGTCAGGCCGATAATCCCGGTCTTCAAGCCGGCTACTTCCCTGATAATATAGGGGACAGTTTTAGCAAATTTTAAATTAGAAGAAACAAAATTCAATTTTACTTTAGCTATATTTTCCTCAAAAAAACCTTTTCCAAAATTAAACTCATCCTGGCTAACCGCCAGGGCGTCATATTGCATCAATTCCATAGCCCGCAGGTTAAGGCTAGCCCTAAGCATATCCAGTTGCGTATTCTGCGTATATTGATCCGCTAACCCTCCGCTAAAGAAATTTCCTGAATCTAAAAGCAGCGAGTCAGGATATTGTTTCCTTAACTGCTGGATTAAAGTTGCGCGGCGGGCTACTCCTCCGTCCGGCTCCACAGGACAGGAACAGGGATAGAGCATAGCGTGAGTCTCGCCGGTATAAATAAGGGTTATCTGCTTATCTTTAGCGTAAGCGCAAACTACCGCCGCTGAAAATAAACTGTAGGCCATCGCCGCTAAAATCAGCAAAATCACCTTCTTCATACTTTAATACCTTTTACAGTTAAGATGTTCTCCAACTTCTTGATCTTTTCGGCCAACTCAACCGATACCGGGCTATCCACATTTAAAACACTGATCGCCTTGCCTCCCGGCTTATCCCGGCCAAAAGTCATAGCGGCAATATTTACGCTGTTTTTGCCTAAAACTGTGCCCAGGTTTCCGATAAGGCCCGGCTTATCCCAGTTTTCAATATAGATCATTTCTCCGACCGGATAAAGCTCCACATAATATTCGTCTATTTTGACGATTCTGGCCTGTTTATTCCCGGAAAGAGTCCCCCAGATCACCCTGGTCTCTTTGTCTGTTTTTAACGCCAGCTTGATAAGATTAACAAACTCTTCCTCCTTGGAAGACTTTGCCTCTTTAATTTTTATCCCTCTCTCCTTGGCCAAAGAAACCGCGTTGATGAAATTTACGGTCTCTTTTAATATCGGAGAAAGCAAGCCCTTAGAGAGAGACATAGTAAGCGGGCTTAAGTCATAGGTGGCGATCTCTCCGCTATAGCTTATATCCAGCTCCTGGAACCTTCCTGCAACCAGTTGAGCCGCGAATACTCCCATTTTTTCAGCCAAAATAATATAAGGATTAAGCATCTTGCAAGCTTCCGCCTCTAAGCAGGGATAATTTGCGGCATTGCGTATTCCTTTGCCTAAAAGCGCATCGCGCACAATTTCAGCCACTTCAATCGCCACATTGACCTGCGCCTCTTCTGTAGAAGCCCCCAGATGCGGGGTAACAATCACATTATCCAGTTTTAAAAGTTCAGAATCAACGCTAATCGGTTCTTTTTCAAAAACATCCAAAGCCGCGCCGGCGACCTTTCCTTCTTTGATAGCCTCCGCTAAGGCCGCTTCATCCACAATCCCGCCTCTGGCGCAATTAATAACACGCACTCCTTTTTTCATTATGGCAAATTGCTTAGTTGATATCATATGCCTAGTCTCTTCGGTCAAAGGGGTGTGCACCGTAATATAATCCGACTGCTCAAATAACTCTTTTAATTCCACTACCTCAATACCCAAAGATTCGGCGATCTCCCGGGATAAGAACGGGTCATACGCTTTAACCCGCATACCAAAAGACAAGGCCCTCTTGGCTACTTCTTTGCCTATTCTGCCAAAACCGACTACCCCTAGGACCTTACCGTAAAGCTCGACACCCATAAACTTTGCCCGTTTCCATTCGCCTTTCTTGGTCGAGGCGCTGGCCTGGGGGATATTTCTGGAAAGGGAAAGAATCATACTGACTGCGTGCTCGGCGGTAGAAATGGTATTGCCGGCGGGAGTATTCATAACAATGATGCCTTTTTGCGTAGCGGCATCCAGATCCACATTATCCAGGCCAACGCCGGCGCGGCCGATTATTTTTAATTTATCGGCAGCCTCAATGATATCCCTGGTGACCTTGGTGGCGCTCCTTACCAAAAGAGCCTCATAATTCTTAATTACTCCTTTTAGCTCCTCGGGTTTTAAATCTGTTTTCACGTCAACCTGAAATTCTTTAACTTCTTTGAGGATTTTTAATCCCTCTTCGGATAACTGGTCGCTGACTAAAATCTTAATCATTGTTGGCTCCTTAATTTATTTCAAAAATATTTCTTCGGCCGCCTTAACCCCCGTACCCATTTGGAATTTATACCCCATCTGGGTGAGGACTTTTTCCAAACAGGAAATACCTGTGATTATATCAAACTCCTCAATAAAACCCATATGCGCGAACCTGAAGATCTTGCCTTTTAATTCCTCCTGGCCGCCAGCGATAGTGACGCCGTAAGTATCGCGCATGGTTTTAACCAGCTTTTCTCCGTCAAGGCCGGCAGGAACCTTAACTGCGGTAACCACATCCGACCCATCAAGCGGAGCAAATAATTCCAAGCCCAAAGCCTTAACCGCTGCCCGGGTCGCTTCCGCTAATTTTCTATGCCTGGCAAAAACTACCTCCAGGCCGTCCTGCTTAATCATCTTAAGCGCTTCATTCAGGGCAACGACTAAAGTAATGGCCGGAGTAAACGGGGTATCGATCTTATCAAAGGCTTTTTTAACTTTCTTTAAATCAAAATAGTAACGCGGGCTTTTAGAATTCTCAATTAACTTGGCTGCCTTAGGACTTAAAGAGAGAAAACCTAAACCCGGAGGAAGCATAAGCCCTTTCTGCGAACCGCTGACCACAATATCGCAGGACCAGTCATCTGTCTTTAAATCAATCGCGCCCAGCCCGCTGATAGCGTCAACCACTAATACCGCTGGTGTATCTTTTATCAGACGGCCGCAGGAAGCAATATCACTGACTACGCCGGTAGAAGTTTCGCAAAGGGTGGTAAATACCGCTTTTATTTTAGGGTTGGCCTTTAATCTTTTTTCTAATTCCGCCGGCTTAACCGCTTGACCCCATTCCACATCCAGGACTTCAGTACTTATCCCGTAGCTTTTACAAATTTCCGTCCATCTCTCGCCGAATTTACCGGCCTGGACGACCAAAGCCGTATCTTGAGGAGATAAAATATTGACTACTGCCGCCTCCATCGCGCCGGTCCCTGAAGAAGTCAAAATAAAAACATCGTTCTTAGTCTGAAATACATATTTCAGTCCTTCGCTAGCCTCTTTTAACATTGCCTGGAACTGCGGGGTACGGTGGTGGATAATGGGACGGGCCATCGCCGCGCGAACCTCAGGCGGAAGAGGTGTCGGCCCCGGGGTCAATAAATAATTCTTACGCATCTTTCTTGTCCTCCTTGAATAATTAAACTATTTTAGTTTTGTTAATCCTATTTTTTCTTTGCCTGCGGTAAAATTACTTCATCCACCAAGCCATAGGTCTTAGCCTCTTCGGCTGACATAAAATAATCCCTGTCCGTATCCTTTTTTACCTTTTCAATCGATTGACCGGTATGCTGCGCGATTATTTCGTTGATCCTGTCGCGCATTTTTAAGATTTCCTGCGCATGGCGAGATATGTCTTCAGCCTGGCCCTGCACACCGCCCCAGGGTTGATGGATCATGATCCGGGAATTCGGCAATGCCTGGCGTTTCCCTTTTGTTCCCGCGCACAAAAGCAACGCGCCCATACTGGAGGCCTGGCCCACGCAATAAGTAGCTATATCGCATTTTACAAACTGCATAGTATCATAAATCGCCAAACCCGAGGTAACCGAGCCGCCGGGAGAATTAATATAAACGTTTATATCTTTTCCGACATCTTCCATCTGCAGGAATAATATCTGGGCGATGATCAGGTTAGCCACATAGTCATCTATGGGTGTGCCGATAAAAACTATGCGGTCTTTAAGTAAGCGGGAATAAATATCATAAGCCCGCTCATACCCTTTAGCAGTCTGTTCAATTACCATAGGCACTAATGTCTGATTTTTAATGCTCATCCCCACCTCCGTGTTATGATCCTGTGTTATCCGATGTTCCATTTGGCTTCCCTCATTAAAAATTCCATTACCCGCCGGGGCATATGGTCGTCCAGCGCGATATTCTCTTTTTTGGCTATGGCGCTTAAAACCAGATAGATCTTAACTTGCTTAGCGGCCTCGCCTTCTAACTCCTCGCGCATCTTTTTATCCTGTTCTTCTATTTTTTCACGGGCTACCCCTTTTAAGGCTAAATCAATTTTGGCTTGCCGCAGCATCTCTTCTAATTGCCGCTTAACTAAAGATTGCGGTAATTTAAAATCCAGGTCCTTGAGCAGGTTCTCAATTATCCCGCTCTCTGCCTTTTGCCGCTCGGCGTTTTCTTTCTGAATAAAAATCTGTTTATCTAAAACTTTCTCTAACTCGGCTAAATTCGGATAACCTAAAGAGCGGGCCAGGCCGTCATCCACTTTATCGATTTTACGCGATTCTTTCAAAGAATCAATCGCCCGCTTTACTTCGTCGCTGCTGACGCTTACGCTTGTATAATCTATTTTGATTCCTTTATAATCCTTGACATTGATCTCGGGGGATACTTCCACCTTAGCCTTAAAAGAAAGCGACTCGCGCTCTAATTTCACTTCGGATATCTCAGGCAATTCAATGACATCCAGGCCCTCTTTATTGATGGCCTCGTTGTAAATATCCGGAACTAGCTCTTTTAATACCTGTTCATGGGCAGCGCCAGAGTAATTCTTCTCCACTATATCCCGCGGCGCATGGCCCGGACGAAAACCCGGGATCTTGGCTTCTTGGGTAATTCGTTTAAAAACATCCTCAAATTTATTTTTTACTACTTCCCCGTTTACTTCCACATTAAGTTCTCTTATATTGGAATCAACCTTCTTTACCTCTGTTTTCATCTCTTCCTTTCCTTACATCCTGAATTTCTCACCCAGATAAATTGAACGGGCTTGCGCGTTGTTAATAAGTTCGTTAGCTGTCCCTGAAATAAGGATCTTGCCTTCGGCAATCAAATAGGCCCTGTCGGTTATGGAAAGCGTTTCTCTTACATTATGGTCGGTAAGCAGAATGCCTAAACCCTTATCCCTTAATTCTTTGATAATCTCCTGCGCCTCATTAACCACAATCGGGTCGATCCCGGAAAACGGCTCATCCAGGAGTATAAATGAAGGATTGGTAACCAGCGCCCGGGTGATCTCTAAGCGCCTGCGCTCGCCTCCGGATAAAGTAAAAGCCTTGGACTTGGCCAGATGCGCTATATTTAATTCATCCAAGAGGCTGGCCAATCGGCGCTTTCTTTCCGACCTGCTTATCGCCAGAGTCTCTAAGATCGCCAGGATATTTTCCTCAACCGTAAGCTTGCGGAATATGGAGGGTTCCTGGGACAAATAACCTATCCCGAAATGCGCCCGCTCATGGATTGACAGATTAGTTATATCATAATTATCAAAAACTATTTTACCGCGGTTAGGAGGAATAATACCGACTACCATATAAAAGGTGGTGGTCTTTCCCGCGCCATTAGGCCCCAGGAGCCCGACGATCTCTCCGCGCTTGACCAGAAGATCGACACCTTTGACTACTTCTCTTCCGCCGTAAGCTTTACTTAGGCCTTTAATTTCCAAAAGATGCATCAGTCAGGTCCTTTGTAGAATAGAAAACCAGTTTAGGTTTTCCGCTTAAAATTATTTTTTTCTCTAAAGCCGAATAGACCGCCTCATCGCTATAAGAGGTATTCTCTCCGCGCACGATGCGCACATTTCCCCGGGCAACGATTTTATCAATTTTATTATTGCCCATAAGCCCGGCGGTGTTATCCTCTTTAACCTTGGGGCTATCTTTTCCTGAACTAAAATAGAGCACCATTGTATCGCTGTAAATCACTGAATCCGACTTTTCCACCTTAACGTTCTTATTAAAAGTAGCGATATTTTTTTCATAATCTACCGTCAATGACCCGTCGCAGGTTACCGTGATCTTTTCTTTTACCGCCAAATCTCCGGTTTTGGCCAAAGAGGCATCCGCCTGGTTGATATCCACTTTCACATCTTTATTTAAGGCTACTTTCTTAAGGCTTGGCTCGCCCCTGGCTCCGGTGCCGGAAATATTTATATTATCCTTGGCGATATTTACTTTATCTTCGGTTGCTACCAGCTGCTTATTTCTATCCCAATCCATTGAGTTAGTGGTAAGCTTGGCGCCCTTGGAGGTAGTAATAACGACATCTTTCTCCAAGTGGACTAAACCGTTTTTTTTATTAAAATTACCGGTCTTGGCGGTAAGGTTTACGTCTTCCTCTTTACCGTATAAATTTCCGTCTACGTCTTTTAACTTAACCTCATCCGTAAATATATCGGCTGACTTACCGGCAATATCCCAGCTCTTTTTTCCTTTTTCGCCGTAACCGGAAAGGGAAAAATCCGCGATTTGCTGGTCGGATTCTTGATCAGTTGTTGTAGAGCCAAACGCGGGGGCAAAGCATAAAAAAAACGCTGCACAAACTATTAAAGCTTCATTAAGCCTCATAAAATCTGACTAGTTCTTCCCATTTACCCTGCGCCTTAAGTATTAACTCGGCAACTTCCCTCACCGCGCCGCGGCCGCCGTGCTTTATAGTAATATAATCGGCAGCCTGTTTGATCTCCGGGCAGGCGTTAAAAACCGCTATAGGCAGCCCCACGACTTTCATCAGCCCTAAATCCACCAGGTCGTCTCCCACAAAACAAACTTCATCTTTAGTGACCTTATATTTCTTTAAAATTTTATCCAGTATGGCGCTTTTAGGAAAGATATCCGCGAATACTTCGGTTATGCGCATGTCGCGCGCCCGCGGCTGAATGGTTCCGGAACTTTTAGCGGTAACGATAATGGTCTTGATCCCGGCTCTATTTAAAACATAGACTCCCAAGCCGTCGTGGACATCAAAAAATTTTGAATCCCTGCCCTTGGAATCATAAATGATCCTGCCGTCAGTCAAAACGCCGTCCACATCCAGCAGCAAGACCTTGATTTTCCTGGCGCGTTCTTTTAATTCTTCCTTAAACGTAGCACTGGGCATCTTTAGACTAATCCCGCCTTAAGCAGGTCCTGAACATCTAAAAGTCCTATCGGACGCTTAAATTTATCCACTACCGGTAATTCATCAACTCTTTTTTCCTGCAATATGCGCATAGCCTCGGCTGCCAGCATATCCTGATAAACAACCGTCGGATTCTTAGTCATTACCTCGCTGATCTTGCGTAACGGCAGGTCCTTATCCGTTTCCAGGTGGCGCCTGAGGTCGCCGTCAGTAAATATCCCTTTTAATTTACCGGCCTTATCTACTACTGTAGCCGAGCCGGCGCGGGCCTGAGTAATCTTTAAGAGGACTTTGGCGACTCTTTCTTCTTCTTTGACAATAGGATTGGCGTGGCCCGAACGCATAATATCTTCTACCTTTAAAAGCAAACGCCTCCCTAAAGCTCCTCCGGGATGAAAAAAAGCAAAATCTTTTTCCTTAAAACCCTTTAATTCTAATAAACATACGGCCAAGGCATCGGTCATAGCCAGGGCGGCTGTGGTGGAAGCCGTAGGCGCCAGGCCTAAAGGACAGGCTTCTTTTTTTACGGATACGTCTAAAACTATATCGCTATATTTGGCCAAAACAGATTTCGCGTTTCCGGTCAGGGCAATTACTTTACAGCCTATCTTCTTTAATAAAGGCAGCAGTTGCTTCATCTCTTGCGTTGAGCCGCTGTTAGAGAGTATGATCACCACATCATCCGCAGTCACCTTGCCTAAATCTCCATGGATCGCCTCGGCAGTATGCAAAAATAAACTTGGTGTCCCGGTTGAGGCCAGGGTCGCGGAAAATTTCTGGGCGATGATCCCGGTTTTACCCATACCGCTGATTATGGCCCGGCCTTTTGTCCTGAAGATTAAATTAACGGCGTCTTTAAAATTGTTATTGACCCGCGACTTTAACCCTTGGATAGCCCTGGCTTCAATATCCAAAACCTCTCTTGCCCTTTTTACTATATTTATCCTCATAGCGCTTCCTCTATTTTCTTAACTTGCTTGAGAAGTTTCTCTAAATCCTTTAAATTAATCATGTTCAGTCCGTCGCAGGGAGCATTCTGCGGGTCAGGATGCGTTTCTAAAAACAAACCGTCGCAGCCAAAAGCTACAGCTGCCCTGGAGAGCCCTTCCACAAACTGGCGCTCTCCTCCGGAAGAATTTCCTCTACCCCCGGGGATTTGGATGCTGTGGGTCGCGTCATAAATCACCGGATAGCCGAATTCCCGCATAACCTGCAGGGCCCGGAAATCCGAAACCAGGTTATTATAACCAAAACTTACTCCCCGTTCGGTAATAAGGATTTTTTTATTCCCCGTAGACTCGACTTTTTTTATAATCGGCAGGATATCCCAAGGCGCTAAGAACTGGCCTTTTTTGATATTCACAACTTTGCCGGTGCGGGCGGCGGCCAGCACAATATCCGTCTGACGGCATAAAAATGCGGGTATCTGGATAATATCCAAGACCTTGGCTGCCTCGGCCATATCCTTCACGCAATGCACATCGCTTAATATGGGGACCTTGATCTTCTGTTTAACTTTATTTAAAATCTCTAATCCCTTTTTTATCCCCGGCCCGCGAAAAGAATCCACCGACATGCGGTTAGCCTTATCAAAACTGGATTTAAATATGAAAGGTATGCCGAGTTTCGCGGTAATATCTTTGATTTTAGCGGCGGTCTCAAGGCAAAGCGATTGAGATTCGATTACACAAGGACCGGCGATAAGTACCAACGGATTTTTGTTTCCTATTTTAATATTTCTGACCATGATCTGAGACATTATATTCTATCCTTTTCTTAAAATATCTTTGACCTTTTCCAAATCTTCCGGGGTATCCACCCCTATAGTATCAAAGTTAGTTTCAATGACCTTGATGCGAAAACCCCCTTCTAATACCCTCAGTTGCTCCAGGCGTTCGGTCTTCTCTAAATTGGAAACCGGAAGGTTCTTGTAAGTAAAAAGAAAATCTTTGGTGTAGGCGTAAAGGCCGATATGCTTGAAGTAAACCGGATGTTCAATTTCAGCGTTCAGCGCTAAGTGCGGAATAGCGGCGCGCGAGAAATAAAGCGCGAAATTGTTCTTATCCACTACTACCTTGACTACGTTCGGGTCGTTAATTAAATTTGTATCTTCTATTCTTTTCATAAGCGTAGCCATATTTATATCTTTACTATCTAAAAGCGCGGCGGCCACACTATCAATCATACTGGGATGGATTAAAGGCTCATCCCCCTGGATATTCACTATTATTTTTACGTCTAGAGGATTGACTACTTCGCTGATCCTGTCTGTCCCGCAGTCATGGGATTGAGAGGTCAGCACAACCTTGGCCCCAAACTCACGAGCAGCATTAGCTACCGCTTCATGATCACAGGCAATAATTACGTCATCCAGCAACCTGGCCTGTTTTGCCCTCTCGTAAACATGCTGCAGCATGGGCTTACCGAGGATATCCGCCAAAACTTTTCCTTCAAATCTGGTAGAAGAATAACGTGCCGGTATAACTCCGATTACATCCATTAGCCTAACCTTTCCAATAGTTCGTCCCGGGTAGCCGTGGCTGTCCCAATCTTGCCCACAACAATACCCGCGGCGTAATTAGCAATATGCGCGGCTTCCAGCTTGCTTGCTCCGGAACATAACCCCAGGGTAAAAGTTGAAATCACCGTATCCCCGGCTCCGGATACATCAAAAACCTCTTGGGCTACGGTGGGAATATGCGTTATTTTTTTTCCTTTCTGGAACAATTTCATCCCCTGTTCGCCCAGAGTGACCAATAGCGAGTCCAGCCCTAAATATTCCAAAATCTGGCTTCCGGCGGCGTCAATATCCTTATCGGTAAATAATTTATCGCTATCCAGCTTTAATTTATTCTTATTATCCCGGATTTTTAAATTCCTCACCGCGTTCTCCAGTTCCTTACGGTTAGGAGTAATAGAAGTGACCTGGCGATAGTATTGAAAATGGTCCTCTTTCGGGTCAACTGTCACAATCTTCTTATGCGCCTGAGCCAGTAAGATCACGCCTTCCAATAGCTGCGCGTTGATCACGCCCTTCCCGTAATCTTCAATGATTATAGCGTCAAAATCCTTAATATTGCTTTTGATGAAGTTAAAGATTTTACGCGTTACGCCTTGAGGCAACGGTTCAATGTGTTCCCAGTCCACCCTGACCACCTGCTGATGCCCGGCGACTATCCGGGTTTTGACTGTTGTATACCTATTCGGCTCTACGAATATACCTTGGGTATTTATTTTATTCTTCTTTAACTGCGCAAGGAGCATGGCGGCATTCGCGTCGTTTCCGATGACCCCGGCTAAATATACATCCGCCTCATATGAACGTATATTGTTGGCCACATTCGCCGCCCCTCCCGGCACATGCGTGCGCTTATTTGCCCAGACTACCGGAACAGGCGCCTCAGGCGAAATCCTCTCCACCTTTCCCCAGATATATTCATCCAGGATAAGATCGCCGATAACCAATATCTTAGGTCTATTCAACCTGTGGATTATATCTTTTAGGTTTTTCATAAATTCTCGATGACTGCCTGGGCTAAAAGCGGCAGCATTATTTCATGATGCCCGATTATATAATAACCTTTACCGGCTGACGCCGTCGGCCGCGTGACTACGTTCTGCGCTGCGCGATATTGGTAAATCATATCAAAATTAGCCGTAGTAAAACCTCTGACATTATTGCCTAAATTACGGGCTAAATTCAGGGCCTTTAAGAATACCTCCGGCAGCATTACCGCTGAACCAAAATTTAAAACCACGCCCCCGTTATTTAAGGCGCGGATATTTTCAGCCAAGGTGTAAAAATCCGCTTGCGACCCCCTGCCGGTCAAACCGGCGTCAAACGAAGGATGCTGGTGGATTATATCTGTCCCGATACCGACAAAAACGCAAACCGGGACTTTGTATTTATAGGCATTAAATAACAGGCTTAGATTTTTATAGCGTAGCTGGGAATCAGCGATTTTGCGAGCGACAGAATTCCCCAGGCCCAGGCCACTCTCAACGCCCTCAGCTACCGCGCAATTTATAAACTCGGCGGTCTCTTTACCCATCCCGAATTTGCCGGTTTTAAGATTGGCGGCGACATCTTCGGAGGTTTTGCCCTGAAAAGCGATCTCAAAATCATGGATTATGCCTGCGCCGTTTAAGGCTATACAGGTAATAACCTTATTTTTAATCAACTCAATTACTACCGGATTAAGCCCGCATTTAATCACATGCGCGCCAGCCATAAATATGACTGCTTTTCCCTTTTTACGGGCGCTGACCAGGTCTTTAACCAGGCAACGTAAATCCTTCGCCCTTAAGATATTAGGCAAAGAAGCATAAAAGGCCCGAAAGCCCTTATTTTTAGCCGGTGCCTGGGCAAAATCCGCGGAATTCACCTTGCTCAAGCGCGACTTAACCGAATATGTCTTAACCTTGTTTATATTTATCATAATGAACTAATAATTTTAGCATAATCCAGCGCTAAATCAACTAAAAACTGCCAGTATCATTTCAAAATTACATCCGCAGCAGCTACAACGTCTTCCACACTTATCGCCTTAAGACAGGCGAATTCTTTTTTACAATTATGCGCCAGGCACTCAATACAGCCGGATTCCTTATGTAAAACCTTATCTTTTTTACCCAGCGGCCCCCAGCGCTTGGGGCTTAGGCCTGCCTGTTTTCTTCCGAATATAGAAATCACCGGCGTGCCCACGGCTGAGGCGATATGCACCGGCCCGGAATCATTGGAAATAAACAACCTGCATCTTTTTAATAAACTCGCTAATTGCGTTACGGAAGTCTTACCGGCCAGGTTTATTGGCGAAGAGCGCATATGTTTAACTAAATTATCGGCGAGCGTAAGGTCTTTGGGCCCGGCGACGACTAAGACTTTAAACCCGTATTTCTGCGCAAGCTTTCCAGCGACCTCGGCAAAACGTTGCAGCGGCCAGATCTTAGAAGGACAGCTTGCCGCAGGATGAATAGCCAACAATTTATCCGTATCGCTTATCCCCTCTTGCGCAAAGATCTCGGCGACCCATTCCTCGGATTCCTTTTTTATAGGCATGAATAAATTTTTATCCCGCGCTGCGATCCCTAGATACCTTAATAAATCTAAATTGTATTCTAATTCGTGTTTTTCGCCGAACTGTTTAGTATGTTTGACCCTGTCCGTAAGCAGGAATCCCAATTTCCGGTCATAACCGACTCTTCTAGGTATGCCGCTAAGAAAAGTTATCAGGTGCACGCGGTTAGTCGGATGTAAGATCAAACTCAAGTCAAATCTGTTTTTCTTTAATTCCTGTATAAATTTAGCTGAATGTAACCAACCCTTGTGTTCTAGTTCCTTATCTAAAATAACCACCTTATCCAGATAAGGATTACCTTCAACAATATCTTTGGCATATCTAGAGACCATCATGGCGATATAGGCGCTGGGGTACTTATCTCTTAAGGCCTTGATCACCGGAGTAGATAAAAGCACATCGCCGATCCTATCTGTGCGCACGATAAGGATACGTTTAAAATCATCCTCTTTCCTGGTTATTCTTTCCTGGTTACCGGCGATCAATACAGCCTTGGCTGCCCTGAACACATCGTCTACTTTGACCAAAGATAAACATTCTAAAGTCCCGGATCCGCAGAGCGCCTTAGAGCAGGGCCGGCAATATATATCCTTTTTTACTACCAAAGAACCTTCTGACCAGGGAGCGTATTTTTCATCATCAGTTATCCCGAATATAGCTACGACCGGAATATCCATATAACTGGCGATATGTAAAGACGCGCTGTCATTACTGATTAAAAGGCTAGCTCTTTTTAATAGAAGAGCCAACTCATTCAAGGTAGTCTTTCCGCTTAAATCTAATATTGGAATTTTAGCGTGTTCCGCTATATACCGGTTTACCTGCGCATCTTCCTTATCTCCCGCCAAAATTATCCTTACCGGAAATTCCTTGGCCAGTTTTGAAATTAACTCCCCAAATTTTTCTTTATCCCAACGCTTGGTCTGGCTACGGGCTCCGGGGGCAATAACGATTAACTTATCGTTTTCTTTTATATTATTTTCTTGGAATAACCCAGCAACCCTCTTTTTATCCTCGGGGCTAAAATAAATTGACTTATCCGCGGTGTTGAGTTTAGCGCTTTTAAGAAATTTCCTGATTTTATACAGGTGCCTATCTTTCATATGCCTTAGGCGCTTAGGAATTTTCAAGAATGGCGAAGTTTTACATTTTGCCTTAAGCAGCGCGCCAAAAAGGCTATTGCGTAAATCTACTATAAGATCAAACTTTTCTTTCCTTAAAATATTAAATAACTTTAGCTTTTCCCGAAGCTTCATACGCTTATTGAAAGGAATAAATTTACTTATATAAGGATTGCCTGCAAATATCCCGCTGGCCCTTTCTCCGGCGATTACCGTGATCTGCGCGCCGCTAAAATTATCACGCAAAGCATCCAGCGCCGGAAGGGTCAGGATAACATCGCCGATATTACTTAAAGTAATGAAAAGGATTTTAGGCGCCATATTATTTTTTTATTTCCTTGAGCACATCATTCGGGGTAATGGCCTTCATGCAGCGGTTGTCTTTACAATTGACCTGGTAACAGGAAATTTTACAACCGACGTCTTTACGCAGGATGATTACGTTTTTTAACGGGTAGGGCCCGGTTACTTCCGGAGAGGTAGGGCCAAAAAGCGCGATTATTTTCTTGGCCCCCACGCTATTGGCAATGTGCATCGGCCCGGTATCGGCAGTAATGAAGAGGCTGACGATTTTGCTCAAGGCCCCCAGCTGTTTTATATTAAATACTCCGCAACCTATTATAGGCTTATGGATCATTTTATCCTGGATATGCGTAGCTAACGCTAAATCATTGGTTGAGCCGGAAATAATCACCTTGGCCCCGAAATCTTCTATCAGTTTATCCGCCAATTGCGCCCAATAATCTTTTGGCCAGCGTTTAGGCAGCCAGTTTCCTCCGGGGTTTATGATCACCATAAAATCTTCTTCGGCAACCGAATGCTTCTTTAAGAAAGCTTTTGCGAATTCTAAATCTTCATCGCTCACGAAGAATTCCGTATACCTGTCTTCTATCCTTAAGCCGGACTTTTCAATAATATCCAGGTAATAATCTATGCGATGCAGCGAATCTCTTTTCGGCGGGATAATTTTCTGGGTAAGCAGAAAAGCCCTTTTCTTGGTGTAATGACCTATTCTTTCGGGTATGCCGCTTAAGCGGCAGATCAAAGCCCGGCTAAACGACCTGTGTAACAGGAAAGCCACATCAAATTTTTTGGCCTTAAGGGTGCGCACAAAATCCAGCACCTTAAAAATACCCTTATGTCTGTCTTTTTCATCAAAGATGATTATCTCATCCAGATGGGGATTGCCTTTTAAAACCGGATAGCAGCGGCTGGGGATAATACAGGCTATAAAACTCTGCGGGAAATTACGCCGCACATTCCTGATCAGGGCGGTAGAAAATAACACATCCCCCAGCCAGTTAACATTAAAAATAAGTATTCTCTTGTATTCCTGTTTCATTATTTCTTCCGGTTTTCCCTTATAAGATTATAATAGCCGCTGGTTTCTATCCAGAATATAAACAAATTAGCGCAATTTTGAGAGATCCTTAAGCGTTTAAGAGCGAATACATCATCATCGGGAATCTCTTTACCCGGGTTAGTCGCTACTGCGATTTTATAACCGCTATCAATGACTATCTGCCTTATCTCTTTATTGAATCTTCCTGCCGGATAACAGAAAACATCTACCTTCCTGCCTAACTTAACCTCCAATACCTTTTTGGAATCCTGGATCTCCCTTCTGATATCCTCCCGCGAAGTTAAATCAATCAGATAGGGATGCCTAAAGGTATGGCTGCCGACGGTAACCAGACCCGATGCCTGCATAGCGTATATATCATCCCAGGAGACCATATCGCCTTCAGGCCGGCCTACTTCATCAATAATAATAAACAGGGTCGCCGGGAATCCGTATTTCTTTAGTATAGGAAAAACATAGGTATAATTATCTTTGTAACCGTCATCAAAAGTTAAAACTATTGTATTAGCCGGGGCCTTCTTTTTATTCTTAATAATATCAGCCGCTTTTTCCAGAGTGATAACATTGTAATTATGTTCTTTTAAGAAACGCATCTGCCTGGCAAAGGCCTGCGGGGTTATCGCCAGGCGGTTATCTTTTTGAACATTAGGATTAATTGAGTGGTACATCGCGATAGGAATAACATATTTAGGCTGGATAAAATTAATAAAAGAGAATATTAAAACGCTTACAAAAACAACAGCAATGATTAATCTTTTACGCTTAAACAATTTAAGTACTCCTTTTCGGTTTCTAGAACCATCTTTTCTTGAGAAAAGTTATTTTGGATAAAATCCTGAGCCTCTTTTCCCAATTCCAGCCTCTTAGCCGGATCATTTAACAAAGTTAAAATTGCCTGCGCTAAAGCAGGGCTATCAGCAGGCTCAACCAACAATCCGTTGCGGCCGTCCTGGATTAAAGTTTTAATGCCCCCGACATTTGAGCCGATGACGGCCTTACCCGCAGCCATCGCCTCCATAAGGGCAAGTCCCAATCCTTCCTGAAGCGAAGGCATGACAAAAATATCCGTGACCGCTAAGGCGTCGGTGGTATCCGGGATCTCCGGGACAAAAAATACGCTTCTCTTGATCCCCAGATTATCAGTTAACCCGCTTAAATCTTTCTCGGTCTTACCGGTGCCCACAATAAGAAGGCTGGAGTCCGGGTATTCCCTTAAAACTATTTTCATCGCCTCGATGAGATATTTATGGCCTTTTACATCCGAAAGCCTGGCGATAATACTTATAACCGCTCCCGTATTTAACCCGAATTTCTTCTTTATCTCTGCTTTCGGCTTAGAGGTTACCCTTTTAAACCGGTCAATATCTATCCCGTTATTGACCACGGCAATGACTTCTGCGGGAAGCTTAAAATCATCGATCAGATGCTCTTTTACCTGCTGGCTTATGGCAATGATCCCATCTCCCCAACAGGGAAAAATCCTGCGCAAAAATCTTCGCTTAAAAAAACCGTGGCAGGTAAAAATGTTTTTTACGCCGGTAAACTTTTTTAACCAACAGCCTAAAACCTGGGTGGTCCGGCTATGCGAATGTATAATATCGATCTTCTTTTCTCTTATTATAGCGGATAATTTAAATAAACTAAAAATTATCTTCGGGCTGATCTCTTTTTTAGTTTTTAGGGGAACGGGGATACTTATTATCCCGGCTTCCTTAAATTTAGAGCTAAGTTCTCCGCCGGAAGAAGCGATATATATATTATGCCCTCTTTTCTTTAACCCGCAAGCAAGAGTAAATACGTAACTGGTTATGCCTCCGACATTAAGATGGTTGGTTATAAATAGGATATTCATATTACTTAAGTAATTTATCTATCGCTTCCAGCACTTCTTCAACTGTAATCAAATCCATGCATTTCTTATGCCTGCATTTAGGCTTATAGCAGGGGCTGCAAGGCAGGTCTCTTTTAATGATCAGGTAATCCTTGGCCGGAGGCATATGCCTGGCCGGGTCAGTCGGACCAAAGAATGCGATCACCGGGGTATTTACAGCCGCCGCAATATGTAACGGCGAAGAGTCCGCTGAAATATACAATGAGCAGCGCCGAATAAGGCAGCTCAACTGATTAACGGTAGTCTTGCCGCAGGCATTGATGATTTTAGTATTCTTCACCATTAAAACTAAGGCATTGGCGCTAGACGCATCCGGTTCTGTTCCGGTAATCACTACGCGTATATTTCTTACCCCCAGCTCATCGCATAACCGGGCGATGCGGACTGTAGGCCAACACTTAGTAAGCCATTTTTTGCTGGCGTTAATATTTATTCCGATGATTTTCTGGTCAGCGCTTAACCACTCCCCGCTCAGCAAGTTTTCGATGTATTCTTCATCATCCTTGCTTGGCCACATCTCCAAACGATTATCCCGTAAATCTATCCCCAGCATTTTAAGCATCCGGAATTGATGGGTCACCGGGTCAATAGCGGGTTTCTCGTCTTTGATCCGGTGATTAAGGAGAAAACTGAATTTCTTATTGGCGTAGCCGTAACGCTGGACACTTAAAGAAAGAAAAGAAAGCAGGTGGCTTGAGCGGTTATTCTGCATATCAATGACCAGGTCAAAATTCTTTTTTCTTAAAACCCGGGCCACGCCAAGCAAACCCCTTAGACCCTTATCTTTGTTCTTAAGGTCAACGACCAAGAGTTCGTCAATATAAGGACACCTCAGCAAGACATCTTTAGATTCTTCTCCGACTAAGAAACTGATTTTATGATGCGGGAACCTCTCTCTTATTGCCCTTAAAGAAGGAGTAGATAAAATCACGTCTCCCAACGAACTTAACTTGATGATTAAAAGTTTAAAATTAGTCAGGGCGTCTTTATAGACATTCAACGTATTATTCACCATTAACTCAACATTATATTTTTCTTTGACCTTCGTATACGCTGCCTCGGCCAGGCTGCGCGCCAGACTGGGGTCCTTAAATATTTTAATAACCGCTTCGGCCATACTCTGGGGATCGCTGGGTGGAACCATCAACCCGGTGCGGCCATCTTCAATAATATCCACTACCCCTCCGACTTCGGTAGCGACTACCGGCACCCCGGCGGCCTGCGCCTCTATGATCACTCTTCCAAACGCTTCATGAGTCGTAGTCGCCAGAACAACCAAGTCCAAATTGGATAATATCTCCGGGATATTCCTTTGCGTGCCTAAAAACTCGGTGCAATGATTAAGCCCCAGCCTCCTGACTAAAACCTGTATTTGCTCTTTATAAGCCTGGCGGGAACTCGGCGCGTCGCCGACTATCCAGATTTTTATTGACGGCACTACCCTGGCCACCTTAGCCATAGCTTTAATAAAAAACAGGTGGCCCTTAAGCGGAGTGATCCTGCCGATAATGCCGATATTAAATTCTTTTCCCCGTTTTTTATCGGGGCTGGAATATTTAAATCTTTCCAAATCCACGCTGCGCGGAATGAGCCTTATACGCTCGTGGGGAACAGCGAAATCTTCAATCATGTGCCGGGCGATTACGTTGCTTAAAACAATCACCCGTTTTGCCCAACCCATCACATAACTGAATAAATGTTTTTTGTAATAACCGTGGCAGGTAGTGATAAATACGGTTTTCGTCGAGCGGCAGGCAAAAAAAGCGATCCAGGCAGGCACCCGCGACCGGGCGTGCACAATATCTATCTCTTCTTTCTTGATGATTTCAACCAGTAAAGGAACGGTTTTGACCATAGAGAGAAGATTCTTTTTATGCACGGGGAGTTGATAATGTAGGCCGCCTAAGGCCTCTATGTCCTTGACCAGCGAGCCGCCGGCAGAGACCACAACCGCCTTATGCCCTAAGCGGACTAAATACTTGGCCAGATCCAGCGTCCCTGTCTCCACGCCGCCGACATTAAGTTCAGGTAATATCTGGAGTATTTTCATAGAATTTTACCCACCGCTTCGCTGATTAAAGAGTTATCTTTTAAGATATTGACAGCGGGGTTAGCGCGCCATATATCTTCTATTCTTACGCTCAATTCCTTAACCTCGCTTAAATATATATGATTATTGCCGGCTAAATTCCTAAGAAAATAGCGGTGTTTCGCGCTTAAACCCCCGGCCTTAAAAACAACTACAAATTTAGCGCTATTGGCTGCCTCCGAGACCATGGATATACTTTCCGGAGAACTAACGACTACTTTGCTTAAACCTAATATTCCGCCTACGGCTTCCGGAATGTTTTTTTCGTTGGCGATAAGCATAAGTTTGCAACGTTTAAAACCATCAAATTCCTGTTTTAATAACTGGGCAACCTTGGCGGAAGTCCGCCGCGATGTAGTCAGGAGAATATCGGCGTTAATTTTATCCGCCGCGCGTTTAACCTCGCTTATGACTCCCCGCATAATATCATTATCCAGGGTAAATTTCTTGCTATCCCCCCCGATTAATAACCCGATATAATCCGAACACGGATTTAGGTTACAGGAGCGGATTAATTTAGCGCCTTCTTCTTCCAGGTATTGCGGGCTCACCAGGTTAGGCGCCCCCATAGTCACCACTATGTTTTTTTTCTTTTTGGGCTTATCGTGCCTGGGAAGAATGACCAGGTCAAATTTCTTGGCACTTAAAAATTGGGGCCGCATAATCTGAACGGACTTGCTCAGGTTTTCCCGCGAAATTATAAAATTAATAGCGCTTAAGCCCGAACCGCAGGAGATAACAATATCCGGTCTAAACGAGCTAAGCGTTTTATAGGCGTTTGTATCAATAAATTTCCTTAAGCATCCCAGGCATCCCTGACAGTTATATTTGCCTGATAAAAGACTGCTTAAACTTAAAGCTGTTTTTAAAAATTTATTTTTAAACTTTACCTCGGTTATTTCCAGCCCTACCTTTATCCCCTTATTCTTCAATCTTTCGCTGATTATATTAGCGACAGCCTCTGACTGGCGCAGGTGTCCGGTCTTGCCATCGCTTAATATCAGTAGGCTGCGCTGGTTTGAATATTTCCAGATCTTATAAGTCCAAAGGTATTCTTTGGGATATTCCCGGATATATTCTTCAAATACCTGGACGGCTCTCCTTAAATTATCTTTTACATCCTTCTCTAAATCCCCGGCTCTGCTTAACTCTATCTCCTTACCCACTAAAACTTTTATCTTTGGTCCGCTCTTTCTGGTAAAATATACCGGGACAACGCTGGAACCGTATTTTAAGGCTAACTTGATCCCTCCGGTAGACATAGAAGCGGTACGGCCAAAAAATTCCACTAAATCCCCTCCTTTACCCCCCTGATCAAGGGTTATCCCGACCGTAGCGTTATTTTTGAGCGCGTCAATTAATTGTTTCAAGCCCCCTTCTTTGGTGATTATCGAGCAGCCTTTTTGGCGACGGTAATTATTCAGTAGTTCATTCAAACGGGGGAAACTCTGGCCCTTTACAAAAAGATAGAATGGAAAACCCAGGTTGGCGCAGATAATATTGGAAAGCTCCCAACTTCCTGCGTGAACGGCAAGAAGAATAACGCCCTTGCCTTTTTTTAAGCCCGCGTAAATATTTTCTAATCCCTCTATTTCTATATATTTTTTCATGTAGGCCTGGCCTACTTTAGGGATAAGGAATATCTCGATCAGGCTTTGGCCAAATGACTCATAAAATTCTTTCGTAATTTTAGTGATAGCTTTTGGGGAAAGTTTACTGCCAAAAGCCGCCTTAATATTGGCATAGCTCCTGGCCCTATGCTTAAAATCAAAATAGTAAAAACAATTCCCCAACAGCTGCCCTAAGAAAAGGCTAGCCTCAACCGGGATAAACCTAAGAACGGCTCCCAGTACCTTAAATAGAATACAGGCCAAGTAATCCAGTAACGAGTTGTTCTTCATTTTTTGTGATTTTTAAGGCGATGCGTAAAACTAATACCGGATACCCTTTAAATATCTTTAGCTTACTTTCAGATAATCTGGCAGCGTCTTTTTCGGTGGTAATGATCACCTGAAGTTTCTTTTCCCGGCATCTGGAAATGATCCCGGACAAATCTTCCGGGCTATAATTATAGTGGTCCGCAAATCTTAGATCCAGGCCTACCTTTATTCCTAAACTGCTGATCAATTTGGTAAACGAATACGGGTCGCCGATCCCGGAAAATAAAGCCGCGCTTTTGTCTTTAAGCTGGCTTAAACTCAATGATTTATCCGGGTGATTGATTTCATAAAATCCGGCTGCTTCATGGACTGATTCTATGACCGGAATAGCCGCGTTAATTTTATTTAAACAACTTTTAATATTTTCTAAATCGTTGGTCAGGTTGGTCTTGGTCAAAACAAAGAGATCCGCGGCCTTAAGCGCAGAAAGCGGCTCGCGCAATATTCCCCGCGGCAGCATATGCCGGTTGCCGAATCCCTGGGGAGCGCTGACCGCTACAACCTCTAAATCTTTAATTATGCGCCATTGCTGCATACCGTCATCCAGAATAACTGTGTCGGCGCCATACTCCTGGACCGCTCTTCTAGCGGCCCTGGCCCTGTCTTTATCCACAATTACCGGAATGCCTCCTAAGTTCTTAAGCAGCATAGCCGGCTCATCGCCAAGAGAATCTTTGAGTTTCTTATATCCCCGGCTTAAAACCGCGACCTTATGGCCTTTGGCTTTAAGGAAACGGGCGACAAACTCTACCAGCGAAGTCTTGCCTGTGCCGCCAACAGTAATATTACCGATACTGATGACTTTACAATTTAGTTTAAGCGGCCTGAATGAATAAAACAAGATCAGCCCTCTTATTATAGCGCCATAGACAAAAGAGAGTAAAAGCAGGGGAATTTTTAACAATAAAGCCAGGGGCCCCTGATACCTATCGGTTGCCAGGTTATAAAGATGCTCTTTCATATTAGTTTATTATGATAGCACAGCCAAAATCAAGAATCAACAGCTTTATCAGGCAAAAAAGCCTATAAAGGACAAAGAGATAGGAGAAATTACGGCTTAATCAAACTTGGGATTTCCTGCAATTTATTAATAATAAGGTCGGCTTTCTTTAGGTATTCTTTAGGCAGGCTGGTAGTAATTGCGACGCAAGACATGCCTGCTCTTTTAGCGGATTCTATGCCCAGGGGCGCGTTTTCTATCACCAGGCAGGAACTCGGGCTTAGGCCAAAAAGGCCGGCAGCTCTTAGATACGGCTCAGGATCAGGCTTACCTTTCTTTACCTGGTCTCCGGCTACAATGACTTTAAATAAAGAGATAACCTTAAGGGGCAGGATTGAATTTACCTCATTTTTAGGGGTACCGGTAACTAAGCCTAAGGCATAACCTTGCCCTTTGAGAGACGCTAAAAGCTTCTCTACCCCGCTAAAAACAAAACGTTTAAAAAGTTTCTTAAATATCTTCTGGCGCTTGATAAACACCTCTCTTAAAAGCTTAGGCACGGGCTTTATGCCTGACTGGATAAACAAATCCTTAAGCGTATCGTTCCACTTCTCGCCTTCTTTAGAATACACGTCAAAACAGCTCACCCGCACGCCATAGGGCCTGAGGGCCTCATACCAAGCCAGAAAATGATACGGCATAGAATCAATGATCACGCCATCCATATCAAAAATTATTGCTGCGGGTTTGATTTTCAGTTTGGGCATTTTCTTATCTATTCCGGCGAGATTAAAGAAAGGTTGCGCTCAATAAATTCCACCAGCTCCTGTTGCGTATTTAACGGCAGGTTGACGAATTCTATCCCCATCCCGGGATAAGAATGCGGCTGGACCTGTTTATCCGGGATCCAGACTACCTTGCCTTCCAGTTCCAGCTCTTTAGACTTAGGAGGAAGCTTGATCTTAAGAGTCACTTCATCCCCCAGCCTGAACTTATCGCAACCAAATATAAAAGCGCCTACGCCGCTTAAATTCAGAAGATCCAGTTTTAAGCAAATGGGGGGCCGCTCATGTTTAGATTTCAATTCTACTTTTATATCGATCGGCAGGCGTTTAAAACGCCGGCGCAGCTGCATCTTTTTTATATCTTCAATGATCTTATCTTCTTTAAAACTGTTCAGGGCCTGCTCTTCGTTGGCGTACATTTCAATCACCCTGTCTAATCCGGCGATGCAAAAAATATTCTTGATCGCTACCGGCACATTACAGAATTTCATCCTTCCCTGGTTATTCACTATCTCCTTGTAGGCGATAACAATCACGGATGTGCCCATATAATCAATGAAGTCCACCTCTTCCAGATTACAGAGAATATCTTTATACCCGTCATGGACGCACTGGCCGACTACTTCCACTAAATTGGCCGAGTCCACATCAATACGCTCGGATAGGTCCAAAACAATGACGCCGTTAATCTGCCTGATTTTAATTTCCATCGGATAACCCTATAAATTTAATTGCGTCCATATTTCTTAAGGTCGCGCCCTGATTTCCGGCGATCACTTCCTTGGCGTTAGCCGCCAGCTGGGTTGCCCGGGAATCGCTTTTTAATATTTCTTCCAGGGCCAAGGCCAGATCCGCTTCGGTCTTGACCATTATCGCGGCATTATTCTTCAGGAACATCCCGGATATATCCCGGAAATTAAACATGTGCGGCCCGAAAATTACCGGCTTGCCAAAATTAGCCGGCTCCAGAATATTGTGCCCGCCTCTTTTAATCAGACTTCCGCCCACGAATACGATGTCCGCGGCCGAATAGAAATTCACTAATTCTCCGACGGTATCCAGAATAAAGACAGGATTATCTTTAGAACTGACATTAACCGAGTTTAACCTAGAGATCTCCAAACCCTTAAACCCATAAGCAGCTGTTATTTTTAAGAGGTCTCTTGCTCTTTGCGGATGCCTGGGCGCGATTAAAAGCTTAAGGCCGGGGAATTTATTTAAAAGCCCCGCATAGGCCCTTAAAATTATCTCTTCTTCTCCCGGGTGGGTTGAACCGGCGATCAATAATTTATCGCTAAAACTTAAACCCAGTTTTTCCCTGTATCCCTGCGCCTGAGCCAGGCCTAACTGGTCAAATTTCATATTTCCGGTCACTTTTACTTTATCCGGGATAGCCCCTAACCGCCTAAGTCTGTGCGCGTCGGATTCTGTCTGCGCGCAAAATAAATTTATTTTATTTAAGATAGGTTTGATTAAAAACCTGACCGCTAAATACCCTTTAAAAGAGGCATCGGATATCCGGGCGTTTACAGTGACAATGGGTATATTTTTTTTATGCAGATAGGTTATCAGGTTCGGCCATAGCTCAGTTTCAGCGATAATAAAAATACCCGGATTGATCCTGTTGATCACCTTTCTGACCGTAAAACTAAAATCCAAAGGCAGATAAGTGACCAGGTCCCTATCTTTAGCTATAGTCTTAGCGATTTTATTCCCGGCGGGAGTAACCGTAGAGATAACGAATTTCTTATCCGGATAAACCTTGCGCAACTCTTCCACCAAGCCGCGGATAGATATGGCCTCGCCTAAACTTACGGCGTGGATCCAAATCGGCCTAGCTAATGATAGATCCTTAAAAGGCGCTCCTAAACGCGCTAAAAACCCGCGATGGAACTTACCTTTAAACAAATACGCCGGCAGGCAAACTAAAGTAAATACCAGAAATATTAAATCATATAATATAAACATATTTTTCCTCAGGCATGCGGATGGGCCTTATCGTAAACGCTCTTTAGCCTATCGGTTGTTAAATGCGTGTAAATCTGCGTAGAGGACAGGTTCGCGTGCCCCAACAACTCTTGTACTGTACGCAAATCCGCTCCCCTGTTCAATAAGTGCGTGGCAAAAGAATGCCGGAAGGTATGGGGAGAGACTCCCCGGGCAATGCCGGCGCCCTTTAAATACTTCTCCACTATATTGCGTACGCCTCTGGTAGAGATCCGTTTACCGTTCTTATTCAAAAATAAAGCGGTACTTTGCTTTTTTCTTTTATCCAGATACTTTCTGATGGCGTTTAAAGCCGCGTCGCCTATGGGCACGACCCTTTCTTTTTTTCCTTTTCCAAAAGCCTTAACTACGCCGGATATAAAATCTACATCCTCAATACTTAAAGAGACCAGCTCCGATATCCTTAAACCGCTGGAATAAAAAGTTTCCAGTATCGCCCGGTCGCGTAAACCAAATTCATCCTTTTCATTTTTGGCAAAAGCGGACTCGATCAATCTTGCTACTTCTTCTTCGGTCATAAAAGAAGGTAGATGCTTATCCAACTTGGGGCTAGAGAGCATAAGAATAGGATTGGTTTTAATATACCCTTCGCGGCTAAGGAACCTAAAAAAACTGCGTAGCGCGGATAAGTGCCGGCCAACGCTTCTATTCCCCAAGCTCTTCTCTTTTAAAACCGCCAGGTATTTTCTTAGAAGCAGGTAATCTATTTTATCCAGGCTAAGCTCGCCGCAGAATTTGCTGAAATCCTTTAAATCCACCTTATAATTTATTAAGGTGTGCTGCGAATAATTCTTCTCGATCTCCATATAACGCATGAATCTTTCAATGTATTTATCCATCATATACTATTCTTTATCCTCCGGAAGAGCGCGCGAGGTAAAAGTACACTTGGGGAAATTAGAACAACCGTAGAAGAATCCACGCACAGAGCGGCGCTCGATCAATTCTCCGCCGCAACCCTCCTGCGGGCACTTTACGCCGCTAGTGATAGATTTAGAGTTTTTACAGGTCGGGAAATCCGAACAACTTAAAAATTTTCCTCTCCTGCCCCACTTAACGATCATGGGTTTGCCGCACTGAGCGCAAACCTGATCCGTAGTGATGACTTCCTTTTTAATATTTCCTTGAGCAAACTCCAGGCTCACCTTAAAAGGAGCGTAAAAGTCTTCTAAGACCTTAAGCCGCTTAAGTGTGCCCTCTTCAATCTGGTCCAGCTCTTCCTCCATGGCGGCGGTAAACTTTACATCAATGATCTTAGGAAAATATTCAACTAATAGATCACTCACCTTAAAACCTAACTCCGTAGGATTCAGGTAACCTTTAATCCGGCGGGTGTAATCGCGCAATATCAGGGTATAAATTATCGGCGCATAGGTCGAGGGCCGGCCAATACCATCTTCTTCCAGCGCTTTGATCAAGGAGCTATCCGAATAGCGGGCAGGCGGCTTGGTAAAATGCTGCGAAGGTAAAAGCTTTAATAACTCTAATAATTCGCCCTCTGCTAAAACCGGTAGCACATTCTTTTTTTCCTTTTCTTGCTCCTCAGCGTTCTCCTCATCGATCTTAGCGTAGGCCGCCATAAACCCGCTAAAAATAAGCGTGCTTCCTGAAGCGTTAAATTGATATTTACCCGCTTCTATGGCCACCGAAGTAACGGCGTATATAGCCGGTTTCATTTGGCTGGCTACAAACCGGTTATAAATTAACTCATACAATTTAATCTGATCTGGAGTTAAGAAATTTTTCAGGCCCTGCGGGTGACGCGAAACAAAAGTCGGGCGGATCGCCTCATGCGCTTCCTGAGCCAACTTCTTAACCTTATAGTAATTCGGCGCCTCCGGAAGATGCTCTTTACCAAAACTTCTGGCGATATAATCGCGCACTTCAGAAATAGCTTCAGGCGCGACCCGCGGAGAATCCGTACGCATATAAGTGATTAAGCCGACCGGGTTATCCGTACCTATATCAATACCTTCATAAAGCTGTTGGGCTATAGACATTGTCCGGTTGGCGTTAAACCTTAAACGGTTAAAGGCATCCTGCTGCAGAGTGCTGGTAATGAAAGGCGCGTCCGGGTAACGCTTCTTTTCGCTCTTTTTTACCTGGGCGACCCGGAATTGTTGCGTTTGAATATCGGCGCATAATCTATCCGCTTCTTCCTTATTCTTGATCTCGGCTTTCTGGGAATCTATTTTATCCAGCTTAGCGCTAAATTCGCTATCGGCCTTGGCCAATTGCGCCTCAATCTCCCAGTATTCCCGCGCAACAAATTTCTGGATCTCTCTCTCCCTTTCGATAATCAATCGCAGGGCCACTGACTGGACGCGCCCGGCGCTTAAGCCCCGGGCGATTTTTTTCCAGAGCAAAGGACTTAAAAAATAACCCATTATTCTGTCTAATATGCGCCTGCCTATCTGAGCCTCTACCATATTTAAGTCAAATTCCCGCGGGTGTTTGAACGCCTCTTTAACCGCGCTGGGGGTAATTTCATGGAAAGTAACGCGCAGAATATTTGCTTTATTTAAAATTCTCTCTTTAATCTGCCAGCCGATGGCCTCGCCTTCCCGGTCAGGATCGGTAGCGATATACACGGTTTCTTTGCCTTTAGCTTCTTTTTTAAGTTCAGTTACGACCTTTTGCCTGCCGGTTAAAGTCACGTATTCCGGTTCAAATTTATTTTCTATATCCACCCCGAGTTTTTTTTGCGGCAGGTCGATAATATGCCCCATAGAAGATACGACGCTGAAACTTTCCCCTAAGATCTTACCTATGGTTTTAGCCTTAGTCGGAGATTCAACAATAACCAAACCTTTTTTCTTCATTAAGAATTCCTCACAAATTGTTTACCCGGAAGTTGTTTAATTAATTTCCTGAACTGCAGATTTAAAAGGATGCCGGAAATTTCAGAAACATCCATATTCGCTTTCTCGATCAAATCATCCAGGGTTACTGCTTGCGGCGTTATTAATTCATAAAGCCTATTTTCTTTTTCATTGCCGGAATTGCGCCTTAAATTCCTATTCTCTTTCGGCACAGGGGCGGCAGTAAAACTAAATTCTTCCAATATATCCGTAACCTGGGTAACTAATTTCGCTCCCTGCTTAAGCAATTCATTGGTGCCAAAAGAAGATGCTGAATCAATTTTCCCGGGTAGGGCGAATACCTCTCTTCCCTGTTCCAGCGCGAAATCCGCGGTAATCAGGGCCCCGCTGTTCTTAGCCGCTTCGGCGACCAAGACTCCCAGGCTTAAACCGCTGATAACCCGGTTACGCCGGGGGAAATTCTCCTTCAACGGCTTTTCGTTTAACGGAAATTCGGAGATTACCGCTCCCGAGCGCGAGATCTCCTCGGAAAATTCTTTATTCTCCGGAGGATAAATATTATTAAACCCGCTACCCATGACGGCTATAGTCCGGCCGCCTGCCTTTAACGCGGCCCGATGAGCAGAAGTATCTATTCCGCGGGCCATCCCCGAAACAATCGTAAATCCAGCGGCTGCCAATTCAGAGGCGAATTTGCCAGCCGCGCTTAATCCGTAGAAACTGGCCTGCCGCGAACCGACAATACCTATGGATAGAGAATCTTGCGGCTTGATATCGCCTTTTACATAAAGCACGATAGGCAAACCCGGAATATTTTTTAAATTTTCCGGGTAAGCCGCATCTTCAAAGGTAATAATCTTTAAGGAAAGCTTACGGCAGAGGTCTAATTCTTTGGCTAAATCTTCTTTTTTAAAAGAATTTATCCGGCTGGCTAAATTTTCACCGATCCCGGATACCGCGACCAGTTTTTCTACTGTCGCTTCGAATATTTCCTGCGGCGAGCCAAAATTTTCCAGCAGGTTTTTTAGCCGAACGCTGCCTATACTACCTGCCATGTTTAAAGCAACCAATGCCTCTAATCTTGTCATATATTTAACGCGCCGCTTATTGTTTATTCCCCGGTAATAATTTTAAGATTTTAGCAACTACTTCCTTTACCGAAAACTTGGATGTATCTATTGTTTTATCGGCTAAAGCGTAATAAGGCGAGCGCAGCTTAAGCAGCAACCCTATTCTTTCTTTAGGGTTCTTAACATTAAGCAGCGGCCTGTGCGTTGAGCCGGAGACCCTTTTCAATATTACCGCGGGCTCTGCGCTCAAGCAGATGACTATACCGCTCTTTTTCATAATCTTAATATTTCTTTCATCAATGACTATTCCTCCGCCACAGCCGACCACAAAGTTCTTTTCTTTGGCTACTTCTTTTAACACCTTACTTTCTACGCGCCTGAAATACGGTTCGCCAGCCTGAGCGAAGATATCCGGAATACTCCTTCTCTCTTTTAACTCAATTAGTTCATCCAGGTCAACAAACCGCCATTTCTTATTTTTGGCCAGTTCGCTTCCTACGGCGCTTTTGCCTGTGCCCATAAATCCGACTAAATAAATATTCTTCATTTTAATTTAGGGACGGTTCTCAAGACAATCTTAAACTGTCCCCTAATCAGGGACACTTTTCCTTTGAGTTGAGAACCGTCCCTACTGTTATTCCTTATACGCTGTTAAAACCGCTGCGCTTAGTTGCTCCTTAAGCTCTTTAGTGGCAGGATAAACCGTGTTATACCACTTTCCGTCTTTACCCTGATGCCGCGGCATACTCACAAACAATCCCTTGCTGCCGTTAACCACGCTAAAACCCTTAACGATTACCCCCGCCAAAGATACATCGGCGAAGGCCTTGAGCTTGGATTCGCCGTCGACCCGGTAGATCCGGCTGACCTGAATCGTATTATCATCCATAAGAATCACCCCCCTTCTATCTAAATAGACGTAAGGGGAATGATTTTCTAACGCTAAAATTATCTAAAGATCAGTAGGCGCTTTCCAGGTATATTTCATAACGCTTTATATCCTTGGCTGTACTATCATATTTTAGGTCTTCCACGATTTTTTCAAAACCCTTGGTTGCCCCGGCGTTAAGCCCATTGATTAAAATAATAACATTGGCTATAGCGATATTCTTGACAAAAATAATCATCCTTAGGGCTATGGCGGCATAGCTTTTAACGGTCTTATTGCTGACCTCGCCTCTTATGATAATATCGCCTGTTTCTTTGGACCGCTCAAAGCTTATATTGTAGTATTCTAAATTAATCATGCGGATATACGCTTAATATAGCCTGAGTAAGCTTGTTTTATATCCTTTAAATTATCGCATCCGAATTTCTCCAGGAACGCCTCAGCCAATACAAACGCGCAGGCCCCCTCGGCCACAACAGCGGCAGCCTCCACTACAGAAGTATCCGAACGTTCAGTAGCTGCTTTAGAAATATGCTTGGTATTTATATTGACCGAATCCAAAGGTTTCATTAAGGTGCATATGGGTTTCATGCAGGCGCGCAAAATTATATCCTCGCCGTTAGAAATCCCGCCTTCAACGCCTCCGGCATTATTTGTTTTACGGAAATACCCTTTTGCCTTAGAGTAAAAAATTTCATCATGCACTTCCGAGCCAAAACTGACCGCGTAGCCTAACCCTAGGCCAAACTCTACAGCCTTAATCCCGGGGATAGCTATTATTGCCTGGGCTAATTTTCCATCTAGGCGCCTGTCCGGCTGGACATAGCTGCCTAAACCTGACGGAGCGCCTTTGATTACTACTTCCAATATTCCTCCGATAGTATCCTTCTTCTTCATAGCTTCGCTTATCTTCGCTTTCATATTTACGGCAGTATATTCACCGCCTACAGATAAGACCCGGCTACTGATATTTACCTTAAATTCATTTAAAAAAATCTTGCATAATCCGCCTATCCCTACGGTCGCGGCTGTGCTCCGGGCTGAGGCCCGCTCCAACACTTCCCTTATATCCGTAAAACCGTATTTTAAGAGCCCGGATAAATCCGCGTGTCCCGGCCGCGGACATAAAACCTTATGCAGATTATCAATACCGCAATCTTTGTTCTGGATAAGCAGCGTGATCGGGCTGCCCAGAGTAGTATTATTCTTTAACCCTGATAATAACTGAGCCCGGTCATTTTCAATCTGCATCCTTTTACCGCGGCCAAAACCGGATTGCCTGCGCTTTAACTCTTTATTGATCGACTCCAGGTTTACTTTAAGGCCTGCCGGCATACCCTCAAGGATAGCCACAATCGCCTTGCCATGTGATTCACCCGCGCTTAATTGACGTAACATAATTACCTCCCTTATATTTTATTTCCATAATCCGCGTTTATTCTGACGGGCCTGCTGGTATAACTTAAGAAATAAATCCGCGTATTTTACGTTCGGCGGATAAGTCATTAATGACGCGTAACCCTCTTCTACGATCTTAGCGTTTACGAATGTCCCGTCTTTTAAATAAACATACGCCAACAGCCTTTTATACCGGTCGTATCTCTCTACATCAAATTCCAGGCTCACCCGTTTCCCCTCAACCAGGTTTTTGGTAAATTCATACGAGCGCCGGCCTAATTTCTGGATCGTGGTCACATCCTGTTTGGTGCGTTGAGCGTCCCGGTAAAGCTTATTGGATTCATGGAGCTCCGGCGTATCAATACCGATGAGCCTGACCCTCTCCCCGCTTTCCAGAAGAAGGGTATCTCCGTCAACTGCCCGGGTCACCAGGACATCCGCGTAATTATAATTCCTGCCAAAAGGCATAACGAATTTCGCTTTTGAAGAATCAAAAGAGAGCTGCGAGTCTTCATTACAGCCGACCAAACTAAATAATATAACCAATCCGCTCAACAAATAAATTTTATTTTTGCTATGTTTCATTTTTTCTCCCCCTTTTTTAGAGGCTGCTTCCGATAATCCCGGCCAAGACCACAATATCTTCGGTGCAAAATATACCGGTTATACTGGAATCAAAATACATATTCGCGTCAGGGCCGAACTCCGTATCAGCCTTCCAAAGCTTAACCAAGACCGGGACCCCGGCAAAAGCCTGAATAACAATCCCAAAATCTCCGCCGCCGGACTGCTCAGCCGGCAGCCTTTCTAACGCGGTTTTAATCGCTTCGGGGTTTTGGCCGTACTTTCTTATAATCGGCTCGATTGCCCGTTTACGGTAAGCGTCAAAATACCCTTCAACTCCGGAAAATTCCCTGAAGGTAAGCCAATTCCCGGTGACCCCGGGCAACCCTTTTATCTTTTGAACAAGATAATGCAGGATAAGAATGCTTGTAAAATCTTTCGCCTGGGTATTGCACGAAAGCGATAAGACCCTCTTGGCTTCTAAATCCAGGCTATATTCATCGGCTAAGAATTTAACTGATAACTCCTTCGCCGGCTTTAACTTAGCTAAATCTTCCCAGGCCTTCTTAACGGCTACCTCATATCCCACAAATTCATTTTACTATTTATTATTAGATAAATCAATGATTTTAGATTATAATATTTGTATGATCTACGACCGGTTCCAACAGGAAGCGATTGACCACATAAATAACGGCCATTCGGTAATCGTCTCCGCTCCGACCGGAGCGGGAAAGACCGCCATTGCCGAACATATCATAACCACATGCATTGAAAAGAATATAGGCGTAATCTACACCGCTCCTATCAAAGCCCTCTCTAACCAGAAGTTCCGCGATTTTCAGGCTCAATACGGAGATAAGATCGGGCTATTGACCGGGGACGTTTCCTTAAACGCTTCCGCTCCGATTTTAATCATGACTACCGAGATCTTCCGCAATAAAATCCTGGATGAGCCCAAAAGCCTGGAACAATACTCCTGGATCATATTTGACGAAATTCATTATATTGATAACCCCGAGCGCGGCACTGTCTGGGAAGAATCCCTGATTTTTCTGCCCCGGCATATGAATATTCTGGGGTTATCCGCGACTATCCCGAACATAAAACAATTCGCCTCCTGGATCGAATCAATCCATAATAAACCGGTCCAGACCGTAATTGAAGAAAAACGGCCCGTGCCTTTGCATTTCTTCTTTCAGGTCGGCAACGAAATCAGCGATAAGCTTGACCACTTTAAAAGGATGCGTTTCCATAAACCTAATAAATTATTCGGCCTGATAAATTATCTGCGTTCCAAGGAAGGGCTGCCCTGTATATATTTTGTCTTCGGCCGGCGCCGGGCGGAAGAATTAGCGTCGGATCTAGCCTCTTCTAATTTCCTGAACGCGGAAGAAAAAACAAAAATCCTGCGGATGTATAGCGAACTCTGCGAGCGTTTTGACTTAAAAGGCGACCGCACTGCCCAAAATTTATACCAGCTTGTGCAAAACGGCATCGCCTACCACCACGCCGGAATGCTCCCTACCTTAAAAGAAGTGATTGAAAGGCTCTTTACGAGCAGGCTCTTAAAAGTCATCTTTACCACTGAGACATTTGCCTTAGGGATAAATATGCCCAGCCGCACGGTTATATTTGATGAACTGCGTAAATTCTACGGCCGTTACGTGCGGGCCTTAAAGACGCGGGATTTCTACCAGATGGCTGGACGCGCGGGCAGGCGGGGGATTGATACCGAAGGCTCGGTCTATTGCCGGATCAACCTGCAGAGGATCCGCCTGGAGGAAGTCAAACGCGTAATTTACGGTAAGCCCGAAGAAGTAAAAAGCCAGCTGAACACTTCTTACGCCACTATTCTTAATCTTTATGAAAAATATAAAGAAGATTTATTTAAGATCTACCCTCTTTCATTGCATTTCTTCCAGTCGCGCAAAAACGAGCAAAAAGAGGCCCTCAGGCTTATCGAGGCTAAATTAAATTTATTGAAAGGCTTAAACTACATAGCTGACGGCGCTTTGACCGAAAAAGGACAATTCGCCAAAAATGTCTACGGTTATGAATTGATCTTAAGCGAGCTCTACGACCAGCATATCTTAGAGCAGTTGGATGAATTCGGTTTGGGAGTAATAGCGGTTTCCGCTGTATTTGAGCCGCGTAAAAACCAACGCCTCCCCTCTAACCTTTCTAAAAGTACCCGGCAGATCAAAAAGCTCTGCGAGGATATCTACGACGGGATCAAACATAAAGAAGAAAAATTGCGGATCTATCCTTTCAGCAAACTCCCCTATTTTCACATGAGTACCGCAATGGAGGCTTGGCTGCGCGGAACAAATTTTGATAAGACCTTGAGGTTCGGGGATACCGATGAAGGCGAAGTAGTGCGCTATTTCCGGATGAGTGTGCAGGTTCTACGCGAAATCAAAGACGCCAAAATTTCTTCTTATGTATTAAAAGATAAAATCAAAGAGACGATACGCGTAATTAACCGCGATGTAGTGGACGCGGAGAAACAACTTAGGGAAGGCTAAACTCTACTTTATCTCCTACCTGTAGCTTATACTTATCGCAAAATCCGGCATTCACTTCCAGCGCATAAAGGGCGGCAGCTAAAGGAGCCAGAGCCCGGTTTTCTTGATCATTAGGAGGCTCGGGCTGGAAATACTTTACCATGCCGACAATTTTTTTATGCGCATCCAGCCAGAGGATATCCAGGGGGAAATTCATATTTTTCATATAGAAAAACTGCCGTTCCAGCCGCTCAAAGATAAAAAGCATCCCTTGACCTTGGGCTAAACTCTTCCTGAACATTAAGCCCTTTTGTCTGTCGCTATCAGTATCTACGACTTCGGCGCTGATACATATATTCTTAAAGCAGACTTTTTTATTTTTGGAATTTGGCAGGCAACCCGAGGTAAAAATCAGGATAAGAACCAGCAGGAAAAGCTTATTTAAGATGACTCTCCTCTTTCTTTATATTCCAGATAATCCCGAAGTATTTTTTTATGGTCAAAAGCCAGATCCAGCAAAACAGCTTCCTTAGGCTGAACTATTTTTAATGCCGCCGCGTCATCGCCGGCTTTGGGCTTACCTTTGGCGCAGGCAATAAAAATAGTCCCTATAGTGTGGAAGCGCGGGTCGCGCTTAGGGTCAGAGTAAATATGGAATTGTTTTACGCGAGTTATATCCAGTCCGGTCTCTTCTTTTGCTTCTCTGACAACAGCGTCTTCCAGGCTCTCGCCATAATCCACGAATCCTCCCGGCAGGGCCCAACCAAAAGGAGGGTTGCTCCGCTGGATCAGGACTATACCGCCGTCTATTTCAATTATGGCATCAACCGTAGGAAACGGACCATTCTGCAATTTATAAACAATATGCTCTAAGTATTTGATCACCCCTTGATCAAAGATAGTGTAAGCCTCCTGGTCGTAGAGGCTAAAAGATATTTCTTTAAGCTGGGAATCCTCTTCCCTTAAATAACGCCAAACTTCCTGGGCCATAATTTTAGCCGAAGCCAATAAAGGAAACTTGCCCACTCCGCAGCCTAACGCCGGGAAGACGATAGACTTTACCCCTAACTCATCCGCTATCCTTAAAGAATTCCTGCAGGAATTCCGGATCTTTATTTCATCGGTTTTAAAATCCGGGCCCATGACCGCGGCATGAATTATATATTTTGCCTTTAAGTCTCCGGCGGTAGTAAAAACTGCTTCGCCTATATTTATCGGGCATTTTTTTAGCGCTTCTTCCTCAATAATTTTGCCGCCCTTGTTTTTTATAGCCGCGGCCACCCCCCCGCCCATAATTCCTTGATTATTTGCCGCGTTGACAATGGCCTCGGCTGCCAGCTCGGTAATATCCGCCTGAACAATTTTTATTTCGCACTTGTTGATTTTCATGCTTAACCCTCTCGCTATAGCTTTTCCAGTATCAACTTCTTATTTTTCTGGTCAACCTTAAAGTTAAACCTCTTTAAGAACGACATCCCCAGCAACCCGTCGCCAAAACCGGACTTTCCTGTATCATCCAGTAAAACCGCTGCCTCCACGTTTCTGGCCTCCACCCCCTGGACCTCTACCCTGTCAATAAAGGCGCGCTTGGCTTTAATTTCGTGGCCGCCGACAACCTGGGCTTTCATATCCAGAGAGCTGCCGGTTAAATCAATCTTTAATTTATCCGCGATATTCTTAGTGATGATCATAACCGAAGCGCCGGTATCTAAAACCATTTTGGCTTCCACTTTATTATTCAGGATGACCTTTACCGTGATACCCTGCTGGTCGGAAGAGAACTTTACGGAGCTGGGAGCGCCCTCTTCTTCAAGTTTTTGTTTAGCCGCTTTTTCCTCTGACTCAATTTTATTCTCCTGCCATTTACGGCGCAAAGCCAAAGAATTATCAGAAGAGCCTTTGACGATATTTTCTATTTCGCTTTTAAGAAAACTTACCTGGCAAGCTTCGCCTACTTCCAATTCTACGGTTTTAGCGTTGTCGTTTTTTACAATGCCTACTACGCTGCGGCCGTTTTTAAGGTAGATGATATCGGCAGAGGAATACAGGGGAAAAACAAAGAAGATAAACAGACTGATGAGAACCTTCGGAATGACCATTAGCCTCTTTTAAATTTAGCGGGTTTGGGGAAATTTTTAATTGCTTCCAGCGACTTCTTTAAGTCTTCTTCGGGGAGGTAATAATCGGATAATCCTCCGCTTAAGAATTTAGCGTAACCCGCTAAATCCATAAGGCCGTGCCCGCTGTAATTAAAAAGAATGACCTTCTTTTTCCCTTCCTTCTTGGCCTTAAGCGCTTCGTCAATCGCGCAGGCGATGGCGTGAGTCGTCTCCGGAGCAGGAAGAGTGCCTTCGGTTTTCAGCCAAAGCATGGCTGATGCGTAACATTTTAGCTGGTCATAAGCCCTAGGCTCGACCAGGCCATCCATAATTGCCTGGCTCACTAGCGGCGCCATACCGTGATAACGCAGGCCTCCGGCGTGAATCGGTTCGGGGATAAAGCCGTGGCCCAAGGTAAACATCGGAAGAAGCGGCGTCATCCCGGCGGTATCGCCGAAATCATAAGCAAAGGGCCCCCGCGTCAGCGTCGGACAGGCTGTGGGTTCAACCGGTATGATCTTGATCTTGGCGCCGTGGATCTTATCGTATAAAAACGGAAAGGCCAGCCCCGCGAAATTACTTCCTCCGCCGACGCAACCGATAATGACATCCGGTTTCTTAACTCCTACCATGGCCAATTGCTTCTTCGCTTCTAAACCGATTATAGTCTGGTGTAATAATACGTGATTCAACACGCTCCCTAAAGAATAGCGGGTCGCGCCGCTTTTATCCGCAACAGCCTCTTCTATCGCCTCGCTTATAGCTATGCCTAAAGACCCCGGGGTATCCGGCATCTTGCTTAAAATTTCCCGGCCGGCGTTAGTTTCATTGCTGGGGCTGGCAACGCACTTGGCGTTCCAGACCTGCATCATAATTTTACGCAATGGCTTCTGGTCAAAGCTGATGCGCACCATATACACCTTGCATTCCAGGCCTATTAAATTACAGGCAAAGGCTAAAGCGCAACCCCATTGCCCGGCCCCGGTCTCGGTGGTCAACTTCTTTATCCCGAATTTTTTATTATACCAGGCCTGAGCCACTGCGGTATTGGGCTTATGGCTTCCCGCCGGACTGACACTTTCATCTTTATAATAAATGCGCGCCGGCGTTTTTAAGTGCTGCTCCAGATACACTGCCCGCCGCAAAGGCGCTGGCCGCCAACGGTAAAGGATCTCTAAAATCTCCTCCGGAATATCTATCCAGCGTTTAGTAGACATCTCCTGCTCGATTAAGTTCTTCGGAAAGACCTTTTCCAGCATCTTAGGCTCTAAAGGGCTTCCATCGGGGCCTAGCGCTGGCAATAACGGAGTCGGTAAATCCGCGGCCAGGTTATACCATTTCTTAGGTATATCTTTCTCGTCTAACAATATCTTCTTACAAACCATATACTTATCTTTCCTCACGCTTAGAAAAATTACATTATGATATCCAGGCGGAATTCACTATAGAAACCATTATCCAACGCGACCTTGCCTAAATTGTTCTCTTTGTATTTGATCGACCGGTCAAATACGCTACCGCAAGCAAGAGAGGCTTTAATATTTTTATTTATCGCGCATCTTAAGCCCGCGCCTAAGCGTATTTCATTATAATTAAGCACTAAATTCTTAAGGTCGCCCTGTTTTACTTTGTATTCGTCGGAGAGATAGTCTCCCTGGGCAAAAACCGTCCACCTTTTGCTAAAATCGTAAGCGATTTCCGGGTTACTGGGCGTTATGTTAAAGGTAAGCCGGTCATTGGGCCTATAGATAAACCCTACGATCGGATCAAGCGCAGGCCGAAAACCCGGAGAGTATTCTACCCCGGCGATAAGGGTCAATTTTTCATTGGGCTGATAAATCATAAAATAACGCTGGATAAGAGAGAACGTTGAAGAATTAAAATTCCAGTTATCTGAAAAAAATGAAGGCGCCAGGCCGATAGTAAGATAAGTCTTATCCAGGTTAAAAAACGGCAGCGTAGTCTCCATACCGAAAGAAGCCGCAGTCAGTTTCGCCGGAAGCTGAACGGCTGTAGAATTATGTATTCCTATATACTTGCTGATCACGGCGAATTGAATAGGTAATTGGTCAAAAGCCTTAATATTATAATTATATTCTGAAGCCGCGGTCACTAATCCGACTTTCCCTGACTGGCACTTGGCTCCTGTATTAGGCATGAAACGCACGTAACTATCCAGCTCCTGGCGAAAAAATTCTTCTTCCACCACAATAGGCTTACCCAATTTCTGGCGGTAATCAAGAGCAGAGGGATCATCGGACTCCTGGGCTGCCTGAATTGCCTGTTCCTGCGCCCGCTCCCTGCCTTCATCCGCATAAACATCCAATAAAAGCAGCGAAAAAATAAAAACGCCTAACAACAAGAATAATGCTCCCCGCTTTCCGGTTACTTTTATTAACATGGACTCTCCTTTGTTTTTTTAATTATAGCATAAATGTTAAATTCTCTTCAGAAAAGTATCGGCCAGGCTCTTAATAATATCGGTTACCGCCGCCTGAAATCTATATTTCGGCTCCTTAAGCGTTCCGCTGATTTTAATCTCCGCGAACTTCCCGGACTGGCCGATTATGGCGGTAGCCACATCTTTAAATGTCCCGGTTAGAGGGACAAATTCATCAAGGATATTAACATTCAGCTTAGCCAATATGGAACCATCAAACCCTATTTTCACCGGGCCGGACAGATTCACCATGTTGCTTTTTAATTCCAGTTTATCGCTAAATATAGATTTATCCTGTATATTGAACGCGCAGGAACCTTCGTTAAATGTAACATTGGCTAAATCCTGCGAAAATAATAATTTACCCATTCCTTTAAACAAATCCAATTCCCAGAGCTTGCCTTTAGTGATAGCTATCGTTCCGGACCCTTGAGAACCGGCGAGGTCTCCTAAGAGCCCGCTGGCCTTAACCTCTCCCTGGATGATCCCGGAGATGTCCTTGGCCTTGGCCGGAGTATCCAGCTTGAGCTCTTCAATCCGGACATCCTGAATATTGGCGTTAAGCAAATAAGGATAATTGCCGGATTTTAAATTTGTCCTGAAAAAAGCGTTCAATGACCCGCTGTATAAAGAGAGGCGCAGAGATGAAATACTGGCTATACCTGCCTCCTGAATGTAATTTATAAACAGGTTTTGGCCTTTTAAGCCATACAGAGAAACAGCGTCTGCGGCAACCTCGACATTAATGGCGCAACCCGCCAAATCATTAGCCTGGCCGGTTAAATTAAATTTAGCGTTAAGCTTCCCCTCAGGATTAGCCTTATCCAACTGCTCCCTGAACTTACGCAAAGGAACTTTTAAATCCTTTAAATCAATAAGCAGCTCTCCTGCCAGGTCAACTTGCGGACCGGAATCATCCGCGCTATCAATATTACCGGAAACTTGAAACTCTGAATTTAAATAACTTCCCGAACACTGAAGAACTTTGAGTAATTTATTATTAAAATTTAGGTCAGAGGCGAGCGAAATTTCGCTGGATTTTAAGTCAACGCCAAGAAGTAAAGCCGGACTGAGTTTGTCTTTTGAAAACGACACCTTTCCGTTAATCCCTTGTATTGGATAATTTATATTCTTTAAATTCAGCCCCGCGTCAATAAATTCAATATAACCGCTTGTCTCTAAATCACCTGCTGCGGAAAGCCTGCCCTTAGCCGCAAAATACAAATTCCCTTTTCCGTCAATAGTCCCGGGGAAATCAAATTTAAATTTATCTTTTAAGAGCCCCTGTAAAGAAGCCAGGTTTAAGCCGGAAACAACATTTACATCTACATAAGGATCGCTAAAATTATCCAAGGTAGCCTGGCCTTTAAATGGCAGGCCCAGAACAACGGCAGACAGATCCTGCGTTTTTAGCCCGGAGTTGTTAAAAGTTACTGTCGCATTAACAGCGCTGATCTTATCAATAAATTCCACTCCGGAAATTTCTGTGCCCTTGATCTGGCAGCTCCCGGAATATTTCAGGGTTTTAGCGCCCAGGTCATACTCCAAAACAGCCCTTAATTCCGGGCTGGTTTTAATGCCGATATTATTTAGCCGGATATTTAAATCATTCCCTTGCGCCTGTAAGTCGGCAGAAAGCAGGTTCTCCTTAACTCTTAAATCAACCAGCGCGTTTATGAGCCCTGTAGGAATTTTTAACCCTGAGCCCTGATAATAAACGGATAATTCATCAGGAGAGAAATTCAGGATATTTAATTTAGCGCTTAATTCCCGCTGCGGGATTTTAAATTCCCCGGAAGCCCGGATTTTTATTGGCTGGACAGCCGGGACAATAGCGGAAAGATTGAATTTTACCGCTGCCGGCAATGATAAATAAGCCGTCAAATTCAGATTCTTTACGTTTTTAATAAAAGGCTTATCTAATGTAGAATCCCGGAAAATAATTTCACTATTGGATAGGTTCACCCGGTAAACATAAAAGCTGAATCCTTTTGACGGATGCGCCGGAGCTTTAGGCGAAGCTGTACTTACAGAGGAAGTTGCGGGAGGGGTTTGGGGAGAAAACAGGCTGGCTAAATTAAAGGTATTGTCCTTTCGCCTCTCAAGAAATACTCGCGCGGATTTAATGCTTATATTGGGGATAATGATCTGCTTACGCAGGAACGCGAAAGGTAAAACAATACAGGAAGCTTCTTTTACCTCTATCAACGGGTTTTCTTCCTGATAAATATTCAGGTCGGTCAAAACCAGCCCTTTAAATATATTTACCTTGATAGCCCCTAGAGTGGCCCTTGAGCCGGTGTTTTCTTCAATACCCTTAATAATCAGAGAATGGATTGTTTTAGGCAGATATACATTATTTAAATAAACTATGGCTAGGGTGAATAAAACAACTAAAACAATCAGGCTTATAATTATGATCTTCTTCATCTGGCCTTACTTTTTATAAACTTAGACGCCGCCTTAAGGGCCTCTTCCTTGCTTTTTATTTTACCGATCGCCTGCAACTCTTCCAGTTCGGATAAGATCTTACCGATTAACTTGGAAGGGCTCAATTTAAATTTCCTCATTATATCATTACCGTTAACCAACCGCTTCTTTTTCTTTTCCTTGCCCTTCTTTAAATATTCTTTGATTAAAAGCCCGACCACCCGCTCATGCTGCTTACGGGCATTATTAGTAGTCAAGGGCCCTTTAGTCGCTCTCTGGTCAGCTAACGATAATAATAATACGGATAATGCCTCGAGCCCCGCGTCCCGAAAATAGCGGAATTTCGCCCGCTCAGTCGGATGCTCGCTATCCGCCAGATATCCCGGCCTAAGGTGCCAAAGGACCATTTTATGCAAAGAATGCAGCTCTTCGTTAGAAAGTTTCAGCCTTTTTCCGATTTGCGCGCTTAAAAACAAACCTTCTCTTTCATGGCCATGAAAAGTGGTCCGGCCTTTTTCCCGGCGCATAGTCGCGGGCTTTCCGATATCATGCAGGAATAGACCCAATCTTAATAACTGCCGGCGGCTTCTTTGAGCGGAAATAATTTCATCCAGATACTCCTGGATTTCTTTTTCCTTTATATCTTTTAACAAATGATCCAACTGCCGGATAGATTCTAAGGTATGCTGCCAGACATCCAGATGATGATACGGGCCCTGGCCGATGCCGCGCATCTTTTTTATTTCCGGGAAAATAATCTCTAAAATTTTTAATTCATCCAAGACCTGAAAACAGGCGAATGTTTTTTCTGTATCAAAAATTTTAAACAACTCATCGCGTATACGCTCAAACGAAACAACCGCTAATTTTTTCTTCTCTTTTTTGGCTAGGGCTAACGTTTCTTTATCAATTTCAAAACCCAATATGCAAGCAAAGCTAAAGGCGCGTAAAATACGCAAAGGGTCTTCGCTAAAAGATTGCTTATTCACTATCCGGATAAACTTTTTCTTTAAATCCTCCCTGGCACCGTAAGGATCAACCAAAAATCCACTCAGATCTTTTGGGTCAAAGGCATCATCCAGATTTAAGGCCATTGAATTTATGGTAAAATCGCGATGTTTTAAATCTTCCTGCAGGTCTTTACCGCGAAAATCCGAAAAATCAAAGGTATAAATCTGGCTGCCTGTCTTTTTTACTACGCGGCAGGCGCCATGCTCTTTATCCAAAACCACAAAACCCGCTCGCATCTTCTGGGCCAGGCTCCTGCCAAAACTTATTGAGCGCGATTTAATGGCAAAATCAAAATCCGGATTTGCTTTTTCTCTTTCCAAAATAAGGTCGCGCAGCGCTCCCCCCACCAAATACAGCTTCACCCGCCTGCATTTGGCGAAGCTATGAACTTCTTTAAGAATATTTTTATCTTTTAATGTAAATCTAAGCATAATATTTATTATCTTATAGATATTTTGCTTGAGGGTATTGTTAAGCGTGCAATTAGAAATTTTTCGGCAATTGTGTGCAAGGCTTTACGGCGAGTGTAGACAATACCCTTAAAGCGTGAGGAACCTTGCGCTGCCGGAGCGAGCCGTAAACCGTAGCACACGGCGAAAAATTTCGCACGCGGACAATACCCGAAAAGCAAAATATCATATTATTTATCTTGATTGAATGTCGCTGACTGCTTGATGATCTCATCAGCGACAAATATAGGCGCGTGCGCCCTTACTGCCAGCGCTACGCTATCAGACGGCCGGGCATCAATGATCTTTTCAACTCCGGATGCGGTCTTTAAGACTACTTTAGCGTGAAAGGTATTCTCTTCCAGTTTATCAATGATGATCCTTTCAATGGTCGCGTCCAGATAACCTATTGTGTTATGCAATAAATCGTGAGTCAGGGGGCGCGGAGGCTGGAACCCGCTTAATTTTAACTTTATCGCCGAGGCCTCGGCCAAACCTATAACAATGGGTAAGACCCGCTCTCCGTTTTTTTCCCTTAAAACAATAAGCTGGTCATGCCTCTTTTCATCAATGACAATTTTATTTAATTCCATCTCGATCATAATAATCCCTTTTTTATTTAAGCTTCTTGCCCGGTTTAACTAAACGGGGTTTTTCTTTCCCTAAAATATCCCGCAATTCCAGCATAAACTGTCCCACATCCTTGAATTGCCGGTAAACCGAGGCAAAGCGCACGTAAGCGACATCATCTAAAAGTTTTAATTTCTCCATCACCAGCTCGCCTATACGGCTGGATAAAACTTCCCGGTCAGATTTCTTCTGGATCGAACGCTCAACCCAAGTTATAATTTCTTCCATCTTTTCCATGCTCACCGGCCTTTTTTCGCAGGCGCGGATGATCCCGGCGAGGATTTTTTTGCGGTCAAATGGCTCCCGGCGGCCGTCTTTTTTTATCACCATAAGCGAAACTTCTTCAATGTATTCATAGGTAGTAAAACGTTTGCCGCATTTAAGGCACTCTCTGCGCCGCCTGACCGCGGATTCTTCCGCCGTAGAGCGCGAATCAACTACTTTATCTTCTTTATATCCGCAAAACGGGCATTTCATTTTATTTTTTTTATTTTTATTTTTGCTTCTTTCAGGAAATCCAGCGCCATCTTATCAGGGTAGCCCTCGGCAATGACAATTTCTTTGATCCCGGCATTAATAATCATTTTAACGCATATGATGCAGGGCTGGCAGGTCGCGTACATCGTACTCCCCTTAACGCTTATTCCGTATAAAGAAGCCTGGATTAACGCGTTTTGCTCCGCGTGTAACGCCCGGCAGAGCTCATGTCGCTCTCCCGAAGGAATTTTTAATTTCTGGCGCATACAACCTACATCCGCGCAATGTTTTAATCCCGAAGGCGCGCCGTTATAACCCGTGGCCAGAATCCTCTTATCTTTTACCAGGACCGCACCTACTGAGCGGCGCAAACACGTTGCCCGCTTGGCCACAAGTTTAGCCACATCTAAAAAATACTCATCCCAGGTTGGGCGCTTATGGGTACTAATCTTTTTGCTCATTTTATTTTAGTTAGCTCCGGGTATAATGGAAATCTCTTAGTTAAATTTAGAACCTCTTGCCTGATGGCTTGGATAACCTTAGGATCGTCGCTCGCCTCGATCGCGTCATTTATAAATTGGCTGATCTTACGCATATGAAATTCTTTTAAACCGCGGGTGGTTACCGCGGGAGTCCCGATGCGTATACCGCTAGTAACCCCTGCTCCCTTTTTATCAAAAGGTATAAGATTTTTATTGACCGTTATATTGACCTGCCCCAGGATATTGGAGGCATCTTTTCCGGTGACTCCTTTTTCATTTAAATCCGCCAATAATAGGTGCGTATCTGTGCCTGCGGAAACTATGCGGAATCCTTTTTGAGCTAAATCCTTAGCCAGCTCTTTGCAATTTTTGACCACCTGCCTCTGATATCTTTTAAATTTGGGGCTCATTGCTTCCTTAAAGGCCACGGCTTTAGCCGCAATCACATGCATCAGCGGGCCGCCCTGGATTCCGGGAAAAATCTGGGCATCAATTTTTTTGCCGAACTCTTTGCGGCAAAGAATAAATCCGCCGCGGGGGCCGCGCAGGGTTTTATGTGTCGTAGAGCTAACGAATTCCGCGTAAGGCACAGGCGAGGTATGGACGCCGGCAGCGACCAGCCCGGCAATATGGGCCATATCCACGAATAAATACGCGCCGACCTTATCACAAATTTTTCTAAAAGCCTTAAAATCTAATTTTCTTGGGTAAGCTGAAGCTCCGGCAAGGATCATCTTGGGCTTATGTTTTTTGGCTAAATTCATAATCACATCGTAATCCAGCATTTCGGTTTTACGGTCCACGCCATAACCGACCATCTTAAAAAACCTGCCGGAAAAATTATGCGGATGGCCATGGGTCAGATGTCCGCCGGCAGCCAGATCCATCGCTAAAACCGTATCCCCGGGCTCTAATGCCGCAAAATAAATCGCCATATTCGCCTGTGAACCCGAATGCGCCTGCACATTGGCGTATTCAGCGCCGAATATTTTTTTGGCCCGCTCAATCGCCAGGCGTTCTACCGCATCCATATTCTCGCATCCGCCATACCAGCGATGCTCGGGGTAACCTTCGGCATATTTATTGGTCAGGACCGACCCCTGGGCCTCAAGCACAGCCAATGAGGTAAAATTCTCCGAGGCAATCAGCTCTAAATTCTCTTCCTGCCTTTTGATCTCTTCTTTAATACACGCGTAAATTTCCGGATCCACTGCTTTCAAGTGTTTCACTTTCTGCTCCTTATCTTTTTCTCGATTTCTTTTAGCTGATTAAGCCTGCGCTTATGCCGGCCGCCTTGAAATTTTGTATTTAGCCAAACGTCGACTATTTTCTTGGCCAATCCGGGTTTGACGAATAACGCGCCAAAAACCAGGATATTACTATCATTGTGTTCGCGGGATAACCGCGCTACTTTTACATTAGCGCATAACGCCGCGCGCGCTCCGGGGACGCGGTTAGCGACCATAGAATTACCTATGCCGCTTTTACAGATTAAAATCCCTCTTTTAAATTTGCCCTCTCCGATTTTACTGGCCAGGTTATAGGCAAACTCCGGGTAATCGCATCTTTTTTCGCTAAAAGCCCCCAGGTCCTTGACTACCAACCCTTTATTTTTTAGATACGGTTTTAAGCTCTCTTTTAAAGCAAATCCGCCGTGATCGCAAGCTATAAGAATAGTTTTCATATAAGTTTACTCACCCTTTCCAAAGCCTCTTTTATGGAAATAAATATCTGTTCGTAATTATCCTGGGGCCTACCCACCGGGTCGGAAATATCCAGATTATTTTCATCTATTTTAGCAAATTCTTTTAACAAAAACACCCTATTTTTTACATCGGGAGCCAACTTTATTATAGCGCCTTCATGCATCTTCTCCATAACCAGGATAAGGTCTGAACTCCTGACCAACTCTTTAGTTACTTCCTGCGAAATATGCCCGGACACATCTATTCCTTCCCTGGCTAAAACCTCCCGCGCGCCCATAGACGGGCCTATCCCGGAAAGCGTCGTTACTCCGGCTGAAAACACCTCCACATCCTCCCTGTGTTGCTCCCGCAGCATTTTCTTAAAGAGGGCTTCAGCGATTACCGAACGGCAGGTATTACCGGTGCAGACAAAAAGAATGTTTTTCTTCTGGATAACCTTAGTTATATCATCCTGGCTTATCGCGCCTATTCTTAAAACCTGCGGCGGCTCAACCGTAAAATCAACAATGGAAGATTCCAGCCCCAGTTTTACCGGCCCGGCGTCAATGGCCAGCTCGACCAGACCTCCTAAATCCCGGATCGCTTCTGCAAAATTCAGCGGCGCGGCTTTTCCGGAAAGGTTTGCCGACGGAAGCGCTAGCGGATAACCTACTGCGGCGATAACCTTGAGGGCAATCGCGTTATCCGGCATACGCAGGCCCACGCTAGACTGGTTAATCCCTTTTAAGATTAAAGTCAGCGGCCCCGGCCAAAATTTATGCATCAGTTTATAAGCAGCCGGCGGGATATCTTGAGCCAGCTCTTCTACCCTCTCTTTTTTTTCAATAGCTATTGAGAAAGGCTTACTTCTAGGCCGTTTCTTGATTTCAAATAATCTATCTAACGCCTTATTGTCCAACATACTCGCGGCTAAGCCATAGACTGTCTCGGTGGGAATTATGACTAAACCGCCGGACTTTAAAACATCGGCAGCCTCGCGGATATATTCTTCCTGAATCTTTAAAGGGTCAATTTTGATTATTTTGGCAGGACTCATAATTTAATTTTTGTCTTGGTTACTTTAAGCCGCATATCTTTTCTATGCTTGGCTAATTTTACGGCTATTTTCTTATCGCTAATAGCTAAAATTTCTAAAGCGAATATCCCTGCGTTCCTGGCTCCGGATTTGCCTATAGCCATAGTCGCGACCGGAACTCCCGTAGGCATCTGCACTGTGGAAAGCAAAGAATCCAGTCCTTTTAAGGCTTTTGTCTCTATCGGAATACCGATTACGGGTAAATTTGTATTACTGGCGATTACTCCAGCTAAGGCCGCGGCGCCTCCGGCAGCGGCAATAAAAACTTTTATGCCTTTTTTATGAGCCTCTTCCACATAACTGCGCAGATTATCCGGCGCCCGGTGCGCGGATAAAACCCTGATATCAAAACCGACTTTAAATTTCTTCAAGACATTGATTGCCTCATTTACTGTCCCTAAATCCGATTCGCTGCCCATAACTATGCTTATTTTATTCATCTCGCCTCCTTTATCTAGCTAGCTTTTGCTCCTATATCCTTCCTATAATGCATCCCTTCAAAACTAATTTCCTTAACTGCCGCATAAGTATTATTAATTGCTTCTTTTATAGTTTTACCTAAGCCAGTTACTCCCAGGACCCTTCCGCCGCTAGTTAAATATTCTGTTTCCTGCTTCTGTCCCACATCATTTACTATCCGAGACTTAGTCCCGGCATGAAAAACTACCACATCTTTCATCTTAGCCACTTCATCCAATCCAAAAATTTCTTTATTCTTTTCATAATTTCCCGGATATCCGCCGGCGGCAGCTACAACGCAGACGCAGACGCGGCTATCCCATTCCAAATTCCTTACGCGGTTTAATTTCTGCTCAGTTGTTGCCAACATTATTTCCAGCAGATCCGATTTTAACCTGGGTAAAATCGCCTGGGTTTCCGGGTCGCCGAAACGCACATTAAACTCTAAAGTCTTTGGACCATCTTTAGTCAACATTATCCCGGCGTATAAGACTCCCCGGTAATCTATACCCTCTTTGACTAAACCGTCAATCGTGCGATAAATAACTTTATCCAGGATTTCTTTAAATAATTCTTCTGTGACTATTGGCGCAGGTGAATATACGCCCATACCGCCGGTATTTGGGCCCTGGTCATTATCAAAAACTCTCTTATGATCCTGGGCTGAGGCTAAGGCAATTACTTCTTTGGAATCGGTGATTACTAAAATAGAGGCTTCCTGGCCCTGAAGGCACTCCTCAATTATAACTTTGTTGCCGGCAGCGCCAAAAACTTTATCCTGCATTATTGACTCAACCGCTTTTTTGGCTTCATCAACTGTTTTAGCTACCACTACACCTTTACCCGCAGCTAAACCATCGGCTTTAACTACGCAAGGGCTGCCAATCTTCTCTATATATTTCTTGGCCGCATCGGGATTATCAAAAACTTTAAATTCGGCAGTCGGCACTTTATATTTAGCCATCAGCTCTTTGGAAAAAACTTTGCTTGCTTCCATACGCGCCGCGGATTTATTCGGGCCGAATATCTTTAATTTATATTTAGCGAATTCATCAACAATTCCTAATGAAAGCGGGACTTCCGGCCCCACAACCGTTAAATCTATTTTTTCTTTTCTGGCAAAATCCAATAGTCCCGGAATATCATCAGCCTTAATATTAACGCATTCGGCGATTTGCGCGATTCCGGCATTGCCCGGCGCGCAAAATAACTTATCGCAGAGCTTGGACTGCGCAATCTTCCAGACTAGCGCATGTTCCCTGCCTCCAGATCCAATCACTAATATTTTCATATTTAAAAGTCATTGCGAGTCCGCCATAGGCGGACGAAGCAATCCCTGATTTAAGCCTTTATCATTACTAAAAGCATCTTAAAACGCTCTACAGCTTTTAAAGAATGCGTCTTATTCGCCGGCATAATAATTACTTCACCTGCTTTTAGGTTATGCTGCTTTCCGGCAATAGTAATTTCTGCCTTGCCGTCAAAGATATATACTAACGCGTCAAATGGCGCGGTATGTTCACTCAACCCCTGTCCCTTATCAAAGGCAAACAAGGTCACCGTGCCCTTATCTTTCCTGATGACTTCTTTGCTGACAACAGAACCACCCTGATAATCCACCAAACTCACCAAGCTCTTCGCTTCTTCAATATTCATATCTTACCTTACGCGGGGTCTGTCGAGCACACTCTTCGCAGGGACGCGTGATTTTTCCCAGCGTGAAAAATCACGCTCGGCTACTCGACTGCGCTCTTGCTAGTTCCTTTATAGGTGGCAAACCTTGCCCGCTCCGCCTGCGTTACGCCCTGCTCAAAGTGTGTCTCGCCACCCGCTAAAGGACAACTAAGTATTATGTCCCTACAAGTCCAGTCCTCTGGAACTATTTGTTAGAAATTTATTTTTTATATCTCGAATAACGATATCATTACCTTGCATTTGTTGTGGTGATATTTCGAATTCAAATCTTGTATCGCCATTGACAATAACAAAAGCTTTACCGCTTATTACTTGACTATTTTCAGGAATCTTTACAAACCTTACTTGAATTATATCAGATTCTTGAAGTATTTCGATTGGTTTACCTACAGCTGAATAATTGGATTGCATGCGAAAAACTCCTATATAAATAACTTCACCTTTTCCGTTTTGTTTAGCATCTGATTGCGTATCTGACATTAACAATAGCGGTTGTCTATTTTTCACGAAACAAAGCAACCCGCCAACATCCATATATCGAGTAGATACTTTTTCGTCAGATTTTATGGTAACTTCAACTTGAGCTTCCGCAGATGCTATTGATTTCTTGAGGGGATTTTCTAGTTCTTGAATTCTTTCGGCTAGTTTTTGTAACCTCTCCTGTTCTGAACCTGTGTATTTTTCCAAAGCAATTGTTTTGAATGGTGTTAATTGGGTTTCTAATCGTTGAATTTCGGCTATTTTATCTGAATTTTCTTTTTCCAATTTCTTAATTACCCCAAGATTTATAATTATTTGGATAATAGCTATTATTAATAAAAATACTCCTGTTACTATTGCAGTTTGAACCGAAGCCTTTTGATACCATTTCTGAGCCATAGTTATTTTATTTTTTCATCGTTCTAGGACTGCTTACTTCTAACTTATAAAAACTTCAGTTCCTTTTTACTTTAGTGCTTTTTTCTATCCTATCAAAAGTTATAGTGTTTTCTTTGCCGTCCTTAAGAAATTTCTGTTTGTAGTTATCTTTATCATAATCCTTTTTAATATCGAGTTTTTTTCCATTGAAATAATAATGAAATCTTTTCTTAATGTGGAATGGGGCTAAAATTCCAGAACCTCTATAAGAATACTCTAAACAATAACTTTTTGGCAGCAAATCGATATACGAAGCTGGAAAAACATCACCTACCTTGTCTTTATCTAATCTACCGGTTTCTACAGTTACGGTAGCATTAGCAAAAGGAGGGAAATTACTTGTTCCCAGCCTTACCCCGCTACTATAAAAACCACTAAGATCTTCAGAGCACTTGTGTATTTCAATAACTACATTATGAAGAGAAGTATCACTGACCTCTGAAATAAATAAATCTTTATCAATCCTAGCACCTAAAGCAACATTGTATATATCGCGACTGCCATCGTTTCTAAGAATAAAGGTAAAAGAGTTATTTTTTAAGTTTTGTTCTATCTTAAGAAAAATCCGAGGGTAAAATATCAAATCAAAAATTATACTAAGTAATATAAGTATAGAAACGCCTGCAATCATAGAAATTAAAAAAGGCTTCATCTTATCCTCTCTTGTGGATGGCTTGGCTTAGTTTCGGAGCAGGGCGTAACGCAGGCGGAGCGGGCACGGTTCGCCCGCTATTTAATAATTAGCGAGAGCGAAGCCGAGTAGCCGAGCGCGATTTTCCACGCTGGGGAAAATCGTGCGGCCCTGCGAGAAACAAGACAAGGCAGACACAATTGATATCTATATTTTCAAATGAGCAAGAGATTGCTTCGGCTGCCTATGGCAGCCTCGCAATGACGTTATTTAGCTGGTTTTTCTTCCTTCTTCTTCAAGGGTAAAAAACCGGCCATTTCACCGATTACATTGACTAATTCCGTATTCGCCGGAACGACAATTTTTGCGTTATTCTGCAATGATTTTTCAACAGCTTCTAATTTCCGCAGCACCTGAGCATTCCCCACAAAATATTCTTCCGCTGCTTCATTGACTAGTTTAATCGCCGTTGCTTCGCCTTCAGCTTCTAAGATTCTTGCCTGCTTTATACCTTCAGCCTTTTTAATCTCGGCGCGTTTCTGTCCATCAGCAGCAGTTTCGGTGGCGGTAGCAAAATCAATTGCCGCTATTTTTTCATTCTCGGCCTTGACCACCTTATTCATTGTCTCCTGGACATCTTTAGGAGGATCGATTTCTTTTAATTCGGTCCTGACTATCTCTAAACCCCAGGTTCCGGTTTCACTGCAAAGAGTATTATGCAACTCCGCGTTAATTTTGCCTCTCTCGCTGTTCGCGGATTTTAGAGTAAGTGTACCGATAATATTTCTTAGGGTTGTGCGGGCGAGATTTACAATCTGCCACTGGTAATTATTCACGCTATATTGCGAACTTTTTACACTTTGCTCGTCTGCCTTGACCTTAAAATAAACCTGCGCGTCAACTTTGGCATTCAGATTATCATTAGTGATGATCTCCTGCGGCTCAGCATCCACCATTTGCTCAGTTGTATTAACCTGATAAATAACTTCGATAAAAGGGAAAATCCAGTTAAACCCGGGGTTAGCAAAACGGTTATACTTCCCAAATCTTTCCACTAGGCCGCGGTGCGTAGGCCGGACAATCCTGATACCCATAAAGAAAAATAAAACTACGCCAATAATTATTGCGACTGTAACATCCATACCCACCTCCATTTTTACTTACTTACGGGACAGTCCCTAAGCTATGCGCACTTTTTTATTGCCTTTAACAACTTCTCCGATAATCCAGGATTTTAACTTCTGGCTTTGTAGTTTTAAGATTATAGAATTTACCGACGCAGGCGTAACAATTAAAACCATGCCTATGCCCATATTCAAGGTATGATACATTTCGCGTTCGGGTACATTACCCTTATTTTGAATAAGGCGGAATATTTTCGGCACATTCCAGGAATTTTTGTCAATCTTAACATCCACATTACCGGGGAGGATCCTGGCGATCTTATCGTAAAAAGCTCCTCCGGTAATATGCGCGATTCCTTTGATAAATTTACTCGGTAATAAACTTAAAACCTGTTTTACATAAATGCGCGTGGGCGTAAGCAACTCTTTACTCATCCGCTTAAGTTCGCTGGTAGAAAAAACTTTTCTCACCAATGAATAACCGTTGGAATGAATTCCACTTGATTCTAAGCCAATAACCACATCGCCTGCCTGAATGCGGCTTCCGTCAATAATTTTATCCCGCTCAACCACTCCTACGCAAAACCCGGCAATATCATATTCTCCTGGCCTGTACATCCCGGGCATCTGCGCGGTCTCTCCGCCAATCAGAGAACAACCGGACTGAATACAGCCGTCGTTAATGCCTTTTACGACGTCTATTAATACTTCTTCCTTAACTGTGCTGTGAGCGATGTAGTCCAGGAAAAATAACGGCTCAGCGCCCGCGCAGAGAATATCATTCACATTCATCGCCACGGCGTCAATGCCTACGCTATCGTGCTTATTCACTAATCCCGCTATTTTTAATTTTGTGCCTACGCCGTCGCTTGAGGAGACCAGAACCGGATTTTTATATTTATTCTTATCCAGCTTAAAGAAACTACCAAACCCGCCGATATCTTTTAAAACTTCTGCCCGAAAAGATTTTCTAACCAATGGCTGGAGTTTAGATTTAAACGCGCTTGCGCTGTCTATATCCACCCCTGACTTCTTATAAGTTACTCTTTTCATTTTATAATTTCTCCTTGGCCACAACAATGCGTCTCCAGCGAAAATTTTCCCTGCCTCTTCTCTGCCCTTACCGGATATTTTCCGGTCCAACAGGCAGCGCAATTCCCGATTCCGGAATTTTTAAAACAACCCAGCATCCCCCCGAGGCTTAAATACCCCAGGCTATCCACTTCCATATACTGCCGGATTTTATCTAGCGATTCGTATTTATTGGCGATTAATTCGCTGGTTTTATGGAAATCAATCCCGTAAAAGCAGGGAAAGCGGTGCGGCGGACAAGATATCCTTAAATGCACTTCTTTAACTCCCGCTTTACGCAAATTGCGCACGCGAATCTTGGAAGTTGTTCCGCGCACGATAGAATCATCAACCACGATGATCCGTTTTCCTTTTAGAACATCCCTGAGCAGGTTAAATTTAACCCGCACTCCTAAATCCCGCGTATCCTGCATCGGCTGGATAAATGTCCTGCCGACATAATGGTTACGGATGATCCCCAATTCTAACGGGATCCCCGATTCCTGAGAATAACCCATGGCCGCTGAAAATCCTGAATCCGGAACAGGAACAACAAAATCCGCGTCCACCGGATGCTCCTGCGCAAGTTGGCTGCCTAATTTCCGCCTGACTGAATGCACGGTCTCTCCGAAAACAACTGAATCCGGACGGGAAAAATAAACGTGCTCAAAGGTGCAGAAGGCGTGTTTATTGGAATGTAATTCTTTAGGTTTAATTGACCTTAAACCCGTGTCATTAATGATAACGATTTCGCCGGGTTCAATATCGCGGATATATTTAGCGCCGACTAAATCAAAGGCGCAGGTCTCTGAAGCTAAGACCCAGGAATTACCCAGCTTGCCTAAAGATAAGGGCCGAAAACCATACGGGTCCCTTATGCCGATAAGGCTGTTATCCGCGATCATAACTAAAGAATAAGCGCCTTTAATCCTTCTTAAGGCGTAAATAAGGCTATCTTCCAGATTGCGCAATTTGGCCCGGGCCATAAGATGAATAATTATTTCGGAATCGGTTGTAGTCTGAAAAATTGAACCGGTCTTTTCCAAATACTGGCGCAGTTCCAGAGAATTCACCAGGTTGCCATTATGCGCGATGCAAACCGAACCCTTGGCATAATCAATTAAAAGCGGCTGGGAATTTTTTAAGACGCTTGAGCCGGTGGTAGAATAACGCACATGGCCCACAGCCATATTTCCCTTGAGCCGGGCTAAGACCGCCTCATTAAAAACATCGCTGACTAAACCCATTTCTTTATGTATGGATAAAACGCCTTTGTTATTGGCGACAATTCCGCAGGCTTCCTGGCCCCTATGCTGTAACGCGTAGAGCCCAAGATAAGTAAGCCAACTGGCGTGTTTATTATTATTTATCCCGAATAAACCGCAATACTCCTTAGGTTCATCGTTATTATTTTCTTTTGGCATTTTTTACTCCGTTTTTTGGCTCTTTACCTAACCAACAGTATAAGCAAAGTTTATTTTCCGGCAGGCCTATCGCCGCGATCATATCCTTTAACTTCTGGTATTTTAAAGTAGTCGCTCCCAAATCTTTGTTAATCCATTCTACCATTTTTTTATGTTCGCCAGAATTTTCATTCAGGTATTTGGATAAATTCTTGGTATCGCTTCCCGTAAGGGCCTTGATGGCTTTACGCGCCGCCAGTTCGTGGATGCTGCGGGTGGAATAATTGTATTTACAGGGAAACATTAATGGCGGACAGGCTATCCTTAAATGCACTTCCTTGGCCCCGTTTTCTTTAAGCTTACGTATCGTATAATTTTTTAGCTGTGTGCCGCGCACAATGGAATCATCGCAAAAAACCAGGCGTCGGCCTTTAATGATCTCCAGAATGGGGATTAATTTCATCTTGGCGATTAAATCGCGCTGCTCCTGGGTAACCGGCGTATAGCTGCGGTCATACCCGGGAGTATATTTTATTAACGGCCGGCGCAGCGGTATCCCGGATTCCATACTATAGCCTATGGCGTGGGCTGTCCCTGAATCCGGAATGCCGGCGACCATATCGGCGTCTATAGTGTCGGATTTTGCCAACATGCAGCCGCAGCGTTCCCTGGACATCTCCACATTTATATTCTCATAACAAGAAGCCGGAAATCCCGTATAAATCCATAAGAAAGAGCAGATCTGGTTAGTCTTGGCGCCTTTACGTTTTAGCTTAATCCCGGACTCATCAAGCAAAACTATTTCGCCCGGCTCAAGATACTTCACAATTTTATAACCTAAGTTTAAAAAGGCGGAGGTTTCGGTGGTCACTGCCCAATCCTTGCCTTTCTTACCGACGATTAACGGCGTTAATCCGAACCTGTCCCGGGCAGCGTAGATCCCGTCCTTATTTAATAATAATAACGAGCATGACCCTTCAATTTTAAGGAACATTTTTTCAATACCGCTGACAATATTTTTTCCGCGGATAAGCATTTTAGCGATCAGCTCGGTAAAGTTTACCCGGCCGGAGGTGACTTCGCTAAAAGACTTCCCCTCCTTAAACAGCTCTTTGGCTAACTTCTCGGCATTATCAATATACCCATTGGTAATAATGGCGAACGGCCCGAATTTGGAATTTATCACCACCGGCTGTTCGTCTCTGGCGCTGATGGCGCCTATGCCTTTAGCCCCTTCCATATTTTTATAGTCTTCGTGAAATTTAGCCTTAAACTGGCTGCCCCTGATATCGTGGATTTTGCGCTGTAATCCTTTTCCGAATACGGCTAACCCGGCAAATTGCGTGCCCAGGTGCGAATGATAATCCGTGCCATAATATAAATCCTCAAGGCAGTGTTTCTTGGAAATTACCCCAAATATACCGCTCATTTATCTTCTCCTCACAGATGCTTCCTGCAATATGCTACCCCGTTTTTAAAAATACCTAACCCGTCTCCCTGTTTTTTATTCTTCAAACTGAACCAGCGCGGATGCTGATGAATTTCAATGTGCCTTTCCGGATGCGGCATAAGCCCTAAAATCCTGCCTGTCGCATCAGTAATACCGGCGATATCTTCCAGCGAGCCATTGGGGTTATCCGGATAGCTACCAGGCTTTCCCCGCGCGTCGCAATATTTAAAAATAATCTGGCTGTTTTTTTTAAGCTTATTCAAAATAGAATTATCTTTTACAATAAATTTACCTTCGCCGTGGGCAACCGGCAAATAAATAATCTGCGGGATATTCTTGGTCCAAATACATTTACCGCTACTTTTTAGATACACCCAGCGGTCTTCAAATTTTCCTGAATCATTAATAATAAGGCTTGTGTCCTGTTCAGAATTCGCATTCCCAGGGAGTAAACCGCTCTTAACTAAAATCTGAAAACCATTACAAATTCCGATAATTAATTTACCTTCGTTAACAAATTGCCTTAGCTCTTCTCCTAACTTACACTTTAACTCATTGGCAAAGACCTTACCTGAGGCAATATCATCCCCGTAACTAAACCCTCCGGAGAAAGCCAGGATTTGATAATCCGCCAGGCTCTTCTTTTCCCCAATAAGATCATTTATATGGACGAACTCGCTCTCTGCCCCGGCTTTAGCGAAAGCAAAAGCAGTCTCTTTATCGCAATTGGTCCCGGCTGTCCTGATTACACAAACTTTAACCTTGCGCATAGAATTTCTTGATTGCCGCGACTACTTCCTTGGGTTTGTCAACTACCGTAAAAATATCCAAATCCGATTTACTGATATTCCCATTAGCCAGTACAGCTTCTTTCAACCAATCCAACAGCCCGTTCCAATAAACGCTTCCGAACAATATAACGGGAAATTTATTTATCCTCTCGGTCTGAATAAGGTTGATCGCCTCAAAAAATTCATCCAGCGTGCCGTAACCTCCCGGCAAAATCACAAACGCCTTGGCGTATTTAACGAACATAACCTTCCTGACAAAAAAATAACGAAAATCCAATAGAGTATCCACGTACTCATTTGGTTTTTGTTCGCAAGGAATATGGATGTTTAAACCGACGGAATGTCCCCCTGCCCGGCGCGTTCCCTTATTTGCCGCTTCCATCATCCCGGGCCCGCTTCCGGTAATTACGGCGTAGCCTGCCTTGGCCACATGATAAGCGACTTCTTCACCCAATTTATAATATTCTGTGCCGCGCGTTGTCCGGGCTGAACCGAATATCGAAACAGCCTTACCGATTTTAGAAAGGACCTCAAAGCCTTCCACAAACTCAGACATAATCCGGAATACGCGCCAGGGGTCTTCCCGCGTAAAATCGTTAACTAAATCTACCCTACGGATACAAGATTTTTTTACCATTTTAACGGCTCCTTCCATACTTTTTTTAATTTATCAATTCCGGCGTTAACGCAGATTTTATTATCTAAGCCATAGACCTTAAATTCTTTCTTTTTGCTTACGCAGCCGATTAATCCGAAGGATTTGCCTTTTAAGCTTTGCTCAAAAGCTTTCTGATTTTTCTTTTCAACTTCCACGATAAACCGAGAGTTGGATTCGGAGAATAAAACGAAATCATTGCGTTTTTCTCCCACGTAAGGAACGCTGGATAAAAATATATCCATACCTAACCCGCCGGAAAAAGCCATTTCAGCTAAAGCTACTGCCAGCCCTCCTTCAGAGCAATCATGCATTGAACGGATCAACCTTCTACTTGAAGCCCGGCTTAAAGAATCAAAAAGCGCTTTGGCTTTCTTTACCTTAACCTTAGGCACACTATTGCCGATAGCTCCGGATAAATCGTAATAATGCGAACCGCCCAATTCTTGATATGTTTGACCAACCACATAAACCAGGTTACCCGCGTCTTTAGCGTACATTGATATTGCTTTGCTCGCGTCTTCCATCACTGAAATTGCCGAAATTAAAAGCGTTCCGGGGATAGCCAGGGATTTACCGTGTTCGCTGTATTCGTTATACAGGCTGTCCTTTCCGGAAATAAACGGCGCGCCAAAACCAACTGCCGCGTCATAACAACCGTAAGCGCAGCGCACTAAACTTCCCAGCCTATCCGGCTTATCCGGATTGCCCCAGCAAAAATTATCTAAAATCGCGACTTCCTTTAATGAGCCGCCGCAGCTGATAATCTGGCGCAAGGCCTCGTCAATACAAGAAGCAGCCATCCAGTAAGGATCAATAAATCCGTATCTAAAATTTATTCCGTTGGAGACAATTACGGCCTTAGAAGAGCTTAAAACCGGCCTGACGATACTGGCATCCGATGGCCCATCGTTATCTATACCAGTCAAAGGCTTCATCACTGAACCGCCTTGCACCTCGTGATCATACCTGCGGATTACCGATTCTTTAGAACAGATATCGTAATGCGCCAGCAGCTTTTCTAAAACCGGGGTCAAATCTTTGGCGGGATTTATTTTCGGCTCCCGGTGCTTAGCCGGAGCGTACACCGCCTCTTTGACAATTTTAGGCTGGCCCTTGTGAAGAAACTCCATGCCCAGCGAGCAAACCAGGTTATCCTTATAATAAAGTTCAAGTTTTTTTGTAGCGGTAAACTCGCCGATTACCGTAGCTTCCACATTCTCGTTTGTAAAAACTCCCAGTAAATCCTCAATTTTTTCTGGCGGGACGGATAAAACCATCCTCTCCTGCGATTCGGATATCCAGATCTCCATATAAGATAACCCGTCATACTTCAAGGGCACTTTATCCAACTCCACCCGGGCGCCTAATTCCGCGGCCATCTCTCCAACCGCGCTGGATAATCCGCCTGCGCCGCAATCAGTAATCGCGCTGTATAAATTTTTGTCGCGGGCCTGTAAAATCGTATCCAGCATCTTTTTTTCCTGAATGGGATTACCGATCTGGACCGCGCCGCTGGAAATAGTTTCAGACTCATGCGTCAGCTCGCCGGATGAAAAAGTCGCGCCGTGAATACCGTCTCGACCGGTCCTGCCGCCGACAACTACCACTAAATCCCCGCTATTTGTTTTCTTAAAAGATTTCTCCCGCGGCATAATCCCGGCTGTGCCGCAATAGACCAGCGGATTGCCGGTAAATTTTTCATGGAAGAGTATGGCCCCGTTTACAGTAGGAATCCCCATTTTGTTCCCGTAATCGCGCACGCCGCTGACTACACCCTTCATCACCCGCTTAGGATGGAGCGCGCCAACAGGCAACTTACTAAACGGATAATCCGGCAGGCCAAAACAAAAAATATCGGTATTTAAAAATGGCTTAGCGCCTAATCCTGTCCCCAGCGGATCGCGGATTACGCCTCCTATACCGGTATTCGCTCCGCCGAAAGGCTCTAATGCCGAAGGATGGTTGTGCGTTTCAACCTTAAAACAAATATTGTATAAATCGTCAAAACGGATTATGCCGGCGTTATCCTTAAATACCGAAACGCACCAGGGCTTGTTTAATTCTTGGGTTACTTTCATTATTGTCGCCTTAAGCAGGCCGTCAATTAATTTTGTCTTTGTCGCCTTAATTTTCTCGGTATATTTAATCTTACCCCGGAATGTTTTATGCGAGCAATGTTCGGACCAGGTCTGGGCAATGGTCTCAAGCTCACAATCAGTAGGATTACGCTTTAAACTCTTAAAATAATTTTTTATTGAGCGCATCTCAGACAGGTTCAGGAATAACTGGCCCCTCTTGCTTATCTCCAGCAATCTCTCGTCTGAAGCGCCTAATAAGTCTACGTTAACCAGGTTAAACTGGTACCTTGAACTCAATCGGGGGCTGTCCCCGGAAGGGACTGTCCCCGATTTTACAATGTGCTGGATTAATTTATTATAAAGGAGTTTTTCGCAGATAGTTTTTAGCTGGGTAGCGGAGAGTTTTCCCTGGATTATATATTTTTTCGCCGTCTTAACAGATTCAGCTCCGGATATGCCCAAATCGCGCACACCTTTTAAGGTGGATTCCTCAACCGGGTCCATAACTCCCGGATTATAAGCGACCTCAACGATAAATTTATCTTTCTGATTTCTTTCCGCGGCAGGATTAACAGAATAACACTGATAAACTTTATCGGTAAGTAGTTCAGCGCAAATTTTTGTTATCTCTTCAACGCTAAGTTCGCCTTCAATAGTATAAACCTGGATAAACCTGACCTCTTTGACTGTCTTTATCCCGAAATCAAGGATATCGCTCTTGACGCCGGCTACCGCAGCGTCAAAAATACCGCTTCTTTCTCTTACTTCAATTTTGTAAAGCATGGTTATAAATTACGGGGTTACTGAGTCTCCGGCAAATAATGGGCATATTGGAAGCCCGGATTTAGGACGTATGCAAGGCGCGACGACGAAGGCGTAGTCGTAGCACTACGCCGAGGAGAAGCAACGCCGCAGACGGCCGAAAGGCGGGCTTCCCTCTTACTCCTATATATATGGGCTGGCTGATTTTGGGCTGCGACTGCGTCACTCGTCCTTGGCGTAGCGCTTTGGCTACGCCGGTGTCCTCGTTCCTTGTCTCGCTCCAAAATCAGATCAGCCAATGTGTCCATTATTTGCCGGAGACTCAGTAGGTGGGTAAATATTTATAAACCGACTCTCTTGAATATTTTATTTACGTTGCGCAGATAATAATTTAAATCAAATATATTATCCAGTTCCTTTTCGCTTAAAATCTCCGCCACTTTCGTATCCAGCAAAAGGCTGTCTCTAAAATCTACTCCCTCTTTCCAGGTATACATGGCACAGCGTTGCACTAAATCATAAGCCTTGGGTCTGGCTAAACCCTTATCCATCAGCGCCAAAAGCACGCGCTGGGAAAAAATCAGTCCGCGGGTCTTGATAATATTGGCCATCATATGTTCAGGATAGACATTCAGGCCTTCCATAACCTGAATAAATTTATTCAGCATATAATCCAGGGCTAAAGTGGAATCCGGCATAATTATTCGCTCAACCGAGGAATGCGAAATATCCCGTTCATGCCAGAGCGCTATATTCTCCATTGCGGCGACAGAATTGCCGCGTAAGAGGCGGGCTAATCCGCATATACGCTCGCAGATCACCGGATTGCGCTTGTGCGGCATGGCGCTGGAACCCTTTTGGCCCTTGCCAAACGGCTCTTCTGCCTCTAAAACTTCAGTGCGCTGCAGATGGCGTATTTCGGTAGCAAATTTTTCTAAACTTGAGCCGATAATCGCTAATCTGGCCATAAACACAGCATAAATATCCCGCTGGATTATCTGAGTAGAGATTTTGGCCGGTTTTAATCCCAGCTTTTTACAGACATAAGTTTCAACCTGCGGGTCAATATTAGAATAGGTGCCGACTGCTCCGGAAAGCTTACCTACCGAGACTTCTTCTTTGGCTAACCTTAAACGCTCCAGGTTACGTTGCATTTCATCATACCAGAGGGCTAATTTTAAACCAAAAGTTGTAGGCTCCGCGTGTACACCATGGGTACGGCCTATACAAGCTGTATCCTTATAATTTAAAGCTTTTTTAGCCAGGACTTTTAGCAGCCTGTTGACATCATCAACGAGGATATCTGCCGCTGCTTGCAGCTGGACCCCGAGGGTAGTATCTAAAACATCCGATGAGGTAAGGCCCAAGTGCAGGTATTGGGCGTCTTTCCCAATATATTGTGATACATTGGAGACAAACGCCACTACATCATGTTGTGTCTTCTCTTCGATCTTCTTGATTTGGGCTAAATTAAATCTGGCTTTTTGTTTGATTCTTCTGACTGCGGCTGGCGGGACTTTTTTCTGCTTGGCTAAGGCTTCCAGGCTGAGGATCTCAATGGCAAGCATGGTTTTAAACTTAAACTCTTCCTGCCAGATATTATTCATTTTGGGAAGGCTGTAACGTTCAATCATGTACGCTCCGTTTCTTATATTAGAGAGTGTATTATAGCAAAAAAACGCCGTTTAGCAAATAAAAAAGATAGCCAAATATGCCGGTGAATATCAGCCTAAAACGATGCTTACAAGATTGAGGGAGGATTTTTGTAGGGATTTGCGGTTAATGAGGATGCGCTGAGAATCGGTTAGTGGCAAAGGCCGGGAGTTTAAAGAGGCTTTTAATATCCTGTACTGGCCATAATCCAGCTTCTTAGGATTAGAAATATTAACCTGCAGCTTTGAGCCGGCAAAGGGCCGGTTCACGCTGATTGTTGGATTCAGCTTGAATTGTTCAGCCGTTAATTTTGGTTCAATCAATAAATCACCGTTCTCCCCCCGGACGCCAAAGGCTTGCGTCACTAAAGTCAGGATAAACCAACTGGCTGAGCCGGTAAGATACGCGTACATTCCCCGGCCTTCGGCATTAAAATACTCCGGAAGACAGGGATAAATCTTGCTCTTTTTTGTATCAACGGCTAATTTATAAAGCGAACTCAAGGCCTTCCACCCTTCCTTGGCCAAACCGCGGCTGTAAAGGCTATAAGCATACATTACAACCATGTGACTAAAAATCGCGCCGTTCTCCTTATCGCCGTAAGAGAATGAAAATGCCCGGCCCAGGTTATGCTGCTCAACTTTAAAATCAGTATTCAAATGATAACCTTTTAGTTCTTTATCTAAAAGATATCTGTTTACGCTCTGGATAATCTTATCTACCTGTTTACTATCGGCAACCCCGGACATGATCGGAAAAACCTGCGCGGCCAGGCACATCCTTAGTAAACCATTTACTTTTCCTTCTACCCGCCTCTTCTTATTATCATAATAGCCGTTAAAGAATCCCTGCTTTAACCATTCGCTTTTACGGATATGCCCTGTCAGCCACAAGGATTTTATTTTTAAGTTACGCGCCAGCGCCTCCACCTTCACTTCTTTTTTCCTCCCTGAAAGAGAGAGCGCGGCTTTAGCAAAATAAGCGTCGAGAATCTTACGTTTTTCGTTTTTGTTATTATAATCAAAATCTTTAAGCAAGATCAGCATCTCTTCGGCGAGCCGGATTTTCTTTTTCCCGGTTTTTAATAAAAGTTCGGCGAGGCGTTTTAAATTTTGAGCGTACATCGCGCTAAAAGCTACGCTTTCGCCATACTCTTTCGCCATATCCAAACCGTCATTCCAGTCCGCGCCCTCTAGGCGAATATAGTTATGCGGCCCGACATTAAAAAACTGGCTCAGGTTCTGGATCAAAAGATGCTCATAAAGCGGGCCTTTGCCGATTTTACGCTTATTCCAATCCCGGTCAATTTTTGTGGAGCGCCAGGTATGCTGGTCGCAGAAATACGCCACTTCTGCAAACAAAATAGCTAAATCCCCGCTTTCGTTTATATAAAAATCAGTAGTTATTAACGGCCAGACTCCGTGGTCCATCCAGACGCGGGGAATATCGTTACGGTCGGCGATAAATTCGCCCGGCTTCTTTCCTACGATCGTAGCGTTAGAACCATCAGTCCTCACCCCCCGAAAATTATTCAGCAAGAGTGAGCGGACTTGTTTGGGGTCGCTTAAAAGTAACCCTAAACAATCCTGCCACAGGTCGCGCCAGCCGCGGCCGCCTTTGCCGTAATCAAAATCCGGTAAGAACGAACACCCGAATATTTTTCTTAAAACCGGCTGGATATTCACCCAGTTAAGCCAATTGTCAAAATCGCCATCCGCGCTCGCTGTTTTAATCGCGCGGGATTTCTCCAGCCAAAATAACTTTGTTTTCTTAAGCGCTGCCTCAATTTTGGCGTTGGTGTTAAATTTATTTAAAAGGCGGTTGATTTCCCCAGAGCTTTCAGTAATGCCCATCAGGATAATATAAGAACAACTGCTTCCGGGACGAAGGGTGATCTCCCTAAAACGCAAAGCTCCCATCGGCTCTTTACCCTGAATGTTCCTCTTATCAGGTAAAAGATCATTTAAAATTGCCTGCGGCGCCTCTAAATCCCCTCCTTCACCGCAAAACATCTCCTGTGTCGGATAAATATATTGCGGAGCACAGGCCTTACCATCAACGCCTAAAACAAAATAATTCTCTTTATTCGGTTTATGCCCTGCCTCGTCAAAAGAAAGCGTGGGTTTGGAGATGACGCCGTATTTATTTAAGGTCAGGCGCTGCAGCAAGGAAGTTACCTGGCGGTGGTCACGGATGTTATTGGCGCCTCTGGCATAAAGAGGAATAGCTGCGGTAGGAATGAATTTTATTTTCTTAGAGCTAATGTTGATAAGCTTAACCTGCATTAACTCTAGCGGCTCTTCCAGCGGAATAAAAGAAAGGGTCTCTGCCCTTAAGCCTATTTTCTTGTTTTCTCTGGTAACCTTCTGCCAGAGTAGCCCGGCTTTTAGATCAACGCGATCCTCTTTAATCAGCCTTAAATCCTTGGATACGCCGGTAGCTGACCAGGTTTTATGCGGATCAATATAAATCCAAAAGTTTCTTGAGGCCCGGGAAGTGGTCAGGTTTAGGCGTGAAACAGGTTCTAAAAGAAAGGAACTCTGTCCGGCCTTAATATCTCCGTGCAGGTCAGGGGATACCGACGACATAAGGACTGCGTTACCCAGCGGAAAATAAAGGCTTTTGTTTTTATCAGCCGAAGGAAATTCAAATGTGCCTGAATTATCAATAAAATTCCAGATTCTTTCCATTAAGCTGCCGGTCTCATCTTTATTTCCTGCAATGCTTGGATGACCTGGAACAATAATTGTTCGCCTTTTTTAACTAAAGGCGCCCTTTCTTTATCCATGATCGTCGGGTCATCTTTTTCCAGCGCCTCTATCGCCTTGTTATACGCCGCGATGTCGTTATCCAGCACCTCTAAGAACATCTTGCTTATAGCGCTATATTTCTCTATAGGCACGCTGGCTAAATATGCGGTCTTTACATCTTCCAGCAATTTTTTCTCAGCTGAATAATAATTGACGGCGACCGCATTGCCAAAAGCGTCTTTCTTCGGGACAAAAGTTACTACTTTGTTACGGCAAATGAGCTTGCCGCTGGTTATGTTTTTTACCCTGTCTGCCAGGCTCAACATCGTGTTTACATAAACAGCTTTCGACAGCGGCTTGGGCGCTGTAGTTACTTTCTTCTGATGAGTAAACTTTAGACCAAAGAAAACTAAACCCAAAAACACAACAACTACCACCCCGAATATCCCGATTCTCTTCATATTATCGTCCCCTTTTCTTATTGAACCAGCCTTAAGAAACCTTGGGCGTATTCATAAACTCTACGCCGATTTCATACCTATCATCTTTAGTATCTTCCCTGACCCATACAACTCTGGCAAAACCATCATAGGAGAACTCCGTTAAAGAAAACCTTATCTTTAAAATAGTCTCTTTAGGAATAAATTCATGCGTAAAGAAACTTACCCCTCCCTGGCTGATATTCCGGGTAAGAAAAAACTGCGTTTTCGGGTTGTTGGAGATTTCGTATGCTATATTCAGGGATTGCGGTATCCGGACAAATTTCCTTCGGTCTATCATGATATAAGTATTCTTTTACTCGCCTATTATCTTTATTAAAACCCGTTTCTTACGCTGGCCGTCAAATTCTCCATAGAATATCTGCTCCCACGGCCCAAAGTCCAGCTTGCCGCCGGTAATAGCCGCGACAATCTCTCTACCCATTACTGTTCTTTTAAGATGAGCGTCTGCGTTATCCTCTCCGGATAGATTATGTTTATATTTCTCTTTTCCGTAAGGAGCAAGCTTTTCTAACCAACCGCTAAAATCATCATGCAGGCCTGTCTCATCATCATTAATAAAGATCGAACTGGTTATGTGCATCGCGTTAACTAGACACAGCCCTTCTTTAACCGCGCTTTTATTAACCGCCTCTTGGACCAGCGGGGTAATATTTATAAACTCCTGCCTCTTTTTAGTGTTAAACCATAAATATTGAGTATGGGATTTCATTGATTTTATTATACCCCAAACAAAACTCTAAAACAACAAAAAACCCGCCGGATTTCTCCAGCGGGTTTTTTACTGATTGGCCATGTTGGTATAGGTAATAATTATATCTCTTAATACTAATAAACTAATTATATAGAAAAATTATCACCTATCTTGAGGGTAACATATCCAAAAGAAAGCTATCTTCTGTGCGGCTACCTTAATGTCGTAAAGCTGAAGCAGATATCTACTCTTGACTCCAACCAGAACAAATTCCTTTTGTAAAATACAGGTTTATTTTCTGGTTACCAATTTTATAGGTAGCAGTAATGACTTCTTGTGTCTTATGATTCTTCAATAAATTAACTGGTTTATCAAAAAGGATGCTTGCTTCTTCAAAAGTTATTTGCTTTATTACATCTAGAGCATCTATTTTACCAACATACCTTTTTATTAATTCTTCTCTATTCTCTGACGAAGGACCTGATGATTTACTCGCTTTAGAATACTGCATTATATTCTTAATGAATGTACTTACTAAACTTTCCCTTTTCTCGGTCTTCTCGTCTGGCTTGACAAACCCTGACAAGGAAGATTCTGAATCTGTCGAAACTCTATACTGCAATATTCGTTGAAATATAATATTATCTTTGTCTTTTTGGATATCAACATCAAACTCATATTTCAATTTATCTGCTATCCCATCATTTGACAGTTGTGAATTTCGGCCATTAATAAATCCGATACTAATCTTATGCTTTCCTGGTGGAATAAATAGTGGATAAATAATAACATGTTCGGGTAGCAGGCTCCAATATCTTATGTCTGCTTTTGGATTTGTTATCCCACTCATAATAGCTGCCCCACCTGAGAATAAAGCAGAAATTCCTGCTGCTGCAGCCAATGCGGCCTTTGAATACTGATCGGACGTCTGGTTAGCTTGATTCAAAAGTTGTTGAGAAAGACCAATCGCTGCTACAGAAGTATTTGCTGCGTTAGTTTTAAATTGAGCTTTCCCCTTTAGTATCGCATCCATCTTCCTTCCGCCTCTTGTGCTTGCCTGAAAATATATATCTGTATTAGAATATACTTGATTTTCTGCACTTACTTTGCCATCAATCTTTATATTCCAACCACTAATATCGTACCGATTCCCATTTATCACTGCTAATTCACCGTATCGGCCCCTTCTTGACTTAAATGGCCCTTCGCCGAATTCAATAACTAATAAAATATTATTTTTTAGATCAAGTATTTTATTTATAAATTCATCACTGAAACCAAGGCTAGAATAATCAGGATTATTTTCTAGTTCCTTAACTACGTTATAATAATCACTGCTTAATGATTCTTCTCCTAATTTATTAGAAATGCGCGAAACAAGCAAATAAAGTATCGCGATATCGCTTTTATATGCTTCCCCCTTTGAATCAGAATCTGCTAATATTCCATTTTTTAAGGCAGCTTTCGCATTTTCTAAGTCTCCTTTATTGTAAAGCAATAATCCTACATACAGCGAATTCATCGCTTTTTCGTATGGATCGCCTTTATAGGCCTTACTATCCTCAGAACCTGTTAAGGAAACTGCCCCGCGCTCTAGTTCTTTAAATGCAGGAATATTATTCATCAGATAATGCGCTTTTAAAAACGCGTCGAGCGCTTTATCATAATCTCCTTGGGCTAAATATATTGAACCTAATTGATTATCCCATAAGGCATAATTCCTATCCCTTAGCTTAGATGCCTCTTCATATGTTTCTGTTGCAGTCTTAAAGTTGCCAGATTGAATTTGGTAATTGTAATCACCAATTTTTTCAAAAGAATACTTGTCTACATGCGCGCAGGAAGCCAGAAGCACACTGCAGCAAATCAATGGTAAGACTTTAACTGCTTGGATAATCTTTTTGTTTTGTGGGATTAGTTTCATTTTTAATTAAGGGAAGCGTGCTAGATCTAAACTAGGATGTGCCTTATCTTTCTGAAGTATTATTTCCGTAGATTCGATTCCAAAGGTTAGTTTCGGTATTCTTTTTAAGAATAACTCTCTTCGCCGAGACAATATCTCCTTCTTTAATTAGAACTTTTATGTCCAAAGATTTAGCTAAAGATAAGCTCTTTTCTAAAACATCTACAACCTTGATCTTAGCAATCTCTGTTTGCTTATAACCAAGAACCTGGCCAGTAGTTTGATCTTTAATTGAATCTTCTAAGCGAATTACAGCAAAAACATCATTTTTTTCAATTTTATCATCAAACCCAGCATTTATATATACACCTTTATCATCTAAACGCACCACACGACAAGTCCAAGGGTTGCCTTCTAAATCATCCGATAAAGCATGAACTGCACGTGCTAATGCCTTTTGCAAATAATCCCTCTGCCCTGTTCCGGTTGAGATTACAGCTCCTGTATTAACATCTACTAAACGCAATGTTATTGTATATTGGGTAGAGCTAAACTGTTCACCGCCATAATTAGGTAAAATTTCTCCGAGCAAAATATATTGCACCCCATAAATATTCCCTAGCTCATTAGCGGGATCTTTTTTCACCCAATCTGATTTTTCAAATTTAATTTCCCGAATCAATTGGTTTACCTCTTGCCGCTCCACAACTTCAAACTTATCGGTCTTTTGAAGAAGGTCGGATAACATTCCTACAACTGAGTTAACTTGCGGTACTCCGGGTTTTTCAAGATTTGGCGTAGAAATGTTAATATTATACGTTTGAGACCTGCTATCCTCTTTTTCGGCGGTTTTATTAAACGGACTCCCGGGAATATCGACTGATTCACCAAAGCTACCAATCGCTACTTTATATTTTATATTTTTTTCTTTAACCCGATTTAATTTTTCCTGAGAATATTTAAATTCTTTCTTTTCTCCTTCTCCCGCCTGAACAACCCCCCGAGTCAAAAATCCAAATACAAAAAATAAAGTAAATAAACTAAAAAACAACTTTTTTTTCATCGTTTACTCCTTATGTTCTTTACTGGGCTTTACGAATACGAATCGTGTAATCCTTGGCCTTAGAATTAAAAGCAGTTGTTTTATATGCGTACGTAGAATACTGAGGAATCAAGATAAGCTCCCAATTAGTATCGTCACCTATCTGAAAACCTTTGTCGTCGCGAAAAATAGTTTGAACTTGCAATCTTAATAACTCTTTTTTCATATTGCGTATCTCGCAATATACTTTTAGCCGATTATCATCGGTTAAGTCAGTTTTCTGAGCTAAAATGACAACTCGCTTTTGAGAAAACTGATTGTCCAGATCCTTATCGAGAATAACTACTTTCAGATTCCGTTCCTTATCCTGATTAACACTATAGGGAATAGTATGATAAGGACCAGCGGCGCAACCATTTAGAATAAAAATTCCAACTGCTATAAAAAATATAGAAGAAAGTTTTGACATATTTATCTCCTTATCGTTTAAGTTTATTGATAGGCAACCCCTGATTCACCAACTCGTTTTATCTCATAAGAATCTTCCCAAATAATATCGCTAGTTTCCGCATCAATTAATTGAAAAGCCATTAAGACATAATCTGACCGGTTGTTGCTAACTGCCTTTGATAATCCAGTTAATTCTCCAGTCAAATAAAAATCAACTCCGTAAAGATCGCCCTCCTTACTAGCTGTTACTAAATTCTTTCTTTTAGCTTCACGTTCCTTAAGGATATCATCTATTCGGTCGCGGGCAAGAAATCGTACCTTTCCGGTAGCATTTTTATTAAGTTCCATTCGAATCTTTTGAGTAAAAATATCTTTATTAATTATAAATCGTGTACTGTTCTTAACCGGTAGAAGGGCGATTCGAGGAGTTCCTTGAGCATTCATAATCTCGGGAACCTCTAAGATAGAAATGGCCATCTTCCGGGCAACCGTTAGTAAGTCTGTCGATTCAATACCAGTCCCACCTAAATTATCATCATTATCAGGGAGGATCACATTTGAGTGCGAAACCGGAACACTAGCACATGATGATAATGTTATTGTAAATAAAATCAATACTAACAATTTAAAATGTTTCATTTCTCTCCCCTTTCGTCTCAAGATGACTTTTAACATAGATTTATCTATTTTTGGAACAAAAAAACAATTCCCTCTATAGAGAATTGTCTATAAAATTACATATCTAATTCTATTGCCACTTCCTTGTGACATAGATTGATTATACACTCCATAGGCTTATATTCAACATTTATTCCCTATTTTGCGTACCGCCGGATTTCTAAAAGCGGTTTTTTAATTATGGAAAATAATTATCCAACTTGTTACAGCTATTTCTTATATCGCAAAGAGCCTATTTGAGAAAAGAATTTTCCTGCATCAATTTTATTTATATTTAAATATACAGAATGATCTGGATAGTAATTTCTTATTGGGGTAATATGGCTTGGCACGAATTCACTAAGCATTCTCTTAAGCTGGATTATGCCTTTTCTATTAACGGACCTAACCCTAATCATGCCCCTAGCATTAAAACAAGCCTCATCATCAAAAAACGCCTTAATCCAATTCTTTTTTACTTCTTTTTTTGCTTTCATAATTTTTGGAGAAATAAACCATTCCCTGGATTTGCCACCTCCCAGATCCTTCATTAACCGCCACACATCCTTTGATTTAACTGTTACGCAGTTATTTCTAAAATATGGTTTTAATCCGAAGGTCGACTTTGAATCTCTTATAAATTCCCTGATTAAACGTTGATTAAAATTGGTATATTGCACTCCAAATCTAAAACGATAACTGTTAGGTTTATAGATTCCCATGTAACCATATGCGTCTTTTTCTCGTCTCTGGAATAAATTACCGTCTCCGCAAACGTGCGCATGCACCCTTGCTAATGCAGAAGTAATCTTTCGCGGTATTTTAATTTTGGGGAGGGATCTGTTTCTTTTAAACTTCTTTGATAGGTGCTGATTTACAGAACCAGGAGTTCTAGCTAAAATTTTACAAATCTTCAATATTGAAAGCTTCTTATCAAAATAAAGATTTTTTAACCTTTTATCTTCTTTTTTGCTCCATTTTTTAATATTTCGCATAATCTATTGAAATATAAAAAATTGCGGGGGACCGATTTGGACGGTCGACCTCAAGGTTATGAGCCTTGCGAGCTACCAGGCTGCTCCACCCCGCGAAACTTTTTAAAGAACAATTATATTATAACACAATAAGATGCGTGAATAGCCGATATCTATTTTTTCTTCTGCGGGACGATCTTAATGGGGATCTCGCCCTTCCTGACTATCCCCATCTTTTCCCGGGCAACCCTTTCCTGATAAACCGGGTCGCTGGCTACCTTCTTCATCTCTTCTTCCAAAAGAGCGTTTTCTATATTTAAACGCCGGATTTTATCTAATAAATCCCGGTTTTTTTCCCGCAGATCCTGAAGCTTGCTAAACCCGGGTAAGAATAAAATCAAAAAAATTATTATTAAACCAAAACCCCAAAAAGCCTTTTTTAATGTGGCTAACATTTATTTCTTGATAAGCGTGCCCGCGTAAACCGCTTTTGAGCCCAGCTCCTCTTCGATCCTTAAAAGCTCGTTATATTTGCAAATCCTGTCAGTGCGCGATAGCGAGCCGGTTTTAATCTGGCCGCAAGAACAGGCAACGCTTAAGTGGGCGATTGTCGTATCTTCAGTTTCGCCGCTGCGATGGGATATAATCGCCTTATATTTATTTTTCTTGGCGATATTTATCGCTTCAATCGTCTCAGAGAGCGAACCGATCTGATTTAACTTTATCAGTATAGCATTACCTATTCTTTGCGCAATGCCTTTTTTAAATATCTTGGGGTTAGTGACAAATATATCATCGCCGACCAGCTGAAGCCGCGAACCCAGCTTTTTGGTCATCTCCTGCCACCCGAGCCAATCATGCTCGCCTAAGCCATCCTCAATGGATAGAATAGGGTAATTATTTAACCACTCCTCGTAAATCTGGATTAAGTCGCCGGAAGTTTTCTGGGAATTTTCGAAAAGGTACTTACCGTCTTTACAGAATGAACTGGCGGCGCAATCCAAGGCTAAGGAAACATCCTTACCGGGCTTATACCCGGCTTTCCCAATCGCCTGGATAATTAAATCCAGGGCTTCGCGGTTAGAAGTTAAATTCGGGGCAAACCCTCCTTCGTCTCCAACTGAAGTAGAGAGCTTCTTGGACTTAAGGAGCGACTTCAAATTATGGAATACCTCGGTGGCCATACGCAGGGCTTCGCTAAAACGCTGTGTGCCTATAGGCATAATCATAAACTCCTGAATATCCAGATTGTTATCCGCGTGCATTCCGCCGTTTAAGATATTCATTAAAGGTATCGGTAAAAGTTTTGCCTTTTCTCCGCCTAAAAATCTATATAAAGGCTGTTTCTTGGATAACGCCGCGGCTTTAGCCACGGCTATAGATACCCCTAGAATCGCGTTGGCGCCTAAATTTGCCTTGTTCTCTGTCCCGTCTAACTTGATTAATAAGGCGTCTACCTTATTAAAATCAGGAGTTAAACCCTTTATTTTGGAAGCAATTATGGTATTTACGTTATTCACTGCTTTTAATACGCCCTTACCTAAGTACCTCTTCCTATCCCCATCTCTTAATTCCAGGGCTTCTTTTTCACCCGTGGATGCTCCGGAGGGGACCGCTGCCCTGCCTAAAATACCGTTATCCAGAATAACATCCACCTCTATCGTGGGATTTCCGCGGGAATCCAGGATTTCCCGGGCCAAAACTTTCTTGATTTTTGCCATCTTCATTTCTCCTTGCACAGAAGTGCACACCGGCCTATCCAATAAGGCCGGGTGTTATATTTTTTTGAATATAGCGGGTTTAACTGTGGAATTCCTATTATACATAGCTAACACAAGCAGTCAAGGAAAATTGATGTTTCAAATAAATTGACATATAATCAAAGTTATGCTATTTTAGTTAAAATCCATAAGGAAAGGCCAAAATGAATAAACGCAAATTAAAACTATTTTTCAAAATGCACTGGATAGCCCTCAGTGTAATCTTGTTATGCGCGGTAATCGCCATATCTTTTGTCTTCTTCCTGAATAGCGCCATTAACGCCTGGATCACCTCCGAATCTTATTTTAAAAAATCCGCCCTGGCCCAATACGGGCTCTTCTTCTATATATTCCTGGTCTTAAACCTTATCAGCCTTCCTTTAAGCGGCGCGCTCTGGTTATGGATGATGCAGGGCGGCCATATGAAATTCACCCAGATCGGCAAGAAAGCGGTGGAAGGCAAAGATATCCGCATCCACTGGAAAGATGTTATCGGGATGGAAGAAGCCAAAGAAGAGGCTATGGAAGTAGTGAGCTTAATGACTGACCGCGTGCAGTTGCAGCTCATTGGAGGTAAAATCCTGAAAGGGATTTTAATGATGGGGCCTCCGGGTTGCGGAAAAACTTACCTGGCTAAAGCCATAGCCACCGAAGCGAATATGCCTTTTATCGCTATGTCCGGTTCGGAATTCATTGAGATGTTCGTCGGCGTAGGCGCCAGCCGTATACGCAAGCTTTTTAAACAGGCGCAACAATTAGCCTATGTTGAAGGCGGATGCATAATCTTTATTGATGAACTTGACGCGGTCGGAGCCCAGCGCTCGGTTGACCGCGGTTTTGGCGGCCAGACTGAAAGCAACACTACCCTAAACCAACTCCTCATTGAGATGGACGGGTTAAAAGATAAAGAGCATAATGTTGTGATAATCGGCGCCACCAATGCCCCGGAATCATTCCTGGATCCCGCCCTGCTGCGTCCGGGAAGATTTGACCGTAAAATTTACCTGGAATTACCCAACCTGGAAGAACGCCAGAAACTCTTTGAATATTATTTAAAAGGTGTAAAGTGCGACGCATCCATTGACCTCCTGCGCCTAGCCAGATTAACCGTCTCTAACAGCCCCGCGGATGTCTCTAACCTTATCAGGGAAGCAGCGCTCATCGCGATACGCAACAAAAAAGAAGAAATATCAATGAGGGAAATATCCGAGGCTTATGACCGGGTGGAGATGGGCGTAAAACATAAAGTTGTCTCCACGCAGGAAGAACGCAAGAAAATCGCTTATCATGAAGCAGGGCATGCCATTGCTATGTATTTTCTCGCTCCCCACTCCGACGTATTCAAGGCCACGATCCTGGCCCGGGGAGGCGCGCTGGGTTTTGTTATGCCCCAGGCCCGTGAAGAAATCCACGTGCGCACTAAAGAGCAATACTTAGGAGATATAAAAGTAAACTTGGGCTCTTATGTCTCCGAAAAACTTAAATTAAAAACTACCACCTCAGGCGTATCTCAGGATTTTAATAACGCCACGTGGTTCGCGCATAATATGGTCTGGAAGTGGGGTATGGGCGGCTCCGGATTAATCGGTAATTACAACCTTCTGGAAAACATGCGCGAAGATTACGGATCCTTTAGGGGAGAAAAATCCTCTTTCCTGTCGGAGAAATTAAAGGAACAACTAAATAACGACGTTCAAAAGATCCTGAATGACTGCTTAAAAGAAGTTGAGGTCCTGCTTACGCGTGAAGACGCTATACTTGAGCGTTTCGCGCAGGAACTTCTGGATAAAGATGAACTCAATTATGATGAAATTGAAGCTATATTTAAAGACTTTGGCAAGGCCCGCCCTTTTACTGCTTAGCGCCTTCTCCATCCTTTTATCCGGATGTTCGCCAATAAAGCCGACCTATAAAGAACAAGACATACCTTACATCATCAAAAAAATCTGCAAGGAAGAATACAACCTGGAGGTCACTACCCAACGCACGCATAATACCCTCTGGATATACGCCCCCTTAAATAAAATCCTGAATAAAGATTACGGCCTAAAAGAAGACAAGATTTTCGATGAAGAGATTATGGAGAAACTGCGCAACATCATCACTACTATCGGCAGGGTATTGATAAGCTCGGATGACACTCCGGAATTCTTCGCGTTTTTGGCTTCAGATATAAAATTGGGGATAGATTACACCATGACCGGCAGCGTCCTGGATATAAAGAAATCCTACGCTGACTTTATCCCCTGGACAGAGGCTAACCGCAGATACGTGATCAGGTTTAAGGTAGCCCCGGAGGCTGTGGGAGATACAACCGGATTTCATTTCCTCCCTTATGATGTCAAGATGGGAGATTTTCTGGCGGAACAGATCGCTCAACGTGTGGGAGCGCATTTTCAGGACGAAGAATTAAAGAATTATTTTAAGGTTGATAAATCAGACGGTAAATTTGGCAACGGGGTCTTTTCTTTTGAATACTCTATATCCCAGATAGCTTTGCCGAATAAACCGGTCGACATCAGAAATGCTATCCTGGATATTGCCGCGTATTGCTTAAAAACTTACGATTTTAATAATTTTTCCGGGGTGACCCTGACAGATTTACGTACGCTGGATAAGTTTGATTTAAACAAAAGAGCACTTCTGGCCCGGCCTAGCGGCCTGTAATTATTACCCTTCTCCCCCTTAATTTAACCCTTCCCTGCGTAATAAGCTTAATAGCCTGCGGATAAAGTTTATGCTCTACCTTATGAATTTTTTCCTCAAGCGCTTTTAACGTAGAGGATTCACCAAGCGCGACTTCTTCCTGCAGGATAATCGGGCCGTGATCCATTGCTTCATCCACAAAATGCACGGTGACTCCGCTAACCTTGGCCCCGTAATCAAAAGCATCCTTAATTGCGCGCGAGCCCTTAAAAGAAGGAAGCAAGGCCGGATGGATATTGATAATGCGGTTTTTGTAAGCGGCTACAAAATGCGGGCTTAACATACGCATAAACCCCGCCATAACAACCAACTCTACTTTATTATTTTTTAAATGCTTAATTATCTCGTCTTCAAAATCTTTTTTTTGGGCGAAGCCTTCCCTCTGGATAAGGCAGGCCTTTACGCCCAATTTCTTGGCTTTATCCAAAACAGCTGCTTTAGGATTATCACAGACAAGAAGCGCCAGATTAACCTTAAGCTTTCCCCGCTTTATCGCCTGGGCGATGGCCTTAAAATTTGTCCCTCTTCCTGAAGCAAATACGGCTATATTCTTCACTTTACACCTCTTGTTTTAAGCAACTCCTTAATTTCTTCAGCCTTCTTCCTCACCGATTCTATAACCGTATAACTGGATACGCTGGCTCCGGTAATGGCCTGGACATTCGTCACATCTTTAATATTTCTAAACTGGTCGGTAAATGCGGACTCGGTGATGCGGGAACCTATCCCGGGAGTTTCATTCTGCGACAATACCTTAATCGCTGTGATTGTGCCGTCATTGAGCATGCCGACAAGAGTTTCAATATTACTGGAATGGCTCTTGCCTACCGCCTTAAAGACCGCGCCTATTAATTTACCTTCTCTATCTTCTGCTTTATAATAAAGCACAACTTTGTCTTTCTCTACCGGCGTAAAGCTAGAGGCCTGAGGTAACACCTCTTTAAAATCTGCTTCTTGCGCTAGAGCGCAGGTTAAAAATAAACCTGTCAGTAAAATACCGGCGATTACTAATCTAACCATGGGATTTTACGGTTAATCATCAGGTTAACCGCTCCTAATACGCTGACTACGCAGCCTATGATAACTAGAATCGTAAGATGCGCGAATCTTTCGGCTAAAAAACTGCTGGCGAACATAAACAAAAGAAAACCTAGATGCATGACTATCTCCAGCGAGCTAAAAACCTTGCCCATCATAGAATTATCACTCACTTTATGGATTATGGTATTTGAGGCGATCATAACCGGCGCAATGGCGATCCCAAAGATAAAGGCTAAGGCCTCGGCTACCATTAAATAAGGGTAATGTTGTAGGCTCAAGGCAAAAACAATAAGCATTGCTCCGCTAATAACCAGAGAAGTAAAAATCATTTTATAATGAGAGATACGCTGGCCAAAGCGGCCGTAAATCAGCGAGCCGACGAATAAACCAATCCCTAAGAACATTACCAATAACCCTAAGTCTTTGGTGGCGGAATGCAGGGTTTTCTGGACAAAGACGATTATAACGACATAAGTTGAGCCTAACGCCGCCCATAAAATAAACATCACCCAGGCGGCAAACCTTATATCCTTCTTTTGAATAAAATACAATATCCCTTCTTTAATCTCCTGAAAGACGCTCTTACGGATCAGCTCAACTATCCCCTGCCTGGCTTCTTTGAGATGGATAGAAACAGATTGCAATTTATTCGCG
>JAPLLX010000005.1 GCA_026387335.1 Candidatus Omnitrophota bacterium
CAGGCTGAATTTTCCCGGTCCCAGCAGAATCAGGGCCACACAAATAGAGGCAATAATAAAAACGTACTCAAACCCTCCATTGGACAAAAAGAACCCTTTAGCGATATGCACTTTAATTGCCGCGACCACTATTAAAATCAACAGTAACAAAGCAGCGCCTCTGGTAAATAAACCCGTAACCACGCAAATCCCGCCGATAAGCTCAGTATAAGCGGCAATATAGGCCCAGATAACGGAATTGCTAAAACCTAAACCTGAAAGCATCTCTGAAAAACCTTTAACTCCCGGACCGCCAAATAACCCGATTGTTTTCTGCAAACCGTGAGCCGCGAACATCACACCTAAGCCTACCCTCAATACTAAAATCGCCCAATCCACCATTTTACGCCTCCTTGCCTACCCATTTTAGCCGATTTTTATTAAGTCCTTTACAATACCCGATTTGTTTTTGAGCCCGTAAGAACGGTAAATGCACATAAAATAATGCAAGAGCAACGGTAAAAATCCTTTCATATTAATTCCTAATATTATACCGCAGGCTCTATTATTCGCCATAGGTATAATATATCCGAAATCTAAAGGTTTAAATTTAGCCAGCCTCTTTCCTTCTAGGCTTCTTATGATATTCTTGGCAGCGTAAGTTCCCTCCATTATAGCAAATTGCACCGCCATCCTTAAGAAGTTATTTTTGTCAGAGTAATAAGCGGTGTCGCCTGCCGCAAAACAAGAAGCATTAACGCGCAGATATTCATCGGTATTGATCCTGCCCTGGGGATTTTTCTCTACTTTTAAATCCCGGATAAAATCAGCAGTCCTTACGCCCGCGGCCCAGATCAACATTGAATTTTCAAAAACTTCTCCGCCAGATAACCGGATTCTATTTTCTTCGACTCTTTCAATACTGGAATTAAGCAACACCTCTATATTTAATCTCTTAAGATTATCCGCGACATAATCCTTCATCCACTGCGGCAGAGGCCCTAAAATAGAAGGCGCGCGTTCAATAATCACAATCTTCTTATCTATTTTTCTTTTCTTTAAAAAAACTCTTAAATTCGTAGCTACCTCTATTCCTGTATAGCCTGCGCCCGCAATTAAATAGGAAGCATAGCTTTTTTCCTCCAGGGCCCTACGTACAAGAAGAGCGTCCGAAGCGTCATCCAGCTTAAAAGCCCGCTCCCTTATTTCATTATTATTGTAAAAATTAGTCTCTGTGCCGCTAGAGATAAGCAAAAAATCGTAGCCTAAGGTTAAAGCTGAAGCCGTAACCTGCTTCTTCAGTAAATCCACCGCGCTAACCCTGTCTTGGATAAAATTAAAATCCATTTTGGCGCTTAAAACAGCCAAATCCAAAAGCAAATTTTCAGGGCTTACATTCCTGCCCAAGCAATCCGGGAGCATAGGCAAAAAACTTACCCTTTGCTTATCGTTAATAAGCGTAACCTCCAGGTCCAACCTCTTCTGATGGCTACGTAGCCCGAAAAGCGCGGATACCCCGGCAAATCCTCCCCCGATAATCACAATTCTTTTCATAATAACCCCAGGATTAAGATAATACTTGCCAGCATCTGCATATTAATAGTCAATCTTGATGAACGTATTAATTTAATTTTGTCAGAATAATCACTTCTTAAAATATTGCCGGCCTTTAGCGCTAAAATGATTAATAGGAAAGAAAGAGTGTAAATTCCGCTAAGATACCGCAAAGATACACAAAAAAATATTGCTAAAAGCCCCAAAGCTACTAAAACGTAATAAAAGATAAACGCTCTCTTTACCCCGCATAAACTCACTAAGTTATGTTTCCCGGAATTTTTGTCTCCCTGAAAGTCCGGAACCTCGTTGGCAAAAAGGATTGCGGCGGTAAAAAACCCAAAGGGTAAAGACATAAGAAAACTTTTTAAGTCAGGGAATATCCCTGTCTGGATAAAATATCCTCCCATTACCAATGCCGGACCAAAAAGCAGGAAGATAAAAAATTCCCCCAGGTAATTATACGAAAACTTTAAAGGGCCGGCTGTGTATTGCCAGCTTAAAACGATAATCAGAAGGTAGATTAAAAGAACAAAACCGCTTTTTAAGATAGCGCTAAGCAGTATAACGCAAATGAAGGCCAGGCCGGCGCAGAATAACGCTACCCCTAGATAAAACTTTTCCGGCAGGAGATTATCCTGGATAAGCTTTGAGCCTCCGAAAAAACCGTAAAAATTCCTATCCTGCCAATCAGCGCCGCTCTGGGAATCAAAATAATCATTAATAAGATTAGCGCTTAGATGCGTAAAGATTACCGCGAAAAAACCGCCAGCAAAACCCGCAAGATTAAAATTCTGCCTGGATATCAAAGAGCCAAAAATAAACGGCAGGATACTAGCAGTAATAAAAGGCAATCTTAACGCCCGGATAATGTTTTTTAGCATTTTTTGTTTGCTTTAGCCTAAACCATATGTTAACATAACTTTATGTTTTTGAAAATAAAAAACCGGATCGAGCAGGAGTTATCCGCCTATATCCGCAGTATGGATAAAACCTACTCCTTAAGCAAACTATCCCCCCTCTTATTTAACAGCATAAAGGAATTTATATCGCGCGACGGTAAAAGAATAAGACCTATTCTATTTTGTATAGGCTACCTGGGGTTTTCCGGAAAAGCTGCTCCGGGGCTCTACAGAAGCGCTCTGTCTTTAGAGCTCCTGCATGACTTTATGCTTGTCCATGACGATATAATTGACAGGTCTGATATGCGCCGGGGCAAGCCTTCAATGCACGCAAGGCTAAACAAATATTTTAAAAATACAACCGGGATTAAATTTAACGGCCAGGACCTGGCCATTGTCATTGGAGATGTAATGTACGCACTGGCCCTAGATGCCTTCCTGGCTGTAAAAGAAAAACCTGAACGCAAGGACCTGGCTCTAAAAAAACTGATCTCGGCGGCCCTCTACACCGGAAGCGGCGAATTTATAGAATTACTTTTGGGAGAGAAACCAATAGAAAAAATAACCAAGAATGATATTTATAAGATATATGATTATAAAACCGCCAACTACACCTTTGCTTCTCCCCTGACTATGGGGGCGCTCCTGGCGGGGGCCAAGAAAGACCAGATAAAGAAACTTTTTGATTATGGCATGTTCCTGGGTAGAGCCTTCCAGATCAAAGACGATATTATCGGGACATTCGGCGATAAATCCGAAATAGGAAAATCCAATCTTACGGATATTGGCGGCGCAAAGAGAACGCTTCTTATCTGGTATGCCTATAATCACTGCGCCAACATTGAGAGGTTGGCGATAAAAAAGGTTTTTTCCGCTAAAATGGTGGCGAAAAAAGAATTACTTAGGATCCGCCGGATATTATCTGATTCCGGCAGTTTAAATTATGCCAGGAAAGAGATAAAAACGCTGCTTAACCAGGCCAATCGGGCTATAAAATCATTAAAGATGGTTAGGAAGAGCCGCGCGGCCCTGATTAACTTTTCGCAAGAAATACTTACCGTCTAATGTCTATGCGCATAAATGTAGCTAAATCAGCGGGGTTTTGTCTCGGGGTGAAACGGGCGCTGGATATTGCCTTTAAAACCGCCGCCAGCGGTAAAAAAGTTTATATGCTCGGAGATATCGTGCACAACGAAAATGTGGTCCGGGAGATAGAGAAATCCGGGATTAAAAAAATCAGCAAACTAAAAAATACAAAATCCGGCATTCTCCTGATCCGGGCCCATGGCGCTTCCTACGGCACATTTATCCAGGCAGCCAAATTAGGATTTACTATCATCGATGCCACCTGCCCTATGGTTAAAGAAATACATAGTATAGTCAAAGACATGCAAAACAAAGGCTATAAGATTATAGTTATAGGCGATAAAAACCACGAGGAAGTTCTGGGCATATCCGGGCAGCTGAGAGAAAAGGCTTTAGTTATAGACGGCTTAAACGGTATCCCTTTAGCAAAAATAAAGAAAATCCAGAAAGCCTGTGTTGTCCCGCAATCAACTCAAAACGTAAAAAAGGTATTGGAGATTGTGGATGTGCTTAAAGCGCATATACCGGAATTAAAGTTTTTTAACACGATTTGTAAACCGACAAGGGCCAAGCAGGAAGAAATAATGCATATGCCTTTAGAGAATGACGTAATAATAGTTATCGGCTCTAAAAACAGCGCTAATACTAAAAGGCTTTATGAAATATCCCGCTCATTGAACAAAAAAACCTGGTGGGTAAATTCAAAAGATGAAATAAAGCCCGGCTGGTTTAAAGACGTCAAGCGCCTGGGAATAACCGCAGGGGCATCCACTCCCGAATACACCATTAACAATATAGTCAGGTATATTAAGAGCCTTTAATAATCTTCTCTGCTTCCCGCCAATCATCTGTTGAACTATTAGAAGGCTTGCCTTTTCTTTCCCAAATCTTCTTAGCCAATTCTTTTATCTTTGCCTCTGAGGCGATCCTGTTTTCTTCAGCCAGACGATTATACAACCAGGCTACGGCAAAACCCAAAACCGAAGCATAAACAAAACCCCAGACCGCTCCGATTATACTGCCCATAATTGTAGGCGTATAACCGACATAAATCGTGGTCATCATCTTACCCCAGGAACTTCCCCAGAAATACATCATATCCAGCAAGCCCAATAAGAAAGTGATGCCTCCCCAGACAAGGCCTAAGGCCATACCAAATGCCTTTATATCCAATCTAGCCATATCCCCCTCCTCCTTTTTCTTACGTCTTATATTTTATCACCCGAAATAAGGAAGTCAACTACTCTAAAAAAACAATGCAGCCGGACTTTTATTTTAGCTTTTCCGCAACCTCATAAAGTATCCCGCCGGCTATCTCGGGCTTAGGAAGAAAGTATTTTCTCGCGGATATAACTACCTGGATATTATTATCCGGCTTCTGAATAACCTTGAAGGTAATATCTGCTGAATCTACGGATGCGCTAATGTTACCGGCGGGTTTATCTTCCTTAATAACCTGGCCTTTTTGTTTCAAGAGAGCCAACCCTGCTTCATACGCCCTGTCAAAAGATACCGAGAAATCCTGCTCGGCGCTATCATTCCCGGCGAAAGTAAAAGCCAAACCCACGGGTAAAAAAGCGGTTCCGCTTAACATAGCTACGCTATATATTTTCGCTCCCTTTATCCCGGCTGCCTTCATAGGTTCCGCCAGTATAAACGCTCCCAACACCTGAGCGCTGGTTATGTTCTTGTAACTCCTATGTATATTTATCTCATACACTTTAACAACCGGTTCTTTCCCCGGACCATAATCCCGGGAAACAATCTTACCCATATCCAGCTTAAGCAGGTCAATCTGAAAAGGCATTTGCTTAGGAGGCTGGCCCTCCTGCTTCTTCTCTTGCTTCACTACCTTAAATGAATCTACGTTAAGCTTGCCATCCTTGTTCTTTTCTAATCCCAGCTCTTTTAATTCGATTTCAATACTGGGAAAATGTAATTCTTTCTTAAGTAAAGCTTTAAGGTCATAAACAACGCCTATCTTTGGTAAATCTACCAGGATGCCTCTGGAAAAACCCTTAGGGTTATACACTTTAAAACCGGTTATCTTAACGGATTGATTAAAAACCCCTAAAGAAAAACCATCCATATGGACCGGGGCTCCCGTAACCTGGCTTATTGTAATAGTCAACGCGGTTTTAATAATCTGGTCCCTGAGAACACCCAAAGCCAAAATGACGATTATAATTATCGCTATCCAAATTAAAATCTTTTTCATGGCTCTTCCTCCTAGCTTGTATTATACTATAAATATGCAGAAAAAAATACAAATAGGCTTGTTAATATTCTGCCTGATCAGCCTGATATATTTTCTTTCGGCAAAAGGGAATATTGAAATATCCGATACTTATTTCTCCATCCAAACCGCAAAAGCAATTGTTTCAGACCATTCCCTGTCAGCGCAAGGTTGTCGCGGGGGATACTGTTATAAATCAAAACTGGACGGAAAATATTATTCTAAATTCGGCTTAGGGCTGGCCTTCATCTTTACCCCTTATGTCCTGCTAGCCAAAACTATTGCCGCTTTTACCGGCCTGCCGGAAGATCAACTCATTGATTTTCTCATATCTTTTTACAATATATTTTTCGGCGCCGGCGCCTGCGTAATAATGTTCTGCCTGATCCGGCTTTTCGGGAATTCTAACCGGACATCCCTGGTAATGGCCCTATTATTGGGGCTGGGAACTTTCTGCTGGCGTTACAGCGCCTGGGATTTCTCCGAAACAGCGCAAATGTTTTTTCTCCTCCTGGCTATTTATCTTCTGCTTAAAAATAACCTTAAGGATGCGGGTTTAGGGGCATTCTCTTTTTCCTGCCTGCTTTTATTAAAAGCCCAATACATGATCTACCTGCCTCTTTTTCTTTTATATATCTTGATGCAAAACAGGCGCGATACAAAATTACTTCTTAAGCGCGCGGGTATATTTATTTTTATCAGCCTTTTGGGCTTTGGCTTTATTCTTTTCCTGAATTATATAAGATTCGGTGAATTTTTGGAATTCGGATACGGTAAGGAAACAGGTCATTTTTATTTTTCGGGGATCAAAGAACACGCGGTGAGGCTGCTCTACTGGCTGGATAAGGGAGTATTCATTTATAATCCCTTATTTATTCTGGGGATCCTGGGTTATTTTAAATTTTTTAAAGCCTTCCGGAAAGAAGCGCTCTTCTTCCTCTCTATTATCAGCCTTAATTTCATTTTAACTTGCATGTGGCATGGTTGGCACGGAGCAAGCTCCTGGGGGCCTAGATACTTAGTGCCGGTAGCTGCGCTTTGGCTTATACCCTGCTACGTTTTCTTTTACAAAAAGGGCGCGGTTAAAGTAATATTAATAGCGCTTATTTTCTTATCCGTTTCTATTCAGGGCTTAAGTATCCTGCAGGGGAATCTTGAGTATCTTACGATTTGTAACGCTAACGAACAGGAAGGAATGCGTAAAGGTATGCCGGCCCAGATTGTCGGGTCGCTTATAGTATTAAAACATAAATTGGTTAAAAAAGATAGCTTATACAGCCTTTCTGAATTCGGGATAAATTCAGACTCAAAAGTAGATACTTCTGTCTTTCCTTGTTATAAGGGGTTTGATCTGTGGTATCTAAACGCAGGCCGGCTTCTTAATAAACCGGTACTAAAATTTACGCCTATATTATTTGCGCCTTTAATAATCATCTGTTTTATTCGTCTATTAAAAATTACCCGGACGCCGACTACTTAGCCCCGGAATCTATCAGCAGCTGGACTGTATCTATATGGCCCTTGGACTTACTTGCTGACAAAGCTGAACAGCCATAGGTATCTGTTACATTCACATCCGCGCCCTTATCTATCAGAAATTTAACAGTCTCGGTATGCCCAAATTCCGCTGCTCTCCATAAAGGCGTCACCTTATGTATATCTTTATAATTTATATCCGCGCCCTTATCTACCAGGATTTTTACGATTTCAGTGTAACCGAAAGCCGCTGCCCGCATTAGAGGCGTCCAGCTTTGCGCATCTTTTACATTCATATCCGCGCCCTTATCTACCAGGATCTTTACGATTTCAGTATAACCCTTATTCACAGCCTGCAATAAGGGCGTTGATTTATGTGAATCCGCTATATTCACATTCGCGCCATTATCTACCAGGATTTTTACGATTTCAGGGTCGCCCTTAAATACCGCCCGAAATAAAGGAGACCAGCTATCCAGGCCCTCAACAACATTAACATCCGCGCCTTTAGATACTAATTCATTTACTTTTTGAATATCATTACTTGTAATCGCGTGGTTTAGCTCACTATTAACGCTTGCCGGACAGAACACGGGAGTCAATATTACATTCAAAGTTAAAGCTAAAATCATCAATATTAATCTACGCATCATTAATCCCCTTAAAGCAGGTCCATAGCTCTATTCTCGTGCTCATAAGTAATTCTGGATATATCCTTAATGATATCCTTTAAGGAATTAAAATCCCGGCCTTCGGTCATTATACAAATCAGATACGGAGACTTAGGATGGTAAACTATGCCGCAGTCATGCAGCTGCACCGCTTCCAACGAATAATTCTTGCTCTCGTACCTTCTCTCCCCGAATTTGTGAGCAACGGGTATATTCTCCGGGACTCCCGCGACAATCCCGTCGCCAAAATCTGTCTCGGTAAGTAACTTCATAGCTTTTTGGGAGTAATCCGGATTTAAATAAGTAGCGTTATAAAGAACACGGAAAAACGTAGCAAAAATTCTAGCCGAGACAGGATATTCTTTCAATTGTTCGGGATCCGGGGCAGAAATTTGCAGAGCCAAATACATATTAGAGATAAATTTCGCATCTATATTATCCGAAAGAAGGGTAGTGGAAACATTATCGGAATAAGCGATCATATAACGTAATAACTCATCTATTGTGTATGTTTTACCTAACTGCGCGCCATTTTCCGGGACTATATTCTGGGGAATTCCGTTAATTTCTATCTCGTATTTTATCTCTCTATTCAGAACCGAAGGGTCTTGCTCTGCCAATTTTAAATACCCGATCAAAAGCGGGACCTTCAGGAGGCTGGCGGCGGTAAAATTCCTGTCTGCATCAATCCCGATCCAAGTACCCTTGTTTAAATCCCTAAGATATACCGAAATGTTCGCTGCGTAACCTTTATTTTTACATTTGTTGACGTAGTCTATGATGCTATATTTTATCGACTCAAGCTTAGTATCTCCCCCCTCAGCATTATCAACTGAAATTAAGGGATTAACTAGATGAGTATTATCTGGAAATAAACGCTTTAAATTATAATAGGTAGGTTGATTTTCTTTATGGAGGCTTAACTTGTTAAAGAATAGGCCAACGGCTATTCCAACCAATAGGGATATGGTTATAAGCGTAATCCTGTTTTTTAGAATACGCGTCAATATTATTCTAAAATGCGCATAACGGGAAGCCGGAAGCTTAATCGCTCACCCTCTTTCTGGCTAAACTACGCTCATTATAATTATTTTACCTCAAAATAGACCCCTGGCAAGATAATTTCCGGCCAATATTCGTAACTGGCTTATGACGGAGGAGGTGGAGAAATCTTTTCATCTTCTGCTTCCTGCTTCTTCCTGTCACTTATCTTTTGTCTTAATTCCTTTTCTCTAGAGTCTCTCTCTTCTCTAACCTTACCGGCATTCGCTTCCTGTTCTGCCCGCAGCCCTCTTTCTTCTTGATTCTTAGATGCCCTTTCTTCTGTTCTGAACCTTTCTCTTTCTTCTAATCTGAGATTTTCTCTCTGCCGCTTTTCTTCTGATAGGCAGTTGATACGGTTTTTCTCGGCTATTTTCCGGTTATACCATATAATAAACCCTATAATTATTATTACGGTTATTATGATAAATGTTAAAGACATAAATACCTCCTTATCTAAACTACCCGTTATTTGAAAACGAGAACTAACGCCCCCGCAAGAATTAGAAAAGTTCCTATCCATTGAAATATATTTAACCGTTCGCCCAGGAATAGAATTGCTAAAATTACGGCAAAAAATAAGCTTAATTTATCGATTGGAGAAACGAGGGAAGCAGGCCCGGTCTTTAGGGCACGATAATAACAAAGCCACGAAAGCCCTGTTGCAATACCGGAAAGAACAAGAAATATCAAGCTCTTCCGGTTAAGTAAAAATGGATTTTCCCACTCCCTGCGGACACCTACTAATATGCCCAAAAACACAATAATTACGATAGTCCTAATAAGCGTTGCCAGGTTAGATGATATATTTTTAACGCCTACCTTGGCTAATACTGCGGTTAATCCGGCAAAAAACGCTGACCCTATGGCGAACAATTTCCAATCCAACATATTCTCTATCCTCTCGGCTTATATTTTATACCAAATAAAAACCCTCTGCAATATATTCTATCACAGAGGGTTAGGAAATCAAACTCCCCGATACGCTCTCTCAACGAACTACTTTCAGCGATGAGTTTACCTTTGAGATTCTCCGAACAGCACACGGTCAAAAGCGTCTGCTTTTGAAACCACTTTATTATGCCCCAGAAGAACTCCGGAAGGACATAAAAGACCGTATTCCGACTGTTTACCTCAAGAGGTTGTTTCCTTTATCTTAACTATTTCAACAACCTAACTCATCAAGTTGGAACTTGAAATTCCTTTTCTTCCAACCGTTCTCTAATTGATGGTACTATTTTATATGTTGGGTCGTGGCGCCCAAATGTAAGAAAAATCACGGAATTATCAGGTATTGTGCCACACTGTAAACAGTTATTTGTCTCTTGATGCTGCAATCGCCTACATTCCTCACAAACAACATAAATAATGATAAAATTATCCGCGAATGGGAGGCTTCTCAAGCCATTAAGATTACCTTTTAGGGGTTCACCCAACTCAATGGGGCTTTTGATAATATAATCTTTCTTTTTCTTAAATCTTTCTTTTAAGTGCGGATAAGTCTCGAGGCAGGTTTTGATATGCGGGTGATACCGTGCGATATAAACCACAATTACTCTCCAAAAATATCCTTATCGTTCAATAATTTTACGTCGTTCAAGGTTGTTCTTGCAAATATAATACCTTCTAATAGCTCTGGCGATAAATTTATTGCTTCGGTAAGGTCGATTTTATATTCGTTAAAATGATATTTTCCAAATTGGTCGTTGCATTGCGCCCAAGTGTTAAATCCTAAATTCTGTGCTCCTAATATCATCTCCATACTCCGACCTCCTTATTATAAAGAATTATATTGCTCTAAAAATGCGCTTATGTTTTCTCTTAAAAACTTATAAGTCTTGTCTACCTCTTCCTTAACTTTATTCACATAGTCGCCTTGTAGTTGTAAAGGAACGAGGAAACGCGCCTGATTCTCCAAGAATATCCTACCAGTATCTTGTAACAAAGATTCCACGCGTATATTATATTCATTCTGTTCAGTTTGTATCGCAGGAATAAAAAATCTCATACCAATTCCAAGAATTGGTCTGCCAAAAGGCTTCAGTTTCGCCTCATCTAACGCACAAACCCTATTTCCCAAAAAAATCCTTGAATCCTTTTCTTTTAATGGAGAGGCTGTAAAACGTATTGTATATTGACGATAGAAAAAAAGCGGTATATTCAGTATGGTAACAGCTTTTTTTATGTCATCGCTTGCGATTTTCCAGAAACTGTCTAATGTAGCTGATGTAAATTCATTAAGTATAATAATTTTGTCTCTTGCTATGACTAACTTTTTCACTTCTTGGCTATTTCTGTCTATATGTGATAGCTCTGTTACGTTATCAGCTGGTCTGGTATAGTTAGCATAAGTATCTTTGAGTTCCGTAAACAGTTTCTGGGTATTGTCAACAGAGTGGTTCATAGGAGGATTTAAAAATTCAAGAATAAAGGATTGGGGGGTAATTGATGATGTATTCATTTTTAACCTCGCATTTTCTTATTATTAACAACGCGTTGCTTCTATAATGTTATGGTTTGCGATAATTACAGCTTAATTCGCTTATTTGTAATTATAGCACATTTTTTATCCATTACAATCCAGAAATCTTGTCGCGACCTCTATACCAACAGTGGCGGAAGTCCCACGCCTTGCTCTTGCGCTTTCTGTCTAATATCAAGCAGATGCTTTTTATCAACTGCTTTCTGATATTGTCTCTTATAATATAGCCCTCCCGTAGATAAATTCAGCCTTAATCCGCTTTCGAGGTTTATGGCGTGCGGTTTTGACGGAAAATCATCTGGGTCAGTTTTATGAATACGCCAAACGCAACCATCGTTTTTGATAGTGCGCTCGTTGAGAGACCTCATACATCTATCGGGAATAGGGGAATACCCTAAATCTATTTCTACGATATTTTCATCAGTCATATTTTCCCTGCCTTAATCGCGAATAATTGTTAGCGTGAAGGAATGAATTTTTCCGATAGGTTCCCTATAATAGAAATCTTCTTTCCTTCTCTTTCCCTTCAGGATATCTATTTCTGAAATAGAAGAAGCAATGGTGCACGATGTAACGGACTTATCTTCTAACATCCTTTGAAAAACTTCACCCAACCACTCACGCACGTTTTGAAATAACCTTGCTTTGTATTGTATAAGCCTTACAACTCCTTCGGCTATGATGTCGACTATTTTGCCGAACCTTTCCTTTGTGCTATATTCTAAATTCAGCGTCTTCATTATAATTTCCTCCTAATCCTTGCCCGTGCTTTAATATCATCCTGACCCGCATATCATTTGCGAGCCTGCTAAAAATACGTTTCCTTTGCTCCAAATCGCCGACCTCAAATTTGACTATCTCAATGAGGCTGATTATCGTTTCGCGCGCTTCCTTAACCTTAACATCAATATCAACCCCTTCAGCCAGAAGCAACTTCGTAGTATCAGCGGAGGTTAAACCAAATTTATCGTATATATTTAACAATTGCTGCGCTTCGCATCGAAGCTGAATAAGAATGTCGCATTGAATATCAATAATCGCACACGTTTCTCGCGATGCTTCCTTTAAGGCTTCTGTTTTTATGCGCGCATTCGGATTCTTTTGTAGCCTAATATAAGTTCTCTCTAAAATCGCCCCCAATATCTGCAATGACCTGTTCAGATAATCGTATTTATGCCAGAGGAGTCGTATTCTGGTATCAACCTGCGCCGTCAAATCAACCAATAACCCAAGAGCCAACTTATTTAATCTTATGTCCTGTTTGATGCCTTGCAATAGCTCCTGTTTATAGCTACTCAAGTCCTTATGGACTTGGGATTTTGAAATACCGAGCTTTTCTGCTATCTCGCGGATACTATCTCGCTTGGCAAAGTATAAAGTGATTTCTTCTTTAATTCTTACTACGCGCCTTTTAGCGATGCCATTTAAGTGCGTATTAAAATCATCCTCGGTCATAGAAACCTCAACCGGCATATTTATTTCAGGAGAAAAATTGGTATCTATGAAAACTTCGGGGAGGAAATTAACATCAATATGAAGACCTTCTTCGTCTTTATAGCTTGTTTGAATCGTTTTGTCCACTTTGTCCACCCCCCGAACGACGCTTTTTACCTTAATTTTGCGCCTTTTTTATGCTTAAAACGGCGACCTTACGACGCTTTTTATGTATAATGCGTCGTTACACTGACAACAATTCTGAAGCCTGCTGCATCTGTTCTTTATTGACGTGAGTATAAATTTGCGTTGTAGATATATCTGAATGCCCAAGAAACGTCTGAACCAATCGAAGATTGTTGGTCTTGTTAAGCAGTTTTGTGGCTACTGTGTGCCTTAAGCAATGGGGCGAATAATGCCCTTCAATGCCTGCTTCTTTGACCCATTTATCAAAATCGCGTTCGATTGCCCGCCTGCTAATACGATTTCCCTTCCTACTAATAAAAAGAGGCGCATCCGGAGCCAAGCTTTCACTACGCCTTGCTTTCCAGCGTAAGAAAGTCTCGATATGGTCTCTGATTGATTTGTTAAGTGGAATCTCTCGAATTTTTGAGCCTTTCCCAATTATTTCAAGCGCGCTTTTTCCTTGAACATCGCCAACGTTAAGACCCGCTAATTCTTTTAAGCGCAATGCAGTATTAAGTGCAAGATTAAACATTGTATTGGAGCGTTCGGCATCCTTCCTCAAGCGAAGGGTCTTTTTAAAAATCACTTCTTGGTCAGACGTAAGGTACTTAAAGCCTTGCCTATGCATTTTTTAATGCCTTCTTTATGAACCTCGATAATTCTTTTTGCTCCTGAAGCTGTTCCAGTTCATCAAGTTTTCTTCTGAATTCAGCTAACGCCTCTCTGGTTATATTCTCTAATTTACTTGCATCTTTCTTAAATTCAGTCTTAACCTTCTGTATTTTGGTCGCTATATCCGGCTGTTTATCATTAGATTTGATATTAAAAGCGGGATGATTACCTGCCTTCAAACTTGATGCGATAAAGCTGGAAACCTGCTTTTCTACATTGAGCTGCATCTCGATTTGCTTTTTAAGTGAATGTGTTTCGGCAAAGACCCTTTGCGTATCTTCTTTAAGCTTTTCCTTAATCTCCGCGAACGTGGCTCCTTTATCCTTTTCTTTGAGAATCCGTTGCAGATGCCTTACGGCGCATTCTAAATAAAGAGCGATTATTCCTTTTCCTTTGCTTGTTTTTATTGGAGGAGGGATAAGATGTAAAGTATCGCGGAGGTAAGCGAACATCTTTTTGCTTAATTTCCCTCCGAGTGCTTCGAGAAATTCGGAGATAGTGTAGGGTTTTGTTTTGAGATTAGCAAGGATTCTATTTAGCATTTGCCCATAGTATAAACTATGGATAATAAAATGTCAAGTAAATATTTGGCTTAATTGGGTTGCGGAAAGAACAGTTAATTTTGTGGCAATATCTATGTTTTGAAAAATTTCTTATCACGGACTACGATTCTCTTTTGACAAGTCGGACAATTTACTCCGCCCTCTTTTGAAATCAAACTGATTACTTTAGTATTACAGTAAGGACAATCACCTTCAATGCTCGCCGACCCAAAAAATGGAGACAAAAAAAGCGCTAATATCCCTGTAAGAATAACAATAATACCAATTGGCGCCAATATTCCTGTTAAACATAAAATCACTCCTATAGTAAAAGAGAAACTACAGTAAGCTATCCCAGTACCAAAAGCTAAAGCCATTCCCTTCCCTTTGATGTCTTTGGTATCCGTGGATTTTTTATTTATCTCTGCTTCGTTCTTTTCTTGCTTAATAAATTCCCCACAATGTTTACATTTAATAGCTTCAGGTTGTATTTCTTCGGCACAATATGGACATTTTTTCATAACGCGCTCCTTTTATGTCTATATTTTATAAGTAGCTTTTACCACAAATGCTATTTCATCAATAAAACGACCCTGTAGGTCAATAGAGAGTGCTTTTATCGGAGTTACAGCACAACCAACAAATATTCCAACTGTAGTATTAGCATAGTTAGTGCTGTCTATACTAGATTCTCTGAAATCAGAATATTTAACACCAAGATAAGGCATAAAATACTTGAATCTCTTGGCTGCACCAAGAGCAACCTGCCATTCCTGCCAATCAACCAGAAATTTTGGCACTGCAGAAGAACCACCACCATAATAATAATAACCACCTTCATAAGGAGAAGGCGAAGACGACTGAAAATTACTATTGTAGTCAATATTGTTTACTGCTCTATATTTCCCATCAGCAAAAAATTTAATACCGTAATTCTTCCATTCATAAATTGGCACACTTAATCCTACACCCCAAGTAAGCTTATCTTTCGGTTTGACACTATAATCTTCCTCGCTTTCATATCCTAAATTCTGCGCTTTTCCGAAAATCCCATAAATATCAAATTTGTTAATAATTGTTAGAATTATCTTGCTGGTATAAAATTGACCTTTTACCTTTGCAGTGCCACCACCCCAGTAATCTGCTAAATCTAACTTTCTTGAACTTAAAAAGTCTGCTTCGGCAGCTATTGATAATCCTATGCCTAATTTTTTATCATTAAAGATATTCCCTTCCAGACCCTGAATTTCTGTAGGCACATCCACAGGGGCAGCATAAAGAAATCCAACTATAAAGCACCCACTCATCAATGTTAGTATAACGATTAGATAGATTGGTTTTTTAATATCAGTACCCTCCTTTAGCACCTAATCGCCTGCCCCTAAAAACAAAAGGGGCAAGCATTTTTAATTCTCCCGCCCAACTTGCAAGTAAAAGCGAAAGACCGCTCGCCCCGAAGCGCTATGCGCTTGGGACACAGTCTTTTCCTCTTGCAAGTTGGTTTATAAATCAGGAAAATCTATGTTCCTATATAAAATTTATTATTTATGCTATATTGAAAACCCTCCTTCTTAATTTTACTCTTCATTTAATTGCTTTTCGGTTAAGATACCCCATTAAATCTTTTTTCTCAAATCTTCGCCTCCTATACGCCTCCTATGCAGTGTTGTCTTTGATTATACTTTGCTATATAATGAAAGTCAAATAAATCAAGGAGGCTAACTATGTTTCTTTCTGATACAAATGCAAAGAAAAATATGATTTGCGCTATTTATACGCGACTATCTCACCAAGAAAAAAGCGAGATTTCTGAACACGATTCCATCGAGGGACAGAAAAAATTCTGTGAAAAATATATTGAGTTTCAGAAGGAAAATGGCTGGAAAATCTATCCCGAAGAATATGATGACCGGAACCAGTCGGGCGGGAATCTAAAGCGCCCCGCCCTAAAGAGACTCCTATCTGATGCAAGACAAGGGAAATTTAATATAATTATAGTAAAAAACATTGACAGACTAACCAGAAGCCTCAAAGATTTCTATGAACTTTGGCAAATTTTTGAAGAAAACGGGATTGAGCTGGCATCTGCAAAACAAGATTTTAACACAACAACTTCCACCGGAAGACTTCATCTCGATATAGTTTTAAGATTCGCTCAATTTGAACGAGAATTAGCCAGCGAAAGAACTAAAGACAGTATGAGAATCAGGGCTGAAGGAGGGCTATTTCACGGCGGTCATATTCCTTTGGGTTATGGGTTGCATCCCACTGAAAAGGGCAACCTAAAAATCATTCAGAAAGAAGCGATGTTAGTCAGATATATCTTTAATAAATATATTGAACTGCGGTCTGCAAACCAACTGGCTAAACACCTCAACAAAAAGGGATATTACACTAAAGAATGGCTAACAAAAGAAGAGAAGAAAAAAGGCGGGAATAAATTCACTGAAGGCATAGTGCTAAATCTGCTAAAGAATTCTGTTTATATAGCCAAAACGGAGGTTGAAAAGGGCAAGAACGAAAAGGAACTGCATCAGGCTAAATGGAAACCCATAATAAGTGAGAATATATTTAGTAGAGTTCAACGGATAATAAAAAACAATGCTCAAACAAAAGGCTCAATAAGTGAAAATAAATATAACTTGCTGCTAACCGGATTGATATGGTGCGACAACTGCAAATCGCAAATGACCGCTAATTATTCTTTAAAGAAAAGGGTGCCTTATCTTTATTATAAATGCACTAAAGTTGACCATTCGGATAAAAATGCCTGTCGAATTAGAAGCACCCCCGCCAGAGAATTAGAGAACCTTGTTATAAATAGAATCAAATTCATATCTACGCACAAGAATTTAATCGAGGCTTTTGTTAAGACTGCGATGAATAAATCAAAAAATAGGTTACCGATTCTTCGCGAAGAAAAAACAGAAATTATGAGCAGACTTGCTAAAAATATAAATCTGGCAGAGCCTTTAATGGAATCTCTGCAACAAAAACCCTTCTCTCTTATCAAAGATAAGCTGGGAAAACTCGACGAAGAAAAAGTCCTTTTGGACAACAGGCTCCAAGAACTTAATAACGAAATTGATAGAGAAAAACTAAAAGTGCTTAATCCAGACCTAATCACCCAGAACCTAAAACTGTTTAGGGATATTTTCGACCAACTCCCCTTTGAAAAGCAAAGAGACCTTTTACATCTTCTCATCAAGGAAATCATCTATCACGAAGACCCTGAAAAGATTAAAATCACTCTTTACGACGTCCCCGAAATAAAAATGCCACCCGTAAAACCCAAAAATGGCGGTTCAGGTGGCATTTCCTCTCGGTTTGATAAGAGGATGTATTGGCTCCCCCTCGAGGACTCGAACCTCGGACAAAGAGATTAACAGTCTCCTGCTCTACCAACTGAGCTAAGGGGGAATAGTGGAAAGTATTTTAACACTAAATAATCTGGCCTTCAAGCCCTTTTATCTGGGTATTAATTTCGGAAATTTCTTTTTTAATCTCCTTAAGCCGGCGGCCATAATCGCGGGCTGCATCGTCATCCCGCTGGTATATTTTGGGATCAGACAATGCGCGGGCCTTGGCATAACTTTCCAGCTCAAGCTTCTCTTTATTTTTCTCCAGCTTGATTATGTTTTCTCTTATGGCGGCATTATGAGCCTTGCGCTTCTTCTCTTCTTCTTTTTTACGCTTCTCTTCTTCTTTAACCCTTAACTTCTCTTGCTCAAGTCTTTGTTTTTGGGGGTCAACTTTTTGCTTACGCGCCTCAATGGTTACCTCAGCCTGGTCTTTTTTCTCAAAATAATAATCAAATGACCCGGGAAATTTTCTGATCCGGCCTTCCTTAACCTCATAAACAACGTTAGCGACCGAACGCACAAAATAAATATCGTGGCTTATAAATACCAGCGTTCCGGCATAGTCCGTAAGTGCCCGCACCAATGCCTCAACCGCGTCCACATCTAAATGCGTAGTCGGCTCATCCAAAAGCAGGAGATTCGGCGGATCAATCAGAAGTTTAGCCAGGATCAAACGGCTCTTTTCCCCACCGGAGAGAACTTTTACCTTTTTGTCCGCGTCATCTCCGGTAAATAAAAACGCTCCCAGCACTGTCCTAATAGTCTCCTCCGACATAAACCCGGGCGCGGCAGTATAAGCTTCCTGTAAAACCGTATTCTCAACATTCAATACGTCGGTGCGGGTTTGAGAAAAATATCCTATATCTACATTGTGCCCGATAAGACGCTCTCCACTATCAATATTAATCACGCCTGCCAAAATTTTTAATAACGTGGATTTTCCCGCTCCGTTCTCTCCCGCCAGGACCGCTTTCTCACCTTGGGTAATCTCAAAATCTAAATCTTGATATACCTTTATATCCGCGTAGTTTTTAGAGACTTTACCTAATGCAATAATTTTGTATCCGCTCCTTCTGGTCGCCGGAAACTTAAAATTCCCTATACTTTGGCGCGGGTCTTCCGGTAAAACAACAGCTTCCTTTTCTAAGCGCTCCAGAGCAGTGCGTTTTGCCCTTACTGCCGCAGCCTTGTTCGGCTGGGCGTGAAAACGCGCGACAAACTTTTCCAACTGCTCTCTTTTCTTCTCCTGCTCTTTGAACTGTTTCTCAAGATGCGTGCGCCTCTCTCTTTTAATCTGCTCGTAATGCTCATAATTCCCTTCAACCTTAGCGATGGAGCCGTTTTCCAGAATTAGAGTGTAGTTGGTAACATCCGTCAGGAATGCCCGGTCGTGGGAAATCATAATGAATGTCCCGCGGAAAGTAGCTAAATAATCTTTAAGCCACAACGCGGCATTCAAATCCAGGTAATTGGTAGGTTCATCCAGAAGCAAGAGATCGTAATGATAGGTCAAGAGTTTAGCCAATAAACTACGCATCTGCCAGCCGCCGCTCATTTGATTTATGGGACGCGAGAAATCTTTCTCTTTAAAACCCAACCCCATAAGGATTTTCTCAGCCTTATGCTCAAGCTCAAAGAAACCTAAAGTCTCTAAATCATGTAAAACATCCCCGTAGCGCTTAGAACCGGCCAAGTCAGTATTTTCCAACTCTTCTTTTTCGCGCGCCAAGCGCATAATCCGTTCATCGCCTTCAGTCAATTCCGCAAGCACGCTACGCTCGGACTTAAAACTGGCCTCCTGAGGAAGATATCCTATATGCGTATTCTTGTTTACTCTGATCTCGCCCGACGACGATTCTACTTCCCCTAAGATAAGCGCGAAAAGCGTAGTTTTGCCGGCGCCATTAGGCCCGATAAGCCCGATCTTCTCCCCTTTATTTATATTCAGAGAGATATTCTCAAACAGAATCTTGCGGCCGTAGTTTTTGGATAAGTTATTTATGGCAATCATAGGTTAAATTGAGCGACGGGACTCTAAGGACTTAGATAGGGTGTTGGAATCCGCGTATTCCAGGTTTGAGCCGACAGGCAGGCCCAGACCAATGCGGCTTAATTTTACGCCCAGAGGCTTAATCAGCTTAGTAAGGTAAAGCGCGGTAGTCTCGCCTTCAGTATCGGCGTCTGTAGCAATGATAACTTCTTTAATATTATTCTGTCTTATCCGATCCATCAGGGTATCTATCTTTAAATCGCTGGGGCCTCGGCCTTCCAGCGGGGATATAGAGCCCAATAAAACATGATAAACTCCGCTAAAACTCCCGGATTTTTCTATGGCCGTGACATCGGTAGGTTTCTCAACAATACAAATAACATCTTTATGGCGCCGGTCATCCTTGCATATACTGCAAAATTCTTCTTCGCTTAAGTTATGGCATAAACTGCAAAAACGCACACTCTCTTTTACCTTACTTATTGCTTCAGCCAAAGTTTTTACCTCGTCCTTAGAAGAAGCAAGTATCCGGCTGACAATGCGTTCGGCGCTGCGCCTGCCGATCCCGGGAAGCTTAATCAAGCTTTCAATTAATTTTTCTATCGATTCAGTATAGTTTGCCATTAAGCCTCTTTAATCAACCGGCCATGGAATGTATCCAGGATAGATTGGACAAAATGCCCGCCAGCTTCAGGCGATGCCGGCTTGGCCTCGGTGGAAAGTATGAAACTCACTCTTAAATGGGTATGCAAAGTCTCAAACAGGCTCTTCTCAATAATTTCTTTATTCTCTTTTCGCTCAAGGGATTCCTTATGCAGAGAATGGCTTTTGGGAAAAGAAATTGTCAGCAAATTCCCCTTTAGACGCAGCGGCTCACCTTCTCTTAAATACGTAGAGACAGACATCTTCACCCCGCTTAAGGCTTCAATAATATCCTGCCATACGCCTTTAATATTATCTAAAGTAACATTGATTACCTCTTCCGGCGGCTCGGATTTTAGTTCTTCTTTTGGCGTTTCCCTCACCAATGTCTTTTCTTTTAAAGGAGCGGCTTGTAGGAAAGGCTGTTTTATTTCGGTATTAACCGGGGATTTCTTGTTAGCCAGCCGGATCAAATTTACCTCTAAAGTAATACGCAGGGAATCTAGCCTTCTGGCCATCTCCAGCGTATTGGCCAAAATATTAAAGGCGCTGAATATCTCTTCTAAACTTAGACTTTGGCTTTGTTTAAGCAGCCTGTCGCAAATATCCTGCGGCAGGTCAATTAATTTAGCATCCCCTTTGGTGACTTTAGCCACCATAAGGTTACGAAAATGCTCAATAAGATTATTTAAGAATACACTGATATCCTTACCTTCTTCGACCAGGTTATTAAATAAGTTTAAAACCGCTTGGGGGTCTTTGGCAATTATCTTATCGGTTATCTCAAATAAAGCGTCCTGTTCAACCAAGCCTAATACCGAAATTACGTCTTTTAGGCAAACTTTACCTTTGGAGAAGGAAACCAACTGATCAAGAATGGATTCGGCGTCGCGTAATGATCCATCGCTGGACTTGGCTATAGCAAACAAAACTTCCTTATCCACGCTTATCTTTTCTGTTTTAACAATATTCTCAAGCTGAGAAATTATCTCGATGACCGAAATCCTGCGAAAATCCAGGCGTTGGCAGCGCGAGAGGACTGTTGAAGGGATCTTATCCGGATGGGTAGTCGCGAAAATAAACTTAACAAAATCCGGCGGCTCTTCCAGAGTCTTTAGAAGCGCGTTGAATGCCGCAGTAGAGAGCATATGCACTTCATCAATTATATATACCTTAAACTTTCCTGAGGTAGGAGAGAACTTTACATTTTCGCGCAACGAACGCACGTCTTCTACGCCGGTATTGGACGCTCCGTCTATCTCAATGACATCCAGGGAACGACTCTGCGCTATATCCAGGCAGGAACCGCATTTACCGCAGGGTTCTAATGTCGGCCCGGATTTACAATTAAGCGCTTTAGCTAAAATTCTTGCGGTGGAAGTCTTACCTATCCCGCGGGGTCCGGCAAATAAATAGGCGTGGGCAAGCCGGCTCTTTTGGAGCGCGCTCTTTAAGGTAGTAACAACATTTTTTTGGCCGACAATCTCATCAAAATTATTCGGCCGCCATTTTAAAGCAAAAACAGTATATGCCATTGAATAAAAATCCCTTATTTCTTATCTATCTTAATCTGCTGTACCTTGACACCCTTATCAGTCAGATAGTCAAAAGCCCGGTCTATCTCTTCCTTTTCTCCTTCCACCTGGAGTATCGACCATCCGGCGTCCATAGAAAAAGAGGCTTCAATGATATTTAAGTTAATATTAAAGTTCTTACAGAGATAGCAGATTATGGATTCATCCTGCAGCGTACCCGGAAAGGTGAGGCCTATTGACATCTTCATGATTCATACTCCTTGGTTGATATGCGCTTTGGTGACAACATGCACTCCGCTCGCTAAACCGCTTGTTGCGGTTTTTAACGCTCACTTGAGTGCCGATTGATTTTTCCTTAACGGAAAAATCAATCGGAGAGACTGGGATTCGAACCCAGGGTCCCAGTTTCCCAGGACAACTCATTAGCAGTGAGTTGCTTTCGGCCGCTCAGCCATCTCTCCCTGATCTATTATATCTTAGCGCGTTTTTTTCTGAAAAAATCTACCAGTAAACCGCCGCAAGCCTCCTGCAGAATGCCGCCTTTTACTTTTATCCGGTGGTTTAACTTCTTGTGGCTGGCAATATTGGTTACTGAACCACAGGCCCCGGTTTTCGGGTCTTTAGCGCCAAAATATATGTTTTTTATCCGCGCCAGCACCGACGCTCCGGCGCACATACTACACGGTTCAATTGTAACATAGAGGGAAGCCTGGTTCAACCACTTTGTATTAAGGAAATTTGCCGCGGATGTAAGGGCGATCATTTCGGCGTGGGCAGTCGGGTCTTTTAACCGCTCGATCTGATTATGGCCACGGGCAATGATCTTACCGGCGTTGACAATAACCGCGCCTACGGGGACTTCATCTTCATCCAAGGCCTTCTCTGCTTCTTTGAGGGCCTCCTGCATATACAAAATATCTTTTTTGAGCATAATTAATGCGCCCAGCTGGGGTCGAACCAGCAACAACCAGCTCCGTAGGCTGGTGCTCTATCCAGTTGAGCTATGGGCGCAAAATCTTCAATTTGGAAGTTAATGATACCAGATTTTTTATATTCTGTAAAGGAAGAGTTCCTTAACCTTCCCTGCCTGAAGCTGACTTAAGTTCCTTGAGAATCTCAGGATGGATATCTGCGCCTAAACTCCTTAACTTATAGACATCTTCCCAGCTTTTGGCGTATTGCTGCGTCAAAAAATAGGCGATTGCCCGATTATTGTAGGCTCCTCGATGCTGCGGATCTAGCTGGATAACCCTGGTGTAATTATAAATAGCCTGGTTAAGTTCGCCTTTGTCTTTCCAGAGATTACCCAGGACAAAATATACGGCAGCATATTTAGGGCTAAGGTTAACGGCTTTAGTGTAATCAGCGATAGCCCGGTCTAAATCTTGGTTACTTTGATAGGCGCTACCCCGGTTAAAATAAATATCCGCATCGTGAGGATCAATCCGCAGCGCCTGAGTATAATCTGCAATAGCTTGTTCGTATTTACCTTGTTGGGCGTAAATATTCCCTCTATCGTTATAAACCTTCAGATTATTGGGCTCTATCTTTAAGGCGCTATTAAAATCCGCAATAGCTTTTTCAGTATCGCCCAAGCTATTCCAGGCGCTGGCCCTGCCGCCATAGGCAGCAGCATGAAAATGATCTAATTGTATGGCCTTATCAAAGTCGGCGATAGCCTGGTCATATTTTTTTATCCCCCGATAGGCATTACCGCGGTTATAGTAAGTCTCCGCGACAGCAGAATCAATACTTAAGGCTTTATTGTAGTCGGCGATAGCCTGGTCATACTTCTCTTCTGCCTGATAAGCGAACCCGCGATTATGGTACGGCCTTTCTTTATTGGGAGATTTTAGGACAGTATCATTCCAGAGGGTAAATTCATTTTTCCAGAGAGCATTCCTATTGTAGGCCTTGACTGAATAAACCAGAACCAACAGAGAAAAGAATAAAATAATGAATTTAACCGGCTTACCGCAGAAACAATAAAATAATCCGCTGGACACAAAAAGGCTAAAACCTACCATAGGTAAATAAAGCCTGTGCTCAAAGATGACATCTTTAATCGGGATAAGACTGGATTCCGGTAAGAGCGTAAGGAAAAACCAGAAAATTCCGAATGCAAGTAAGCGGTAACGCGCACGTAGCCGGAAAGCAAAAATCAAAATTAAAACTAATAAAACAAGGCTGGCCAATACGGGAAATTCCATTAAACTCTTGGCAACGGGATAATCATAGTCTAAGTTTTGATTAACGGGTATAAAAAGAAGCCTCAGATACGTTGCCAATACATGGAATTGGGTAAAGAGGTATTGCAGGGGAGATATTTTTACGGTTGCGGCTTCGATGACCCGGCGCATCTGGATAAAATCCACGGATTTAGTCAACCACATGGTCAAAGGAATTACGGCGAGGGTGGCAAAAAACGGCATGAGCTTCTTCCAAGGCATCCCCTTCTCTTCTTTCAAAAAATAACTCTCATAGAGAAGAATCATAAAGGGTAAGGTAATCGCCATCTCTTTGCTAAACATAGCCAGGAGCGCAACTAATAATGCCGCGGAATAACAGAATCTCTCCTGGATAGGTTTTTCTTGCGCTTGCTGTAACAGCCTGGCCTTAATATAAAGACACAAGGAAAGCAGATAAAACATAGTCGCCAGGGAAACCGCCCGCTGGATGATGTAAGTTACGCCTTGGGTCTGCAGCGGATGAGCAACAAAAATCAAGGCCGCAAAAACAGCAATCAGGTCAGCCTTCTGGCTGATTTTTTCTTTTTTAAGGCCGGGGGCCGAAAAAGTCAAAAGCAGCAGCCACCAGACTAGGAGCGTAGAACACAGATGAATAATCAGGTTGACCAGATGATAACCGAAGAGACGCAGGCCATGAAAATGAAAATTAAGCGCTATGGAAAAATAGGTAATAAAGCGCATCGGCCAGAAATCCCAGATGCCTTTGAGGTTATGGATATTTCTTATAGAAGGATTTTCCGTGATGGATTTAGTGTCGTCAAAATGAAAGGAACTTGAGAAGGTGTTGGAATAAATTGCGCTTCCCAACAAAATTAATATCGCAATAATTAATAAATTATTCCTGAGGGATTTTTGCATTATGGGAGGTTCTTATTTCAGCAAATCCTGCCGCTTGGCGCCCAGGGCTTCAATCGTCGCCGGAGCGTTATCCGAATATCTACGGCAAAAATCAGTCACATCCTTCATGCTCTTTATACCCTGCTTAAGGAGTAGTTTGATGACATTAGCCCGGACCCTGATCTCTTCCATGATCGCGACTGTAGTCTTACCGCTTACGTGCGCCAGCCTGTCGCGGTATTCGCTGCTTACCGACGACTTACGGAATGTGTCCGAACCCAGATCATAAGTCCACAGCGAAGATAAAAGAATGGTTTTATCCGTCATACCGGCAGTCTCTACAAGTTCTCCGACCACGCGGGAAATCTTCCCGTCCATACCGTAACGGCGCATGATGATAAACACATCCACTAAATTTACCAGTACCTCAGGAGAATTCATCGGTTCATTCTCAAGGCGGATAATTGTTTCGCGGGCAGTCGAGGCATGCAAGGTGCCCATGCAATATTTACCGATATTCATAGCGGTCATCAGGTCCTGCGCCTCCTGGCCCCTCACTTCACCGACGATAATCCTGTCCGGCCGCATGCGCAGGGAATTCTTTACCAGGTCCGCCAAGCTAGTGGTCTCATCACTCTCTAGGCGCGAGCAGTTCTCTTCAAGATCGGTATTTAATTCCAGGGTATCTTCAATAACGATGATCCTATCGTTGCGGGGGATAAAACTAAAAAGCGCGTTGAGAAGGGTTGATTTTCCTGTTCCCGGGCCACCGGAGATGATGATGTTTGCCGGCTTAACCCTTAAGCCTTCAACATATAGCCAGAGTTGAGCGGCAATATCCGGGGTAAGCGTGTTATTCTCAATCAGCTCGATTATGCTTAAGGGCCTTTCTTTGGCGCGGGTAATGGTCACCTGCGGCCCGAAAGGAGAATAGACTATATTCGCCCTTCCTTTTATCTCCACCAGCTCAACATTGTTTATTTTATTGATGGTCTTTCTTCCGGAAAAAATAATCAATTTTTTTATGAATAAATCCAGTTCTTCGCGGCTCTCAAACCTTTTGTCTGTTTTAACCAGGCCGGATTTTGTCTTATGCACATAAATCGGGGAGAGATGATTGATCATGATATCTTCCACGTCGGGGTCATTCAGTAATTCATCGATCATGCGGTAAGAAAGGAATTCGTTAAATAAAGCTTCCAGATCCAGATTTTGTAATTTGCTGACCAGGCTCTGGCCATTCGCGGAATTATATACCTCTAAAAAAGTCTGGAATATGATCTCGCGCTTGCGCTCTATGTCCTGAAGCAAAAATATCTTTCCGCCTAATCTCTCCAGGATCTCGTTTTCTATCGCGATTCTTTCTTTTTCCATGCGTGCTCCTCTCTTAAAAAAACTAAGTCCGCTTAACCTCGTCGCTAAAGTATATTATAATATAACCTACATATTGTCAATTACCTTCTGAATGCGCTCCCTCTTTTAGCTTCCGTAGCCTTCTTCTGAATCTTAGATTCAGCGGCGTTTTTTCTCCAAGGTTTAGGTTTCTCCTTAAGGCCCTCTTTGTTCTTCGCTATAAAGCTAAGCGCGCGCCGCCCTGTTTTATACCTACCTCGCCTCTTAAAATCCGGAATAAAGGCGGGTGCGGGCGCCTTACGCTCTTTATCTTCCCGGCTAGATTGCGCGCTTTTCTCAAGCTTAAGCCGCATTTTTTTCTTATATTCTCTTAAACGGTCAGATTCTGATTTTGGCCGCGCGGGACTCACATTAAGCAAACGACCCATAAATTCCTTGTTATTTAAAGCCAGAATCGCGGCGAGCGCCTCCTGCTCATCAGGCATATCCACAAAACCAAATCCCCTGGATTTAACTCCATTCTTCTCCTTAACAATAACCGCGGAAGAAACTTTCCCAAACCCTGCAAAAGCCTGCTGCATATCTGTCTCGGTGGCGTCAAAAGATAAATTCCCAACAAAGATGTTCATGGTTTCTCCGGTTTCTGTTCCATCTTATAAAGCGCGTTTTCAATATATTTCTTGGCAGTCTTGTTATCAGGCTCAACTAAAAGCGCCCTATTAAACTCCCAAAGCGCTTCCTCGTATTCACCGGATTTATAAGCGGCAATTCCGGTGTCGCAGATATAATCAGCTACCACGGAGCTACCTAAAGGAGCATTCTCAATATCCCGCGCCTCTTTTTCTTTGTACTCCTGCCTAAGCTCTGCCCATTTAAGAAAAGCTATTTCTTTTTCTGACTTGAGGAAGGCTTTTTTCTCCGCGATTTTTTGCTCTTGCTCCTGTTTATCAGCGCAAAATAACGGACTAAGGTTAAAAAAAGAACCCAAATTCAAGACTAAGAAAAACAGGAATATCTTTTTACACATATGTTATTATTGCTTACGAGCAGGCTTTAATATCATCTCCAGAGCTTCTCCTTCTTTACCGCTGAGTAATTCACGTAATACTTCATTAGCGGCCTTAAGCCTCTCTTCCTCTTTCGGGTTACCTTTAGCCAGCTCAATATATTTCCTGAATAAAGAAATAGCCTTTTTGTTTTCCTTTAGCCGGCAATGGTAATAAGCCATCCAATAATAAGGGGGCGCGAAATCGGGTTTGGTTTCCTGCGCTTTTACCAAATAACTGTAACCTCCTGGATTATCTATGTTCAACAAGCCTAAACAATACCAGGATAAATAAAGCTTGGGGTCTAATTTGACTGCTTTAGTCAGAAAGTTTTGCGCTTGGGCTAAATCTTTTTGGCTGAAATAATCCAGGCCCATCATTTGGAATAACTTAGCGTCATCTTTTGGCGTACTTTTGAAATTATAAACAGTAGGGGCTTCGTGGGGTTTATCGGGGGCAACTTTATACTTTTTAGGAAGAAGGGCGCACCCGCTCAATAGCGATATTATTATGAATAAGTAAATAATATTTTTCTTCTTAATGATTTTTCTTCTTATGCGGCCTTTAAATATCATCTACCTTTTAAACCTCTCCTCAAGCTCTTTTACTTTCTTCTCCAGCTCTTCCATTTTCAATTCCCTATCCACGGCAAATTTGCTGAATCGCTCCAAATCCTGCATCCTCTCCTTTAGTTCCTCTTCGATCTGCCTACGCTGGCTGATTTCTCTTTGTAAATCCTCATTGGCTTTGGAAAGTTCGGCGGTGCGCACCTTCACCCGCAACTCTAATTCCGCATAAGATTCTTTTAACGCTTCTTCCAACTTCTTACGCTCAGTGATATCGCGTCCCTCGGGGATCATAAAAATAACCTTACCGGATTCGTCTTTCACCGGCTTAAGGGAAAAATCAATGTAATGGAGGCTTCCGTCTTTTGCGATATGCGTGGCTTCAAAACGCACAAATTCTCCTGCCGCTACCTGCCGTATAGAGTCGCGCAGCTTTTGCTGTAACTCCTTAGAATGTGTCCACCACGGTGTTTCCCAAAAAGGCTTATTTAGGATTTTCGAAACTTCTATTCCGGTAAATTCTAGTGCTGCCTTATTTGCTTCTATTAGAATACCTTCAGTATTCACTAGGCCGATGAATTGAAAAGTTTGGTCAAAAACAGCGCGGACTATAAGTTGGCTATCCCGCAAAGATAATTCTATTTTTCTTCGTTCGGTAATATCTTCAATAGCCAAAAGGATCAGCTGCGGCCTAACAGCTTCTCTGGGGATCCATTCGGCGTTAAGAAACATTACCCGCTTTCCGATTCCAATAAAATCATGTTCCACTTGAAAATCAGTGACGGCTTTATGTTGAGGAAGGATTTTATTCAAGAGCTTACGCAGACCCGGAATATCCCATTGATGTTCTCCTAGATCATAAATAAACCGATTTATAGTTTCTTCGGGTTTGGTTTTGAAAGTGTCATAGAAAGACTTACTGGCGCTAACTACCTTTAATTCCGGATCCAAAACTATTAATGGTTCGCGTACAGTAGCAATAATGCTTCCGGCATATTCAAGCCTATCCTGAATAATTAAATCTTCTTGCTCTTTCCCGTGGCTTTTCATTTTTGACCCTTTTCCCCCTCCAAATAAACCAAGACTTTAGCTGCAAATCAAAAAAAGCGGAAAATAATCGGAGAGGGAGGGATTTGAACCCTCGAACCCTTGCGGATTACGTGTTCTCCAGACACGCGCGCTCGACCACTACGCGACCTCTCCAAAATTTAATACTTGAGTGCCGTAAACTTTTCCCTTGTCGGGAAAAGTTTACGGAGAGTGGAGGATTTGAACCTCCGGTCGCCTTACGACGACAACGGTTTTCGAGACCGCCGCATTCGACCACTCTGCCAACTCTCCAACAATTTATTAGACAACCTGCACTCCGCTCGCTTGAGTGCCGTAAAATTTTCCCTTGTCGGGAAAATTTTACGGAGGAGGAAGGATTCGAACCCTCGGAGACCTTACGGCCTCAACGGTTTTCAAGACCGCCGCATTCGACCGCTCTGCCACTCCTCCATTAGACTAAACTACAAAAAGCTGGGAAAGAATAGCCTGAAAAATAGAGCCGGCTATGGAATACGCGCTATGGGAGAAATTAACGAAAGAAAACTCCTTAAACATAAAATTCAGGAAGAGCGAGATTAACCCGAGGTTAACAATATACATAAAAGAAAAACCGAAGATATAATTGCTTTTTAATAAGTCGCCTTTTTTGGAACGAATGGATCTAGCCGCGAAGACCAGATGCAGCGCGGTACTTAGGCCGAATAAAAACATCGTGTACTCTGTGAACCATTTATCCCGTATGAAAATGGATAAGAAGAGGTAAAGAATGAATATGACGATTGTGTAAATCGGCAATAAATAAGGAGCGACTTTAACTAAAGGCTGGAAAAAGCTGAAAATAATCTCCAGCAGCTTATGCCCTTTCTCATAGACAACCGCCGGCTCCCAAACAAATAAATAGACCAAAAGAAATGTCACCGCTCCCGCCCATAAAGACTCCTGCAGTGGGACATCAATATAAGTAACCTGGTTTAAGAAAGATACAGTGGTAGAATAAACAAAGGGTAACAAACACAGGCCAAAAATAAGTTTAAGGATATCAAAGATTTTGTTCGCCAGCCACGCCGTTTTTTTATTTGACCCGCCAGCCTCCTGCCTCCCCCTGGGTTTCCACTCTCCCTTAGATTCAGGCTTAAGTTTAGCCTCGACCCACTTATTAGGAAATTCTTTCTTTTCCATCTAGATACCCCCTTAGGACTTTAGGTATTACTATTGAGCCGTCTTCCTGCTGATAGTTTTCCAGGATAGCTACAACTGTGCGCGCAAGCGCAACCCCCGAACCATTCAAAGTATGCACAAAATCTACTTTCTTATTTTCTTTTCTTCTGAACCTTATATTCGCCCGGCGGGCCTGAAAAGATTCAAAATTGCTACAACTGGAAACTTCCAGCCATTTATCTAAACCCGGAGCGTATGCTTCTAAATCATAACATTTAGCAGCGGAAAAACTCAAGTCCTGCGTCGCCAGCATAAGCACCCGGTAAGGAATCTCTAAAAGCTGTAAAACCTCTTCGGCATCCTTAACCAGCCTTTCCAATTCAGCGTAAGAATCTTCAGGCTGAACAAACTTGACCAGCTCTACTTTATCAAATTGATGGACACGGATCAGGCCGCGCGTATCTTTCCCGTAAGTACCTGCCTCCCTCCTGAAACAGGCGGTGTAAGCGGTATAATAAACCGGTAATTTATCTTCATCCAGTATCTCATCGCGAAATATATTAGTTACCGGAACCTCAGCAGTCGGAATAAGGAATAAATCATCGTCTTTGAGTTTATACATATCCTCTTCCAGCTTCGGCAATTGGCCTGTCCCCAGCATGGAAGCCCTGTTGACGAGGAACGGAGGAAAAACTTCGGTGTAACCGTGCTTGTTGGTGTGCAAATCCAGCATAAAATTAATCAGCGCGCGTTCTAATTTCGCGCCCCAGCCTTTATAAAGTATAAAGTTTGAGCCGGTAATCTTGGTCGCGCGGTTAAAATCAATAATATCCATATTTTGGGCAAGGTCAATATGGCTCTGCGGCTTAAAATCAAATTTACGCTGCTCTCCCCAAGTACGCACAACTTTATTTTTTGTCGCCTCACCCACCGGGATAGACGTATGCGGAATATTAGGAACGGTCAATATAACCTTATCTATTTGAACATCCATTTCCTTTATCTGCGCCTCAAGCTGGGCGATTTCGCCGGAAACAGCCTTCATGGAATTAATCTTTTCTTGGGCGTCTTTTTTTTCTTTTAGCAATACGCTGATTTCGTCATTCGCCTTATTGCGCTTAGCCCTTAAGTCTTCCAGCTTACTTAGAATATCCCTGCGCTCGCTATCCAGCTTAATAAAGGCGTCTAAATCCAGCTTAAGATTGCGATTTCTTAACGCTTGCTTTACTAATTCCGTATTTTGCCTTATAAACTTAATATCCAGCATTTTTACCCCTTAATCACTCCCAGCGGTCGCATCCTGCAGACGCGCTTGGCCAGGCCCGTATTATGCACTACGCTAACCACATCATTAACATTTTTATAGGCTTGAGGCGCTTCTTCCACAATCGTGCCTCTTCCTGAAGCTTTGACTATTATACCTTGAGATTCCAATTCTTTCAATAAAGTATCTAGATTAATAGAGCGGGCGGCGGCAGTGCGCGATTTAAGCCGGCCCGCTCCATGACAACAAGAAAAGAAAGTTTCTTTTGCCCCATCTTGACCGACCAATAGATAGGAGTTCCTTCCCATATCGCCCGGGATGATTACGGGTTGACCCAATTTTTTATACCTTTCAGGAAGCTCCGGATGCCCCGCAGGTAAAGAACGGGTTGCGCCTTTTCTATGCACGCATAAAGTTTTTTCTTGGCCATCCACAATATGCTTTTCGATTTTCGCGATATTATGCGCCACGTCATAAATTAAAAACATCCCCAGTTTCTGCCAGGCAAGATTAAATATTTTTTCAAAGGTAAGCCGGGTCAAATGCATCAGGCACTGCCGGTTGGCCCAGGCGTAATTAGCCGCGCATTTCATTGCTCCCAGATAGGCTTTTCCCTCGTCAGATTTAAGCGGAGCGCTGGCGAGCTGGCGGTCAGGAACATTGATATTGTATTTTTGCAGGCAGGACATCATACTGCGCGTATAATCTTCGCAGACCTGATACCCAAACCCGCGCGAGCCGGAATGAATCATAATAGTAACCTGGCCTAAATCAAGATTAAGCGCATCGCAGGCATTCCGGTCATAGAGTTGGTCAATTACCTGAACCTCCAGAAAATGATTCCCGCTGCCCAGCGTCCCTGACTGGGCTTTACCCCTTTCGTAAGCGCGCTCAGAAACAGCCTCAGGATCTGCCCCCGGCATCGCGCCGTTTTCTTCGGTGCAATCCAGGTCATCCTGAGTGCCGTAACCTTTTTCCACCGCCCATTGCGCGCCCTTAATCAAAATTTCCTGCTCTTCTTTGGCGCTCACCCGGATATCGCCTTTAGAGCCCACACCCGAAGGAATATCCGAAAATAAAGCGTAGGTCAAATCCTTTAATTTATCTTTTACATCTTCATATTGTAAATTTGTTTTGAGCATCCGCACGCCGCAGTTGATGTCAAACCCGACACCTCCCGGTGATATTACTCCCCCATTTTCAGGATCAGTCGCCGCCACTCCTCCTATCGGAAAACCGTAACCCCAATGGATATCCGGCATAGCCAATGAAGCATTAACAATTCCCGGCAGGAAAGCGACATTCGCCACCTGTTCCAAGGCTTTATCCTGACGGATATCCTTTAATAATTTCTCGTCGCAATAAATAATCCCGGGAACGCGCATCCCGGGTTTATAAGCTTTCGGTATCCTCCAGCGGAAATCATCAATCTTTTCTAAATTAATATCAGACATCCAGAATAACCTCGGCTAACCAACCGTAATCATTTTGCTTAATTTTAAGTTCATGAAAAGTGGCGGCTTTAATCTCGGTATTTACCTTATAATTAGCTATGTCGCTTCCTACTACGAGCGCCTCAAGAGAATTTCCGGCTAATTTATTAATTTTAATACCGTGGAATATAAGGCCTTTAGCCGAAGATAAAGATAACAATTCGTTGAGCCAGTTAATAAATAACTCCTCCAAATTATCCGCTTTTTGTTTGATAATTATGCTGGTGTGAATTTTGTTCCTAGTGAATTGCTTATGCGTGGAAATTGCAAATACGGCGAGTCCGGCGTTCCTGAATAAATCTTTTAAGTCTTTTCCTTTTACCCGGATGCCGATATCCGCGGTATGCTCAAAAACTTCGTAAGGTTTGTCTTTCACGCAGTTTTTAGTGTGCGATGTGAACTGTTAACTGCTGGGAAGAAATATTGGTTTTAAATTTAATGGGCCATGCAGGAGTCGAACCTGCGGCCTTGACATTAAGAGTGTCCTGCTCCGCCAATTGAGCTAATGGCCCATTACTAATAGTTACTCCTTCAATCCAACCAAGTATCTTATATAAAAGATTCTTATCGCAGACTTCAACTTTTATTGTCCCATTATACAGGATATTTTTACGATAGCCAGTACCTTCTTTTTTAACATAGCTCTTGCCAAATCGCGAAACGGGCAGGCCTATTACATTCGACCAAAACTCTTTGCAGCCTGCCCCTATAATTTCCTTCCTTCAATAGTGTCTGCAGCCTATCCTTCTGTATCTCTGTTAACTCAATATCTTTACACCAGTCGCTTACTGTGCTTTTTGCAATTTTAAACGGCGCTATCTGCCTTAGTTCTTTATAACTCAAGCTCTGTTTTCTTAAATCTCTGACTAATTCTTTCTTCTCCCAGTTCTTCATAGCTTGGGATCTCCACGCCTGCCTAATGAACAAACAGATATGCTTTAAGCTAATAGCCTGAATTACTACTCACTTTTGAATTTGAGATATTTTAACTTAAAATGGGGTGCTTTGCAAGGCGGAATTTATTTATCTTTAGCTCAATTTGGGGTAAAAAATATACCCGTCACTTTTATTACTATTTCTTTCTTGCCTGAATGATTAAATGCCTGCCAAAAAGTAGCTCATTTGACAATAAGATTCTGTTTATCCTCCGGTAATCTACGCCGCCTTTTTTCATTGCCCGTCTTTCCTTCTGCCAGGACTGAAACTTAAGTAACGGTAATAATACAAAACTGAGAAATTTCAGCGATGGCTTCATCAAATCCGTATAAACACTTTCCGCAGAAAGCCCATTCTTAAATAAAAGATACTCTAATTCTTGATACCGCCAAACAACAATGTGCATATTTTGTAACCCGCTCGGGAATATTTTGCAGTAATCTAAAATTGGCTCGCGAAAAAAATCAAAGCCACCCTCGAATAAAAACCTAATCCGTGAACCCAGATTTAAAATATTTGGCGTAGATATAATTAAGGCGCCTCCCGGCTTTAATAGTCTGCTAATCTGCCCAATAACAAAATCTGGATTATATAAATGCTCTATAACTTCCAAAAATAGAATGTAATCAAAGCTGTTTTCTGGAAATGGCAGGGATCTTTCCAGATTACTTGCCTCAAATTTTATTAGATTACGGTATTTAAACCTCTCTATATCCATATCAGAAGCAACCACCTCAAACCCCGAATCTTTTAACCTTTTCGCGCAATTACCATCTCCACAGCCTAGATCCAACACCTTGCCTTTTGGAAGATTAGTAAATAACGCGGTAACCGCCTCAAGAAGATAGTTTTGTTTATTTTCCCCCATATTCCCTTCCATGTAACTGTGGTTGATTATACACCATCATATATGGGGGTGTCAAATATTAAAATATCGTGTAAGATTATAAAGTATGAATACTTTGGCTGGAATACAGTTGGGTAAAAGAATTAAAGAGTGGCGTAGGAAACGTGGGATTACGCAGGAACAACTAGCTGAGCTTATAGATACGAGCTACAAATATATTCAAAGAATAGAAGGAAAAAATCCTCCAGATATACGATTAACTACTATCATAAGACTTGCCAAAGCGTTGAAGGTAAAGCCTGCCGAATTGTTGAAATTTTAACTTAAGTCTTCTAATTTGTTCTTATGCCGATACTATTCTAACTTTCGTATTGAGGCAAGATTGGAGAAATGGGAATAGACTGAGCATTACTACGACTCTCTTTATAATTCGTCAGCACATCACAGATACTACTTAGCTTGTTTTTATCACCTTCTATAAATTTAAGCAAAACTTTTTCCTCTAAATTCTCAATATCATTCATAGTACATATATTATTACTTAGGAGACGTAAATAATCGCCTCTTGTGAGCTTTTTGCCTAATCTCATTGCAATTTCGAGAATTTTTCCTGATACTCCTAATTCAAGACGAACTAAAAATCGAGACACTCTTTGATTCAAATCACTGCCAGGATATAAAATTTCTACAACCCTTGCAACTACGGGCAAAATATCACAAGTTCTAGAAACGACGCTTCTGATTGGTCCTGCAGCACCGTCAAATTTTCCACCAAATTGCGTCAAAATATCCTCCATATCTATAAGGGGCTTATCCGTAATCCATAAAAGACAAGCCACAGCTTTTTTCGCTCTTAATGTTGACTGGCTTTCTTCTTTAATTGAATACCTTAATGAAGAGAGAACGCATTCTGGAACACCTTGATTTCGGATTTCACTCATCCAAGTTTGTGGTTCTTTTTGAGTACTCTTTTTATTAATTGGAAAATGTATATCATTAAGCTCAACAGAAATTTGAGTAACGGCAATCAAAGTAGGATCGTTGATACTCTCTGGGTCAACGCTCTTAAATGTCCTAACGAAACGAATAATACTTTCTACCTCTACACCAGCTTCGCCTGACAATCTGCCTAATTGAGTAAGATGATATAATCCATTCTGATCAATTTTAATAAGATCATTTGCAACCAACCCATCCAAAGCACTTTTAAGAATTGCTTCATCCCAAACCCATCGTTGATCTATTTGTTTCCGTTGAAATACACCAAAGCTCTGTTCTAAGAATTCTATTATTTCTTGCGCTGGAAGACCTTGGCCTGATCGTTCTGCAGCTGTAAGAACACGCACTATAAGTGAACGTGGATCAGTATTTGAAGCTAGAAACTTTGAATTTAAATCTTCTGGTGAACCCAATACATAATTTCTCCATACTTGATATTCCTCATTCCCATCTTGAGCTATCACATAAGAAGTACCTTTTTTAGTAAATCCAAGCCTACCTGCCCTACCAATGATATTTTTGTATTCAGCAATAGAATAGGGCTTATTACCTGGATGCATCAAACCAGCGATAACCACTGCTTCGGCAGGTGTATTAACGCCCATCGCTAAGGTCGTAGTGGCGGAAATCACTTTCAATGCAGTAGGCGAAGCTCTAAATTGTTCTTCAATAAGCAACCTCTCTTCTGTATCCAAATCAGAAATATGGAAAGCTGTGCCTCCTGCTAGTGCATCTCTTAATCGTTGAGAAGAAAGAGAGGGATCTCCGTTAGGCAGCATATCTAATACTGATTGAGCCGGAGCTAGACCCAGCGTTTCAGCAAGATATAGGGCACAACCTCTAGCTTCTCCTCTTGTTTCCCTAAAAACAATCACACTCTTACCTTCGCTAACTAATTTCCTAACTAATGGAATTATTAAATCTTGGCTTGATCCTTTACGGAATTCAGGGACTATGTGTCTTGTTATCACCGCTTCTTTACCATCTTCAGCAGATATAAATCTGAAACTACCGTCTAACCTAAGCACTCCTTCATCTAGGGGGATTGGTCTTTCTGTTCTCTTAAGTAATCTAGCATTAAGCCAGCGTTCAAGACCATTTGTATCACCAATAACAGCTGATAGGGCAATAAGCTGTGGTTCAATACCTTGTCTACGACGCATCTTTAAAAGCGTAAGAATGAACTCGAGATTTACTCCTCTAGATTCGTCTGCTATCATTTGAACTTCATCTATAACCACCGTTCCTACTTGTTCAAGAATATGTGGATTACCGAGAACTAAAGCTGAGAATTTTTCATATGTCATTAGACAGATGTCATACTGTCCACGCATCAAAGGCAAGATATCGTCGCTTGTACTATCGCCAGTAGCTCTAATAGTTTTTATTCCAAAATCTTGGTATGCTAATGTAAAATGTCTGAATTTATCATTTACCAGAGCTTTTAAAGGAAAAAGAAATATTGCTCTCTTTCGCTCTAAAACATTCTTTAAGGCAGCAAGTTCACCTATCATTGTTTTTCCTGAAGAAGTCGGCGCTGAAACAACTATATGTTCTCCATCAAGCAGATTAAACTCATTTATGGCATCTACCTGTAATTGATTAAGCGAAGGTATTAAACCAGCCCATACTTTTAACAACTCTTGTGGGAAACCGTAAACTGTCAAACTTTTAACATCAGTAGTAACTTTATGTTTTGTACGTTCGGGAAAAAGAGATTGATATAACGCCCCCGGTTTAAAAACTGGCCATGTTAAATCCCCATTGATAGTGCCGCGTAACGTTGGATGTTGCGGCTTCCCTAACTTTGAAGCATCGTCTATTACACGTTGCGTTACATATTCAAGAAGCCGATAAACTCCAATTTTTCCTGCTTTAGTAACTTCTTCAACGCCTTGTATTGCAGAAAGCAAGTGATATGTTAAGAGCCCGTGACCATATTTTTGATTTTCCCAAGCCTTCTCTGTTGCAAGAGACGCGGTAATAATCAACCTTCCTTCTCCCGATAACTGCTTGAGGAGCTCTTCTGTTGATCTTAGTTCTCTAGCGCTCATATCTACTTGAAGTGCCTTAGCACCCATACCACCAGAAAAACAACAATCCAAAATAAAAATTAAACGGTTCGTACGAATACGAAATAACCATTCCGATAAAACATCTAACGGAATACAGGTTTCAGTTAAATTGCTCCTATCGGCATCATATGTAACTAGTTCGTGGGTTTCTGTGCCATGTCCAGAAAATGCAATCACAACAACATCATCATCGCTACATCCAGATAATTTATTAAATTCTAGTTCAATAGCTGCACGACTAGCATCTTTATCTATAAGCAGTTTCGTGTTGTTTCCCAGGTTATCAGTAAAGAGACCATACAGAGCCTTGGCATCACACTTAGCACAATTTAGCCAATTAATTGTAGGTGAAGCATATCTGTCTATACCGATAAAAAGTCCGTAGAATTTCATTTTTCTTAGTGTTTATGTATGAATTTTACCTCAGGTATCTGTCTGTAGCAAAGATTCCTCATAGTTCTCCTCAATCTTTTAAATAAATACGCCTTTATCATCAAAAGGTGTATAAACTCCCCCTGTAAAATTACCATAATTCAAACCAAATTTAATTTCGATGCCTAAAAGAACATAGGCAATCGCTAGAGTGGTTCGGGGATCAAGTGTTATCCCATTTTTCTCAGTATGCGATGCTCCGCTAACTTCTATTATCTCCACTTTGCTTTTATAAAAATCTGGATCTAACCCTTCTTTATTGTATTTTGCGCTTCTCATGACCGCCAAATCTATTGTTCCTGCAAAGCAATACAATTTCTTAACCCTATTTAGAAGTTTTTCTCTTGTTCCTATCTCATTTATATACTTGATTGGGAATTGGTCAGGATCTAAGTTTACACATTGCATCATATGATGCAGTTCACCTTTTTTGAGTTTAGGAAGAAGATCTGCTAACTCTCTACCTTCATGAGGAGTAGCAACAGTGATTAGACTATTAACTTTTAAAAGTGGGCTGACATCATCAATTACGGCTGCAACTGCGTCTAAACCACCCATGCTGTGTCCAACTAAATCAAAATCTTGACTTTCCTCTATTTTACTCAAAATTTTGTTTTTAAGAATGACCCCAAAATCGAGGAAACTCTTGCATCTTTTAGATTCATCATCGCTAAAAGTTACGTATTCCACTAAATCGCAATTCTTGAATATTCCTGAAAACCACTCTTTTATAGAAATACCGAATTTCTTATTACTAACTGTCCACCATGTATTATCCTCATCAGTCCAACCAGGAACAAAAAAAACTGGCCTCTTAAGAGTTAATTTTTGCAGTGAGAATTGACTCAGCTTACTTAGTGCATTCTCTTTCTGTTTCTTCCTCTCCTCTATCATATCTTGGACTACACCAGTAGTAGGCATAATATTCCTCCTTTTTTACATACAAAAAACCCTCGCCTTTTGAGCGAAGGTTTTAATTATTTTAAAGTGGCGGATTTACCCCTTCAAACTGCACCACTTGTTAAATTTATCAAATTCATTCTAAAAATTTACGTAAAAGTTGCTCCTTCGTCTCCTAAGCATACTTGATGACTCATATCCCATAATAAATATCTAATAGCAAAATAATTATACGAGGATGGCCCCTCAATGACTAAGTTACCGATATTCTTTTTAAATAGATCTTTCGACCTATTATTCGCATCCCCTGTTGTATGGCCTTTTAATAAAGCAATTGGAATATGATTTGAGGGTTCTAAAAATAATTCTGCAGTTTTATCTTCAAGTGGTCTTCTTATATTTGTTGAGTTAGAAGCTACTATAAACTCTTCTTTATATCCTAGATAAGCAAGAGCACCTTGTGTTATGCAATTTTGTCCCAACTTCTTTGCAGAATTACAAGAACGAGCATAAATAATCTTACCTTTTATGGCTTTGTTATCATCCTCCTTTAAAATAACTTCATTATCATGGCCATGAACAGAAATATCACTACCGTGCCCATTTAAGATAACTAACTTCGCACCCGTTTTTTCCAAAATCCCGATAACTCTGTTCCTATTCGCCTTTTCACGGTGGAGGTCTATAACTTTTACATTCTTCTTTTGTGCTATATCTATTATTTGCTCACTCCATTTAGAAAGATAATGAGTTGCTTCATCGTGTTCTGGTCTTGTAATGAGTAACACTCCTACCATATAGCTTAATTTTGGTTTAGCTGTTCTAGTAAAACACCTTCTTTTAAAGCTCTCAAGAAAGACAGCTCTATGTCAACAATTTTCTGACCGACTTCGTCTCCTTGTTTTACGCATTCAATAAGCTGCTCTCTGGTAAATTCGCCTACTGAACCGATATGAATTCTTACATGAGAAGGAAGAACATCAAGTCGCTCAATAACAAGATCTTTTAGCTCTTCTGAGATTTCTTTTTTTTGTTGCCCTGCTTCTTCTGTCATTTAAATTATGCCTAATCCTTTTAATTTTTCCAGAATTTGTTCGCACCTTGCTGTATTGTTTTTTACCTCAAAATAAACAACTTCCCATGTAATAGGTTGTTTTTTCCCTTCTTCTTCTAAAACAAGTACAATTTCTTTACGCGTGTTTAGCGGAAGATTCGCATAAGCTTTTAGAAACTGCTCTCTATTATTATTTTCTGGATTACACATAAATTAATAGAAATAAAACAAAGGTAGGTACCTATATCCTAAAAATCTGCCTATATACATAAAGGTAAGATTAAATTTCCTCAGTGATATCCGTAATTAACCCAATTGAATTACCCTTAGGTTAATTATACTAGATAATAAGGCAATGTCAAATAAATTGTGAGCTAGGAGTTAATCAGTTAAGAATGCGTTATTTTAATAAAACAGAACTATTCCCTAAATATTGCCCTTTTCTAGTACTAGAATTATTTTAGTAGCGAAACTTGAGCTACCTCTCTTTGTATCTCTGAACCCTGTAAATGTCCAAAAAGTGTCCATTTGATATTAAAAATCATTAAAATTACTTAAAATACTTTAAAACAAAAAATTCTTTAACTTATTGAAGGAGTTCATAGTTACAATAAAATCAACGGCTTACAGGAATTATTCCGGACGGTTTAAGAGTGTCCTGCTCTGCCAATTGAGCTAATGGCCCGCATTTAAATTTGATTTTCTATTTTAACCCAAAATGGCTAGTTTGGCAAGAAACGTTTTAAAGAACCGGCCTTTAATGGCCTTATTCAAGCGTAATCACCCGAAAAGCTGTGCAACCTGAAGGCAAATAAGCCTTAGACGACTCAAACGCGAATAAGATACTCTCGGGGTTGCCTAACACGCTAAGTGGTATTTTAAGAATTACCGACTCGGGATTAAATTCCAGAAACGCTCCTTCAGGATGAATATACTTATCTGTAGTGCCGTTAAATATGCTCAGTTTATTATATCTGGCAAACACAAGGATATTCGGCATCTCGGCAAAAAGAGTATCTTTTCTACACCCAAAAATACCGAAAAAGTAAGATAATCTCTGTTTATACTCTTTTGGTTTTTTGATTTTAACCCAGAGGACATTATCTACAATTGCGTAACCGATCCATTGCATGTCCGAAGTAAAAACAACCTCTTTACTCTGCTTGCCGGATGACCCGGAAGTATATTGCTTCTTTAAATTAATATAAGGAAATTCTCCGAACAGCTCATTCTGGCGCACAAAGGCCGTAAGGTAAAAACCACTAATGCGGAACTGGGTATCATAGGCACGCATGGCTTTATACTTCTTGTTTATTTCTTCTTCTGTCAGTTTAAGTTGGCGCCAATTAACCAACCCCAAGGTATCGCCAAAGAATTTTGAGGGAGGTTCTATCTCAAGAGATGGATGATAATGCCGGGGAAGCGGCCAGCCAGGAACATGGATGAGGTACGGATAAATCTTTGGCGCGGGCATCCTTTGGCCTAAGTCAGACAAAGCAGTCATCAGGTATAAATAATTCGCCCAATGGTCGCCGTTAACATCAGAAGGAGAGGTAACAAATACCTTAGTCGGCTTATAACCAAAAATGATTTGTTTTAAGTCTGTTATAATATTATCCGCGGTAAATTCTTTTTGATAACCCACGCTTTCTTCATAAGGGACAGTTGAATGCCCGCTAAAAGAGCTCCTGTACGGCCTTTCGTGATCCCAATTAGCGATAAACATCTGGTCTGTCCCGTGGTCAGGATAACCTAGAAAGATAAGGTCGCTCTCTTGTATCCCCAGTATCTTCATTGCATTTATTGCTTCATGCACGCGCTGATGCCCCAGCGTGATAAAATCCTTCTTCCTTAAGGAAAGCAGTCTAAACGGAAAAAATAATTTGTTATAGAATACTATGGAAAATATATTATTATCCCCGCAGGTCAAATACGCCACTTTTACCTGCGCACCGGCCTTAAGGGCGCGCTGCATCATGCCTCCGCAGCCTAAGTCTTCATCATCAGGATGAGGAGCAAGGACCAGAACGCGGTCTTCTTTTGAAAATGGTTCAAGCTCGGGAAATTCTTGGGGTTGGGCAGCGGCTATTGGCTGCGTAACGAAAAAACATACCGTTAAAACGAACAATGCCCGGTATAATAATTTTAAGAACATATTATTCTATCCCCTTCTCCTATCCTTATTTCTTAAAAAGACCAATTGGCTATGACCATAAATACCATAGGGTCTTTATTTCCGTTGTAGTTGGCCAGGCCAATCTGCAGGCCATTACTGGTTTTGTCCCCTTGGCAAAGGCCAAATTTGTTGCACAACAAAAAAAGATCAGTAATAAACCTAAAGTTTTTTTATCCATCCGGCTTCCTTTCCGAATACCTCTTTATTACTTTTCCCACAATTCCGGGTTTTTCTCAAGCATCTTTAGAAAAGTATCTACCACTTGCGGAGAATGCTGCGTGCCGCGGGATTTCTTTAATTCCGAGATTATTGTCTCTCTATCCAGCGCTTCGCGGTAGGCCCTCCTGGAATTCATAGCGTCAAAGGCGTCGGCAACGGATATAATCATAGCCTCAAAACTGATCTCCTTGGCCTTTAAGCCCTTTGGATAACCTTTCCCGTCATAGCGCTCGTGATGCTGCACAATTACTTCTTTCTCCGTAGCTAAAAATTTTAACGGCTCTAAAATAGCGGCCGCGTTTTCCGGATGCTTCTTAATCATCTCAAATTCTTCATCCGTTAATTTTTCTTTCTTATTCAGTATGGCGTCACTTAAGCCGATTTTACCTATATCGTGCAATATGCCTGCCCGATTGACGATATTCTTCTTATCGTCGGTTAAACTTAATTCTTTGGCGATAGCCAGGGCGATCTTGGTCACTCTCTCCGAATGGCCGCGGGTGTAGAGGTCTTTTGCTTCCTCGGTCTTGATTAACGCGCCGATGGTATCAATTTCAGCGCTCTTTAGATGTTCCTGGGTAAGGCGCAGGTCTTTATTCATACTGACCAGCTTATGAAAATCAAACATCTCCTGGAGCCATAAGTAAAAGAGGATGGCCAGGATAATAAACAGGAAAAACTTATCGGGTATGATCTCGCTGGAGGGAAAATATTGCAGCAATAACAGGCGCAACATGGTGAGGCAGGAAAGCAGGATTACTACAGTTATTTTAAAACCGTGGCTGGCGCTGCGGTATTTCTCTTTGCTCATTTTAGAATAGCCCTAATGGATGTTTACTTCTTTTTGGATTTACCGTCTTTAACCGTAAAGTATGATCTATCGCGGCTGAGGTTATTGATGAAAAACTCTGAAAGAATAAAAATCTGATTTTGAGGCATTATTCTGACATAATAAGCTTTCTTATCTTTTAGAAAAGAGCCTACTTCTATTTGGATAGCTTCGGGCTTATTATCTTTAGGGAAGCTAAGCTTTAATACTTTTAGAGGGCGCTCAAGGCCGTAACTTTTAAGGTTCGGGTCCAGGATATCTTGCGCGTAAAAACCCGCCACGTTCTGCAGATATTCATTTACCCTGGCCAAATCCGGTAGAGACTTTTTATTGGCCGGGTCAAAATTCCAGACGTTGGCTACAGACTTAGTTAAAGCTAACGCGCGCTTCTTACCGACCATTAATTCTATTCTGTTTACGGAATTAACATCAAAGGGAAAAACCCGGTAATCGGCAAAATAGTTTCCGTCGGATTTTGCCATTTTATCAAAAAGTCCGATGGCGGGTAGAATATTCCGGTTGACCAGTATGATCTTATCCGCATCAAAGACTCGGATAAAGTTCTGGTTGTCATTCGGGCTCTTAAAACTGACTACCAGATGCGCCAAAGGCTTATTATCTGCGCCGGACAAGATCAGATGAGCGGCTTGATTATCCTGAATCTGGAAATCTGCGAATACACTTTTGGAATCACCTCTTAACTCTCCTTTTAAGTCTTTTAAGCTATTGAAAAGGTTATCCACCGCTTCATTTCTGGCTTTTAAACCGAGTTTACTCTCTAAAACCCATTGCCCGTCATTTTGCCTAGAGAGGATTACCTTATTTTGCGCATCATCACCTTTGTAAATTATAATTTTAGACGCGAAAATATTCATACTGCTGTTGACTAAAGCAATTTCCGGTTCTTCCATCTGCCCTACAACGTTATGTTTCTTCTGAAAGGAATTTTTGATTACGACCAGAACCAGCAGAACGAAAACAATACCGGTCAATATAAGAAGTTTTCTAAGCTTCATTATTGCCTCTCGTCGATAAATAAGCTTGCTTCTCTTTCCTGCGCAGCAGGAGCCTGATGTAGGCGTAGACTGCCCAAAGAAGGGGAATACTTACTAAGGCGATAAACCTATACCAAGCTATCTGAGAATCTGTCAACTTTTTGATATTACGGCTTAAAATAGACTTAGAGCGTATTTGGATAAGGTCATCCCCTAAAGCAAAGCTGTCTACAATATTGGCGAATAAGCTTAAATTTCCCGGGCTGTTAACGATCAACTGGTCGCTAAACATTTTAGCGCAGCCGATAACGACAAGTTTACCCGGTTGGGGATTATTCAAGGCCTCAGTTTTATCTTCTCCGGCCGGCTCTATAGCCTTGTTGAACTGGCCCTGCAGAATCACCCCTAAGGGGAACCTTCCGGCAGAACCTGTTTTAGGATATACTAGGGACGAACCTTTTAAAGGACCGCCTTCAAAAGGCATCTGCCAGCTCTTAGGGCTGGAGGTGAATAAAAGTGTTTTCTTAAAGTCAGCCTGCTTGATAACCGGGTCAGAGAGGTCTAAAGACGACCCCCAGAGGTAAAATAAAGCGCTTAGCCTGTTCATTACCGCGGCTTTATTATCAAATAACTGCTGCCGCACGAATATCTGATTAGGTAATTTAACCGGTATAGCCAGGGCAAATGGGCCTACATTCTGGTCGCTAGAGACGCTTATGACCTGATTATCCTCGTCCATCAGCATCTTATCGTTTATACTCACCCCCCATTTCTGGATAAGTCTATTGATATCCAGGTTTAATTTTATAGGCGTGGCATCCAGGCCTTGCGTTGGGATCATCTGGAATGAATAATCAAAACCCTGCGCGGCAATCAAGGCCGAACCCCCCTGATATAAAAATTTATTTATTTCGTAAAGCTGCCTGTCGTTTAAGGCCCCGGGGTTAATAACTAAAAGCGTAACAGTCCCTTCCGGAATAGCGCTCTCTTTAGTCAAAGCAGTACGCTCAAGGTTATAGCCGTTATTTACAATTAATGAGGATAATGATTGATATTCATCCCTGCCCTGCGCTGATAAAGGAGAAAATAGGGCGATCTTCGGCCTTTTCTCCAAGGTCAATTTTACAATCCTGGAAAGAAGCATATATTCTAGATCCGGAATACTCTGCGGAAGCACGCGCGGCAGGATCTCTTCGTTTTTATCCAGGTAATTTATGCTGATGGCTGAATAGACCAGCCTGACGCCAAGAGCATCCTTATCTATGCTTTCCACTTGAAAAGGAACAATACCTTTTGCCTGAAGAGATTTTTCCAGCGAATTAGCGGTAGCCGGCGCGCCCGGAACATTCTGCTGCTGGTTTGCTTCGATAAGCTTGGCCGCCTCTATATAAACAACTTTAAAATTTAATTTGTTTTTAGAAGCGATGCGTAATTCATCCAGCTTGCCGGTGATCACCTGCTCCAGGGTTTTAATGGCTGTGGGCATCTTCTCAACCGGAGTAATGTAAACCTTTATCTGAACAGGCGCCTTAAGATTAGAAAGGATTCTTCTGGAAGCGTCGGAAACAGTATAAATTTTATTCTCGGTAATATCAAACCTTCCCAGCGATAGATCCTTGATCAGCCAGTTAAACAAAATCGCTCCCACTAAACACACAGCCACAGCCGACCCAAAAACAAACTTTGCCCGCGGCCTTAACCTGCCCTCAAAAGAGAGACCGTTAAGCAGAAGGAAAATAAAACTCATCACTATAAAATATAACAGGTCTTTAATATCGATTATGCCCCGGTTAAAACTCGCCCCATGGCCTGAGGCGCCGATATAATTCTTCATGAAGCTGCCTAAACCGGGAATCCAGCCGTCAAAAAAAGTAGCCAGAAAATCCATTCCTAATAACAGAATAAAAAAACAGGATAAAGTAGTCAGCACAAAGGCGATAATCTGTTCCTTGGTCAGGCCGGAAATGAATATGCCGATGGACATAAATAAAGCGCCCAGCATCAAAGCTCCGGTATAAGAAGCAATAATCCTGCCGGCGTCGGGTGAGCCGCAAATGAATAAAACTAACGGGACGCTGAAAGTGCTGGCTAGCGAGATAATATAGAAGACTAGGGCCGCTAAGAATTTCCCTAAAACCAGTTCCGCCGGCTGCATCGGGAAAGTCAACAATAGTTCAAAGGTGTTTTCCTTCCGGTCTTCCGCCCACAGGCGCATAGTAATGACCGGGATAAAAAGCAATAAGACATACGGCAGCGCCCAAAAAAACGGATCCATATCCGCGCGGCCGACCAAAAAGAACTGGGTCATAAATAAACCGTTATTAATCGCTATAAAAGCGATCAAATAGACATAGGCGACGGCAGAGTTGAAATAACCTCCGAGTTCGCGTTTTAAGACTGTAACGATATTTTTTATATTCATTTTTCTGTTCTCTTAAAAAGGCCCAAGAAAACCTCCTCTAAGGAAGGCTCCTTAACCGACACTTCAGCCAAAACCCAGCCCTTCTCTTTAGCCAGGGTATTAACTGACTTTAGCGCTTCATTCACGGAAAGGATTGAGCATAAAAATCTGGGCGCGGAATTTAGATTACCTATATAGTTAACTCCCTTTATAGTGGAAAGCGCGTTAAGCGCTTTTTCCACATCTTCTTTCTGGGCCTCTAATGAGACGAATAAAGACGGCACACCTGTATTTTCTTTCTTGAGCTCCGGAATCAATCCGTTGGCGATGATTTTACCGCGGTCTATGATTACCAGACGCTCGGCTACACTTGAGGCTTCCTGTAAGATATGCGTTGAAAATATGATCGTCTTCTCGGCGGCTAAATCCTTGATCAGCTTACGCATCAGAATAATCTGCATCGGGTCAAGCCCGCTGGTCGGCTCATCCAGAATAACCACTTTAGGGTCATGGATCAATGCCTGGGCTAGGCCTACTCTTTGCCTGAATCCTAAAGAAAGCTCGTTGACCATATGCTTCCAGACATCCCCTATTTTTGTGGCTTCCACTACCCAGTCAATTCTTTCTTTCAATTTTCTACCGCCTAAACCGCGGCTGGTGCCCACAAAATCAATGAATTCATCCACTCGCATATCCATATAAAGCGGAGGAGTCTCAGGAAGATAACCAATAATCTTTCTTACGCTTAAGGGATCCTGGGTTATATCAATTCCGTTAATCCTGGCGGTTCCTTTGGTGGGGTAAAAAAAGGTGGTGAGGACGCGCATCAGGGTGGTCTTGCCTGCGCCGTTAGGCCCGAGCAAACCCACGATCTCCCGCTCTTTGGCCTCAAAAGATACAGCGTCAAGAGCAAGAACCGGACCGTAACTCATTGAGAGGTTAGTCACTTCGATCATATTTTAATTACCTTGCAATAAGCAAATCTCTTTAATTTGTATTAGTATATAATTTTTAAAAATTTTGTCAAGCCCCTTTGGCAGCATCGGGAGGGAATTTGTTGCGTTTTAAGAAATCCCTTATAGCAGCCTTGTCTACTTCTAGTATCTTGTCAAAACGTATGCCTATCCTATGAGATATATCCTTAATGGCGGTATTAGAGACTGTTTCTCCGATTAAGTCCATACGCCTTATGCGTTCTTCGCCGGTTAAGTGCAAATCTATAATATTAAATTTAATATGCAGCTGTGTGCCGACAGGAATATTGTGCTTGGTGATTATCGCCACGCCTAAGTCGCTTAAATTCACCATTAACGCGTCTTTTTCATCAGCTAAACCGAAGCTAACGCTTAAGGCATAAGGCTTTTCTACATTATAAATAAGGGTAAACGCGGCATCAATACGTTCAGACTTCCTGCGTTCCGGCCTTTCTCTCCCGTCTTCCACAGTCCCTCCATATTTAAAGGAGACTAAAATTATGCGCCCGGGGGGATTTGAACTCCCAACGCCTAGCTCCGAAGGCTAGCGCTCTATCCAGTTGAGCTACAGGCGCGCTATAGCATTACGCCATGTGGTCAACTCTCTCTGCCTGACCACAGGCGCGCTAAAAAATCTCCACATTTTCCCCTAATATTTCTTTAATCTTCTTCAGTTTACTCTTGGCTACGGCCAGGACGCCGGCTTCGGCAGTAGTGCGCACAGGAGAATTCAACTGCACCTTATCCGGATTTATGCTGGCAATAATTTTCTTTAACTTACGGATATGCCGGATATCGTCGTTAACTCCCTTTACCAGCATCACCTCCAGCCAGATCTTACCGCGGAATTCCCTTCTTAAAGCGATCAAACCGTTAATGATATCTTCTATATTTATACCTACCTGCGGCCGGTCAATTTTAACGAACAGCTCTTGAGTCACCGCGTCTAAAGAAGGAACGATTAAATCCGCTCCCGCTATCTGCCGGCGCACTTCTTTATCCGACAAGAACGCAGCATTAGTAAAGACTGCGACCTTAAGGTTGGTGAGCTTCTTTATCTCTAGAATCAGTTCCCCGAATTTATTATTTAAGGTGGGTTCCCCTGAACCGGAGAGAGTAATATATTCTAAACTTTGGGTTATATCTTTTTTACTCCCCAGCCAAAACTTTAATTCATCAACGATAGCGCTTACTTTTATGTATTCCCTGCGCTCAGTAGTCTTGTTATTGGTCTTACCCAGTTGGCAATAAATACAATCAAAATTGCAGGTCTTGTAGGAGGTCAGGCTTATACCCAGAGAATATCCGATTCTACGCGATTTTACCGGGCCGTATAAATATTTCATATCTTCTTAAAAATTTAGGCGTCCCGCTGAAAACGCGGGGCGCCTAAAAGTCCTTGATTCATTTTAAGCAGTCTATTTGACTTCCATAACGCAGTTGCTGGTACCAAAGGCATTTGGCACGCAGGCCGTGCAACGCGGATCATTGATCCAAGCTCCGTCAACCCAGAATTTATACTCATGCCTGCCGGGTTTAAGATTGGCCTTGACCAGCCAATTACCTTTAGAGTCACTCTTGGCGCTGGATTTTTTAATATCCCATTTATTAAAGCTGCCGGCCAGAGTTACTTTCTTAGCTTTTGGAGCATAAAGCTTAAATTCCACTGTTTTTGACCCCATTGATCTTACCATATTCCCCTCCTCCTGTTATACCTTACTTATACACCTAACCCAATAAGTGTCAAGAAAAAGTTGCATTAACGCAATATCAAACGCCGACTATTGAAATGCCTTTCCTATCTGCCAGCTTAATAGCAGCATCCCGGTCGATAAAAAGTGTCTTATCTGCTTCTACGGCAAGGCATTTGGCGCCTGCTTTTATCAGGCTTTGAATGGTCTTTAGCCCGATTACCGGTATATCAAAACGCATATCCTGCTTGGGCTTAGCTACCTTGATTACGGTTATCCCGCCCCGGGCAATTTTACCCGCCCGCTTAATCAGATTATCCGTCCCCTCCAAAGCTTCCACCGCTACAATGGCCTTCTCTTTCACGGCTACCGTCTGACCTATATCCAGAGCGCTAACTTGTTTAGCCAGTTCAAAACCAAAATTAATATCCTCCCAAACTAACGGATCAGGCTGACGCCGGGTAAGCAAGCCTTTCTTAACTAATAAATCCTGAATAAAGATGGAGGAATCCAGTAATTCTAAACCGGCGGCTGTCAGTTTATCCGCGATCGCTCCAAATATCGTATCCGCTTTTTTATTTCTAATGCTTAAAAGCATCTGCTGTATATCTTCGCTTTTTTTCACCTCTTGGCTAAACAGCCTGGCCGGGCTGACCTGGCCGGCCATGACCACCTTATTTAACCCTTCAGAGCGGAATATTTCAAACATCCGGTTAAACTCAGATAATTTAAGCCAATAGGTTTTATCCGCTAATTTTTTTATTCTTGGGCAGGTGTCACCCTTGATGGCAACAGCCACGACAGAATACCCCTTAAGCCTGGCAGCTTCGCAAAACAAAAGAGGAAATTTTCTGTTTCCGGCGATTAAACCTATTTTTTGCATTTTATTTCCTGCAGGAACGCGCGATTCCGCGCTCTGTCTTCTTGATGAACTCAACGAGGTAACTGACTTCGGTGGTTAACTCAACTTCCTGGATTAATTTTTCCAGGCCATGTTTTATGGAAAGCCCTGAACTAAAAAGTATCCTGAAAGAATCATCCAGCTTGCCGATTGAACTCTTGGAAACTTTATGCCGCCTAAGGCCGATAAGGTTTAAACCGAATACAGCCGCCGGATGCCCGTCACAGGTGGAATACGGAGGGATATCCTGGACCACTTTAGAGCAACCGCCGATAATAGAAAGCTTCCCGACCCTGACAAACTGATGAATCGCGACTAACCCCCCGATAACCGCCTGGTCTTCAATAGTCACATGGCCGGCCAAAGTAGAGCCGTTGGCCAGGACACAATCGCTCCCTACCCGGCAGTCATGCGCGATATGCGAATAAGCCATTATCAGATTGCCGCTTCCGACAATAGTCTTACCGCCTTCTTCTGTGCCCGGATTAAGCGTGCAATATTCGCGGATAATATTATTATCTCCGATTTCTAAATATACCTTTTCTCCCTTATATTTTAGATCTTGCGGCCGCGAACCGACAACGGCGCCGGTGAATAATTCGCAATTACTGCCGATAGTGGTATTTCCTTCAACCACGGCGTGATTGCCTACTTTTGTCCCTGAGCCGATAACCGCGCCATCTCCGATCACGGCGTAAGGAGCGACAATTACATCGTCGGCTAATTTTGCTTTTTTAGAAACTATCGCTGTGCTATGTATCTGCATGTTTAATCCTTAATTAAAGCGCAGACAAAATCCGCTTCGGCCACTACTTTACCGTCGACTAACGCCCTTCCCCGCACTTGGCCGGTCTTAGACTTTACCTTTATCGCTTCCACCTCCAGGACCAACTGGTCTCCGGGAACTACCGGCTTACGGAATTTTACATTATCAATAGATAAAAAGAAAGCGAGTTTTCCCCGGTTCTCTTCAGCGGCAAGCATCATTACTCCGCCGACCTGGGCCATGGCTTCAACAATGATCACCCCGGGCATAACGGGTCTACCGGGAAAATGCCCTTTAAAAAAATAATCGTTTATGGTCACGTTTTTAATCCCAGTGGCGGATTTTCCATATTCAATCTTGGTTATCCTATCCACGAAAAGAAACGGCTCCCGGTGCGGAATTATTTTCATAATATCCGTGACTTCTAAAACACCCTTTTGTGTATACATAGAATCCCTCTTCCTTTGTTCAGCTATTTTTTTGACGAGTTTCAGGTTTAAAGAATGCCCGCTCTTTAGGGCGATAATATGCGCCTTTAGCGGGCAACCGGTAAAATATAAATCTCCTATCAGGTCCAAAACCTTATGCCTCACCGCTTCATTGGGAAAACGGGTCTTATTCTTGATCACCCGGCCGTCTTTGTCCAGCACAAGCGTATTCTCATAATTCGCTCCCAGGCCCAAACCCTGGCGCTTTAATTCAGCTACTTCGCTTTCTAAACAGAAGGTCCGGGCAGGCGCGATCTCATTCTTAAATACTTCGGGATTCAAGGTCATCTCTATAAATTCTGTCTTGGGCAACAATAGCTTATAATCCAGGGTGTAAGAAATTTTAAATTCCGCAGCCGGCAAGGCCATAATGGAAGCGCCGGCCTCTTCTATCCGGATAGGCTCTTTAATAGAAAAATAATCCCGCTCTTTCTCCTGTTCCTTGATGCCTGCCTGATCCAGCAGCTCTATATACTTAAGGCTGCTGCCGTCTAACCCCGGCAATTCATTGCTATCCAGCTCAACCCACAAGTTATCTACGCCTAAACCCGAGAGCGCCGCCATAAGATGTTCGACTGTCTGGATCTGGACAGTATCATTTCCGACGGAAGTCCGCCGAGGCGTACTTTGAGCGGAGAGCATATTTTCTACGCAGGCCTTAATTTTAGGAAAACCCGCGATGTCTTTACGGATAAAAACAATCCCGGTATCCGCTTCAGCCGGCTTTAAGGTGACATTTGATTTATTGCCGGTATGCAGGCCTATCCCGCTAAAACTGATTTCCCTTAAAATTGTTTTTTGTTTATCCATTTATTTCTTATCTTTCAATTTAGTTTCGAAATCCTCGATCTTCTTCTTTAGCTCTTTTAGCAAATCAAACATCTTGGGAAGATTATGCACGTAGGCATGCGCTTTCTGATTTTCCAGAAACGGCCGGGCCGGATAACCTGAAAACATGGCACCAGCCGGAATAGATTTACTTACCCCTGATTGAGCCGTGACTATCGCTCCGTCTCCTACGGTAATATGGCCGACTAAACCGGCCTGACCTGCCAGAACCACGTTATTGCCGATTACCGTGCTGCCGGATATCCCGACTTGGGCTACGATAAGACAATTTTCTCCAATGACTACGTTATGGGCGATCTGGACCAGGTTATCTATCTTTGTTCCGCGGCCGATAACTGTTTTGTCAAAACGCGCTCGGTCTATAGTAACATTAGCTCCGATCTCCACATCATCGCCGATCTCGACAGAGCCAACCTGCGGTATCTTATGATGTATGCCATCAACCGTGACAAAACCAAACCCATCTGAACCTACGACTGTTCCGCTGTGAATGGTTACGCGGTTACCTATAATAACGCGTTCGCGCACGGAAACATTAGCATAAATCAACACCGAGCTGCCTATTTTGCTTCCGTTACCGATAAAACAACCGGGGTAGATCACCGCATTATCGCCGATTTGCGCGCCGTCTTCCACAACAGTATAAGGGCCTATATTTACGTTTTTGCCTAGCCTTGCGCTCTTGGCTAATATGACGCTGGAGTGTATACCCTTAGGGTGTGTTAAATCTTCAGGAGCCATAAAAGAAATTACTTTAGCAAAAGCTAATGATGGGTTGGCCACGCGGATTACGCTTTTCGAGGCAGGGACCTGAGTATCCTTAGAGACTATAATTGCTGAAGCAACTGTAGACTTTAGCAGAGGAACGTATTTGGGATTAGAGAGAAAAGTAATATCTCCCGAGGCCGCTTCTTTTATTCCGGAAATTCCGGTAATTACGATATTAGCGTCCCCCGCAATTTCGCCCTCTATAGCTTGAGCAATTTCTTTTAGGGTTTTACGCATTATCAGTTTATTCTATTTTTTTTGATTCAGGAGCCCTATAACTTTATCCGTGATATCCATGGACTTAGTCTGATAAACCAATACCCGGTCATTAAAGACTAAGGTGTAGCCTTCTTTTTCCGCGTAGGACTTCACTGTTGTTTCTATGTCTTTGAGGATATCCTTCATTTTATCTTCCTGCTCTTTGCGCAGGTCGGTTTCTTTCTGGGTAATAAAATCCTTTATCGCCTTAGCCTTATTCTCTAATTCGCTTTTCTTGGCATCTTTTTCTTTATCGCTTAAGAGGTTAAATTTATCCTTAAGGGAATTTAACTCTCCCAGCTTCTTATCTCTTTCGGTAGTATACTTGTTCTCTTTATCGGTCAGATCTTTATCAAATTCCTTGGTTTTAGAATATTCGCTGAAAGCCCGGGCTAAGTTAATATAAGCTAACTTCACATCCGCGGCTTGCGCTACGGTGCTTAAGATAAAAGAACCTAACAACACTGAACATAAAATCACTAAAAACTTTTTCATCTTCCTTCCTCCTCCGTTTTATTAGGGACAGCGACCATTTTTTAATTGAAAAAATGGTCGCTGTCCCTATTTAATATAATTAGAATGTATTGCTTACGCTAAAGTGGAATCGGCCGTCGCCCTTGGTATCTTTACCGGAAGCCTTATCCATAGGTATACCGTAATCTAACATTATCGGGCCGATGGGAGTTTTAACGCGGAACCCTAAGCCAAAACTGGATTTAAACCCTCCGGAATTAATCCCGCCAGTATCTTTGGATGAACCTATATCGCCTAATTTTTCCCAGACGTTTCCTACATCATAAAATGCCGCGACTTTTAAGAAACCGAATAACGGATAAACATATTCCACGTTGCCGATCAACATGGACGCGCCGCCCAGAGGATTAGAAGAAGAATCAACCGGACCAACAGACCTTTCTTCATAACCCCTTATGGTATAGGCGCCTCCGGCAAAAAACCTTTCATAAATAGGTATGTGGTCGGAATCTCCGTAAGGCGAAGCCAGGCCAACTCTTCCCCTGACTTCCAGTGACGCGTTATGCGGCATCGGAAAATAATGGCTTGCCCGGCTAGAGAACTTCCAATAGTCCTTATCCCCTGATAATGGCCCGCCGGCCAACTCCATAGAACTGCTAAGATAGTTTCCTTTGCGGGGCTCAAAAACACTATCCCGGTTATCAAAAGTAATACTGGGGGTTAAACTGCTTATGGTATTTGTGCCTCTTTCCTGCTCCAGTTCAGAATTGGTATCGTCTATATTGGAAATCTTAACATTATCCAGCCTGTAAATTAAATCCCCTCTTAAGTATTCGGATAATTCCTTACCTAAGCGCAAATCTCCTCCGGTAATATCTTCATCATAACCATAACCTAAATCCGTATCTCTCTTATGCGTGCGCCTATAGGCGTCAAAACCAAAAGATACCGGATAATCAAAGAGCCAGGGCTCGGTATAACTTAATTCAAATCCCGTGCTGACTGAGCCTATGGAAGCGCGCAGTTTCAGATTCTGCCCGCCGCCGGTAAAATAAGGCCAATTCTTCCAGTCAAAATTCTTTTGCTCTATCTCTATAAAACCGACAAACTGATCAACCGTGCTATAACCGCCACCGAAACTAAATGCCCCTGTTTTAGATTCTTTGACGTCCACCACCAGGTCTTTTTGCTCAGGGACCTGCGTATCTTCGGTATCATAACTGACGTCTTCAAAAAACCCGAGGTTCTGTAATCTCTCTTTGCTGCGCCTTAATTTTTCTCCGTCAAACCTGTCTCCGGGATGAATACGCAACTCCCTGCGGATAACCAAGTCCTTAGTTTTAATGTTCCCGCGGATTTTTATCTTATCTACATAAGTTATCTGGTTCTCGGTAATGTTATAAAGTATATCCACGCGGTGGGTCTCGGTATTTAAAGAGGTGGTATTCTCTATGCGCGCTGAGATATAACCCTGGTCAAAATAAAGCCCCTGTACGCTAGCCACATCCTGTTTCATCGCCTCATCGCTAAAAACGCTTCCCGGTACGCAATCCTTAAGCCTTTTTAAGATCTCTTTTTCGGCGATATCTTTATTCCCCTGCACCAGGACATTACCGACTAAATATTTGCTCCCTTCGGTTATCCTGATATAAACATACAATAAATAAGGCTTCTTGGCGTCAGGCTTGACTTCGTAATTAACCGCGACGTCAATAAAACCGTTTTTGTTATAGAACGCCTTTACCCGTTGAATATCCTCTTTTAACACATCATCCTTAAGGATGCCGGCGTTAAAAAGCCAACCTCTCTTGGTCTTCAGCAGTTTTAAAATCCTGTCCCGGCTAAATTCCTTATTGCCTTCGGTAATAATATCCTTTATATGGACCCTTCCGCCTTCCGTTACATTAAAATTCAACTTGACTTTATTGGTTTGCGGGTCTGTTTCCAGTTTATAATCAATAACCGCGGTATTAAACCCTAACTTTTCGTACATCTTTTTTAATACGCCTACGTCTTCAGAGAGGGTCGGATAATCCAGATACTGGCCCTCTTTGGATTTTAACTGCAGCTTCAGCTTCTCATCTTTCATAGTGATACGGTTGATCCCGGAAAAGCTGATTTTTTCAATTATGGGCCGCTCGGTTACACTGATGATAACCTTGACCCCGTTTAAATAACTTTCGGCGTCTATTTTTATATCGCTGAAGAAATTCAAAAGATAGAGCCTTTTTAAGTCATCGCTTACCACATTCTCCTGATAAGGGCTGCCTATGCGGGTCTTCATCTTGGAAGCAATAGTATTGGTGCTTATGGCTTTATTGCCTTTGATCTCAATGGCGGTGACTAACTTAGAGGGTTGTTCTTTGGCTGCCTGGGTTTGAGAGGATTCTGCCTGAGGCGCGGGCGGATCAAGCGCGAATAGAAGGCTATAAAAACTAAACACAAAAAATGCCGCTAAAGTTATAAATAATCTTTTACGCATTGGGTGTTATTATATAAGAATTATCGATTGAAAGCAACCAATTATTCAATTCTGGCGATATTTTCAAAACGGGTATATTCCTTGATAAAAGCAAGCTTAAAAGATCCCACCGGGCCGTTTCTTTGCTTAGCGATGATCACTTCGGCTATACCCTGATTTTCAGAGGTCTGGGTATAATATTCTTCTCTCAATAACAGCACGACTACATCCGCGTCCTGCTCAATAGCGCCGGATTCCCTTAAGTCCGAGAGCTGCGGCCGGTGGTCAGTGCGCGATTCTACGGCGCGGGAGAGCTGGCTTATCGCGACTATCGGGATATGCAGTTCCCTGGCCAGGGCCTTAAGCGACCGGGAAATTTCGGATATCTCCTGCTGACGGCTTTCTATTCCGCTGGTTCCCCGCATCAACTGCATGTAATCAAGAATAATTAATTTTATATCCTGTTGAGCTTTAAGCCGGCGGGCCTTGGCCCGTAATTCCATTACTGAAATAGCCGGGCTATCGTCTATAAAAATAGGCGCTTCCGATAGTTTTCCGGCCGCGGCAGTCAGGCGCGGCCAGTCAGAGGTAGCCAGATATCCTGTGCGCACTTTTTGCGCGTCAACTTTGGCGTGCGCGCAGAGCATCCTCTGGGCAAGTTGCTCTTTAGACATTTCCAGGCTAAAGATTGCCGTAGGTATCTTCTCTACTATTCCGGCATGCTCAACCATACCCAAAGCCAGAGCGCTCTTGCCCATAGACGGCCTTCCGGCAATCACAATTAAATCGGAATTTTGCAGGCCGGCGGTCTTAATGTCAAAATCTATAAAACCTGTTGGTATTCCGGTAACATGCGCTTTTTTGCGGTACAAAACATCTATGGTTTCAATACTTTCCTTAACAATCTCCTTAATATGAAGGTAGGAGCCCTGGGTTTTTCTTTCGCTTACTTCAAATATAAACCTCTCGGCGTTATCCACAACCTCGGCAACGTTGCCTTCGCTTTCATAACAAAGCGAAATTATTTTAGTAGAGTTATTTATCAACGTCCTTAAAATACTCTTTTCTTTGACTATTTGTACATAATGGCCGATATTAGCCGAAGTGGGGACAGAATTAGCTAAAGAGGTAAGATAGCTTACTCCGCCTATCGCATCCAGGCTGCCTTCTCTTTTTAGGGCATCGGTTAATGTAATCAGGTCAACCGCTTTATTGACGGCATAAAGGTCGGATATCGCCTGAAATATTTTCTGATGGGTATCTTTGTAGAAAAAGTTTTTATCCAGGATCTCAACGGCTGTGGCGATAGCTTCCTCATCCAGAAGCATTGAACCTAAAACCGCCATTTCAGCGTCTAAATTCTGCGGCGGGATCTTATCTAGCGGCGCAACGTTGGGCATATTTATTTGTTAACAATCCAGGTTTTTAATATCGCCGAAATATCCGGATGCAGCTTGACGGGGATTTCATAAATCCCCAGGGCCTTTAGCGGTTCAGCCAGGATAATAAGGTTTTTATCCACCTCTAGGCCTTCATCTTTAAGGGCGTTAGAGATATCTAAAGCGGTTATGCTCCCGTATAAACTTTTTTCATCCTGAGCCATAGCGGATATAGTTAAAGAGAGATTATCCAGGCGCTCTTTTAAGATTATCGCTTCCTGTTTTCTTTTTTCTGAGTCCTGGGCGATCTTCTGCTTTTCCTGCTCCAACCTCTTTAGGTTTCCGGGCGTAACTTCTACCGCTAACTTTTTAGGCAAAAGGAGATTACGGGCAAAGCCATCCTTCACCTTGACCACCGCTCCTGCCTTACCTATCTTATCTACATCCTTGGTTAATATTACTTCCATGGCAAACCTCCTGCTGCAATACCTAACGCGTATAAGGCATAAGTGAAATGAATCTGGCCTTGGTAATCGCCTCAGCGATAATCCTCTGATGCTTGGCGCAATTTCCGGAAAGACGGCTAGAGAGCATCTTACCTCTCTCGGTAATAAAGGCTTCTAATCTTTTGGTGTCTTTGTAGTCAACCGATTTCGCCTTATCCACACAGAGGCGGCAAAATCTTTTTCTTCCGATAGTATGTAACGAGCGTTTCTTATCCCCGAATTTACCCTTACCTTTGCCTTTGGCAAATGCTTTAGATTTAGTGCCGCCTACTTTTGTCTTAACTTTCATTTGCTTCGCCCTCGCTTTCACCTAACCAGGCTGACTCGCTGGATTGTTCACTGGATATTTCTTCCATCGGCGGCTGCTCTACCGCTTGCGCCGGAGCCGGTGTTTTACCCGGGCCGCTTCCCATAAACTGCACGCGCTCCGCCCTGACTTCAATAACGCTGCGTTTTGCTCCGGAATTATCTTCCCAGGAGCGCGACTGCAGCCTTCCTTCCACAAAAACGCTGCTTCCTTTATGTAAATATTGATTGCAGGTTTCCGCCTGCTTATTCCAGACTACCGCCGTAATAAAACAAACCTCTTCTTTTAATTCCTGATTTTTATCTTTGTACCTGCGGTTAACCGCCATACGTAAATTCGCTACCGCCGCGCCTTGGGGAGTATAACGCAATTCCGGGTCCTTGGTCAGGTTGCCCATCAATAATACTTTATTATAACTCGCCATATGAATTCTCCTTAAATATCCATCCGGGTGAATAAAACCCTCAAAATACTTTCATTAAGCTTATAGGTGTTGCGGACTTCTTTAATCGCCGAAGCCGGAGCACTAAAAGCTGCCAAATAATAAATCCCTTCCATGAATTTATTAATCGGAAAATATAATTTACGTCTTTCTGCCCAGACTCCCGACTGTGTTATCTGGCCGCTATTCTTAATTATTGCGTCATCAATCTGCTTAAACAACGCTTTCTTATCTTCATCAGATAAATCAGGCTTAACAATTACCATCGCTTCATACTTATTCATCTTTACTCCTTCTGATTAAAAGTGTTCATCGTTTGTACAATACCCTTTTCTACCCAACTCATACAACAGCTAACCGCGTCTTCTTCTATCTGCTTAACAACTGCCTTTTCTTTACGTAAAAAACCCGCCAGGACATATTTCGCTGCATCTTGCGAATTTTTTGGCCGTCCGATTCCAATACGCAAACGGCAAAAATCCCGCGTCCCCAAGCGCTCAATGATCGACTCTAAACCACGCTGCCCGCCACTTGAGCCCTGCGGGCGAATCTTTATTTTACCTAGCTCTAAATCTAAATCATCACAAACTACTAAAAA
>JAPLLX010000001.1 GCA_026387335.1 Candidatus Omnitrophota bacterium
GATCCGGTGGTTGAACGTGGAATTGCCATCGCTCAACGGATAATAGGTACTCTGGGGATAACAGGCTTATTGGACTCGAGAGTTCACATCGACAGTCCAGTTTGGCACCTCGATGTCGGCTCATCCTATCCTGGGGCTGTATAAGGTCCCAAGGGTCCGGCTGTTCGCCGGTTAAAAGGGTACGCGAGCTGGGTTCAGAACGTAGTTGACACTGCGTTTTTCCATAGTAATATGGAAAGAGAATTGACTTATATCGGTGAAGCCCTATTGCAGGTTTCCGAACGCTGCAAGGGTAATACCGAGGGAAGGTTATAGATGCAAGAAGAAACCAAGGCATATATTGCTGGTTTTCTTGATGGCGACGGAAGTATAATGTTTCAACTCGTCGAGCGTAAAGGATACATCTATGGCTACCAAATAAGAGCAAGTATTTGCTTCTATCAGGATACAGGCCACAAAGAAGGTTTAAAGTGGTTAAAAGAGAAAATCGGTTACGGTTATATCCGTGACCGGAATGATGGCGTAAGCGATTACACCATTGTTGGTCCCGATAGAGTGGAAGATGTTCTTAAAATGGTAGGGCCATATTTAGTATTTAAATCGGCGCATGTTGAAAGCGCATTAAAGCTTCTAGTTGCACTTAAAGAAAATCGTAAGCCGACTCCGGAAAGATTTTTGGAGTTAGCAAAAATGGTTGATTCTTATGCTAACCTTAACTATTCAAAGAAGAAAAAGAATAATGCAGTAAAAGTTCAGGAATTTTTGAATAGAAAGGGTCTATATACCCCTGTAACGACTGATTTCGCTACAAGCCGTAGCGAATGAGATAGCTGTAATTATAACTATAATACGTCAACTCCTCGAAAGAGGATGGAGATATAGTCTATGCCGCTAGTAACAGCGGATTAAACATGCGTGAGACAGTTCGGTCTCTATCTGATGTGGGCGTAGGATACTTGAAGAGGAGTTCTTTTCAGTACGAGAGGACCTAAAGAAACTAACCTCTGGTGTTCCGGTTGTCCTGCCAAGGGCAAAGGCCGGGTAGCTATGTTGGGAAGGGATAAGCGCTGAAAGCATCTAAGTGCTAAGCCCCCCTCAAGAATAAGTATCCCCATTAGGCTGGTCGTAGACTACGACCTCGATAGGCGCAGTGTGTAAGGTCCGTAAGGATTTAAGCTAATGCGTACTAATCAGCCGACTGGCTTGGCCTTTATTTTTTCCGCTGTAAAGTGGAAAAAATATCCTTAGCCTTCTTCTTGCAAAAGAGCTGAAGGTGAAGGAAAATTAGGTCTCTTAGGTTTATGAAAGTAGTTTGTACCCAAAGCGATTATGTGGTTGTTGAGGTTTTTCTTGGAGTGCCTTTACCGAGGGGGAAACACCCGTTCCCATTCCGAATACGGAAGTTAAGCTCCTCAGGGCCGATGGTAGTGTATTCGTAAGGATATGTGAGAGTAGGTCGGTGCTCCTTAAAATAAAAAAGCCAGCTATTAACGTAGTTGGCTTTTTTATTTTACACCGAGCGATACAAACAATTTATTAAACCGCCGGATATAGGTTTGAGCTCGGTGTTACCTGAGTTCGGAGTTAAGTCCCGCCTAAGTTTGGTCTTTATCTAGAACCACCACCGAATCTCCTCAAATAAATACTTGTTAGATTTTGCCTTTTTCTACAATAAAGCGGTTAAAAGAAATTTGGTGCGTTTTCCCGAAGACTTTATGTTTAAACTTACCAGGGAGGAGCTTAATAACTTGATATTCCATTTTGGAATATCAAGTTGGGGCGGCACTCGTAAGATACCGTATGTTTTTACCGAACAGGGGGTAGCTATGCTTTCCGGAGTTCTGCATAGTAAAAGAGCTGTTAAGGTTAATATCCAAATTATGCGTGCTTTTGTCAAATTGGGTAACATTTTATCCGGTCATAAAGAATTTGAAGGTAAGCTAAGAGAATTAGAGAATAAGATTCAAGGGCATGATTTGGATATCCGTGATATTTTTGATGCGATCCGGCAATTAATAGGCATACCAAGCGAAAAAAGAAAAATTAAAGGCTTTACGCAGAAATAGATAATATGCGTCTGGCCTTGTCTTGTTCCTCGCAGGGTCGCGCGATTTTCCCCAGCGTGGAAAATCGCGCTCGGCTACTCGGCTCCGCTCTCGCTAATTTTTAGATAGGTGGCGAACCATGCCCGCTCCGCCTGCGTTACGCCCTGCTCCGAAACTAAGCCAAGCCATCCGCGAATAACTTCATTGACAAGATACTATTTAGCGCTAAAATAAACCCTACCACAGAGGAGTGGTAATGAGACCAGTATAGACAAATTTAAAGGCACCTTCTAGAAGATAGGGAGTGCCGTTTTTGTTTAAGGAGGTATTTTATGCACAGAACAATTAGAAAGCTATTAGAAGACGCAGTTGGTATATCAGAGCAAATTATAGCAGTTAATTTAGATATTAGAGGATTTTCTAATTTTAGCCAACAGGTAGAATCTCCGGATGTCGCAATGTTTGTTAAAAGAGTATATGCCAGACTACTAGACAAATATTTTTCTAGAGTTTCATTTTTCAAACCAACAGGCGATGGATTGTTGTTGACAATTCCTTATACAGAGCGCAATTTGCAAGAAGTTGCGAGAGAAGTGATAAATACGTGCTTAAAAGTATTGAAAGAATTTGGAGCGATTTGCGCCAATGACCCAGTTATAAATTTCGAAGTACCTAAAAAGATTGGAATAGGAATTTCGAGAGGAACATCTTGCAGACTTAAATCCAGAAACAAAACATTAGATTATTCTGGGAGAGTTCTTAATTTAGCATCAAGACTAATGGATTTAGCCAGACCGGCAGGGATTGTTTTCGATGACAGTTTTGTTATAAGTCTTCTTTCCGATGAACAAATAAAATTGTTTTCTAAAGATAGCGTATTTATCAAAGGAATTGCAGATAGAGATCCAGTTGATATTTGGTATACTAAAGATTTAACGACAATATCTCCACTAAATAAACAGCCTATAGATAAAGTTCAATGGAAAACAGATAATTATAAGTTGACGTTGCGAGCAATAAAAAAACTTGGTCCCATCTTTATCTACAGCCTTGAAAAGGAACCCGTAGATCATAATCAAATAAAAATTAACGTCACGTACCCGGGAATAATAAAGGGTAGAAAACAAAAAGATTTCGTTAGTGTTATTCCACTCCAAAATTTTGAATATCATTTAGAAGCCGGAGAGCCGGAGATAAAAGTCCGTTTTGATGCTTTAGCCAAACAATTAGAAGCTATTGGTGTTAAGGAAGGATGGTCTATTAAACTTGCAATTATATATCCGCGATAATAACATAAATGAATTGAGTAAAGAATATGGGACGGTTCTGATTTTTGAAAATAGAAGTGGCCCTATAATGCATATACGCTGTTGTTCTATTAAAGGGGGAAATCGCTATGAAAAATACAGATAATGGAAGTGTAATTGATATTATAGCTGCTGTTATCTTGGGCTTACTGGCTATTAGCTGCTTTATATTGCAGATTAATATGTTAAGCTCTCAGACTACTCAAAAAGAAACCGTGTTATTTAATACCCTGCAGTTCATATTAACTGCAGGTTTTGGTTGGTTTAGTACAAGAGCCATAAATAGGAGAGAATTCGAAATAAATCTTAAAAAGTTTGCATTGAGCGCATTTAGAAGAATAACTGATATAGATAGCATCACAGGTAGACTCAGGTCTGAAATAAATAATATGTTGTTTAAACGCAGCGACAGTGATGGATACTGCGAATTGAATGTCATTTCAGCAATTGTAGAAGATACCAGACAGATGATAAAATCATCAATAGCGGATTGGAGCGATGTTATTGGAGAAGAATTAAAAACAATTGAAAAAATAAGTAATTTAGAGCAAGAAAAAGAAAAACTTAATATAGAGAATGTTGGATTAGATATCGAGAAAAAATATGATAAAGAAATAAAACAACTTGATAAGCAAATAAAAGAGTTAAACGCAAGTCTGCCAGCCAAATTAATAGTGGCTAAAGAATCATCTTTTAGCTCTCCTGCTATTGAAAAGCAAGCAGTATTTTGGTTAAGAAATCAACATAACGTAGAAAAAGGCTTAATTATTCAAGTTGTTTCTGGGGGACATTATGGGGATTATGAGATATCTCATAATTTGAAGCCGAAAGAAGAACTCAACTCACGTAAAAGTAAAGAAGGCGGTCTAGATGTAATTGGAAAGAATGGAGTATTAATCGGGCGCTTGTTAAATAAAACACCTTTTTTTTACGGTGATTTTGTGACAACAATTGAAAAATGTTATGGAACAAATGAACTAAAGTTAGAATTTATAGAAATAATAAATACTCGGAAAGGAGGGGATTCTCCAATGCTTTGGTATACTGTAAAGGTTAAGAACCTCCTGCTTCCTTCTGAAATTAGGGGGAGTAAGGAGTAATGGGCTAAAAAGTGGAAATCTTTTTCTAGGAAGAATTGCTGTAGTAAAACTATAAGGGCCATTTTCTTACAACCTTTTATATTCACAAACTTTTGAAAACTGAGGATGGACTGAAAGGGGACACCCTTTAAATCCCAATCTCGAAAAGGGCTTGGGATTTTTGGTTAATCGGGGTTATAATATAAGGACAAGGGAGGAAGATATGAATATAGAAGTGTATTCTTTATGCGATGCGGCAACAAATGATACGGGTAAGTTAAATATGCTTGGCGCTTTCGATACAATTAGAACTAAGAATATACCAGTTATACATCCTCAATGTGCGGTTGCTTTAAGAATAAGATTTGATAGTATTGAAAGAGGAGAGCATAAGATTGCAGTGAACTTTGTGGATTTAGATGGAAAAAATATAATTCCTCCAATGAATGGACCTATAAATGTAAATTTTCCAGATGGGCAGAGATCTGGTTCAGCAAATTTAGTCCTAAACATCCAAGGGCTGAAGTTAGAAAAATACGGCGAGTATTCAATTGATTTGGCTATTGACGGAAGAAGAGAGGGATCATTGCCTTTGTTTATAACTCCGTTGAAGTAAATTTAGTAGATAAAAGGGTCGGTTCTAATTCTTGGAATCCCAAGCTCAAAAAGGGCTTGGGATTTTTGGTTGACAAGCACATTGACAGGGGTACAATAAGGCTAATAACTAGGATTTGGCTGCGCCAAAGTCGCAATTCGAGGGGCGGTTTCTAGAAAATAGAGCTGTCCCTATTTTATTGTAACCTTGGGGTACAGTTTATATAGAAATGGAGGTTTTATGAAGATAGTTAATATATGTGTTTCAGTGCTACTCAGTATTTCAATAGTAATAACTCAATCAGGTTGCTCTATGTTTGTTCCTCATACGCAAAAAGTGAGCGTAATAGCTTCGGAGCCAGATGCCAAGATTTATATAAATGGAGATCTAATCGGAACAGGCAGAGCTGAAACCAAGGTTCTCAGAAACAAGGATGCTTCAGTCATGGTTAAATGCGATGGTTATTATCCAGCAACTAGGATGCTGTCGACTACGATGAGCGGGATAGGTGTAGTAGATATCGTATTCGGATGGATTTGGCTTGTACCGTGGCTTGGACTTTTATTTCCGGGTTCAAGAGAAATTGACACTCCAAACATAACTGTTGTATTGGATAAAGAAAAAACTAAGTAAGCGAGTATAAATAAAAGTCTAGAAAGGGGGTGAAAAATGAAAAAGAACATTGCAATTTTAGCTGGAGTATTTGTAATAACTTTCTTGCTATCTGGTTGTGCTTCTATATATCCTATCGGGAGTCTCTATACAGGAGTAAAATTGCCAAATAATATGGGAGATGGAAAGGATATCTCTTATACAAAGATTGGCAAAGCACAAGCAAGCTCTATTCTTTGTCTTGTCGCTACTGGCGACGCGAGTTTAGAAAAGGCGATTCAGAATGGTGGTATCAAGACAGTTAAGTATGTTGATTATCACGTAGATAACTTCTTAGGGATTTACGGAACATATACTACAACAGCCTATGGGGATTAGCTTCTCTAAGGAATAATACATAAAGGGTTGAGCTTAATAGTTCAGCCCTTTATGTTTATAAAATTGAAAACTGGGGACGGACCAAAAGGGGACACCCTTGGAATCCCAAGCTCGAAAATGGCTTGGGATTTTTGCTTGTCAGAGATATAATATAAGTAAAGGAGAAGGCAACTGATATGAAAAGAATCTTTCGCAATATAGGAATTTTAGTTGTTTTAGCAACGCTTGCCTTTTTAATTTATAGCCATGTAAGCAATAATAAAACTGTTCTTTCCAAGGATGGCGTTCGAATAGCCTATTCTGTATACGGCAAAGGCGAGCCGGCGCTGGTGTTTGTACACGGCTGGTGCGGCAGCCGCGCTGTCTGGTATAAGCAGATACCGTATTTTGCTAAAAAATACAAAGTAGTGGCTTTGGACCTGGCAGGGTACGGTGTGTCCGGCCGCCAAAGAAAGGCCTATACCCAGGAGGCCTTTGGCGAGGACGTAGCCGCGGTAGTGAACGCGGAAAAAGTTGATAAGGCTATCCTTATCGGCCATTCCATGTCAGGCACAATAATATTGGAGGCAAATCGGATTCTTAAAGACAAGGTAATCGGGCTTGTCGCAGTTGACACCCTTGAGAACTTTGAGTATATGGCCACTCCGCAAGATAAGATAAAATACATCGAACCTTTAAAAAAGGATTTTGTAAAGTATTCCGGGCCTTTTATGAGGGATATGTTCAATAAGAACGCGGACCCCAAACTGGTTGAGTTGGTAGTTAGGAATGTTGCCCGGTCTAACCCGGAAATCGCGATTAATACCATGGAGTATTATTTTGATACCCCGGTCATTCCGCTTTTAGCTGATGTGAATGTTCCTTTGTGGTGCTTAAGCGCCGACCTTTGGCAGCAGTATCAGCATCCAGAGATTAACAGCAAGTATCTTAAGTCATATCATTTAAGGATAATGCGGGGAGTAGGGCATTTTCTGATGGTTGAGGCCCCGGATGAATTCAATAAGCAATTGGAAGATATTATTAATCAGATCAGAACTGTGGACGACAAACTGGGGGCGTTCTGAAAATGGCTTGGGATTGTTGTTTTATGGAGTATAATATCATCATGGATGAAACAGCGTATTTACAAAAACAGGAAGAAGAGCAGGCCAGGTATGAGGCTCTCTGTAGGAGGTGCGGAGCCTGTTGCGGCGCTCTTGATGGAGACCCTTGCGAGCATTTAAAGAAAAATGAATCGGGAAAATATTTTTGTCTGGTCTATGACAATAGGATAGGTGTGCATAAAACAGTTTCCGGGAAACAATTTGCCTGTGTTCCGATAAGAGACCTTAGGCCGAATTTACCTTCAAAAAGCTGTGTTTATTTTAGTATATAAATAGACTAGGAGAGGAGGTGAGCAAGTTTAAGCCTGATTAGGCTAGGGGTCGTTGTATAAAAACAGAGGAGGGTAATGTGAGTAAAAAATTAATAATTAGCGCGTTGCTTGTTTTAAGTTTAACGGGTATGGCTATGGCAGGGGAGACTAAGCCCTTGCAGTTAGCGTTATTTAATCCCATGCAGATGGTTCCGGAAACTGAATCCATCGGAGGCGTGAGCCTGGGTTTGATCTACACTGTCAATAAAGATGTTACCGGTTTTAGCCTCACCATTCTTGGCGTGAATAGGGCCAAAGGAGATGTCAAAGGCGTAGCCTGGGGCTTGGGCAACTGGGTTGATGGTCTTTTCTACGGCTGGCAAGATGGCATTGTGAATCGTACCGGCACCCGCTTTGTTGGTCTTCAAGATGGTATGGTAAATGTTACCCAAGGAGATCTAACCGGGGCGCAAACTGGGGTGGTAAACTGGACTGACGGGTTTGTGCACGGCGCGCAGCTGAGTTTATTTAATTACTCAGTCGGCCGGTTTATTGGCGCGCAACTTGGCGCGGTCAATGTTACTAAGGGAGAGTTTAGCGGCGCGGCTTTAGGTATAGTGAATTATGCCGAAGGCTCGGTTAAAGGCTTTCAGGGAGGCATAGTTAATTCCGCTGCTGAAATGCACGGATTACAACTGGGGCTGGTTAATTATACCAAATCACTCGATGGAATCCAGGTCGGCCTGGCTAACTACAATGGCAATAAAAAACCCATGGAATTCATGGTCTTTGCTAATTGGTCGTTCTAACTACTTGTAATTTACAGGATTACTCAACCATTAATCCCAAGCTCTCAATAAGGCTTGGGATTTTTGGTTTACAGATGCCTAATTTTTTGTTAGAGTTAGCCTCTTTCTACGTCTATTAGAGTAGAAAGGAGACAAAAATGCCCAATATAATTTCAGTAGAAGTTATTACTTCTAAGATTTTTGAAGTAAGAGGTAAAAAGGTGATGCTGGATAGTGATTTGGCAAAACTTTATGGAGTTGAGGCCAAGTATTTAATTCGCCAGGTCAAAAGAAACAGCACAAGATTCCCAGATGACTTTATGTATGTGCTTTCCCTGGAAGAGGTTAGAAACTTGAGGTGCCAAAATGTCACCTCAAGTTGGGGTGGGAGAAGGTATCTTCCATATGCTTTTACTCAAGAAGGGGTTACTATGCTTTCAAGCGTATTGAATAGCGATAGAGCCGTGCAAGTCAATATCCAGATACTGCGCGCTTTTGTCAAATTAAGAAACATCTTATCCACCCATAAAGAATTTGAAGTTAAATTGAAAGAATTAGAGAAGAGGATTGAAGAACACGACCTGGATATTCATGAAATATTTGAGGTAATTCGTCGGTTAATGGGTATACCGGAAACAAAGAAGGTTATCAAAGGTTTCGCTCAAAAATGAGATTGTCTTGTTTTGTAGGTGTCCCTTTCGTTCTAAAGTGCCAAAATGGCACCTTAGAGGTTATCACAGATTGTGATAACCTCGTAAATAAAATAGACGGTTATATTTAATCCCAAGCTCGAAAAGGGCTTGGGATTTTTGGTTTGCGGGGTATAATATTACTATAATGAAGAAAACACAACTAATAATGATATGGTTTCTGCCGCTTATAGTGATAGGCGGGTTGTTTTATCCGCTTTTAGGGTATCTGGTTGTGGCTATGATGGTCTTCTTTTTGACTCTGGCAATCTTTGCGAACAGATACTGGTGTTGGAACCTATGCCCGCGGGGCGCCTTTCTGGATATAGTGATATCAAAATTAAGCGCGAATAAGCCATTGCCCGGGATTTTTGTAAAGCAGTGGTTTCGCCAGTCAGTCTTTATCTTATTTATGGGTTTTGTAATATATCGCGCCATCCGTGCGGGAGGTAATCTTTTGATGATAGGAGCGGTGTTTGTGGGTATGTGTCTGCTCACAACCATTATCTCGATTATTTTGGGGGTGTTTACAAAGCACAGGGGTTGGTGTATGGTATGCCCCATGGGGTTTCTTCAGGAAAAAATCGCTAAAATAAGAGGAAAGGGTATAAGTGCCGGATAAGCATACAAAAAAGGTTATAGCTATTCTTAGCAGTTTTAGGGTTAAGGTCGCTTTGGCGTTGGTCCTGTCTTTATTTCTGGTAATGTCATTAAGCAACTTTCTTATTTACCGTTTTAGTTTGAATGCTCAATTTCAGCAGTTGCGGGAGCGTTTGGCGATGGTTGCCCAGACTGCGGCATTGAGTATTGACGGCGATCTTCTTTCTCAAGTGCCTCTTTCTACCGAGGGCATAAACTCCGGTGCCTATAAAACAATTGCTCGGCAATTAAAACGGATTAAAGACGCCAATATGGGTATTACCTATATCTATACAATGGCAAAGACGGATCAGGATGGGATTTTGCAGTTTGTTGTTGACCCGGAGCCGGTTTCGCGGGATAAACGCAAACAGGTTTTAACTAGTTATCCCGGGGAGCGCTATGACGCCCGGCATCTTCCGGGAATGTTAAACGCTTTTACGAAGGCAACCGCAGATAGAGAGTTGGAGGTTGATCAGTGGGGAGTCTTGCTTTCGGGATATGCGCCTATCCGTAATAATCAGGGAAAAGTTGTAGCTATAATCGGCTTGGATATGTCGGCAGAAGATGTTTATGCTATTCAGATGCAGGTTAATCAGCGCGCTGTCTTTGTTCTCATAATAGGAATTTTGGTTTCCGTTGGTTTTGGTTTCTTGCTTTCAAATAAAATTACCGAGCGCATAGAAAAATTAGTCGTGGCAACACGCCACATTGCCGCAAATGATTTAGGATATAAGGTTAAGGTTAGCGGTAACGATGAAGTTTCGGAGTTAGGGGGAGCATTCAACGCAATGGCGGATAGCCTTGCTGATTCGCGTAGGAAGTTAAATGATTATTTTTACCGTGTGGTGCAGTCGTTGGTCAGGATCCTTGAGGCAAAGGATGTATATACTCAGGGGCATTCCGAGCGTGTTTCGGAGCATGCCCAGAAAATTACCCAAGTTATGGGTTTTTCTGAGGAGAAGGTAGAGATGGTGCGGCGGGTTGCCGAGCTTCATGATATCGGCAAGTTGGTTATTCAAGAGAATATTCTTAATAAAAAAGGTAAGCTTACGGATGAGGAGTGGAAAGTTATTAAGAACCATCCTGCTGTGGGCGAGAGTATATTAAAGCCTACGTTTATTGAGCCTGAAATGTTAGCGATCATCCGTTCACATCATGAGCGCTATGATGGAACCGGTTATCCCGATAATATTAAAGGAGATCAGATAAGTATATTTGCTCAGATTATTGCTGTGGCAGATGCTTTTGATGCCATGACTTCGGCGCGGGCTTATCGTCCGGCGTTGACTAATGAAAAAGCGGTGGAAGAATTAAGGAAGAATTGCGGTACGCAGTTTAATACGCAGGTAGTGAATGCTTTCTTGCAGGTACTCAATGTTAAGAATTCTCCCTAGTAGGGAGCTGTAATAACTTTATGGCTAAGATTAAATTAGACTTACACGATATCTTTAGCAATGGCCGGGCGATTGAGACGGAACTTAACCGCGTGATTCAGGAGGCGGTGAGCAAAAAGATAGAACTGGTGGAAATCATTCCCGGCAAGGGGAGCGGACAGTTGAAGAAGGGGGTCTTGCGCTTCTTAGCGCAGCCGCAGATTAAAAGGCTATACCGGCGCATTGAAAAAGACGATAAAAATTTCGGCAGGATATTTGTGCATTTCAGGTATTAGGGTCTATTATGGCCAAGAAATATTTAGGAATTTTTCTCTTATTCTTGACTGCGGTTTTGTCCGGTTGCGTCACGCAAATTAGCAGAGTAGAAATAACTCCAGCCGTAGAATTTGAACAATCTCCAGCCGGCTCCCTACAGAATCCGATTATTGATAGCGATATGTCTTTGCCGGAAGCGCTGAGAAAAGAGAGCCCGCCTAAATTTAAAGCCAGGCAAAGGCTTATAGATGTCCTCTATTATTCATTTGACGGGAAAATCCACAAAGGGCAGCTGGTTATAGACGCAAGGCTCGTAGAAGATATCCGGAAAGTATTCCAGGTGGCTTTAGAAAATAAATTTCCTATCACTTCCGTCATTCCCATTTCCCATAGCCGGTTTTTTCAGGATGGAAAGTGGAATGAGGATGACCAATCCATGCTGGCCAATAATACTTCCGCCTTTAATTATAGATTGGCAACCGCAGGTAAATCTCTTTCTAAACACGCTTATGGTTTTGCCATTGATATTAATCCGGTACAAAACCCTTATATTAAAGGAAAGATTGTATTGCCTCCTAAAGCGGTATATGATATCAGTAAGCCGGGAACACTTTCTCCAGATTGTCCGGTTGTAAAAACTTTTATAGGTTTGGGTTGGACTTGGGGAGGGAACTGGAAATCTTTAAAAGATTACCAGCATTTTGAGAAAGTTCTGCCGCAGGGCTGCGCAGGTTGAGGGGTTATTAAAAAACAGGAGGTGGAAAATGGCAAAGTTTGTGATGTTGGGAAAATACTCGGCGGACGCGTTAAATGGGATTTCCGCTGAGCGGACTAAAAAAGGTATAGAGCTTATTGAAAAATCCGGTGGTAAAGTCATTTCTATGCTTGCTTTGCTTGGCCGTTACGATATTTTGTTAGTGGCGGATTTCCCCGGGATAAATGAGGCGATGAAAACCTCAATCGCCCTGACTAAGTTAACCGGCATAGGCTTTAACACCTGCGCGGCTATTAGCGTAGAAGAGCTGGATAAGCTGGCGTAAAATAAAACCATATGCCGTTAAATAAACTCTCTTTTGAACATCCTTCCTCCAATACTCTTCGCCTAAAACTAAGCGGAGAGTGGCAGATTTACGCCGGGCTTCCCGCAGTAGAAGAAGTCATATCAGAACTTTCCAGCCATAAAGATATCACCCAACTCACATTTGACTTATCAGAGATAGGCGCCTGGGATAGCGCGCTTATCTCTTTTCTGCTGCATTTGATGCGGGAGTGCGGGCATAGGAAAATTCAGGTTATACGAGAAGGCCTTCCTGAAGGAATAAATAATCTACTTACGCTGGCCCTGAAAGAACACGAAAGAACTATTCCGTCAAAGATTAAACCCGCGTCTTTCCTTGAGAGAGCGGCGGATAAATTTTTACAATTGAAGGCGGGTATTCTCGCGCTGGTTAATTTCTTAGGCGAAATTGCCTGCGCTTTCGGCAGGTTTTTCACCGGTAAGGCTTATTTTCGCCGTCAGGATTTTTTCGGTATTGTGCAACGCTGCGGAGCGGATGCCCTGGGCCTTGTTTCTCTAATAAGTCTCCTGGTGGGAATCATTCTGGCCTTTATCGGAGCAATGCAACTTCAATTATTCGGGGCGCAGATTTATATCGCCGATATTGTCGGCATCGGTATGGTCCGGGTGATGGGAGCGGTGATGACCGGTATTATTATGTCCGGCCGCACCGGAGCTTCTTTTGCCGCGGAACTCGGCCTGATGCAGGTAAATGAGGAGATAGACGCGTATAAAACATTGGGAATATCTCCGGTTGAATTTTTGGTTATGCCCCGCGTTTTAGCCTTAATGATTATGCTGCCGCTTTTGACGCTTTACGCGGATTTTATGGGTATTGTCGGCGGGTTTTTTATCAGCACCAGTGTCCTTGGCCTTAATCCGGTGGAATACTGGCACCATACTCAATCAGCCGTGCGCTTGAGTAATCTTTGGGTAGGGCTGGTGCACGGTTTTGTTTTTGGCATAATCATCGGGGTTTCCGGTTGCCTGCGCGGTATCAAGTGCGGCAGAAGCGCCGAGGCATTAGGAGAGGCGACTACTTCGGCGGTGGTGACTTCCATAACCAGCATTGTAGTCGCTACCGCTGTTATTACTTTTATTTGCCAGGTTTTAGGAGTGTAATATATGGAGAAAAATACGCGGCCGGTTATTGAGGTGCGCAACCTGGATTTAAGCTATGATGATTACGCGGTAATGCGTGATCTTAATTTTAGCGTAAACAAGGGCGATATCTTTGTAGTCATGGGCCCCAGCGGTTGCGGCAAGAGCACCCTGCTTAAAGTTTTAATCGGGCTTAAAGAGCCGCTAAAGGGAGAGGTCCTCTACAACGGAGTTGACTTTTGGAAACAGGATGAGTCAGCTCAACAGGAGATGATGCGGCGTTTCGGGGTGCTTTATCAGGGCGGAGCGCTCTGGAGTTCTTTTACCTTGGGAGAAAATGTCGCCCTGCCTTTACAACTTTATTCCAAACTTTCTTCCGTTCAGATCCGGGAGATGGTAGAATTAAAGCTGGCTTTAGTGGGGTTGACAGGTTATACTGATTTTTATCCGGCTCAGATAAGCGGCGGGATGCGTAAGAGGGCAGGCCTGGCCCGGGCTATCGCGCTGGACCCGGAGATTATATTTTTTGACGAACCCTCATCCGGGCTTGATCCGTTAAGCGCTCGGATGCTGGATGATTTAATTATCCGCTTAAGAGATATTCTAGGCGCTACCATCGTGATTGTTACGCATGAGTTGGCCAGTATCTTCGCCGTGGGGGATAACGCTGTCCTGCTGGACACTGAAAGCAAGACTATGATCGCCGAGGGCAGCCCCAAAGGTTTATTAGCGGATTCTAAAGACCCCAGGGTCATTCAATTTTTGACAAGAGGAGAGAAACAAGGAGTCGCCCGATGATTAAAAAAGTAAATAAAACAGTGATTGGCGCGTTTGTGGTCGGAGCGGTAGCATTATTGCTGACGGCAATATTGGTTTTCGGTTCAGGGGCAATTTTTAAGCAGTCAGATAAATATGTCATATTTTTTAACGGCTCAGTAAAGGGGCTTTCAGTAGGCGCGCCGGTAATTTTTAGAGGAGTAAAAATCGGGAACGTCAGCAGTATAAACCTGATGTACGATCAGGAGTCTAAAGAAGTCCTTATCCCGGTGGTTATTGATATTGAATTATCGCGGGTAAGGGGAATTCCTGAGGGGCCGGGGTATCCGGATTATTCCATGTTAATCAAGCAGGGCCTGCGGGCCAAGCTTGAGATCCAGAGTTTTATCACCGGCCAGCTTATGCTCGCCTTTGATTTCTATCCGGATAGGCCGGAGAGAATGTATGGCATTATTAAAGATTACCCGGAGTTACCCGCGCTGCCCATATCGCCGGATATTTTTGAGGTTATGGATGATATTCCGATTAAGGAGATCACTTCTAATTTAGAGCAGGCGGTCGCCGGGATAAACAGGCTGGTAAATTCCGAGGGGATTTCGGAATTGGATAGGACCTTAAAAGAAGTGACTAATTCAGCGCGTTCTTTTGGTTTATTTGTGGAATATCTTGAGCAGCATCCCGAAGCTCTTTTAAAAGGAAAATCAATTTCTAAAGGAGAATAAGATGAGAGACTCCGGTATTTTACGTTACGCGGCAGTAGTGTTATTTATTTTTACGGCCAGCGGGTGCCTATCTGTCCCCGGTACTCCTAACCCGCGGTTTTACATGCTTAATTCAATAAGTAAGGAGCAGGCAGCCGAGAAATTGGAAATTGCTCCTGATATAATCATAGAGGTTGGCCCGATAGGAGTTCCGGATTACCAGGATCGGCCGCAGATCGTTACCAAAAATACTAACGGGACATTATCCTTTGCCCAGCTTGACCGCTGGGGGGAACCCTTGGATTCGGCGCTAGCGCGGATTATCAGCGAGAATCTGGCGACCATGCTTCCCGCGGCCAGCTTCCAGGTTTTTCCCTGCAATTTCGCGATTCCGCTGGATTATCAGGTAATCGCGAATATTGTTCAGTTGGATAGCCAGTTTCGGAAGGATATGGTTGTTACGGTTCAATGGTCGGTTATTAACGCTAAAAGCCGGAAAATGGTGTTGACCAAAAGGTCACAGTTCAGTGAGCCGATTAATCCGCCTAATTATTTTGGTCTAGCTCAGGCTTTAAGTTCAACCTGCGCGGCATTAAGCCGGGAGATGGCCAGGGAGCTTTCCAAACTGCCCAAGTTGCCTAAGCTGGGAAGGGAGAAAGTTTACAGGAAATAAGATTGTTTTGGGAGTAGAATTTGAGCCTTAAAACAAAAAAGCCCCGAATCCTTCGGGGTTTTTTTGCGAGAGCCCTCCTTGTTGAGTAAACGCAATAGAAGTATGCAATATCCTCAATAAAAATCAAGGGCAAAAGCGGTATTTTGGGAAAGCGCTTTCCTTTTTTTGGTTTAAGGAGTATAATATTTTCCGGTTCGGATTTAAATTTAAGAGGGGTTAAAATGATGCTTTTAGGTTTATTTATTATATTGGCGATTGTATTGCTGGCTCCTTTTTCAGTAAAAAGGATAGAGGAGGAGCTGGAGATTTTTCTTTTCGCTATGGGTTGTATTGCCGTCACTGTTACCTCCCAATGGAACCTGGGTTTAATAGAAGAATCTTTAATCGAGCCGTTAAGGATAACTTTGGCGGTTTTTGGCGCGGGGTTCATCTTCAGGATTTTACAAAAACCTATCGCGCATAATGTAAATAAAGTAGTGGATTTAATCGGGGTAAAATTTTTCGCATTTCTGCTAATAGTCAGCCTGGGGTTATTATCCAGCGTTATCACCGCGATAATCGCGGCCCTGGTGCTGGTTGAAATAATTTCTTGCCTTACACTGGAGAGAAAAGATGAAATTTTCTTAGTGGTCCTGGCCTGTTTTTCCATAGGCCTGGGAGCTGTCTTAACCCCGATAGGAGAGCCGCTTTCCACTATTGCTACAGCTAAACTTAGAGGAGAGCCTTATCTGGCCGGTTTTTTCTTTTTAATGCAACATCTCTGGCATTTTATAATCCCGGGCATTTTTACTTTCGGCTTTTTGGGTATGGCTATCGCGCCTAATAATCGCCAAAATAAGCCCGGCTTAAAAGAAAGCAGAAGAGATAATATAAGGGATATAGCCATAAGGGCGGTTAAGGTCTATTTTTTTGTTATGGCCTTGGTCTTACTGGGAAAGGGTTTTAAGCCGATAATAGACACGTATATATTAAAGATACCTTATCACGGCCTTTATTGGATGAATATGGTTTCAGCTGTGCTGGATAACGCGACTTTAGCCGCTGCTGAAATATCTCCGGCAATGGGCCTGTTGCAGATAAAATCTATTTTGCTTGGACTTTTAATCGCGGGTGGAATGCTTATACCGGGTAATATCCCGAATATTATTTCAGCAGGCAAGCTTAAGATAAAGAGCTCAGAGTGGGCAAAAGTCGGAGTGCCTCTTGGGCTGGCAGTAATGGCGGTATATTTCATTTTACTTATTTTCATAAGGTAACAACTATTCTAATATATGAAAAAGGCTAAGAAGAGAAGAGCGAAATTAGATATTGATTGTTTTGTCTGTAAATCCCAGGCCCATTGCTGTAAATTCGGCGCCTGGATCGACCTGGAAGAAGCGAAAAAGATTTTGTCCCTGGGAATCAAGGGCGATTTTTTTCATTTAGAGATAGACAAGGATTTTCCTTCCGGGTATTGCGTTGGGACAAGCTACGAGGATGAAGCCTGTTCTTTCCTCAGGCCTGACGGGCTGTGCGCGATACATAAAGTTGATTACCGGCATAAGCCCAAGACCTGCAAAGATTTTCCTTACGAAAACAACAAAATCTCTCCTTTAGTAGATGTCTTATGCACGGAATTTAAACCTAAAAGAAAGAAAAAATAACGCATTTTTTACTGGACAAGACCTTAAAAAGTGTTATACTCATCACAGTAGTAAATAAGGGATTAGAGGTCTTGAGGCCGCATGGTGTACATGACTAACCTTGTGGCTTTTTTTGTATCTGCCGTTATTTGCTATAAATTAAACAAGGAAGGAGGTAGTAAATAATGGCAAAAGGAAAAGTAAAGTGGTTTTCAGACCAGAAAGGTTTTGGATTTATCACACCCGAGTCCGGTAACGACGTATTTGTGCATCACAGCGCGATTCAAGGCGAGGGCTATAAATCTTTAGCTGAAGGTCAGGAAGTGGAATTCAACATTGAAAAAGGTCCTAAAGGTGAACAAGCTACTAATGTAGTGAAGTTATAACCAAGGGTAAGCCCGGCTCTTTTAACAAGGGCCGGGCTTGTTTTTAAAAAGGAGAAGGAATGGCTACAGGAAAAATAAAGAAGTTAGTCCGCGACAGAGGATTCGGTTTTATCGCTGATGCGGATGGCAAAGAGGTATTTTTTCATCAGTCCGGCCTTGTGGATGTTACATTTGAAAGTTTAAACGAGGACCAGGCAGTAACTTATGATGTCGAAAAATCCGATAAGGGCCCGCGCGCAGTAAACGTGCACGTTGCCTAAAAAGTAAGAAATAGACAAAAAATCCCAGGCATGAAATTTATGCTTGGGATTTTTTGTTTATTGAGATTTTTAATTTTAAGGTTATAATATAACCTATGCAATACAGCAAATAGAAGGAGGCGGATTATGAACAAAAAATATTTTGTCTTTTTACTGGCTTTGATTATCGCCTTATCCAGCGGCTGCGCGCATTGCCGGAAAGATAAAGCAAAAATATTTCAGTATTCTACCGTCAATGCTTTCTACTCCGGGGTTTATGACGGAAAGCTTGCCTGTAAAGAACTCAAAAAACACGGCGACTTCGGTATGGGCACCTTTAACGGAGTTGACGGAGAGCTGATCCTTTTGGGAAAGGTTTGTTATCAGGCCAAAGCGGACGGAAGGATAGTTATAGCTAAAAATAATCTGGAGATCCCGTTTGCCACCGCTAATTATTTTAAGCCGTCAATCCACGCTGTTTTAGAGAAGCCTTTAGACTTAAAAGAAATCACTGAATACCTGGATCTGCTCTTACCGGATAAGAATTCAATTTTCGCGATCAAGTTAGAGGGAGAATTCGACTTTGTACAGACCAGGAGCATTGAAAAACAAAAGGAGCCGTATACGCCGTTTACCGAAGTGGCTAAAAATCAAAGCGTTTCCAAATTCAGCGGTATAAAAGGGACTTTAGTGGGGTATTATTTCCCCGAGTATATGAAAGAGCTTAATGTCGCGGGTTATCACCTGCATTTTATCTCCCGGGATAGAAAACACGGCGGCCACCTCTTGGATTGCAATATCTTAAAGGGAAGTATTGAGATGGAGCAGGTAAATAAAATCTTTATGGAATTAAACGACACCAAGAATCTAACGATAAAATAGGAGGAACAAAGTGGTCAGGAATATCACAGTCATTATATTTTCATTATTTTTTATTAACCAGTTAGCAGAAGGAGCATACGGAATGGATAAAAATATTGTAGTGTTGGAGACTACCCAGGGTTCAATAGAGATTAAACTTATGCCGGAAGCCGCTCCTAAGGCTTGTGAGAATTTTACTAAACTGGTTGAGAAAGGTTATTATAACGGCCTCATTTTTCACAGAGTGATAAAAGGCTTTATGATTCAGGGAGGAGACCCCACCGGAACAGGCGCGGGAGGAGAATCTGTTTGGGGAAAACCGTTTGAAGACGAGGTAAGTTCAGACGTTAAATTTGATAAAGCCGGGATTTTGGCTATGGCTAATGCCGGGCCCGGCACAAACGGCAGCCAGTTTTTTATTACCACTGCCGCAACGCCTTGGTTAAATATGCGCCACACGATTTTTGGCGAAGTTATTTCTGGTTATGATGTAGTGCAAAAGATTGAGAATACCCAGACTTCCGGGTCTGACAAGCCGTTAGCTGAGCAGAAAATCATCAAGGCCTATTTAAAATAGGTTCGGAAAATAAAAATCCCGGATTAGGAATTATCTGATATAATTAAACAATGGGAGTGGATATGGAATTTAAGAGAATAAGGGATGAAGTAAAGTCTTTGAGCCCGGAGACCTTGCGTTCGGATAACAGCGATTATTTTGAGGCGGTTTTTATCAAGGGAGAGCTGGTTAAGCTTAACGCCAGATTAACGAATTTTTTCGGCGAGCCTGCCTGGCCCTCTAAGGATAAGTTGACCAGCCAGATGGATGAAGCGATAAAGGATTTCGGCGGTATCCAGGGCGGACAAACCCTTTATTTTAAGGGCGTGGGTATCAATTCTTTGTTCGCTATGCTTTGGCCCTGGCAGGACGGGGTCCATACGACTATTAAGATTGCTTATAAATAAAAGCCTGCCGTTACGGTAGGAAGGGAGTTTTATGGAAAAAATAAAATTTGATTTTAATAATATGTTCAGCGCGAGTATCGGCAGCGCGCATGGCGTAAGCCAGCAGGATATTGATGAGATACTTCCGGAGGCGCGACTTTGCGCAGGGCACTTAAAGAAGATTATTGCCAACCCTCAAGCAAGAGTCAATTTAGGCCTTGAGTGGGTGGTTCTTTTTAAGCAGGATAAAAAGGAGATCGCCAAGCTCCAGAAACTGGGGAAAGAGATCGCTAAAAAATATGAAAATGTCATTTCCTTGGGAATCGGTGGTTCATATTTAGGCCTGAAAGCCGCGCAGGATGCCTTGTGCGCGCCTTATTACAATGAATTTAAGCCCTTAAGAAAGAGATCGCCGCGGTTTTATTTGGAAGGTAATAATATGGATCCGGATACACTGCAGGTTTTATTAAAACACCTTTTACCTAAAAAAACATTCGTCATTATTATCTCTAAATCCGGAGAAACCACAGAATCTAAGGCAGCCTTTGCGTTAGTTGAAGCTTGGCTGAAAAAAGGAGTAGGTAAGAGATACGGCCGGCAGATTTTGGCGATTACCGATCCCCAATCCGGTACTTTGCGGGAAAAGGTAAAGCGTGAGCAAAAGAAAGATGCTTTAAGCTTTCGCGCGTTTCCGATTTTAAAAGGCGTAGGCGGAAGGTTCTCAGAGTTTAATATGGGTTTGATCCACCTGGCAATCGCGGGCGTAAATATCCAAGAACTTTTTTCGGGTGTTAAGGAGATGTTTGATCGCTGCAGTCAGGATGATATATTGAAGAACCCGGCGTATATGTACGCTTTATTGCATACAATTCTCTACCGTAAAAAGGCAAAATCGTTAGCTATATTAATGCCCTTTTCGCAAACGCTTAAATCCACGGCAGATTGGTATGTGCAGCTTTTAGCGGAAAGCTTAGGTAAAAAATACCACCGTAAGATCGAGGTAGATAATGATGGAGTAGAAAATTGGCTGGCGGATGAAGGATCCTTATTTAGTAAGGGCAGGACTCCCATATCTGCCGCCGGAACCAACGATCTGCATTCTATTCAGCAAAATAACGTTGAAGGAGAAGATAATAAAGTCCTTACTTTTATTCGGGTTGAGCATTTTAGGACAGATTTAAAAATACCGGGTAAAGGGGATCTGCTTTCCGGGAAAAGTTTTAGTGCGCTTATGCATTTGGCCCAGGAGGCAACAGAGTGGGCCTTGGCCAGCGAAAACCGGCCGAACTGTACGATTATCATGCCTAGAGTATCCGCGTATAACTGGGGAGCGCTTTTATTTTTCTTTGAAATGGCAACAGCCTTTGAAGGCGAGCTGCTCAATATCAACGCTTTTGACCAGCCCGGAGTAGAAGGTTATAAAAATTATATGTATTATAAATTAGGCAAACCCGGTATCGCTCAAGATATAGCCAACGAAATCAAAAATCACCCTCTTATCAAAGACCCCAAATACATCCTTTAATCAATGGCAATGTAGACAGTCTACGTAACTTACTGTAAATAATATTGTTACATAACAAATATGCTTAAAGTCGGCAATCTAAAATTAAAATCGAATCTTATTCTTGCGCCAATGGCGGGAGTTAGCGACTTGCCTTTTCGCTTGCTTAACCGGAAATTCGGGGCGGAACTGGCTTTTGTAGAGATGATTAATTGCCGCTCTATAAGCCATAAAAGTAAGCGGACGCAAAGCATGCTTAGCTCAACTCCTCAAGACAGGCCTTTAGGCTTGCAACTGTTAGGATGCGAAGATAAATACATCCTTAAGGCTCTGGATGTTTTAAAGAAATATAAATTTGAACTTATTGATTTTAACGCCGCCTGTCCGGCAAAAAAAGTTGTCCGCAGGCAAGAGGGAGCAGGACTATTAAAAGATCCCAAGAAATTAAAGAAGATACTTAAGCTAGTGGTGAAAAATTCCGCGGTCCCGGTTACGGTAAAGATCCGCACTGGCTGGGATAAGGATAATATTAACGCTAAAGAAGTAGCTCTTTACGCCCAGGATGCCGGAGTCAACGGTTTATTCATCCACGGAAGGACTAAAACCCAGGGGTACAGCGGTAGTGTTGATTATAAGGTGATCCGGGAAGTGAAGAAGGCCTTAAGCATTCCGGTTATCGCCAGCGGAGATATATTGTCAGCGCAGTTAGCCAAAAAAATGTTTGATGAGACAGGTTGCGATGGCCTGGCTATTGCCCGCGGCGCGCTGGGAAACCCCTGGATATTTAAAGAGATAAAAGAATACTTAAATACAGGTAAGATTATCCCCAAGCCTGGCGAAGCTAAAATAGTTAAAATTATGCTTGAGCATTTAAACGCTTCAATAGCTTTTTATGGGGAGAGAAACGGCGTGATAATATTTCGCAAGTTCTTCGGTTGGTACACGAAAGGCTTTCGCCGGATACGTCCTTTAAGAGAAAAATCCTCCCGGGCCAAGAATAAAGAAGAAATGACGGCTATAATTGAGGGATGCAGGTAGCTATAAACAAAAAAGCCCCGATTACTTCCGGGGTCTTCTTGTAGGTGATAGGCCTTTTAGCTTTCGCTATCTGCCTATTCCTCCTTGTTGCTTGTTCCTTTATCTTGCATAGTAAGTATGCCATATATTTTGCCGCATTTCAAGTCCCATAGCATAGGGACGGTTCTCAACTCCAAGCTAAAGCGTCCCCTGCCAGGGGACACTTTAAGATTAGCTTGAGAACCGTCCCTAATTCATAGTATAATATTTAATCATGGATAAGCCCGAGCATATTTCTATCCGCTATTTAAAAGGCATCGGCCCGAAGAGGGAAAAGGTATTTGCCAAGGCCGGTATAAATACAATCAGCGACCTGATGTATTATTTCCCGCGCCGCTACGAAGACCGCACCCATCTTGTCCCGATTTCCCAGTTAAGGCCGGGGGAAACTCAGACCATTAAAGCCAAGGTCCTGGCCTTGGGCCAGCATAATTCCTGGCGCAGGCGCAGGTTTAATATAACCGAAGTAGCTGTCGGTGATGATACGGGGAGGGTATCCTGCGTATGGTTTAACCAGCCTTACTTAAAAGAATATTTTAAGCCGGGAACCGAAGTTATATTATACGGAAAGGTCGAGCTTTACGGAGCAAAACTTCAGATGAGTAACCCGGAGTTTGAAATTATTAATGATGCAACCGATTCTCAACTGAGCGTCGGCCGTCTGGTCCCGGTTTATTCTCTGCCGGAAGGTTTTTCGCAAAGGACCTTGCGCCGCTTAATCAAAAATACCCTGGATAAATATTTACCCAAACTAAAAGAGTGCCTGCCTTATGATATAAGGCGCAGGAATAACCTGCTTAATTTAGTCAAGAGCCTGTTAAATATACATTTTCCGGAGAACACCGAATTGCAAAAAGAGGCTTATACGCGCCTAAGCTTTGAAGAGTTTTTCTTATTTCAGCTTCCGCTGGTTTTGCGTAAATTAAAAAGGAAGGATAAGAGGGGGATCGCGCATAAGGTAGACGGAGAATTAGTTTCAGGTTTCATATCCGGCCTGCCTTTTAAGCTGACCTGGGCCCAGGAAAAAGCATTAGAAGAAATAAAACTGGATATGGTTTCGCCTCAACCTATGCAGAGGATTTTACAGGGGGATGTGGGTTCAGGTAAGACCGTTGTGGCGACTGCCGCCGGCTTAATGGCCATCCAGGGCGGCTACCAGGCTGCTTTTATGGTGCCTACGGAGATTTTGGCCTGGCAGCATTTTAATAAAATCAAGGAGCAGGTCAAAGGCATAAGCGTAAGTTTACTAACCGGCAGTTCCGAAAAAAAAGAAAAAGATAAAATTTATAAGCAGATAGGTAGCGGCGATATAGATTTAGTTATCGGAACGCACGCGTTATTAGAGGGCAAGGTAAAATTTAAGAATCTCGGTTTGGTAATCATTGATGAGCAGCATAAATTCGGGGTGGGCCAGCGCGCTCTTCTTCCGGCTAAAGGCCTAAATCCGGATGTCCTGATCATGACCGCCACTCCGATACCGCGGACCTTAGCTATTACTATATACGGAGATTTAGATGATTCGGTCATTCATGAACTCCCGCCCGGCAGGCTCCCCATAAAAACAATTTTATTCGAACAGGCAGATAGAAGACAGGCTTACAAACTGGCAAAAGACGAATTAAAGTTAGGAAAACAGGTTTATATAATTTATCCGGTAATCGATGAATCTTATGTAATGGATATCGCCGGAGCCAAGAAGATGTACGTGGATTTAAAAGCCGGAGAATTTAAGGATTTTAAGTTGGGGCTCATCCACGGCCGGCTTAAACAGGAAGAGCAGGATAAAGTTATGGATGAATTCAAGTCCGGCAAGATTGATTTGCTGGTTTCTACTACGGTGCTGGAGGTCGGCATTGATGTTCCTAACGCCACCTGTATGATCATTGAGTCGGCTGAGCGTTTTGGCCTGAGCCAATTACATCAGTTACGTGGAAGGGTGGGCAGGGGTAAAGATGAGTCAACTTGTGTGTTGATTTCCAATGCCCAGACCGAAGAGGCAAAACACCGTTTGAGCGCGATGGCCAAATATAGCGACGGTTTCAGGATAGCCGAGGAGGATTTAAGGATCCGCGGGCCGGGCGAGTTTTTCGGCAAGGAGCAGCATGGCCTAAGCGAGTTAAAAATAGCGAATCCTTTGAGTCAAATGCAGCTGTTAAAGAGAGCCAGGGAAGAGGCGCTAAAATTGCTGGGCGCGGATTTACGTTTAGAGTCCCGGCAAAATTTGCTTTTAAAAGAAAAGCTGTTGCAGAAGTTTCCTGAATATGAGAAATTAATGCTGGTGGGGTAAAACCGGAGATTAGCTATTATGCGCATAACTACGGGTAAATATAAGGGCAGGAGCCTTAAAATGCCTAAGGGTATCCGGCCAACGCAGGATAAGGTAAGGAAGGCTATTTTTGATATTCTGGGCGATATTGCAGGTTTGACGTTTTTAGAGCTTTTTGCCGGTTCGGGAGCCGTAGGGTTGGAAGCTTTATCCCGCGGAGCCAAGGGGGTAGTTCTGGTGGAAGCTAATCCCGAGAGTATACTTACTATAAAGGAAAATTTGGCTATACTTAAGCCTGAAAATTGCATTCTATACCCCTCTGATACGCAAAGAATAATAGAGAATCTCCATAAAAGCCGCAAAACCTTTGATATTATCTTCTTTGACCCCCCTTATTATCAGGATTTGGCAAAAAAAACCTTGCAAACCCTGGAGGCTTATGATATATTAGCGCCCGATGGATTAATAATTGCGCAGCATTTTAAGAGAGAGAACCTCCCAGAGAACCTGGGAGTTTTAAGTTTAATCAGGCAGTATAAATATTCGGATACTTTTCTTTCTTTATATAGGAAAAAGGAGCCTTGAGCTATGTGTCAGGCGGCAATATATCCCGGGACATTTGATCCAGTAACCAACGGCCATATTGACCTGATCAAAAGGGCGCATGAGATATTTTCTGAAGTGATTGTAGCGGTAGCGGCTAACCCCAGCAAAAAACCGCTTTTTGATATTAAAGAGAGGGTGGCTATGCTTAAAAAAGCTACTGCCGGTTTAAAAGGGGTGGAGGTAGTTGATTTTGACGGCTTAGTAGTGGATTTCGCGCGTAAGCAAAAGTCTAAAGTCCTGGTCAGAGGCATAAGGATGATCTCGGATTTCGAATACGAATTCCAGATGGCCCTGACCAATAGAAAGATCGCCGGCGACGTGGAAACTATTTTTCTTATGCCCCATGAATCCTATAGCTATTTATCTTCCAAACTTTTAAAAGAAACAGCTTCTCTAGGAGCGGATTTATCCAGCTTTGTCCCGGATTTTGTGGAAAAAGCGCTTAAGGAAAAATTAAGCGCTAAGAAGTGAAAATTGACACAAGGCAAATACCTGATGCAGGGTTAATCCTCACCGAAGAATTTAGCCCCTCGGCGTTAGATTTAGAGACCGAGATCATTAAATTCAGCGGGCCGCTAAAGGCCAAGGCGGTTGTCACCAAGAGTTATAACGCTATCGGCGTAGCCTTGGACTTAAATGCTCCTATGCTTATCGTCTGCGGCCGTTGCCTGGAAGAGGCAAGCGCAAGTTTCAATAGGCAGACACAATTGCATTACGCTGTTGACAAGCTGGAGCCGATAATCGAGCTGGATCCGGATATAAGAGAAGAGATAATTTTAAGCTATCCCATTAATCCTTTATGCAGCGATAACTGTAAAGGTTTATGCCCCAGATGCGGGCATAATTTAAACGAAGGAGGGTGTAACTGTGGCACTACCTAAGAGAAGGCATTCTTCAGCGCGCGGCCGCAAGCGCCGTACACATTGGAAGATTAAAGCAAGTGGTCTTGCCCCTTGTCCGCAATGCAAACAGCCGAAATTGTCCAATCGGGTTTGTCCAATTTGCGGTTTTTATAAAGGCAAGCAAGTCATTGAGATTAAAGTAAAAGAAAAGAAAAAGAAGAAATAAACCTGGGGGACGCTTCCCAAGGGGACACTCTGCGGAGAAATAACCAATGAAAATAGTCGTTGATGCTATGGGCGGCGATTACGCGCCCGCAGTTGTAATTAACGGTACGCTGGCAGCGGTTAAAGAATACGGGGCTGAAGTAATCTTGGTGGGGGATGAGGCAAAAATCGCGCCCCTGCTTAAGAAAGCCAGGTATTCCGGAAGCAATATTGAAGTAGTCCACGCCCCGGAAACAATTGAGATGTGCGAGTCTGCCGCGTTAAGCGTGCGCAGGAAAAGAAATTCCTCTATTGTCATAGGAATAAATTTAGTTAAAGAAGGCAAAGCCGGAGCATTTTTTAGCGCAGGGAACACCGGCGCGGTTGTCTGTGCCGCGACTTTAGGTTTAAGGCTTATACCCGGAGTTGAGCGTCCCGGGATCGCCATTGTTACTCCTACTGTAAAAGGTACATCTTTGATTATTGATGTCGGCGCGAATATCGACCCTAAGCCCAACCAGCTTTTGCAATACGGCATTATGGGAGACGTTTACAGCCGGACTATTTTAAATAAAATTAATCCTTCCGTAGGGCTCTTGAATATCGGCGAGGAAGAGGCTAAAGGTACTGAATTTATGCGCGAAACGCATGAATTGCTTCAGAAGAGCCGGCTTAATTTTATAGGTAATATTGAAGGTAAAGACCTTTTCTCCGGTAAATGTGATGTTATTGTTTGCGATGGGTTTGTGGGGAATGTCGCGTTAAAAGTAGCCGAGAGCGCGGCTCAAGCGATGCAGGTATTTTTAAAAAGGAATTTGTTAAGTAATACTATGGGTAAAATCGGGTTACTTTTTCTTTTACCCAGCTTAAAGCGTTTTAAGAAAGAGCTGGATTATTCCGAATACGGCGGAGCGCCTCTATTGGGAGTCGATGGCGTAATTATCATCGGTCACGGTCGTTCCAATGTTAAGGCGATCAAGAACGCTATCAGAGTAGCTAAGGAAGAAGTAGAACGTAAGTTTAATGAGAAGATCTCAGAGGCGATTAAATTAACATGAAAAAAGTAGGCATCATCGGAGTCGGAGAGTATCTACCGGAAAGAGTCCTGACCAACGCGGATTTAGAGAAGATGGTGGATACTTCTAATGAATGGATAACTACCCGCACCGGGATAAAAGAACGCAGGCTCGCCTCTAGCAGTGAAGCTACTTCGGATCTGGCTCTTGCCGCCGCGAAAGAAGCCTTGAGCAATGCCAAATTAGCGCCCGAAGATTTAGATTTAATTATTGTAGCGACTATTACTCCGGATATGCCTTTTCCTTCGGTTGCCTCCATTCTTCAGAACGCATTATCCGCCAAAAAAGCCGCCTGTTTTGATATATCTGCCGCTTGCGCGGGTTTTGTTTACGCGCTCTCCATCGCCCAGCAGTTTATTGCCTGCGGAACCTATAAGAACGCGTTGGTTATCGGCGCTGAAAAGCTTTCTTCTATCACGGATTGGAAGGACAGGAATACCTGTGTATTGTTTGGAGACGGAGCCGGCGCCTGTGTCTTAGGGGAGGTTAAGGATGGCGGCATAATCTCTACTTTTCTTGGCTGCGACGGTTCAAGTTTAGGATTATTAAATCTTCCTGCCGGCGGTTCGCGGAAGCCAGCTACCCAGGAAACAGTTGAGCAGCGCCTGCATTATATTAAAATGAACGGAAACGAATTATTTAAGATTGCCGTCAGGACTATGACTGACGCGGCCCTCACAGTTTTAGAGAAGGCCGGTTTGAAATTTTCCGATATTGACCTGATAATACCGCATCAGGCAAATTCGCGGATCATCATGGCGGTTGCCAAAAGATTAGGCCTGAGCGGGGACCAGATTTTTCTTAATATAGAGAAGTACGGGAATATGTCCAGCGCTTCTACTGTCACAGCTTTAGTGGAAGCAGCAAAAGAGGGCAGGATTAAAAAAGGCGATATTGTTCTTCTGGATTCTTTCGGCGCCGGGCTGGTCTGGGGAGCAGCTGTTATCAAATGGTAGCTTTTTTATTTGCCGGCCAAGGCAGCCAATATGCGGGAATGGGAAAAGATTTATACGAAAATTTTCCCGCAGCCCGGGCCATATTTGACCGGGCGCAAACCGTGTTAGGTTTTGACCTTAAACAGATCTGCTTTGAAGGCTCGGAAGAGCAACTTAAAATAACCAAGATTTCTCAGCCGGCGATAGTTACGGTAAGTATTGCCGCTTACGAAGCCTTTAAATCCAAAAACAAAGTTACCCCGGCCTATATGGCGGGTTTGAGTTTAGGTGAATACAGCGCTTTAATCGCCTCCGGTAGCCTAGCTTTTGAGGATGGTATTCGGCTAATTAAGAGAAGAGGCGAGTTAATGGATGAAGCAGCGAAGAAATATCCGGGTAAAATGGCTGCTGTTTTGGATTTAGCGGTTGATAAGATTAAAGAGATTTGCCTGGTCAGCGGTGCTGAAATCGCCAATTTAAATTGCCCGGGGCAGACTGTTATTTCCGGTAAAAGTGAAGCCATAGATAAAGCGGTTATTTTATGTACTGAGGCAGGCGCGAAAAGAGTGCTACCGCTGGAAGTCAGCGGAGCTTTTCATTCTTCTCTTATGTCTGAAGCCACGGAAGGCCTTAAGCAAGCGCTGGAGAAAACCAATATTACCAGCCCTTCTGTGCCGGTTATAAGTAATTATACGGCTTGGCCTCAGGATAAAACCAGTCAAATTAAAGAAAATCTGGTTTATCAGGTGCGTTCTTCGGTAAGATGGGAAGATTCAATGCGTTTCATTCTTGCAAAAGGAGTTACGCAGTTTTACGAATTCGGCCCGGGCAAGGTCCTTAAAGGTTTGCTGCGTAAGATAGATTCTACTGCGCAGGTTACGAATATAGAGAAAAGCGCGGATATAGGGGGATAATATGAAACTAGAAGGTAAAGTAGCGTTTATCACTGGCGGCGCAAGAGGCATAGGCCAGGCCATTGCTATGACTTTTGCCAGGGAAGGCGCGGATATCGTGGTGGCGGATGTAAATTTAGAAGTAGCTCAGAAGACAGCCTCGGAAATCGAGGCTTTAGGCAGAAAAGCCCTGGCCCTGGAGATGGATGTTACGGATTACGCCAAAGTAGAAGACGGGGTGAACAAAATTCTTGACAAATTCGGAAAGGTTGATATATTAGTTAACAACGCTGGGATTACCAAAGACAATCTGATACTCAGGATGTCCCAGGCTGAGTGGGATGCGGTAATAAACGTGAACCTTAAAGGCACGTTTAACTGCATCAAAGCAGTCTCCCGGCCGATGGTCAAACAGAGAAGCGGTAAGATTATAAGTATCGCTTCCATTATCGGCTTAATGGGGAATGCGGGGCAGGCAAATTATGCCGCCTCTAAAGCCGGAATAATCGCTCTTACAAAGACTATAGCTAAAGAATTGGCAAGCCGCAATGTTAATGCCAATGCAGTAGCCCCCGGGTTCATCCAGACCGAGATGACGGCCAAGCTTCCTGAAGCTGTAAAAGCTAAAATGCTGGAAGCAATACCCTTGGCTAAGTTAGGTACGCCCCAGGATGTGGCAAATGTCTGTTTATTCCTGGCCAGCGCTGATTCAAATTATATCACCGGGCAGGTAATTACTGTTGATGGCGGCATGGTTATGGCATAAGTATCCTAAAAGGAGGAAAAAAGAATGGCAGTTCAAGAGAAGGTTAAGTCTATAATCGCGGAACAGTTAGGGGTAAAACCCGAAGAGGTCACTCCCGAGGCATCATTCGTGGATGATTTAGGGGCAGACTCTTTGGATACCGTAGAGTTGGTTATGGCATTAGAAGAGGAATTTGGCATTGAGATACCCGATGAGGATGCTGAGAAGATAGCCACTGTCGGCGATGCTATGAAGTATATTGAAGAAAAAAGCGCTAACAAATAATAATTTATATAGATAAGCCGCAAAATACCCCGCTATTTCTATTTAGCGGGGTAAGTTTTAAATGAGGACATAAGTCTCAAGTTAAGTGTCCATATTAAAATATGCATGAAAACAGAGTAGTAATCACGGGGTTAGGGATAATTTCTTCGGTAGGCAATGATGTCGCTACTTTTTGGCAGGCATTAAAGGAGGGGAAGAGCGGCGTAGGGCCATTAACCACCTTTGACGCTAGCAAGTTTGATTCGCGCGTTGCCGGAGAAGTAAAAGGTTTTAACCCGGCTTTAGGCGATATAGATTTTAAGGAAGCCCGGCGCACCGCTAGGTTTGTCCAATATGCCTTGGTTGCGGCTAAGCAGGCTATAGTTTCTTCAGGTTTGGATCTGGATAAGGGGAATAAAGAGAGGTTTGGAGTATTAATCGGTTCAGGTATAGGCAGCCTGCATACAATAGAAGAGGAGCATAAGATCTTCTTAACTAAAGGGCCATCGCGCCTGTCGCCTTTTCTAATTCCCATGTTGATTGTTAATGAAGCCAGCGGTTTAGTGGCGATTAAATATGGTTTTAAAGGCCCTAATTCCTGCGTGGCTACTGCTTGCGCTTCCGGCTCGCATGCCATAGGGGATGCGTTCAGGATCATAGAGCGCGGGGATGCTGATGTAATGATTACCGGAGGGACGGAAAGCTGTATTGTGGCTACGTCTCTGGGAGGATTCTGCGCCTTAAAGGCGCTTTCTAAGAAAAATGATTTTCCGCAAAAGGCATCCCGGCCGTTTGACAAAGAGCGGGATGGCTTTGTTATGGCCGAAGGTTGCGGTTTAGTGGTTCTGGAGAGTTTAGAGCATGCCAAAAAACGCAATGCTCCTATCATCGCTGAAATTATCGGTTTTGGGATGACCTGCGACGCGTATCATATAACCGCTCCTGACCCTGAAGGCGAAGGTGCCGGACGGGCGATGAAATTGGCTTTGGCCGATGCTAGACTTAATCCCGAAGACGTGGATTATATTAACGCGCACGGTACTTCCACTAAACTTAATGATAAGATTGAGACCTTTTCCATGAAGAGGGCTTTTGGAGCTCATGCCAAGAAAGTTATGGTTTCTTCAACTAAATCCATGATCGGCCATGCCTTGGGCGCTGCCGGTGGAATGGAATTTGTGGTTTGTTGTTTGAGTATCAGAGACGGCATAGTGCATCCCACGATAAACTATGAACATCCTGATCCTGAATGTGATCTGGATTATGTCCCCAATGTTTCCCGCAAGGCCGAGGTCAAAGTTTGTATGTCCAATTCTTTAGGTTTTGGCGGACACAATGCCTCCCTCATTGTAAAGAAATTCGATAAATAGGGACAGCGACCATTTTTCTTGGTCGCATAGATAGAAAAATGGTCGCTGTCCCTATTTATTTTGGATAATATGCCTTATACAATCGCAGAAAAAATATTAATGGCGCATACCGGTAAGACCGATATTAAGCCGGGAGAATTTATTGAGGCCAATGTTGACATTGCCCTCGGAAATGATATTACCGCGCCTTTAGCGATCGAAGAATTTAAGAAATCCGGATTTAAGAACGTATTTGATAAAAACAAGATCGTTCTTGTGCCGGACCATTTTGCGCCGGCAAAAGATTTAAGGAGCGCGAATCAGTGTAAGATATTAAGTAATTTTGCTGCTGAGCAGAAGATAAAAAATTATTTTGAAGTCGGCTGCATGGGGATAGAGCATGCGCTTCTGCCGGAGTTGGGTTTAGTCGGCCCGGGAGACCTGGTTATCGGCGCGGATTCACATACGTGTACCTACGGCGCGTTAGGGGCGTATTCCACGGGTATAGGTTCCACGGATTTAGCCCGCGCGTTTATTGACGGAAAATGCTGGTTTAAAGTTCCGGCTTCAGTTAAATTCATTTATAACGGCAAGCTGAATAAATGGGTCGGCGGCAAAGACCTGATTCTTTTTACTATCGGTAAAATCGGAGTGGACGGGGCATTGTATCAAGCTATGGAATTTTCCGGGCCGGTAATCCGGAAATTGAGCATGGATGACCGGTTTTCCATGAGCAATATGGCTATTGAGGCCGGAGCGCGCGCAGGGATAATTGAGCCGGATGAGATCACCAAAAAATACGTCTCCCAATTTAAGCGGAAGTTTAAATTTTATCAATCCGATAGCGCTGCCCAATACGCTAAAATTTACGAGTGGGATGTGACGGATCTAGAGCCGCAGGTAGCTTGTCCGCATTTACCGAGCAATGTTCAGCCGGTAAGCGACTTAAAAGATGTTAAGCTGGATCAGGTGGTTATTGGTTCCTGCACTAACGGCAGGATCTCGGATTTAAGGGCCAGCGCCAAAATCCTTAAAGGGAAGAAAGTTAAACCCGGCTTAAGATTGATTGTAATTCCGGCTACTCAGAAGATTTATTTAGAGGCGGTGAAAGAGGGATTAGCCGAAATATTTGTTAAAGCCGGCGCAGTTTTCTCTACGCCGACCTGCGGGCCCTGCCTCGGAGGGCATATGGGTATTTTAACTGAAGGAGAAGTCGCCCTGGCCACTACTAACCGTAATTTTATCGGCAGAATGGGTAGTCCTAAGAGTTTTGTATATTTATCTAACCCTGTCGTGGCAGCAGCTTCGGCGATTACAGGCAGGATCACGCATCCTAAGGAGATAAATTAGGGACGGTTCTCAAGCCAAAGCAAAAGCGTCCCCGTTAAGGGGACAGTTTAAGATTAGCTTGAGAACCGTCCCTAAAAAAGAATATGATCATAAAAGGTAAAGTGCATAAATTCGGGGATGACATAAATACCGATGATATCATCTCGGCGAAATATCTTGTTTCTACTGACGCCAAAGAGTTGGGTGCGCATTGCCTGGAAGCAATAGCTCCGGATTTTGTGAAGAAGGTTACACCCGGAGATATAATCGTGGCGGGGAATAATTTTGGCTGCGGTTCGTCCCGCGAGCACGCGCCGGTAGCGATCAAAGGAGCGGGGATTCAGGCGGTTATTGCCAAAAGTTTTGCCGCGATTTTCTTCAGGAATGCCATAAATATAGGGTTACCCTTCCTAGAATCAGATGACGCGACAAAGATAAAAGAAGGGGATTTGATTGAAATAGACTTAGACGGTGGTATAATAAAAAACCTGACCCAAAATGTTACCTATAAGACTCAAGAATTCCCTGAATTTCTGCAGGCGCTGGTAAAAGAGGGCGGTTTGCTGAATTGGATCAAGGCAAAAAAGGAGCGCTAGATGATGAACATAGATAAGCAAAAGCTAAAAGTCCAGATTATCACCGGGGAAGGCCTTTCCGTAAAAGGTTTCATGTATGTTGATCAGGGTATGCGGCTGAATGATTTTTTAAACAGCCGTAAGGATGATTTTCTAGCTGTTACCGAAGCCCGGATCAAGGGCGCAGGGTCATTTTTAGGAATGTGCCGTAATAAAAAAATAGTATTTATCAATAAAAATTTTATTAAACTTATTGAGGAGTGCGGATAGAAAGAGGAGAAAATGTATAAACTAGCGGTTATTCCGGGAGATGGCACTGGTCCGGAGGTGGTTAGAGAGGGCCTGAAGGTCTTAAAGGCAGCCGCCCAGAAATTCAAATTTGAATATACAACCAAAGAATTTGATTTTAGCGGAGCCAGGTTTCTAAAGTCCGGAAAGTTAGTGGATGCTCAAGATATCAAAGAATTAAAGAAGTATGCCGCGATTTACCTGGGGGCAGTCGGCGATCCTAATGTGAAACCCGGCATCATTGAGACAGGCGTATTGTTAAAACTAAGGTTTGCCCTGGACCAGTATATAAACTTAAGGCCGGTCAAGCTTTATAATTCTAATTTTTGCCCGTTAAAAGATAAGAAGCCGGAAGATATTGATTTTGTAGTTGTGCGCGAAAATTCCGAAGGCCTGTATAAAGGTATGGGTGAGTTTAAAGATAAAGGAACTAAGGAGGAAGTCGCGATCCAAACCTCCTATAATACGCGTAAGGGTGTCGAGCGTTGTATCCGCTATGCCTTTGAATATACCCGTAAGCGCGACAAAAGAAAGAAACTTACTCTTTGCGGAAAAACCAATGTATTGACTTTTGCCTGGGATCTCTGGGAGAGGGTTTTTTACGAGGTGGCCAAGGAATATCCTGATATTACCACGGATTACGCGCATGTGGACGCGACAACTATGTGGTTTGTGAAGAACCCGGAGTGGTTTGACGTTATTGTTACCGATAATATGTTCGGCGACATCATTACTGACCTGGGCGCGATGATCCAGGGCGGGATGGGAATTGCCGCGGGCGGAAACATTAATCCTGAAGGCGTTTCCATGTTTGAGCCTATCGGCGGAAGCGCTCCCAAATATACGGGTAAAAATGTAATCAATCCGCTGGCGGCGATTTGCGCCGCGGGGATGATGTTAGAGAATTTAGGGGAAGCTAAGGCGGGTAAGGCAGTTGAGGATGCGGTCATCAAGGTTGCCAGCCAGAAATTAACGTCTCTAGCCGCGGGTAAAATGGGTTATTCTACGACCGAGGTCGGAGATTTAGTGGTGGAGAATATTTAAAAATGAAAAAACTAAAATATAATGTGGCGGTAATCGGAGTGGGGGTAGTCGGGATTGAAATGCTGCGCGTATTAAAAGAGCGCAATTTTCCGGTCGGAGAACTGCGGGTTTTTGCCCGCTCTGCCCGCGATATAGATGTAGATGGTATAAAATATTCAGTAAAACCGATTTCCCCGGAAGGTTTTGAGGGCATAGATATCGCTTTATTCGCCGGGACCGAGGGAGAGAAGGGCGCGGCGGTTGCTTACGCGCAGGAGGCGGTAAAAAGAGGCGCGGTAGTCATTGATAATGGCGCGGATTTCCGGATGGACCCGAGCGTGCCTTTGGTTGTCCCGGAAGTAAATGCGGCGGATGTTAAGAAACATAAAGGAATTATTGCCAATCCTAATTGTTCAACTATCCAGATGGTTGTAGCGTTAAACCCGATTCATAAGAAGGCCGGCATTAAAAGGATAATCGTCACTACCCTGCAAGCTGCCAGCGGCGCGGGGAAGGGCGCGGTTGAGCAATTGAAGGAAGAGACTTCTTTAATAGCGCAGGGTGGTTTTAGCAATGTGCGCGTAAGCGCGGTCAATAAATCTATGCCGCAACAGCTGGCCTATAATGTTTTTCCGCATATCGGTTCTTTTGTCGAAGGAGACTATACTAACGAAGAATGGAAACTGGTCAAAGAAACTCATAAAATAATGCACGCGCCGAAAATTAAAATTTCAGCAACCACGGTAAGGGTCCCGGTGCGGACCGGACATTCAGAGTCAGTTTATATTGAAACTTCGCGCTCCATTTCGGTGGATAAAGTTAAAGCCATTCTTTCTAAGGCGCCGGGAATAATTTTAATGGATGAGCCTAAGAATAATCTTTATCCTATGCCTAAAGATGTAGAGGGTAAGGATGAGACTTTTGTTGGCCGGATACGCCAAGATGCATTTGTAAAAAATGGCTTATGGTTATGGGTTGTGGCTGATAACCTGCGTAAAGGCGCCGCTACCAACGCAGTGCAAATAGCCGAATGCGTAATCTCAAGCTCAAAATAGAATACGACGGGACGCATTACGCGGGCTGGCAGGTCCAGCCTAAGGGCCGCGGTAAAACAATCCAGGCAGTAATCGAAAAAACCCTCCGCAAGATCCTCCAGGAAAAAATAAAATTAATTGTTTCAGGCAGGACTGACGCCGGCGTGCATGCCCGCGGACAGGTAGCTAATTTTCTTACCCGTTCCAATCTTCCTTTATCCAGATTAAAGATAGCCTTAAACGGGCTTTTACCCGAGGATATAAAGGTCATTAGTTTAAGCGCAGCTGCTCTTGATTTTAATAGCCGTTTTTGCGCCAAGGCAAAAGTTTACCGTTATACAATATTAAACCGGGATTATTCTTCTCCTTTGCTAAGGAGCACGGTTTTTTTCTATCCGCATCCTTTAGATGCGCAACTTATGCGTAAGGAAGCCAGGATTTTGTTGGGAAAACATAATTTTAGCGCTTTTGCGGCTAGCCGGGGTAAAGAGAAGAATCCGGTAAAAGTGATAAAAAAGATAGCGGTCAGGAAAAGAAATAGTCTTATCCATATTGATATAGAAGCTGATGGATTCTTATATAATATGGTAAGAAATATAGTGGGGACGTTAATTGAAATAGGAAGAGGGAGGCTTGCTCCAGGCTCCTTAAAAAAGATATTGCTTGCGCGTAACCGGATGCTCGCCGGCCAAACTGCTTCTCCAAGGGGCCTTTGCCTGCTGAAAGTAAAATATTAACTCATGATTGACCAACACCCAAGAAATATCTCCTGGGATTTTTTCGCTAAGGCTGCAATTTTTACTTTTTTTCTTCTCCAATGTATCCGTTGGAGCGTTTTATTGCAATCTATGGATATTTATTACCATCTTTTGACTGCCTGGGGTTTTATCCAGGCAGGAGGATATAGCGGCTGGGATTTTTGGCAATACGCGCCGGTGGGAAGGATCCATGTCTACCCGCCGTTTTTTCATTTGATGCTCGCGGGAATGCTTAAGTCAGGCGTAAGCCAGATAATCATAGCGAAATTATGCGAAGTTATTATTCCAACTATATTTTTAGGAGTTTTGTGGAATTTTATCAGAGTGAATTTCAGCAAGAGGCTTGCTTTTTTTGTCTTATTTATGTTTTTTTCTTCATTTTCTTTTTATCTATCCCTGACCAACCATATTCCGGCGACACTGGCGTTTATATTCGGAATTTTATCTCTGGGTCAGTTCTTTAAAAACAGGCTCATCCGTTCGTCTATATTGTTGGTTCTTTGTTTTTATACGCATATAGGGTTATCCTGGTTTTTTATTTTAGGCCTTATCCTCTATGGAGTATTTAATAAGGAGGCAAGAAGGGAAGCTTTATTTGTTTGCGCTGTTGCTTTTGTTCTGGCCATACCTATGGTTATCCAGGAATTGAGCGGGCTAAAATCTATGATAGCTGTAGGGCCTAATTTAAACGAAAAATACTTATCCCAAGTCAAGGTAGTGGATTTATTATTGGCGGTTTTGGGATTAAGCGTAGCCCTGAAGATGGAAAGAAAGTATTATTTATTTCCGGCCTTGCTCGTGGCCGGTTTTATATTTATTATTTATCCTTACCGTTTCCTTTCTGGCGAAGGTTATTTTTCGCTGATTTTACTCTCCGCGCTTTTTTTAGACCGTTTATATAACGCGCTCAACAAAAAATATGTGATTTTGATAATTGTCGTATTCATGTTGGTAATCTCTCCTACCTGGGTAATGTATAAGAGCATGGGCGATAAGAAATTAAGCTATAAAATAAATGTTTTGGATTCCGGTTTGATTAATTTAGTCTTGTCTAAAGGCCAGGTATTATGGTTCCCGAAACAATATCTTTCCGCCGCTAATATTGTCAGGGAAAATTCAGAGGATAAGGATATAGTTTTTAGTTCCCTGAATTTTATAGGCTTAACAGTCTCCAGCCTTGCCGGAAGAGCGACCGCTAACGCCCTACTGCCGGAGATGAGGCTGCCTGAGAACTATAACCCGCTTACCTCTTCCAAGATAATAATATTCTCTCAGATAGACGACCCCAGTGTGACTAGTAAAATAATAGACGCTCTCAAGCTGGTTAAAGCAGGAGAAAATGATTTCTTTATAGTGTATAAAAATCCCGGCTGTGAGGTTAAGGCCAGAATAAGGAAGGCGGGGTTGCCTTTTGCGTGGATTTTAAGCCTGGGGTTAGTGGCTTTATTGGCCTTTTGGCAAGCCGGAAGGCTGGAGGAGACATTGTATAAAACTATAAAAAATATTTGACTTAAAGTATAAATGTGTTATACTTAACAATCTATGAAAAAGACTTACGTAGCCAAAAAAGAGGATATCAAGAGGGTTTGGTATTTAGTTGACGCCAAGGATAAGATACTCGGCCGGGTAGCGGCTAAGGTAGCGTCTATCTTAAGGGGTAAGCATAAAGCGATTTTTACCCCGCATATAGATACCGGAGATGCCGTCATTGTGATTAATGCCGCTCAAATCAGGCTTAGCGGCAGGAAGACTAAGCAAAAGGTATACCGGCGTTATTCAGGGTATCCGGGTGGTCTAAGAGAAGTCTCTTTTGAGAAGATGTTTAAGAATAAGCCGACGACCGTATTTAAGCTGGCAGTCCGGCGCATGCTTCCCAAGGGCTCGTTAAGCCATGATATGTTAAAGAAACTAAAGATTTATGCTGATGATAAGCATACGCAGAAAGCGCAGAACCCGCAAGTTTTGGAGGTATAAAACAAAATAAATGAGTGATCAAGTTAAATATAGCGCGGTAGGCAGACGTAAAGAATCAGTAGCCAGGGTCTGTCTTGTTCCCGGCAAAGGCGATTTTTTGGTTAATAGACGGCCATATGAAAAATATTTCTTGAGGGAGACAGACAGGATTATAGTAAAACAACCTTTAGACGTGACTAATAATATGAATAAATACGATGTAATTGCTAATATATCAGGAGGCGGACTTACCGGCCAGGCAGGGGCTTTAAGGCTGGGTATTTCGCGGGCGTTGATTTCTATTGACCCGGCGTTAAAGGACCTATTGCGTAAGCAAGGGTATTTAACGCGTGACCCTCGGGCAAAGGAACGCAAGAAGTACGGCCAGAAGGGCGCGCGCAAACGCTTCCAGTGGACTAAGAGGTAAAACTATTAGACTTATTTGAAATAGATACATAGATCTAAGAATAGGAAATCCCGCTGAAAGCCAGCGGGATTTTTTATTTATATATTCCGACGAGAAAATTCTTGACTACGACGGGTTTTTATTCTAATATTAACCTATTATAGAGGAGCGCGTTAAACATGGTAAATATCGGGATTGTGGGAGTATCGGGTTACACGGGAGAAGAATTGATCCGGATTCTCCTGAAGCACCCGGGAGTAAAAATATCCGGGCTTTTTTCCAGAAGTTCATACAATAAACCTCTGGCTGAGGTATTTCCGGAATTCGCCTCCCGCTTAAATTTAGTCTGCTTAAAGCCGGATATAGAAAACATCGTCGGTAAATGCGATGTGGTATTTTTGGCCCTTCCGCATACCACTTCTATGGATTTAGTCCCTAAGCTATTGAAGGCGGGCAAAAGGGTTATTGATTTAAGCGCTGACTACAGGCTTAAAGATTCTAAGATCTACGCTAAATTTTATCAGTATAAACATAAAGATAAGAAGAATCTTCAAGGCTCTGTTTACGGTTTGCCGGAATTATGCCGGGCCCAGATTAAAAACGCGAAAATCGTGGCTAACCCGGGGTGTTATCCGACGGCAGCCATACTGGCTTTAGCGCCTTTAATTTCTGCTGATCTGGCGGATTTAAATTCCATAATTATTGACGCCAAATCCGGAGTAAGCGGGGCGGGCAAAAAAACAGCCGAAGAGTTTTTTTCTTCAGAGGACAAAGAGGATTTTAAGGCTTATAAAGTCGGCGCGCATCAGCATACCCCGGAAATCAATCAGGAGTTATCAGCCTTAGCCGGAAAAAAGGTCAAGGTGACTTTTGTACCGCATCTTTTACCGGTGAACAGGGGAATATTAGAGACGATATATGTGAAGAAAAGTAAAAAGTCAAAAGTAAAAAGTAAAAACCTGGTTCAGTTATATAAAAAGTTTTATAAGAAAGAGCCGTTTGTAAGAATAAAAGCTGAGGGAGAATTCCCGAGGTTAAAAGATGTCGTGGGGACGAACTTTTGCGATATCGGGATCAAGGATAATTCGGATAGCCTGATTATAATCAGCGCGATTGATAATCTGGTCAAGGGCGCCTCGGGTCAGGCAGTGCAGAACATGAATATAATGTATAAGTTTCCGGAAACAACTGGATTACTATGAAAAAATATAAAGATGGAGTTTTACCGCTAGGTTTTCAGGCCAGCGGGATATCCTGCGGCCTAAAAAGATCAGGGAAGCCGGACTTGGCTTTATTTTTTTCGGAAAAGCCGGCCAAGGCCAGCGGCCTCTTTACAACTAATAATATCTTAGCCGCGCCGGTAGCCTTAAGCCAGGCTTACTTAAAAAATAATAATAAATTTCAGGCGATTATCGCTAACAGCGGAAACGCGAATTGTTTTAACGGTAAGACCGGTTTAAAGGACGCCTTAAGCACTGTTAAGGCGTTAGCCGCGGTTTTAAACTTAAAGAAGGAAGATGTTTTAGTAGCTTCCACCGGAATAATCGGCAAGAGGCTGCCTGTTCTTAAAATTAAACTGGGAATACCCGGTTTGGTTAAGAAATTATCCAAAAAAGGCATAGCTGAAGCGGCAAGAGCGATAATGACAACTGATACTTGGCCCAAAGCCTTTACGGTAAAATTTAATCTCGGGCCTAAGGTACTTACTATATGCGGGGTAGCCAAAGGCGCCGGGATGATTTCTCCGAATATGGCTACTTTACTCAGTTTTATTTTTACAGACGCTGATATTACGCAGGGAGCGCTAAATAAGGCTTTGAAAGCCGCCGTAGAGAGTTCTTTTAATTCCATAACGGTAGATGGATGCATGAGCACGAATGATTCGGTAATACTCTTGGCAAACGGCCAGGCGGCCAATGCTTTGATCAGCAAAGGAAAAAGTTTAGATTTATTCACCCAGGCTTTAAGTTTAGTCTGCCTGGAATTGGCTAAAATGATTGTCCGGGACGCTGAAGGCGCCAGCAAATTTATTAAGATCAGCGTTGAGTCGGCCAGAAACTATAAAGTAGCCAAGGCGGTGGCTTTAAACATAGCTAATTCCAATCTTTTTAAAACAGCGGTCTATGGCCAGAATCCGAATTTTGGCAGGATCGCTTCTGCCGCCGGCTCAATCGGGGCAGGGGTCAAAGAAGAAGCTTTAAAGATCAAAGTGAGTTCTTTAATGAAAAGAGATATAGTTGTCAACGTTGCGTTAAATCAGGGTAAGGCTTGCGCGGTTATTTATACTTCAGACCTGACTCCTGAATACATTAAGATTAACGCCGAATATAATTAAGCGGGGGTTTGGATATGGAAGAAGCAATCAGAAAAGCGGATGTATTAATCGAAGCGCTGCCTTATATCAAGAAGTTTCATAAGAAAATAATTGTCATAAAATACGGCGGAAGCATTTTGGGCGAGGAGAAAATACGCAAGGGTGTATTGGAAGATATTGTTTTCCTGAATTTTATGGGATTAAAACCCGTGTTGGTCCACGGAGGCGGCCCGAATATAAGCGACCGGATAAGGCTCTCGGGAAAGAAGACTGAATTTGTGGATGGTATGCGCGTTACCGATGAAGAAACGCTGGTGGTGGTAGAAGAAGAGCTGCAGGCCTTGAATGATATTATCGTTAAAGAGATTTCGGAATTAGGGGCGAAGGCAGCCAGTTTAAACGGGAAAAAGGCTCAGCTGATCCAGGCTGAAAAGAAAAAAGCCAAGATAGATTTAGGCCTGGTCGGCCATATTGTCGGCGTGAACGCGGAAATAATTTTAGAGGAATTAAAGAAAGATAAAATAGCCGTAATTTTACCGATGGCCAGCGATAAAGATAAGAAGGCCTACAACGTCAACGCGGATGAGGCGGCCGCAAGCGTAGCCGGGGCGCTGGAGGCGGAAAAGTTTGTTTTATTGACCAATGTTAAGGGTATTTTGCGTAACCCTGAGGACCAGCACTCATTTATATCGACATTGACCACTAAGGAAGCCAAAGGTTTGGTGGAAGACAATATCATACAACAGGGGATGATCCCAAAAGTCAAGGCCTGTATCGATGCTTTGAAAAAGGGGGTTAAAAAGACGCACATTATTGATGCCCGCACGCCTCACGGTTTATTGCTGGAAATATTTACCGATCAGGGTATCGGCACGGAGATCATTCAATGAAGTTGGAAGAAGTTTTTGCAAGTTATAAAGAAAATATAATGCCGACTTATACCAAGATGCCCTTGGTATTTGTTAAGGGGAAAGGTTCTAAACTTTGGGATATCCATAACAAGGTATATCTGGATTTTTTCCCGGGTTGGGGGGTTTGTAACCTCGGGCATTGCCATCCGAAAGTAATGCAGGCAGTGCGGGACCAGATTTCCAAGTTAATTTTTATACCGAATAACTACTACCATATCCCTCAGGCAAAATTAGCCAAAGAGATGGTCTATTGGTCGTATCCGGCAAAGGTATTCTTTTGTAATTCCGGCGCGGAGGCAAATGAGGGAGCGATTAAGTTTGTCCGAAAGTTCGGCTCCTCATCTGAACTCAGCGCCGATGGCGAGCAGAGGCGAGCCACCGGGCAGGGCAGGTATGAAATAATAACTTTTGAAAATTCTTTCCACGGAAGGACATTGGCTACGGTTACCGCGACCGGACAGAAAAAATACCAGGAAGGCTTTAGTCCTTTACCGGAAGGTTTTAAAACCGTTAAGTTTAATGATATAGAAGTCCTGAAACAGGCGGTTAGCGATAAAACAATTGCCATAATGTTAGAGCTTGTGCAGGGCGAAGGCGGGATAAATGTCGCCTCTAAAGATTTTGTTCTGGCTTTAAGGAAATTATGCGCTGAAAAAAAATTGCTGCTTATTGTGGATGAGGTTCAGACCGGAATGGGCAGGACCGGAAAATTATTCGCTTATCAGCATTACGGAATGACTCCGGATATAATGACTTTAGCTAAGTCATTAGGCGGAGGCCTGCCAATCGGCGCGATGGTGGTAAAAAAAGAGATCGCGGATACCTTAGGGCCCGGAATGCACGCTTCCACTTTTGGGGGTGGTCCGGTTATCGCCAGGGCGGCTCTAGCCGTCTTTAAGGCGATACAAAAAGAAAAAATGCTTAAGAACGCTAATTTAATGGGAGAATATTTATTCACGAAGCTAAATGCCCTGAAAGAAAAGCATACTATAATAAAAGAAATAAGGGGTTTGGGTTTAATGGTCGGAGTGGAATTGAATATTGCAGGGAAAAATATAATCGAGAAGTGTATTGAAAAGGGGCTCCTGATTAATTGTACCCACGAAAATGTCTTAAGGCTTATGCCGGCGTTAAATGTGACCAAGAAAGATATTGATAAGGCAATGGGTATATTAAAAAGCGTATTGGAGAGAGCATGAAAAAAGACCTGCTTACGATAAAAGATTTAACCGCAAAAGAAATCGCCGAGTTATTCAGCCTTACGGACAAGCTCAAGAAGAATAAGGCTAAGTTTGGCCAAGCGCTTTTCGGTAAAACCCTGGCCCTTATTTTTCAAAAGCCTTCCAACAGGACGCGGGTTTCTTTTGAAGTGGGGATGTTCCAACTAGGAGGGCATTCCTTATATTTAGCGCCCAATGAAATAAATTTAGGCGTAAGGGAATCTATCGCCGATGTGGCTAAAACCCTCTCTAGATACGTTGACGGAATTGTTTTAAGGACATTTGAGCACAAGAATTGCCTAGAAATGTCCAAGGCAGCGTTGATCCCGGTGATCAACGGGCTTTCGGATTTTTCGCATCCTTGTCAGGCGTTAGCGGACCTGTATACGGTGCAAGAAAAACTAAAAACTCTTAAAGGCATTACCCTGGCTTATGTCGGGGACGGAAATAATGTCTGTAATTCGTTGATTTTTATTTGCGCGAAGCTGGGAGTAAATATGAATGTGGGTTGTCCGCAAGGATACGAGCCGGATAGCGGAGTATTAAAAGAAGCTCAGGCTCTGGCCCAAGAAACAGGGGGAGTCATAAATTTATTTAACGATTCCTCTAACGCGGTTAAAGGCGCAGATGTCATTTATACCGATGTCTGGGCAAGTATGGGCCAGGAGGATGAGGTTAAGATAAGAAAAGAGGCTTTTAAGAATTTTCAGGTGAATAAAGAATTGCTAAGTTTAGCCAAAAAAGATGCTTTGATTATGCATTGCCTTCCGGCGCACAGGGGAGAAGAAATAACCGGGGAGGTTTTAGATAGCCGGAACGCGGTCGTCTTTGACGAAGCAGAGAATAGGATGCACGTGCAAAAAGCGATATTAATAAAATTATTAGGGAGATAATTAGATGAAGAAAGTGGTGCTAGCGTATTCAGGCGGTTTGGATACATCCTGTATAGTCAGATGGCTTAAGGATAAAGGTTATGAAGTCATCTGTTTTATGGCGGATTTAGGCCAGGGTTTAGGCCAAGGTGAAGACTTAGAGGCAATTGAGGCCAGGGCCCTGGCTGCCGGCGCAACAAAAGTTTACATTAAGGACCTGCAGGATGAGTTTGTGGAAGATTTTGTCACTCCGGCTTTACAGGCAAACGCCATTTATGAAGGTAAATATTTATTGGCTACTGCTTTAGGCAGGCCTCTAATCGCCAAATACCTTGTCGAGATCGCCCATAAAGAAAAAGCGGACGCAGTGGCCCATGGCTGCACCGGTAAAGGCAATGATCAGGTAAGGATTGAAGTTGCCGCGGGTATCCTTGACCCAAAGTTAGATATTCTGGCTCCGGTGAGGACCTGGGAATTTAAATCCAGGGAGGAAGAAATAGAATATGCCAAAGCGCGCAATATCCCGATAGATGTTACGAAGAAAAAACCTTATAGTATTGACAGGAATATCTGGGGGATAAGCATTGAGGCGGGCGTATTGGAGGATTTGTCTCAGGAGCCTCCGGAAGACGCCTATATGATTACCAAGAACCCGATTACGCAGGCAAGTTACCCTAAATATATTGAAGTTTATTTTGAAAAGGGAGTACCGAAGAAAATAGACGGTAAATCCTATAAATTAAAAAAACTTATCACGTATTTAAATGAGGTCGGCGGATGTTACGGGGTAGGCAGGTCGGATATGGTTGAAAACAGGCTGGTCGGGATCAAGTCCAGGGAGATCTATGAGGCGCCGGCGGCGACGATTTTATATACTGCTCATAAAGAATTAGAAGCGCTGGTATTGGACAGGGAGTCAAGCCACTTTAAGGATATTATCAGCCTTAAATATGCGGAACTGGTATATAACGGTCTCTGGTTTTCTCCGCTTAAACAGGCAATAGACGGTTTTGTAAAATCAACCCAAAAGCATGTAACCGGTTCGATCAGGTTGAAATTATTCAAAGGCAGTTGCGTGGCAGTGGGAAGAAAGTCGCCGCATTCGCTTTATAAAAAAGAGTTGAGCACTTACGGCAAAGAAGATAAGTTTGACCAGTCGCTTGCCGAGGGGTTTATAAAGATTTGGGGGATGCCTTATAAAAGGTAGTAATAGAGGAGAGCGCAATAATGTCAAAAAAACTTTGGGGAACAAGATTTTCAAAAAAAACAAATTTGCTCACGGATAAGTTTACTTCCAGCATATCTTTTGATAAAAGGCTGGCTAAGTATGATGTCTTAGGGAGTATTGCCCACGCTAAGATGCTGGGGAAGCAGGGTATAATTCCTAAGTCCGATTCCGCGTCGATTGTTAAGGGGCTTAATTCTATTCTACAGGATTTAAAGAATGGTAAATTTAAAATTGATCTGGGAGCCGAAGATATTCATTCTAATATTCAGGAGGTTCTTTCTAAGAAAATAGGCAAGGCTGCTTTTAAGCTCCATACGGCCAGATCCAGAAATGACCAGATAGCCTTGGATATAAAAATGTATATAAAGGATGAGATAGATAATCTGACAGAGTTTGTCTCAGAGCTGCAGAAGGCAATTTTAAAGCTGGCGGATAAAAACTTTAAGGTGATTATCCCCGGTTATACGCATTTACAGGTGGCCCAATGCGTATTACTGGCGCATCATTTGTTAGCTTATGTTGAAGGTTTAGAGAGGGATAAAACAAGATTATCCGACGCTAAAGATAGATTAGATTCAATGCCTTTAGGCGCTTGCGCGTTTTCCGGGACCGGCCTGGCGATCGATAGAAATTATGTCGCTAAAGAACTTGGGTTTAAAAAAGTGAGCGCCAACAGCATAGATTCGGTAAGCGACCGGGATTTTATTATCGAGACCTTGGCGGCATTGTCCATTCTATCTGTACATCTTTCCAGGATGGCTGAGGACCTGATCCTCTGGTCCACTAAAGAATTTTCTTTTATTGATATTGATTTTTCTTTTTGCACCGGCTCAAGCATTATGCCGCATAAAAAGAACCCGGATATATTAGAATTAATCCGAGGCTCAGTCGGCAAGATCCAGGGAGACCTCTCCAGCGTCCTGATATTAATGAAGGGCCTGCCTTCTTCGTATAACCGGGATTTACAGCTGGATAAACCTCCGCTTTTTGACGCGGTAGATACGGTCAAGGATATTCTGGAGATTTTTGTCGCCTTGTTTGAAAACATTGTCATTGAAAAAGAGGCTGTCGCCAGCCGCTTAGGCGATGAAGCCTTATTTTCAGTCGATGTTGTAGAATACCTGATTAAAAAAGGCATATCCTATAGGGAGGCGCATGATATCGTGGGTTCAATGGTCAGGGACTGCCTGGATAAGGGTAAGAAGATATCCAGTTTAAGCGCGGCCGAGTTAAAAAAATATTCGGTTAAGCTGCTGCCCGATGTTAAAAGAATATTAAATGCCTGGGCCTCAGTCAACCTAAAGCAATCTTTTGGCAGTACAAGCCCGAAGCTAGTGCAAAGAGAGTTGCGGGCCTGGCAGAGAAAGCTGGGATAATTATATGCACGAATTCAAATTTAAAAGAAATAATTTATATTGCGAAGAACTGAAAGTGCAGGATTTAGCCAAAAAATTCGGCACCCCGCTTTATATCTATAGTTACCAAACTTTACTCGAACATTTTATTAAGCTGGAGCAGGCCTTTAGGTCGATTCATCCGCTTATATGCTATTCGGTAAAAGCGAATTCTAATTTAGCTGTTCTTAAAGCTTTGGTAAAAAAAGGGGCGGGGCTGGATGTTGTTTCGGGGGGTGAGTTATTCCGCGGCTTAAAAGCGGGTTGTCCTCCCGGACGAATAGTTTATGCCTCAGTCGGTAAGACTGACTATGAAATAGAAGAAGCGATTAAATCGGGTATTTTATTTTTTAATGTCGAGTCTTCTTCGGAATTAAAAAATATCCAGCATATTGCCCGCCGCCTGAAAAGACGCGTAAATGTGGCTTTGCGCATTAATCCTGACGTTGAACCTAAAACGCATAAATATATTACTACGGGAAAACTGACTAATAAATTCGGAATAGATTTTAAAACCGCCAAACGGATTATTTTGTTAGCCAGGGGTTTTTCGCATGTAAAAATATCCGGGTTGCATATCCATATCGGGTCGCAAATAACTGCCCCTGAGCCGTTTGTGGCAGCTATAGCCAAAGTAACAAGATTTATCTCAAGACTAAGGAAAGAGGGGATAATATTAGAATATTTAAATATCGGAGGAGGCTTGGGGATTATTTATGACAAAGAAACCCCGCAGACCGCGCTAAAATTTGCCGCTAAGATCCTGCCTTTATTAAGAAAGACAGGCCTTAAGATAATCATGGAGCCGGGCAGGTTTATTGTTGGCAATGCCGGAATATTAGTAACGAAAGTCCTTTATGTTAAAAATACCCCGAAAAAGAAATTTATTATTGTGGACAGCGGTATGAATGATTTGATCCGTCCGGCATTATACGAGGCGTATCACAATATAGTGGCTTTAAGTAAAATAAATAGAACTGAGAAAGCGGATGTTGTCGGGCCAATATGCGAGAGCGGAGATTTTTTTGCTAAAGACAGGACTTTGCCTAAAGTGGAAGAGGGAAGTTATCTGGCGGTTATGGGAGCGGGCGCGTACGGTTTCAGTATGTCCAGCAATTATAACTCTCGGCGCAGGGCCCAAGAGGTAATGGTAATCAAAGATAAAGTATTTGTAATCCGTAAACGGGAAACTTATGAGGATCTAACGCGTAATGAAGTTATCCCCGCGTTTTTATAGAATATGATTAAAAAAATAGAATTTACTAAAATGGTGGCTTCCGGGAATGATTTTGTAGTCATTAAGTCGGAGCCGGAGTCCGTTTCTTTAAAGAAACTGGCAAGAGAGATTTGCGACAGGAAATTCGGGGTTGGCGCAGACGGCTTGCTTGTTTTAAGCAGGATTAGTCCGGATACTATCCGTATGCGGATTTTTAATAGCGACGGTTCAGAGGCTCAGATGTGCGGTAACGGCTCACGCTGCGCCGCGCTTTACACCGGAAAAAAGGATATTAAAATTAAGACCTTGGCCGGGATTATCATGGCTAAAGTAAACGCGGATAATGTTAAAGTAAGACTTTCTAAGCCTAAAGATTTAAAATTGGGTATTCCCATTAAGGTCAGCGGCAGGAGCTTAGCGGTTAATTTTATTAATACCGGAGTCCCGCATACGGTAATATTTGTTGAAGGGATAGAGAAGATAAATGTGCAAGAAATCGGTAGAGAAATACGCCGGCATAAAAAATTTCTCCCCGCCGGAACAAACGTTGATTTTGTGGAAATCCTGAGTAAGGATTCCTTAAGGATCCGTACCTATGAAAGAGGGGTTGAGGATGAAACTCTTGCCTGTGGGACAGGAAGCGTTGCCGCCGCGTTAATTTTTGCTTTAAAGACGCATAGTGTTTTGCCTAAAATCAATATGCATACAAAAAGCGGAGAAATCCTGAAAGTATATTTTAAAAAGGATGGGCTTAAATTTTCAGAAGCCTGGCTGGAAGGAAAAGCGAAAATAGTTTATAGAGGAGAATACCTATGTTTAAAGGCTCGATAGTTGCTATTGTAACGCCATTTAGAAATGGCAAAGTTGATGAAAAGAAACTGCGGGAGCTCATTGATTTTCAGATTAAAAACGGTTCCAGAGGGATTGTGCCTTGCGGGACAACCGGGGAGTCGGCTACTTTGTCTTTTGAGGAACATGAACGGGTAATTGAAATTACTATTGAGCAGGTCAATAAAAGAGTTCCGGTTATCGCCGGGACAGGCTCTAATTCTACGCAAGAGGCTATAATGTTAACTAAACAGGCGGCTAGTTCCGGAGCAGACGCGTCGTTACAGGTCTCTCCGTATTATAACCGTCCGACCCAAAAGGGCCTGTATGAACATTTTAAGGCCGTCGCGGATTCAGTTAAAATCCCGATCATTCTTTATAATATTGCTGGTAGGACCGGGGTTAATATTGAGCCGGAGACAATCGCGAAGCTAGCTAATGATTGCAAAAATATCGTGGCAGTAAAAGAGGCATCGGGAAATTTGGAGCAGATGTCGCGGATAAAAGCGCTCTGTCCCCCAAATTTCCAACTTACTTCCGGAGATGACGGACTGACGCTTCCGGTATTAAGTATCGGCGGAGTGGGGATAATCTCGGTAGTAGCCAATATTGTGCCGGCAGATGTGGCGAATTTAGTCAGCGCGTTTGAAAAAGGGGATATTAAGCAAGCGCAAAGCCTGCATTATAAATTACTGCCGTTAGTCAAAGCCATTTTTATTGAAACTAATCCTATTCCGGTTAAGACCGCGTTGGGATTAATGGGTATGTGTGAGCCGGATTTACGTCTACCGATGTGCGCGATGTCGGCTGATAATCTGGAGAAACTTAAAAAAGCCTTAAGGGATTACAGGCTTCTCTAAAAAAGAGGAGAAAATAATGATAAAGTTGGGAGTTGCGGGTGTCTGCGGAAAAATGGGGAGGCGTATTTTTGAGCTAGCCTCATTTGATAAAGATTTTGAACTGGCTCTGGCCCTGGAGAAAAAAGGGACTCCAGCCATAGGTAAGGATATAGGAAAACTAAAAATATCCTCTACCCAGGACGGGCTGTTTCTTGTTGATGTGCTGGTGGATTTTACCGTGCCTGAGGCAACTGAAGCGAATCTTGATTATGTCGCCAAATATAAGAAAGCGCTTGTGCTGGGGACAACCGGTTTAAGTGAGGCGCAGATAAAAAAAGTGGAAGAGGTTTCCGGCGTTGTGCCGGTAGTCTTTACTCCGAATATGGCTATAGGCGTAAATGTATTATTCTCAATCTTACCGGATATAGCTAAAAGGTTAGGTCCGGATTACAGTATTGAGATAGTGGAGGCGCATCATAAAACCAAAAAAGACGCTCCTTCGGGAACAGCTAAAAAATTAGCCGCCATACTTAATGAAGTTAGTAAAAAAGCGGTGCCTACGCATTCAGTCCGCTTGGGAGATATTGTGGGTGACCATACGGTTATATTCTGCGGAAATTCCGAGCGCATTGAAATTAAGCATCAGGCGCATTCGCGGGATTTATTTGCTTTAGGCGCTTTGAAGGCGGCGAAATGGGTTTTGGGAAAACCCGCCGGACTTTATTCCATGCAAGATGTACTAAAATAAGGACAGTTATGTTTAAACTATCTAAAAAATTACAGGCATTACCCGAGTATTTATTTCTGGAAATCGACAAAGCTAAAAGGCAGGCCCGCGCGCAAGGCCGCGATATTATTGACTTAGGAATTGGTGACCCTGACCAGCCTACGCCTAAACATATAGTGGAAGCATTGTATCAGGCAGCGCTTGAGCCGGCTAACCACCGTTACGCGTTAGACCAGGGTATGCCGGTTTTACGCCGTTCAATCGCAGCCTGGTATAAACAAAGGTTTAAAGTCAGTCTTAATCCGGATTCCCAGATCCTTCCGTTAATAGGTTCCAAAGAAGGTCTCGCCCATTTTCCTCTCGCCTTCTTAAATCCGGGAGATTACTCTTTAGTCCCGGACCCCTGTTATCCTCCTTATAAAGGCGGGACAATTTTAGCCGGAGGCTTGCCCTATCTTATGCCGCTCATTGAAAAAAATGCCTTTCTGCCGGATTTAAAGAAAATACCGTTAAGCGCGCGCAAAAAAGCAAAAATAATCTTTGTTAATTATCCTAATAATCCGACTTCCGCGACCGCGGACAAAAATTTCTATAAAGAACTTATTGATTTTGCGCATAAAAATAAAGTTATTATTATCTCGGACCTGGCTTATTCTGAAATGTGCTATGACGGGTATCGTGCGCAAAGCATATTGGAATTTGACGGGGCTCGAGAAGTCGCGATAGAATTTCATTCGTTATCCAAGACTTATAATATGACCGGTTGGCGCGTAGGCTGGGCCTGCGGAAACGAAAAATTAATCGCGGCTTTAGCCAAAGTTAAGTCTAATATTGATTCCGGGATCTTCTCGGCGGTGCAGTTGGCCGGGATTGCCGCGCTGAGTGGCCCGCAAGAGCACATTGAACACATGTGCACCCTCTACCAAGAGAGGCGGGATGTCCTGATGCATGGTTTAGATTCTTTAGGCTGGCAGCTAAATTGCCCCAAGGCCACATTTTATGTCTGGATTAAAGTCCCTAAAGGAAAAGATTCTATAAAGTTCTCGGGTAGGTTATTAGAGAAGGCCAACATCGTCGTTACTCCCGGGGTTGGATTTGGTAAATTTGGTGAAGGCTACATTCGGATGGCGCTTACCGTGAACAAAGAACGGATAAGAGAAGCGCTGGATAGGTTAAAACACATTTAATAAAACGTCATTGCGAAGCGCCGTAGGCGCTGAAGCAATCCCTGAATTATGGTAACTTGCTATCTAGGAGTTGGCTCAAACTTAGGCAATAGACGCAAGAACATCAAGGAAGCCGTTAGGAAAATAAATTTGTTGAAAAACACAAGAGTATTAAAACAATCCCGGTTAATCCTCACAAATCCCGTCGGAGGCCCTGGCGGGCAGCCTAAATTTTTAAACGCGGCTTTTAAGATCAAGACCGGCCTTACGCCTTTTGGTCTTCTAAAAGCGCTGAAGAATATTGAAAAACAATTAGGCCGCCTAACTTCCGTTAGAAACGGTCCGCGCAAAATAGATTTGGATATCTTACTTTACGGGGATAAGATTATAGACCGCAAAGGGCTGATTATCCCTCATCCGCGCCTGTTCACCAGAGATTTTGTGATCAGGCCGTTAATAGAGGTAATATGAAGATAATAAAAGCGCCGGATAAGTTGTTTAAAGATCTTAAAAAGTTTAAAATTTCCGGCAAGTCCATTGGTTTTGTCCCGACTATGGGCGCTTTACATGCCGGGCATTTAAGTTTAATTGCCCAAGCGCGCAAAGAGAATAAAATCGTGGTTGTAAGCATATTCGTAAACCCCAAGCAATTCGGCCCTCAAGAAGACTTAAAGGTTTATCCCCGTCCGCTAAAAAAAGACCTGTTACTCTGTAAAAAAGAAAAAGTTGATTATGTTTTCCTTCCCGGAGCAAATGCTCTGTACGCCGAGGGTTTTTCCACTTATGTAGATGTTGAGGGTTTAAGCGCAGTGCTTTGTGGAAAGTCCCGCCCGGGACATTTTCGCGGCGTGGCCACGATAGTAACGAAGTTATTTAACCTTGTCCAACCGGATGTTGCTTATTTCGGGCAGAAAGACGCGCAACAGGCAAGCATCATCAAAAAAATGACAAAAGACTTAAACTTTCCGGTTAAAATAAAAATTATGCCTACTCTGCGTGAAAAAGACGGTTTGGCCATGAGTTCAAGGAATGCGTATCTGGGGAAACAGGAGAGGAAAGATGCCTTGGTGTTATCCCGCGCGTTAAACTTAGCTAAAGTTTTAATCAGGGGAGGGGCTAAGGATACGGTTAGGATTATTAGCCGGATGAAACAGTTGATCAGCAAGAATAAAAACGCAAAGCTTGATTATATCGCTATTGTTGATTCAGAAAACCTAAAACCTCTTAAAATAATTTCCGGTAATTATTTGATTGCTTTAGCGCTAAATATTAAAAAGGTGCGTTTAATAGATAATTTTCAGGGACGGTTCTCAACTCAAAGCAAAAGTGTCCCCAATATGGGGACACTTTAAGATTGGCTTGAGAACCGTCCCTAAATAGATATGGATAAACTAAAAATCGGAATTGTCGGCTGCGGGGCGATAGGAAGTTCCTTGGCTAAGGTAATTGTTAAGGAGTTTTCTAAAGAAGCCAAGCTTGGCGGGCTTTATGACCTGGATAAGAAGAAGACTAAAGATTTATCTAAAAAATTATCCGGCTCTTCTTTAGCAATGGATAATCTTAAACAGCTGATTAACAAATCAGAGTTAGTGGTTGAAGCTGCTTCGGCAAAAGTATCCTGGGATATAGCTAAATATGCGTTAGCCAGCGGTAAAGATATTATGATTATGAGCGTGGGCGGGGTAGCCAACCGTCTTAAGCAGCTGACCGCGTTAGCTAAAAAGAATGGCGGTCGGGTTTATATACCCAGCGGCGCTCTCTGCGGGATTGACGCTGTAAAAGCTGCCAGCGTGGGGAAGATAAAAAAAGTTACCCTTACTACTACTAAGCACCCGTTATCTTTTAAGGGAGTCAAGTTTGTCGAGGATAAAAGAATAAAGCTATCCGGGATAAAGAAAGATACGCTCTTATTCTCAGGCACGGCCCGCGAGGCAGTCAAGTTTTTCCCTCAAAATATCAATGTTGCCGCGGTGTTAGGCCTGGCCGGCGTAGGCGTAAATAATACTTATGTCAGGATCATTGCTTCGCCGAAAGCCACCAAGAATATACATGAAGTAAGGGTAGAAGCTGAAGCCGGAAATATCTCTACTCGCACTGAGAATATTTTACATCCGGATAACCCTAAGACTAGCTTTCTGGCGGTCTTATCAGCGATTGCAACTTTAAAGCAGATTTTGCAGCCGGTCAAAATTGGAACTTAAATAAATATGTTGGATACATAATTTATAAAAAGAAGGGGGGTGAATCAGAAAATGGCAGACAAAGTAATGAAAGTAGGAGTAAAGAGGGCGAAAGGTTATCTCTATTATATTGACAAACAGGGTGATGTCTCTTGCGCTAAGATGGCCAGAGGCTCTAAAAAGGGAGGTAGCCCCAAGAAGGTAGCGAAATGCGGTATCAAAAGAAAAGTAGGCTACCTTTATTTCTTGGATAAGAAGGGTGATGTTTCCTGCGCCAAGATGAAAAGAGGCGGGAAGAAGAAAAAGAGATAATATGCAGTCAAAAAAGAAGCCCCTGTAAGTTATAGTCTTATCTAAACATTTACAGGGGCTTCTTTTTTTGTTATAATCTAATCCTATGTTAGAAGGAAAAAAGATCATAGTGGTAATGCCGGCTTATAATGCCGAACACACCTTAGAGCAGACTTACCTGGATATTCCCCGGAGCCTGGTTGATGAAATATTAGTCATCGATGACCATAGCCGGGATAAGACCGTGGAAGTCTGCCGTAAGTTAGGCCTGCAGGTATTTGTGCATAAGAAAAATAAGGGCTATGGCGCCAACCAAAAAACTTGTTATAAAGAAGCGTTAAGCAGGGGGGCGGATATAGTAATTATGCTCCATCCTGACTACCAATACCCGCCTAAGTTAATCAACGCTATGGCTGCCTTGGTCGGCTCAGGGATGTTTGATATTGTCTTAGGCTCAAGGATTTTAGGCGGTTTTGCCTTAAAGGGCGGCATGCCCAGGTATAAATATATAGCTAACCGTTTGCTTACTTTTTTCCAGAATATAATCTTAGGCCAGAAACTCTCCGAATATCATACCGGCTATAGGGCGTTTTCCAAAGAGGTCTTACTTAAACTGCCGTTATTGGAGAATTCGGATGATTTTGTTTTTGATAATCAAATCCTGGCGCAGGCAGTACACTTTGGGTTTCGTATAGGCGAAATAACCGCGCCTTCGCGCTATACCCGGGAATCATCGTCTATATCGTTAAAGAGGAGTATCGTCTACGGCTTTAGCGTGATTGGGACAACCGGGGCATTTTTAGCGGAAAAGTTAAAACTAGCTAAATTTAAAATATTTAGTCCCCATGGCCACAAAATCGACTTATAAATTAATTTTTTTCTTAGTCCTTGTTTTAGCGGTCACCTGTATTTCGGGGAGCCTGAAAAATGTGCAATTCGCTTCCGGGGCGGATGAGGGGTATTATTTTCAGTATGCCTCTTATATAGGGCAGAACGGTCTTCAGGGGTTCGCGGGTCTTTTTAAGGAATATACCCAAAATCAGCAGCATTGGCTTTTTCCTAACCCCTTAAGGATAGGTTTTATTATTTTATCCAGTCTCTGGCTTAAGGCCTTCGGGTACTCCTTTATAAATTTAGCCTACCTTTCTTTATTTTGTTATCTTCTTTTCTTAGGCGTATCGTATTATTTCTCCAGGAAATATTTAGGCGAAAATCTAGCTTTGTTATTTGTGATCCTATTGGCCTTTTCTCCGCTTCAAATGGCCATGGCCAGGCGCGCGCTGATAGAGAGCGCCGTGATTTTATTTTTAAGTCTAGCGGTATGGTTATTCTGGGATTTCCTAAAATCCAGAAGCAGGTTAAAATTCGCGCTTTTTATTGCCGCCTATTCCTTAAGCATTTTAATTAAAGAGACCAGCGTATTATTGACTCTTGTTTTTTTATCTTTTCTTATCGTGGATAAACTTGTCTGTAAAAAGGAATTCAACTTCAAGGAATTCGCCGCCATCTTATTTCTACCGTTTATTTGCGTAGGCTTGGTTTATCTGGTTTTAGGTTGCCTGCCTTATATGCCTAGCGCTATAAAAATAATCTTAAATTCGCCTCAGGCTAATACCTACGCCCTTCTTTTTGGCTCCGGGCCCTGGTATCGCTACTTAATAGATTATGCGCTGCTTTCTCCCTGGGTGGTTATTTTAACTATTAGCTTTATCTTTTGTTATTTTGTAAACAAAGAAACCGATGATTTGCCGCTATATTTTATAATTGTCTTCCTGGTTAATTTTATCTTGTTTGATATTTTCACCAAGAATCTGCGTTACGTGATTATTTTAGATATACCCATGCGTTTATTCTCGGTCCTTATGCTGCAGAAAATCGCCCGGAGGATTACTTGGCGTTACGCTATCCCGTTAGCCTGTATGTTAGTAATCGGGATCGCGCTATCCGATTATTTTAATTTTCGTCATTTATTTGTCCAAGTTGGTATCTATGACCCGGTAAGTTTCCTCTTGCTCCAAGCCAAACACATCATTCCGCATAATTAGAAAAATGCACAGAAAATTTATAATTTTATTATTGCTAGCGGTGCTTTTGATTTATTCCAGCTCCCTGCGTAACGGTTTTGTTTTAGACGACCAGGTTTTAATTGTGGAGAACCCCTTGATTAAATCCGGGGAGGCTAAAGCAATTTTTAGTTCCAGTATTTACGATTTGCCTAAAACCTACAGGCCCATTCAGCAGCTCAGCTATTCTTTAGATTATAAAATATGGGGGCTTAATCCGTTCGGTTTTCATTTAAGCAATATCATCCTGCATATTTTAAACAGCGTTTTAGTTTATTTTATTATTTGTTTAATAGCGACTATTCCCCTGGCCCAAGCAGCCAGCCTGATGTTCGCGGTCCATCCGGTTAATTCCTCGGTTGTCGCCTATATAGGAGGGAGGGCGGATAGCTTAGCGGCTTTATGCATGCTTTTAAGTATCCTGTTTTTCAGAAGATTCACCCTGCCAAGTTCTAAAAAGAATTATATTTTAAGTTTATTGTTTGCGTGGCTGGCGCTTTTATGCCGCGAAAGTTCCCTGATCCTTCCTTTGTTGTTATTCCTAGTTTTATCTATTAACCCTTCGGGCCTTAAGAGGTTTAAATATATTCTTCCTTTTTTGGCGCTGGATTTAGCGTATATCATTTTAAGGGTAAAAGTATTTGGAGCTCAGGCATTCTGGTTGCCCTTTAGCGGACTGCCCCTGTTCTTTAACGCGCTGAATTTTCTTTATATAATCTTAAAATATTTAAATATTTTGATTCTACCGTTAAACCTGCATATGCTCAGGACAACCCCTTTTATAATAAGTTTATTAGATCCTCGAGTTTTATTTACTTTTCTGATCCTTACTTTACTTGGTTTCTTTTTGTTTAAGGAAAGGAAAAATAAGCTAGTCCTTTTTGGGGCGGCTTGGTTTTTTTGCGGGCTTATCCCTGTTTTCTTTCTTTTATCCGCTTACCCCTGGCTTAAAGCGGCGCTGCTAGCGGAAAGCTGGTTGTATTTACCCTGCGTAGGGGTATTTCTTCTGGTCGCGCTTATCATGAAAAAGTTATCCCGCGTAGGAAAGTTTTTGTTTATAATAGTTGTTATTATATTTTCATTATTGACTTATCAGGCCAACGACTATTGGAAAGATAATCTCAGCGTTTACCGGAATATATTGAAGTATCTGCCCCAAGAGAATCCCGTGCGCAAAAATTTAATCCGGGAATATTTACGCCTCGGGATGTATGCTGAAGCAGCGACGGAATTAAAAAAATTCAGCCAAAGCTATCCGGAAAGCAGCGAGCGTTTTGTATTAGAGGGTGATTATTATTTTGCCAAGGGGGAACTGGCGCAAGCCCGGAATAGTTATACCGAGGCTTTGCTAATTAACAAATATGACCCCCAAGCCCTGGAGAAATTAAGAATATTACAAGAGCGATAAAAATGCAGAATGAATTTATGATTATCCGCGGAGCCAAAGAGCACAACCTTAAGAATATAAGCCTTAAGCTTCCCCGCAATAAACTTATAGTGGTCACCGGTTTATCCGGTTCAGGCAAATCCAGCCTCGCCTTTGATACTATTTACGCCGAGGGCCAGCGCAGGTTTATGGAGAGCCTTTCCAGTTATGCCCGCCAGTTCCTGGAGCAACTGCAGAAACCGGATGTAGAATATATATCCGGGCTTTCTCCTTCGATCGCTATTGAGCAGAGAAAAGCGGGAAGCAACCCCCGTTCTACTGTGGCCACCCAGACAGAGATCTACGATTATTTCCGGCTTTTGTTTGCCCGCGTCGGTAAAATATTTTGTTATCGCTGCGGCGCTCAGATAGAAAGGCAAAGCGCGCAGGAGATTGTTGAAAGAATAATGGCGCTTCCCCAAGGCACGGATATTCAGATACTGGCGCCCTTGGTCCGGGGTAGAAAAGGGGAGTATAAAGATATATTTAGCGGGATTCAAAAGTCCGGGTTTGCGCGGGTGCGCCTGGATGGCAAAATTTATGAGTTGCCCCTTAAGGTTGAATTAGCCAAATATAAAACCCATAATATAGAAGTTGTGGTGGACAGGCTGACCATTAAAGACGGGCTGAAAAACCGGCTTACCGATTCAGTGGAAACAGCGCTAAAGGCTGGTAAGGGCATTGTGATTATAAGCGCTAAGGAAGATATGGTTTTTAGCGAGCAATACGCCTGTTCAAAATGCGGGGTAAATTACGCGGAGGTAGAGCCGCGCGTTTTTTCTTTTAATTCGCCTTATGGGGCCTGCGCTGAGTGTAATGGCCTGGGGACCAAGATTAAATTTAATCTGGATTTGGTTATTCCCGATAAAAGTAAATCCATCAACGCGGGAGCCATTGCTCCCTGGAAAAGAGGAGGCCGGGGCTACATCCTTTATTACCGTTGGCTCATCCGGGAATTAGCCGCCAAGCGGCGTTTTAATCTGGATACCCCGTTCAATAAATTATCTAAAGAAAATCAGCAGGCGATACTTTATGGCTCAGAGGAATTTATAGGTAATAAGCCATTTGAGGGAGTGATCCCGCATCTGGAAAGGTTATTCCGCGAATCAGATAGCGATTATCTGAAAGAAGAGATTTCCAAATTTATGTCTAGTTCAGCCTGTCCTTTGTGTAAAGGAGCCCGGCTTAAGAAAGAGAGCCTGGCGGTTAGGATTAGCGGCAGGAACATCTGGGAGATTAGTTCGATGTCCATTAAAGAAGCGCGTAATTTCTTTACCGGCCTTAAACTAAACGCTAAGGAAAAGCTGATCGCCCGGCAGGTTTTAAAAGAGATAACCCAAAAGCTGAAATTCTGTATTGATGTCGGGTTAGACTATTTGACCTTGGATAGAAAAAGCGCCACCCTTTCCGGGGGCGAGGCACAGAGGATCCGCCTGGCTACTCAGGTTGGCTCAGGCCTAGTCGGCGTATTATATATATTGGATGAGCCCAGCATTGGTTTACACCAGCGGGATAACGCTAAGTTGCTGGCTACCCTTAAATCATTAAGGGATTTAGGCAATACCCTGCTGGTAGTCGAGCATGACGAGGCGACTATACTCAACGCGGATTATATTGTGGATTTGGGCCCCGGGGCAGGCAGGCATGGCGGAGAGGTAGTTTTCTCGGGGACAAAAGAGGAGCTCTTAAAGGATGAGCGTTCTTTGACCGCTAAATATCTAAGGCGGGAATTGAAAATAGATTTACCCAAGGCCAGGAGAAGCTGGCAGAGCAGAAAAGTTTTGGAGATAAAAGGGGCAGCTGAACATAATCTTAAAAATATCAATGTTAAATTCCCTTTAGGCACTTTTATCGGAGTCACCGGTGTATCGGGTTCAGGAAAATCTACACTTATTGATGAAACATTGTACCGCGCGCTGACGCAAAAGCTTTACCAGTCCAAAGAAAAGCCCGGGCTTTTTAAAAAAATTACAGGAGCGGAGTTTATTGACAAGGTTATTGTGGTGGACCAGTCGCCAATCGGCAGGACCCCCCGCTCAAACCCGGCTACCTACACGGGTGTTTTTAGCCATATACGGGATATATTCGCGCGTCTTCCGGAGTCGCGCGTCCGGGGATTTAAACCCGGAAGATTTTCTTTTAATGTTAAGGGAGGCCGCTGCGAGGCTTGTAGGGGTGACGGGATAAAGAAGATCGAGATGCATTTTCTTCCTGATGTCTATGTGAAATGCGATATTTGTAAAGGTTTAAGGTTTAATGAGGCGACTTTAGCCGTGAAATATAAAGGTAAATCTATCGCCCAGGTTTTGGAGATGACTATAGAAGAAGCCCGGGAATTATTCAGTAATATTCCAAAAATAAAGAATACGCTGGCTTATCTATTTGATGTCGGGTTAGGCTATATTCAGCTTGGGCAATCCGCGACCACCTTATCCGGCGGAGAGGCGCAGAGGATTAAGCTTTCCAGCGAATTAAGCCGGCGCTCAACCGGAAACACGCTTTATATGCTGGATGAACCGACTACGGGTCTGCATTTTGCCGATGTAGATAAACTAATCAACGTATTGCAAAGGTTGGTAGATAAGGGCAATACCGTGATTGTAATCGAGCATAATTTAGAGGTGATCAAGAGTGTTGATTATATTATTGATCTGGGCCCGGAAGGCGGAGACAAGGGAGGCCAGCTTTTGGCAGCCACCAGCCCCGATGAGCTTATTAAGAACCAAAGATCCTACACGGCGCAATCCTTAAGAAAGGTGTTGCTAGATTGAAGATGAGAATGACTCGGATAATTTTAGTCTTTCTGTTGGCCTGGGCTCCTTTAACCCAGGTGTTTCCTGACGATATTTCGTCAGCTGCCTCTAAGCCTAAAGAAGAAGAGACGCTTTTTATGGCTAAAAAGGCCCTGGAAGATGGTTTTTATGAGGTCAGCCTCGGACTTTTAGAGCGCTTTCTGAATAATTACCCGGATTCTCCTTCGGTTATAGAAGCAAATTTATTAGTTGGCGAATGCTACTTTCATCAGAATAAGTTTATGGATGCCCTGCTCAAGTTTGAGATGCTTTTAAAAGACTCCCGTTCAAAAAATATCAGAGACGCTCTCTATTATTGGATTGCCGAAGTCAATTTTAAAGGTAATAATTTTAATCAGGCTATTCTGAATTATAAGAAGATTATCCGGGAGTTTCCGGCGTCTTCCTATGTGCCTGTTGCTTATTATTCTTTGGGTTGGTGTTTATTCCAGGAACAGAAATTTAAAAGCGCGTTGGAATATTTTAGGGCTTTAGCAGAAAAATACCCTAAGGAGCCTCAGAGCAAGGACGCCTTGTTTAAGATTATAGAGTGCCTGTACAGCTTAAAGGATTACACCGGTTTAAAAAATAGGATAAGCCCCTCTATAGCGGCTTTAGCAAAAGACCCCCTGCGCCTGGCCTACCTTTATTTCTATTTAGGCGAAGCCAACTATTATCTGGGTAACTTTGAAGAAGCGCTCGCCGCGTATGCTAAAGTTTTAGGGCTTAATCCGGATGAAAAAATGCAGGCTTTATGCAAACTGGATTTAGCCTGGAGCTACCTGAAATTAAAACGCTATAAAGAGGCTGAAGATGTTTTCTGGAGTTTAAAGCAGGAGGATTTGGAGAAGCGCAGCCGGGATATTCTATTGTTAGGTAAAGCCCTGCTTTTTATGGAGACTAACCGGATAAATGAGGCTATAAAATTATACGAAGAATTATTAGCGCTAACTAATGACCCTTTAATTTCCGCTCAGGGTAGTATCGGCAGGGCGGATGCCCTCTATAATTTGGCGGATTACTCGCTTGCTTCCGGGGCCTATAAAGACGCGTTAGCCAAAATAAATCTTAAAGATATGCCTGCTCAAGCGGTTGACAAATTGCGTTATAACTTAGGATGGTCTTTATTCAAACAGGGAGATACTAAAGGGGCGATTAAAGAATTTCAAAAGGTGGTTGATTCGAGCGCCGATACTACGCTTAAATTGAGCGCTCTTTGTCAGATAGGAGACGCCTATCAGGAAGGCGCGGATTTTAAGGGATCCGAAGAAGCGTATAGTTTATTATTAAAGGAATACCCGGGTTCTGCTTATAGCGATTACGCCCTCTATCAACTAGGGGCGGTATTTTTAAAAGATTCCCAAACCGATCAAGCTATTTTAAACCTTGCTAATTTAGTAAAGAGTTTTCCTGAGTCGCAATTTTTTGATGATGCTGTCTATACCCTGGGGTTGGCTTATTTTAACGCGCAGGATTATAATTCCGCTAAAAATACCCTCAAAAAATTCTTGCTTGAACTAAAGGATAGCGGTTTAAAACCCAAGGCGCTTTATCTATTGGGTAATTGCTATTATAATTTAGGGGATTATTCTTCGGCAATACAAACTTTTAAGGAGGTTACTAAGCTTTCCGGATCACAGGTACAGCTATCCCAGAAAGCCGAATATGGGGTTGCGGATTCTCTTTATCAGGCGGGGGAAGAAAAAGAGGCCTTGGCTAGGTTTAAGGCCCTGCGTTCAAAATATCCGGATTCTGCTTTCACTCCCGAGATCATTTGGTGGCTGGGCAGTTTTTATTATCAACACGCTGAGCCGGATCTGGCAGCCAGGTATTTTTCCTCGCTTATCCGGGATTTTTCCGGTAGTTATCTGTTAGCGGATGCCTATTACGCGCTGGGTTTGGTTTTCGCCGAGGAGTCCAAGAATAAAGAGGCTTTGGAGAGTTTTCAGAAAGCCCTGGATTTAAATAAACCGGAGATTTTGCCTAAAGCCTCTTTAGCCATAGCGGACATATATACGCTTGAAGGTAAATTTGATTTAGCCTTGGATTTATATAAAGATGTGGCTAGGAATTATCCCAATTTAAGCGACTCTATTTCTTTAAAAATAGCGGAAGGTTTAGCCAAAAAAGGCGATTACAATGCTGCCTTGGATTACTACCGTAATGGCTTAAAAGGCGTAGCTCTAAAAGACGCCCAAAAATTGCATTTTAAAGTGGCTGAGATCCAGGAGGAGAGGGGTAATATTGATGACGCGATAAAAGAATATCTTGAGGCGGTTAATTCTGCCCAGCAGGATAATGTTTTAACGGCGGAAGCGTTTTTTAGATTAGGACAGATTTATGAAGATAGGGATAACTCTCCAGAGGCCCTGAGCATATATAAAAAGATATTGCAGATGAATATAGCGGAATCCGGGAGCGCGCAGGAAAGGATAAATCGGATTGAAGCAGCGGCAAAATAAAGATGTTGACTTAAGCGGCATTTCTTATAAAATGAAGGCCTGGAGGAGAAAATGATTACAGAAATCGGTATAGTTGCTGGTGATATATGGCATTTCCTGGATCAGCACGGAGAGGCCACCTTGACTGAATTGGGCAAGGGAGTAGATAAATCCCGCGACAATCTTCTTATGAGCCTGGGTTGGTTGGCCAGGGAAGGTCACGTAGTTTTGCAACGGGCAGGCAATGACTATAAGATATCTTTAAGAAAAGATGCCTAATCCGGAAGCTAACGAAAGCGGCATAGTCCTAATCATCGTTCTAGCTATAATATTAGTCGTGGTTATCTTGTCCGGCGCTATGCTCAGGACCATTATCAGCCAGTCCCGTTTGACGCATCATCAGGTAAGCAGGATCAAAGCTTATTATGCCGGTAAAGGCATGATGAATTATGTCCAGGATATGCTTAGAAAGGGGACCTGGACAGCGGATACCACTAACAAAAAATACGCCTGTCATAGAGATTGCTCTGGTTTAGGCGTTCCCGCGCCCAACTATATAATACCTACTGATAACGATATCCTCTATAATATTCTAGTTACTATTTATCCCCTTAACCAGGCTTTAAGTAATACAGTTACCCAGTTAGATATAAAAACAGAATATACCTACACTCCATAATAACCCCCCCCCAAGTAACTTCCGGTAAGTCCATCGTAGTCTAAGTAAGAAAACACTTGACAATGTAAGTCTTTTATGTTTTAATTAAATCCATCGTTGTTTATTATAATATAAGAAAGGGCTATGACTAGACTTATAGACATTGATGAATTAGCAGAATATCTTAAGCTCAAGAAGCAGACTATATATAACTGGTTGAGCCAGGGAAAGATCTCCGGTATTAAGGTGGGAGGAGTCTGGAGGTTTGACCGTAAAGATGTGGATAACTGGCTTCAGAGCAGTAAGCGCATGTCCAAGACAGGAGTAAACCAATGAGTGACCTGGGCATATATTTTGGGCCTAAGGCTATAGATGTTTCCGAGGTTAAGGCTAGAAAACTGCTAAATTCTATCCAGATACCCCTCTTAGGGATTACCGGCAATGAATTAGATGAGAAAGTCCCTACCGAGATAAAACTGGTAGCTTCTTTTAATGACGCTTTTAGAAGAAACAAGATTGAAGCCAGGGAAGCAGCGCTTTGTCTTTCCGGAAAAGACCTGATTATCAGGACTTTTGAGATCCCGATATTACCTAAAGATGAACAGCAGGGAGCCATAAACTTTGAAGCTAAGAAATACATACCGTTTAAGGTTGAAGAGCTCATCTCAGACTATCAAGTTGAGCTGGATAAGTTAAGCCGGACCAATATAGTGCTTTTCATGGGTATCAAGAAGGATACCTTTGATAAGTACTTCTCCATACTTAACCAGTTAAATATAAAGATAAGCTCAATAGAATATTCCGGTTTTAGCGTATTAAGAGTATTAAAACTGGCCGGGATCAGAGAAAACGGGGTGATGAGCATCTTGACTTTTGACTCTCAGGCCCAGGATGAAATAAATTTCGCGGTTTTGGAAAACGGTTTTCCTTTATTTAGCCGCGATATAAATTTAACCAGCGGGCCTTCTGATCTGGACCAGATAGATGGGTCTTTCGCAGCGTTATCTATGGATAAATTGAAGGCGGAGATCCGCGTATCGCTGGATTATTACCACCGTAAATTTCCCGCTAAGCCCTTAAAAAATATCTTTGTTTTTGCTAACTCTGATTGGCGTAAAGAACTGGAGGCGTTTATAAATGAGTTAGGCCTGCCCGGTAAGTTCATTGATATCACTAGGATCGCCGGCAAGCCCATGGCCTTTTCTTCGGGGTTTGTAAAGAGCTATAGCGTAGCTATTGCTAAGAGCGTAGCTACTAAAATAAGGCTGGATTTAATTGAAAGTAAGACAAGGGTGGATAAGCCGTCGGCTGCGGTAGGGCTGGCCCTGGCTGGTTTATTCAAAAAGATAAAAATAGATTTTCGTTTTCTGCTTATGGGGGTATTCATTTGCATCGCTGCCTTTGCTTACGGAGTTTCCCGGGAGGCGCCCTTAAAACAGGATCTGAATAAAATAATAAGCCAAAGGATAAAAGTCAGCGATATTCACTCCGATACTAGCTTCGAAATGTTAAATACAATCAGTCTAAAAGACAGGAAGACCTTGGAGAGTTTAGATAATCTTATCCGCAAGCAGTTGTATGTTACGGAAGTCCTGGATATTATCCCCCGCTTTATGCCGGATGGCATATGGCTCTCCAAATTTGCTTTAAATAAGAACGCAGGAGAGGGGCTGGAACTTACATTAGAAGGAATGAGCTATTTAGGGGATAGTAACGATGAATTCCAGGCGGTAAATAAATTCTTCAACGTTTTAAAAGAGAATACGGTGTTTGCCAAATATTTTAAAGATATAAGCTTGGTATCCATAGATCGCGCCCAGTTTTCCGGCGCCACTGTAACTAAATTTTTGATGTCTTGCAAGACCTATAAAGAGAGAAAATAAGATGGTGCAATTAGGGCAAATAGATAAATATAAGAATAAGATTATTAATTTAGTGATAATTCTTATTGCCCTGCTTATTGCCCTGAATATCTATAAAGATAGGCTCGCTCAGATTGAGTCCTTAAAAGTAAAGATAAGCGAAGAAGCGAAGAAAAACAACGAGTTGGAAAAGATAGCCCGAATGAAGCTAAAGATAAATTCCTATAAAGAATTACTCACCAAGCGCGAGGCCAGCCTGGTTATGGCTGATTTAAGCGAAATCTCGAAAGGCGCGGAGGTGAAAGTTTTATCCGTTAAGCCGTATCAAAAAGAATCCGCAGGCGACTACAATAGAGAAGTCTTTGAAGTGAATATTAATGCGCCGTCTTATGACTCCTTGGGTAAGTTTATTAACGCGTTGGAATCTTATAAAAACGTTTATATGGTTGACGGCATAGATATAAGCAGCCAGGGTGTCCTTAATAAAAAGGGCTTAACGGTTAATTTGCATATAAGTTCTGTTGCTCTAACGGACCAATGAAAAAGATGAATAAAATTCCTGGGTCAATTTTTATTTTATGCGCATTATTGATAGCAGGATTATTTTGTTCGGAATCTTTAGGCTCTATGCAATGGGATTATGATGCTTCCAAAGGGCCTGATGCAGGCTCGGCCAAGAATGTAGCGGTTAAGGATAGCGCTCTCCAGCAGGAGGCGGTCATCCGGCCTAAAGTTGAGTATAGGGCGCAGGGGTTAAAGGATCCTTTCCAGCCGCTGGTTATCGAAGAAGAGGCTGTCAACTCTGTAGTGGCCAGCCCGGTTAAAATAAAACAGTTGCCTGCTTTGACTATTCAGGGTTTAATCTGGGGAGGAGATTTTCCTCAGGCGATTATAAATAATAAAGTAGTAAAGATAGGAGACCAAATCGCAGACGCAGAAGTAGTAGCAATAGATAAAGAAGGGGTCATCTTGCTTTATGCCAACAAAAAATATAAATTGTCCTCTCCGGCCCTGATGGGCCCGCGGAAAGAAAAGCAAACAGAAGGAGGAAATAATGAGAAGTCAAATTAAGTCAGTTGTTTTTATTTTCATTTTGCTCAGCCTTATTTTTGCCCACAGGGTAAGCGCCTCAGACGAGGCGTCTATTTTGAACGGTAGAGACTCGACCATCTCTATGGATTTACAGGATACGCCCCTAAAGAGCGTGCTGAAGCTTCTATCCATACAGTCGGGCTTAAATTTTATTGCTTCCGAGGGTCTCCAGGACAGGAGTATAACTTTGTATTTGGATAAGGTACCCTTGAAGGAGGCAATGGATAAGATATTCAAGGCGAATAATCTCTCGTATGATTTAGACAAAGAGTCCAATATTTTCATTGTCAATGATTGGGGGAAGCCGACAACCCAGACCATAACTAAAGTTTTTTACTTAAAACATGCTACGGTTTCTTCTTCTTCATTGATGGAAGAGCTGAAAAACAATAAAGAAAACAATGCTACCAGTACTTCCAGCTATTCAACCAGTTCATCCAGTAGTTCTTCTTCAAGTACCACCGATAACGGCAAATGGAAAGTCGAAGAAGACGCGGGGATCACTCAGGTAGTAAAGAAGCTTTTATCAAAAGATGGTTCAGTAATTGAGGATTTTCGCACCAACAGCCTTACGGTTACCGATACTCCTGGAAGGATTGAAGTTATCTCTCAGGTAATCGCCTCGTTGGATATTTCAATTCCGGAAGTCATGCTGGAAGTAGAGATGCTGGATGTAAGCAAAAATGTTGTGGATAAGTTAGGTTTTAAATTCGGCCAGACTCCCTTCTCAGTCGCCTTCACCGGCAGTACCGCGGCTGCCGGTTTTCCGTATCAGAGCTGGACAAAGATAATCGGAGGCGAAAGCTCTCTGGATGTAAACAACGCTAATACCGCCGGCGGCGCGTATAAAATACAGTTAGATTTTCTGCGCACACAGACAGACACCAAGTTTTTAGCTCGCCCCAGGATCATGACTCTGAATAACGAGACTGCCGAAATCAAGATTACTTCTAATGAAACTATAGGTATAACCAGCATACAGCAGGGGCAGGGATCTGCGGCGTCCACTACTACCGAGGCGGAAAGGGCGGAGACAGGAGTAAGCTTAAGGGTTACTCCTCAAGTTGATGTGGAAGCCGGAGAAATTACGATGTTTATTATTCCTACGGTAAAAGATACCGCAGTCAGCTCCATTCCTATCGGCGGCACAGGCAGCAATTTTTATAAGGATCCGGAAGAGCGGACGACTAAGTCCACGGTGCGGGTTAAAGACGGAGAAACTGTTGTCCTGGGGGGCCTGATCCGCAACCAGAATACGACTATTGTTACCAAGCTGCCTATTTTAGGGGATATACCTTTATTGGGAATGCTCTTTAGGCATAAAGAACAGTCTCCGGGCAGAGAGCGCGAACTCTTGGTTTTTATAACCCCGCACATTATGAAAAACGTTAAGTCCGAGCCGACTCCGGTTAAGAAAAAAACAGTTCTCCCGTTAAGAGAACAGGCTAAATTTGTTCCTCTTACCCGGCAGCAGAACATTAGCGCCTATTTGAATAATTTTGATGCTAAGCGCTAAACTATACCCCGACATCTATGTTGAATAAAGGAAGATACCTAAGGTTAGGCGAGCTTCTGGTCAAAGAAGGCTTACTTAACGAAGTCCAGCTGGAAAAAGCCATAGCCACTCAACGCCAGGAAGGCGGCAGGTTGGGTGAGGTATTGGTTAAGCTGGGCATTGTCAAAGAAGACCAGATGGTAGCGGTTTTAGGCAAGCAGCTGAATGTCCCCTATTTTTCGCTGGGCACCGGGATGCTTAAACCCGCGGCAGACCAGGGCCTTGAGCGGCTTATCCCGCACGAGTTTGCCCTGAAGAATTCCATTCTGCCTTTGTCGCGCACTTTGCGTTCTTTAACCGTAGCTATGTCTGATCCGTTGGATCTGATCTTAATTGATAATTTAGGAAGGCTGACTAATTGCGAAATTAATCCGGTTATTGCCACAAAATCCGATATTGTCAAGGCAATAGAAGATTTCTATGGTAAATCCGCGATGTTAAAACAAGCGGTAGACGCCAGCTATGATGTTTCTGCCGCTGACCTTGCCTCCGCGGCCACGACCGGGGAAGAAACGCCTGACCAGGAATTAAGTTTGGATAAATTAGTTGCCCGGGCCGAAGAAGCGCCGGTAGTAAAACTGGTGGATTTAATCATCAGACAGGCGATTGATGAGCGCGCTTCCGATATTCATATTGAGCCTTTTAATAATAAAATATCATTAAGATACCGTATTGACGGCAAATTGTATGAAATACCTCCGCCGGCAAAACACCTGCATTTACCGATCATTTCGCGCATTAAAATTTTAGCCAAACTGGATATTGCCGAGAAACGTCTTCCTCAGGACGGAGCTTTTATGGTCAGGATCGGGGAAAGGCCCATAGATATCCGGGTTTCTTCAATACCTACGATATACGGAGAAAAAATCGCTATGCGGTTACTGGACCGCAGCCAGGTGGTCCTTGACCTTAACCAGTTGGGTTTTGATCTTAAACAGCTGGAGCTTATCCGTAAATGCATAAGTACTCCTTACGGTTTAATATTCCTGACCGGGCCCACGGGTAGCGGCAAAACCACTACTTTGTACGCCATCTTAAATGAAATAAAGAGCCCCACTAAAAATATTGTTACAATTGAGGATCCTGTAGAGTATAAATTAGATGGGATTAATCAGGTGCAGATTAAGCCTGAAATAGGCCTGACTTTTGCTTCCGCCTTGCGCAGTTTCTTAAGGCAGGATCCTGATATAATGCTGGTAGGAGAGGTGCGGGATTTAGAGACTGCCCAGATATGCGTACGTTCCGCTCTTACCGGGCGCCTGGTTTTAAGCACGCTACATACTAATGATGCACCCACTGCCGTAAGCCGGCTTATGGATATAGGTATTGAGCCCTATATGCTTTCTTCGTCTCTAGTCGCGATAATATCCCAGCGTTTAGTAAGGAAACTCTGTCCGGATTGTAAAGAGGCGTATGAATCCGGAGAGCAGGAGACCAAGAATATTAAATTAAAAGCAGAATTAATTTATAAGGCCAAAGGTTGCGCCAGCTGTAATAATACGGGCTATAAAGGCAGGATATGTATTTCCGAGATCATGATCCTGAATGAAGAACTGAAAAACCTGATCAGCCAAAGGGCTTCCTTCCAAAAGATAAGGGAGGTTGCCCGGGCTAACGGTATGCAGACTTTATACGAATCCGCGTTAAAAAAAGTAGAAGAAGGCTCGACTTCCCTGGAAGACGCGCTTTCGATTACTCTGGGGGCGGACTAATGGCTAACTATTATTATATTGCCAGGAATAAGGCCGGAAATAAGATTAGCGGAGTTGAAGAAGGCTCGACCCAGGATGAAGCGCTTAACCGGCTGCAGGCCAGAGGACTTGTGGTGGTGAGTATCTCTGTTGATGCGGGTAAAAATATCCCTACCCAGCCTGAAGCAAGCACGGGAGCAAAGGAAAAGGTCGGCTATAAACACAATAGGATTTCCGGGACGGATCTGACTCTTTTTTCCCGTCAGTTAGCCACGCTTTTGGGCGCCGGGGTAACTATTCTAAAAAGCCTGAGTATTATCTCGCAGCAGGTCGCCAGTAAGCGTTTATACCTTGTGATTAAAGACTTGGAAAAAAATATGGAATCCGGTTTAAGCTTCCATGAGGCGATGGCTAAACACCCTGAGGTTTTTACTGAGCTTTGGATCCATCTGGTAGAGAGCGGAGAAGCCAGCGGTAACCTAGCGGTTGTTTTATCACGCTTAGCCGGATACCTCGAGAGATACGCTTCTTTTAAGAAAAAAATTATATCCGCCCTGATTTATCCGGCGATACTATTTTGCGCCGGCATATTAGCGCTCTTGTTTATGACCATTAAGATCATTCCTACTTTTGCCGAAGTCTTCAGCGGTTTTAATATAAAACTGCCTTTTTTGACCCTTCTTTTGATTAGTGTAAGCAAGATCATTCGGGGGTATTTTTTGTTGATTATCGCGGTTTTAGTGGGAGCTATCTGGTTTTTCCGTAAGTTTATTTCGACTAAAAACGGCAAGAGGGCATATGAGGAATTCCTCTTGAAGTTGCCGGTCTTTGGAGAATTCTTTCATACTCTCATCATCGAGCGGTTCACTTCTGAGATGTCCACTCTTGTGGAAAGCGGGGTGCCCATACTTTATTCCCTGGAGATCGCGGAGCGCAGCGTGGATAACCTTGTTTTAGGGGAAATTGTCCGCAACATAAAGGATGATGTGCGGGAAGGAAAAGCTTTGGGTAAATCCCTGGAGAAGAGTAATTTTTTTGATCCGATGGCCGTGCAGATGATTAACATAGGAGAAGAAATCGGAGAATTATCCAACATGTTTAAGCGGCTGAATACATTTTATCAGGAATACCTGGATACGTTCCTGACCCGTTTTACCGCTATGTTTGAGCCGGTTATGCTGGTTTTTATCGGAGCGGTTATCGGCATAATGGTCATCGGGATGTTTTTGCCGATTTTTGAAATTTCTCAGATTGGCAGCAAGTAGAAATGTTTTGTAATTCTTAAAAAATAGTATTAGAATATAGGAGAGGGTGAGGTTAAAACAATAGCATAAAGAAGGGGGCGAGGAGAATGAAAAAAAATAGGAAGGGTTTTACTTTAATCGAGTTGATTATTGTCGTCGTAATTGTAGGTATATTAGCCCTGGTCGCTATCCCGAGGTATTTCGCCAATATTGAGAAAGCCAGAAAAGCGGAAGCGCTTTCCAGTATGCGCTCTATAAGAGAAGCGATAATGGGTTACTATGCCGCAAATAACGCTTATCCTACCGCGAATTCTTTCCCCATTACCGTAAATATTGACGGAGATGACGTAATGGTGGTAGAGCAGCCTTCTTCCACTAATTTTGCCTATAGCTACACTTCTACCGTGATTACAGCTGCGCATACAGGGGCAGGAGTCTGTACTTATACTATGAATATCGCTTCCGGATCAATTGGTAAATCTCCCGCATCGTGCCCTTAGTAGCTTAGGATATTTATAAAGATGCCAAAACGGATTTATGCTTTTACGCTGATCGAATTAATTATCACGGTTGCAATCGTGTTGATTTTGGCGGGGTTTGCTTTAGTCAAGTATTCTAATGTTATTGAAAAGGCGCGCTCCGCAGAAGCCTACGCCGTATTAGCCGATATTGCTGCCGCGGAAAACGGTTATTATGTAGAGTATAATACTTATACTAATGTTTGGGCAAATCTGGATAGGTATAGTTCGGCACCGGTCAGCCAAAATTTTGATTTTTCTTCGGCTTTAAGCTCTTTGGGCAGTGGTTATGTACAGGCTACTCATGTTATCGGGACTCTAGACTATTATATGTGTATAAAAGGAGGCGGCAAGGGGACAACTGCTCCGTCTTGCCCTTAAGATGAAGAAGAGAGGCGCCTTTACCCTGATTGAGCTTATTGTGGTAGTTGTAATAATTATTACGCTGGCTTTAATAGCTATTCCCAGTTATAGCAAATCCAAGAACAGGGCAATACAAAAAGAAGCAATTTCCAACCTTAAGCTTATTGCGGCAGCGGAGAGAATATACAGGATGGAAAATAATGTTTATGTTGCCTGCAGTTGTTCTAGTCCTGCAGTTTGCGCCAATGCCACGACCGGATGCAACCCTTTGCTTAAACTTATGTTAAATAACGCTAACTGGTCCTATACCGTGACTGCTGCAGCCGGGACCAGCTGCGCAATTACGGCCGCGTCAACAGGCATAGGTTGCACCTATACTTTAAATAGCGCAGATTTTGACACCCTGGATTATTCAACGGCATCAGGCTGCAGTTAACATGAATAAAAGAGCCTTGACCCTGCTGGAAATTATTGTTTCTACGATTATCCTGGCTTTAGTTATGACGGGGTTGATTAATGTCATTGTAGCCGGCAGGCAGCTCCTCCAGCATAGCCGTAACCGTATGGGTGCGGGAGAAATAGGAAAGAGGTTTATTGATCCCCTCCAGAATCAGGTAAGACAGGACACCTGGAGCAGCAGTTGTTTCGGCACGGATAGCCTGACTAATTCCATCAGCGGTATGTATACCGCTTCATATACTATCAACACGCATCCTTCCGACGCGCAGATCAAGAAAGTAAAGACCAAAGTAAGCTGGACAGAATAATGCCTCTTTATTCCCGGAAATCAATCACCCTTATAGAATTATTAATTGCGATGGTTTTGCTGGCGGTAATAATCTTAGCTATTAATAATGTGAATGTCTTCAGCCGTTATCATTTTATCTCTACTGACCGCCGGGCAAAAATCCAGAATGACGCCTCCCGCTGCCTTGAGCATATAACCAAATATGCCTCTCAGGCAATAGGCAATGAGGCTGTTTTCGGAGGGGCCTCTGCCGTATATGCCGGCACTAATGTCCTGTCTTTTTTTATGGATGTCAACGCTAATGGTTTAAGGGATACGGCGGGCGAGGATTATTGGGTTGGTTACAGGCTCAATAATTCAACTTATCAACTTGGCTATTGTAGCCATTGTAGCGACTATTCTTGTTCGACTTGTAGCAGCGCTATAGAATACTTGGCTAATGATATAACTGTTTTTTCCGCTACTAATAATGGCAATTACGTGAACGCGGATATCACTGCTTGTTGGAACCCCGCGGGAACTATAGCGGCCTGCAATACTCCGGATAACCCCAGCGTTACAATGAATTCCAGTATCCACTTACCCTCTGTCGCCACCAATTAAATAGGGACAGCGACCATTAATATTGCCCCTATTTGTATTTACAAAATTGATAAAGTATGTTAAATTTAACCTCTATGGGGCTGTAGCTCAGCTGGGAGAGCGCCTCGTTCGCAACGAGGAGGCCAGGAGTTCGATCCTCCTCAGCTCCACCAAAATTTTCCGGCAAGGAAAATTTTGGGGGCACTAAGCGAGCGTTAAACGCCCCGACAAGGGGCGTAGCGAGCGCAGTGCATACCGATATGAAGCATATTAATAAGTTAATCCTATCCACCGCGACCCTTTTTTCTTTATTTTTTCTTTGTATATTCCTACCCAGTCTATTCAGTTCTGAACAGCCGAAAGAAGCCTCATTCTACCAAAAGCTTAAGAACAATATAGTCCAATGCGGGCTTTGTCCCCGTCGCTGCACGATCCCTGAAGGCTTACGCGGGTATTGCCGGACGCGCGAAAACCGTAAGGGAGTATTGTATACTTTAGTTTACGCCAAACCCGTGGCGATACACATTGACCCTATAGAGAAAAAACCTCTGTTTCATTTCTTACCTTCGGCTAAGGCTTATTCTATCGCTACCGCGGGGTGCAACTTAAAATGTAAATTCTGCCAGAATTGGGAGATATCCCAGAGTAAACCCGAAGAGCTGGAGTATATTTATCTTACTCCAGCGGATTTAATAAAAAAGGTTAAAGAGTCAGGGACTGCGGTAATCGCTTACACCTATAATGAGCCGACCATATTTTATGAATATATGCTGGAAACCGCCAAGCTCGCCCGTCAGCAGGGGATAAAGAATGTGATGCATTCTAACGGCTATATAAATGAGGCGCCGCTTAAGGAGCTAGCTAAATATCTTGACGCAGCTAATATTGACTTAAAGGGATTTAGCGAAGAATATTACGCAAAACTTACGGAAGGGAGCCTGGCGCCGGTATTAAATTCCCTTAAGGTATTAAAGAGCCAGGGTGTGCACATTGAGATAACTACCTTGCTTCTTTCCGGTTTTAACGACGACGCAGCCGTCTTAAAAAAGATGTGCCTTTGGATTAAGGACAATTTAGGCCCGGATACCCCGTTGCATTTTTCCAGGTTTTTCCCGATGTATAAATTGACTAGCCTTAACCCTACTCCCCTAGATTCTCTTGAGCGGGCCAGAAGAATAGCCATTGAATGCGGATTAAAATATGTTTATATCGGCAATATTTCGCCGAATCCAGCGGAAAATACGTATTGTCCCGGTTGCGGAAAAATAGTTATTGAGCGTAACGGTTATTTTGTTAGGCAGGACAACTTAAAAAAAGGAAGGTGCAAATTCTGTGGAGAAGAAATTGCGGGTATATGGAATTAGCGGGTTAATTTTTTTGTTTTTATTTTACACGCTGGCTTACTCGGAGAATATAAAAGAACCCTGCGTTGCCGGCACATTTTATCCGGATGACCCGGGGGAGTTATCCTTGATGATCGACACTTACCTTAAAAAAGCCGATCCTAAGCAATCGACTGCAGAGATATTCGCTTTAATCTCTCCTCACGCGGGTTACGGCTATTCCGGAGAGGTTGCCGCGTTTGGCTATAAACTGATTAAAGATAGGCCGTATAAGACGGTAGTCATCCTGGGTACAAGCCACCGTTATTCTTTTAGCGGAGCTTCGGTTTACCCGCAAGGCGCATTTAAAACTCCGCTGGGCCTGGTCACAGTGGATAGTGAGTTTGCCGGAAAATTGCTGGGTAATGATCCGGAAATAATCTTTGCCGCGCAAGCCTTTAAAGAAGAGCATAGCGTAGAGGTGCAGCTGCCGTTTTTACAAAAGACGCTGGTTGATTTTAAGATTGTCCCGTTAGTTTTAGGTGATTGCACCTTATCTACTTGTAAAAGGTTAGCCAGCCTGCTGAATAAGGCGATCGGAGAGCGAAAAGATGTCTTAGTGATCGTTTCCACGGATATGTACCACGGATATGATTATGATGAGGCGGATAAGGTAGATAACCTTACTCTTAATGCCATAAGTAGTCTGGATGCCGAGGCCCTTTATTACGGCCTGCGCGACCAGAATTTACAGCTTTGCGGCGGCTTTGGCGCGGTAACTCTGCTTATGCTGGCCAAAAGCCTGGGCTATGACAAAATAACGCTATTGAAGCATAGAAATTCCGCGGAAGTCACGGGAAATAAGAAAAAAGGTATTTGGACCGTAGGATACGCCAGCTGTGCGGTTAGCCAGCCAAAAGAAGGAGAAAGAGGCATGTTAAATAAATCCCAGAGAAAAAGATTACTGGAAATCGCGCGCAGTTCAATAGAAAAATATTTAAAGACGGGTAAGATTTTGGAGCTTACTGAACCTGACCCGTTCCTGTCAAAAGATATGGGGGCTTTTGTCACTTTGAATAAAAAGGGAGAGCTGCGCGGATGCATCGGCAATCTTATCGGCTCAAAAGCATTATATTTAACCATAAGGGATATGGCGGTTGCTGCCGCTACGGAAGATCCCCGTTTTAGCCGGGTAGAGCTTACGGAGCTAAAAGATATTAATATTGAAATTTCTGTTTTATCTCCTATGGAGAGAATTGACAATCCTGATAAAATTAAACTTGGGGTTCACGGTGTTCTGGTGCGTAATGGTTTTAGAAGCGGGGTATTTCTCCCTCAGGTAGCTACTGAAACCGGTTGGTCTAAAGAGGAGTTTATGTCTAACCTGTGCCAACATAAAGCCGGGCTGGCCCCCGACGCCTGGAAAGATAAAGAGACCGAAATTTACATATTTAGCGCGGAAGTATTTTCAGAGAAAGAGCTTAAATAGTGGTTAAGGCAGCGGCGGAAAGTTTTATCCTCGGTTTATCGTTTGGCTGGGGGCCTTGTTTAGCCAGCTGCGGGCCGCTGCTTTTGGCCTATGTCGCCGGCACCAAAAAAGATGTTTTGCAAAGCGTGGGCGCCTATTTGCTATTTTCTCTTTCCCGGGTATTTGTTTATCTGGTTTTGGGGGCGTTAGTTTTCTTTTTAGGAAGATTTATTTTGGAAAGATCCGGCAGTTTTTTTAAATTTGTTTTGCTGGGTTCGGGAGTTTTTATTGTTTTGCTCGGGCTGCTTATGCTTTTAGGCCAAGAAATCAAATCCCATTCCTGCTCTTTTTTATATAAGCATATTTTAGAAAAAGATAAAAAGAGCATAGTCATGCTTGGCCTGACTGCCGGATTATTGCCCTGCGCGCCGCTTATAACTATGTTTACCTATACGGGGTTAGTTTCCCAGAACATTTTGGAAAATTTGTTATATACTTTAGCCTTCGGTTTAGGGACTGTTTTATCTCCTTTGATCATATTGGTGGCTTTAGCGGGAATATTGCCTAGACTGGTCAGGGGCGCTCTCCCTATGAAGTTATTTAATATTATCTGCGGCTTAATTATAATAATACTGGGCTTGCAATTAATCGGAAGGGCTGGCTAAATGCATAAATTTTTTGTTCCCGCTGCGGGTATTTTGGCTGATAAAATAATTATTGAAGATAGAGAACAGACGCATCATATAAAAAATGTCCTTAAGCTTAAGGTGGGCGAGAAAGTAGCGGTCTTTGATGGATCCGGCAATGAGTATAATTGCGTTATCCGCGAGTTAAAAAATAAGATTTATCTTAATATAGAAAAGAAGATCCCGGCTGATAATAGCCCAGAGAAAGTGAAATTGACTATTGCCTGCGCCATACCCAAAAAAGCCAAGATTGACGATATAATTGATAAACTCGTGCAGCTAGGCGTATCCAGGATCATTCCTCTTATGACCGAGCGGGTAGTGGTGAAATTGGATAAACCTAAAGAGGCCTTACGTTATGAGCGCTGGAAGAAAATCGCGCTTAGCGCGGCTAAACAGTGTAAAAGGAATAGTCTGGTTGTAATTGAGCCGGTCAAAGATTTTAAAGATCTTATCAAGCAATCCCGGGAATTTGATTTAAAGCTTATCCCGCATTTACTCGGAGACCGGCAAAGCCTTAAGGAAATCCTCGCGGGCTCTGAGGCTTCCAACATATTAGTCCTGATTGGGCCGGAAGGCGATTTCTCCGAAAGAGAAGTAAGTCTGGCTATAGCTGCCGGATTTATTCCCGTTACGCTGGGGGATTTAGTCCTGCGTGTAGACACAGCGGCTATCGCAGCAGCCAGTTTTATTAGACTATATGCCCACCATTAAGTTCCATACCTTAGGTTGTAAAGTAAACCAATACGATACCCAGAGCATAAGAGAGCGTTTTCTGGAACATGGTTTCAGGGAGGCTGGGCCTGGGGAAAAGTCAGATTTTTATCTCATAAATACCTGCACTGTTACGGCCATAGCGGATCAAAAGTCGCGCGGGATCATCCATAGGTGCATCAATGAAAACCCTGGAGCAAAAGTAATTGTTACCGGTTGCCTGGTTAAAAAAGACAGAAGCCAGTTAACTAAAATAAAAGGGGTCAGTTTTATCATAGAAAAAAGTTTTTTTGCCGAAGGAATAAGCAATTTCTGTTCGCATACTCGCGCATTCTTAAAGATTCAGGATGGCTGCGATAATTTCTGTTCTTATTGTAAAGTGCCTTTAGCCCGCGGGCGTTCAAGAAGCAAACCCTTAGAAGATGTAGTTAGAGAGGCGGCCAGGTTAGCCAAGAACGGGTTTAAAGAGATTGTCCTTACCGGGATTTGTTTGGGTAGCTATGGCCGGGATTTAAATCCTAAAATAAGCCTGGTTAAGGCGATTGAGGCGCTGGAAAAGATAGATAAAATCGTCAGGATAAGATTAAGTTCAATTGAAGCGGGAGACGTGACTAGCGCTTTGATCGAGAAGATGGCTAAATCTAGAAAGCTCTGCCCGCATTTACATATACCCATTCAAAGCGGCGATGACGAGATCTTAAAGAAGATGCGGCGCAGGTATTCGGCTGCTTTCTACCTTAAGCTTATCGGGAAAGCCAGAAAAAAGATCCCCAATTTAGCTATCACTACAGATTGCCTTGTCGGTTTCCCAGGGGAGCTGGAAAGGCATTTTAGGAACACCTTAAATTTAGTTAGAAAAATTTCTCCTTTAAGGGTGCACATATTTCCTTATTCCGCCAGGGAAGGGACTTTGGCTTATTCAAGTTTATCCGGGAGTATTCCGGCGCCCGTTATAAGAGAGCGTGTTTCCAGGCTTAAAGAAGCCGCTGATTTAAGCGCTCAAAGCTATAAAAAGCTCTTTCTGGGTCGAAATCTACCCGTGCTCTTTGAGGCCAGGTCAAAAGAAATGAAAGGTTGTTGGGAAGGCTATGCGGATAATTATATAAAAGTCTTGTTTAAATCCCGGGGAATTTTAAGAAATAGATTAATCCGCGTAAGGCTTAAAGCGTTAGTAAAAGATGCTGTCTTAGCTTCTTAAATTAAGCTGTTTCTTAGGTTTAGAGAGAGAAAATTACTTGACAAAACCGGCTAGAGATGTTATAAATAAAAAAGCTTATTTAGAAGGGGGCTTACGCGCGCAGAAACAAGTAACCTCTTAAGGGAGCTGACAGAAGTTCTAATTTATCTAATAACAAAAAAAGAGGTTAAGCAGCAAGATCGCGTAAAGTTAATCTTACCTTAGAAAGGGGGATTGCAGAAAATGAATAGAAAAGGTTTTACATTAGTTGAAATCATGATCGTAGTAGCCATCATCGCGTTATTAGCCGCTATCGCTATACCTAACTTGTTGAGCGCCAGGATTACCGCGAATACCGCGGCAGCCAAGGCGAATGTGCGTAGTCTGTCAACAGCGGCAGAAACATATTCAACCGCGAATAACGGCGGATATCCGGGTACTGTAACCGCGCTGGCAACTTTTATCGGCGCAGCAGACAGCTATTGTAACAAAACAACTCAAGGCTACACCTATACCTGCACCTTAGCTACAACCGGTTATACTATTTCCGCGGCGCCACTTTCAACGCAAACCGGCACCACGACTTACACTGCTACTACCGGAGGAGTGCTTACGCCATTATAAAAAAGCGCTTCTTATGAAGAGTCAAAAAGAGGAGAGGAGAAAATCCTCTCCTCTTTTTTATTGAATATGCCTAAACTGAAATCCCCCGTATTTATTTTAGTCTTCTTGATCCTCGCCTGCTCCTGCGCTTTTTTTTATTATAATTCTTTGCAGAGTCCTTTTATCTGGGATGACGACGCTTTAATTGTTAAGAACCCGGTTATTCGAAGTTGGTCGAATTTACCCAAGGCCTTTACCAGTGACCTCTATTCCGGAGTTTCCTTCGGCTCAAATTTTTACCGTCCGCTACAAACAATTTCCTATATGTGGGATTACCATTTATGGCAATTGGATCCTTACGGGTACCATTTAACTAACATTTTTCTGCAAATCTTGGTTGCCTTCCTGGTATTTCTGTTTACCTTTTATTTTCTTAAAGAAACAAGGGTGGCCCTGGCCGCAGCCCTGTTTTTTGCTTTGAATCCGCTGCATACGGAAGCAGTTACTTATATCTCCGGCAGGGCGGATATGCTTATGGCCGTGTTTTTACTTTCAGCGCTGCTTTTATTTATCCGGGGAAGGCGCGTCCTTTCCTGGCTAGCCTTTGTTTTCGCGCTGCTCTCAAAAGAATTAGCGGTAGTTTTTCCTTTAATTATCCTTGGTTATTTATTCTATTGCCGCAACCAAGAGATCAAGAAAAAAGATGGTTTCTTAAAATTAATCCTACCTTTCCTGGCAATTGATTTCTTGTATTTACTATCCAGGGTTACATCTTTAAATTTCCTGCGCACACATCCTCCGGCACTGGCTAAATATCCTTTACTGGTAAGGCTTGTGGTTTTGCCGGATGTCTTGCTGGCTTATTTTAAGTTATTGATCTTACCGGTCGATTTGCATATGAGTTGGACCTTACAACGCGCGACGAATTTTTCCGGCATATTTTTAAATTGGTTTTTATTCGGGATGTTTTTTGCAGCCAGCGCCTGTATTTTTAAAAAGTATAAACAGGCCAATATTTGGGGCTTTATGTTGTTTTGGTTTTTTATTTTTTTTCTTCCTCAGGCGGGCCTCCTGCCGATCAATGCTTTTATCGCCGAGCATTTCCTCTATTTATCTTCAATAAGCTTTTTTGTATCGGTAGCTTATTTGCTGAATAAATTTTTAAGAAGAGAGTTATTTTATGCCGCGGTAGTCCTTTTAGCGGCCCTTTACGGGATACTTACATTTAGCCGCAACTTTGACTGGCGGGATCCGGTAATTTTTTACGAAAAGATAATCAAATTTTCCCCAAATAGTTTTCAGGCGCACAATAATTTGGGTTTGCAGTATGAGCGCTGCCATCTTTTTGATTTAGCGCTGATCGAATATAAAAAGGCCCTTGAGATCAAACCGGATTTAATTGAGGCGCGTTCGAACCTAGCCAGTCTTTATTTTAAAACCGGAAGATTTCAGGACGCGCGTCTGGAATATTCTAAAGTAGAAACGCTTGCCCCCAAAAATAAATCCGCAGAGGTACAGAATAATATCGGCTGTGTATTTGAGGTCGAAGGGTTATTGGATGATGCTTTAGATAGGTATAGGCTGGCTTTGAGCTTGGATCCAACTTTAAATTTCACGCATTTTAACATCGCCCGTATTTATGCGGCTAAGGGTAAGTTTGATTTGGCGGGGCAGGAGGTATTAAAATCGCTTCCGGAGATAAGCTCGTTAGTTGAAAGGGATGGAAAATATCAGAGTGTGGCTATTTCTTATGCCAAATTGCCGCATATTTTTCAATCGGGGGTTATATTTTTCAATGATTTAGGTATAAAGTTTGCTGCTGGAGAGCTTTGGGAAGGCTCGATCGCGGCTTTTAAGAGAGCCATTGAATCGAATCCTCTTTATGCTGACGCGCGTTTTAATTTGGGATTAGCCTATTGGAAGAAAGGCTTAAAAAAAGAAGCGATTTTTGAGTTCAAAACAATCCTTAAAAATAATCCTAATCATTTGAAAGCCAAAGAGTTCTTAACCGAAATTATTTACAAAAAGTATTGATAAAAATATGCTTTATGTTAAAATAAAAAGAATGAAAAATAACCATTCCGGCTTTACTTTAGTCGAGATAATGTTCGTAGTTTTCATTATTGCTTTTTTGCTTTCAGTAGCGGTAGTCCAGGGGGTGCGTTTAAGGAAGATGGCTAATGAATCGAATACTCAGGCTAACCTTAAAGGCATTGCCTCCAGCTTTGAAATATATGCCGCCGGTAATGGCGGGGTTTACGCGCCCGAAAATGAAAATGACCTGCAATTTTTGGTTGACGCCAAGTGCGCGCCGCAGGATTTAGTTTCAATAGGCCAGATTGGGAATTTCCGCTATGTCGTCGGCTCAATAGGCCCGACGGGCTATGATGTGCGGGCCATGGCGGTAAATACCGCTTTGGCTGACCATAATTATCAGATTACTACCGGCGGCTCGATTAAGCGCAGCGATACCGCTAGCCCCGGTGATACCGATTTTAAATATTATGCCTCATGAAGAATAACCAAGCCAAAAGTTTTGTGGTTATAATGATCGTTATTGCCCTGTCCGCTTTAGGGTTGAGGATGCTTATCGGCGAAGTCATAAACCTGACCTGCTCCCAGAATGAGTCTAGCGCCCAAGCTACTCTTAAACTTATTGCGGCGGCTTTTGAAAATTATGCTAAGGATAACCAGGGAGTTTATCCGGCTAAGATTTCTGTTCTCTCTGAGTCTAAGCCGCCATACCTGGATAAAGATTATATAAAACAATCTCCCATAAAAGGCTACAGCTATAATTGCAGCCGGCTGGACGCGGCTGGGTACAGTTGTTACGCGTTTCCCACCAGATGCAAACTGACCGGGAAGGTGGATTTTAGTGTTACTACCGGCAGTCTATTGATATCGGAAGACTGCGGTCTTAAGGATTAAGGGACTCGAGGTAAACCCGGATGATAAGTATCCTCTCTAAATTAAAAGACAACTTTTCTAAAGAAAGATTTTGCGTCGGCCTGGATATCGGCACTTCCGCGCTAAAAATAGTCAGGCTTAAATTTGCTAAAGATACGGTGGAACTGTGCGGTTTTGATATAGAACCTTCCAGTTTAGAGATAGGAGAGGTTTTAAAGAAAATAAAGCATCAACATTCAGCCGACTTGGTGAATATTTCTGTTTCCGGCCCGCAGACCGTTATCCGCTACGCGAATTTCCCCAGGATGAGCGCCTCGGAATTAAGGCAGGCGCTTAAATTTGAAGCCCAAAAGCATATACCTTTTTCTGTCTCTGAAGTAAATCTCGACGGGTATATTTTAAATGATAACCTGGCCGATAATAAGATGCTGGTTTTAATAGCCGCGGCAAAAAAAGAGCTGGTAGCGGCTCGTCTGAAGTCAATTGAAAACGCGGGCTTTACGGTTAGTCTGGTAGATATGGATTCCGTGGCCCTGATCAACGCCTTTATTTTTAACAATCCTCTGGCCAATAACACTGAACATAAAGCAGTCGCTTTATTAAATATCGGGGCCTCGGTGAGTAATCTGGATATATTAGAAGGCGCTCTTCCCCGCTTAAGCCGCGATATGCATATAGCCAGCAATACCTTTACTCATAGGATAATGGACATATTCGGGGTTGATTTTAATAATGCCGATAATCTAAAACTCAACCCTGAAAATGATGCCGAAAAAGCGAATAAAATAAAGGCCGCTGTGGAATCGGTATTGTCAAACCTGGCCACCGAAATAAGGACATCTTTTGATTATTACGAGAGCCAGAGCGCTTCTTCCGTAACCAAGATTTTCTTAAGCGGAGGAGGGATTAAATTTAACGGATTAAAAGATATGCTCGCCCATCTTTTGAGCATAGAAGTAGAGTATTGGGATCCTTTGCAAAAGATACAGATTAATGAGACTGTAGGAGCTCAAAAAGCCAGGGCAGTCTCAGGCCAGTTAGCGGTCGCCGTGGGTTTAGCTTTAAGGTCTTAAAATGATAGAGATTAATTTACTTCCCGAGGAATTAAGGAACAGGGTGGCTAAGGTAAATAAACCCGAAACGGTTATTGTGGATACTCAGGGTTTAGAGCCTAAGCATTTTATTCTGCTTATACCCCTGATATTTGCGCTTTTAATTTGCGGGCAATTAATTGCCGGTATAATGGGGATAGCCAGGGCTAGCCAACTGCATATCTTGAACGGAAAATGGAAGAGCCTTGAGCCGCAAAGGAAGGTTCTGGAAGAATTTAATGACAAGTATGCCCTTGTCTCCGAGGACGCCCAGGTAGTACAACAGTTAATGCGCAACAGGATAATCTGGTCGGAGAAACTAAACAAGTTAAGTTTAAACCTTCCCTCGGGAGTCTGGTTTAACGGACTTGCGGCCAATTCTAAAGAATTAATTTTAAAAGGCAGTGTGATATCTCTGAATAAAGAAGAATTAAACCTGATTAAACAATTAATTGATAACTTAAAGAGCGATAGCGGATTCTTCCGGGACTTTACTACTCTAGAACTGGGTTCAGCCGAGAAAAAAACAATAGGAAGCTATGATGTTACCGAATTTATCTTGAACGCCACACTTAAGGCAAAATGATTAATTTAGCGGATAAAATCAAAAGTATCAAGTTCTTAAATCAGCTGGAGCTGGATAATAAAAAGATAATGCTGATCCTGCTGGTGAGCGCGGTAGTTCTTTATATTGATTTTTCCTTTATTTTAAAATTCCAGCTTCAGGGACTTAAAAAAAGCGGCGCGGAAATTACCAGGCTAAAGAAAGATCTGGGTAATTTTAAGAAAGATTCTAAGAACATGCAGGATTTAAAGTCCAGGCAGGATGTCTCTATCGGAAAGCAGGATATTAAAGTTAAGAAAATTATTTCGGAAAACCAGTTTGGGGCTTTATTGCAGGATATATCTAAGTTAGCCAATAACAATGATGTGCGGATCCTGCAGCTAAAACCTTCCCGGGAGGCGCAGGGCACGGTTAAATCTCTTGGTAGCCTCACGCCATTTTTCATCATGATGGATTTATCTTGCGGATACCATAACCTGGGTAAATTTATCAATGAATTGGAAAATTTAAGAGCTTTCGTCGGCATAAATAGCCTGAAGATAGATCCGTTTGAAGATAATTACGTTAAGCAAAGGGTCAGCCTTACCCTGTATACATATGTCAAAAAATAAAATCTGTATTTTTACTTTAATATTCCTGGTCTCTTTTGGCGCCTGTTTAGCGCAGAGTGAGTTTGTCTATCAGGCCAAGGGAAAACGCAATCCTTTTATCCCTTTGGTGGGAAAAGACGGGCGGTTAATGAAGCTGGATAAAGAAGAAGATAAAGAGAAGTCCGGCTTATTAGTTGACGGAATAATTTATGATAAGCAGGGTATTTCTTACGCCTTAGTCAGCGGTAAAGTTGTCGGAATCGGGGATTACGCGGGTGAATACAGGGTTTTAAAGATTGAGAACGATAAAGTGGTCTTTCTTAAAGATGATCAGATCAAAGAGGTGTCCATAAATAAGGAGGGGGACAATTGAAAAAAAATATAATTTTTGTTGGTTGTTTATTCACAGTGGTTTCATTATTTAGGCTTTATGCCCCTTCTTTGGCCCAGGATGCAAATAACAGCCCGGCTCAGGTATTGAGCGCTTCGGATAACGTGACCTTAGATTTTAAAGAAGCGGATATCCAGAATGTGCTTAAGATAATCTCCTATAAGGCCGGCGTAAATATTGTTACTACCCCCGAAGTCATGGGTAATGTAACTATCCGGATGGTAGATGTGCCTTGGGAGACGGCGCTGGATGTAATATTAAAGACCTATGGTTTTAGCTATCAGAAACAAGGCAACATTATTTTGGTCACTAAGATGGAGAATATGGCTAAACTGCAGGCTGAAGAGCCGTTACAGACAGAGATAGTTACTTTAAAGTATTTGGATGCTCAGGACGCCCAGAAGATCCTCATCCCCCTGCTTTCTCCGCGCGGAAGGATTTCGGTATTATATACACGGGGGCAGAAAGGCTGGCAATTCGGGACATTCAAAATCGGCAAAGATGCTACTCAGAGTTCTGCCTTAGTAAGAGAAAAGTCGGAAGCCAAGAGCGAGACTATTTCTATTGAGAATACGGCTACAGGTGAGCCTCTGAGCCGGAAAGCGGAATTTGAGCCTTCAGTAAAATCCAAGGTGTTGGTTATTACAGATACGCCTTCATCCTTAGACAAGATCCGTAATCTCATAATTCCTGTAATTGATAAGAAACCCAAGCAGGTATTAATTGAAACACGGATTATGGAGGTACAAAAAGATAAGCTCAGGGACATTGGTATGGAATGGGGCAGGGGTACCGGCTCAATTACCACCAATAACGCTAGCGGTTATATGGTGGGTCGCAGTAAGGCTTCCAGCATTACTCCTAATGCCTTTGATCCTCTGGAAGGCTCTACCGCCTTAACCGGGACCTATCCCTATAATACAGGGTTGCAGTTCCTCTTTAGCAAGATAGGCGGGACAAAGATGGAGATATTATTGCACGCCTTAGATGAGGACGCTAATACCAATACGTTATCCGCTCCCAGGATCCTTACTTTAGATAATCAGGAAGCTTCTATCCTGGTCGGATACCATACGCCTATACTTACTTCTACGGTTACCGCTGGCACTACCAGCGGAGAAGGCGCTACAGTTACGCAGACCTTGGATTATTATCAGGAGATCGGTATCCGTCTTAATGTTGTTCCGCAGGTAAGCGAGGAAGGTTTTATCAATATGATTATTCATCCCAGTGTCACATCTTCAACTTCTAACGTCACGGCTACCTCTACCGCCAGCGGCTCAACCACGAGTACAAGTTATCCGATTATTGATGTGCGGGAAGCGCAGACCCAGGTTCTGATTAAGAATAACGATACCATTGTTATCGGCGGCCTGCTTAAAGATGTAAAGACCAAAGAAAGAATAGGCATACCGTTTGTAATGGATATTCCCTGGATAGGAAAGTTTTTTGCGCGCGAGACAGATAACGTCACCAAAGTCGACCTGCTTATCTTTATCACTGCCCATGTCCTTGAAGACAATGAACTTTCTAAGGACGAATTAGAGAGGCTGGAGAAAGGCGTTGATTACGTGCCGATTGAGAAGAAGGGGGTTAAAAAGAAGGGTTGGGATTCTTTATTAGCTCCTTAAGTTTAAGGTTATATGTATAAATTGAATTTTGTTTTCTCTAAAACCGGCGCAATGATTTATATAGGCCACCTTGACCTGATGCGGCTATTTACCCGGGCCATGCGCCGGGCGGATTTACCGCTTAAGATGTCGGAGGGTTTTTCTCCGCATCCCAAACTTAGCTTTAAAAGGGCGTTGAAATTAGGATTAGAGAGCGAGAATGAGGAAGCAGGAATAGTTCTGAGGCTTCCGCTAGATAGTGAAGAGTTTAAAAACAAATTACAGAAAGAATTACCGAAAGGGCTGGAAATAAAATATGTCGAAAGAAATTTTAGTTAATATTCATCCGCAGGAGAAGCGCGTAGCGATAGTTTCCAACGGTGTGCTTGAGGAATTTTATATTGAGCGGCCGCAGGATAGGACCATAGTCGGCAATATCTATAAGGGAAAAATTGAAGCAGTCTTGCCGTCGCTAGGCGCGGCATTTGTGGATATAGGCCTTTTAAAGAAAGGATTTCTTTATTTATCCGAAATAGAATTCGCGTTTGAATCGGTGGATGAGCCTAAGACGCAAACGCCCAAAGAAATCAAAAAGGGCCAGGAAGTATTGGTGCAGGTAGTCAAAGAATCCTTCGGGACCAAGGGCCCGCGGCTCTCTACCCATATCGGTTTAGCCGGAAGATACCTGGTAATTATGCCGCAGGATAAACAAGTGGGCATATCCCGCAGGATCGAGGATGATGTTGAGCGAAGGCGCTTACGTCAGATATTTAACGAGTTAAAACTCCCTAAAGACGCCGGGTTTATTGTCCGCACTGCCGCCTGCAGCAAGTCCAAGCTGGAGTTGGGCCGGGACGCCCAATTCCTTTATAAATTATGGAAAAGGCTGGAAAAGATCGTGGAGCAAAAAAAAGCGCCCAGCCTGATCTATGAAGAGTATGACCTTACCTTAAGGGCGATCCGGGATTCTTTCACTGAAGATGTCTCTAAGCTGATCGTTGATTCTAAGCCGGAGTACTACCGGATCCAGAATTTTATGCGCACATTTTTAAATTACCTGGCTAAAAAAGTTGAATTTTACCGGGGAGACGATTTATTTACCGATAAAGATATTGAAAAACAGATCAGCCGGATAAATGAGAGCAAAGTCTACTTAAAATCCAAGGCCTACCTGGTGATTGAGCCTACTGAAGGTTTGGTAGTAATTGATGTCAACAGTGGCGGTTTTAAGAAAAAGTTTAGTCAGGAGGAGACTGCTTTTAAGGTGAATTGTGAAGCGGCTATTGAGGTAGCCCGCCAGTTGATTTTGCGCGATTTAGGGGGAATAATCGTCATTGATTTTATTGATATGGAAAAGGAAGGCCACCGCCGGGAAGTATTTAATCTGTTAAAGAAGGAGTTAAGCCGGGACCGGGCAAAATATGATATTTTAGGGATATCTAAATTCGGCGTGGTAGAAATGACCAGGGAACGGATCCATAAGACCGTGCAGATGCTTTCATTTCAGACTTGCCCCTATTGCCAGGGTAAGGGAAGGGTAAAATCGCCAACGACGATAGCGATATACGCGCTGAAGGAATTAAAGAGATACCTCAAAGGCAAGTCTTTAAAACAGGTAAATGTCACTCTTTCTCCGTCGGTGATCGCAGAAATATTAAAAAATAAAGAAGACTTAAGGTCATTAGAGAATAGGTTTAGGACCAAGGTGAACTTTATCTCTAACCCTACTTTACATATAGAAGACGTCCAGATAGCCTAAATAAGGAGGATTTCTTACCTTGATTTTGCGTAAAGTAATATTTTTGCTAAGCGATATATTGCTCTTGGTAGGTTTATTAACCTCTTTGTTCATGGGGTTTAAGGTTATCCGGAATAGCGCCGAGATAAAGAAACTAGAGGCTTCGAGCGTCCGTCAGGATTATAATCGCGCTCAAGAACTCCAAAAAAGGCTAGATTCTTTAACCCATGCCAAATAAAATATCCCTAAGAATACTATTGCTCGGGCTTTTCATCATTGCCACGTTATTCGCCCATAAAATAATTAATCAACAGAACGAAATAATTAAAAACCTCATTAAGGAAAATGATTTTGTGGGTAGAATACCTAAAATACAGAAAGAGATCAAGGTGTTGGAAGTAAAAGAAGGCATTGGAGCTAAAGAGGGCGCTGGAAACTCCAAGCCCGTAGTCAGCGGTATATTCATCCAAGGGGGTGTTGCTTTTGCTTTAGTGGCCGATAGCTTCCTTAAAGAGGGAGAGGTCGCGGGTCACTATGAAGTCCGTAAGATTACGCCTCATTCCGTGATTATCTTTGATCGCAGCCTTGATCAGGAGAAAGAATACCGCTTTTCAGAATAATTTATCTACCCTTTCCCCGCATAATTTGCCTTGACCCGCTTGTCTTGCCATTATATAATATACCTCTTAAAATTCAGTTAAATCCATTAAACGGGAGAGCTAAAAATGTATGCTATAATTGAAGTTGGAGCAAAACAGTATAACGTGGAAAAAAACGATATTATCCTGGTAAATAAGCTGGATGCTAAAGAAGGTAAGGAGATAGTCCTGGATAAGGTCTTGTTAGTCTCTAAAGACAAAAAAGTTGAGATAGGCCAGCCTTATTTAAAGAATACTAAAGTAACTGTCGAGGTTTTAGACCAGGTCAAGGGCGAAAAAACCATTGCTTTTAAATATCGCCGCCGTAAAGCTTCGCATTGGACAAAAGGGCACCGGGCTAAGCTTACGGAATTAAAGATTAAATCTATTGAAATAGAAGGCTAGGCCGAAAGTGTCTGTCGGGTTTGTTGATCAGGCAAAGATTTATGTTTTGGCCGGTTCCGGAGGCACAGGCAGTTCCAGCCTCTACCGCGACCGGGTCATCCGCCGGGGCAGGCCCGACGGAGGCGACGGAGGCGACGGTTCGGATATCGTTATTCGGGCGGACAGGAACCTGCACACGCTCCTGGATTTAAAATATAATCAGCATTTTCGCGGGTCCCACGGCGGGCACGGTTCAGGTAACGATAAGAGGGGCCGTAACGGCGAGAGCGTAATCATACGCGTCCCCTTGGGCACTACTATTACGGATGCCAAGAACGGTTGTATCTTACGTGACTTAAAAGTTGACGGCGAAGAAGTAATTGTTGCTCTCGGAGGCAAAGGCGGCAGGGGTAATGATAAGCATAACCTCAGGGGTTTTCCCGGAGAGCCGGGTGAAGAAAAAGAATTAATCCTGGATCTTAAGCTTATGGCGGAGGTGGGAGTAGTGGGGTTTCCAAATGTGGGAAAATCCACTTTTATTTCCAATATATCCAATGCCCAGCCGGAAATCGCAGCGTACCCTTTTACCACTAAATTTCCGATCCTTGGCCTGGTAAGGCAGGCGGATAAAACATTTGTAGTAGCGGATATCCCCGGCTTAATTAAGGGTTCGGCAGAAGGTAAGGGTTTAGGAGATAGGTTCCTGCGGCACGTTGAACGTACCAGGATCCTTATTCATATGATTGATATGGCGGGTTTTGAGGGAAGAGACCCGGTTGAAGATTATAAGGCGATAAATAAGGAGCTCAAGAGTTATAACGCTGTGTTAGGCAAAAAAATCCAGATAATCGCGGCTAATAAGATGGATTTAGAGGGCGCTAAAGTTAACCTAAAAAAATTTAAGCAAGTAGTGAAAAAGACGGTTTATCCGATTTCAGCGCTTAAAAGAGAAGGATTAAAGGAATTAGTCAATGCAATCGCCAAAAAATTATAAGAGAATAGTGGTCAAAGTCAGCAGCGGTTCTTTGTTCTGGAACAATGATGTCGATGCGGATGTCTTGGGCGACCTCGTTAAACAGGTTGTTTCCTTATCCGAGGCGGGGCATGAAGTTATTATTGTTTCTTCCGGGGCGATCGCCTTAGGGATGCATATACTTAAAATGGAAAACCGTCCTAAAGAACTTTCTCGCCTTCAGGCTGTTGCTGCTATCGGCCAGCATCATTTAATGCGTAAGTACCAGTTTCATTTTGAAAAGAAAAATAAAAATTGCGCCCAGATTCTGCTTACCTATGACGATTTTACCAATCGCAAGCGTTATTTAAACGCCAAGAATACCATATTAACCCTATGGAAGCTAAAGAGTATTCCGGTGGTTAATGAAAATGATACTATTTCCGCCGATGAAATTAAGATCGGCGATAACGACAAGCTCTCTAGCCTTGTTGCTTGCATGGTTGAGGCGGATTTATTGATTATGCTTTCGGATGTAGACGGACTTTTGGACAAACAGGGAAAAGTTGTCAGGGTAGTCAATGAGATTGACCATAAGATAAAAGCCCTTGTTTATCCTACCCAGAAACAAACCTGCGTCGGCGGGATGATCACTAAGCTAGAAGCAGCTAAAATCGCTATGGCCGCAGGAATACCTTGCGTAATTGCCAATGGCTGCGCGCAAAACATTATCTTATCCGTAGTAGAAGATCCGGAAAATAACGGCACTCTCTTTCTTCCATAGACAGTGTACGTAAAACTATTAAAGTTAGATGGTTACAAAACAAATATTAAGGATATATGAATCTAAAAAAAGAAATCATACAGGTTGCTAAGAACGCTAAAAGCGCCGCTAGTTTCCTTGCTAACCTCGAAACCTCCGAGAAGAACAGAATTTTAGAGGAGATGGCCGGGAGCCTGGAAGAAAATAAGGCAAATATATTAAAGGCGAACAAAAAAGATATTGCCGTAGCCCGGGCTACGAAACTATCCAGTGCCTTTATTGACCGGTTAACTCTGAATGAAAAGAGAATAACTGATATGGTTACTTGCCTGTTGGATGTAGCCAAGCTAAGCGACCCTGTAGGCACAGAGATTAAGTCCTGGCAGGCACCTTCCGGCCTGCAAATACACAAGGTACGCGTCCCCATAGGTGTAATCGCCATAATTTATGAATCGCGGCCGAATGTTACTGCGGATTGCCTGGGCCTAACCTTTAAATCGGGAAACAGCGTAATCTTAAGAGGAGGTAGTGAAGCTTTAAATTCCAATATCGCTATTTTCAAGGCAATAAATGAAGTAGTCAAGAAGAACAAGTTGCCCAAGGGAGTTATAAATTTTATTACTACCAAAGATAGGCGGGCCATTGATGTTTTGCTTAAACTAAATGATTATATTGATCTGGTTATTCCCCGCGGAGGAGAGAGTTTGATTAAGAAAGTAGTCAGTCTTTCCCGTATACCGGTGATTAAGCATTATAAAGGGATTTGCCATGTCTATGTTGATGATTACGCGGATTTAAATATGGCGGAAAATATTTGTTTTAATGCTAAGGTCCAGCGGCCGGGAGTCTGTAACGCTATGGAGAGTATGCTTGTGCACCGCGATGTCGCGGCGCGTTTCTTACCGGGGATGCTTAAGAAATTTAAGGAAGCCGGAGTAGAAATTCGCGGCTGTCCCTTTACCCAGAAAATCGGCAAAGAAGGGATAAAGAAAGCGGTAGATAAAGATTACCGTACTGAATATGCGGATCTGATTTTAGCCGTAAAAGTGCTGGATTCCCTGGATGAAGCGGTTAAACATATCAATGAATACGGTTCGCATCATTCAGATAGCATTGTTACGGATGACGAAAACAACGCCAAAGAATTTTTGAAACGGGTAGATTCCGCCTGCGTCTATTGTAACGCTTCCACGCGCTTTACCGACGGGTATCAATTCGGTATGGGAGCGGAAATCGGTATTTCAACCGATAAGCTGCACGCCCGAGGGCCCATGGCGCTGGAAGAACTGACTAGTTATAAATACGCGGTTTGGGGCAACGGCCAGGTGCGCGCATGAAAATAGGTATTTTAGGCGGCACATTTAATCCTGTGCATATAGGCCATTTAATTTTGGCTGAAGAGGCCAGGGAAAAGCTCTGTTTAGACAGGATCGTTTTTGTGCCGGCAAACCTTCCTCCGCATAAAGATAACGCTGATATTGCCGAAGCAGCTTTTAGGCTTAAAATGTTAAAGCTGGCCATCAAAGGGAACAAATACTTTTCGGTTTCAGATATAGAAACAAAAAGGCAGGGGCGTTCTTACACAATAGATACACTAACAGAATTTAAGCGCAAATACCCTTCGGATGATTTTTATTTTATCATCGGCTCGGATTTGCTTAAATACCTGGATGCCTGGAAGGATTTAAACGTGATAAATAGGATGATTAAATTCGTCGCGGCTACGCGGCCGGGTTATCCTCTGGAAAAGATTCCGGCTTATATCCAGACGCTTAAAATAAGGGCGGTAGATGTTTCGGGGTTTGAGGTGCGCCAGTGCGTAAAGGAGGGAAAGTCGTTTAGGTATCTGGTGCCGGATGCGGTCTTTAATTTTATTAATCAAAAAGGGCTATATAAATGAAGATAAAAGTCGGGCCATCATTATTATCCGCGGATTTTAGCTGTCTGTATGAAGAGATAAAGAGCGTGGAAAAAGCCGGGGCAAACCTGCTGCATATTGATATTATGGACGGGCATTTTGTTCCGAATATCACTATCGGGCCGGTAGTAGTAAAATACATCCGTAAGTGCACAAAATTGCCCTTGGATACGCACTTGATGATTGAAAATCCGCAAAAGTATATTGACGCGTTTGTGGATGCCGGAAGCGATATGCTTACCGTGCACATAGAAACAGTTTCTAACTCAGCGCTTAAGGCTCTGGGGCTAAGACTCAGACGTAAAGGAATAAAATTCGGAATATCGCTTAATCCGGGGACGCCGATATCGAAAATTAAGCCGGTGTTAAAATACGCGGATTTTGTTTTGGTGATGTCGGTTAACCCGGGTTTTGGCGGACAGAGTTTTATTCCGGGAGCAATCAATAAGATTAAAGAGTTGCGCGCTATTTATAAAAAAGATATTGCAGTTGACGGCGGAATAAATAATTCTACCGCTAAAAGCGTAATACTGGCCGGCGCAAATATTTTAGCTGCCGGTTCCTACATCTTCGGCGCCAAAGACAGGCGAAAAGCTATCGAAAGGATCAGGAATGCAGGGAAATAACGAGATTAAATTCGGGACAGACGGTTGGCGGGCTGTCATAGGAGATAATTATAATTTTAAGAATTTAAGGATCCTGGCCCAGGCTACCGCGGATTATCTGGGAGAGGGGAAAAAAATAGTTATTGGATTTGACACGCGTTTTATGTCGGGGGAATTCGCGCAAGTTGTGGCGCAGGTCCTAAGCAATAACGCGATTAAAGTTGTGCTCTCTGACCGGCCCGTGCCTACTCCGGCCTTAAGCCTGGCTGTGAAAAACCTTAAAGCCGACTTAGGGATCATGATTACCGCTTCCCATAATCCGGCGGAATATAACGGTTTTAAGATTAAAATGCCCTCAGGCGGAGCAGCCCCGGTTGAGGTTACCAAAGAAATTGAAGCGCTTTTGGATGAAAGAGCGCCGGCTGAAAACAGCGAAAAGGCCCTACCGGTTCAGAAGATGGACCTCACTAAAGATTATGTTAAGTTTATCCGCAACTACGTTGACCTGAAAAAAATAAAGAATAAAAAGTTTAAGGTCCTGGTTGACGCTATGTATGGTTCAGGAGATAGTTTTATCGGTCAGATACTTAAAGGAACAAAGATAAAAGTAGAATTTATGCGTAATACTATTAATCCCTCTTTCGGCGGCAGTAGGCCGGAACCGGTGGAAGAGAATCTTCAAGAGTTAAAAGAGCGCGTAAAAAAAGAAAAATTTGATTTAGGTATCGCGCTCGACGGAGACGCGGACAGGATCGCGGCTGTTGCTCCGGGCGGAGTGTTTATCCATCCTCAGAAAATATTAGGGCTCCTGGCTCTGCATTTGAATCAGGACAGAGGTTTTTCCGGCGGCCTGGTCAAGACTATCTGCGGGACAACGATGATGGATAATATCGCTAAATTCTTAAAAATTAAACTCTATGAAACTCCCGTAGGCTTTAAATATATCTCCAACCTTATGGAAACAGAAGATATTGTCGCCGGCGGAGAAGAGGCGGGAGGAATGGGCGTTAAAGGTTATATACCTGAGCGCGACGGAAGTATGGCCGGGCTCCTCTTAATAGAAATGATGGTCTCCCGCAATAAAAATATCCTTAAAATATTAAACGAGACAGAGAAACAGTTCGGTAAATATTATTATGTGCGCTCTGACCTGCATTTAGAGAAGCGCGTTGAACCCAAAAAAGAAAATTTGCCGAAAGAATTACTGGGTAAAAAAGTAGTTGAGGTCAAAGAATACGACGGAATAAAGCTGATCTGCGCGGATTCCAGCTGGCTGATGTTCCGCGGTTCAGGGACCGAGCCGATCATGCGCATTTACGCTGAAAGCACACAGAGCCTGGCGCAGGCAAATAAGCTCTTAGATTTAGGAAAGAAGGTTATTCTTAAAGATGTATAAGGTAAAGTTCAGTAAAGAAATTCTCAGAGAAAGGGGGAAGCCTTATCATGAAATTTCTGCAATGATAATGGCTAACATAATAAATAGGGACAGCGACCATTTTTCTGGCCGCATTTAATAAACATAAACAGGGACGGTTCTCAACTCAAAGCTAAACCGTCCCTCTTTAGGGGACGCTTTAAGATTAGCTTGAGAACCGTCCCTACTGAAGTTAAATAAAATATAAAGGAGAATCATAAAAATGTCAGAGACAATGTCAGAATTAGAGCAGTTATATAACGCCAGTATTAAAATTATCAAAGAAGGGCATGTAGTGACCGGAAAGATAGTCACCATCAAGCAAAAAGAGGTTATCGTGGACGTAGGTTTTAAGTCCGAAGGTATTGTTCCTATAACCGAATTCTCAAAAACTGATTTAGAGGTAGGAAAAGAGCTGGAGTTTTTTCTGGAATCAATCGAAAATGACGCCGGCAATATTGTATTGTCGCGCGAAAAAGCCATCAGTATCCAGGGTTGGGATAAGATCGTCAAATTTTCCCATGATGGGACTCTGGTGGAAGGCCGGCCGGTCAAGAAAGTCAAAGGCGGATTCCTCGTCGATGTTATGGGTATTGAAGGGTTCTTGCCGCTCTCTCTATCCGCTTTTAAAAATATCGCGGATAAAGATATTCTCTATAAACCGTTCCAGTTTAAAATCGTCAAGGTCAATAATTTACGGCGCAGTATTATTTTAAGCCGCAGGGAAGCGGTGCAGAAGGAGCGAGATGTTGCCAAGGATAGGATCTGGCTGGAGTTAAAAACCGGCAGCATCGTATCCGGCACAGTCAAGGCCATCACCGACTTCGGCGCGTTTATTGATTTAGGCGGAGTGGACGGCCTTTTGCACATTACGGATATGTCCTGGTCCAAGATCAGCCATCCTTCAGAGATTGTCGCGATAGGCAGCAAGATTGATGTGGTAATCCTCAACCTGGATAAAGATTCGGGGAAGATTTCTTTAGGCCTAAAACAAAGGATGCCTGACCCCTGGGCTGATATCGTCAGCAAATTTACCATCGGCTCGAAAGTGAAGGGTAAGGTTGTCAACATCCTTCCCTACGGCGTTTTTGTGGAATTGGAGAAAGGGATCGAGGGTTTGATTCATGTATCCGAGATATCCTGGACCAAAAGGATAAATAACCCGGGCGAGATGTTTGCCGTCGGTGATATGCTGGAGACCCAGATTATCAGCGTGGATAAGGATTCGCGCAGGATTTCGCTTAGCCTGAAGCAATTGGAACAGAATCCCTGGCTGGACGCCGAATCAAAATATACCCAGGGCGCTACAGTTTCCGGCAAAGTGCGCGGATTTACGGATTACGGCGCTTTTGTGGAGCTGGATAGCAGCCTGGAAGGGATGATTCATGTCTCAGATATGTCCTGGACCAAGAGAATAGGCCATCCGCAGGATGTATTAAAGAAGGGCCAGAAGGTGGATGTGGTAGTGCTTTCCGTAGATGCCCAGAATAGGCGCATCGCGTTAGGATTAAAACAACTTCAGGATAATCCTTGGGCCAAGATTGCCGAGAAGTATCCTTTAGATACAGTTTTAGAAGCCGAAGTTGTCAGCCTTACGGATTTCGGGGTATTTGTAAAACTGGATGATGACCTTGAGGGGCTCATTTATTCCAGCGAGATTGATAAGGAAGCTGTCACTAAACTTAAGCCCGGAGATAAAATCCAGGTTAAAGTAATTAAGGTGGATGTGGAGCAGGCTAAAATTGGCCTTACTGCCCGTCTATAAATATGATGGATATCGATAAGCAACTGGAAATAATTAAACGGGGTGCGGTTGAGCTAATTTCTGAAGGTGAATTAAAGAGAAAACTTGCCGAAAGTATCAAGACTAAGCGCCCGCTTAAAATCAAAGCCGGATTTGACCCTACTGCCCCGGATCTGCATTTGGGGCATACTGTGCTCTTACGCAAATTGCGCCAGTTTCAGGACCTTGGGCATGAGGTCTATTTTCTTATCGGAGATTTTACCGGCCAAATCGGCGATCCCAGCGGCAGGTCAGAAGTTAGAAAGCAGCTTTCAAAAGAGGAAGTTGCCAAAAACGCCGAAACCTATAAAAAGCAGGTGGCTAAAATACTGGATATCCGAAAATTGAAAGTAGTTTTTAACAGCAAGTGGTTTGATAAGATGTCCGGAGTGGATATTCTTAAACTGGCTACCCACGCTACGGTTTCCCAGATGCTTAGCCGGGAAGATTTTAAGAAACGTTACTCTAATGGCGAAAATATCTCCATACTTGAGTTTTTATATCCTTTGATGCAGGGGTATGATTCGGTAGTCTTGGAAGCGGATGTAGAGCTTGGCGGCACAGATCAGATATTTAACCTTTTAGTCGGTCGGGAATTCCAAAAAGATTTTAACCAGCCCCAGCAGGTTGTTCTTACCATGCCGCTTTTAGAAGGCACGGACGGCATCCAGAAAATGAGTAAGTCTTACGGTAATTATATAGGCATAAATGAACCGGCGAAAGATATCTTCGGCAAGATCATGTCAATTCCCGACGAGCTTATGCTTAAATATTACGAATTACTGACTGATGAATATCTGGATAATATCAAAAAAATGCATCCTAAAGAAGCTAAGGTCAATTTAGCCAAGATTATAATTACGCAGTATCATTCCCAGCAGGCGGCTGATAAAGAGGCCCTGGAGTTTGAACGCGTTTTTTCCCAGAAAGAAATTCCCAGTGAAATGCCTGAATTTAAAACCGACGCTAAAAAAACCATTATCAATATACTCACCGAAAGTAAATTAGCCGTCAGCGGCAACGAAGCCCGCAGGCTGATTAAGCAGGGTGCTGTAACCTTTAATAATCAAAAAGTACTGAAGGAAGATTTTATCCCGCAGAAGAACGGCATCCTTAAAGCCGGCTCCCGCCGCTTCCTCAAAATTATCTTGTAGACAGTTTACGTAACAGCATATCCCCCAACCATATCTGTAGGAAATATTCCCCCTCTAAAATAAATAGCGTTAGATTTTCCTACCTTCTGCGTCAATTATAACAGAAGGAGGAAGGCTATGCCATCATATGCGCGTAAGCATCAACTGCAACAGTCGTTAGTGTATCATGCGTTTAGCCGAAGCAGCGGACGCAAGGTGATTTTTCAAGAATCTAAGGATTTTGATCATTTTAAGGCCTTGCTTTGTGAGTATAGTGATAGGTTTGATTCAAAAATATATCATTGGGTTATCATGCCGAATCACTACCATCTTGTGGTTGAATTCGAATGCCCTGAATTAATTTCGAAATTTATGGCAGGATTACATCGGGCATATAGCCATTATTACCATAAGCAATATAACGCGGTAGGTTTTTTATGGCAAGGTAGGTTTAAATTGCAGCCGATACAAAAAGAATTATATTTAAAAAATTGTGGCAGATATGTGGAGAGAAATCCATTGCGCGCGGGAATGGTTCGAGAGGTTTTCGAATATGCGCATAGTAGCGCGCGATTTTATTGTTTAGGAGAAAAAGACGGCATAACGCAAGTTAGTCCCGATTTTGAAGATTTCGGAAAAAGCGCTGTTGGACGCCAGGCAACTTATAAAGAGTTCTTGAGAGCCTTTGATAGTAAAGAGGAAGCTTATTTCTCGAATATAGAGATTCCTTGCGGTGACCAAGATTTCCTACGGAGGCTAGTGAAGACCGGCACGCATTATTTTCCGAGAAGACAAGGCAGGAAAGCCGCAATATTTGTTTCGTAACCGGTTATCTTTGATGGAATTACGTAGACTGTCTACTCTGCCCATATAATTATATGTATTATTATATTGACAAGCTATTAAAGTTATGTTATATTCTATGCAGATGAATGAAGGAAACAAAAGTTTTGTTTGGGATTCGAACCGAGAATCAGTAAACATACATAAACACGGCATAGATTTTATCACCGCCTCAAAAGCGTTTAAGGATCCTAAAAGAAAGATTTATATTGATTCAAAACATAGTTTGAAAGAAGAGAGATTGTTTTGCATTGGTAAAGTTGCGAAAAGGATTGTAACTGTAAGGTTTACTTACAGAGATGATAAGATAAGAATTTTTGGAGCTGGCTATTGGAGGAAAGGAAAGGTTTATTATGAAAAGAAAGACTGAAGATTTAAATATGCCTATTGGGAAGCTCACGAGGGTTAAGGATTTTCTTCCAACGCCTGCAGAATTAGTAACTACCGAGAAGACGGTTAAAGTTACCATAGCGCTTAAAAAGAAGAGTGTCGAATTCTTTAAACATAAAGCAGGCCAGTATCATACAAAATATCAAAAAATGATACGCGAGCTTCTTGATAAATATGCAATGCAATACTCTTAGTTCTTGTAGACAGTTTACGTAACCGCATATTCCCCAATCATATCTGTAAGAAATATTCTCCCTCTAAAATAAATAGCGTTAGATTTTCCTACCCTCTACGTCAATTACAATAGAGGGGCAAGAGAAAATAAAAGTTGACAATACACTAAAAATAGTGTATTCTTGAATGGAGAGATGTATGTACGAGGTGGAATTTTACGAGGATGAAAGAGGCAAAGGAGGTTGATGTAACTATGAAACGCGCAGTAAAATTCAAAACTTATTTAAAAGAAGAATTAAAAAATCCGGAATTTAAGAAGGCCTTTGATGAAGAAGAGATTTATGTCTCTTTAGCTATTCAAACAGCCAAAATTAGGCAAAAGGAAGGATTAACTCAAAAAGGATTAGCTAAGCGGTTGCATACTACTCAACAAACTGTATCTCGATTAGAGGATGTTAATAACAGGGGATGTTCTTTAAAGACATTGATTAAGCTTGCGTGTGCATTAGGCAGGCGGTTAAAGGTTGAGTTTGTGTAGCTGGAGATAGTCTACAGGAAAGCCGCAATATTTGTTTTGTAACCATCTAACTTCAATAGCATTACGTACACTGTCTATGATTATCTATGATTATGCTTTATTTTTTAAGGATTTAGAGATATAATTACTCATTATGCTTTGGACGCTGATTGGCTCAATAGCCGCCACCTTAACCATGTTTTCTTTTGTTCCGCAGATAGCCAGGTCTTTAAGGACTAAATCTGTAAAGGATATCAGTTCAGTTACTCTTTTCCAAATGACCGCGGGAGTTTGTTTATGGACAATCTATGGGATTGCCCGCAGGGACCCTGTAATAATAATCGCAAATATAGTAAGTTTAATAACTCTGTTAATACTTTTATTCCTGTATTTTAAATATGGCCTGCCTACCGGCAGGCAGGGAGGTTAATCAGATGAAGGGAATAATCTTAGCCGGCGGCAAGGCAACGCGTCTTTATCCGATTACTAAAGGCGTCTGTAAGCAGATGCTTCCTATTTACGATAAGCCGATGATTTATTATCCGCTTTCGGTTTTAATGCTGGCCGGAATAAAAGATATCCTGATTATTTCTACTCCTAAAGATACTCCCCGTTTCAGGGATTTACTGGGTGACGGCAGAAGTTTAGGGATTAAGCTTGCGTATGCCCAGCAGGCTTCACCCAAAGGGATCGCCCAGAGCTTTATTATCGCCGAAGAATTTATTGGCAAAGACAATGTTGCCCTCATCTTAGGCGATAACATATTCTACGGATACAGCCTTAGCGAACTTCTTCAGCAGTCCGCAAAATTAAAGAGCGGAGCGCTGGTTTTTGGTTATTATGTCAAGGACCCGAGTCGCTACGGCGTGATTGAATTTGCTAAAAAATGCCGGGTGTCCGCTATTACGGAAAAACCTAAGAATCCGAAATCTAATTGGGTGGTCTCCGGCCTGTATTTTTACGATAATAAAGTTATTGATATCGCCAAAAAACTTAAACCTTCCGCCCGGGGAGAATTAGAGATTACCTCAGTTAATAATGCATACATTAAACGCGGCAAGCTTAAGGTCCAGTTTCTTGGCCGCGGCCACGCCTGGCTGGATACCGGCACTTACGAATCCTTAATTGACGCCTCAACATTTATTAAGTCCATAGAAGAGAGGCAGGGCTTAAAAATCGGCTGTATTGAAGAAGTCGCCTACCGCAAGGGTTATATTAATAAAAAACAATTGCTGCGTTTAGCCGCGCAAATACCCACCAGTTACGGAGAATATTTAAAGGATTTAGCAAAAAATGAATAAAAATATTCTGATTTTAGGCAAAGGGTTTATCGGCGAGAGGCTGCAAAAGGCGCTTGCTTGCAGGATTGACGGCTCAATGGTAAATTGTTTTAGCGACGCCGAAAAGCTGGTTAAAAAATATAATCCTAAAATAATTATTAATTGTATCGGTATTACCGGTAGGCGCAACGTTGATGACTGCGAGCTGGAAAAGGATGCCGCTTTATTAGCCAATAGTTTTGTTCCAATAATGCTTGCTGAAGCGGCCTTACGCAATGATATCAAGCTAATCCATATAAGCAGCGGATGTATTTTTAAATTTGATTATAAAAAGGATAAACCCATAGAAGAAGGCCTGTCGCCGGATTTTTTTGGTTTATTTTACAGCCGTTCCAAAATTTATTCTGATTTGGCGCTTGAAGTGTTAAGCGCTAAATTTAATATCTTAATCGCGCGTATCCGTATCCCGTTATTAAACGAACCTCACCCAAAGAATATTCTGGATAAGCTTATAAAATACAAGAAAGTAATTAATATTGCTAATTCTGTAACCTATATTCCTGATTTTATCCGGGCAATTAAACATTTGATCAAGATTGACGCCCGAGGAGTATATAATGTGGTAAATAAGGGAGGGTTACGCTACCCCGCGCTTATGCAGGTCTATCAAAAATACGTTCCGGAATTTAAATTTAAATTGATTGCTTTAATGAAGCTAGGTTTAACCCGGACTAATTTGCTTTTATCTACAAGCAAGCTTGAGAAATCCGGATTTAAAGTAAGAAACATTAACTCAGTATTAGAAGAATGCGTAAAAGAATACCTAAAAAAGGCCAACCATGCCTAAAGTCATAATCTTTGCAGGGGCAAATGGAACAGGTAAAAGCACTTTAGCAAATAGCGCGTTAGAAAAAAGTACAATTTTTATTAATGCCGATGCTATTAAAGATAGAGAAAATAAGAGTTCTATAGAATCAGGCAAAAAAGCGCTTTTATTGATAGAGAGTTGTATTAACAAAGAAAAGGATTTTTCTTTTGAGACTACTATGTCGGGATTAACTCTTTTGAGTAATTTTAAACTGTTTAAGAAAGCAGAGTATCATATTATTGTTTTTTATCTTTTTGTGTATCCGGTTGAGCTTTTAGTAGAAAGGATTAAGGAGCGAGTTAAAAAAGGCGGCCATGATGTTGGCTTGGAGGATATAGTAAGGCGTTATTACAGAAGCGCCCATCATTTTTGGAATATATATAAGAGTTATTCTTCGGAGTGGGCTATAATCAATAATAATGAATCACGCTATAGAAATATAGCCGTTGGCGATAAGGATAAATTTGAGATAATAGATGACCAGGAATTCTTAATATTTCAGGAGGTAGCTAAAAATGTTAAAAAATAAGAAAAGCAGCATTCCGTTGGTTGTTTATAGAAATATTGCAAATGTGATGTCTAGGGCTAATGAAGCATCTGATAGGGTGTTAGAAGAAAACAAAAGATTACATATCCCTACTCCATTTTCATTGCAAGGTAGGATTTATAATCTTATGCCGGATGGAAGGATAGTTTGTAGGGCTAGAGGGAGAATAAAAAGAAAAATATGAAGGGAACGAGGCGTATATTAGTTACCGGCGGGGCAGGGTTTATCGGCAGCGCCTTTGTGAGGCTGCTTTTGGGGAGTTCGTCCGTCATTGCGAGGCGCGGAGCGCCGAAGCAATCTCAGCCTCCTGAGATTAGCGTAGTCGACAAGCTCACCTACGCCGGTGACCTTAAGCGTCTTATGTCCCCGAAGGGGACTGTCCCTTTTTACAAGACTGATATTTGTAATAAGAAACAAATTGAAGCGATTTTCGCGAAAGAAAAACCGCAGATTGTAGTACATTTCGCCGCTGAATCGCACGTCGACCGCAGCATTAGCAATGCCGCTCCATTTATTGAAACTAATATTAAAGGCACCCAAGTCCTTATTGACTCGGCTCGTAAGCACAAAGTAAGTAAATTTATTTTCATCAGTACCGACGAGGTTTACGGAGAAATCGCCAACGGTAAGTTTACCGAAAATTCTCCAATTAGGCCGAACAGCCCTTACGCCGCATCTAAAGCAGCGGCAGACCTCTTGGTGCAGGCGTATATCAGGACAAATAAGTTTCCCGCGATAATTATCCGGCCGTCAAATAATTACGGGCCATGGCAATATCCGGAGAAACTGATCCCACTGGCTATATTAAGAATATTTGAGCAGGGCAAGGTCCCGGTTTACGGCCGCGGGCAAAATGTGCGTGAATGGCTCTATGTTGATGACTGCGTCCGCGGCATTATGACGATTATGCACAAGGGTAAAATCGGCCAGATTTATAATTTAGGCGGTAGTTGTGAGAGCAAGAACATCGACACAGTTAAGTTATTGCTAAAAACTCTGGGTGTCAGCCAGGAGAGGTGGGAGTTTGTTAAGGATCGCTTAGGCCACGATATAAGATACCGCCTTGATTCCAGAAAAGTTACCAGAGAACTCGGCTGGAAACCGGACGTTAGGCTTGCGCAAGGCCTTAAACTTACCGTAGCTTGGTCGCTTAAGCATCAACCCTGGCTTAAAAGCAAGCTTAAAGATATCAATAACCTTTATAAATAGGGACTGTCCCCGAAGGGGACTGTCCCTATTTATATGATTCATGATTTCATGAAGCCCAAAAGTAGCCTCCGCCAACGTTTTATCGCCGCCAAATCCGACTCCCTCGTTATTGAAACAATCCAAACCGAATCCAAAACCAATCGCCAGCGCCTGCGCCTGCTTAAGCTTAAAGGCACCTGGCGGGCCAATGATTACAATGAACTCGTGTTTGAAGTTACCTGCCGCAAAGGCCCTCCGGAAACCTACACCTTTAAAGGAAGCTGGAAGCTAAACAATAATCAACAGATTGAATATAGCTGCCGCAAAGGCCCGGACGTATTAACCTTCAAAGGCCACTGGGATATATCTTCGGCTAATCGCCTTGTTTATATACTTGAAGGCAGCTCAACTTCGCGCTTTGAATTCAAAGTTCAGCTTGAGTCACCCATAATTTATCCTAAAAAAGGAGAGATTCGCTATCGTATTGGCGTAGGTATCCGTCAAAGTCGCCTGACCGCGCCCGGCCAGATACTTATTCTCTACGGTGAATGGAAGTTTGGCCGCGATTTAGGGTTAACTTTCCAGATGGATTATGGCCAAGGTAAGGTTAGAGTAATAGAATTTGGAGCGGAGGTCACCTTTGGCCGCAACAAAGTTATTTTCGCGCTTAAAAACGAATTTGGCGAACCCTTAGGCATAACTCTTACCATGACGCATAAGTTCTTAAAATCCTTTGCTGCCGAAGCCTTTATAAGGCTTAAATCCCGCCAAAAAGAACAGGCAATCGAAGCCGGAATCACTATCCCTTTTTAAGTTAAAAATACATCATATTTCTTGACTTTTTCCCTCCAATTGTTACAATATCCGTTCAATGACTGAACAACCCCAAAAAGAAGAAACTCTCTTTATTCTCAAGGAGTTAGAAGCCAACCCAAATACTACCCAGCGGGATCTTTCTAGTAAACTGGGCATTTCTCTGGGTAAGACTAATTATCTGCTTAAGGAACTAATAAAGAAGAGCATTATTAAGGTTAGGAATCTGTCGGGTAACCCCGGTAAATTAGGGAAAATCCAATATTACCTGACCAAGGAAGGCCTGGAAGAAAAATTTAGGCTTATCAAGCATTTCCTACAAGTAAAAGAGGTAGAATACAATAAATTAAAACAGGAATTAGAGTATTCGCTGAATGGGAAAAAGTAAAGCTCAAAAGGAGTTAGTATGAAAAAAGCGTTAATTACCGGAGTAACGGGGCAAGACGGTTCCTACCTAGCGGAATTTCTACTTTCTAAAGGCTATGAAGTGCATGGCATAATCCGGCGCGCCAGCACTTTTAACACCGGAAGGATTAATCATATTTACCTGGATCCGCATGATCCTAAGGCTAAATTGTTCCTGCATTACGGTGATATCTCCGATTCTGAACAGATCAATAACATTATTTTTAATATAAAACCCGATGAAGTATACCATTTGTCCGCGCAAAGCCATGTCAGAGTAAGTTTTGATATTCCTGAGTATACAGGAAATATTACTGGTTTAGGCACAACGCGTATTTTGGAAGCAATTCGCAGAAGCGGGCACAAAATTAAGTTTTACCAGGCATCATCCAGCGAGATGTTTGGGGACGCAAAACCGCCGCAGAATGAAAATACTCCTTTCCAACCGCAAAGCCCTTATGCCTGCGCTAAGGTTTATGCGTATTGGATGGCTAAAAACTACCGTGACGGCTACGGTTTATTTGCCTGTAATGGGATACTTTTTAACCATGAAAGCCCGCGCCGCGGAGAAACATTTGTTACCCGTAAGATTACCCGCGGCCTTGCCGGTATATTGGCGGGAAAGCAAAAGAAGATTTATCTGGGGAACCTTGAGGCGAAACGTGACTGGGGCTTTGCGCCCGAATATGTTGAGATGATGTGGCTTATGCTTCAACAGGGTAAGCCCGATGATTATGTCGTGGGAACCGGTGAGTCGCATTCAGTGAAAGAATTTGTCAAAGAGGCTTTTGAATATGCCGGGTTAAATTGGAAGAAATATGTCGCGATAGATAAAAGATACTTTCGGCCTAATGAAGTAGATTTCCTGAAAGCCGACATCGCCAAAGCTAAAAAACAGCTTCATTGGCAGCCGAAGATAAAATTTGATAGCTTAGTTAAGATTATGGTGGATTATGACCTTAAGAGCGCCGGAATTAATCCTCCGGGCGAGGGGATAAAGATTTGTAAGGGGAAATGGTTTGGTTATGATCAATCTAAAGAATAAGCGTATTCTAGTTACTGGTGGCAATGGCTTCTTGGGTTCTTTTGTGGTAAGAAAGCTCAAAGAGCGCGGCTGTAAAAATATCTTTATCCCGCGCAGTAAGGATTATGATTTAGTGCAAATGGCGGCAGTTAAGAAGCTTTATAAAGACGCGCGTCCGGATATCGTCATTCATCTAGCGGCAAAAGTCGGCGGTATCGGAGCTAATAGAGATAACCCTGGGAAATTCTTTTACGATAATCTGATGATGGGTGTTCAGCTGATTGAGGTCGGAAGGCTGAAGAAGATAGAAAAATTTGTAGCCATGGGTACGATTTGCGCTTATCCGAAATTTACTCCCGTATCTTTTAGAGAAGAAGATTTATGGTGTGGTTATCCGGAAGAGACCAACGCCCCTTATGGCTTAGCTAAGAAGATGCTTTTAGTCCAGTCTCAGGCGTATCGCCAGCAATACGGGTTTAACTCTATTTTTTTGCTACCGGTGAATTTATACGGCCCCGGGGATAACTTTGATCCGGTGTCTTCACATGTTATTCCCGCTTTAATAAAAAAATGCATTGATGCACTCAGGAAGAAAAAAAACTCTATTACAGTCTGGGGTACAGGTAAACCCACGCGCGAATTTCTTTATGTTGCAGATGCCGCGGAAGGCATAATTTTAGCTACGGAAAAATATAATAAATCCGAACCGGTGAATTTGGGAGCGGGTTTTGAAATCTCAATCAAGGATTTGGTAAAGTTAATCGCGAAGCTTACCGGGTTCAAAGGGAAAATTATCTGGGATAAGAGCAAGCCCGATGGCCAACCGCGCAGATGCCTGGATACTTCCAGAGCCGCCAAAGAGTTCGGGTTTAAAGCAAAAACTAAATTTGAAAAAGGCTTGGCGCAAACTATTGAATGGTATAAGAGGTTAGTATGTTAAAACAATACGGTTGGTTACCTGATATCCCCGACAAGCGCGATTTACTCTATAGCGCCATCAAGCCCCGCGTCAGGCTGCCTTCCAAGGTTGACTTACGCGAAAGCTGTTCGCAGGTAGAATACCAAGGTAAACTCGGCAGCTGCACTGCTTGCGCCTTAGCCGGGAACATTGAATATCTGGATAATCTTTTTGATTCAAGTTATACCGATGTCAGCCGTCTTTTTATCTATTATAATGAAAGAGAGCTTGAATGCACGGAAGATTATGATGCCGGAGCATCTTTGCGCGATGGCATAAAAACCCTAAAGAATGCCGGTTATTGCTGGGAGAAATCCTGGCCCTATAAAATTGCGTTCTTTGACCAAAAGCCGCCGCTTCGCTGCTATAAAGAAGCCAAACAGCATTGCATCCAATCTTATCACCGCATTAATAATTTACAGGAGATGCTGGTTTGTTTGAGCCAGGGTTATCCTTTTGTTTTTGGTTTTGCTGTTTACGAAAGTTTTGAGAGCCCGGCCGTAAAACGCAGTGGTGTCGCGAATATGCCTAAAAAAGGAGAGCGCGTTTTAGGCGGCCATGCGGTAATGGCAATTGGCTATAATCAGAAAGAAAAAAGATTTTTAGTGCGCAACTCTTGGGGAAAGCAATGGGGCAAGGCAGGTTATTTCACAATGCCTTTTGAATATCTGGAAACCTTAGCCGCGGATTTCTGGACAATACGGAAATGACAGTGTTCCATTGAATGTTACGAAGAAAATGCCTAGCAAAAAAAGCATTATTAAAGCTAGAAATCTCTTGGGAGCAGTTTGTACTCAACGGAAATAGTGTCCATAAAAAAAGGTAAAATGAAGGTATCTATTCCTGAAGGGTGCGCTATAAGACGAACGCGAAGTATTGGAGTTGTGTTTTGGGATGGGCAAAGTGGAATTTGAATTTGCTATAAGAACCGTTCTTGCGGCTAGTTGAAAGGTTCATGTAATATAACTATTATGATGAAAGAGCTTAGAAGAACCATAATAAGTATGGCAACCAACTCAGGAGAGGGGCATATTCCTAGTGCTCTGTCAATCCTTGATATTTTGTGGGTGCTTTATGATCGCATCCTTAAAATCGATGCAGCTAACCCCAAAAGTCAAACACGTGACAGGTTCATTTTGAGTAAGGGTCATGCGTCCCTTGGGTTATATGCAATCCTTGCGAAAAAGGGATTCTTTCCCTGGGCGGAACTCGAAAATTTCGGAAAGTATAATAGTTTATTGGGTGGTCACCCAGACCGTAACAAAGTTCCCGGAGTAGAGACATCAACAGGATCCCTTGGTCATGGCTTTCCAATGAGCGTAGGGATTGCATTAGGTCTTAGGATAAAAAAAATACATTCTAAGGTATTTGTTCTTATAGGTGATGGAGAAGCTAATGAGGGAACAATCTGGGAATCTGCACTTCTTGCAGCGCACCATAACTTATCAAATTTATGCTGCATAGTAGATTATAATCATTCTACAGATCGGGCGCTGAAGGTCGGTGACATGGTCTCAAAGTTTAAAGCATTCGGTTGGAAAAGTTTTTCAATTAATGGACATGATCATGAAGAAATATATTCCGCGTTATCTTTTCGACATGATTCAAGCCCATTGGCCGTCGTAGCTGAGACTATCAAGGGGTATGGATGCAAAATAATGGAAAATAATCCGGAATGGCATCACAAGTCTCCGCGAAAGGAAGACCTTCCTGCTATTTTGGAGCAGTTATCATGAACATGAGGCAGCAATTGGTAAAAACGGTAGAGTCCATTTTAGCACAAGATGAGCGTCTTGTGTTATTGCTTGGGGACATTGGAGTTTTTGGCTTTAGAAAAGCGTTTAAATCATTCTTCGATCGTGTATATAATATTGGTATTCTTGAACAGTCGACAATCAGTCTTGCTGCGGGCTTATCAATGGAGAGTCTTATTCCGGTAGTCCATACCATTGCGCCATTTATAGTGGAAAGATGCCTTGAGCAATTAAAAATTGATTTTTGCTATCAGAAGCTTGGGGGTAATTTTATCAGTGTTGGATCTTCTTATGATTATGCAGCTTTAGGATGCACGCATCATTGTCCGGGTGACGTGGGGATATTGAAAAATCTTCCAGGTATGGAGATTATTTTACCGGGCACAGCGGGCGAGCTCGATATCCTTTTTCGACAGGTTTACGCAAATAATAATCCTACTTATTTTCGGTTAAGTGAAATGCAGAATAGCGCTGAACATAAGGTAAACTTTGGCAAGGCAGAAGTTATAAAGCAAGGAGAACAGGCAACGGTAATAGCGGTAGGGCCTATCCTGGATGCGGTTATTGCTGCCTGCAAAGAGATTGATGCCACAATTTTATATTATACGACAGTTATTCCATTTGATGCTGATACACTGAAAAAAAATGCAGTAACTGCAAAAATAATACTTTGTGAACCATATTACAGCGGAGTCTTATCTTCTGAAATTTTACATGCGATGAATCCAAGACCGATTACATTAGAATGTATTGGTATTCCATATAAAATGTTGACTAATTATGGTCTGGCAGCCGACCATGATGATTGTCTTGGTTTAACATCATCTAAAATTAGAGAAAAGATAGTTGAGTTCATATATGCATAAGCTTGTTGACATTATTATGGGGGATGTAGAAAAGATTTGCAATAAGGTAAGCTTTGATGGAATTATTGGCAAGACCATCTTAATTACAGGCGCCTCTGGTCTAATTGGCGGATATTTCATAGCATGTCTTAAGTTTCTTTCTCAAATGCGCAATATTAGATTTACTACTATTGCCGTGATGCAGAATGAACCTATTCCCTATTTAAAAGAATTACTGGACTTTGATAATGTAAACATCTATCTCGGTGATTTAACCAGTGCTGATTTTATTGGTAAATTACCTGAAGCCAACATTATTATACATGCTGCAGGATATGGGCAGCCAGGCAGATTTTTGCAGGATCAGATAAAGACCTTAAAGCTGAATACCTTTTCTACGTTTATGCTTTTCGATAAATTGGCGGAAAACGGTAAATTTTTATTTTTCAGCACAAGTGAGCTTTATAGTGGTCTAAGTAATCCGCCTTTTAAAGAACATGAGATTGGCACAACAAACACGGCTCATTCAAGGTCCTGTTATATTGAGGCTAAAAGATGCGGCGAGGCAATATGTAATGCGTATAGGATAAAAGGAGTAAATGCAAAGTCGGTTCGTTTAGCCCTTGCTTACGGGCCCGGAACAAGACCAGGAGACATGAGGGTATTAAACTCTTTTATTGAGAAGGCATTAAATGGACAAATTACGCTCCTTGATCAAGGTCAAGCAAAACGTACATATTGCTATATCTCTGATGCAATAGAGATTATGTGGAATGTGTTATTGTTTGGTAAAGACTCTATTTACAATGTCGGCGGAAATTCTCGAATTACAATCGGAGAATTGGCGCACAAGATAGGAAGCTATTTAAATGTACCTGTAATTTTTCCGGCAGATATTCAGGATATGGCAGGGGCACCAGATGATGTTTATTTAGATATGACAAAAGTACAGCAGGAATTTGGGAAAAATAAATATGTATCGTTGGACGAAGGTCTTGCAAATACAATTGAGTGGCAAAAAGCCCTTTATGGGATAAGCAGTTAAGAAATCTAAGTTACCTAAGAAGAGTAAATAAAATGGATAAAACATTGGTAACAGGTGCAAATGGGTTAGTCGGATATGCTATTAGAAAGCTGAATTTGCCGAACTTTGAGTATGTTACTCATGAAAATGTCGATTTAACTGATTTCGAAAAAACAAAATATATATTCGAAAAAGTAAAACCAACTCGCGTTATCCATCTTGCGGCGGTAGTCGGAGGCATTGGCGGTAACATAATTCATTCCGGCGAATACTTTAGAAACAATGTAATGATCAATACGAATGTTTTGGAATGTTCCCGTATTTGTGGAGTAAGAAAACTAATATCATTCATGTCTACTTGCGTATTTCCGGATAAATGCAACTTTCCATTAAATGAAAAAGATATTCACAATGGACCGCCTCATCCGTCGAACTTTGGATATGCCTACGCAAAGCGTATGTTAGATGTACAAAGTAGCGCGTATAGAAAAGAATGGTGTTGCGATTACATCGTTGCTATTCCGACTAATATCTATGGGCCAAATGACAATTGGAGTCTTGAAGATGGGCATGTAACGCCCGCACTTATCCACAAGTGTTTTATTGCTAAAAGAGATGGGCTAGATTTGACAGTATGGGGGAGTGGTGAACCATTACGTGAGTTTGTATTATCCGTTGATATCGCCAAACTTTCCGTCTGGGCACTCGAAAACTATAAAGAAGATTCACCCATTATATTTTCTTCTGGAGTTGAGATTAGTATAAAGAAATTAGTTGAGCTTATTACAGCTAAAATGAAATTTAAAGGTGACGTGATTTTTGATTTATCGAAGCCGGATGGGCAATTTCGTAAACCTTCTGATACAACAAAATTACGTAATTATTATCCAGATTTTGAATTTACATCCATTGAAAGAGGTGTCGAAGAGACTGTTGACTGGTTTGAATCAAATTATCCAAATGTGAGAATGTAAAAGATGGACGGAGTTTATATGAGGAATGAAAACATAAGAACTTTAACTTTTAAAGATTTTGAGGATCTATTCAAAGATACCCTCTCTGATTTTGTAAGAGAGAAAATAGGTGAATATTCACTCAAATATTATGACATAACAGATGCAGAAAGAGATACATGTATAAAAAAAATCGTCGCTGCGTTAATAGGCAAAAATCTTATTAAGGCAGGAGAACATAGATTCGAGCAATGGGAAGTGGGGTGGAAGGAAAACCTAAAAAATGTAATTGAAAGCCAAGATATTGACTCAATTATTCCGAATTATTTTGGCAAGTATGATTACGTTAGAATCAACAGGAAGTTTGTGAAGCCAGCCTCCAAAGATTTTGAGTATCGTACGCTCTGTGTTATTGTTGATTGGCTATTTGATAAGTATATAAGAGAGGTCGATACTATCTACGAGTTTGGGTGTGGCACGGGCTATCATTTACTTAGAGCAAGAGAGGTGAATTTAACAGCAACTCTATGGGGTCTTGATTGGGCACCTGCATCACAAGAAATTATTAACCAACTATCTTCAAAAGGGATTGATTCAAAATTATACGCACACAGATTTGATTATTTTAATCCTGATACGGATTTTTCGTTAGATAAGAATTCGGTAGTATATACAGTTGCTTCGTTGGAACAAATTGGCTCTAAATTTAAAAAATTTGTCAACTACTTAATAAAAAATAAACCAAAATTTTGTATTCATGTTGAGCCAATTTCTGAACTCCTGGATGAGAATGACTTAATAGATTATTTGTCTATTGAATATTTTAAGAAGCGAAATTATCTTTCAGGCTTTTTGACTTACTTGCGGAACTTGGAAAAGAAAAGTCAAATAAAAATTCTCAAAGCGCAAAGAACTTTCGTGGGAAGTCTCTTTATAGAAGGATATTCCTTGGTTGTTTGGACGCCATGTATTTGATTATTAGAAGATTGCGCTCTATCAAAACAGGCGTTATTATCTTAGCAACATGTCCACTAAATAGGGACAGGTCAAATAGATGAAATTATCACCTATAGCTTTATTTGTTTATAATCGACTTCGGCATCTTCAGCAGACAATAGAATCTTTAAAAATTAACCATTTAGCAAAGGAAAGTGAACTTTATGTTTTTTCCGATGGACCCAAGGATAAGGAAGCCGAAGAAGAGGTTAAGGGGGTTAGGGAATACCTAAAAAGTATAAGCGGATTCAAGGATGTGTCGATACATGAAAATAAGGATAACCTTGGGACGTCTAAGAATATTATAAAAGGGGTTACTAGTATTCTTAATGAACATGGCAAGGTCATAGTATTGGAAGACGATCTACAGTTTTCTCCATATTTCCTTAAGTTTATGAATGATGCGCTGAAATTATATGAAAATGAATCAAAGGTTATAAGTGTCTGTGGATACATGTATCCCGTAAAGATAAATAATTGCGAGACGCTTTTCTTGAGAATACCGGATTGCTGGGGGTGGGCAACATGGAAGAGGGGCTGGGATCTATTTGCAGATAACGGAAAACAATTGTACGATGGGCTTAAAGCTAAGAAGCTGTTTAGAAGGTTTAATTTAGACGGGAGCTTTAATTATGTCAAAATGCTTAAAAGCCAGTTTCAGGGAAAGAATGATTCCTGGGCTATCCGTTGGTATGCCGCTGCTCTGCTAAACGATAAACTTTCTCTGTACCCATCGAAAACATTGGCTATGAATATGGGCTTTGATTGCTCCGGAAGGCACGGCGGAGCTGTTGATTATTTCAAGTCAGAATTATCAAAAGATGAGCCTTCGGTCAATAAAATTCCTATTGTTGAGAATCAAGAAGCGGTTAGAAAATTAGGTTTTTTTTGGTGGAACCAAAAGTTCAATTTTAATAAGAAGATACCGGGTTTTTTTCGCAAAATTAAACACACATGGTTAAAGATATAATTAGAATAACAAATAAGGGAAGATTACTAGCGATAATAATCAAGGCAAAGTTTAAGCAGGATGGCCTTAAATTCTTTGTTCCGAATGAATATCCGCAACAACTTGCTTATATGGGAAGGCCCAAAGGTTACGTAATCAATTCTCATATCCATAATCCGGTTTCCAGAAGTATTAATATTACGCAAGAAACGCTCTTTATTAGAAGCGGTAAGGTAAGAGTGGACTTTTATGACGAAAAGAAACATTATATAGAGAGCAGAATTGTTCAGCAGGGGGACGTAGTGTTTTTGCCTTTTGGCGGGCATGGTTTTGAATTTATGAAAGATGGGGAAATTATCGAAGTCAAACAGGGGCCATTTCTTAAGAAAATACAATCAGTAAAGTTTGAGCCTGTTAAGAAAGAAAAGTTAAAACTAAAAAAATGATACCTGTTAATGAGTTTTCTTTAGTCGGAAATGAAGCCAAATATTTGAAGGAATGCGTGGATAGCGGATGGATTTCCTCCGAAGGGCCGTTTGTCCGCAGATTCGAAGAAGAATTTGCTTCTTTTGTCGGAGTTAAATATGGCATTGCGGTTTGCAATGGCACAGCAGCGTTAGAAACAGCGCTTTTTGCCTTAGGGATAAAAGCCGGCGATGAAGTTATAATGCCTTCCTTTACTATCATTTCTTGTGCGATCGCCTGCATTCGTTTAGGCGCGAAACCGGTTTTGGTTGACATAGAGCCGGATAATTGCACAATTGATGTTAATCAGATTGAAGGGCGGATAACGCCAAAAACAAAAGCAATTATGCCGGTACATATCTATGGCCATCCGGTTGATATGGATAAAGTATTTGAGTTGGCGGAAAAGTATAAACTGAAAATAATAGCCGATTTTGCGGAAGCACAGGGAGCCCAATACTACAGTAATAAAAAGAGAAAATGGATGCAGTGCGGAGCAATGAGCGATGTTTCCGCCACTAGTTTTTACGCTAATAAGATCATAACTACCGGAGAAGGGGGTATGGTTGTTACCGATAACCCGGAGTATGCCGGTAAATCCAGGGCTTATAGAAATTTATGTTTTGGGATTGATGAACGGTTCAGCCATGATGAGCTTGGATATAATTTCAGGATGACTAACCTGCAGGCGGCGATCGGAGTCGCCAGGCTTGAGCAGGTGGATAAATTTATTAAGATCAAAAGAAAATTGGCGGAACATTATAAAACACGTTTAGCTGAAATTAAACAAATCAGATTTTTGACTGAGAAATCTTACGCTAAATCAGTCTATTGGGTATATGCGATAGAGCTAAAACCCGAATTTGGAGTAGATGCTAAAGAGCTCATGGTTAGGCTTAGAAAATACGGCGTAGAAACACGTCCTTTTTTTAAAGGGATGCATACTCAACCTGTTTTTGTTAAATCGGGATTATTTCGAGGGGAAAAATATCCCAATACTGATTTTGCTTATAAATATGGGCTTTATTTGCCAAGCGGTTTGGCCCTGACAGAAAATCAGATCGATAAAGTTGTTGAAGCCCTGAGAGAAGCATTAAAATAAATGAAGAATTTCGTTAAATACGCCAGATATTATAACCTTCTTTATCGAGATAAGGACTATAAAAAAGAAGCGGATTACGTAGATTATTTAATCACGCATTATTCCGGCAGACGAAACAAAAAATTGCTTGATGTAGGTTGTGGCACTGGTAATCACGACATTTGGTTCGTTAAGAAAGGATATAAGGTAGTTGGAATTGATAGATCAAGCGAAATGATTGCTATAGCCAAAAAAAGGTTTTCAGAAGAGAATAGTTTAGAATTTAGTATCCACGATGTTTCAAAGTTTTCTTTACGTAAAAAATTTGATATCGCAGTTTCGCTGTTTCATGTAATGAGTTATTTAACCGCTAATGAAGCATTCGTTAAGAGTTTGACAAATATTAGTAGTCATCTAAAAAAAGGCGGGTTATTCATCTTTGATTTTTGGTATGGTCCCGCCGTATTGACGCAAAGGCCGATAAAGAAGATAAAAGAGGCTCAGGATAAAAACGTTAAGATTAAGCGTATAGCTATTCCGAAGATTAATTCTGATGAGAATACCGTAGATGTAGAATATGAGAGCGTAGTACTAAATAAAAATAAAGGTTTAACTAAAGTGATTAAAGAGCGCCATAAGATGCGGTATTTCTTTCTGCCGGAACTGGATTTTATGTTAAGGAATACCGGTTTTAAGATTGTAAAAAGCCTTAAGTGGTTGAGCCTAAAAGAAGGTCTCACTCCTAAAAGTTGGAGCGGAGTAATAATTGCTAAAAAGGATTAAATAGATATGAAAATAGCGGTTATCTCTACGAAGGGTAAAATGGAAGGCGGAGCCTTCCAGTATTCCTTATCGCTTTCCCGTTTATTAAAAGAGAATAATTCTGAAAAATATAATTTTATCTTTTTTACCACGGTTAAAGAAAATGTAAGGTTATTCGCTAAATATGGCCCCACTTTTAATTATCTGCGTTGGTCGAACATAGACAGGTTTAAGAATTTGTTATTTAGCTCGCAGATATTAAGCGGCGTATTGGCAAAATTCAGGATAAGTCCCGAATCTAGAATCGACCGTATTTTAAAAAAGCATAATATTGATTTGGTTTATTTTCTTAATCCTTCGGATTTGGCTCTTGCCGTTAGCAGATTAAATTATATTTTTACAATCTGGGATTTATGCTTTCTTGACTTTATGGAGTTTCCTGAGGTATACGCGAACAGGGAATTTGAGAGAAGGAATAGCTTATATCGCTTTGCGCTTCCTAAAGCCGTCAAGGTTATTGCGGACTCAGAGTTTACTAAAAGAAATATTATTAAGAAATATTGTCTTGATGAGGCGAGGGTTGTTTCTTTGCCTTTGTTGTCTTCAGTAGGAATAAACGTAGTTGAGCAGGAAAATCACGCGGGGTACATTAATATCCGAAAAAAATATAATATTAATGGGAAATATATTTTCTATCCTGCCCAATTTTGGCCCCATAAAAATCATATTTATATTTTGGAAGGATTAAAATTATTAAAGGAAAAGTATGAGATGATAATCCATGTAATTTTTGCCGGTTCCGACAAGGGTAATTTATCCTTCATATTAAGAAAAGCGGAAGAATTTGGTATAGCTGACCAGATTCATTATGTAGGTTTTGTGGGGGATAATGAGCTGCCTTATCTTTATACTCAGGCATTAGCTTTAGTTATGCCGACTTATTTTGGTCCGACAAACCTGCCGCCCTTGGAAGCATTTAAGCTAGGTTGTCCGGTTTTATATTCGGATTTACCAGGATTAAACGAACAAGTTAAGGATGCGGCATTGTTATTGGATTTGAATAATCCCGAGAGCCTATGTAAAGGATTACTTAAGGTCCTAAATGACACGGCAAGTATTGATACCCTTATCAAAAATGGAAAGAAAAAAATCGAAGCGCTGGAAAACGAAAATTATTGGCGGATATTAAAAGATGCATTTGATGATTACAGCCAGAAAATGAAGTGCTGGAAGTAGTTCTTATTGGAAATTAAACATAATCTTGAGCTGTCTAATAAGGATTAAACTTTGTCTTAAGACTGGTAAAAAACATGACTAAATCAATGAAAAATAAGGTTATTGCCATAATTCCTGCCCGTGGAGGGTCAAAAGGCATACCTAGAAAGAATATTGTTAATTTCGCAGGAAAACCTCTATTAGCTTGGTCTATTTTGCAGGCAAAATTATCAAAAATGATATCTGCGGTATACGTTACTTCTGATAGCCTGCAGATTTTAGAAATTGCAACAAAATACGGAGCCCTGCCAATTCTCAGGCCAAAAAAAATTTCTGGTGATTCAGACTCATCAGAATCCGCTTTGTTACACGCTTTGAGTCATATTAAAGAGAAGCCCGATTATATTGTTTTTTTACAGGCAACCTCCCCGCTTAGGAAGCCCGGTGATATTGATAATGCGATAAAGAAGATTATTAAACAGAAAGCGGATTCTTTAGTATCATTTATCGAATTACGGGAATTTATATGGAGTAAATCAAAAGATAAATTTTTTTCCTTAACTTTTGACTGTAAAAATAGAAAGCGAAGGCAGGAGCTAGAGCCGTTATTTCGTGAAAATGGATCCATATTTATATTTAAGCCAGAAATATTAAAACGATTAAAAAATCGTATTGGCGCTAAGATGTCTGCCTATATTATGGAGCCATGGCAAAAAGCCGATATTGACGATAAAGTGGATTTGCAATATTGTGAGTGGCTCTTCTGGAAATACCTGGCAAAGGTCTATGGAAAATATATTTTTGAAAATATTCAGTTGATTGTTTATGATTTTGATGGAGTGATGACAGATAACAGAGTTTTTATTGATAAACGGGGTAGTGAATGGGTTAAGGTTAACCGGGCTGACGGATTAGCTGTTTCGAGAATAAAAGAAGCGGGAATTAAGCAAGTAATACTTTCTTCAGAGGAAAATCAGGTTATTAAGAAACGAGCAGATAAATTAGGCTTGCCTTGTCTATATGGAATAGCCAACAAAAAAAAGGCGCTGGAAAGATATTTAGAAGCTAATCGCATCAGTAAAGATAAAGTAATTTTTGTAGGAAATGATATTAATGATATGGAAGCCATGCGATATGTTGGTTATCCTGTAGCTACTAATGATGCAAATGCAGAAGTAAAAAGAATTGCTAAAATTGTTACCGAGGCAAAAGGCGGGGATGGCGTTATAAGGGAACTGTTGGATATGTTTAAGGCAGTAAGTAGACAGTAATGGTGGTTAAAAAGATAGAAGGATAGCTCGCTAGGTATATTATCTCTTGAAGAAATAGGAAGGGAGTGAAAAATATGATTAGTTTTGAAGATCTTAAGAGTCCTTATCTAATAGCCGAGATAGGCATTAATCATAACGGCGATTTACAGCTCACCAAGAAGCTTATTGACGCGGCGCATGCATGTAACTGGAATTGCGTAAAATTCCAAAAAAAGAACCCTGATTTATGCGTTCCCGAGAGCCAAAAAAGTGTTATTAAAGATACCCCTTGGGGTAAGATGAGTTATTTAGAGTACAAGCATAAGCTGGAATTTGGCAAAAAAGAATACGACTTCATAGATAGATATTGCAAAGAAAAGCCGATTAGTTGGGCCGCATCCGTTTGGGATATCGATAGTCTTAATTTTATCAAAGAATATAATGTCGCTTTCATTAAAATACCTTCAGCTAAAGTTGCGGATTTAAAACTTATCAAAGAAACGGCATCTTCTAAATGTACAGTCATTCTTTCTACGGGTATGTCTACTATAGAAGAGATTGATAGCGCCGTAGAAGTACTCCGTAAATATAGTAAAAATTTCCTCCTTATGCATACTAACGCTAGCTACCCTGCTGATACAAAAGAATTAAATCTTAATTGTATTAAGACATTGAGAGATAGGTACAACTGTTCCGTAGGATATAGCGGCCATGAATATAGTATCGAACCGACGGTTTACGCGACGGTTTTAGGGGCTAAAGTTGTAGAACGCCATATTACTTTGGATCACGAAATGTGGGGGACAGATCAATCATCAAGCATTGAGCCTATGGGTATGGATATGCTTTATAAAAGAGTCAGGTACATCAATGAAATTTTAGGCGATGGTATAAAAAGAATAACCAAGGGCGAACTTAGCGTCAAGAAGAAGCTTAGAGGGTAAGAATTATCCAATTAAGGAGAGTGCTATGTATTTAAAATTTTATAGAAAAGGCCGTAACTTCAATGAGAGGATAGAATTAAGGCGTAGTGGGGAGGCTTGCTTCATTCAAGAGCAGGGCGTAGAAACAATCTTGGAAGGGAAATTCTACTATTATAATGATAGTCACGAAAAAATCGTGCTAATAAATAGGCCGGAAGTTCAGCTGGAAGCATTTATAAAAAAATACGGAATTAGCGATTTCATTGAAAGAGTTGAAGGTGAATATTGCGGTATACGGATAGATAGAGGTAAGAGGCGCCTAAAAATATTCAGCGATAAATTAAAGCAGAAGGAACTCTATTTCTTTTATAATGAGGATGTTTTTATTGCTTCAGATGATTGTAATAAAATTATTACGGAAATAGGGAGTTTAGAGATAGAGGAAAATAGTCTATTAAGCGCAGTTTTACTCCATATTTCCAAAGGCCATACGCTCTTCAAGAATATCTATCGTTTGAAATACAATGAGATCATTGAACTCAGCGAAGATAAGGTTATAATCGGTTATCATGATGACCGTGATATAAATATCCTTGAAAGTTCCGAGCTGGACTCTTCCCGCTATGAAAAAATCTTTAAGAATGCGATTTTATCAAGGGCATCAAATAAGTTTAATTTGGTTTATAGCTCCGGGGGTTGGGATTCAACGATGATCCTGGCCATCTTAAGGCAGAATTTCGAAAAGAGTAAGATAAGAGGGATCGCGGTTAAATTTATCCTTCAAGACGGAAGCTGCTTTAATGAATTTGAAATGAATAAGCTTAAAAAACTAAGTAAAACTCTCGACGTAGGAATAGACGAATTGACTATCGATTTCCGAAAAAAAGAACTTTACTACCAATTTGAAAGAGTAAGCAGGGATTTATTTATAAATAACCTTTTCTATTTTTGCCCTACAAGATGGGCTAAGACGGTTGATTATATCAGCGGTAAATATGGAAAAGATGTGGTTATTTTTAATGGAGAAGGTTCTGATTCTTTGCATAACTACGGTTTTTCTCAACATATTTCTCTTCCTCACGATAATTATGATTTCAAAGAATATGCTGATAAAATGAAAAATTATCTATTCGGTCCAGAATTCTTTAAAAGAATTGAAAATAAAACTTTTCAAGAAGATTCAATCTATAAGATTTTCTTGCAATTTCACCCGGATTTAGAATTTGTGAAAGCAGGCAATTTAGAGAAAAAAAATAGATTTTTTTATTATCTACTCTCGTTTATATACTCAGATATAAGAGTTCCATTCCGCAAGGTTGGGGACGGAAAGTATTTTCAAAAAAAAGCAATTCGAAAATTTGAAAGATGGCTAGAGAAATACTACTTTGGCAAAGCTGCTGTTAACATAAGCGAAAGTAACTTGTACTACTATTTTTCTTACCTTTATACTCTTTTTCATTTGCAAAGTCCGCAGATTCGTATCTATAGAGAAGGATTAGTTAATACCCGGTTTCCTTTTATTGATATGAACCTATTCAGATTTCTATATAAGATGCCGCAACATTTTGGCAGGGGACTGAATTTTAATCATATAAAATATCCACTCAGAATATTGGCGGAGAAAGTCCTGTCAGAATCGCAACGCGCTATCCTAGAGAATGGACCCCATTCATATTTAAGCGAGGTTAGAAAGATGAATATTAATGACGAATGGTGCTTAAGAGGTCCGGAGTATGAATATATGAAAGATAACATAGACATGAGGAAAGTGTTAAAAGTTTTCAAAGCCGATACATACTCTACGCATGAAATACAGAATTTAATAAGAAGGTTCCAGCAGGGCAGGTTAAGAAATATAACTAAGCTTGAAGCAAGGCTCCTGCAGCTTTTTGCACTGTTGAGCGCTAATTATTAACAAAATGGTAAAGAATTGCCTGATTTCTGAAAGATATCTAGACGATGGGAATAGTATTATTTCTTTGACTGATTTTCAAAATGAATGTATTAAGAAATTTAACAATGACGCAAGGATAAAATACAAAGAGTTAAGAAAATGTCCTTTATGCGAGTACTTAAATTTTACTTTAATTGCCAAAAAAGACCACTACGGATTTTCAGTAGATACTGTAGTTTGCGACAGATGCGGATTAATTTTTAGCCTTAAACAAATGACGGATGAAAGCATAGCGATATTTTATTCAGAATATTATAGGGGGATTTACGAAGGGACAGTTAAGCCCCAGAGGCAACATTATAGTGAGTACCTCAGGCATAAAAAGATACCTAAGTTTTTAGGAAAGGATAGCGTTATTGTGGAGATTGGCACTGGCGCAGGAAGAAATTTATTGAAATATAAGAAGAATAATTTAAAACATTATGGTTTTGATTTTGACGAAGAGTATATAGATTTTGGAAAGAAAACATTTGGGCTAAATTTATATGTCGGCGGAATAGATAGAGCGCAATCTTTAGGCATCAAGGCCGATTATATAATTCTGACACATGTATTAGAGCATACGAACGATCCGATTAAGTTCCTTACGGATATTAAGAGGATTATGAATGATAAGGCTATTTTAAATATCTACGTTCCCTGTAGGAGCCTACTACTTACCGGAGGAGGCGGGACCGGGTTTGATTTATTAGGCACATTGCAAAATGCGCACAATTTTTTATTTGATGAATTTACGTTAAAGTACATGGCTCTAGCCGCGGGCTATAGGTATAGTTGTGTTTTAGGCGGGCATATAGTAATGAGTAAGAACAGGTTTGGTATAGGCAATGCGGGAGAAATTGAAAATATGCTAAAAGATAGAAAGAGAGGTAATAAGGTAATCAATTTCTTAATTTTTTGCGAGAAAATGGTTCCACTTAAAAATAAAATTATACCGTTAAGATTACGCTCGCACTTACACTCTCTTTATTATTTATTCAAACCGTTTGAAATGCTCAAAATGTATTTAGTGTTTAGGAGAGGAATGTTTCTCTATTAAAAATTACATAAATGATGAAAAACAAGTTTGAAGCTATTAAATATTTAATGAAGCCATTTTTTTTCTGGGTTCCCTCATATTTAAGAGAGAAAGTTATGTATCCGTATGCTACATATTTTACATTGCCCCTGATAATAGATAAACCGAAAAACCTCATTTTGGAACTAACTAATATCTGTAATCTTAAATGCAAGATTTGCAATCGGCCCTCTCAAGAATCTCCGGTAGGCAGCATGCAGCTCTCTTTGGCTACGGAACTTATAAAGAGAGCCTATGATTGCGGTATAGATCAGGTTGCCTTCCATACCGTGGGGGAGCCGTTGGTATACCCTTATTTAAAAGAGGTGCTTACTTTCGCAAAAAAACTTGGTTATCCGATAATGATAAGCACCAACGCGAATTTATTGACCAAAGAAAATTCAGATATGCTTTTAGACGTTGGTATCGATAGATTGCGTATTTCATTAGAAGGCACTGATGAAAAATATAATGAGGTAAGGGAGGGAGGAGATTTCAATAAGGTAATTAAAAACCTGGAATACTTTCATAAAAAGAGGCATGGGCATCCTAACATACGATTAGATCTGACTTATGTTATTACAAGAGATACTGTTGAATGCATTAAAAGTTTCCTGGAAAAATACAGTTATCTCTTTGACGAAATTATCTTTACGCCTCTTATTAACCAGGGGAATATGCAAAATGATTATGTCAAAAACAGATCAATTATTTTGTTTAAAAATAACAGATACCCGTGCTTTAATTTATGGACAACCATGTATGTCACTTTTAATGGCGATGTCAGCGTGTGTTGTGTTGACTATAATCATAAATTGATTATTGGCAATGTGCATGACAGCTCGTTGCTGGATTTATGGAATTCAGATGCTTATAAACAGTATCGCAGGTTAAACAGGGAAGGAAAGGTTAATAAAATAAAGTACTGCAGCAATTGCACTGTGCCTGTTCTTGGAAGCAATTTTTATATGACTAAAATAGCGGATAAAGTAAGAAAAGACTATGGGTTAAGCATCAATATACTTGGTAGATACTAAATGGATGTTAGATGGTAGAAAGAAGGTTAAAAAAGGAGTGAAGAACATGTCGGTAGCTAGTACCTCGTCAAGCGCTACCTTCAACCATTATAAGCGCTTTATATCCGATAGTATCTCGGTATTCTTGGGGTATATATTTATTTATGGTCGAGGTTTTATACTGATGCCCCTCTTGATTAAGAATGTTGGTATTAGCTTATATGGAGGTTATGTGGTGTTATTCACAGGCCTAGGTTTTATATCCGGGGTGTCAACGCTTGGGGTTGGTTTTAGTTTTAGACGATTTCTGCCGTCAAGCGTTTCTGTTTTAGAAAAAAGAAAACTGCTTTATCCGCAGTTTATTTTTCAACTCGTAAGTATTCTTGCTATCTGCTTGATATTGATTATCCTATCCGATTCAATCGAGGGAGCATTCTTTAAGAATCAGATCAATTTCTCCATGTGGTTGGCTGTTCCGATATTGGTTGTTACCGTGGTGTATAGCGCATCTAATGATTATTTTAGATATACGCAAAGAATAAAACGTCATACGTTAGCCGTAACAAGCGAGTCATATTTAATGGTTTTGTTTGTAGTCATCGCTATAGTTGTTTTTCACAAGAAAAATATTAATATGCTATTATTGGCAGAACTTTGCGCGTTGATTGTCGTTTCAATACCACTTGCCTTAAAAATTTACAAAGAAATAGGATGTCAATTTTTAATTCCCAGCAGGGATTTTATCGTTAAAGAGATTAATTTGGGTTTTCCCTTAACATTGGCATATATTGTAGATTTTATCCTAAGCGGTAGCGACAAATTCATAATTGCCTTTTTATTATCGGTAAAAGAAGTCGGTTATTATAGCCCGGCATACGCGCTTGCTTCGTATATAATATTATTCCCGAAAGTCTTTGGAGTTGTCCTGCCGCCGCTTCTTTCCAAAGCTACAGACAGCGGAGAACATGATCTGAGTAATAAATTAATAAGCTATACCCTTAAATCTTTTATTTTGGTTTCTGTTCCTTTTATAATTGGCAGTATTATCTTAGGCTATCCATTATTGCTTCTACTCACGAATAAAGAAGTAGCGGATGCCGCTTACATAACCGTACCAATAATCGCTTCCGGGATATTCTTTTACGGACTCAACCTTATCTTATGCAATATACTTTTTGTGAGAATGGAAACTAAGGGCATATTTAGCATAACCGCAGTTTCTGCTTTATTGAATTTAATACTTAATATTGTATTTATTTATATTTTTAGAAGCATACTGGTAGCAGCAGTCACAACGTTTATAGGCTACTTTGTAGGTTTTACTATCCTTTGTTTTAAACTTAAGGATACTTTTGAAATAAAATATTATATCCCAATTTTCCTGAAATCTTTTTTTGCGTCTATATTTATGGCTGCCATATTATATTATGGAAAACTTACTTTAGGTAGTAGTCTTTGGGCAGTTTTAACTTTAATTTTTTCCGGGATTTTACTATATATATTATTTATATCTATTTTAAAGGTGTTTAAAAAGAGTGAAATAAATTTTGTGCGCAATTATTTAATGGGCCTCAATAAGTCTTGATTTAACTGTTCATATTAACCTGAAAGATATGAATTAGCAAAAAAAGTATTGGGCGCGTAAATTGTATTTCTTAATTACCTATGAGTAAATTAAAATTATCTTTAGTAACAACTAACCGCAATGATAGCTATATGGGTAATTCTAATTATAGATTAGAGGTATCCATTAATTATCTTGCCGAGCAATTGGCTTACTTGGATAAATTGGATGATGTTGAATATATTATCGTTGATTGGGGAAGTAAGCAACCTTTGCATTCCGTATTGAATTTAAGCGATAATGCAAAGAAAATAACAAGGTTTATATTAGTTCCCGTTTCCCTGGCTGAAAAAATAAAAGCTAAGAGCGATTTTCCGGCAGCTATGGCTTTTAATATAGGCATAAGGCGCTCAAGAGGAGATTTAGTTACCATATCTCCGGCAGACACCATTTTTCCTGCCAAGCTGTTAGATAAAGTTTTAAGCCCTGGGCATAACTCAAAAAACAAGATCAATAGCGATGAGTCTTTATTTGTATTTGCCAGAAAGAATATTCCGATGGAAATAGTAAATAGAAAGTTCAATGTTAATGAACTAACCGAATTTATCGATAAAAATAATGAATTATTAGTTATAAAAAATGTTAACCCTTATCTTTTTTCTGGTACGGGAGTGCTGATAATGAGACGAAGTTTGTGGTTTGAATGCCATGCTTTTGATGAGAAAATTCTTCATTGGGGCTGGAATGACATTGATTTATGCTTGAGAGTTCGCTTAAGGTATCCCGTAAAAAATATGAGTAAAGAGTGGGATTCTTATGTTTATCATCTCGATCATTATCCGGTTGGTTTTAACCATGAAAAAATAGCGCAACCCGTACTGAATCAATTTGCCGTTAATACAGAGAGGTGGGGATTTTTAGACCATGGATTTGAAGAGTTTCCGAGCAAGCCGTCATCTGATTTATTTAGTGATATTTCTAAGCCTCAAACGGCGGATCTGCATTTCAGAAGAAAACACTGGTTAAATCTATTCAAATTCCTACTTTTTAGCCCGGTACACTTAACAGCTGCTTTATATGCTTTAAAAATGATTTTTATTGCGGATTCCGGTAATAGTTGGATCTTAAGCAAGTCTTATCATGGCTTTAAAATGTTTAAAAATAAAATAAATACTATCTTAAGAAGGCCGCTTGAGAATGAAACCAATTAGGATCATTCTAATAAATAATTTAACAATGGCATTGTTTATTGCCGTAAAGCCGATACATACTCTACGGATGAAATACAGAATTTAATAAGAAGATTCCAGCGGGGTAGGTTAGGTAATATAGCCAAACTCGGAGCAAGGTTCCTGTAAAAAAATGAACGATTCCTTAGTTATAAAACCGGTAAGGATTTTTATTATCCAGACTTTAACTTCGGCTTTATTTATGGCCGCCTATTATAAGCAAGAAAAAATGCGCGACGAAAAGTATCGTGATATCTGTGTTATTCCTTATTCAAAAATATGTAATACTGATAATCAAGAATTTATTGTGGCTTGCAAAAATATTACCAGATTTATTTCTGAAGAAATAATTACCTTCGCGGAACAGGATATTTATTATGTTCCAATGAGCTTTAAGAATCTAGGTCAGTATAGGCAAAAAAAGAAAAAATATTTAACTGTCATAAAAGAAATGTGTGAAAAGAACAATATAAGAATAGGTTTGATAAAGGAAATATATCACAGTAATCGAGCTTTCCATCAATATTTTAAATACTTAAATCCTAAAAGTAAATTAATCGGTTTTGAGCACGGGCTTAGCGATACCAGATGCTTCTTATTGCAAGATAACGCTATCAATATAATAAAGAATATCGTTAAATGCGTAATGGGGGGGATTTTTTTCATTTTTTATTCCTATTTAGAAAATGATGATTTAAATGTTTCGTTATTGGCCCCCGAAATTAGAAAAATTAATAAAAAGATAAATATAAAGTATTTATACCCCAAACAAATTATTGAGATAGCAAACAAAATTGTCTATGATGATCTTAATGATACAGGTTTTTTTAACGAACATAAATCGATAGGAATAATAATAAACAGCGATGGTTTTAGCTTAGCTCAAAAAAGAGAGGATCGTTTAAAATTTCATAGGGATTTCGCTGTGTATATTTTAGAAAAAATAAAAGGATTATACCCTGAAGTTAAAACCATTATTTTTAAAACCAGGTCTTTCGATCATATATTAGACAAGGATTTCTCTGATGTTAAAGAAGATTTGGTTAAGCTTTTCAATGGCTATAAAGTGTTCTTTTTTGACGAGATAACCAAAACAAATTATCCCCCTGAGTTTTATATAAATATTATACGTCCTAAATTTATTTTTGGTGATGTTTCTAGCGGACTTTTTTATTCTAAGGCCCTAATGCCAGAAATTGCAACTTATGATTATAATGAATACGTATCTAATTATGAATTTAAGCATTTTGGAGCTACTCTGCCAGATTATAAGTGGTTAAATGATATTTTCTTTAAGAGGTTCCGGGTTATCTTTAAAGATATTTTGCCAAAAAGGACCTTTTAGAAAATTAATTTTGAATGGGCGGAATTTTTAGCAGAATGATGAGCGCTACGATAAATAGAGATTGAATAATGGCTAGTATGTTATTGGTACATTGCAATAGACTTGTTTCCGGTGTTCAATACCCCGGTATCTCAAGTATAGCTGCTTTTGTGAAGCGCGCTGGTCATAGAGTAATTTTTTTTGATACAGCTCATTACACAGACAGTAGAAGTATGGAATCATACAGTGCGTACAGAGATATAAAGACTCGTATTGATTTGGAGTTTAAGGGTATAAAGAATAAACAGCTGATGCCATCAAAAAAACCAATAGATATATTACTCTGGGATCTTGAAAACGAATTTGCTAAAAATAGAATAGATATTATAGGGTTTTCTTCTTTTTCTGACGATTGGCCTTTCGCGCTTTTCCTAATAAAAAAGGTTCATGCTATTGAACCAAATCTTCCGATTATTGTAGGAGGAATTCATGCTATTGTTAGTCCAGAGCAAGTGATTAAACATGATGAAGTTTCCATGGTTTGCGTAGGAGAAGGCGAGATGCCGATAGTTGAGTTATTAAACTCCATTGATGCCGGTAGAATTGATCTTAATATTAGAAATCTATGGATAAGGCACGAAGGGAAAATCATCCAAAACCCTAGGAGACCTTTATTGGCTTTCAGTGAAAATTTGCCGATGCTTGACTGGAGTTTATATAGCGGTATTCACTTTTATTTTCCTTTTGATGGTAAATTATATCGGAGAGGAAGCGTTTTTATGGGCCGGGGTTGTCCATATTCATGTAGCTTTTGTATAAATAATTTCATTAAGAAAATCTATCCCAAAGAACAGGGTAGAACTTACCTTAAGAGCGTGGAATACCTGATAAAGGAGATTGTTTTTCTAAAAAATAATTACAATTTAGAGTTCCTGCGATTTTGGGATCAAACTTTTCTCGCCATGCCGAAGGGGTATTTATCGGAATTCGCAAAAGCTTATAATAAAGAAGTAAGGTTACCCTTTACGATAGAAACTATGGCTCAGACTGTTACTCATGAGAATGCTAAGATGCTTGTTACTATGGGGTGTCAGTCCGTAAGTGTAGGAGTAGAGACTTCAAATGAGAATTTGAGAAAAAATATTCTAAACAAACCGATAAAGAATGAGGTATATGATAGATGTTTTAAGATACTTTCAGAATACGGATTACGTAAAGTTGCTAATTTTATGTTTTTTCTTCCGCATCAAACACTTGATGATATGTGGGAGGATGTTTCTATGTGTAAGAGATGGGGCATAGATCATCCCTCCGCCAGGATTTTCTATCCGTATCGGGGGACGCAATTACGCGAGTATTGTCTTAATAACGATTTACTTGATCTTGATCTTCTTGAGAGGATCGAGAATGAAAATGCGATCGGAGAGATAGGGAATTTAAATGAGAACCATGTTACTTTTCAAGATACTGTTTTAAAATTTGATAACAAGCTAAAAGAAGAGGGAAGGCGGCTGCTGGATAATTTTATTTTATTTCAGGAGACTGAAGAATCAGCTTATGTCGATGTAAGAAAGTTACTTATAAAGAACGATATGGATTCGAATGACGCCTTGAGAAGAATGGAGCGCCAGATATATATAAAACGTTTTAAGGAAGAACCATTAACGGCAAATTACGGGATGAACTGTTGAATCGGGAGAGCTTTTACAACATTGTTTGAAGCAAAAGTGCTTGTAGGACGCCGGAAGACAGAATATAATACGGGTCAGGCCGCACAGTTCATTGAATTACAGTCTCCTGCTCCAGGGGCTATTAAGCCGGAATGGCTAGAAAATGCGGTTACTCTCTCTTAAGAACTGGTACAATTTATAGGAGCAGGTCACTTAATCAACAGTCTGTTTTTAATTATTTAAGAGAAGAAATAACTTGATGGCAAGCACTAATTTTACTATAAGTATATGAAAAAAAACCGGTTATTTAATAGGAGGATTTTAAAACTAAAATCATTAACCCAAAGGGAGCATGGGTTAAAGATTTCGATAATTGCGCCGTTAGAATTAAAGCATAATCTTGATCTAAATGGAGACCTAAAAAAGGTTGCTCAGCGAATAGCAAAGGCTAAGAAGAAGGGCGCATCTATTATATGGATGATAGGGGGGCATGTTATTAGATCCGGGGTTCAGCGATATATCATAGATTTGATGGAGAGAGGATATATTTCATGCCTGGCTATGAACGGAGCCGGGATTATCCATGATTATGAACTTGCTCTTATCGGAGCAACTACCGAGAGCGTGGCTAAATATATCAAAGAAGGGCAATTCGGTTTATGGAAGGAAACAGGAGAAATCAATAATATAATCAATAGAAGCTATAAACAGGGTCTTGGCCTGGGTGAGGGAGTCGGTAAGGCTATTTATGAAGGGAATTTTCCTTATAAAGAGTTTAGCCTGCTGGCGGCTGGTTATCGTTTGAAGGTTTTAGTAACGGTGCATGTCGGCATAGGTTACGATATTATCCATGAGCATCCTAATTGCGACGGCGCGGCAATGGGCGCAACTTCTTACCGCGATTTCCTAATGTTTGCTAAAGTCATTAGTAACTTGGAAAAAGGAATTATAATGAATTTCGGTAGCGCGGTAATGGCCCCGGAGGTATTTTTGAAGGCTTTGAGTATGGCCAGGAACGTTGCTCATCAGAGGAGGAAACAAATAAAGCATTTTACTTCTGTTGTTTGCGATCTTTATAATTTACCACCTAAATTTAGCAAAGAGCCGGGGAAACACAATCCGGGTTATTATTTTAGGCCGTGGAAGACAATGCTTGTTAGGACAGTAGCTGACGGAGGAAGCGCTTTTTACATAAAAGGCTGCCATGCGGATGTAATCCCTGCACTATGGAAGGAAATTAATGAAAGTTCTTGAGTTCGATGCCTTAGCCGAAAAAATCAAGTGCTTAAAAGGCCCTGGAAAGAAAATTATCCTTTGTCACGGATGTTTTGATCTAATGCATCCCGGGCATATAAAATATTTTCAGGCAGCCAAGAAAATGGGAGATATCCTTGTGGTAACGGTTACCCCTGATATTTATGTTGATAAAGGGCCGGGTAGGCCGGTATTTAACCAGCAATTGCGCTCTGAATCAATCGCGGCTCTTGAGTGTGTTGATTATGTAGCAATTAATAAATGGCCTACGGCGGAAGAAACCATTAGATTATTAAAGCCTGATATATATGTAAAAGGGCAGGAGTTTGAAGGGCTTAAAGATAAAACCGGAAAGCTTCAGAAAGAATTAAAAGTTATTCAAGAGGTCGGAGCCGAAATCAGGTTTACGCATGAAATAGTATTTTCCTCAACGGATTTAATTAATAACAACCTTAAGAGATAAAAATGAAAAACTCACCTAAAAGCAAAATATTGTTACTCGACGATTTAATTAAAAAAGTAAGTAGCCTGCGGGCTTCCGGGAAAGTTGTAGTTCAGAGCCACGGGATTTTCGACTTGATCCATCCGGGAGTAATCGAGCATCTTAAATCAGCCAAGGAGCGAGGGGATATATTAATAGCTACTGTTATAGCGGATAAAGATGTACGTAAGGGTCCGGGAAGGCCGATCTTTCCTGGAAACTTGAGGGCAGATAATGTGGCGAGCCTCTCAATGATTGATTATGTTTGCGTGGTCAGCGATGAAAAGCCTTTTGAATGCGTAAAAAGGATAAAACCTGATATTTTTGCCAGGGGTAAATCCATAAAAGACCAAGCCAATGAAATCAGCAATAAGATATTTGAAGAGGAAAAGGAGCTTTATTTTGGTAAGGTGAGGATCCATGAGACCGGCGGATTCTCTTTAAGCTCATCGGAAATAATCAATAATTTTCTCGATATCTATCCGGAAGAGGTAAAAAGCTTCCTGAAGCGTTTCTCTAAGAAGTATAACTTTAAGGAAATCAGCGAAAAGATCAATAGCCTAAAGAAGCTAAAGATCCTGCTTATCGGCGATGGGATAATCGATGAGTATCATTATTGCGAGGCAATGGGCAGGTCAGCCAAAGCCCCATTAGTGGTGAACAAATACATAACCCATGAAGTATTTGCCGGGGGCGCTTTTGCTATTGCGAACCACTTGGCGGGATTATCAAGCGATATCCACTTAGTTTCTTTGCTGGGGAATGATCTCGCGAAGGAAGATTTCATCCGCTCCAGCTTAAAGCCGAACGTAACTCCGAAGTTTTTTTACCGCAAAGACGGCTCAACTGTGGTTAAAAAGAGGTACATTAATCAGTATCAGAACCAGAAGCTTTTTGAAGTCAATTACCTGAGTGATGCCTATATTAACGGAGGGCTTGAATCGGAAATAATCAAGTATCTAAAAGGCACGGTAAAGTCTTATGATTTAATTTTGATCTCTGACTTTGGACATGGGTTCATTACGAACAGGATAATCGAAACGATCCAAAATTCCGGAGTAAAATTCGCGGTGAATACCCAGACAAATGCCGCTAATGCCGGTTACAACATGATTACTAAATATCGTAAGCCGCTTTATGTTTGCCTGGATGAACCGGAGTTAAGATGGGCAGCGCAGGAGAGATTCGCCGATATTGAATCTGTGGCTAAGAAAATTCTGGAAAGCATACATGCTTCTAACCTTATTGTGACCTTGGGTAAAAGAGGTTCATTCGGGATAAATAATAAGGACCAGGTAAATCATACGCCGATTTTTTCTTCAAAAGTTATAGATACTGTTGGCGCAGGAGACGCCTTTTTTGCTTTTACTGCGCCCTGTATCGCTCAGAAGATGCCTCTGGATTTAGTTTCTTTTATCGGAAACGCCGTGGGCGCCTTAGCCGTCCAGATCGTTTGTAATAAGAGACCGGTTGAGAAGTACGAGTTATTTGAGTTTATTCACGCGCTTTTAGAATAAGAGGGTTGACGATGAAGAATAAAATAAAAAATTATCATAAAAAATTTATTAACTTAATCAACTCGATTGAGGTTACGGATAGATCTGGGAAAGCCTTGGATTTTTATCAAGGGATTGAATTAGCTTGTTCAGTCATTAGAAAGCAATCTCGGCTAGGAGGAAAGGTTTTCTTTATCGGAAACGGAGGGAGTGCGGCTATCGCCAGCCACATGGCTATTGATTTCTGGAAAAACTTAAAGATAGAGGCACTCTCTTTTAGCGATAGCTCTCTTTTGACCTGCATCAGCAATGATTTTGGCTATGACTATGTCTTTGCCAAGCCAATTGAATTCTTTGCCGGTAAAAAGGATATCTTGCTTAGTATCAGCAGTTCTGGAAAATCCCAAAATATACTTAAGGCAGTAGCTGCGGCTAAAGCCAAAGGAGCCAGCGTCATAACCTTATCCGGTTTTAGCAAAAATAATCCCTTAAGGCTCAAGGGTATTTGTAATTTTTATGTTCCAGCAAGCGAATACGGGCTTGTGGAAGTAGGGCATCAATACGTTTGCCATTATATTGCCGATATCTTATTGCAGAAATAAAATGGATGAATTCAAAATAGACAGCCATAAATTAATCTATCATGTTTCAAGGGTGAATGACTGGATAGAGGGTAAAAATATCTTTCCGATTTACCTTGAAATATCGACTTCAGGTTCCTGTAATCACCGCTGCACTTATTGCGCCTTGGATTTTATGGGGTATCAGCCGAGGTTTCTGAAAACGGATATTTTGAAGAAAAGGCTTTCTGAGATGGCGCGTCTGGGCGTGAAAAGTATCATGTACGCAGGAGAAGGCGAGCCACTTCTGCATAAAGATATAGCAGAAATAATTAATCACACCAAGAGTTCAGGTATTGATGTGGGACTGACCACCAACGGAGTCTTACTAGACAAAGAGTTAATTGACCGGACTTTGGCTAATGTTTCTTGGGTTAAAGTAAGTATAAACGGCGCAACTAAAGAAACTTATAGAAAAATTCATCAAAGCAAAGCGGTTGATTTAGATAAAGTGATTAAGAATATGAGATACGCTGTTAAATCGCGCATTAAGAATGGACACAAATGCGTTCTTGGGATGCAGCTTTTGCTTTTACCGGAAAACAGCAAGGAGGTTAAAGCATTAGCTGTGTTGGCAAGCGGAATAGGTCTGGATTATTTAGTGGTAAAGCCTTATTCGCAGCATCCATTTAGCAAAACTACTAGGTATAAGAATATTAAATATGATAAATATCTTAAGCTTGCTGATGAACTAAAAGCTTTTAAGACAGATAAATTTAATGTGATCTTTCGCGCAAATACTATGAAGAAGTGGGATCATGAGACACGTAACTATAAACATTGTTATGCTTTACCTTTCTGGTCTTATATTGATGCGGGTGGAAATGTATGGGGATGTAGCGTTTACCTGGGGAAGAACGAATTCCTGTACGGAAATATTTATAAGCAAGATTTTAAGGATATTTTGAACAGTCCTAAGAGATCGAGAATAATTAAAATGGCTGCCCGGAAGCTTTGTGTTAAGGATTGCAGGGTAAATTGCAGGATGGATGAAATCAACAGGTATCTTTGGGAACTCAAACATCCATCAGAACACGTTAATTTTATTTAAGGTTTTGAATAAAAACATGGAAGGAAAAAAGCTGAGTATGGCGCGCAGTGGTAATAATAAAGATTCAAAACGAATTCTAATTACTGGCGCAGGTGGTTTTGTGGGAGGTGCGCTTTTTTCCAAGTTAAAATATGCTAAACCCATTGGCGTAGATTTTGGAATAACAGAGGGTTGTCAAGAAAATAAATTATTCAATGTTGACCTTAGAGATGAAGAGGCAGTTAAAACCTTGTTTAATGAGTATTCGCCGGATATAGTATTTCATTTTGCTGCGTTGACTTCTCCGCAACGAAACGAAAAGAATATCGAGCTTGCTACTGAAGGTCACATTAAAATAACTAACAATATTTTAAATAATTTAAATAAGGATACTCACCTAATATTTTTGTCAACTGATAAAGTCTTCGATGGAGTAGATCCTTGTCCGGATGAAAAGGCAAAAGTAAATCCTTTATGGATATACGGAAAACTTAAATGGGAATGCGAGAATATCGTTCAAGAACGCTTAAAGAAATCCCATATATTCAGGCTGGGTATTGTGCATTCGTTGGGAGATTGTTTTGCTTCGTCCAAAGAGTCGGGCCCAAGTTCTTTTGTAGATAAGGCCATTATTGATATAAAAGCCGGCAGAGAAGTAGTGGTATTTGATAATGTCGAGCGTTGTTTTGTAAGATTACGGTTACTGGTAAAATTATTAGAAATGGCAATGGATGATTGTCATTATGGAATCTATCATGTTGGTTCAGCGATGATGAATTATTATGATAGGATCCGAATCCTATGCGAAGAAGAACGGATAAAATGGGAAGGTAAGCTTATCCCAAGATCCGGTAAGGTATTACCAATAGCGCAGAATTTGAATACAGGTAAGCTTAAGAGGGTTTTTGGTCTAACCTTCAATTAAACGGGAACGAATAATAATGATGAGCAGAAAAGGAATTAAATAATGAGTGTTTATCCTTTTGTTTTTAAGGCAGCCATACTCGAAAAAAATAATAAACCCCTGGTTATTGATAGCATTGAATTTCCCGGACCATTATTAGCGGGACAGGTTTTGGTTAAACTGAGCTATAGCGGAATCTGTGGAAAGCAGATTGAGGAAATCGATGGAACAGATGGTTCTGACCCGTGGCTACCGCATCTTCTTGGCCATGAAGGTAGCGGCGAAGTCATTGATGTAGGGCCGGCAGTTATAAAAGTTAAGAAAACTGATACGGTAGTTTTACACTGGATGAAGGGAAGCGGTATCCATTCATCTACCCCACTTTATTTCCGTAAAGGTTCCCGAATTAACGCGGGATGGGTTACTACCTTTAATGAATTCGCGGTTGTTTCGGAGAATCGGGTTACCCCTATTCCTAAAGGCAGTGATTTGTTAGTTAGCGCTTTGTTAGGTTGCGCTGCTACTACTGGGGTGGGCGTGGTGATTAATGAAGCGCAAGTTCAGCCTTATGATACGGTGGTTGTTTATGGTTGCGGCGGTATTGGATTATGTGCAGTGCAAGCTGCGCGGCTAAGATATCCCCGCAAAATTATTGCCGTAGATATTAATAAAGATTCTCTTGTTTTAGCGCGTCAATTTGGAGCAACGGATTTGATAAATGCGTCAGAAGAAAACGTACTTGAGTATGTGCGTAAGCTTACATCAGGATGCGGCGCAACAAAAGTGATTATTGCTACAGGTAATCCAGAGGCTATTGAGTTAGCTGTGGAAACAGCAGGGATTCCAGCTCAGGTCTTTTTTGTAGGGGTTCCACCCAAAGGGAGTAAGGTAAAATTGGATGCGCATGCAATTATGCATAAAAGATGTATTAATGGTACTCTCGGAGGCGGTATTTGGCCAGATAGAGATATCCCAACTTATTTATCTATGCATAAAGAAGGCCAGTTGCATTTAGATAAAGTTGTTTCGCGTATCGTACCGTTCGCTGAGATTAACGAGGTAATAAAACAGAAACGCGCAGCGATTGCCGGACGCTGCGTAATAAAATTTTGAAATACAAATTTTAAAGAGGTGGGTATGAATTTTGGAATAAAAGATAAAAAAGTTTTAGTTACTGGAGCCAGTAAAGGCATTGGAGCGGCTATAGCAAGGGCTTTTGCAGCTGAAGGATGCAGATTGTCGTTAATAGCGCGCAATAAAGATAAGCTAAAACAATTATTTGAAGAGATTGGCGGCACTGTGAAGGGGCATGAATTTCTCTCTATAGATTTGATGGAGCCGGGTGCGCCAACAAAAGCAGTAAAGTCGCTTTTAAAAGATAGCGATCCTTTTGATATAGTGGTTCATAATGTTGGCGGCGCATTAGGCCTTAAGGATATTTTTGCTCCACTTGGTGATTGGGCTGATGTCTGGCGGTTCAATGTGGGTATTGCTATTGAGATGAACCGTATTTTGATTCCTCCTATGCGTCAAAGAAAATGGGGTAGAGTGGTTCATCTTTCGTCGATATCCGGAGATCTTGGGGAACCGTTAGAGCCTTTTGGCGGAGCAATACCTTACGCAGCTGCCAAGGCATATTTAAATGCTTATGTGAAAGGGCTTGGTAGGGAATTAGCCAGGGATAATGTAATTATTTCTGGCGTGATGCCGGGAGCAGCGCTTTCTGAAGGAAAATATTGGGATAAGACAGTAAAGAATGATCCTGTGCTTGCCAAGAAATTTCTTGATCATTATTATCCTATTGGACGCTTTGGAAAGCCAGAAGAAATTGCGCCGTTTGTTGTTTTATTAGCATCCGAGCGTGCGACTTTTGCGGCTGGTACATTGATTCCTGTGAGCGGTGGACGAGTATAAAAATTATAAAGGATTAAAAAATGGACGAGAGGTCTCGTTATCTTCGTAGACTTATTTTATCTGGTATAGAAGGGACAAGAAAAGGGCATATAGGATCTGCCTTGTCGGTAGTTGAGATTATCAGGGTTCTTTATGATGATATTATGAAGTATCGTCCGCAGGAACCTTTATGGCCGGAAAGGGATAGATTTATTCTTAGTAAGGGGCATGGTTGTTTGGCGTTGTATGCAGTATTGGCAGATAAAGGTTTTTTGGATGTAGAAGAATTGAAAACTTATGCTTTAGAAAATTCGAGATTGGGTGGGTGTCCTGAAAGTTTAGTGCCTGGTATAGAAGCGACGACAGGCGCCTTGGGGCATGGTTTGTCTATAGGGGTCGGAATGGCCCTTGCTAGCCGCATACAAAATAGGAGAAGCCGCGTATATGTTGTTCTTGGAGATGGTGAACTCGACGAGGGTTCTATATGGGAAGCGGCTTTGTGTGCCGCCAAACATAAATTATCGCATTTGACGGCTATTATTGATTGTAATAAGTTACAGCTTGGGGGATCGACAAAAGAAATATTAAACCTTGAGCCATTAAGAGAAAAGTGGATTAGTTTTGGCTTTACAGTAGAAGAAGTTGATGGGCATAATGTTGATACTCTTAAGGCAACCTTTAAAAGGCTTCCTTTCTCAAGCGATAAGCCATCAATGGTGATTTGTCATACGATTAAAGGTAAGGGGTTTTCTTTTGCGGAGAACGATTATAAATGGCATTGGAAAAGCGGAATTGATGATGCGACTATCTTAAAAATGAAATCTTCATTGGAGAAAGAATAATGTTTTACGCTTTTAGGGATACAATCTATGAATTAGCAAAGATGGATAAAAGGATAATTCTTATTAGTGCTGATCAAGATGTGGGGTTAAGCCATATGCAATCCGAAATGCCTAACCAGTTTTTTATGGAAGGAATATCAGAAGCTAATGCGATAGGTATGGCTTCGGGCCTTGCTGCCGATGGTTTTAGGCCTTTTATATTGAACCATGCAAGTTTTTTGACCAGAAGGTGCTATGAACAGATTGTTTTGGATGCCTGTTTGCAGGAGCGTCCTATACGGCTGGTTGGTATGGGTTCTGGGTTAGCAACCGCTCACCTAGGGCCTACACATACGATTATTGAAGATATAGCAATAACGCGGGCTATCCCAGGAATGACTGTTATTGCTCCCTGCGATGCTGTTGAGATGAAGAAACTGATGCCGCACATATTAAAATGGCCGAAACCTGTTTATCTAAGGCTTGCAAGGTATGGAAAACCGATAGTTACTAGGGATGAAGGCGAGGTTGAAATTGGAAAGGCTGTGGTGCTTTACAAAGGTGAGTCATCCAAAAAAAACGTGTTGTTGATTTCTACAGGCGCTATGACATTAAGCGCAATAAAAGCAGTTGAAGAGCTTAAAGAGGCTGGTATTGAATGTACGGTATTGCATTTCCATACCATAAAACCTCTGGATAAGAATGCGATTATTGAACTGGCACAAAAAGCCAAGTTGATAGTTACTTTGGAAGATCATACTATTATAGGAGGATTAGGCAGTGCTTGCTTAGAGGTTCTTATGGATAATATACATTCTAAAAATCTGCCGCAGGTTTATCGTATGGGCCTTCCTGATAAATTTATACATCAGTATGGAACACAAGAGTCATTAATGGAAGAATTTGGATTACAGCCTTTGCAGATTGCCAACAGAATAATGAAGCTTATGAAAAAATAAAAGTAACTTTTATAATGTCAAATTTTCGCTGGAGAAAGGCAGTTAACAATAACTAGTTAGCGTGAATCAAAGAATCGTGCGTTTTATCCATAATCAAGTTGATAGGATTAATGAAGGCGGGTTATCCATTTTAGTTCGGAATTTTCTTCTTCTTTTGATAACGCCATTTTTAGTATTAATAGTTTTGTTTGTGCGGCTTTTACGGCCCTTGATATTGATAAGATTCGGAGAATTAATTAGTTCTAGAATAGGTCATTTTATGAGTAATACTGAAGTATATCTTTGTGAGCGCGATTTGGGTATTCGTGGACAACGAGGTTTAGACATATTTTATATCAATAGCTCTGTTTGTAATAAGCAATTAAAAAGAATGTGGAGCCGTGTTTTGTATATTTCTCTTTTTGCAACAGGGTTAGATTTACTCAATCGCGCATTGCCCGGAGGGGATAAACATAGAATTCCATACCGGAATTATCAGGACAGGGATATTTATGGAGTCCTTGAATCTACAAAAGTTCATATTTCCTTTACCAGCGAAGAGGAGCGCATTGGCAGGGCATTATTAAAGAAGATTGGTATAGGAAGCGAATCCACTTTTATTTGTTTTCTTTCCAGAAACTCGGCTTATTTGGATGCCAAATTCCCAAAAGGGAACTGGCATTATCATGATTATAGAGACTCTAATATTAAAAACTTTATTCCTGCGGTTGAAGAATTAACGCGTAGAGGATATTTTGCAGTAAGAATGGGGGCTGTAGTTAATGAAGAGTTAAAAACCGAAAATCCTATGATTATTGATTATGCAGTGAAACACAGGACAGATTTTCTTGATATTTATATGGGCGCAAAATGTAATTTTTATTTAGGTGATTCCTGTGGTTTTCATGCTATCCCTATGATATTCAGGCGGCCATTAGCGATTGTGAATATGATTCCGCTTGAATGGGCTACTACATGGGGCTTACAGAATCTTTTTATTTCCAAAAAGTTATGGTTGTGCAAAGAGCATCGTTTATTAACTTTTCGTGAAATACTCAGTTCGGAAATAGGAAGGATTGGTGACGGCTGGCAGTATGAACAATTAGGTATAGAAGTAATTGAGAATACTCCTGAGGAAATTACTGCTTTAGCCATAGAAATGGATCAGCGTTTAAAAGGCCAGTGGCAGGCGGCTGAAGGTGACGAAGAGTTGCAGCAGCGTTTTTGGTCATTATTTAAGTCAAGTGAATTAAATGGCGTTTTTTTATCGCGTATTGGCGCGGAGTTTTTGCGTCAAAATAAAACACTACTGGAATAGGATAGATTATGAAGGTATTAATATTTATTCGGGATATCTTTAGGAAATTTCCATTTTTACTTATTTCTAACACGCTGCTATTAGCTATGGTAAGCTTATTTAGCGCACTTTCTCTATTTACTATTAGTCCTCTTATAGATTTTTTAACTAATCCTGATTTACGCAATATTAGCCCTCTTACACAGAAGGCTGTGAATATCCTAAAAATTTTAGGTTTACCTGTAACATTAACTAGCTGGCTGGTGGTTTTTTTGATATTTATTACTTTGGTTAGTGTATTCCAGGCTTTTGCCCAGTGGTCTATTATAAAAACTAAATTCGCTGTACTACGCGATATAATGCTTGGAACTTTTAAGGATTTTTTTAATGCTCGTTGGTATTTTTTTAGCAGTGGTAAACAGGGAGACCTTCTTAATACTTTTACTCGCGAGATTACTGTTGTTGGTGATGCCTTTGGGGCTATGGCGCTTTTTTTTGCCGATATTCTGCAGCTGATCTTTTTCCTGGTGGTACCTTTTTGTATTTCCTGGCAGGTAACCAGTATTAGTTTAGGTGTTGCTTTATTATTTACGCTCCCGTTTCTTTTACTATCAAAGATTGGTTATAGGCTTGGTACTCTTAATACGTCCACAGCTAACCATTTGATTTCAGTCATTCAGGAAAATCTTAGTCTTGCAAAAGTTGTATTAGGATTCGGAAATCAGCAAAATAGTGTTAAAAATCTTGATAAGGCTTTTGATGCGCATCTGCGAGTTACTGTTAAATCGCAGATGCTTAATTTAGGCATACCGATATTCTATCGTCCTTTTGGTATGCTGATGTTGGTTATTGCGTTGTTTACCGCGCGCCGGTTCAGTGTCCCTTTATCAGAAACCGCTGTATTATTATTGGCTTTGTTGCAGATTGCTGTCACTATTGGGGAGATAACAATGAGGAAGAATTCCCTGGAGAATTTTTTCCCAAGTTACGAACAGATTAAAAAACTACGCGAGCAAGCTATAAAACTAAAGCAAGAATCAGGTACCAGGCAATTCAAAGGGTTTGACCGGGAATTGATTATTGAAAGGCTTTCTTTTACTTATTCCGGAAAGAAGCCTGTCTTGGTTGATATTAATGTGCGTATTCCTAAAGGGAGGATGGTAGCTTTTGTAGGCCAGTCAGGGGCAGGAAAATCAACATTTATTGATATGATAATGGGGTTTCATCAGCCTACGGCAGGCAGTATCCTATTTGACGGTATTCCTCTGCATGATTTCGACATCCATTCTTACAGGAGCAATGTTGGGTATGTGCCCCAGGATAGTGTCTTATTTAATATGTCTATTCGGGATAATATGTTGTGGGCTTATAGCTTGGCTACAGATAAAGATATTAGCGTGGCTTGTCAGCAGGCAAATGCCGATGAATTTATCAGACAGCTACCTGAAGGTTACAGTACGCTGGTAGGCGACAGGGGTATCCGCTTATCAGGCGGCCAGGTTCAGAGGTTGGCATTGGCAAGGGCTATTTTACGCAAGCCTTCTCTTCTGATTCTGGATGAGGCAACCAGCTCTCTTGACACTTATTCTGAACGCCTAATCCAGCAGGCGATTGAAAATATCGCCAAAGAAACTACGGTGATTGTCATAGCGCATCGGCTTTCTACAATTACGAATGCAGATTATATATATGTGCTTAAAGATGGTAGACTGGTAGAAGAAGGCGGTTATTCAGAGCTTATTCAGATGAATGGTTGTTTTAGCTCAATGGTCCGGCAGCAGGCATTAAATGGCGCAGAAGTAGGTTTTTCAGAAGGCAAATAAGATGTGCCGCCTTAATCTTAACCCGTTTAGTTCATGGCCTATTGATTCAGATATAGCTGTGGTAAGAACTATGAAATCGAAAAATCCGAACAAGGTTGAGATAAACATTGGGGAGCGAAAAATCGGGATAGATTATCCTCCTTTAGTGATAGCCGAGATCGGTATTAACCATGAGGGCAGTTTTGCCAAGGCAATAAAAATGATTGATGATGCAGCTCGGGTAGGTTGTGAGTGTGTAAAATTTCAGGTTCATGTGATCGCAGATGAGATGATTCCCAATGAAGTGATTCCTGCTAATGCTCAAGAATCAATCTGGGAAATCATGAATAGATGTAAACTATCAGAAGAAGAGGATAGGGAGCTTAAAAAGTATGTAGAAGCTAAAGGTATGGTATATCTTTCTACTCCTTTTTCCCGAGATGGGGCAGACCGCTTGAGGCGGATGAAGGTAAGTGCTTTTAAAATTGGTTCAGGAGAATGCAATAATTATCCTTTGGTAGAGCATATTGCCAGCTTTGGGCAACCGGTTATACTGAGTACCGGTATGAACAATATTAATTCTATCAGAAAGAGTGTTAAAATTTTTGAGAAACATAAAACACCTTATGCCCTTTTGCACTGTACTTCTATGTATCCTACGCCTCCTGATAAAATAAGATTGGGGGCATTAGCCGATTTAAATAAGCATTTCCCTAAAGCAGTATTGGGTTTGTCTGACCATTCGATGACTAACTTTCCCTGTTTAGCGGCCGTAGCTTTAAAAGCTAGTATCCTGGAACGGCATTTTACTTCAGATAAGAATTGGCCAGGGCCAGATATACCTATTTCTATGGATCCCAAAGAACTGGCAGAATTGATTACCGGTAGCCGCATAATACATCAAGCCTTGGGAGGAAATAAAGAAATTTTAAAAGAAGAACAGCCAACTATAGACTTTGCCTATGCCTGTGTAGTATCAATAAAGGAGATTAAAAGAGGTGAACGTCTAACAGAAGAAAATATTTGGGTAAAGCGTCCGGGCACAGGAGAGATTAAGGCCCTTAATTTCAAAAAATTATTGGGGTTAAAAACCAAAATTGGCATTAAGGCGAATAGCCAGATTAAATGGAGCGATTTAATAAAATGAACCATCAGGTTTAAGTTGGTGAAGTTGGATAAAAATGGAGATTTTGACCGGGATCGGCCAAGCCGATTTGGGTAGATTGCTATATAAATGCTAAATCGATGCTCAATTATTATGTACCATTTCGTGCGAGAGTTGCCGCACACTAAATATCCAAAGATAAAAGCTCTTTTGGTGAGCCAATTTTTGAATCAGTTAAACTATTTAAGTAGGTATTATGAGTTTGTAACAATGGAAGACTGTATTGCCTCAATATATCGTGATACAGCGTTGCCAAAAAAGGCGGTCCTTCTAACTTTTGACGATGGTTATATTGACCATTTTTCAACTGTTTTTCCAATCTTAAAAGAGAGAAAGATTCAAGGTTGTTTTTTCCCGTCAGTAAGGGCTATTAAGCATAACGAAGTTTTAGATGTTAATAAAATACACTTTATATTAGCTGCCGCTGGTAAACTTAGTTCTTTATTAGATGATGTATATTCTTGCTTGGATGAATATAGGTCAGAATACGATTTAAAGAGCAACGAATATTATTATTCTAAGTTTGCAAAAAAGAGTAGATTTGATTCAAGGGCAGTAATCTTCATAAAACATTTATTACAAAAGGAGTTAAAGGCGGACTTAAGGAAAGTTATAATAAATAGGTTATTTGCAAAATATGTTAGTAAAGATGAAGCCGACTTTTCTAAAGGATTATATATGAATTTAGAGCAACTAAGGCATATAATAGGAAATGGAATGTATGTAGGAGGCCATGGGTATGATCATTGTTGGTTTAATGCCCTGGCTCCAGAGTTACAGGAAAAGGAAGTTGATTTATCTATCGATTTCTTAAAAGAACTAGGCTCGCCAATTGATAATTGGGTTATGAGTTATCCGTATGGCGCATATAACGATTCCCTGATCAGTATACTGAAAAAGAAAGATTGTAAGTTAGGCCTAACCAGTAGGGTGGGGGTTGCTAAATTTACCAAGGAAAACATGTTTAAACTTGAGCGGTTGGATACGAATGATTTACCAAAGGAAAGAAATACGAGGTTAAAAAATATAATGAAAGGCAGCTAATGGATATGAAGAAAATATTGATAACTGGTGCAGGCGGTTTCATTGGTTCACATTTAGTTGAACACTGCTTACGGCAAGGCTATGAAGTAAGGGCTTTTCTGCATTATAATTCCAAGAATAATTGGGGGTGGCTGGAAGGGTTAAAATTAAACAAAAAAATAGAAATTGTCTGCGGAGATGTGAGAGATTATGATTTTGTTTTTAATGCTCTGAAAGGGTGCGATAGCGTCTTCCATCTTGCCGCATTAATAGGGATACCTTATTCCTACCTTTCTCCATTAGCTTACGTTAAGACAAATATTGAAGGCACCTATAACATTTTAGAAGCCTCCAGGCAGCTTAAGTTGCAAAATGTTCTTGTGACCTCAACGAGTGAAACGTATGGGACAGCTCAGTATATTCCAATTAACGAAACACATCCTATGGTGGGGCAGTCCCCTTATGCAGCCAGCAAAATAGCCGCCGACCAACTCTCTTTAAGTTATTATCTATCATTTAATCTACCGGTTAAGATCGTGCGGCCGTTTAATACTTACGGCCCCCGACAATCTGCGCGTGCGATCATACCTACAATAATTATGCAGCTTATTGAGGGTAAAAAATATATAACATTGGGCAATATGAATCCCACAAGAGACTTTAATTACGTGGAAGATACTGTAAACGGTTTTCTTGAGATAGCAAAATCTCCAAAGCTTCTTGGTGAGATTGTGAATATCGGAAGCGGAAAAGAAATTTCTGTAAACGCGCTAATAGAAATAATAGCCTCCCTGATGAAAATGAAAGTGAAAATAGCTGCCGATAAGAAAAGATTCAGGCCTGAAAAAAGCGAAGTAATGAGGCTTTGCTGCGATAACAGTAAAATAAAGAAAAATACGCATTGGAAGAGCTCTTACAGCCTTGAGCAAGGCCTGTTAAAGACAATCGATTGGGTAAAAAGAAACATAAAATTTTATAAAAGTGATATGTACTATGTCTAGAGGCAAAGACTATATGAAAAATCCACGAGGTGAAAAGGGAAGATGCTGAAGAACCCCTTAGTGATTGTTACTGGATGTTCAGGATTTCTCGGTAAGAATTTAATAAACGAATTAGCAACAAAAGAGGTAGATGTCCTTGGGATAGATAAGGCGGCTGAGGATGGTTATGGCCATAAGAATATAAAAATTAATAGATTGGATATTTTAACCCAAAATGGTATGGCTATCCTTAGAAGATATTTAAATAAGGTAAAGAACAAAGAAATTTATTTGGTTCACCTTATGGGAATACCGGATGTGGATGAATGTGAGAAAAATAAAGCTTTAGCTTACGATGTAAATGTAAAATCCGTGAAGAGCGTATGGGAGTTAGCTAGAAATTACAATATGAAAAAAATTGTTTTCCCTTCAACTGCTTTGGTTTATGGTACTAAATACGAAGACCAGATTAACGAAGGATTCTCTCTTTTTCCTGAGAACACATACGCCCGGGAAAAGCTTGAAGCAGAGAATTATTTGATTAACAATTCTGCAGGTTCAAAGGTAGACTCCGTAATACTTAGGTTATCTAATATTTATGGCGTTGGTATGAATGAAAATAACGTAGTGAATACAATACTAAAACAGTTCGCCGCAGGTTATCTGAGGTTAAGGGAATACAGAAGTGTTAGAGACTATGTGTATGTGGAAGACGTAATTAGGGCTTTTATTATGTCGATTTTTTCTGAGTGTAAATTTAAAGTCTATAATGTCGGTAGTTCCATGGGGTATTCTGTGTGGGAATTGGCTAAAACAATAGCGGTGGCAACAGGTAGGGAAAAAATTATCTTGGGAATGAATCTAAGCGAGGAAGAGATTAGGGGGAGTGCAAGATTAGTGTTATGTTGCGATAGGATAAAGAATGATTTAAAGTGGGTTCCAGACTATAATTTTGAAAGTGGCATAAAAAGGATGATGAATGCCTAAGAGAAGAAAGATCGCTATATTTACCGGAAATAGGGCAGAATATGGCTTGCAATATCCAATAATTAAGGCTATCTCTGAATCTCGGATGCTAAAATACTTTCTTCTGGTATCCGGAGCGCATTTAGACGAAAAATTTGGCTATACTAAGAAAGAGATTGAGAAAGACGGATTTAAGGTTTATGCCGAAATAAAGGCAGAAGTAAAAGCTGATAGCCTGTTTTCAACCACGCAGGCCATAGGTAATATTATTATAAACTTAAGTAGGGTTCTTAGGCGGATTAATCCGGATTTCTTGGTAGTTTATGCCGATAGATTTGAGGGCTTAGCTGCCGTTGTAACAGGTTCTCAGATGGGGATTCCCGTTGCGCATGTCGAGGGAGGAGATGTTACTTCTGGGGGGGCGCTTGATGATTATGTACGCCATGCGATGACAAAGCTTTCACATATTCATTTTACTACTAATCAAGAGGCTGCGCAAAGAATCGCCAGATTAGGTGAAGAAAAATGGAGAATATTTAATGTCGGCTTTTCTGTTGTTGACTTGATTAAGTCAGGTAAATTTGCCTCTTACGCTGAGGTATGCGAAAAGATAGGTTTTAAGTTAGATCTAAGTAAACCGGTAATATTGTTTACTCAGCATTCCATAACTACAGAGTTGAAAAATATATCCTCGCAGATCAATCCTTCGCTTGGAGCTCTTAAGTATTTTGCCGCTAAAGGCGTCCAGATTATAATTACCTATCCTAATAACGATGCGGGAGGAAGAAGAATAATAGAAATCCTGCAGAGATTAGGAAGAAAAAAGATTATCAATATAAATATATTCCCTCACTTGGGCCGTTATTATTATCATGGCCTGCTTAACATCTGCGGTAAAGAAACATTAGGTGTCTGTGTTGGAAATTCTTCAAGCGGGATTAAAGAGACTCCTGCCTTAAGCTGTCCTTTTGTAAATATCGGAACCCGACAAAAGGAAAGACTGCGTTCCATTAATGTTATCGATACTCGTTATGATACAAATGAAATAATCCACGCCATTAATAAGTCTCTGTTCAATAAGGACTTCAGAGAAAGTTGTAGAAGATGTAGGAATCCATATGGCGAAGGAGGCACAGGCAGGAAGATAGAGAAGGTTCTTGCCAGTTTAGCTATTAATAAGAAGCTTATTCAGAAGAAGATAACTTACTAAACTTTAATGGAAAAAGGAGTAGATAATGAACTTAAATGTTGAAGAAATCAAGAAGTTTACCGTTTCTGCGGAGATATCATTAAAAAATGTTATGAAGTTTTTGAGTGACGCAAAAAGTAGGGTAGTTTTTGTCGTAGATGAGTCCGGTAAGCTCACGGGTTCTATAACCGATGGGGATGTCAGGCGGGCTATTCTTAAAGGTGTGGATTTTAAGCAGCCCATATCCGAGATTATGTTCAAAGCCCCGCGTTTTGTCAAGCGTTCCGATAGGAAGCTCGAGGAAAAGGTGAAAAACTATCTGGTTGAAGAAAAACTTTATGCTATACCTCTTTTGGATGAACAGGATAAAATAGTAGATGTTTTCTTTTGGCATGATTTTTTAAAGTTCCATCCTTTAGAATCCCCCGAAAAAACTACCTTTACTAATCCAGTTGTGATTATGGCCGGTGGTAAGGGCGAAAGGCTAGATCCATTTACGAAAATATTACCCAAGCCCTTAATTCCTTTTGGTGATGAGCCTATAATTGATAAAATAATGGGAAATTTTAATAAGCACGGGTTTTCCAACTTTATACTTACCCTGAACTATAAAAAAGAGATGATAAAAATGTATTTTAAGGAAAATGCGTCTGCCTATAAAGTGCAATGGGTGGAAGAGGACGAGTATTTAGGGACTGCGGGAGGAATCGGGCTGCTTAAAGAACTAGTCAGAGAAACATTTTTCGTATGTAACTGTGATACTATAATCGAGAACGACTTTAAAAATATTTTATTATGGCATAAGGCGGAAAAGGCCCTTATTACGATTATCGGATGCCACAAAGAAATGGTAATTCCGTATGGTATTCTCGAAATGGAAGAAGGCTGCTTAAAAGCAATTAACGAAAAACCAATGTTTGATTTTGTCATAAATACTGGAGTGTATATAATTGAGCCGGAAGTCTTATCTCTTATTCCAGCCAAACAAAAACTGGATATGGACTACCTAATAGATAAAGTAATGAGCCGCGGTAAGGTCGCTGTTTATCCTATATGCGAAGGATGGCTTGATCTCGGTCAATGGAAAGAATATAAAGATAGTCTTTATTTATTGCAATACAGTAAATAAATGAAAGCGTAAAATAATGTATAGAGGAAAGAGTGTACTAGCATTAATTCCGGCAAGGGGAGGGAGCAAGGGTTTGCCAGGAAAGAATATTCGCTTACTTTTGGGAAAACCTTTGATCTCCTGGTCCATAGAGCAGGCTTTAGGAAGCCGGTATATTGATAAAGTGGTTGTAAGCACTGATTCAACGAAAATTACCGGTATTGCCCGTCACTATGGAGCGGAAGTTCCTTTTAGGAGGCCGAAGAAATTAGCATCCGACAATGCGAAAAGTATGGATGTTATTTTACACGCAATAAATTTTTATGAATCACGGGGTCATATTTTTGATATTATCGTTTTTCTTGAGCCGACCTCTCCGTTAAGGGAGATAGAAGATATCGATAAGGCGATTGAGATCCTTATGACTAATCAAAAGGCTGAAAGCATAGTTGGTGTTGCAAAACTTGAATCTGCTCATCCGGAGTTTCTGGTGAAGCTAAAGAAAGGTTTTTTGGAGCCTTATTTGAATAAGGCGTACAAAGTTTTTCGAAGGCAGGAGGTGGAGGAGCTATATTTCTTTGAGGGGAGTTTATATATAGCTTACGCGGAATCATTAAAGAATAAAAAAACATTCTATCACAATAAGACATTGGCCTACATCGTTCCCAAGTGGAAATCTTTTGAAATGGATGATTATACGGATTTTATAATAATCGAGGCAATTCTTAGGGCGAGAAGAAGAGGAGTAAAAATTTATGACTAAAAAAACAGGTATCAGATTATGGAATGAGGCAAAAACTATTATTCCTGGAGGGAATCAGCTTTTGTCAAAAAGGGTAGAGCGTTTTCTCCCGGGTGAATGGCCGGCATATTATACTAAGGCAAAAGGCTGCCAGATTTGGGATCTGGATGGCAATAGATATTATGATTTTGCTCAGATGGGAGTCGGTTCTTGTGCCTTGGGTTATGCGGATGAGGATGTGAATAGGGCAGTTATTAGTGCGATTCGTGATGGATCAATGGCTACATTAAACTGTTACGAAGAAGTTGAATTAGCTAAAAAGTTAATAAAAATCCATCCCTGGGCTGATTCAGTCAAGTTTGCAAGAACCGGCGGTGAGGCTTGTGCTATAGCAATTAGAATTGCCCGCGCTGCTGCAGGCCGCAGTAAAATTGCATTTTGCGGCTATCATGGATGGCATGATTGGTATCTTTCGGCAAATATAGCGAATTCAAATAATCTTGACGAACAGCTTTTGCCCGGCCTTGCTCCGTTAGGAGTGCCCTTTGAGTTAAAAGGAAGCGCGATCCCTTTTAATTATAACAAATTAAGCGAGTTAGAAAATATTATTAAGTCTAACCCCAAACAAATTGGCGTTATTATTATGGAACCTATGCGCAGCATTTATCCTGAGCCCGGATTTCTTGAAGGAGTTAGAAAGATAGCCGACCGCATAGGAGCGATTCTTATCTTTGATGAAGTAACCTCAGGTTTTCGCCTTAATTTAGGCGGAATTCATCTGGTTTTTGGGGTTAAGCCGGATATTGCGGTATTTGGAAAAGCACTTGGCAATGGTTTCCCTATTACGGCTGTTATCGGCAAGAAAAAAATTATGGATTTTGCGCAACGAACTTTCGTCAGTTCTACTTTTTGGACTGAACGCATAGGTTTCGTAGCTGCGTTAGCTACATTAAGAAAGATGGCGGAGAAAAAAGTGCAGAAGAAGCTTGTTTATTTTGGGGAACGTATTAATGCGGGATGGAAAAAGTTGGCAAGAAAACATAATTTGGGCATTACCATCAGCGGAATACCTCCGCTTACGCACATTTCGTTTAAAAATAATGTTCCTTTGGAAACTCAAACCCTATATGCGCAGGAAATGCTTGAACAGGGTTTCCTAGTGAGTTCATCCGTATATGCGACTTATGCGTATACGGATGAACTTATTGATAAGTTTATTTTTCATTCAGACAGGGCTTTTGCAAAAATCAGAAAAGCATTAGATTCGACGGAAATAAAGCGATTTTTGAAAAACGATGTAATACAAGAGGGTTTTAAACGGCTTGCTTAAGTTTTATTCATATAGAAAGAGGAAGGACTATGCTAAAAGATAAGGTAATAATTGTTGCTGGCGGAGCAGGTCTATTAGGCAGTGAATTCGTGAAAGCAATTGCGGAAAATAATGGAACTGCGATTATCGGTGATAGTGATGAAAAAAAAGGCCGTAAGACAAAAACTGATATTTTAAGAAATTTGCGAAATGGCAGGGTAGACTTTATTGTGTTAGATATAACTTCTTTAAAGTCTATTAAAGCAATGATTAAGAAGGTTCATTTAAAATATGGAAAAATTGATGCTTTAGTTAATAGCGCATTCCCTAAGAATCGAAATTATGGTAAATATTTTTTTGATGTACAGTATAAAGACTTTTGTGAGAACCTAAACACACATTTAGGCGGATATTTCCTAACTTCACAACAGGCCGCTTTATATTTTAAACAACAAGGGTATGGTAATATTGTGAATATTGCTTCTATTTATGGGGTAATTCCTCCTAAGTTTGAAATATACCAAGGGACAAAAATGACTATGCCAGTGGAATATGCTATGATAAAATCGGCGCTAATTCATTTGACAAAATATATGGCTAAATATCTAAAAGGGATGAATATCCGCGTTAACGCTATCAGTCCAGGGGGCATCTTTGATAATCAGCCGGATCTTTTCGTGAAAGCATATAATAATTTATGCCTAAACAAAGGGATGCTGGGGAAAAAAGATTTGAATGGGACTTTAGTTTATCTGCTGTCAGAGATGTCAAAAGATTTAAACGGGCAGAATATAACCGTGGATGGTGGATTCACATTGTAAGTAACCAAGGAGTTTAGTGATGAAATTTCTTATGATCTATGCTAACGATACTGCTAATACAAAAGTTCCAATAGGGATACTTTATATACTTACCCGCTTAAAAAAAGAAGGGCATGAAGTGAGTATGTTTGATAGCTCTAAATACGCCATAGATATAGATAAAAATGATTACGCGATAAGAGGAAGGTTTCTAAATTTTCAGGCAGTTGATTTAAGGCCTTACGGTGTTACCTTTGAGAGCGTAACAATGGAACAACTTGACCAAAAGTTGAAAGAACATATATTAAATTTTTGTCCGGATTTAATAGGAATTTCTATACTTGAAGATACAAGTAAAACCGGGTTGCATTTTGCTGAGATTTGTAAAAAAGTAGCTCCGAAAGTCCCCCTTATCGTAGGGGGCGTATATTGTTTAACAAGGCCGGAATACGTGATAGAGAATAAATTTGTGGATATTGTTTGCGTGGGGGAAGGCGAAGAGAGCATAAGTGAGCTAATGTTTAATTTGTCAAAGGGCAAAAGTTTTGAGGCAATTTCCAATCTTTGGATTAAATTACCAGACGGGGACATTAAAAAAAATGCCATAGGGTATCCTACTGAATTAGATTCTTTGCCATACATAGATCTTTCTATAATTGAGGATAGGCATCTTTTCGCCCCTTTCGCGGGACACGCCTATAAGACATCTTTTGTGGAGGGCCAAAGAGGATGTCCAAGGAGGTGTACCTATTGCTGTAATCAGATTTTTTTAGACGCATACTCAAAATTTGGCGCTAAATATTTAAGGCGCAAAACAGTTAATCGCCTTATTCAAGAAATAGTATATTTAAAAGATAATTTTGGGCTTAATTTTATTCAATTCATAGATGACGATTTTTTGTTTAGCCCATTAGATAGAATAAAAGAATTTTCTGAAAGTTATAAAAAGCATGTGAATCTTCCCTTTTGGATACAAGCTGAAGCTTGCAACGTAACCGAAGAAAAAATTAAACTAATCAGAAAAGCCGGTTGTATTTCAATCAGTATCGGTATTGAAACCGGGAGCAAGTATATATTGGAAAAGATTATGAAACGGAAAACATCCCAAGAGATTACTTTAAAAGCATTTAAGATAATGCATAGGCACGGCATAAGAACATCCGCAAATGTTATTTTGGGTATGCCTGAGGAAACCAGGGAAAATATTTTTGAAACAATTGAGTTTGTGAGGAAATGCAAGCCCGTAAGCATTAACTCTAATATTTTTGTCCCTTACTATGGAACGGCCTTGCGAGAATATTGCGTTGAAAAGGGGTATTTGGATAAAGACTATCACCGTGGTTCGCGCAATTCCTGGAAAGCCGTTTTAAATATGCCGCAAATTTCACAAGATGAGGTTGAGAATTTATCAAGAGTATTTGTGCTTTACGCAACATTGTCTAAGAAATATTGGGCTCAAATAGGAATGGTCGAGAAATTTCCTGAAAAAAGCTTAGAGCTTCAAAGAAAGCTTGAAAATATTTTTTGGAAAATTGTGTGCAAACGCGGGATTAATATCGATGTTAGAGGGTATGATTATAGTCTGTTTTTTAAAAATAGACAATTGGAGCTGCAATCTCAAGGTAAGAATAAAGTTTAATTTCATGAGGTTTGGAGAAACAGATGACAGATAAAGCAAGAGTGGTTCAAGCAATATTCAGGGCAGTTGATGAGGTTAACGAGCTATTACCAGAAGAGCAGCAATCCGAAAAGTCCCTGGATACAGTTTTGTTTGGTAAAAATGGAAGATTAGATTCTTTAGGAATTGTAATTTTTTTCGTAGCAGTAGAGAAAAAAATTGAAAAAGAATTCGGAGTAGTAATTATGTTGACGGATGAGAAGATAATGTCTCAGAAGAATAATCCCCTACAGACTATTGAGACCCTTGTTGATTATGTTTCTATGCATTTAGAGGAGAAATTAAATGGATAGACGGAAACTTAGGGCGTTACTTATTTCGGACTTCAATATAGATATTCTTAAGGGATATTTAAATAATGATGAAGAATTACCGTTACTTAATATAACAGTTGCGCCTTTCGGGCAGGTTATGCCAATTTTGCTTGAGGAAAAATCCGAATACTGGAAGAGTAAATATAATTCCGTGATAGTATGGACTCAGCCCGAAAATGTTATCGGGTCTTTCAAGTGCATTCTTAATTATCAACATGTACCTCTTGACAAAGTGCTTGCGGAAGTAGATGAGTTTTCTCGAGCATTAATGAATTTACAAGAGAGAGTTAGTCTTGTATTCGTTCCTATATGGGTCCTGCCGACGTATCATAAAGGTTATGGAATGCTTGAGATGAAAGATGGAATCGGTATTGAGAATATATTAAAGCAAATGAATTTAAGGCTTTCAAAAAATTTAGACTCCGCAACAAATATATATTTATTAAACACTCAGAAGTGGATCGAGGTTGTCGGTAAGTATGCATTTGATCATAAATTATGGTATATGGCTAAGATCCCTTTTGGAAACGAAGTCTTCAAAGAGGCAACCCAGGATATTAAATCTGCCTTAAGAGGAATTAATGGTGCTTCAAGAAAGATAATCATTCTTGACTTAGATAATACATTATGGGGAGCAATAGTAGGAGAAGTTGGTTGGGAAAATATTCAACTGGGAGGGCACGACTATATCGGTGAAGCGTATCTTGATTTTCAAAGAGCGTTAAAATCTTTAACTAATCGCGGTATTTTATTAAGTATAGTCAGTAAAAACGAAGAGTCATTAGCTTTAGAAGCAATAAACAAGCATCCAGAAATGGCGCTTAGGTTAGAGGATTTTGCTGCCTGGAAAATTAATTGGAAAGACAAAGCTCAGAATATTATCGATTTAGTTTCTGATTTGAATTTGGGCTTGCAATCCGCAGTTTTTATAGATGATGACCCTGTGGAGCGGGCAAGAGTTAGGGAGGCTTTACCTGAGGTTTTTGTTCCTGAATGGCCAGAAGACAAATTGTTATATAAGAAGACGCTACTTAGCCTGCGTTGTTTTGATGCTCCTTCAGTTAGCAAAGAAGACTTAGAAAGAACTAAGATGTATGTGACTGAGCGTGAGCGGCAGGATTTAAAAAGTAATGTTGGTTCTTTAGAAGATTGGCTAAAGGTATTAGGGATAAAAGTAAAAGTGGAGAAGCTTAATGATGCCAATCTTCAAAGAACGGTTCAATTGTTAAATAAAACTAATCAAATGAATCTTAGTACAAGAAGAATGACGGAATCTGAGCTGGTAAATTGGACTAAGCAGGATAATCATAAATTTTGGATTTTTCGTGTTATTGATAAGTTTGGCGATGCAGGCTTAACAGGTATAATAAGCCTCCAGGTAGATAATAAGATAGGTAGGGTCGTTGATTTCGTATTAAGTTGTAGGGTGATTGGACGAAAAATAGAAGAAACTATGCTATATAAAGTTGTTAATTATGCACAATCTATAGGATTAGATAAGGTCTACGCAAAATATATTCCGACACCAAAGAATAAACCATGTTTAGAATTATGGAATCGTTCAGGATTTGTTTATAATGAAGAAAATAATTGTTTTAGTTGGGAAGTCAAGAAAGATTACTCCTTGCCAGACTGTATACAAATCGAAAAGGAAGAATGATTATGGTTAAGCTAAATTTCTTCGGTAAAGACGCAAGATTCCACCATGTCGGTATTGTAGTAAAATCTATAAAAGAAGTATGCCCGTCGAGTAGGATAACTATCGACCCCATTCAAGGGGTAAGTGTTGCCTTTGTATCATTGAATGGAGTTAAATTAGAACTTATTGAACCCTATAGTGATAATTCTCCTGTAACCGGAAGCCTAAAGAAAGGGATAAAACTTCTTCATATCTGTTATGCTGTTTCTAATATTGAAAATATAATAAAGGAGTGTAGAAAATTTGGATTCCATTGCATTGCACAACCTGTGCCGGCGGCTGCCTTTAATAAAAAAATAGCCTGGGTATATAGTAACGAATATGGGTTATTTGAACTTTTAGAAAAGAAAGACTCTAAGAAAAAATGATGTATCCATCGGGTTTAGATATCCATATATGTAAAGAAGCGGAAATTGAAAAGCTGATGGGATTTATTAATAAATATTGGTCTAAGAATCATATATTATCATCAAGCAAAGTCCTTATGGACTGGCAACACTACAATAAGAAGGATCGTTGTTACAATTTTGTAGTTGCTTTAAACAAAAATGATCCGGAACTTATTGGAATATTGGGGTTTATACCCTCGCGTCACTTTGATCCGGCGCTTTCAGAAAACAATACAGTTTGGTTAGTTACCTGGAAGATAAGGGAAGATTCAAAAATCGCAGGATTAGGATTATTATTACATGGTTTTTTAGTAACGAATGAAAATCATAAGGCAATGGGAACAATAGGAAATAATAATAAGGTAGCTGGGCTTTATAAAGCGCTTGGTTACGAGATAGGCCAGTTAAATCAATTTTATATTATCAATGATAAAAAGGAAAATTTTTGTCTGGTAGATAGTTATCCCAAGAATCCTTATCGTCCACAGCATTTTAATCATAATTCAAAGAAAAAATTTATAAAGATCGATAAGTTAAACTTTGCGGAGTTGTCCAGAAAGCTAACCTATCAACAATCCGAAGCAGAACTGCCTAAAAAGTCTTTTAGATACTTCTATAAGCGTTATTTGGAACATCCAATTTACAATTATGATCTTTATGCCATAGCTGAAGGGGAGCAATATATAGGATTAGTAGTTATGCGTTGTGTAGAATACAAAGATAATTATGCCTTAAGAATCGTAGATTACTTTGGACCCGATGATGGCATAGCAAGAATGAGAAGTCAATTTCAAGAGTTACTCCGGGTTTATGATGCTGAATACATTGACATATTTAATTATGGAATAAATGACACTTTTTTTGAAGGATCAGGTTTTATAAAACTTAATACAGGAAGTAAGGTAATAATCCCAAATTACTACGAACCATTCGAAAAGCGTAATGTAAAAATCAATTTCGCATTTCATGCAGATGAAAAATTCAGTTATAAACTTTTCAAAGGGGACGCAGACCAAGACCGGCCAAATCTAATGTCCCATTAGTCAAGTGGTTTTCAAGTTAGCGCCGGACTTTTGTTAAGACACGTTTCAAAAATTTAGAATAACGTAAAGTAATCTAGCGATAGTTGAACCATGGATAAAGCGGATAAAATGAAAAATGATAAGGTTTTTTTGGTAACAACCGCAATTGAAGATTTTTGGGATACTTCTTATCGTATTATTTTTTTAGGAGAGTGGTGTAAAAGATATAGTAGAAAAATATTTTGGCAAAATATTACATCAGAAACCCTGCCGTCTTATTTTGAAGAAAAAAAGGGCCGCGAGATTTATCGCTATTTAGATACTGTTTTTGAACGCCTACTTTTTGTATTGCATAAACAAATGAATAGAATTCACGGGACTAATTTTAGTATAAGATACTGGCGGATAATCTTTGGTTTCTGGCTTATAAATTATATACATGTAATGTATGATAGGTATAAAAATTTGAAACATTTTACTGGACTTTATCCAAATTTTACCTCGATTTGCTTAGACAAAGAATGTTTTGTTACTCCTAAAGATACAATACATTTTGTTTGTCATCTTAAAAATGATGATTATAATCTTCAAATATACAGTAGAATTTTATTTTGGTTGGGTTACAAATTACCTACAAAAAAATCGTCAATTGCTTTGCCTGATGTAAGTAGGTATTTTACGAAAGGGAGATGGAGTTTTAAGATAATTTTAAAATATGCCTATGAGCTAATCTGTAAAACATTTCAGAATAAAGATCAGATCCTTCTGAGAAATACTTATTTTTCTTATTTATCTCTATTTAGATTAGTACTTAAAACAAAAGGTGCTGTTTGGCCATGCGTTTATGATTACCAAGATTTACCTGATTTTCCTATTAATTATGAAGTAAGGGAAATTTTAGGTAGCTTTGAATTCGGAGAGAATGAATTTGAGAAAATGCTTGCTTCGCTTATTTCTTCCGATATACCTCAAGTTATGATTGAAGGTTATAATTTTTTAAGAGAAAAGGTAAAAAATGATTTTGTATCTGAACCTAAAGCAATAATGAGCGGGATTTCTTGGTGGTTTGATACTACCTTCCGGGTTTGGGCTGCTGAATCTGCTGAAAAAGGAACTAAATTGTTAGGTGTGCAGCACGGAGGCGGCTATGGAACCTTGGAAGATTCAATACAGATAGATGCTGAATTAAGTATTGTTGATAGATTTTACTCATGGGGTTGGAAATGTTGTGATGTTTATGCAGAAGTTATTCCAATGCCAGCAACTAAATTAATAGAGAGAAAAATGAAAAGTCTGAATGGGCGTAATGGAGTACTGTGTGTTTTCACTAGTTACCCTAGATATTTGATTCAGTTTCCTTGGACAGCAGATTATTTGAAAAATTATTATTTAATTCAAACTTTATTTATATCTCACCTTTCAGGATCAATAATGAGTCAGCTAAGGATTCGTCCCCACAGAGAAGATTTAGGATGGGATGTACGAGATAGAATAAGAGATCAGTTTCCCCAAATAAAAATTGAGAATTGGGATATTCCATTTTCTGATAGCCTGAGCAAGTGCTCTGTATTCATTTGTGATCATCCATTATATTCTACCACCTTTGTAGAAGCCTTAATAAATAATACGCCAACGATTGCATTTTATAACCCGGATTTTGCAGCTAATGTAATAAGAGACGAAGCTAAGGATATTTTAAGTCAGCTCAAAAATAGTTCGATTATTTTTGAGGATCCAGTATTGGCGGCTGAACAGCTAAATTCGGTTTACAATTCTATAGAAAGCTGGTGGAATGAGCCAAAGCGCCAAGAGGCTATAAGAAACTTTCTAGATAGATTCGGAAGGATTTCTTCCACTTGGTTGCAGGATTGGTCAGAAGAAATTTTAAAAGTTAGGAAAACTTAAAATAGGTTAGCTATAATTTAAAAAAGTATGAATTTGGAGAACTATGTTTAATTTAATGGTTTCTTGGCTAAAAAAAAGAGTAAAAAAGGATACTTTGTTATGGACTGCCTTAAATTACATTAAAGATATTATTATGTTTACGCCAATAGTCATCCCCATTTACAGGAGAATTTCAAAAAATAGTATTTTTATCTTTAAAAGTGAATTAGTGGGAGCTTCCACCTTTCCAGTAAAGCTAATCAATAAGACAGTAGAATTATTTAGTCCTAAAATGGTTTTAGACTTAGGTTGTGGTACGGGTAAATCACTTGATTATTTTCTTTCAAAACGTATAGAAGTCATTGGAGTTGAAGGTTCAAAAATAGCGATATCTGCAGCTAATCATCCGGAATTAATCATAAAGTATAACTTGGAAAAAGAATTAAAGCTTAATAAAAGGTTTGATTTAATCTGGTCATTTGAATTTGTGGAGCATATCCATCCTAAATTTATAGATAATTTATTAAAGACATTTTCAAATCATTCAAATAGAATTGTTTTGTCAGCTGCCAGGCCTGGGCAAGGGGGGAATGGGCATTTTAATGAGCAACCAGAGGCCTATTGGGTGAAGCAATTTGAAAAGTATGGATATCGATCAAACAGAGATAAAATCGAAGAACTCAGAAATATAGATGAACTATATGCGAAGAACATGTTGGTTTTTGAAAGGTAGGATAAATATTTTTCGGGAAGTGAGATAATGGAACAAATGAGTTTTATCCGTGAATGGTACGGGAAATTTGTTATTCCAATTTCAGAATTAAAGGAGGTTTAATGATTTTTGAAGAAATCAAACTGAAAGGGGCTTATAGAATTGAACTAGAACAAAAACAAGATGAGCGCGGTTTTTTTGCCCGTTCATTTTGTCAGGATGAATTTCGTAAGCACGGTATCGACTTTGGTATAGTACAATGCAACATCTCCTTTAATAAAGAAAAAGGTACGCTTCGGGGTATGCATTATCAAATAGACCCATACGAAGAAGCAAAGCTGATTAGTTGTGTTAGGGGCGCTATCTATGATGTAATTATAGATTTGCGCAAAGATTCCGTTACTTATTGCCAATGGTATGCATCCGAATTAACTGAGGAAGATTATAGGATGCTGTATGTTCCAAAAGGTTTTGCACACGGTTACCAAACCCTAAAGATTAATTCGGTGGTTTCTTACCAGGTGTCTGAATTCTATCATCCTGGCTTAGAAAAAGGATTGCGTTGGAACGATCCGTCTATTGGCATACGTTGGCCCTTAAAGCCTAAAATTATTTCAAATAAAGATCTGAAATTACTTGATTTCGTAAAATAATTCGAAGTTAGATATTTTTCGAGGTAATACTATATGCGTGTAGCTTTGACCGGATCAACAGGGCTTATTGGTGGAGGAGTTCTTCAACTTTTGCGTTCTAACCATGAGATTGTGCGCATAGGTCGTAGGCAGGAATGTGATATGCATGTTGACCTTGCGGATATCCGAACGATAGCGACATTGGACTTGGCCGGATGTGATGCGCTTATTCATTGTGCTGGTGTCGTTGATGAAGATTTTGTTACATCGCCTCAACGGACTTGGGGTCAAGCTATAGCTGGTGCAGAGGAACTTGCCAAACGAGCACTTATCGGTGGCGTTGAAAGGATTATCTATCTCTCAACGACTCACGTGTACGGGGCTTTTCAAGGTATTATCTCGGAAGATCGTATCCCCGACCCGTCGACTCATTATGCCATTGCGCATTATGCGACTGAACAGATATTGAAAAGCTATGCCCGAAAAGGATTGAAAGTTTTTATAGTACGGCCTAATGCCGTGTACGGAATACCTGTAGATTGGGATGGGTTTGATCGTTGGGCGTTAGTTCCGTTTAATTTGCCTTTGCAGGCCGCGTATAAAGGGACGATTGTTTTAAAGACAAGCGGAGAACAGACGAGAAATTTTATTGCGCTGGAGGATGTCGCTCAATATGTTGAGCAGTTGCTGACGGCTTCGGTTAAGGATGAGGTGATTATCCTTAATGCAGTGGGTTCGGACACATTGCGGATTGTGGACCTTGCTCAAATGTGTGCGGATATTTACTATGATTTGACAGGACGGATTTGCTTGATTGAGAAACCAGTTGCATCCGCCGGACACTTAAATGACTATCAGTTTGTTACTAGGCATACTGTTTTTAGTCCATCGCGGCATATCGGAGATTTTCTCACGGCCTTTTTAGTGCAAGTTATGGAAAAGGCAAAGAAAGGTGTAGTTTATGGACAATATGTATAATGGAATAAAGGCATCTGATCCTGTTGCAGAATTTCAAAAAGAGCGTAAACAAGCGATTGAAGAGATGGCACAGGATGAAGCGTTGAGAAAAAAATCTCTCGATTGGATGCTGCACGCTGACAAGTATAAATATAGCTATAATTTTACCTGGATGGGACGCCCGATCATCAAACTTCCGCAGGATATCATTGCGATTCAGGAACTTATATGGAGCACAAAACCGGATTTGATCATTGAAACGGGTATCGCTCACGGTGGTTCGATAATCTTCTCCGCCTCGATGCTGGAATTGGTCGGAAAAGGAGAGGTGTTTGCGGTCGATATAGATATAAGGAAACATAATCGGATTCTGATTGAGGCGCATCCGATGTTCAAGAGAATCACTATGATTGAAGGCAGTTCAGTTGAGAAGGCGATCTTTAATAAGATCTCTATTGCGGCTAAGGGTAAGAAAAAAGTTATGGTCATTCTTGATTCGCTTCATACGCATGACCATGTCCTGAAAGAGTTGCGGCTCTACTCAAAGTTAGTCACAATAGGGTGCCATCTTATTTTACCGGATACGTTTATAGAATTTTTCCCTAAAGGGTATTTTTCGAACCGCCCCTGGGATGTGGGGAGTAATACGATGACGGCTCTTAAAGAATTCTTGCGGGATAATAAAGAATTTGTTATCGACCATTCAGTCAACGACAAATTGGTAATTAGCGAGGGGATTGATGGGTATCTTAAACGGATAAGGTGACTCATAACCTTAGTTTTATGCAAAAGAATACGAGTTATTTCCGGGAAGAAAATGTTTTAAGTAAACACTTGTTGTAGTTTTAGGAAAATGCTTAAAATTTCAAGACAGGCTAAAATATCAAAGTTCGCTGATATAGAAGATTCCCTTAGGGGATCAATATTATTAATTGATCAAGGGGTGCATATAGATTCTTTTGTTAAAATAAAATTTGTTGGCGGTAGCGGAGATATTAGAATAGGGGAAAACACTTATATTAATTCGGGGACGGTTATTTATTCGGGAAATGGAATTTCGATAGGAAAGAATGTGCTTATTGCATCCAACTGTTCTTTAGCCCCAACCAATCATGCGATAAAAAAAGATAAGAACATAATTGCTCAGAGATTTATGCCGAGCAGGGGAGGGATTATTATCGAAGATGATGTTTGGATTGGCGCGAACACAGTGATATTAGATGGAGCAATTCTCCGTAAAGGTTGTGTAGTAGGCGCGCATTCATTAGTTAATAAGGAATTAGAGGGCTACTCAATTAATGTCGGTAGTCCTACAAAGAAGATCGGCTATAGAGAATGAAATTTACTGTTTTTAGATCCAAGAAAAGAATGTGAAAAATTTATAATTACCCGCTAGTTAAAGGTTAATTACTAAATGCTAAGAGAAAAAACATTACCAAGAGTAAGCGTAGGTTTACCTACTTATAACCGGGCTATTACCTTAAAACAGACGATCAATAGTGTGCTTAATCAGGATTATGCCAATATTGAGTTAATTATTTCTGATAATGCTTCTACTGATCAAACACAGGCGATTTGCGAAGGGTTTGGTTGTAAGGATGGGCGTGTAAAATACATTCGTCAAGAATATAACCGTGGCCCAGTAGCAAATTTTAGAGAGGCATTGAATAATTCAAGCGGAGAATTTTTTATGTGGTTATCTGATGATGACTGGCTGGACAGTTCCTACATCAGCGAATGCGTGAAAACTTTACTCAAAGAAAAAGACCTGTCCTTAGTGGCCGGAAAGACAATTTACTACCATTCAGATAATTCTTCCTACGAAGAAACTATAATCAACCACTTGCAAAATAGCGGGGTAATCCGCCTCTTGGATTATTATGTCAGATTAAGGAGCAACTCTTTCTTTTACGGGGTGATGAGAAGGAAAGACTTAGAGAATGTAAGGTTTCCCAATACTATCGGGACAGATGGTTTGATTATGGCGGTAATCGTTTATCTGGGGAAAACAAGAGTGTTAGACAATATCTCCATCCATCGTAGACTTGGCGGTTCATCGGCCAATTTTAGAAAACTGGCCTCTATACTGAAATTGCCTAAACTTGAAGTTCTGTTTCCGGTGGTGGGTTTCGCGGTCCACGCCTTTAAGGACATATCCTTTAGAGTGCCTATTTTCTCAAGGTTAGGTAAGGTAAGAAGGCATATTATAGCTATTTACGTATTTTTCATAATTATTTTTATGAAATCCGTGCCTCTTATGTTTATAGAATCATCTAAAAATGTGTTAAAATTATGCTTCGGGGAAAGGCGTACAAAAGAAATAAGATCTTTCTTGAAGAAAATCATAGTGCGTAGTGTTTAGTTAATTAAGTCATATCTATGCTTACTTATTCAGTAATTATTTGCACGTTGGATCGTGCTGAAGATTTGAAAAGGTGTATTGCATCCTGGTTGAAACAGAAACCATTGCCACACGATATTGTGGTTGTGCATGGCAGGCAAGAAGGGATACTCGAAGAAGAATTACGAAAACTTCTAGTTGGCTCAGCTGTTGAGTTGTGTTATCTACGGATGCCTCCTTCACTGGTGCGTCAGAGAAACTCCGGGATACGGCAGGCAAAAGGTGATGTGGTATTTTTTGCGGACGACGACGCGGTTTATCTGGACGGCTATGCGCAAGCTATTCTTGATGTATATCAGGCGGATGTTACTGGTTCGATTGGAGGTGTTCAGGGAACGATTGAAAATTTTGATTTAGGGCCGGCTGAAAGATGCGGTTTCTCAAAGTTTTTCTTACTAACATGTTTCGGCAACGGCTCTCTTCAGTTATCGGCTTGGCCTGCTTTTTGTCGGTCAACCAGTAATCTCGCGCAGGTAGAAATCTTTTCAGGACCGGCAATGTCGTATCGTAAAAAGGTGCTGCAAGAATTCCAGTTTAATGAAATGTTTGCGCGTTATTGGGTTGGTGATGATTTTGAGATGTCTTATCGCGTTTCCCGGAAATATAAATTATTCCAGACATCAGATGCGCGATTATTGCATTATATGTCTCCGGTAAGTCGGGATAGTGAGCGGCGAAAATGCAAAATGGTAGTGGTTAACCATTATTTTTTGATGCGTAAGTTTTTTGGTTCTACGTGGAAATCTTGGGCTTATTGGTGTTGGTCTGAGCTCGGACTATGGATGATCGCAGTTCTTTGTCTGGTTGCTGGGAGAGGACCCGCTCGGTTTTTAGGCATGATTGATGGATACCGGGAACTTTGGGGTATGAGGAGATAAACAATGAAAATACTTGTTACTGGTGCGGCAGGAATGTTAGGTTATGCTCTTTGTCCAATTTTACTTGAACAGGGACATCAAGTTTTGGCTACGGATATTCAAATATTGACGCGGGATATCCAAAGATTGGATGTACGTGATTTGAAACAAGTTGTAGATTTCTGTGGGTTTAATGCGCCGGATGCGGTGATGCATCTTGCTGCCGAGACTAACTTAGAATTGTGTGAAAATGATGTACGGTATGCTTATTTAACGAATACTATAGGTACTCGCAACTTAGCTTGGGTTTGTAGAGACCTGGATATACCTATGGTATATATCAGTAGCATTGGTGTTTTTGATGGAACAAAATCTGATCCGTATGATGAAAATGATGTGCCTAATCCTATTAATGTATATGGGCGTACGAAATGGGCAGGTGAAATCATAGTTGAATCAGTTTTGAAAAAATACTTTATTGTACGGGCAGGTTGGATGATTGGCGGAGGTGAACGGGAAAAGAAATTTGTGGCATTAATCATCCAGCAGATACGCAATGGTTCGCGGCAGATTCAGGTAGTTACCGATAAAATAGGAACTCCGACTTATAACGTAGATTTTGCGCGAGGCCTTACCTGGTTAGTGTCTTCAAAGCACTATGGAACCTATAATTTGTCTTCCGGAGCAATTGTTTCACGATATCAAGTTGCCCAAAAAATCTTGCAGGTGCTTGGACGGAGTGATGTCGTTTTGATTGGTGTTACCTCAGATTCGCAATATATCCGGGATAATTTTCCTACGTTACGGCCACTGTCGGAAACTATGCGCAGTATTAAGACGGCGACGTTGAATTTGAATTGTATGCGTTCGTGGGATGTTGCTCTGGAAGAGTACCTGAAGGAAAATTACAAAGAGGACATAGTGGCTTTAGGTTTTGATGCTAAACTGGGTAGTAAGAAAGTTTGAGTAGCGGATCAATAAGAGATATTATAAGAAGGAATCTATGATACCTTATAGCGAAAAGAAAATTAAAGAAAATATAAAAACGGAAACGAATAAATTTATTGATTATACAGGCCTATTTTTTATAGGTATTCTATCAGTTGGTTATTTATTATATTATAGAAGTTTCGCTAAATTACATATTGATTTAATTTTTATAAAGGCTCCGTTTTTTGTTAGTGATATAACATTTGCGGTTTGTGGCCTTTTATTTTTCCTAAAATGGTTAATGAACCGTAAAAATTTTAATATTTTTACTTATTTATTTTTATTTTATTGCGGATTTGTAGTAATAAAAACAATTGTTGGTTATATTAATTGGGGGCCGCTATCATTAAGGCATGCTGTTTTGTTCTGCTACCCTATATTTGCGATTTTTAGTTACAGTTTTTATCGAAATGATTTTTTTGAGCCTAAAATGACAATATTCCTTATTGTGGTATTTATTTTTATTCTCAAGTTTTGTATATTTCATCTCTATTTTAGTCTGACATTGTTTATAATAACGTTAATTTTAATTAATGCTTATCCGGTAAAGTTAATAAAATATACCCTGTATTTTTTGCTGTTATTGGTTTTTCCATATAAATTACTTTTTAATACTTCAAGAACTTTTATGACAGCTAATTTGCTTGCTATGATGTATATAAGTTTTAGTTCCTTATTTATTTCTAAAATTAAGAGTAAGTATAAGTTTATTTTTTTACTTCTTTTTTTACTTTTTGTTTTTTTGGGTCTGACAAAAGGAAGTAGGCCGAATGAAGTGGAGTCTTTAGTAAGATTTAAAGGGCTTATGAAAAGATATAATGAAACGAAGGAGCTCATACGCGTTAAGGAACTCGCATTTGTACCGCTAAAATTAGGTATAAAATTATATAATGAAGAAAGCGAGGGAGCTGAAAAAAAAATTAAATATAACTCAGTGCCTGGATTAAGTACTAGATATGATGACAAATTAGTGGCGCCTCCAGTACTCGTCAAGAATATGAATTATCAGCCTAAATCTTTTAGCCAGACTAATCTAAATAAAGAAAAGAAGGAAGAAATTAGTATTGCTCTGGATGAAAAGTCAAAAGAAGCCGACATTACTATTCCTCCTAGGGAAATTGAAGTTGCCTACTCTACTAGTATATTCAGAATTTTAATTTGGAAGGATGTTTTTAAAGAACTAAAGACAGTGCGTCCCTTATTTGGTTTTAATTTTGGTAAGCCCTTTCGTTCTCAATCGCTTGAAATTACGGGTAATGCCATAGGCGAATGGAGTAGGGATGGATGGATTTGCCTGCATAATTCTTATGTTGACATAGTTTACCGTGCCGGCATTGTGGGTATATTAATGGTAGCCTTTATTCTAATTATGCTTTTTTCTCTCATAAAGATCTCTTTCCGGAATCGATCCCTAGCTGGGATTCTATTAACCGGAATCTTAATAAATTGGTTTATAGCGGCTAACTTTCTGGAGATTTTAGAAATGCCGTATAGCGCAATTCCTCTGTGGAGTTTATTTGGATTAACCTCTGCTTATCTATTTAAAAATAAGACTGTATGAAAATTTTAATCATTCACAATCACTATTTAGAAAAAGGCGGGGAAGATGGAGTAGTTAGCGCAGAGGCAAAATTATTAGAAGGAAAAGGACACAAAGTAGTCCTTTATGAGAAATCAAATGAATATATCAAAAGATTGCCGCTTTTTAAGAAACTTATTTTTATATTACTAGAACTAAATTTCTCCAAGACTGTTTATAGAGAAGTAAAAGAAATTGTAAAAAGGGAAAAGCCCGATATCGCACATATACATAATGTATTTTTTCGTATTACACCTTCGGTGTATTTTGCTTTAAAAGAAGAGAACGTACCGATCGTACAGTCCCTTCATAATTACAGGTTTTTTTGTCTTAGGGGTACGTTTTTTAATAATGGAGCGGTTTGCGAAAAATGTAAAAATAAGCAATTTTTTAATGCTGTAATAAGAAAATGTTGGAGAAATTCTTTTTTTCCTCCACTCTTCCTGGCAAATCTTCTCTACAAAGGTAAGTCTTTTTTGAAAAATATAGATTCATATATCGTAACAAGTAAGTTTAGCAGAGATAAGTTTATTGAATTAGGATTAGAGGAAGAAAGGATGTTTTTAAAGGTAAATTTTTTAACAAGCGAACCGGAAGGGAATATTCAGGATTGTAACTACGCTTTATTTCTTGGCAGGCTTGTTGATTATAAGGGCATAGAAACATTAATGAAAGCTTTTGAAATAGGTCCTTCTTTTAATTTAAAGATTATTGGCGATGGCCCGTTAAAAAGAGAGGTGCAAAGTTTTGCTTCTTCACGCAATAATGTTGAATGGTTAGGAAGGATCAAAAAGGATTCGGTTCTTGAGGTAATAAAAAACTCATCTTTCGTAATTTTCCCTTCAGAATGTTACGAAAATATGCCTTTGGTACTAATGGAAAGCTTTTCTTTTTCTAAGCCAGTTTTAGCGAGTAGATTAGGGGCTATTAAAGAATTTGTCATTGATGGAGTTAATGGTATTTTGTTCGAACCGGGTAATGTAAGAGATTTAGCCGCAAAGATTTCTTATCTATTCTCCCATAATAAAGAGCGGACAGAAATGGGTAAAAACGCCAATAAAATTTATCGAGAGCAGTTTAATAAAGAGAAAAACTATAAAGACTTAATGAGTATTTATACGGGAACAATTAATTCAAAAGTAAAGATGAAATGAGAGTATTGATTACTGGTGCCTTAGGGTTTACCGCCCGTCATCTTATTGAACTTATCGCTTCAGAGTCAGAGTGCGAGCTTTACTTGACCGATTGTATTTCTGGCGGCTCTGGAAATATTTTGAATTGCGATTTGACTCAAAGAGGACCGGTAGAAGACTTGATCTGTAAGATTCGTCCTGAGCGTATTTATCATCTCGCCGGTAGCTTCACCAATAACTATGACATTGATTATTTGGTGAATGTCTTGAGCACAAAAAATATTTTGGATGCTTTACTAAAGTATGGGGTTTCAAACAGGACGTTGTTAATCGGAAGTTCTGCGGAGTACGGCTTTATCAATGCCGGAGACAATCCGGTTAGCGAGAGTCATCCGCTTCAGCCTTCCAAGATTCATGGGCTTACCAAGGTCTACCAGACGTATTTGATGAATTTTTACTGTAGAGCTTACTCAATGGACATTGTGATGGCGCGGACATTTAATTTATCCGGAGATGATAAACGGATTTCAAAACTATTATTTGTCGGAAAGGTCTGTGAGCAGATAGAGAAAATAAAAAAGGGGGAGCTTTCTAAGATTGTAGTGGGAAATTTGGAGGCAAAAAGGGATTATATCGATGTGCGGGAGGCCGTTAAATATTATCAAAAAATTATGGAACGGGGAAGATCAGGCGAGGTATATAACGTCGGCAGCGGTAGTTGTGTCAAAATGAGAGATCTCTTGACTTTACTCTTAAAAGAAGCTGGATTGGATATGAAGGTGGTGGAGGAGGAGGTTCCTCTTGTCCCAGATAAAACTGATATTCCAGAGATATACGCGGATTTACGAAAAATAAAAACATTATAGTTTAAAAACCATGAGAAAGTTTAAAAATCCAATCATCTTAGCCTTCCTGATCAGTATTCTTTACTGGATTTATCTTGTTTTAACTAGCCGGATGAGCATTATATTTGATTCGATTGGCTATGAAAACTTAGGAAAAATGCTTGCGCAACAAGGTTGGGTAGAATTCTTTAAGACTGGCCCGAATCGCGAACCGTTTTATCCGGCGCTGATTGCTTTTTCCATGAAGCTGGGAAAAATCTTTGGGCTCTCTTATCAACTTATTCAAGTTTTGATTCAATTATTGATTCTTCTTTTTACTCAAATCCTGACTTTGCGCATCTTACGAATCCTAAAAATTAATGACTGCTTAAGCGCTTTGACGATTCTTTATCTGGGAATTTCACCAGCTATTGTGAATTCCGCCCTGAGCTTGTTTTCGGAAATTGTGACATATCCGCTCATTTTAGGAGTCATGCTCTTAATTTATAGATCCTGGCTTTCTTTTACCGGGCCGAGATTTAGGATTATCCTATTGGCAATAGCGACAAGCTTACTCTTTGTACTCATGACTTTAAGCAAGGGGATTTTTGAATTGGTGACACCGGTTTTCTTTTTTCTGTTTCTAATTTCAGCGCTTTTTACGCGTAATCGAAAGTTTATTGTTAATACTCTTGTATATTTGATATTTTTTCTTGTAATTTTTTATTCATTGATTAACAGTTATAAATCGGCAAATAGGATTTTCAACGGTTCTTTTACTATTACTAATCGCGGCGTCTTGGCATTATATGGTCCCACGGCTCGACGGATGGAGCCATTGACTAGAGAACGGTTTTTGACTGCTTTGGCCTATGTGCCTGGGGAAGGCGTGTGTCGTTCTTTATTCGGTGAAGAGAAATGCCATTTTTGGCACTTTTGGAAAGCCGAAGAATTCGCCTTACAGAAAGCTAATGAACTAAGTAAAACCAATATGCCGCCCGATATACTAAACAATAAACTTATTTCACTCTCCAAACAAAAAGTCCGCCAAAACCCGGTGCAATATGGTTTGCTTATTGCAGTAGAAGGTTTAAAAATGTTTTTCTGGGAATCAACTCAAGTTGGTTGTGTCGGGTATTCTGTCGGACTAACAAAACTTTTTACCTGGATGCCATTTAAAAATGGGTTGCGGCTGGGGATGTCGCTTGTAACGTTTCTAGCTTTTGTTTATTTGGGGGCGTTGTTTTGGCGGGAAAGAAAGGATGTTTTAAAAACAGAAAGCTCGCTTTTATTTCTCTATTTATGCGTATTATTTATATTTTCTTTTATAAGCTCCTACTCGATATTTAGCATTCTTGTCCGTTATCTCTTCCCGATCGTGCCACTATATCTAATTATCATAGCCTATGTACTTCAAAAAGTATGCTTTCGTGTTTATGACTCGTTTTAGAGTCTCACTTTTTCATAGTTATTGTAAGGGTTTTATGTAATTATCAAAAGGAAGGGTTGGTTTAAAAAAATATGTGTGGCATAGCTGGTAAAATAAACTGGAATGCAACTCCTTCGGCCGATTCAGTAATAAAAATGTGCAATAAGATGCGGTATCGCGGACCCGATGATTATGGCATCGTAAGTTTGAATAATGTTGTCCTTGGTCATCGAAGGTTATCCATAATCGATCTGTCCGAGAACGCCAAACAACCCATGGTTTCTTCTGACAAACGCTATTTTATCGTGTATAACGGTGAGGTATATAATTTTAAGGAACTAAAAAAGGAGCTCGAGAAATTCGGTGTTATTTTTAAGACATCATCAGATACAGAGGTGGTCCTGTATTCGTATATACAGTGGGGGGCACGATGTCTTGATAGATTTAACGGAATGTTTGCGCTCGCGATTTGGGATAATAATCTTAAGGAGTTATTTTTAGCAAGAGACAGATTTGGAAAGAAGCCGCTTTATTACTACAAAGATGCCGGGAAGATGGCATTTGCTTCAGAGTTAAGCGCTCTTATCTGTGACAGTGAAATCCCCCAAGAAATTTCGTATGAAGCACTTAATTCTTATCTTGCTTTGGGGTATATCTTGGCTCCTCTGACATTGTATAAAAATATATTTAAACTGGAAAGCGCAACATTTATGGTTGTGTCTGATTTCGGCAAGACTGTCAAAAAGACCAGATATTGGGATTATGCGGAGAAATTCAGAAAAAAGGTGAATTCAAATCAAGCAGAAATTTCGGAGAATGTTTTAAGCCTGCTTGATGAAGCGGTTAAGAAACGAATGGTAAGCGATGTGCCGATAGGCGCTTTTTTAAGCGGCGGCATAGATTCAAGTTCAGTAGTAAGTTTAATGAAAAAATATCACCGCGGTGATTTGCACACCTTTAGTATAGGATTTGATCAGGAAAGTTACAGCGAAATCAAAGATGCTGACAGAGCCGCACAGTGGATAGATACAATACATCATAATAAAATCTGTAATAGTAGAGACAGCCAGGAGTTGATTAAGGAAGCACTTGAATCTTACGATGAGCCATTTGCCGATAATTCCTGTATTCCGACTTTTGCCTTGGCAAAGCTGACTTCTTTATATGTGAAAGTCGCTTTATCAGGAGATGGAGCTGATGAGATTTTTGCCGGATATATAACATATAAGGCGGATAGGTGTTATTACTATGCGAAAATTCTGCCTTTCTTTATACGTAAGCTATTAGTAAAATTCGGGGAGAACAGGCATTCGCGCAAACAAACAAAGTTAAGTTTCACGTATAAACAAAAGCAGTTCTTTTACGGTTCTTTACATTCTCCTGAAGAAGCCCATTATCTTTGGCGTATCATTTTTCATCCTGAGGAGAGGGTTGCTATATTGGGTGAAGACAAAAGGGAGCTTATCTATGATACCGACCCATTTCTTATCTTCAAAAAATACTATGAAAGAGCCGCTGGGCTTCATTGGCTTGATAAGAATCTCTATGTTGATGCGATGACCTGGCTTACTGATGATATCCTCGTGAAAGTTGACAGGGCGTCGATGAGGAATAGCATAGAAGTGCGCAATCCTTATCTTGATGTAGATCTGGCAAGTTATAGCGCGTCAATACCTGCTAATCTAAAGATGAGAGGATTAAAAACAAAATATATCCTCAGAGCATCTTTAAAAAATGTTTTGCCCGGTTTTATCCTTAATAAGAAAAAGAGCGGATTTAACGCGCCCGTAGGCGCATGGCTTGGGTTAGACGATATAGATGAGTTTAAACTTTTTAATAAATATGTATTAGATAAAAAGGTGAAAATGTGATTCAAGTTAAGCAGGATGAGTGGCGTTGGCAATGGGAAATGTTTAAAGACGATGAACTCTTTCTTTTTAAGGATTGGATATTTCCGAACACCATGGAAGATTTTCGCGGTAAGGACATTCTTGAATGTGGTTGCGGCGGAGGGCAACACACTTTTTTTATTGCCCCTTACGCCAGGAATATTACCGCTGTGGATTTGAATACGGTTAATATAGCGAGAAAAAGGAACGCAGGCTTAGCTAATGTGAAATTCGTAGAAGCCGATATAATGAGTATGGATTTAGGAAGAACCTTTGATATTGTTTTTTCAATCGGCGTTGTACATCATACTGATAATCCCGACAAGGCTTTTGAAAACCTTAAAAAACACTTACGGCCTGGAGGGAAATTACTCTTATGGGTATATTCAGAAGAAGGAAATTTTCTGATTAAGTATATAGTGGAACCAATGAGGAAGTTGTTACTCCGCCGTATGAATAGAAATGCTCTTTTTCAATGTGCTAAGGTCTTGACATTTTTAATGTATCTTCCGGTATATTCGATATATCTGCTACCGTTAAAATTTTTTCCGTATTATGAATATTTCAAAAATTTTCGAAAGCTTACGTTTTATAGGAATTGTCTTAATGTATTTGATAAATTGAACGCGCCGCAAGTCACTTTTATTAATAGAAAAAGGGTTGAGGGCTGGTTTAATTCGCGAGACTTTAAAAACACGCAGATAAGTAGTTATCGTGGCGTCAGTTGGCGGGCGTCAGGGATAAAAAATGGCTAAAATTTTACTTTTAAACCCTAATTATTATTACGATATTTTTAACCAGTCAAAAGTTCGCTCTGCGGTTTCTCGGGGCACTACTCCGTTGGGGTTGGTATGCATAGCCGCATCGTTAATAAAGGATGGCCATGGGGTCAGAATTTTAGACCTTAATCTTACGGATAATCCGGATGAATTTCTTCAGAGAGCGATTAAGGATGATAAACCTGATTTTGTGGGGATTACTTCTACGACGCCGTTAATTAAAAAAGCGTATCATTTATCCTCTTTGATAAAAGCGATAGACAAAAGTATTACCATTATTGTTGGCGGTGCGCATCCCTCCGCGCTCCCGGAAGACGTTTTGAAAGAAAGTAGTATTGATTGTGTTGTGCAAGGGGAAGGAGATTTCATATTTAGCTTAATTGTAAAAGAAGGCCTTTCTCGGAGCATCCCTAATATATTTTATAAAAATAATGGGATGATTGTTTCCTCCTGCATTCATAACGATATTATCAAAGATTTGGATCGGTTACCTTTTCCTGCCTATGAGCTATTGAATATAAATAGATACTATCAGCCGCGTATTTCAAGCCGAAGAGCGCCGCTTGGGTATCTTGAGACTTCCCGAGGCTGTTACGGTAAATGTATATTCTGCAATAAAAATATACACGGTTATCAAATGAGGATGAAATCTGTTTCGCGCGTGGTAGACGAAATGGACAGAATGCTTGGGCTCGGCTTTAGGGAAATACAAATTATTGATGACCTTTTTACCGCAGATATGAATAGGGCATATGCTATTTGCGAGGAGATAATGCGGCGCAATCTAAAATTCCCATGGTATCCGCGAGGAGGAATTCGGGTGGATAGGGTTAATGAAAAGCTGTTGAAAATTATGAAGCGCGCTGGTTGTTACCGTATTCCTTTTGGTATAGAGTCAGGTAGCCAGAGAATCATTGATATTGTCGGTAAGAAGATTTCCCTTGAGCAAGCTCAAAGAGCGGTTACTTTGGCTAAGAAAGCCGGGCTTGAAACAGAATGTTACTTTATGTTGGGGCTTCCCGGCGAATGCGAAGATGACTTGAAGAAGACTATAGAGTTTTCCGTTAAGCTTAATCCGGACTACGTAAAATTTGCCATAACAATACCATTACCCGGAACTCGGATGTTTGATGATATGTCTAGCCGTGGGCAAATCAAGACAAAGGATTGGGATAAGTACAATTTCTCGGTTTCTCCGAAAGAGCTTTATGAACACGATAGTCTTTCTTGGAAAACAATAGATAAATACTATAATATCTCGCACCGAAAATTTTACTTTCGTCTAAGCTATTTATTAAAAATGTTTTTCAAAACATTAGCAAATGGTACGCTGTTATCACATGCGAGGGCATTTTTACAGACAGATTGGTAAATAATCCTAACTTAAGGAGGTTTTTGATGCTTAGCGTGATCATCCCCGTATATAATGAAGAAAAAGCAGTAGTAAAGATTTTACATGAGCTCCAAGTTTTTTTGGATGAAGAATTTAAGGAATACGAAATCATTGTAGTCGATGATGGCTCGACTGATACAACGGGTGAAAAGATTAGGAATGTGAAAATTAAGGGTCTTTCCTTTATTACTCATGTTGAAAATGCAGGGTATGGCAAGTCTTTGTTAGAAGGTATACTAGTGGCAAAATACAATTGTATTGCGATTATTGACGGAGATGGTTCTTATAATGTAAAAGATTTAAAAAAGCTTTGTAATTTTTTCCCTCAATACGATATGGTTGTGGGGGAGCGTCAGGGCCAGGAATATCGGCGAGGCGTATGGAAGCGGCCTGCGCGAATGCTTTTTAAAATGCTGGCCGAATACGCTTCGGGACGCAGCATCCCGGATGTGAATTCAGGGTTACGTATTTTTAAAAAGGATATTGCTTTAAGCTTTCAGGATTCTTTATGTACAGGATTTTCTTTTACAACCACCTTAACACTGATTTTCTTACTAAATCACTATTTTGTGAAGTATGTTCCAATCCAGTATGCAAAGCGAGAAGGTAAGACAAAAGTGAAGCATGTTCGTGATACTCTACGCGCAGGCCAGATCATTATCGAAGCAGTTCTTTATTACAATCCTCTAAAACTTTTTTTACTTATTGCTTTTTGTAATGCTATTTTTGGTATCGTTGTTGGGGTAATAAATAATATGTTTTTTAAACTTGATTTTCTTTCAGTGGCTGCGGCTCTCTGTATAGCAAGTTTTATTCCAGTCTTTTGTATTGGGTTCATTGCAGACCAGCTTAGGAAGATATATAATGTTAATAAGTGACAGAAGTAGCATACCTAAAAGCAGGTAATAATAAGAGAAGGGGAGGGGTAATGAATAAGAAGGTAATTCCAATTATTGTCTTTTTAATCTGTGTATATGCTTTATTTCTTAGGTTAGGTAATATTTCTAACTTTCCATTTTGGGCTGATGAAATATACGGATTAAACCAAATGAAAGGCTCCTTTATTAACTTAGTAATGTCAGCACCAAATAATGAAATCGGTTCTTATTTGTTAGGAGACCACTATTTAATATATCCGTTTTTTAAGGTTTTTGGTTACAACAGAGTTGGATTAGCGTTTCCGCATATTCTTGCAACTATTTTAGGGTTTTTTATCCTGTATCTTATATGCAGATTGTATTTTAAAACCATATGGGGATATTTAGTAGCTTTTATTATAGTTTGTTTTAATCAAACTCTAATCTACCATTCCATAGAAATCAGGCCATATGCCGTAATTCCTACGTTGGCATTAGGGGTTTTTTATTTTACCCACATTTTATTAAAAGAAGGGGCACCGATAGCTGCTTATAAAAAATGGCTGATTGGAATTTTCTTCATTATTACAATATTATTCCATGTTTATGGCATATTGATTGTTTCTCTTCCAATATTGTTTTTATTATTTTCAAATGCAAAAATGAATAATTTTATTATAATTGCCCGGAAGTTATTTTGTTTTTTATTTATTATATTTTGCATAACTCTTCCTGTATGGTGTATTAGTGTTTTTGGCAAACATTGGATCCATCCAGAACTTCCAGTTTTTGAATATATACCAGATCCACTTTTAAACGTAGTGGGTTTCCTAAAAGGTATCTTTGGAAATTTAATAGGGAGTAAAGGATTATATTTTCTTTTAGCAGGAGTTTTATTCCCCTTTATTTTTTCTTTCCCGGAAAGGACAAAACAGATTAAGTTTTTATTAATAATGGTAATTTTACCTATAGGGCTTATTCTTTCACAGGACATAAGAGAAAAATATTGGTTTTTGCAACGTCAGTTTATTTGGGTTATGCCTTATTTTGCTTTTTTCTTGGGCTGGGTGTGGGATTCTATGGCGCAGTTATTTATAAAAAATTTACCAACAAGAAGGGGGTAATTTTCCCCCGAAAAAGTGTATACGGCGAAGAGCTAAGGGAAGGCATGACGCAAAAGGAAGTGTTTGAAAAGATATATAGTGAAGAACGACTTGATCATTTCAGTTTTCATGATAGCAAGGATCCACTTACCAGATACCTTCGCGATAGAAGATTGAATATTGCTTTAAGTGAGATTAAAAAAAATGCCAAGGATTTCAATTGCGATTGGAAAATTCTAACGGTCTGTGATGGCGTGGGAGGAGAAGGGACTTTTTTTGCGAATTTAGGGTTCAATTCAGTAACTGTTTCTGACATTTCTCAAAATGCTTTGAATTATTGCGTAAAACGCGACCCTCGATTAAAGACTTTATTATTAAATGCAGAAGATACGGAATTAACCGAAGCAACATTTGATTTAGTTGTAGTGCAAGATGGGCTTCACCATTTAAAAAGGCCATTTTTAGGATATACGGAGATGCTCAGGATCGCAAGGAAAGCGGTCATTGTTATTGAACCGCATACTGGTGTTGTAGCTCGAATTTTTGGGACGGTTTGGGAGAAGCATTATGGTGAAGTGAATTACGTTTTTCGTTGGAACTACTTTATTTTGAGGCAAATCACAAATAGTTATTTGTTAAAATCGGATTTTTCTATCAAATTTATTCGCCTATGGGATCATAACTTAGTTATGGGAAAAATAGCGAAAATTTTTGGAGGAGGGAAAGCGGGGTTATTTATTGTTAAGATCGTTTATTCTATTTTAAATTCTATTTTCTCAGGGTTTGGCAATATGATGATAGGGATTGTAATCAAAGAAAACAGTGTGATAAAAGAGATTATTAATGAAAATAGATAAAATTTTGCTAATTGTGCCTCCGGCATTAACTTTTAAAGTTTATCGGGATATAAGCCCTATGCCGCCAATGGGGCTTGGTTATCTTGCTTCGGTAATAGAAAATATGGGGATAGAAGTAAGGATCTTGGATTGTTTAATATCGGATTGGAATAAAGAAGAAGCTGTTAATGGGGATTTGATTCAGGTAGGTTTATCGGAGAAAGAAATAGCTGAGCGAATTTTAGATTTTAATCCAGATTTGATCGGATTAAACTGTCAATTTTCCAGGCAGCATAGAACGTATAGTAAAGTATTCTCTTTAATAAAAAAAATTAGCCCTAAATGCGTAATCGTCGCGGGAGGAGCGCATACAACGGTATGCCCGAAAGAGGTACTAAGCGAACAGGATTGTGATTATGTAATTATTGGAGAAGCCGAGAATTCTTTTAAGGAGTTAATAGAGTACTTAAAATTAGATAAGGATATAGGCACGATTGATGGCTTGGGATGGAAACAAGATAGAAAACTAAATATTAACCTAAAGAATAAATGGATTTCTGATCTGGACACCTTACCTTTTCCGGCGTATCATCTCATGGATTTAGAAAAATATTTTAAGCTTGAATTATCCCATGGGTTCCGTCATAGAGAAAAATTCAGCCCTATAATTACATCCAGAGGCTGTATTGCCAAATGCACATTTTGCAGCGCAAATAAAGTTTGGGGTAATAAATACAGGACCAGGTCAATAGATAACGTTATTAAAGAGATGAGGTTATTGAAAGATAAGTACGGAATCCAGGAGTTAATGTTTGAGGACGATAATGTTACAGCCGACCCTAAAAGAGCAAAAGAACTATTTTCCAGAATGGTTGAGGAAGAACTAGATTTTATTTGGGATACTCCCAATGGTGTAGGGATATGGTCAATGGATGAAGAGATGTTGGATTTAATGAAACAATCGGGCTGTGTTAACGTTAATTTCCCGGTTGAAAGCGGTTCTCAGAGAGTCTTAACCGAGGTAATTAGGAAACCATTGAAACTTACTAAGGTCAGGAAATTAACTGACTATTGCAGGAAAATAAAGCTAGGTTACGGGATGTTCTTTGTTGTCGGGCTACCGGGAGAAACCAAAAAAGATATTTGGCGTTCATTTCGGTTTGCTGTTTCTTGTAAAGTTCGTGCGCCGTTTTTTTCCGTTGCAACTCCTTATCCGGGCACAGCCCTCTTTGAACAATGCAAAAACGATTCGCTTTTTAGCAGAGAATTTTCATTTGATGATCTTTTTATAAGGAGTTATTTAATTAAGACAAAAGAGTGGGACGGGGATGAATTAAAAAAAATATTACGAAAGGGGTTATTTTACTTAAAAATAAGTAAATTAATTTATGATCCAATTGGATTTTTAAAATTAGCTTTTAAAAAGCTTAAAAGAATTACTAAAACATATTTTTTAAAAACGACTTAATAATGGACCAACTTCTTCAAGAAATGGATTCAGGGAAGAGCAAGTATTGGCCATATATAGACAAAATATTGATTTCGTTCTTTCTGATAACTTATCTGTTTATCGTTGCAACATTCTTTCTGGGAAAGATGTTTGATTCTTTTTATAAGCCGTTTTGGACAGATGAAATTGTCGGACTAGGTACAGCTAGAGCTTATAGCTATATCCATATGTTGTTTAAGGGAGCATCTGGACAAGCCAGTCCAGCTCCTTTAGATTTTTTTGTGTGTAAAATACTGGACCAAATTAAGGAAAAGATCTCTTATTTTGGTTTTACTCCGGAAGTTTATTTTCGTTTATTTGCTAATGGAATTACAGCACTCAGTGTATTAGTAATAATGTTTGTGTTTAAAAACGAAATAGAAAATAACAAAAGTAATATTGCCCTTAAAGCAACGCAATTATTTTTACTTTTATGCCTACCAATCGCTTATTTATTCCAACGGCAGGTTTATTACTATGCCGCTGAGACGAGGCCGTATGCTTTATGGAACTCACTTTTTATGATTGCGTTAGCTGTCAGTTTGCTGGAGGGAAAAAATAAAAAGTTTTTCTTTTTTTCATTAGTATTGCTTGCTTTTTCAGCTACGGCAGTAATTTTTCAGATCATCGCTGTAGCAGTTGCTTATTTTATAGCACAGCTAATAAATGAAGACAATTTTAAAAATATTTTCAAGAACGAAATTAAATTGTTAGCAGTGCCTTTTTTTATTGTTCTATATTATTGCTTGCAGGTCGAAAGTAGCAATGTGGTTTCTGTGGGTGGTACGTTCGGTGATTTTATAGAATTATGGAAGCACAAAGCAGTGACGATCCCTATTATGTTTTCAGCAATCGCCGTATGTTACCTGAAGAAGGAAAATAGAAAATATGCGCTAGCTGCGTTAACTTTTCTTATCCTTTTTCTAATGGGGCCGTTAATATTCTTGTTTACTCGGTTGAAAGGTTATTTTTACGCTGAAAGGCAGTTTATCTACTATGAATTAACAACAGCCGTTTTTATCCTGACATTAATAAAATGCATCCCTGCTTACATAAAAAATGTTAAGTCAAGGTTCAGGGTGAATATTATTCTGATTATTTTTTGTTTAATCGGCGCTTCTTTTACTTTTAGGCCAAAACTAATTAAAAAATTTAATAGAACAGAGGCCAATGCGCTAAAGGTATTATTCACTGATTTTACTAATTCTAAATAAAATTTTATTAAGGAGAAGTCGTTGCGCTACAGGCCTTATCCGTTTTTCTGTCCTGCGCTGCCTGTTCGATAAGCTACGTAAGGCAGAACAAATATCCTCGTTAAGCTTAATAAGATGAATTGTAATTATCCTAAGAACATATCTTCAATAATGATTTTGGGGACACGGGTTGATGCTGTCCAAATTCCATATATCATTCAATATATGGAAGACTGTATCGCTAAAAATATTCATCATAATTATATTATTGTCGCTAATGTCGATACTATAATGCAAAGTAAGCATAATCCCAAAATACAGGAGGCGGTCAATGCGAGCAGCTTATCAATTCCGGATGGGTTTCCTTTACTAATTATGCAGAGATTACATGGTAATCCACTAAAAAAAAGGGCGTACGGCCCGGATTTAATGAATGGGTTTCTGAAAATAACTGGAGAAAAAAAATATTCGCATTTCTTCTATGGCGCCACTGAGGACACGCTGGATAATTTAACTAAAAAATTGAAGGTTTTATTTCCTGGAATAAGGATAGCGGGCGCGTATTCGCCGCCTTTTAGACCACTTACTTTAGATGAGGATGCGAAGATCGTAGAGATGATTAATAAGGCTGCTCCCAGCGTGTTATGGGTGGGGATAGGTTGTCCTAAACAAGAGCTGTGGATGTATGAACACAGGGAACAACTGAGCGTTCCTGTTATGCTTGGAGTAGGCGCAGCTTTTGATTTTTTGGCAGGAGTTAAGCCGCAAGCTCCGCGTTGGATAAGGGATAATGGTTTTGAGTGGTTTTTTAGGCTTATTACGGAACCTAAACGTTTATGGCGCAGGTATTTAATGAATTACCCGCTCTTTGTTTATCATGTGTTAGTAGAATTAGTCTCCAAGCCTATAAAATCATTATTAAATAAGTAAAATTGTGATAAAATAAAGGTTATGCATAAACTAAACAAGCGGGTTCGTATTGCTTATTTTTTTGTAGATATCGCGTTTATAATCATTTCATTTTATGAGGTATTCAAGCTTAACTTTGGTTTAATTCAATTTAATCCGGAGGATATCAAGTTATATCTGTCAGTTTACTTCTTTTGGGGCGTTGTTCTGGTTTTTTTATTACATAACGCTTATCTTCACCATACCAATCGTTATCTAAGTGTCTCAGGAGAATGGTTGAAGGTAGGTAGATGTGTTTTATTGGCTTCTATTTTAACCGCATTGTTTATCTTTGTCCTTAAGTTAGATATTTTCTCACGCGCGGTTTTTATAGAATCAAGCTTTGCGTTATTATTAAGCCTTTCTGCTTGGAGAACGATAAAACGGCTCTGTGTCCGTTATTTAATCCGAAAGGGATATGCTAATTATAATATTTTGATAATAGGCGCCGGAAATGCGGGTTTAGCGCTTGCGGATGAAACTAAAGCCTTTCCTTACTTAGGGATAAAGGCAGTCGGATTTCTGGATGATGTAAGGGTGGGTGAAAGAAACGGAATTAAGATTTTAGGCAAAATTAACGATATTGAACAGGTTGTGAAAAATTATTTTATTGATGAAATTTACGTTACTATTCCTTCTGAGCGTAGAATTTCCGGAGAGATAATCCAAAAAGGTACAAAATTAGGCAAAACGGTGAGGGTTGCTGCCGAGCATTTTGGTCTACCATACAGCCAAGTAAGGCTAAATTATATCGGTGCTATCCCTTTATTGACTTATTTTGAGGAAAGTGGATACAGGACAAGAAACATGGTTAAGAGATTGTTGGATATTTTTATCTCCGTTTCAATTTTGGTATTATTTCTGCCTTTATTTGTATTAATTGCCTGTTTAATTAAAATAGAAAGCTACGGACCAGTATTTTATATCTCAAAACGAAGTGGAAGAAAAGGGGTAATTTTTGATTTTTATAAGTTCCGTTCCATGATTAAGGGAGCGGATAGTCATAAGGAATCCTTAAAGAGTAAATCTGAAGTAGAGGGACCGATTTTTAAAATCCGTAACGACCCTCGTTTGACTAAAGCGGGTAGATTTTTACGTAAATACAGCTTAGATGAATTGCCCCAGTTAATAAATGTTTTAAAAGGCGACATGAGTTTGGTTGGTCCCCGTCCTTTTCCCGTTGAAGAAAGCAATAATATAGAATATAAGCATATACCGCGATTGAATATCCGGCCGGGGATTACAGGTTTAGCGCAAATAAAAGGCAGGTCGGATTTAAAATTCAGCCAGTGGATGCGTTGGGATATTTGGTATGTTAAGAATTGGTCTTTAGGTTTAGACATAAAGATACTTTTTTGGACCATCCCGGTAGTCTTTAAGGGGAAGGGAGCGTATTAATTGAAAGATGAATTCTATAATTTCTTCAAGTTTATTAGCGAGTACGCGTTATATGGTTTGTTATTTTTTTTGTCAATTTCAAACGCTTTGGTTGAGACTTTTGTAGGTTTGGCAGTTTTTGGTTTTGTCGGACGCAAAGCAATAAGGCCGGACTTTAAGTATCTTAAGTCCTTACCGAATTTATTTCTTCTACTGTTTTTATTTTTTAGCGCGCTTTCTTTGTTTAATAGCGGAGCGTATCTTAAAATAAGCCTGAACGCTTTACTTGGAAAGTGGATGCAATATCTCGGAATTTGTATCATTATCCAAGATGGCATATATGACCAAAAAATAATTAGGCGTGGGGTGTTTATCTTTTTGCTTGGTGCCGCCTTAGTAGTTCTTTCTGGGTTAAGCCAGTATTTTTTTAACATTGAATTCTTGCGAAATAGAAGTATCGCAGTTTTAAGCAACGGCCTGCATGCCGCGACATCTTCTTTTAGCCACTACAATGCTTTTGGCGGGTATTTGGTAGTTGTTCTATCTCTTGTCTCCGCTTTATTGTTAGCGAATAATTATTCTCGCCTTAAAACTAACAGTTTATCAGCTTTAGCCATCTTATCAACCACGGCAATTATTTTGACTTTTTCTCGCGGTAGCTGGTTAGCTATGTTTATTTCGTTTATTTTTATGACTATTCTTTCTGAGAGAAATCTTAAGCGGTTAATTCCTGTTTTTCTTGTGATTATTATTTTATTTCTATTCCCCATCTTCCATGAAAGGTTATTTCTTACTTTTAAGGCCGGCGGTGATAGCGATAGGTTTAGGTATTGGCTGGTAGCATGGAAAATGATTAATGAACATCCATTTTTTGGAATGGGCTTAGGGACGTTTATGGCCAATTTCCCAAAATTTCTACCGACTGCAAATATTTCATATGCGCACAATTGTTATTTGCAGATTTGGGCTGAAACAGGTATTTTTGCCTTATTTAGTTTTGGGGGTTTTATAGTTTCAGTTGTTTATTTTGGTATTAAAAGGTTTATTGATTCCAAGGATTTTGTATTGCTCGGATTATTGTCCGGAGTCGTGGGCTTCTTGTTACATAGTTTTTTTGAAACGAATTTATATTCTTTACGCCTTGCTATTTTATTCTGGGTTTGGGTTGGCTTGATTATTGTGAGAACGCGAAATGAACAACTGCCAAAAACATAGTTTAGGTATTAAGAGGTATTTTTATCAGCTGCTTTTTAGGTACCTGTCGGTATTTATCCGTCCTGATAATCCGGTAATTGAAATAAACCCGGAATCATTCCCGGTAAGCGCTTATTTTAAGAATTCAAAACAGATTTCTTCGGATCAAGATTTGGGGCAATTATTAAATAAGACCCCCGAATATTTGATTCTAAATGGGACCGTCCATTACGAAAGGGAGATTTTGTCCTATTTTCGTAAATTAAAAAGTTCTCTGAGCCCTAAAACTAGAGTAATTATTTTGTATTATAGTAGTTTGTGGAAACCGCTAGCAAGGCTTGCTTCTTTTTTGGGGATACGTTCCAGGACGCCTGAACAAAATTGGGTTGACCACGATGATATCTTAAATATTTTGTCGTTAGCTGATTTTGAGCCGGTACTTATTGATAGAAAGATTATCCTCCCTTTCTATATTCCCATATTAAGCAATTTAATTAATCGTTATTTAGCCCCGCTTCCATTAATTCGTTCTTTTTGCCTTGTAAATATACTTGTGGCTAGGCCGCTTATAAGAAGTAGAAGAAATGATCTATCTGTATCAGTCATTGTTCCCGCCAAGAATGAAGCTGGGAACATTGAGAATATAGTCAAAAGGTTGCCAAAGATGGGTTCGGCAGATGAAGTAGTTTTTGTTGAGGGACATTCTAAAGATAACACCTGGCAGGAAATTAAAAGGGTGGAAGAGGCATATGGTAAGGTTTTAAACATAAAATGCGTTAAGCAGGATGGGAAGGGTAAGGCCGATGCCGTAAGAAAGGGCTTTGAATGCGCCTCAAAGGATATCTTTATGATTTTAGACGCTGATTTATCTGTCGCTCCCGAAGCTCTCGAGGATTTTTATAAAGCCATGTGTGAAGATAAAGCTGAGTTCTTAAACGGAAGCAGGCTGGTTTATCCTCACGATGGCAAGGCTATGCGATTTTGCAATATGGTTGGCAATAAATTCTTTGCGGCAGTTTTTTCTTTTCTTGTTGGACAGAGGTTTAAGGATACATTATGCGGTACAAAGGCTATCTCCGGAGAAAATTACAGGAAAATCGCCTTAAATAGAAGTTTTTTTGGCGAATTTGACCCGTTTGGTGATTTTGATCTGATTTTAGGCGCAACGCGGCTTTGCCTTAAAATCCGGGAGATACCGGTGAGGTATTATGAAAGGACCTACGGAAGTACTAATATAAACCGCTGGAGACACGGGTTTATTCTTTTGAAGATGGCTTTATTTTCGGCGAGGAAATTAAAGTTTATTTAAACAGTAGGTCATTATTAGCTAGTATATGAATGTCTAAGAAAAATATTTAGCCCATGGATAAGAAGCGAATTTATCTTGTAACTGGTGCAAGCGGTTTCGTCGGCGCTTGCCTGGTGAGGAGACTGATTTCCAGGAATGAGATAGTTCATATCATTGTAAGAAATAATTCCAATCTTTGGAGGGTTAATGATATCCTTCGTAAGATTAATGTGCATATATGCGATTTAACGGAGTTTAATAAATTAGCAAGAATAATCCGTAAGACTAAACCGAATGTTATCTATCATTTAGCTACCTATGGTGCGTATTCCAGTCAGAATGACACAGATTTGTGTATAGATACAAATGTTAATGGTACGCGTAATTTATTGAATGCTGCTTCAGCGGTCGACTATGAGTTATTTGTTAACACTGGGAGCTCGTCTGAGTATGGTTTTAAGAAAAAACCGATGAAGGAAACTGATTTACTTGAGCCGGCGAGTTACTATGCCGTAGCTAAGAGCGCGCAGACCCTCTTGTGTTCATATTTTGCAAAGGAGAATAGTAAGCCTATAGCTACGCTTAGATTGTTTTCTGCGTATGGGCCTTATGAGGGCGGTAGCAGGTTTATTCCTACGCTCCTGAAAGCTTTGTATAACGGTAAAAAAATGAATTTGGTCTCTCCAGAGATTTCTAGAGATTGGATTTATGTTGAGGATATAGTAGACGCGTATTTAATGATAGATAAGCTTAAGAAATTTAAAGGGGAAATTTTTAATATTGGTACCGGGAGGCAGAAGAATATAGAGGAAGTAGTAGGGCTGTCTTCTAAGATAACCGGTAAGACTACGGTTTTTAATTGGCAGGGCATGAATAATAGGATCTGGGATACTGATTATTGGGTTGCTGATATGAGTAAAACAAAGAAACTTTTAAAGTGGCGTCCGAAAGTAGATTTGAAAGAAGGGATTTTACTTACTTGGAGTTGGCTTAGGGATAATTTACATCTTTATGTTTAATTGCTGAAAACCCAGCGCATTAAGAATATGAATACAGCAAAGCTTAATACTGGACAAAAGAGAACAAGAAGAAGGATAATTGAGATCAGCTATGAATCTAAACTTGCTCATCTCGGATCTTGCTTAAGTGTTGTGGATATAATAGAGGCTATATATCTAATTAAAAAGCAGGATGAGCGTTTTATTCTCTCAGGAGGGCATGCGGGAATAGCTTTGTATGTTATTTTAGAGAAGCACGGTTTTATTAAACCCGAAGTAATTCCTGCTCTTCATATCCATCCGGACAGAAACATTAATTTAGGCATAGATTTTTCAACGGGAAGCTTAGGCCAGGGGCTGCCTGTGGCGGTTGGGATGGCTTTGTCTAATAGAAATAGACGTATTTTTTGTGTAATTACCGACGGAGAATGCGCGGAGGGAAGTATCTGGGAAGCTTTAAGGATAACATCTGAAAATAAAATATGCAATCTTATTACTATAGTTAACGCAAACGGATGGGGAGCGTATGATCCGGTTTCTTCCGTATCGCTTTTAAAGCGTATTAAGGCCTTTGGTTTAAATACGATAGAAGTAGACGGGCATAATATAAAGGGAATAACTGATGTAATTGAGAAAGCCGTAAAGAATGGCCCTTCAGTGATTTTTGCAAAGACAAGCGTAGAGCAATTCAACTTTTTAAAAGGTCAGGATGCGCATTATTATGTAATGGATGAAAATGATTATAAAAGCGCGATGGAGATTTTAAAGTGAACGATAATTACTCAACCGTAAGAATGAGGAGATATTTTGTTGATATTTTACATAAGAAAATGTCGGAATATAGAGATATTTGGGTTGTAACCGGTGACCTGGGATATAAAATGTGGGATGAAATCAGGAGAGATTATCCGGGCCGGTTTATAAACGTGGGAGCTGCTGAACAGGCTATGATAGGGGTTGGTATAGGGTTGGCCTTAGAAGGCAAGATTCCCTTTGTTTATTCAATATCCCCATTTCTTTTATATAGGCCTTTTGAGACTATTAGAAATTACATAAACGAGGAAAAGATTCCGGTGAAATTAGTTGGTTCGGGAAGAGATAAGGATTATATTCATGACGGTTTCTCTCACTGGGCGCAGGAGGATAGAGATATAATGAAGATTTTGAATAATATAAACGCCAGATGGCCGGAAACTAATGAAGATTTACCCGAGATAATAAATGAAATGATTAGAAGAAATTCCCCGTATTATTTAAACCTTAAGAAATAGTTATTTAGGAGAAAATATGAAGAAAATTTCAGCAGTAGTAGCCTGTTATAATGACGAAAGAGCCATTCCGCATATGCATAAGAGATTGACCGATGTTTTTAGGAAAATAGGGGTTAATTATGAAATAATATTTGTTAATGACGGTAGTCCTGATAATACGGAAGTTTTATTGCGTGATCTTGTAAGAAGCGACCCGCACACAATCGGAGTAAACCATTCCCGTAATTTTAATTCTCAGATGGCTTTTACAAGCGGTATGGATATCGCTAATGGTGATGCGGTAGTTCTGTTAGATGGGGACTTGCAGGATCCGCCGGAGATTATTGAGCAATTTTATAACAAGTGGCTGGAGGGTTACGATATTGTATACGGAGTGAGGGTGAAACGAGAGGCTCCCTTATTTATGCAAGTAGCATATAAACTATTTTATTACATTTTTCACAAACTTTCTTATGTGAAAATACCTCTAAACGTCGGAGACTTCTCACTCATGGATAAAAAGGTGATTGAGGTAATGAAATTATTTCCCGAGAGAGACAGGTTTCTTAGAGGCCTAAGGGCATGGACGGGTTTCCGAAATACAGGCATCCCGTATATCAGGCCGGAGAGGATGTTCGGTAGGACAACGAATAATATTTTCCGGAATTTAAACTGGGCGACAAAAGGAATTTTCTCTTTTTCATACGTACCACTTGAATTAATGACATTTTTCTCTTTCTTTGTGTTTATTCTTGCCTTATCCGGAATAATTTTTCAGATTATCGCAAGAATTCTAGAGCCGAATATTCCGCATGGAATTACAACCGTATTAGTTGTCGTGTTATTTATTGGCGCTATTCAGTTACTGGGGATAAGTGTATTAGGTCAATATATCGGTAGGATATTCGAAGAAGTGAAACAGAGGCCTAAGTATATTGTTAAGAGTGTATTCCGTAATGAAGGAAAAGTATGATTAATCTGATAGTAGTGAATGCAATCGTAATCTTTAGCTCTTGGATAATTGCAAGAAAGTATTTTGGCGTGCGTTTATTTAGTGAATTAATTTTAGTTTGGTTTATATTGTTCTTTGCTCAAATAGTCTTAGTTGAGATGATATTGGGAATTTTCAATCTGCTCTTTTTTAAGAATGTCTTTTCCGTACACCTGTTAATTCTTATATTTATATTGTTGATAAGCCGCAAGAGAAGAATTGCCGAGTTTTTAAAACCTGATTTAGAATTTTTTGTAAATAGCAAATTGCTTTTTTTTGCCTTCTCTGTATTTGCAGCATTTTTCTTAGTGAGAATAGTTATTAATTTAATGACACCGGCTGTGTTCCCTGACGGATTGCAAATCTATTTATCTTTTCCTGCAACTTGGATTAAAAGCGGAAATTTGGATAATCCGGTAAATATATTCGGAGCATCGCCTATATTAAACGCAAAATTCTTGCAAACCAGTGCGACTTCTTATTATCCTATTAATGGCCAGCTATTCTTTGCCTGGCTTATGTTGCCATTAAGAAGTTCATTCTTAGCAAATATTGGGCAGGCCCCATTTTACATAACAGGTATAGCAGTTTTTTATTCAATATTAAGGAAATATGATTTAAATAGAACGATTGCCCTCTTAAGCGGCTTTCTTTGGGCCCTTATCCCTAATATTTTTAAACAATTTAGGAATGGCGCTCAAATTGACATCATTTGTTCAGTCTTGGTGCTTTTGTTTTTTTACACAATTTTATTGCTTAAACTGAATTTTACTTTTAAGAACGTAATCTTGTTTGGTATATCGGCGGGGCTTTTAATTGGAACTAAGGTTATTAATATTGTATGGTTTGCTGCTTTTCTACCTTTTACCTGTTATGTGTTATTTAATGGGATAAAGGAAAACAAGCTTACAATGAGCAAGGTATTAAATTTTACAGGAGTCATTGCTTTAATGGTTATTTTATTCGGTGGTTTCATATATATAAAAAATTATATTTTTACTGGTAACCCTCTGTTTCCTGTGAGCTTAAAAGTTTTCGGTGTCACTATCTTTAATGGTTTGCTTGATAACGCCGCATATGGAATGCAAATTGCCAGCGGAGATAAATTTGATTTAATGAGAATAATTTTTAAAGAAGGTTTAGGTGCGCAATTTTTAGTTTTAGTTTTACCCGGTTTGTTTCTGCCGGTAGTATTTTTTGCGTATTTAAGAAGAAAGTGCCAGCCTTTTGGAGAGTACGTGCTGATTTTTATCACACCGCTTATAATGTTTTTCTTATATTACTTTCTTGTTAATGTGTACGTAGTCAGGTATCTTTTTCCGTTTATAAGTATGGGGTTGATAACTGCCGTTATTTTTATAAGCAGGTTACCTCGCGGAGAGAGATATTTGACATTGGTTTCATTTATAGCAATTTTTGTTTCAGCTTCCGAATTAGCTCATAGATATGAACTTATTACTTCGCTTTTGCTTTCTTTGATATTCTTTATAGCATTAGTAGCATATAAAAAACAATTCATTTCATTTTATAAGAGCAAAGCATTTACTAAGAAGATGATTATTTTATTATCCGTGGTGTTAATATTTCTAGGTTACCTAAATGAAAAATATAATAAAGAGGCATATGACCGCTATCCTCTAAGTTTCAGCAAGAAGGAAGCATCGCAGAGAGATATAGCTAGAGGTTGGAAGGCTCTCAATGACTTAACCGGGCCAGGCGCGCGAGTTGCTTATACCGGCAGGCAGGAGTTTTACCCTTTATTCGGCACGCGGCTTAAGAATTATGTAGTCTATGTGTCTATTAATGAAAAAGAAGTTTCTCCTTATAATGAATTTGATGGGTTATTCCGGCAAACCAAGGATTTCCTTGCCTGGAGGATAAATTTAAAGAGAGAAAAAATTGAGTATTTATTTATAGCGCATCCATTTTTTAATAGCCGTGAATCGGAAGATCCTGCTAAATTTCCAGTTGAAGATGAATGGGCTGTTGCGCATCCCGAAGATTTTAAGCTTTTATACAATAATTCATTAGCTCATATATATAAAATTTTAATTAAATAATGAAAATAGCGCTTGTATATCCACCGTCCCAGGAATTAAACCTTAAGGGGTATCCTTTAGGGCTGGCATACCTATCGGCCTCTTTAAAAAGAAAACATAAGGTGGATGTATATGATTATAATGGCAGGGAGTTTAAGAAGAGCTTGAATTTGTTTTTTAATTCTGTCAGACAATCTAAGCCTGATTTAGTGTCAGTTTCTTTTAATTCCTTTAACCGCTGGGCTGCGTATAAAATAATTAATAAGGTTAAAAATATCAATAAGGATATTATTGTTGTTTTGGGAGGGGTTCATCCCTCTACAATGTATACCCAGATTTTTCAAAATTTCTTTGATGATATTGATTTTATTATTCAGTCAGAAGGCGAGAGCTCACTGTATAAGTTATGCAGTGCTTTAGAAACAGGATCAGATTACAAAGAAATAAGCGGATTAGTTTATAAAGACGGTGACAAAACTTTTAAAGCAAATCCTGTTACCCAGATTGCCGCTAATCTTGATGATTTACCTCTTCCGGATTATTCATATGCTTCTCAAAGGATAATGGAGAGCGGGTCCGCGTATCTTATTACTTCCCGGGGATGCCCGGTTAACTGTTCTTTTTGCTCAACTTCTTCTTTTTGGGGACAGAACGTTAGGATGAATTCTCCGGAAAGAGTGGGAGAGGAAGTGGATTATGTAAAAAGTTTAGGCGCCAAGAGAATCTTTTTTCATGATGATACTTTTAATCTCGGGATTGAGAGGACCATTAAGCTGGCCGAGATACTGAAAAATAAGAAAATTGAATATGCTGTTTCTTGCCGGGTAAAGCCCGTGAATGAAGAAATGGTCGCCAGATTAGTTGAGTCTGGCTGCAGGCATATAACCTGGGGGGTAGAGAGCCTATCCGATAAGATATTGCAGACAATTGATAAGAAGATTACTAAAGAAGAAGCGAAGAATGCTTTTGATATCTGCTCTAAATATACTGATAGATTGACTACCAGCGGATTTTTCTGTGTCGGAATCCCGGGTGAAGCTGAAGAAACAATCAATGAAACAGTTGATTATTTGAATAAATTTATCAAGTCTACCCATGGGCCGGGAGCGTCTATGCTCTATATTTTGCCTGGGACAAAGATTTACAGGGAGTTGGTTAAGTCTGGGGAGTTTGACGAAAGCATATGGATAAAGACCAATTCAGTTTATTATTATACTGAAGAACATAGTATGAAGGTTTTAAATAGATGGAGGAAGAGAGTCAATTCTAGTGGGATAAGGTTGCCATCCAACCTTAAATATTTTTGGGATTATGCCTTGGTTAATAAGGAAGATAATGCGGGCAGGTTAAGAAAAGCGCTTCGTAAGAATGTCAGGAAAATAACCAGATTTATAAATATGCTGCGCAACAGATACTAGGCGTTTATAATAGAAAGAAAGGTTTGGAATGAGAGAAAGTGTGTTAAAATTATTAAGATGTCCGGCCTGCAAAAGCAACTTATTGTCCTTACGCAAAGAAACCGTCAATGAGATTGAGACTAGAACCGGCAGGATTGTGTGTAATAATTGCAGCGCAGATTATAAGATTGAAGATGGGATAATTAATTTTCTCCATAATGCCAATGAGGGAGTTTTGCGTGAAAGAAAGGCTATGGATGACGATGAGTACATTGTTGATGAAAGTGGCATTAAATATAGAATATCAAATGAAACGATAGAAAAGTTTAAAGATAAATTTCTTGCTTTGCCCGAAGGAGATGGTTCGTATTTCTTCAAGGCTAACGGAAGTTTTCAGACCACTGCCGAAGCATCAGGTAGATTTTATTCCGCATTAGCGGACCTAAACCTTAGCGGAAAGGAAAGTGTATTAGAGGTAGGCTCATGTTTTTCTTACGCCTCTTTTAATTTTGCTAAAAAAGGATGTAGTGTAGTCGCTACGGATATAAGCAACTACTTAAAGGCCTCTAACCTTTTTATAAAGCAGGCGTATTTTGAAAGAATATTTTCGGATATGCACTATATACCATTTATGGATAATTCATTTGACATTGTGTTTGGTTCAGCGATTCTTCATCACAGTAAAGACTTGAAAAAAGTTTTTAGCGAGATATACAGGGTTTTAAAGCCAGGAGGCAGGCTTTTTGTGATTAACGAAGCATGTAGAGGGGTTTTAGAAAAAGTCCATCCAGTTTTTAAGAAAATGGAAGAAAAAGGTTTCGCGGACACCTCTTATACTATTCCGCAATTTATTAAGGGAGCCAAAGCCGGTGGTTTTAGAAAGGTAAAGGCTATATTTTCGTCCTTAGCCGATGATTATATCTTGAGGCGTAAAAACAGGAATCCTGACGAGCGCACCTTTAAGCTGGAATTAGCTAACTTTTTTAAGAAACACAGAAGATTAGAGCGTTTAGTATCTTTTTTTATGATACTGCCGAGATTATTATTCAGGCCGAAAAGCTGGAAGCTTATTTGCTATAAATAATAATCAGAAAACGGAGAGATAAATGACTTTGCGCGAGAAGATTTTAGTTGTATGTGAGAAGATGATTTATTGGGGGATAATCCTTATACCGTTTGTGGTAAGTTTCTCTTCAGCCGCGGTAAATATCTTTATCGGTTTTGTAATTGTAGGATTCTTGGCTAAGAGGATAATCTTACGGGATCGCTCGTTCATTAAAACTCCCGTAAGTATCCCGTTTCTTTTGCTTATCGCAATCGCGTTGGTTTCCTTTATAAATTCAGTGAATATAAAATCCAGTATCCAAGGCATTGAAAAACTACTTAAATACGGCTTTTTGTTTCTGATTATGGTTGCGGAAATTAAAGATAAAAAACATGTTCAAAGGATAGTCGTAGCTATTATTGCCGGTTTGTTCCTGGCCTCAGCGGATGGTTTTTACTCGCTTATTTTCGGTAAAGATCTGTTTAACGGAGAGCCTCCGCAGTTTGTAATCGGTTTATCCCGGATAAGGGCAGCTTTTCCGCATACAAATATCTTCGGTGGCTATCTTACATTGTTTTTGGCGCTTCCCATATCATTAGCGCTGTATTATTTAAAAGGCCGTAAAAAGGTATTAGTAAGCATAGTCTCAGCTTTTGTGCTTTACGCCTTGATTTATACGTTTTCACGCAGCGCCATTTTGGGGGCATGGGTGGCAGTGCTTTTTATGGCATTAATAAAAAAGGATAAAATTATCCTTTTATTACTTCTATTATCGGTTATTTTATTGCCAATACTTATCCCGCGAAATATCGCGAATTGGGCAAGTAAGCAGGCATCTGTCTGGCAGATTGTTTTTGACGATACAAGGCTTAGTATATACCGGACATCTTTAAATATGATTCAACATCACCCTATGATAGGGGTAGGGGTAAATACCTACTGCCTTAATTTCCAAAAGTATAAAGTGTATGAGAGCGAAGATTATACCGGCGATACCCAATGGTACGCTCACAATATTTATTTGCATATGGCAGGTGAAATAGGCTTAACCGGATTGTTAATATTCATTTGGTTGCTTTTCATAGTTTTTAAGTATTGGGCTTATTTTTACCGTAGGGTTAACGGCGATGAATTCCTTAAGACTTGCAGTTTGGGTATTACCGCTGGCCTTGTAGCATTCCTTATTAACGGAATGACTGAAACAAATCTGTATTATTCTAAGATCGCGACATTTTTCTGGTTTCAAATCGGTTTATTACTGGCAATCATTAAATTAAAAAGAGGTGATTATGAAAAACGAAAAAATTAAGGTAGTTATTTTATGCGGCGGCAGAGGAACGCGTTTAAGAGAAGAGACTGAGATAAGGCCGAAACCGTTGGTAGAAATCGGCAGTAGACCGATTTTGTGGCATATCATGAAGACTTATTCTCATTATGGTTTTAAGGATTTTGTGTTATGCCTGGGGTATAAAGGCGACCTTATTAAAGATTATTTCTTAAACTATGAAGCAATGAATAACGATTTTACCATTAATTTAGGCAACCGCAGTAATGTTATCTTTCATAATTCACATCTTGAAAAAGATTGGAACGTAACCCTGGTAAATACGGGAGCTCATGCGCAGACAGGTGCCCGGATAAAAAGAATTGAAGAGTATATTGACAGCGAAACTTTTATGGTTACATATGGAGACGGGGTTGGCGATATAAATATTAAGGAATTGCTCGAGTTTCATAGAGAAAATAAGAGTATTGGCACATTGACGGGTGTTCATCCATCTTCGCGATTTGGCGAGCTTTTGGTGAAAGGAAAGAATATTGTTGAATTTAATGAAAAGCCCCTGGTAAGTCAGGGTTTTATAAACGGAGGGTTTTTCATATTTAATAGAGAATTATTTCATTATTTAAGTAATGAAGATAAATGTACGCTTGAACATGAGCCGCTAGGAAAGCTATCTAGAGATGGAAAACTTTCTGTTTATAAGCATGATGGTTTTTGGCAGTGTATGGATACTCAGCGTGAGCTTGACATATTGAATGATCTCTGGAAGCAAGGAAAGGCCCCTTGGAAGATTTGGAAGGATTAATATATGCCTAAGAGTTTTTGGAAAAATAAGAAGGTTTTGGTTACAGGTTATGAAGGGTTTCTTGGATCTTGGTTAGCAAAGACTTTAGTCGAGTTAGGCTCAAGGGTAGTCGGTATCGATATAATCAAAGACAGGCCACATTCAGTGTTGGAAGGCTACAGGAAAAGACTGGTTTCTATAAAGGCAGATGTATCAAATTTAAGCTTAGTCCGAAAAACGGTAATTGAGCATAGGCCCTCTGTAATCTTTCATCTTGCGGCAGAGGCTATAGTTGGACGCGCAAACATAGATCCAGTTAGGGCTTTTAAATCAAACATTGAGGGGACTTGGAATATACTGGAGGCTTCAAGGGGTATGAAATTTATTGATTCGATAGTTGTAGCTTCCAGCGATAAAGCTTACGGCCCACATAGAGACCTGCCTTATTATGAAGATACAACAGCTTTAAAAGGCGATCATCCTTATGATGTTTCCAAAAGTTGCGCTGATCTTCTGTGCAATGCTTATTTTGTTTCTTTTAAATTGCCTGTATGTGTTACCAGATGCGGTAATATATACGGTCCGGGAGATAACAATTTCTCCAGGCTTATGCCGGATTTATTCAGGTCAATCGCAAGAAACAAAACCTTTATGATAAGGAGTGATGGAGCATTTACGCGCGATTATATTTATGTTGAGGATGTAATCAGTGGTTATATTTTACTCGGTGAGAAGATGAAGAGTAAGAATTTAGCTGGCCAGTCGTTTAATCTAAGTAACGAGAAGCCATTATCGGTAATTTCGATGGTTAAAACTGTTTATAAGCTGGCAGGTAAAAAGCCAAACTATAAAATACTTAATTCAACTTGCAATGAAATAAAAGACCAATATTTATGCTCATCAAAAGCAAAACGGATTCTTAGCTGGAAAGCAAGATACGAGTTATCCAAAGGATTAAACAAGGCAATGGGTTACTATATGAACAGGTTTAGCAGATAATGAATATAAATGGAAAAAACATTCTTATAACAGGTGCAACTGGTTTTGTTGGTGCCAATCTCGTCCGGTATTTTATAAATAAAAAAGCAAGGGTTAACATTTTTAAGAGAAAACAATCAGAATTATGGAGAATCAATGATATAAAAAACAAATTTTTTTCGCACGATGTTAATCTTTTAAACCATGCGGATGTTAAGAGGGCAGTAAAAATAATTAAGCCGGAAGTAGTAATTCATACCGCAACTTATGGCGGGCACGTAACCCAGCGAAATATTCCGCTTATCTTTAAGACTAATTTTGATGCAACGATAAATCTCTTAGATTCTTCCCTTAAGTCAGGAGCCGGTATTTTTATTAACACAGGATCAAGTTCAGAATATGGCCTCAAAAATTGCCCTATGAAGGAAACGGATGTGCTTAAGCCTATAACACCTTACGGAGCTTCCAAGGCACTGGCGACAATTTATTGTCAATACGCGGCTAAGAAATTCAGTGTGCCTGTCGTAACGCTAAGATTATTTTCTCCGTATGGTTATTATGATGACGTAAACAGGGCAGTTAGCTATTTGATTTTATCATGCCTCAGGAAAACTCCGCTGAATATTAAATCTCCTGATTCCGTAAGGGATTTTGTATTTATTGAAGATGTAATAGAATCTTACGGGAATGTTTTAAGGAATAGTAGTAATTTATCCGGGGAAATATTTAATATAGGCTCGGGCAAGCAGTACTCTATAAAATATTTGGCGGAGAAGATTGCGAGATTAACCGGTATGAATGCGCAGCTATCTTTCCAGAAGAAGAATAAAACTCTGATGACTGAGCCAAAAACCTGGGTAGCTGATTGCTCTTTATCTTTTAAGGAACTCGGCTGGAGTCCTAAATTTAATATTGAGGGCGGACTTAAGAAAACAATAAATTGGTTTAGGAGCAATATTGGTTTGTATTCTTAGCATATGAAATCTTCCGACTATATAATAAATTTTTTAAGCAAAAATAAAGTGACTCATGTTTTTGAGGTTTGCGGCGGTGCCATCACGCATTTACTTGATTCGATGTATGGCAGGAAAGATATTGCTGCTGTGTCTATGCATCATGAGCAGGCAGCGGCGTTTGCTGCAGAAGGATATTCTAGGGCCAGTGGAAACATAGGTGTGGCTATGGCTACAAGCGGGCCAGGCGCAACAAATCTGATAACCGGTATTGGCAGCGCTTTTTTTGATTCAACCGCTACCCTGTTTATAACCGGTCAGGTAAACACATATGAATTTAAATTCAAAAAACCGATAAGGCAAAAAGGTTTTCAGGAGGCGGATATTGTAAGTATTGTTAGGCCTATTGTTAAAGAAGCGCATCTTATTGATAAACCGGAAAAAATTGTAAAAAACCTCAGAAAGGCTTTTTATACAGCAAAATCCGGAAGGCCGGGCCCTGTTCTTTTAGACATACCTATGGATATACAGCGTTTTAATTTGCCTTATAAGCGTGCGGATAAAGTTTATAATCTTAAATATATAAATTCCAGGCCTAGTTCTAAAGCGATCAGTCAAATAATAAGGCTTTTATCTATTGCTTCTCGACCAGTAATTATTTCCGGAGGCGGAGTGGGAATTTCCGGAGCAAGACAAGAATTGTTGTTATTATTAAGGAAAACCGGTATACCTGTTGTTGCTTCTTTGATGGGGTTGGATTCTTGCCCGCACGATATAGCAAATTACTGCGGGATGCTGGGAACGTACGGCAACCGATATGCAAATTTGACTGTGGCTAATTCAGATTTAGTATTAGCTTTAGGCACTAGATTAGATACAAGGCAGACTGGCACAGTTTCTTCAACATTTGCGCGTGGAGCAAAATTGATTCATATAGATATAGATCAATTTGAACTAAATAACAAGATTAAGGCGGATATTGGTTTAGTTTGCGATGTTAAGTTGTTTCTCGCAGCTTTAAATAAAAGTTTAACGAAATACAATAAAGCGCGTATATTGCCATGGATCAGTAAGACATTAGAATTTGAATGTAAATACCGGTCATGGGTTAATCAGGAGGGCAACAATATAGCTCCAAATCTATTTATGCATATCCTTTCCGGATTTCTGCCCTCGGATGCTATAGTCTGCTTAGATGTTGGGCAGCATCAGATGTGGGCAGGGCAATCACTTGAGCTGAAAGAGAAGCAGATGTTGATTACGCAGGGGGGTATGGCTTCTATGGGATCCAGCCTACCTATGGCAATCGGCGCTTCTTTTGCCCAGCCGAATAGGCCTGTAGTTGTAATAACAGGTGACGGTGGATTCCAGTTAAATATCCAGGAGTTGGAAACTTTGCGTTGCCATAATCTTCCTGTTAAAATAATTCTGCTTAATAATAAAGGATACGGTATGATCCGTCAGTTCCAGCGGCAATATTTCGGGAGTAGATTTCAGTCTACAGTTAAAGGTTACAGCCAGCCTGATTTTAAGAAAGTAGTTTCAGCTTTCGGCATACCGGCAAGTCGGGTCGAAGGTATTGCTAGTTTAAAAAGTAAACTTAAGGAATTATTTAAGAGTAACAAGCCGGAATTTCTAGAAGTGATGATAGGTAAAAATAATTTAGTGCTTCCTAAGTTAGCTGTAAACAGGCCGATAGAGGATCAGGATCCCCAACTTTCTTTTAATGAGTTAAAAAGCAATATGTTTATAAAGGCGCTGCCAAGAGTAGCCAATAGTTATGATAGAAAGAAGAATAAGAAAAAAAATATTCGATAATATAAGAGAATTATACAAAATTTCTTGTTGTGTCAATAAGAAAGCCGTTGTCAATCGTCCCATTCCTTATGCGGGCAGGGTGTATAACGAGAAGGAGATTATCAACCTGGTGGATGCGTCTTTAGATTTTTGGTTGACCGCGGGTAGATATACGCAAAAATTTGAGAATTTATTATCCAGGTTTCTTAAGGTTAAATATGTTTCTTTTGTAAACTCTGGATCTTCAGCCAACTTATTAGCTATATCAGCGCTTACTTCTACAAAACTTAAGGACAGAAGGCTGAAACCCGGTGATGAGGTGATTACTACTGCCAGTTGTTTTCCTACAACTTTGGCTCCGATTATACAAAATAGATTAGTGCCAGTATTCATAGATGTTGGTTTGGGAAATTACAATATAGAGGTTAAAAAGATTGAAAAAGCGATAAGTAAGAAGACTAAGGCGATATTCATAGCGCACGCCTTAGGTAATCCCTCCGATATTAAGACTATTTTAGATATATCCAGAAAATATAAGTTGTGGTTGGTAGAGGATAACTGTGATGCGCTGGGCTCTAAATATAATAATAAATATACCGGAACATTCGGCCATATTGCTACTTTAAGCTTTTATCCCGCGCATCATATAACTACTGGCGAGGGCGGCGCAGTAATAACTAACGATGGAGCCTTAAGCAGAATCGTTAATTCTTTTCGCGATTGGGGACGTGATTGTTGGTGTGAATCAGGTTATGATAATTCGTGCAAAAAAAGGTTCAGCTGGAAATTTGGGGAATTACCTTTTGGGTATGACCACAAGTATGTTTATTCTCATATAGGCTATAATCTTAAGGCCACAGATATGCAGGCAGCTGTAGGAGTGGAGCAGATAAAGAAGCTGCCAGGTTTTATCAGGAGAAGAAAAGAGAATTTCTTATTGCTATACAATGGGCTTAAGAGCCATGAGCATAGCTTAATACTCCCGGAATGGGAAAAAGGCGCTGATCCTGCATGGTTCTGTTTTCCGATTACGGTTAAGGAGCGCGCAAGTTTTAAAAGAGAAGAGCTTACTGCATTTCTTGAGAAATCAGGAGTTCAGACAAGGTTAATTTTTGCCGGTAACGTGTTAAGACAACCTGCTTTTATGAACATAAAACACCGAGTTACTGGGGGGTTAGACAATACAGATATAGTTATGAAAAATTCATTTTTCATAGGAGTTTACCCGGGGATTGAGCGAAAAGATACCCTGTATATAATTAGTCAATTTAATGCTTTCTTTAAGGAGCAAAGTAGATGAAATTAACAATTTTGGTTACTGTTTACAACGAGAAAGCTACTATACTTAAGGCAATCGAAGAGGCCAAAGGAATCCAGGTAGATAAGGAAGTTATTGTTATCGATAATTGCTCAACGGACGGAACACGGGAGATCCTTAAGTCTCTGAATGATCAATCTATCCAGGTAGTCTATCAACCTTTAAATTACGGCTATGGCATGTCGGTAATTACCGGGATGAGATTGGCTAAAGGCGAATATATGTATGTGCATAATTCCGATTTAGAGTATGATCCGGAATGCGTTTATAGAATGCTTAGCTTAGCTGAAAATGAAAATCTCGATGCTGTCTTTGGCTCTCGCTTGTCTTCCCGTAAGCAAGATTCAAGGTTTAAGATTCTCAAAGAGAGGCCCTTTTATTTAGGGACTATGATTACAACAACACTGATCAATATTCTTTATAACAAGAATTTTACGGATATAATCGGCAATAGATTCTACCGTACGGATTCATTAAGAAAAGTAAGTCCTCAAATTTCTGGTATTGGTTTTGATTTTGAAGTGGTTAGTAAATTGTGCAAATACAGGTTTAATGTAAATGAAGTCCCGGTTAAATATTCTCCCAGGACCTTGGGGAAGAAAATAAAAGTTTATGATATTGTGCCTGCACTGATGACAATATTAAAAGTTAAGTTCTTTTAGGATAAAATAATGAAGCTGACAATAGTTATCCCAGTTCATAACCATAAAGATAATATACTTAAGACAATTGAAGAAGCTAAAAATATCCAGTTGGATAAGGAAATTATCGTGGTAGATAATTGCTCAACGGACGGAACACGGGAAATTCTTAAAACCTTAAGCGGTAACGCGGTAAAGATTGTTTATCAGTCTAGGAATTACGGTTATGGGATGTCGGTTGTAACTGGAATGAATTTAGCGCAAGGCGAGTATTTGTTTATTCATAACCCTGAACTTGGAAACGATTTTAAACGTGTATATGAAATGTTGGATTTGGCGGAAAAAGAGAGTTTGGATGCTGTTTTTGAGCCTAGGCTGCTCGGTAAGAACTTCGGAATGGTTATCTATGCCGCGCTGGTTAGCCTTTTTTGCGGCAGAGATTTTAGCGATATAAACGGAAACAGGCTTTACAGGACAGCTTCTTTAAGGAAACTAGACCCCAAAGCCTCAAATATTGGTTTTAATTTTAAGGTGACCAGAAAATTATGCAGAGATGGATTTAAGGTGAAGGAAGTTCCGGTAGGAAGAGGATGAAAAATAAAAAACTCTTAATTGCTATTTTGACAGTTGCTGTTTTAATAAAATTCGGCTTATTTACTTTTGCGACGCTTCGGGTTCCTCAGAGCAAGTTTGACGGGGATTCCGAAAATTATTTAAATACCGCTTCAATGCTATATTCTAAAGCTGCGTTTGCGACTCAAGATAGCAATGGTAATCTTAGCCCCCATGTGCTGAGGACCCCCGGTTATCCTGTTTTTCTCGCTATCACGCATAATTTAATGAAGATTCCTTTAAGCGGAGTGCTTTTCTTACAGGTTTTATTGACAATCCTGGTTGCTGGGATTGTTTATAAAACCTCGCTACAGATAGACAGCCGTATTGCTTTTTTAAGCGCGATAATTATATTGTTTGATCTGCCGATAACGGTCTTTTCCTTAAAGATTTTAACTGAGACCCTATTTTTATTATTAGTTTCAATTTTTATTTATACGTTTATCAGGTATTTAAAAACAGGAAAAACCGGATTTATCCTGTTATCTTCTTGGCTGCTGGCTATGGCTACCTATACTCGGCCGATCAGCTATTTTTTAGGTGGAGCAACCGCTATTTTCATAGTTTATGCGAATGTGCTTAAGAATTTTAAAAGGGTTTTTACGCAGGCCTTGATTTTTCTGGTGATAGTTTACAGTTTAATTGGCCTATGGCAAATCAGGAATTACCGGTGTTGCGGTGAAAAGTTTATCACTACTATCGCTAGATCTAACTTTCACTACTACGGATTAATTAAGGAGCCCCAGAGTAAACTTGATTACGCGTATGAATCCTGGCGGTCCTTTCTTTCTCTAATGACCCGGCCGGGGACACTGAAGTATTTCAATTCTAAGCCGTTAGCAATTACTGCTAAAGTATTAGCTTATCCCTGGATGGCTCTTTGGATGGTTGGTTTCTTGGTGGGTGTCTATAAAATAAGAAGGAATGTTTATTATCAATTTCTGCTGCTGGTTATTCTCTATTTTGTCGGAGTCTCTGTTTTTAACCTCTCTTCGGCAGTTTCCGAGAGGTTCAGGGTGCCGATAGTGCCATGTATAGCCATTATCTCCGCTTATGGCTGGTCAAACCTTTTAAATGGGGCTTTTAAGAAGAAGTGAACATTCTGGGCTTATCTTGCTTTTATCATGATAGCGCCGCCTGTTTAACCCGCGATGGAGAGATTACCGCAGCCGCTCAGGAAGAACGTTTTAGCCGCAAAAAATACGACCCTCGTTTTCCTACCCAGGCAATTAACTGGTGCCTTAAATATAACAATGTTAGTTCCCGCGCTTTAGACCGTATAGCTTGCTGTGGAAATAACCTAAGTCTAATTTTTAATCCAAAAGTAAAATTCTATAGCCCCCGGGATGCATACCTGGCTGCGGCTTATTATCCTTCGCCCTTTAAAGAAGCGCTTATTCTGGTTAATGATGTTGATACTGGAGTTATCTTTGGCCGGAGCGAGGGAGAGAGAATCAGTTTAGTTAAAAATTCCATTTTTAAGTATCCTTTAGGCAAGGTTTATGCGCGAGTTAGCCGTTATTTAGGGTTTGGCGGATATGGCGATGAATTTAAAGTAATGGGTTTAGCTGCTTATGGTAAGCCAATATATAAAGAGAGATTGCTTCCCGCTTCGGCTTCGCCCCGCGGTCGCAATGACATAACACAATTCCATATGGATGTTGCCGCTTCCTTACAGGTGGTAATGGAAGAAGAGGTTTTAAAGATTACCGAATATTTATCCGGGCTTAAAATGAGCGGTAACCTTTGTTTATCTGGAAATATGGCTTTAAATTGCCTGATTAACGCTAAGATTATAAAACAGGGTCTATTTAAAAATATCTGGATTCAACCTGCCAGCGCTAACGCCGGATGCGCTCTTGGCGCGGCCCTATTAGCCTGGTATGAGAAGAATAAGCGTAATGATGGCCCTGGAATGGACAAGATGAGCGGTAGTTTTCTTGGCCCGGATTATAATGAAGATTATATTGAGAATTTTTTAAGAAACGAAGGTATTCTTTATAAGAAATTGTACCATACGGATATTGCAAAAATTGCGGCAGGGTTGATTGCTCAAGGTAAGGTAGTCGGGTGGTTCCAGGGAAGGGCGGAATTTGGGCCCCGGGCCTTGGGGAACCGTTCTATTCTTGGGGATAGCCGCGACTTACGTATGCATAAGAAGCTTAACCTTGAGGTAAAAAGGCGCGAGGCTTTCCGGCCGTTTGCTCCGACTGTATTGTGGGAGAAAGCGGGTGATTATTTTGAATTAGACAGAGAGGATCCGTTTATGCTGTTTACCGCTCAGGTAAAAGAGGAGAAGAAGGCTGAAATTCCCGCGGTAGTCCATATTGATGGCTCAAGCCGCGTCCAGACTATAAAAAAAGAAAACAATCCTTTGTATTATGATTTAGTAAATGAATTCTATCAAATTACGGGTTGCCCTGTTATAATAAATACGTCGTTTAATAGCGGGCCTGAACCGATGGTTTTAAGCCCCGAAGACGCTTACCGCTGCTTTAAGTCATCGGCGATTGATTGTTTAGTTTTAGGGCGTTACTTAGTAGAGAAATGATGAAGAATATTTTAGCTATACGTAATGATAGGTTTGGGGAGTTTTTACTCAATATTCCGGCGTTTAGGGCACTTAAAGAAAGTTTTCCTGGCTCCTTGCTTACTTTGGCGGTAAGCCCAGCGGTTAAAGAGCTAGCGGAATGCGTAGAATATGCTGACCAAGTAGTTATTTGGGATGATGATTTTGAGAAAAATTTAAGGAAGCAGAAATTTGATACTTGCGTTGTTTTAAATCCTACAAAAGAAGCGCACTGGATAAGTTTTTGGGCGGGGATCCCTAAGCGGGTTGGTTATAATAGGAAATGGGGCATTTTATTGACCCATAAAATACAGGATAATAAAAACTTAGGCCTCAAGCATGAAGTTGAGTATAATTTGGATTTAGTTGGTCTAATTGGCGCAAAAACTAGCGATAAGATAGTTCGCTTAGGTAAGTTGCCGCAATATAATAAACCTGAGTATGTGGGAGCGATTGCCGTGCACCCTTTTACAAGTGATACGCTTAAGCAATGGCCCATTGATAAGTTTAGGCAATTAATAAAACGCTTATCTGAAGAGGCTGGGGTAAAAGTGTTGGTTGTCGGTAGGGATGAAGTCATCGGCAGAGAATATTTTGATAACCTAGGTAGTAGTATTATAAACTTGGTTAACAGGACCTCGCTTGTTGAATTGGCCCAGATCCTTAAACAATGCAAGTTATTGGTAACTTGTGACAGCGGGCCGATGCATTTGGCCGCGGCAGTGGGGATACCAGTGGTGGCGTTATTTCGAAATGATTTAGCGGGTAAAACGCCTAAGCGCTGGGGGCCTTGGGGCAAGAGGCATGTGGTGATTGAAAAAGGCCAACTTACAGATATAAGCGTTGAAGAAGTACTTGACAAAGCCAAATATATCAGGTATAGTTAGTTAACAGTTTTGTTAACTAACTATACTCAGATGAACTACACAAAAATTAAGTTATTAAATAAGCTTTACTTTAGCTACCGGGATATTTCAAGGGTGTTTGGCATATCTCCTGGCTCAGGGCGCGTTGCGGCTACAAGGTTGGTAAAAAGCGGCGACATCACCAGAGTTAAGAGGGATTTTTATATATTAAGCCAGAGATGGAGCTCTTCTTCTCTGGAAGACCGGTTTATTTTAGCTAACCTACTCCAAGTCCCTTCCTATATATCACTTATGACCGCTTTAAGTTATTATGAGATCACTACTCAGGTGCAGCGAGATTTTATAGAATCTGTGGGTTACTATAGGACTAAGCTGGTTGAAGTTAAGGAAAGTAGTTTCAATTACAGTAAAATAAATAGAAAATTATATTTTGGGTTCGCAAAAATTAAGGGATTTTTTATCGCTAGCCCGGAAAAGGCGTTTCTTGACGCGATCTATCTTAAGTCTTTAAAAAAATATAATTTTGACCTTACGTCTATTGATCCTAGCAAGTTGAATATTAAGCGGATTAAACTAATGTCCGGAAAATATCCGTTATTAACCAGGAAACTATTATTAAAATATGGATATCTTAAGAAAACATGAAATATTTGAGATAGAGGTCCTGGAAAAGCTCAAGAATGGAGATTTCTTGAGGCCGCTTATTTTTATCGGCGGCACAATGCTTAGGCTTTGTTATGAGCTGAGCCGCTATTCCACGGATCTTGATTTCTGGTTTGTTAAAAAAACAGACCAAAAGGGTTATTTTAATAAACTCAAAAGTTATTTGAGCGGGTTTTATGAAGTTACTGACGCGCAGTTAAAGTTTAATAGCTTGCTTTTAGAGCTACGCAGTAAGAATTATCCCAAGCGGCTTAAAATTGAAATCAGGAAAGAGCTTAGGGAGTGTGATATTCAGGAAAGAATCGCCTTTTCAAAATATAGCACTAACCAAGTTGTTTTAAGGGTGATTGTCCTGGAAGAAGCAATGAAGTATAAGATTATGGCGGCTTTAGATAGAAAAGATATAAGAGATTTTTTTGATTTGGAGTTTTTGCTGCGGCAAGGTGTTGAGCTTAAGGCCAAAAGCAGTGATTTAGAAGCCTTGAGGGATATTGCAGAGGGTTTTAAAGATAAGGATTATAAGGTCGTTTTAGGCTCGCTTTTGGAGGCAGATTTGCGTAATTATTACGTGAAGAATAAATTTGAATTCTTAATAGCGAAGATAGATAACTTGGGGAAGAAAATATGAATTACGCGGTGATTTTAGCAGGAGGGGTGGGAAGCAGATTCTGGCCTTTTTCGCGTGAGCTCGAGCCAAAGCAGTTTATGCGCCTGATTGGCGAAGAAAGCCTGCTGCAGTCCACATTTAAGCGCCTGAAGGGCATAGTTACGCCCAAGAATACCTTTATTATTACAAATGATATCTATTTTTATGAATTATTAAATCAGATAAAGGGCTATGGGATACCGGAAGGCAATATTATCCTGGAGCCTGAAGGAAAAAATACCGCTCCGGCAATCGGCCTTTGCGCGAAATTAATCTCTAAACTTGATAAAAACGCAACTTTAATAGTTTTGCCAGCTGACCATTATATAAAAGGCCTGTTTAATTTTAAGAGAGCTATTAAAAATGCGATTGAAGCGGCGCGCAATGATTTATTAGTTACTATTGGGATTAAGCCGAATAAGCCTTCAACAGCGTATGGGTATATAAAAATAAAGTCAAAAGTCAAAAGTCAAAAGTCAAAAGTCTATTCCGTGGAGAAATTTCTGGAGAAGCCGGGTTTAGATAAAGCGAAAAAATACTTAAAAGATAAAAGTTTCTTCTGGAACAGCGGGATGTTTATCTGGAAGGCGGATATATTTTTAGGAGAGGTAAAGAAATATTTGCCGGATTTGTTCAAACGTCTGGATTCCATAAAATCAGTAAATGATATTAAGAAAATCTGGCCGAAGATAAAATCAATCTCGGTTGATTATGGGATAATGGAGCATTCTAAGAAGATCGCGCTTATTCCGGCAAACTTTTATTGGACGGATTTGGGAAGTTGGGATGCGCTGGCGGAAATATTGCCGAAAGATAAGAAGGGGAATATTACTAACAGCGATACTTTGAATGTGGATAGCCAGGGCGTATGCGTATTTTCCAGAGGCAACAGGTTGGTTTCAACCATCGGTGTTAATAATATGGTTATCGCGGATACCCCAGATGCTTTGTTAGTTTGTGACAGGAATAGGACTCAGGATGTGAAACAGCTGGTGGAGAGGTTAAAGACGCTTAAGCGTAAAGAGCATCAGGTGCATTTGACTGAACGTAGGCCTTGGGGGTCGTTTACTGTTTTGCAGGAGGGGCCAGGTTTTAAGATCAAGCTTATTGAGCTTGCGCCAAAAAAACGCCTTAGTCTACAAAGACATAAAAATCGCGCTGAGCATTGGGTAGTAGTTTCCGGTATGGCCAAGACAACTCGCGCCGGCAAGGTTTCATTTGTGCGCAGTAATGAGAGTGTGTATATACCTAAGGGTAGGAAGCATCGCTTGGAAAATCCTTTGCGTATACCTTTGAAGATTGTGGAAGTGCAAACAGGCGCGTATTTGGAAGAGGATGATATTGAGAGATTTGAGGATGATTTTAAAAGGTAAACCAGATTATTAGTTGACATAAGTTATACAACAATATATATTACTATATACATTGTTGTATAACAGGAGTGTGTTATATGAGAGGCTTAATTAAGGGTGTGTTGTCAGAAGAATTGGGTAACTCTCTGCGTATGAAAAAAAGATATGTAGAGGAGCTCGATAAGCTTCCTAAGGGGTGCCTCTCCCGTAAAAAAATTAAAGGACACTATTATTTTTATTTAGTTCAAAGACATAAAGGTAAGTTTCTATACAATTATAAGGGTAGGCTTTCGCCCGATGAAGTTAAAAAACATAAGTCTTTACAGCTTAAGCGCGCGGGTTACCGTAAGTCTTTAAGCAAACTAAATAAACAGATTAAGTTTTTACGGAGTACTTTACGTGGAAAACAGCCAGTATAAATTATGTACAGAAGTCTTAAAAAGGCTGGATGGTTCTGGGATATTAAAACACTTAGTTCTTATTGGAAGCTGGTGCGTTCCTTTTTATAAAGAATATTTTTCAGATGTAGAGTATTCTACTTCTATAACAACCAGAGATCTCGATTTCTTTGTTCCCCTACCGCTTGTAACAAAAAACAAAATTGATATTGAGAAATTGTTAGATGGACTTGGTTTTGTCATTGATTTTAAGGGTTCTGACGGTTACATTAAGTTATACCATCCTGAGCTTATTCTAGAGTTTCTGGTTACGGAAAAAGGCGTGGGTTTAAATAAGCCTTATAAATTGGATCAACTTGGGATTAATGCCCAGCCTTTACGGTTTCTTAATTTACTTACAGCGAAACTTATAAATGTTATGGTTGAAGGAATTAGAATTAATTTGCCTCATCCCGCCCTTTTTGCTTTACACAAGTTGATTGTATCAGATAGAAGGATAAAAAAGGACAAAAAAGTCAAAGATTTAGATACGGCAATTAGAATAATAAGGGCATTGCTTGATAAAGGCGAAGCTAATAAATTGAAATTTTTCTTTATGGGTTTTACTCCTAAGTTGCGTAACAGAATTACGGCTGTATTGAAAGATGACGGCCAATTAGATTTAGTGGATGTGCTTATATGATAAAATTGTTAATTATTAACCCTTTTGGCATCGGAGATGTTTTATTCACCACGCCGGTAATCAAGGCGATAAAGGAAAAATACGGGAATAGTTTTATCGGTTACTGGTGTAATCGCAGAGTGCGGCCATTATTGGAAGCAAACCCTGGAATCAACAAGCTTTTTGATTTAAACCGGGGGGATCTTAAAAAAATATACCAAGAATCATTTTTTAGCGGGCTTGGGGAAACTTTAAAGCTCGGATGGGAGATTAAAAAAGGTAACTTTGACATTTGTTTTGACTTTTCGCTGGACTACCGCTATAGTTTATTTGCAAAAATAATCGGCATACGCAAAAGAATAGGTTTTAATTATAAGGGCCGGGGCAGGTTTCTTACGGATAGAGTTGATTTAGATGGTTATAGCGCTAAGCATGTTGTGGAGTATTATCTGGGGTTGCTTAGCTTTCTGGGTATAGAAACAGAAGATAAATCTTTGGATTTGATTGTTTCTTCTGTTGCTCAAACAAAGGCTCAGAATATACTTAGCTCAAAAGGGATTGAAAGAGGCGACTTGTTGGTTGGTATTGCTCCCGGAGCCGGCGGGAGTTGGGGTAAGGACGCAAGTTACAAGCATTGGCCGCCATTAAAGTTCGCCCAGGTAGCGGATAAACTTATGGATAAATTTAAAGTAAAAGTAGTAATTCTGGGAGATGAAACCGAACAGCCAATTTCGGATGTAATTATTAATTCTATGCGCCAAAAACCCATAGATTTGACCGGAAAGATTAAGCTGGAGGTACTCCCGGCAATAATCAAAAGTTTAAACCTTTTGCTATCCAATGACGGCGGACCGATGCATATGGCCGTTGCTTTAGGTATAAAAACTGTTTCGGTATTCGGGCCGGTGAGCGAGCGGGTTTACGGGCCGTATCCGGATAGCCGCAACCACGTAGTTTTAAAATGGGATATGGAGTGCCGGCCATGCTATAAGAATTTTAGGCTACCCGTTTGCGATAAAGATAAGGAATGCTTGAGGCAGGTGAGCGCTGATGCGGTGTTTGATGCAGCGGAAAGGTTGTTAAGTTAAGAGGGATTAATGAAAATATCTGCGTTAGATCTTAAGAGACAAATTGCGCCGATTCGCCAGGAAATAGACGCGGCGATAAAAGGGGTAATTGATAATACCAGTTTTATCCTTGGAGCTCAGGTTGAAAAGTTTGAGCAGCATATTGCGCAATATTCTGGGGCAAAATACGCAATTGGGGTTTCCAATGGAACTGATGCTCTAGCGCTGGCTTTGATGGCGTTGGGGATTAAAGCCGGAGACGGGGTGATCTGCCCTACGTTTACCTACTACGCTACGGCAGGGGCAGTGGCCAGTATCGGGGCGCGGCCGGTTTTTGCGGATATTGACAGGGATACTTATAACATTTCTATAGAGAGCGTTGAGAAGATTTTAACTAAGAAAAATAAACTTAAAATAAAAGCAATTATCCCGGTGCATCTTTACGGCCAATGCGCGGATATGGACGGGATTCTAAAGTTGTCCCGTAAATATAAATTAAAGGTTATTGAAGACGCGGCTCAAAGCTTTGGCGCGGAGTATCGAGGTAGGAAAGCCGGCACGTTGGGAGATTGCGGCGCAGTGAGTTTTTATCCGGGTAAAAACCTTGGCGCTTTCGGGGATGCTGGATTAATTTTAACAAATAATAAAGCTGTCGCTGAAAAATTAAAAATCCTGCGTAATCAAGGAAATGAGAATAAATATTATCATTTAGTTTTAGGTAGGAATAATCGTATGGATACAATTCAGGCAGTTGTACTGGATGTAAAGCTGAAGTATTTGGATGCCTGGAATAAAAGAAGGCTGGAGATCGCGCAGTATTATAATAAAAATCTGGCGGGAGTAGCGATAAAGACCCCGTTTGTGCCTAGCTATACCACGCATATTTATCATCAGTATACATTGAGGGCATTTAAATCCAACAAGAAATTCATGGATTATTTACAGGAAAAAGGGATTGACTCGCGCGTATTTTATCCGATGCCGCTACATTTACAGATTTGTTTTAAGTATTTAGGATATAAAAGAGGGGATTTTCCGGAAGCTGAAAAAGCCGCGGGGCAGATTCTGACTCTGCCTATTGACCCGGAACTTAGCCGTAAGGAATTAGATTATATTGTTCAAACTGTGAAGGAGTATATGCATGGTTAATTTATCGGTTGTCGTATTGACTAAGAATGAAGAGTCTTGTATTGCCGAGTGCTTAGAGTCAGTGAAGTGGGCAAATGAAATTATTGTGGTAGATGATGAGAGTACGGATAAGACTGTTGAGATTGTCAAAAGATATACCACTAAAATTTTTCATCGCAAGATGGGTATTGAAGGAAAACACCGGAATTGGGCGTATGAACAGGCAGCTAATTTGTGGGTATTAAGCTTGGATGCTGACGAAAAGGTCACTCCGGAATTAAAAATTGAAATTGAAGAAGCGATTAAGTCCCAGGAATTTATTGCATTTGATATACCGTTGCGTAATTACATCGGCAACTATTGGGTAAAATATGGCGGATGGTATCCGGCGTCCAAGGTAAGGCTTTTTAGGAAGGATAAGTTTAAGTATGAAGAAGCAGAGGTCCACCCTCGGATAATCCTGGATGGAAAATGCGGCCACTTAAAAAGCGATATTATCCACAAGGGTTATCCGGATCTAGAGCATTTTATGAATAGTGTTAACCGGCAGTCAACCTTAGAGGCGAAGAAATGGATAAATACCGGACGGAAAATGACTTTACTCTGGATTACCTGGCGCACAGTGGATAGATTTTTTAGGAGATATTTTGGCAAAAAAGGGTATAAAGACGGAATATATGGGTTTGTGATTGCTTATTTTGATTCATTGTATCAGATATTAAGTTACGTCAAGTTCAGAGAAATGCAGAAACAATTAAAAAAATGAAAGTTGTGTTTTTAGATAGAGATGGGGTAATTAATAAGTATCCGGGTGATAAGCTGTACGTCACTTCGTTAAAAAAGTTTTGTTTTTTGCCCGGCGCAAAGAAAGCAATTGCCAAATTAACAAAAGCCGGTTTTAAAATATTTATTGCTTCTAATCAGGCAGGTATTGGAAGAGGAATATACGCTAAGCGCACGCTGGCTGCGATTACCGCTAAGATGCTCTCAGGGATTGAGAAGGCCGGTGGCAAAATTACTAAAGTTTATTATTGCATACATCGTAAGGACGAAGGTTGCCTGTGTCGCAAACCTAAGCCAGGATTGCTTAAAAAGGCCTCCAAAGAATTCAAATTCAGCCTTAAAAATTCCTATTTTATAGGCGATACTATCCGCGATGTGCTTACTGCGCATGCAGCAGGTTGTAAATCCATTCTGGTGTTAAACGGTAAGGAAAAACTGGTAAATCAAAAGAACTGGGAAGCAAAGCCGGATTTTGTGTTTAAAGACCTCTTGGAAGTAGCGAAATTTTTAATTTAAAACGAGATTGCTTCGGGCACTTTGCGCCCTCGCAATGACGAGATGAAGGTATTGATTACTTATGCTTCTGCCGGAGCTGGCCATCGCAGGGTAGCCGAAGCAGTATATAATTATTTTAAGGAAAACCGGCCGGAAGTTGAATTAAAGATAGTTGATATACTGGCGCAAACCAATGCCTTATTCAGGTTTGATTATACCAAAGGTTATACATTTCTTATAAGGCATGCGGTTGCATTGTGGCACTTCGCATTTTGGCTGACTGAGTTTAAGGTTTTTAGGCCTTTAACGCGTTTAATCGCCTCCACGATCAACTCCATCAATACGCGCGGTTTTGTTTCATATTTAGTCAGCGAAAACCCGGATTATATAATCTCCACGCATTTCCTGCCTTCAGAAATCGCCGGCCGCCTAAAATTAAAAAATAAGATAAGCTCAAAGTTAGTTACCATAATTACGGATTTTGGAGTGCATCCATTCTGGATAGCTAAAGGCACTGATTTTTACGTCGTGGCATCGGATTTTACTAAAGATAGGCTTTTAGCCGAAGGCGTGCCGGAAGATAAGGTAAAGGTATTTGGCTTGCCTTCCGACGCTAAATTCTTAAAACAGTTTGACAGGCTGGCTTTGGGCAATAAGCTGGGAATTCAGGTGGATAAATTCACGGTTTTACTTATGACGGGATCTTTTGGCACTGGCCCGCTTGAGGATATTGCCGAATTATTAGCTCCCGAGGCGCAGGTTATCCTTGTGTGCGCGGGTAATAAAAAGTTATACGCAAGATTAACCGCCAGAAACCTAGCCAATGTAAAGGTTTTTGGATTTGTAAATAACGCCGAAGAGCTTATGGCGGTTTCCGATGTTATTGTAACTAAGCCCGGCGGCTCCACTATCGCTGAGATACTTAATATGGAGCTGGCCCCGATATTTATATCTATGATCCCCGGCCAGGAAGAAGCAAACGTCCGGGCCTTAAAACAATTCGGGATAGGCGCTAGCCCTAAAGGTATCCCTGAGGTAAAGGATTTAATCCTAGATTTAAAAAACCACCCTGAAAAACTTAAGGAAATAAAAGAAAGAATCCAAAAAATAAAGAAGCCTTTCAGCTGCCAGGAGTTATCCGGTGTTATACGCTAAAATAGTGGTGGGGCTAGCAGTCAGCGGCCCGTTTGATTATATTGTCCCTGAGGCAATAAAAGAAAAAATTAAAGTAGGCGTAAGGGTCTGGGTTAGCTTCGGAACCCGGCGCATAGTTGGTTATGTGGTGGGGTTAGCCAAAAAGAGCGGGGTTAAGAATTTAAAACCGGTATTAGAGCTGATTGATGAGCAGCCATTGTTAACTGAGAAGTTACTTTTACTGACTAAGTGGATAGCGGATTACTATTGTTGCTCTTGGGGCGAGGCAATTGAAACAGCGATACCTGAGGATTTAAGAAAGGGAAAGAAAACAGGGGACGCTTCGGGGGTTTTAAAAGTAGAAACTACCGAAGCGTCCCCTTATCTTTTAATTCATGATTTGGATGGCCAGGCGCGCTGGGATGTGTATATAGCTGAGATAAAAAAGGCCTTAGATAGTAAGTTATCAGCGATACTCTTGTTACCGGATGTGCCTTATGTATTTAAGGCTCGCGATACAATTGAGAAGCGTTTGGGAATAAATGCCCGGATCTTATACCGTAAGCAGCCAAAAGAATTAGAAGAGTGGGTCAAACTTAAGGACAATGAACCCAAGGTCGTTGTGGGCACGCGCTCAGCAGTTTTTGCGCCGTTAAGTAATTTAGGCCTGATGATTATAGACGATGAAGAGGATTCGGTCTATAAACAGGAACAGGCGCCGCATTATCACGCCCGGGAAGCAGGATTAACCCGCTCTAAATTAGAGGGTTTTAAGCTGATTTTAGGGAGCAGTGCGCCTTCGTTAGAAAGTTTTTATTTAAGCAAGAAACAAAAAGCTAAATATACGCTTATTCCCAGGAGAAAAGAGTTTCCCGAAGTTAAAATTATTGATACGCGGCGTTTACCTTTTCAAGCGGGAAAGAAAAAAGCTATTTTGTCCCGCTTGCTGGAAGATTCTATCTATTCTGTTTTAAATGAAAAAGGTAAGACACTTTTATTTCTTAACCGCCGGGGTTTTGCTACAAGCGCAACCTGTCATAATTGCGGAAAAGTCCTTAAATGCCCGCGCTGTAGTATAAATTTAGTTTATCATTTTAAAGAAGATTTGTTAGGTTGCCACTATTGTAATTTTAAGATGCAACCTCCAAAGATATGTCCGGAATGTAATTCCGGTTATATTAAATTTTCCGGAGCAGGGACAGAGAAGATAGAGAGCGAGCTCGCCCGTATATTTCCGCAGGCCAGGATCAATATATTGGATGAGAATAATTTAAATCCGCAGAATTCCGATATAGCAATAGCCACGAGCAGTGTTATCAGACAGGCTGGGTTAGAGTTTGACCTTATAGGCGTTTTAGGGATAGATAACGCCTTAAACCGCGTGGACTTTCGTTCTACGGAGAAAGTCTCCGGTTTATTATCCGGGCTAATCAGCCTGACGCGCAAGAAATTTCTGATTCAGACCGGCTTGCCTGCGCACCATTGTTTTCAAGCGCTGCTAAAAAAAGACGCCAATTTCTTCTATGAAGAAGAGCTAAAGCAAAGAAGGCAGCTGGGATTTCCGCCATATAAACATATGGTTTTAGTAAAATTGCGGGCTAAAATTGAGGATAAGGTCAAAGATGCCGCAGAGTCATTATGCGCTAACTTAAGAGAAATAAACAAAAGTAAAGATATTGAAATAGTTGCGGTTAATCCGTCTAACCCGGCTAAGCTAAGAGGGAATTATCATTGGCAGGTGTTGCTACGCTGTAGCAAGGTAATTGCGGCCAGCGCGTTCTTAAGAAATAGTTTAAAAAATTTCCGGCATTCGGGTATAATAGTAACCGTAGATGTTGATCCATTATAATGACCAATGACCAAATCCCAATGCCGAATGAAATTCCAATGATTCAATATCCAATATGAAAATAATATTTTTTGGCAGCGCACATTTTGCGGTTCCGGCATTAGAGGCTTTGATAAAAAGCCCTTATGAAGTTTGTTGCGTGGTGACCCAGCCTGATAAAAAGAAGGGCAGGGATATGCATTTGGCTGCGACCGATATAAAGGCTGCGGCGAAACTGGCGGGATTAAAAGTTTTCCAGCCGGAAAGTGTAAATTCTCCTGAAGCGCTGAATTACCTGAAGAGTTTCTCTGCCGATTTATTGGTTATTGTCGCTTACGGCCAGATTTTATCCCAAGAAGTATTAGATATACCTAAGGTTATACCCATCAATATACATGCTTCACTTTTGCCGAAATACCGGGGAGCCGCTCCTATAAATTGGGCTATAATTAATGGCGAGAGCTCTACAGGCGTAACTATTATTAAGGTAATCCGTAAGATGGATACCGGGCCCATAATCGCGCAAAAAGAAGTTTCTATAAACAAAGACGATGACGCAATAACCCTAGAGGAAAAACTACGCTCGCTGGGCGCGGAGTTATTAATGGCTGCGCTTAAGGATATAATGAATAAAACATTTAAATTAATTGAGCAGGATGAAGCCCAAGCGGTAATGGCGCCTAAATTAAAAAAGGTTAACGGTTATATTGATTGGGCCAGGCCCGCTAGTGAAATCAATAATCTAGTAAGAGGATGTCTACTCTGGCCAGGCGCTTTTACATATTATAAAGGGAAGCTGCTTAAGATTTTTAAGGCTGAATTCGGGCCAGATTTAAGCTGCAAAAATAAAATTCAGCCTGGAGAAGTCGCGCAAATCACAGAGCCTAAAAACGAGATAGTTGTAGCAACCGCTAGAGGCTTTCTGATGATTGAAGAGCTGCAATTAGAGGCTGGTAAGAGAATGAGCGCTAAGGAATTTGTCCACGGCCATAAAATTAAGGCCGGCGACCTCTTTGGGAAAAAGTAGTTGCATAATGGTCTTGTTATGTTATAATTTCAGCTTATGCCAGAACTAAGAAAAGATCCGATTATCGGCAGGTGGGTAATTATTGCTACTGAGCGCGCTAAAAGGCCCGATCAATTCAGCAGTAAGCAGGAAGAATTGCCTCCTGATAAGTCTTGCCCTTTTTGCGAAGGTTCAGAATCCCAGACTCCCCCGGAAATTTATTCCATAAGGCCAACGAATACTGCGCCCAATACACCCGGCTGGGAATTAAGGGTCGTGCCCAGCATCGCCCCGTTTTTAAGGATAGAGGGCGAGCTTGACCGAAGAGGTAAGGGCCTTTATGACATGATGAACGGTATCGGCGCGCACGAGATCATCGTGGAGACGAACCAGCATATCGCTAATATGAGCGATTTAAGCGCTGAGCAGATAGCTAAGGTTTTAAAGTGCTATTCCGATAGAATCACGGATTTAGAGAAAGACAAACGTTTTAAATATGCTCTGGTGTTTAAGAATTACGGGAAAAGCGCCGGGGGCAGTTCTTTAAAGCATTCCCGCTCCCAACTTATTGCTACACCCGTAAACCCCAAGCGCGTAAAGGAAGAACTTGCCGGTTCCAAACAATATTTTGATTATCATGAAAGATGTATATTCTGCGATTTAATCCGGCAGGAGATTGAACAGAAAGACCGCATAGTCCTGGATTTGGATGGTTTTATCGCTATTACGCCGTTTGCGGCGAGGTTTCCTTTTGAAATCTGGATACTCCCTAAAAAACACTGTTGTGATTTTACTTGTCTGGATGCAGAATCCATAAAAAATTTAGGCAAGGTTATGAAAATAGTCCTTTCTAAACTTAAGAAAGGATTAAATGACCCGCCGTATAATTATGTTATTCATACCGCGCCTTTTCGCAGGCAGAAGGCCGGCTACTGGAAGACGGTAGATCAGGATTATCACTGGCACATTGAGATTATGCCCCGTCTGACGCGCGTTGCCGGTTTTGAATGGGGAACGGGATTTTATATCTGTCCGCTTCCACCGGAAGACGCCGCTACTTTTTTAAGAGGAGTAGAAGTATAAAATGGGTGAATTAAGGAGAGATCCGGTTGTGGGCAGGTGGGTGATCGTAGATACTGATCATCCCAGCGCGCCGAGCGACTTTCAATATGAACAGTATATTCAAAAAGGAGGAGTTTGTCCTTTTTGCTACGGTAACGAAGCGATGACTCCGCCGGAAATTGACGCGATCCGCGAGCCGGGGACGCAAGCCAATACTTCAGGGTGGCAGGTGCGGGTTGTCCCGAATAAATTCCCGGCGCTACAGGTGGAAGGGGAATTAAATAGAAGGCCGCAGGGGATATATGATATGTCCAGCGGAATAGGCGCGCATGAAGTACTGGTAGAGACGCCGTATCATGCCAAGGATATCTGTGATTTATTGCCGCAGGAGGTTGAAAATTATTTAAAGATGTGCTGCCGCCGGGCGATAGATCTAGCTAAAGATAAACGCTTTAAGTATCTTATGTTTTTTAGGAATTTCGGTTCAGCTGCAGGGGCATCGTTAGAGCATCCGCATACCCAGATTGTCGCGCTTCCGATGGTGCCTAAGAACGCGTTAGAGGAAATACACGGGGCCAAGAATTATTTTGAGTACCGCGAAAGATGCATATTTTGCGATATTATCCGGCAGGAAACTCAGGAAAAAGAACGCATAATCCTGGAGAATAAATATTTTATATCATTTTGTCCGTTTGTTTCGCGTTTTCCGTTTGAAATCTGGATAATGCCGAAAAAGCACAGCGGGCATTTTTGCTATATGACCCAGGAAGAAATCCAGGCCTTGGCTGAAGTTTTGAAAGAAACAATAGCTAAAATAAAAAAAGTATTTATTAATTTGTCTTACAATTATATTATTCATTCTGCACCAATCAATGGCGATGGGGAAATGGAGTATTACCATTGGCATATTGAATTCATGCCTAAGCTTACGCAGGTTGCCGGTTTTGAATGGGGGACGGGATTTTATATTGACCCCACCTCTCCGGAATTAGCCGCCAAGCACTTAAAGGCGATAAAAGAATAAAACCAATATATTAATCAAAAGGAGGAAACAAAATGGCAGTGAAAGTTGGTATCAATGGTTTTGGAAGGATTGGCCGTTTAGTTGCCCGGGCTATCCTGGAAAAAAACTCTACGAGCCTGGAGTTAGTCGCTGTCAATGATTTAACCGACGCTAAATCCAACGCGTTGTTGTTAAAATATGATTCGGTGCACGGAAGGTTTGGCGGGGAAGTAAAAGCCACCGGTGCTGATGCGATTTCGGTCAATGGCAAAGAGATAAAAGTTTTAAGCAAGAAAGACCCTTCAGAGTTGCCTTGGAAAGATTTAGGGGTGGATATTGTAATTGAATCCACAGGTTTATTTACTATAAAGAAGGACGGCGTAAATAAAAAAGGCAAAGAAGTTAAGGGCGCTGAAAATCACATCATTAAAGGAGGAGCAAAGAAAGTTATCATTTCTGCTCCGGCTGAGGGCGAGGATATTACTATTGTTATGGGCGTTAATGAAGATAAATATGACCCGAAAAGCCACAATGTTTTATCCAATGCTTCCTGCACGACCAACTGCCTGGCGCCAATTGCCAAGGTTTTAAATGATAAGTGGGGAATCGTAAAAGGGTTAATGACTACGATTCACGCTTATACTAACGACCAGAGGGTGCAGGACATGGCCCATGCTGATCCGCGCAGGGCGCGCGCAGCCGCTATATCCATGATACCTACATCTACCGGCGCAGCTAAGGCGCTTTCTTTGGTTATTCCGGAGTTAAAAGGAAAGCTGGATGGTTTTTCCATGCGTGTTCCGGTGCCTAATGTTTCAGTCGTGGATTTGACCTGTTTATTAAGTAAAAAAGTCAGCGCCGAAGATATTAACGCGGCGATGCAAGAGGCAGCTGTTGGTAGGATGAAAGGCATTCTGGGAGTTACGGATGACCCGGTTGTTTCAGTTGATTTCAATCACTGTACCTTAAGTTCAATTGTTGATATGTTGAGCACTAAAGTTCTTCAGGACGATTTTGTGAAAGTCCTTTCCTGGTACGATAATGAATGGGGCTATTCCAACAGAGTAGTTGATCTGTGCGAGTATATCGTTAAAAAAGGCTTATAATAAATAGGGACAGCGACCGTTTTTTCTAATACTATATACACGAAAAAAACGGTCGCTGTCCCTATTTATTTCTATGGCGCTTCTATCTACTATTTTTATTATCGGTTTAAGCGGCTTAATCGCTCAGATTATTATCCTGCGCGAGCTTCTGGTCAATTTTTCCGGTAATGAGTTAACCGTAGGCATTATTCTGGCTAACTGGGTTATTCTGGAAGCCGCCGGTGTTTTTTTCCTCGGAAAAGCTATAGAGAGGATTAAGAATAAATTAAGCGTTTTTATAGCTTTAAATATACTCTTCGCGTTGATCCTGCCGTTTACTATTTACTTTGCGCGCACGTTTAAGGCGTTTACAGGCCTACCTTTTATAGAAGCGGTTTCTTTACCCGTTATATTCTTCTCTTCGTTGGCGATAATCTTTCCAGCGGCATTTTTACATGGCGCGCTCTTTAGCTGCGCTTGTAAGGAACATTCCTTAATAACCAACAACTCTGAACGCTCAATAAGGATGGTTTATGCCTGGGAGGCCCTTGGGACAATATTCGGCGGGATAATTCTGGTATTTTTACTCATACCGCGCCTGACTTCATTTCAAATAGTGCTTATTATTTCCTTCCTAAATATTATTTTGTCCATTTTTCTTACCCGGGCTAAGAAAAGATATTTTTATCTGTGCGTTATTACGTTTTTATGCGTTTTATTTTCCGCTAAAGCCGCGGGTTATTTGCAAAGAGCCTCAATTGATAAACAATGGCAGGGCCAGTTTATCCTGGATTATCGGAATTCTAATTACGCTAATATTACCGTAACCAAAAAACTTAACCAGTACACCTTTTTCTATAACGGAGTGCCGGCGATTACTACTCCTTTCCCGGATAAGCAATTTGTCAGCGACTTCGCCAACTTACCGTTATTATTTCATGACTCGCCGCAGGATATCCTGATTGTAGGTTCCGGTATCGGAGGCTTAATCGCAGAGTCCCTGAAACACCCCCTCAAAAGCCTGGATTATGTTGAAATTGACCCCTTGATTATCAAGTTACTTAAAGAATACCCTACGTCTTTAAGCGAAGCTGAGCTCGCTGACAGCAGAGTAAATATTATTAATACCGACCCCCGGCTGTTCTTAATGACCAGCAAAAAATCTTACGATGTGATTTTGATAGGGCTATCGGCTCAAGCGGATTTATCCAGTAACCGGTTTTTTACGGAAGAGTTTTTTAAGAGGGCTAAGATGAGACTAAATCCCAAAGGTATAATCGCTTTGTGGATGCCAGGTTCATTGACCTACCTGAGCAGTGAGTTAAAAGATCTGAATAACTGCGTATGGAATAGTTTAAGGCTTTCTTTTAAATATACGCGCGTCATTCCTGGAGATTACAACATATTTATCGCTTCTGAGGCAGACGGGATAATGCTGGTTAATCCTACTTTATTATCCGAGAGGCTAATGAAGCGCGGTGTCGCGCAGGGGATACTCATTCCGGATTATCTTCAAGAGCGCTTAAGCCAGAGGTGGCTGGATTGGTTTAATCAGGAACTTAGGTTAGCCACAAAGGAGAGTAATCAGGACCTGCGGCCCGCGGCAGTATATGCAACCTTAAAGATTATAAATAAGAAGTTCTCTCCCGGATTTAGCCGGGTATTTAGTTATCTTGGCTATGTTAATTTAAAATTATTATTCCTTATAATTTTTCTGATGAGCTTAGGGGTAATGGTTGTCTCTAAAATTAAACGTGATCCAAAAATCCCGGTTGCCTACGCGATTTTTACAACCGGATTTTTCGGAATGCTGGCTAACCTGCTTTTATTATTTGCTTACCAGGTTTCTTACGGGTGCTTGTATCAGATGATAAGTATATTAACCGCGGTATTTATCTTTGGAGCCGCAATAGGGGTTATTTTACTTTCTCCGGCGTTTAGCCGGCTAAAGAAACCGGGATCAATTTTAATTATAATGGAAGCCTTAATAATTAGTTTTATATTTATACTGGGGTCAGTTATTACCAGAGGCAACGTTATTTTAAACAATTCAGCTGCAATTTTCTATTGCCTATTGTTTATTGCGGGCTTACTTATGGGCCTGGAATTTCCTTTAGCCGCCAAGATATACCTAAAAGATAATAGGGATAACGCAGGCGCTGTTTCAGGGTTGCTTTATGCCAGCGATCTTATTGGCGGGTGGTTAGCCGGAATATTCGGGGGAGTCGTATTTTTGCCCGTGTTAGGCTTTTTTAATACCTGCCTGCTTATGGTTATGTTGAAGCTGAGCAGCCTTCTTGTGTTAATAAATAGGGACAGCGACCGTTTTTTCTAATACTATATACGCGGAAAAATGGTCGCTGTCCCTATTTAATCTATTGTTTTTGGGTATTGCGGTGGTATAATAAATTTTGTGACTGATTTAGATTTCGTCCAGAAATGCGTCAAAGGGGACAGCCAATCCTGGGATGAATTCTTAAAACGTTATTCCCGCCTGATATATAAGTATATCCACAGCGTATTAAACTCTAAGAACATTCTTGCCTCTAACCCTGACCATATAGACGATATATTTCAGGGTTTTTTCTCTTCTTTGATCCAAGACGACTATAAAAAACTAAAAAGCTTTAGAGGTATAAATGGCTGTAGCCTGGCCAGCTGGTTAAGGCTGCTTACTATAAATTTCACCCTGGATTATCTGCGTAGGGTTAAACCGGCATTTTCTCTGGAAGCTGAGAATGACGAAGGTTTTAGCCTTAAGGATACACTAGCTGATGGTTCAATTTCCGTGCCTGAGCTGCTTGCCCAGGAAGAAATGTTAAAGAGCCTGGAGGATTGCCTGGACGGTTTAAGCCTGCAAAGCAGGTTTCTTATAGAGTTAAATATTAATCAAGGCGTAAAGCTGGAGGCCTTAAAAGATTTATTTAAACTTTCCCGCGGGGCCATAGATATGCAGAAGAAGAGGATTATTGATAAACTAAGAGAGTGTTTTAGGAGTAAAGGTTTTAAGTTAGATTTTTAAGGCGCTTGCGTCTATTATACTAAGGAGGGGACTATCAATATGCCGGATAAGTTAGAGGTTTTAATTAAAAAAGTTTACAACAGATGGAAGAGGCGCTCTAGGGTTAACGATGCTCATCCTGATGAAGAGGCCATGGCTTGTTTTTTTGATGGTTGCTTAAGCTATGAAGAAAGCGAGCGGATAAAAGCCCATTTAGCTGCTTGTGATGATTGCGCTCATCTTTTTGCTCTTAGCTTAAACGCTGAAAGTTCCGCTGAATTAAAAGAGGTGCCTGAAGAGCTGCTAAACAGGGTGCTGGAGTTATTGAAATCAAATGATAAGCCGTCGATCCTGGATATTGTTTTACGGCTCAAAGAGAATATGCTTGAGATAATCAATGCCAGCGGAGATATTCTTTTAGGCCAGGAGTTAATTCCCGTACCGCTATTACGCAGCCGTAAAATCCGGGATTTTAAGGAGGAAGTCACTATATTCAAGGATTTTAAGAATATTCGATTAGAGGTGCGGATAGAAAATAAGGATGGAAAATTCTTTAACTTAATGACCAGGGCTATTTTTAAGCCTGGCGCGCTACCCTTTAAAGGCTTAAGGGTTACTCTCTTTAAGGATGGTTTGGAATTAGAATCCTACCTTAGCGATTCGGGTTCGGTTAATTTTGAGCATGTTGCCTTGGGTAAATATGAGTTAGAGCTGAGCAACGATAGCGGTAAGTTCGCTTCAGTGGTTTTAGATATTAAGGCCTAAATAAAAGAATGCCAGAAGAAAAGACCCTTATTTTGGAGATTAGCCGCCAGGTTGACCTGCTGAAGATGAGCCTTTTTGAGGCCAACGACTCTCCGGCAACCCTAAAGCAATATAGCCAGCACAAAGTCGATCTTAGCCAGATTGATCGGCTCTGCGCCGAGGTCACTTCAGTATTAAATAAGGTTGTCTTACAGGATAGCGCTTTAATTAGAAGCTTACAGAAAACAGGACAGGCCCTCTGGGATCATCTTTTAAGCCGTTCGGTTAAAGAGAGGTTAAAATCATCCCTCTCTGCCAACTTAGCGCTGACCATTGATGAAGAGCTGATTAATATTCCCTGGGAACTGCTTTATGATGGAGATAATTTTCTCTGCCTGAAATTTAACTTAGGAAGGCTGGTTAGGACGAAAAGCCAGGCTAGCCGGGTGCAATACCGCTCGGCTACGCATATTTTTAAGATGTTAATTTTGGCCAATCCGACCAATGATTTAAAATGCGCTTATCAGGAAGGCCTAAGCATTAAAAACCAGTTTGACCGTAAGCGTTCAAACATACACGTTGATTTTAAATCCACAAATATAGATAAGTTATACCTAAAGAAGAACCTTTGCGACTATGACATTATACATTTTGCCGGGCATGGCGAGTATGACCAGTATAACCAGAAAAATAGCGGATGGGTCTTAAGCGACGGGAAATTTAATATACAGGATATTTTAAGCATGGGGCAGGCTGTTTCTTTGCCGGCGTTGGTTTTTTCTAATGCCTGTAATTCGGCGCAAGGTAACGCCAGCGGTATAATTGAGGCGGATTATCAGAAGAGATATTATTCCTTTGCTTCGGCCTTCCTTTTTTCAGGAGTCAGGCATTACATCGGCTCAATACGCAAGATTGATGATTTCGCCAGCCTGGCTTTCGCCAAAGAATTTTATCACCATTTAATCTTCGGGAAATCTGTCGGTGAAAGTTTGCGTTTAAGCAGGATCAAGTTAGTCCGGGATTATGGGCTCATCTCTTTACATTGGGCGAATTACCTGCTTTATGGAGACCCGGCTTTTTTTCTCTTTAAGCCCAAAGACAAAGCGTTTAAGAGCAGGGATAAAATAAGGGTAAGGCTAAACCGGAAATGGCTGGCCGGGTTTTTAATTTTAGCCGCCGGCATAGGGTTAGGTCTATGTCTCTTTATGTTTTTACCTACGCTTAATCCAAATGCCTACCGTTTATTCTTGAAGTCCAGGGATTTATTTAGCAAAGGCGATAACCAGCAAGTTATCCAGCTGGCTGACCGGATTATTAAGAAAGACCCGGACTTCCGGGATATTTACCGGTTGCTTGGCGATACTTACCTTAGGCTGGGGAATAAGGAGAGGGCCTTAAAATATTATTTTGACTACGCGCTTTTAGCGGAGAAGAAGCGGGATTTTAAGTGTTTAGCCGCAGGCTATATTGAAATTGGCTGGCTTTACCAACTGCAAGGTGAATACCTTAAGGCAGCTGATTTTTATAATAAGGCCCTGGAATTGGCGCGCAAGAACAATGATAAATTAAATGAAGCCGTAGCCATGCGTAAGCTGGCTGTATGGCATATAGATAAGGATGAAAACGATTTGGCCTTAAGTCTTTTAACCAAAAGCGCCGAGATTAACCGCGAAAGGCAGTATTCTTATGAGCATCGCTATAACCTGGCTTGCGATTATTTTGATATCGGATTGGTTTTTTCCAATAAGGAGGATTTTAAAGCCGCGGATGAGTTTTACCGCAAAAGCCGGGTGATTTTTGAGAGACTTAAAATTAAGAATGGTTTAAGCGATTATTATTTTAATCTTGGGGAATTGTGTTTATTTGAAAAACAGTATCAAAAGGCCAAAGATTATTACTTAGCCGGGCTAAGGATAGATTTGAGCCAGGGGAATAAATTGAACCTGCCTTCGGATTATAACATGATCGGCGAGCTGTATCTTGAGATGGATATGCTACTGGAAGCTAAACTTGCCTTGGAAGAGTCGCTAAATGCCGCAAAAGAGATCCAGGCGCAGCCGGAAGTGGCCGCGGCGTATCATAATTTAGGTTTGTTGTATAAGAAACTGGGAAAAAAGAATAAGGCCAAGGAATTCTTGCGGCTGGCGCAGGAAATTTACAGTATTATTGACCCCTTGGCTTATAAAGAGGTAAAAAATGAGATTTTAGGCCTGGATGGGGCAAACCTGCCGGACTTGACAAAGCCTTAAAAAATATGTTATACTTTTTTAGTTGATATTTGACAATTTAAACCTGACCTAATGAAAAGGCTAACCAGCAGCAATGCTGGGGCGCAAAACTTCCGGACCCGCCAAAGGCGGGCTAGCGGGGTTGCCAAAAGGAGCTAACCCTAAAATTAATCCTTTTAGGGTTTTTTGTTGCAGAGGGCAACACACCGAACCATCCGATAGGTTTGGGTGACCCTGGAGGAGGGCGCAAAGGAGGCTAAGATGAGGCGAATGCATAGAAAGTTAATGCGCAAACCAGCAAGAAGGCACCATAAGAGGCAGCCAAGCTTTATCCAGGCTATAAGGCTATATTTAGGCATGCCAGCGTAAAATAAATAGGGACAGCGACCGTTTTTCTATGGGAAAAACGGTCGCTGTCCCTATTTAAAGTGGCCTTGAAAATCAGGGCTGATGTGTTATACTTAGTTTAGGCAAGGGGTAAACTACCAGCGGGCAGGCAATGCCCGGTAAAAAACAAAGAAAAATAGAATTCCCCTTGCCAGTTTTATTTTCCCCGTATTGAAAAAATGCGGGGATTTTTTTTAAGTTAGATTTCTCTACCTCCCGCGTCTATTGAAGCAGGAGGTGGTAAAATGAAAAAAGTTATAGTAGTTTTAGCAGCGCTGGTTTTGGTGAGCGGGAAGGCCTGGTCGTCAGAGCCTGAGTGGCAGGAGGTAAGCAGGGGCATAGTTAACGTAAGAAGCGTTTTAGTCAGTCCGGATAACCCTAAAGTAATTTATGCCGGAGCGGATAAAGGGGTATTTAGAACTGAAGACGCGGGTAATACTTGGCGGAATATCCTTTCAGTCCGCGGGGATAGCCGCGCGGTTAATTATCTGATTTTTGATGCCCAGAATAAAAATGCCCTCTACGCGGCAACCGGAAACGGTCTCTATTTTAGCGAAAACGCTGGCCAAAGATGGAACAGGATTTTTAAAGGTAAGAATTCATTTGAAAATGAGTGCGTATTCGTAACCATAATACCTCAAGGCATGTATCTGGGGACAAAATCCGGTTTGTTCGTTAGTAAAGATAGGGGCCGCTCCTGGTATAAGGAAGCAGGAAAATTAGGGGCAAGCAGAATATTTAATATTAGCGTTGTTTATAAGGAGCCGGAGCAGCTTTATGTTTCCTGCAGTGATGGGGTATTTAAAACCGTTGATAGCGGGATGACCTGGGAAAGAATTTTTATCGCGCATCCGGTAGAAAACGGCTTAGAGCAGGAAGAAGAAACTGAAGACCGCGATGAAGATGAACGGCATTCTGAGATAAGGTATGTAGCCATAGATCCGCAAAGTCCGGATAATCTATACTTGGCGACCAGCCGCGGAGTATACAAGAGTAAAAACAGGGGCGCGGGTTGGGAATTATTATCCGAATACGGATTACTCAGCCGCGACACCCAATTTTTATTATTTTCGGATAAATCATCCGGGTTCTATGCAATGAGTAAGTCAGGAGTTTTTATGTATAAGGATGACGCCTGGAGAGAACTTTCTTTTAACCTTGCTTCCGGTAGCATTAATTTCTTACTATTGGATAAAGATATGAATTTATACGCCTGTAGCGATAAGGGATTATTTAAGACTAGTTTAAGCTATACAAGTTCGTTTGAGGTTCCGGATATAATTTCGGGGTATTCCAACGGAGAGCCCGGGATTGAAGAGGTGCAAAAACAGGCAATTAAATACGCTGAGGTAGAGCCCAGTAAAATAATTAATTGGAGGAAGCAGGCGCAGAAAAAAGCTATATTTCCCAAGGTAAGTATGGGTCTGGAAAGAAATACCGGCGACCTCTGGCACTGGGAGGGCGGTTCAACCACTAAAGATTGCGATGATACTTTAAGGCGCGGACGGGATACGCTGGATTGGGATGTTACTTTAAGCTGGGATTTAAGCGAGTTGGTCTGGAATAGCGACCAGACCTCTATTGATACGCGCTCACGGCTGATGGTGCAGCTAAGGGACGACATACTTGACGAAGTGAATAAAACATATTTTGAGCGTATTCGGGTTAAGATGGAGATGGATAGTTTACAGATTGAGGATAGAAAGAAGCGCTTTGAAAAAGAATTACGGGTCAGGGAGTTGACCGCTTCGCTGGACGCCCTTACCGGCGGCTATTTCTCAAGCCATACGCGCTAAAACTCCTTGCAATTCCTACCTAGTTATGATAATTTAATTAAGCTTTCCGCATTAATAATCTTTTAACTTGAGGATAAAAGATATGAGTATTCTGCATTTTAGCGATGGCAACTTTAAGAAAGAAGTCTTGGAATCCAAGGTCCCGGTTATGGTTGATTTTTGGGCGAATTGGTGCGGGCCCTGCAAAATGATCGCTCCGCTAGTTGAAGAGTTAGCCAAGGAATACGCCGGCAAAATGAAAATCGGCAAGCTGGATGTTGACACTAACCCTAAAAGCGCTGCAGCCTACGGTATTATGTCAATTCCTAGCCTGATATTTATTAAGAACGGCAAGGTCATGGACCAGGTTACTGGTGCCCTGAATAAGGCGGCCTTAAAGAAAAAAATAGAAGAAAACCTAGAATGAAGAAAATATTCATCGCTGCTACCAAGCAGAATGATGGTAAGACCACGGTTTCATTAGGCTTAATCCGCAATTTCCAGAATATCTTTAAAAAAGTATGTTTCATTAAGCCGATCGGCCAGCGTTACCTGGAAGAAGAAGGCCTGAAAATTGACGAAGATTCTGTCCTGATCGAGGAAGTCTGCGGCATAAAGTGCGGGCTAAAAGATATGAGCCCGATTGCCGTAGAAAAAGGATTTACAGAGAGGTATATCGCCTCTCCCAATAAAGAATCCATTAGCCGGCAGATTAAAGATTCGTTTCGCCGGGTTTCTAAAGGACAGAATTTAGTTATTGTTGAAGGGACGGGCCACGCCGGAGTAGGTTCGGTTTTTGACCATTCTAACGCTACAGTCGCGAAATTGCTGGGTTCAAAAGCAATATTGATCTCTTCCGGAGGAGTAGGCCGGCCGATTGATGAGATTATTCTGAATAAAGCGCTCTTTGAACGGGAAGGCGTTAAGCTCTTAGGTGTAATCATTAATAAGGTCCTTCCGGATAAATTTAACAAAATCAATGATCTGGTCAGGAGGGGATTAAAGAGGAAAGGCGTAGATGTTTTAGGGGTAATTCCTTATAACCCTATGCTTTCACGCCCGACCATTGAGCAGATCCTGGAAGAAACAGGTTTTGAGATTTTGTGCGGTAAGGAATATTTGGAGTCATACGTTTCTCAGGTCATTGTCGGGGCAATGGAGCCGCGCGACGCAGTAAAATATATCGTTGAAGATAGCCTGGTGATTACGCCCGGAGATCGGGAAGATATGATTATGACTGTTTTAAGCTGTTTTCGAGAGAAAAACGCTAAAAGGCTTAAGGCTAGCGGTATAGTTTTATCCGGAGGGATAACACCGGAACAGCCGATAATGAATTTATTATATAAAGCCCAGATTCCGATTTTACTGGCTAAGTCCGATACCTATGATGTGGCAACTTCTATTCATGATTTAACCGTAAAGATCCGGCCGCGGGATAAGGAAAAAATTAACGCGGTAGTGAAATTGATTAAGGATAACGTAGACTTAAATAAAATATTGAAAGGGATGTAAAAGATGAACGCAATTGAACAGATCCGCCAGAGGGCAAGAAAAAAGATAAAATCCATCGTGCTTCCGGAATATAATGATCCGCGCGTAATTGAGGCAGCGCGTATTATTCAGGGAGAGGGTTTGGCTAAGGTTACGCTTTTTACCAAGGAGATGGTGGATAATCAAGAGAGAGAGCGCTATATTCAGGAATATTATGAAACATATAAGGCAAAAGATATTGATATTTCGCAGGTGAGAAAACTTTTTGAAGCGGATACGCTTTATTATACCGCGATGATGACTACAGAGGGTAAGTTTGACGGATTGGTTGCTGGAGCCGCGCACACAACTCCGGATATGGTCAGGGCTTCTATGCGCTGTATCGGGATAGACGAGCGTATCACCATAATTTCCAGTTGTTTTATTATGGATGTCCCGAATTGCCCTTATGGGGAATCCGGGACTTTTGTATTCGCGGATTGCGGCGTAATACCGGATCCAAATTCGCGACAATTATCCCGTATCGCCCTTTCGGCCGCGGAATTAGCCGGAAAGGTTTTGGAGATTACCCCGCGTATAGCTTTTTTAAGTTATTCCACTAAAGGCTCAGCCAGAGCTAAATCCGCTGAGAAAATTGCCGAGGCGCTCTCTATGCTTAAAGAGCTGGCTCCCGGAATGCTGGCGGATGGAGAGATGCAGGTGGATGCGGCGATTGTCCCGGACGTAGCCAAAATAAAATATCCGGATAGCCCGCTAGGTGGAAAAGCGAATGTTTTAATATTTCCTAATTTAGAGGCAGGCAATATTGGCTATAAATTAACCCAGCGGCTCTCTGGAGCCAGGGCATTAGGGCCGTTGCTTCTGGGCCTAAATAAGCCGGCTAGCGATTTATCGCGCGGATGCTTAGTTGAAGACGTTGTGGATTGCGTAGCGGTAACAGCAATAAGGGCGCAATAAAATGAATATACTCGTAATTAATAGCGGAAGTTCATCCATAAAATATAAGCTCTTTAAGATGCCCCAGAAAAAACTTTTAACTAAGGGCGTAATCGAGCATATTGGCGAAGAGGGCTCGGATATCCAGGATCACTATACCGGACTAAAGCTTATTTTAAGTAAAGTTAATTCCGTTGACGCTGTGGGGCATAGGGTAGTTCACGGAGCAGAGAGTTTTAAGAAACCGGCGTTAATTAATCCTTTGGTTATTAGAAAAATCCGGCAGTGTTGCGCCATAGCGCCGTTGCATAATCCGGCAAACCTGGCCGGGATACTTGCCTGCAATAAGTTACTGGCAGGCATAAAACAGGTCGCGGTATTTGATACCGCCTTCCACCAAAGCCTTCCGGATTACGCTTATATTTACGGACTCCCTTATGAATATTATACTAAGCTTTGTATACGCAAATACGGTTTTCACGGAACCAGCCATGAATATGTGGCCCACGAAGCCGCGCGCCTATTAAAGTCGCCCATAAATAAATTAAAATTAATCACCTGTCATTTAGGTAATGGCAGTAGTATTACCGCTGTAGATAGAGGCAAATCCATAGATACGAGTATGGGTTTTACTCCTTTAGAAGGCCTGGTTATGGGGACGCGCTGCGGAGACGTGGATCCGGCCTTAATTACCCATATCATGAAAAAGAAAAAACTGGATATTGCCGCAATGAATACTTTGTTAAACCGGGAAAGCGGGCTTAAGGGGATATCCGGCATAAGCAATGATGTGCGTATTTTGGAAGAAAAGTCTAAGCTGGGGAATAAACGCGCGAGGCTGGCGCTAGAAATATTTATTTATCGCATCAAAAAATATATTGGCGCTTATACGGGAATTATGTCCGGCTGCGATGCCCTTGTTTTTACCGGTGGTATCGGAGAAAACCAGAAGAGGGTAAGGGGAAAAATTATCCGGGGCCTCTTTAGCCACCTGAAGAAAAAGCCCAAAATACTTATTATTCCGACTAATGAAGAGCTAATGATAGCTAAACAGACTTATTTGTTGATCAATGGTTAAAGCGCTAAAGCGGTATGGAATAGTTTTGTTTATTTTAAGCTTAGGCTGCGTAATTTCCGGCTACGCCAAGGAGGTGGGTCACATGAAAAAAGCGGTCATGATTATTGCCCACGACGGTTTTCGCGACGAGGAGTTACTGGATACTAAAGCAGTTTTAGAAAAAAATGGCGTAGAAGTCCAGGTCGCTTCAACCGCACTTGGCTTGGCCAGGGGTAAACTGGGGGCGCAGGTGAGCCCCGATATGCTATTTAACGCTATAAAGGTAAAAGATTTTGACGCCATTATATTTGTAGGCGGCCCGGGCGCGCTGGATTATTGGAATAACGCTTTAGCGCATAAACTGCTTAAGGAGTCTGTTTCTTTAGGCAAAGTCACTGCCGGGATTTGCAGCGCGGTCGTTACCTTGGCCAAGTCAGGAATACTTAAAGAAAAGCGGGCAACGGTTTTTCCCGGGGATTTTCAGGAGCTAATTGATAATGGAGCAAAATATACCGCCAGCCACGTAGAGATAGATGGCGATATTATAACGGCTGACGGGCCTTATGCCGCTAAAGATTTTGGAGAGGCAATTGTTAAGGCGTTAAAAAAATGACAATAGGGACGGTTCTCAACTCAAAGCTAAAGTGTCCCCTAACAGGGGACACTTTGAGATTGGCTTGAGAACCGTCCCTGACTGACGAGGAGAATAAAATGTTAAGGACAGTTTTAAAATCTAAAATTCACCGGGCTATAGTCACTGAAGCAAATCTTTATTATGAGGGCAGCATCACTATTGATAGCAAGTTAATGCGGGCGGCGGATATTCTGGAGCATGAAAAGGTCGAGGTTTTAAATCTGAATAATGGCCAGCGCCTGGAAACTTACGCTATTAAAGGAAAACCGGGAAGCGGAGTAGTCTGCCTTAATGGTCCTGCAGCCCGCGGAGCCTGCAGCGGCGATACAGTGGTTATACTTACTTATGTCAGCGCTGAAGATAAAGAAGCAATAAAAATAAAACCCAAAATAATTAAAGTAGATGAAAAAAACCGGATTAAGAGTTAGAAAATTTGGAGATTTGGTTTTAAGAAAAAAGTCAGTTCCGGTAAAAAAGATCACCCCTGAGCATGGCGAGTTCTTAAGTAAAATGGCCCAGCTTATGTATGAGGATGAAGGCGTAGGGTTAGCCGCGCCTCAGGCAGGGTTAAATCAGGCCATGATTGTGGTGGATATAGGAAAAGGGCTGTATAAATTAATCAATCCCAAGATTACTAAACAGCAGGGTGCGCAGGTAAATAAAGAGGGTTGCCTAAGTGTCCCCGGGGTATGCATTAATGTAAGGCGCGCGAAGAGAATTAAATTAGAGGCTCTCGATGAAAGCGGCCAGCCCTTAAATATTGAAGCTGAAGGGTTGCTCGCCTGCGTCTTTCAGCATGAAATTGACCACCTGCGCGGAAAACTTATCGTGGATTACGCGTCATTATTAGAAAAGATTAAATTCGCTAAAATCCTTAAGGAATTAAAAAAGCACGCTAAAGATGAAAAGTTGCCTGAATCAAAAACAGAATCTTGCAGTCTGCAATTGTAGTTCTTACCGATGAATCGCCTACCTTCCTGGTTAAAACAGGATATTCCGGACGACTTTGCTCGCGCTACAGCCGATAATATCCGTAAGTTAAAGTTAGATACTGTCTGTCAGGAGGCAAGGTGTCCGAATATAAATGATTGTTTCAGCCGCAAGCATGTTACTTTTATGATCCTGGGAAAATCCTGCACCAGGAATTGCAAGTTCTGTAATATTTCCGGGGACACTTTACGCTTGTTTCCAGAACCGTCCCTAGATGAACCTAAACGAATCGCAGAAGCAGTAAAGGTTTTAGGATTAAAATATGTGGTAATAACTTCGGTAACCCGGGATGATTTAAGCGACGGAGGTTCTGGCCAATTTATTAAGACAATAGAGGCAATACGCGGATTAGACGGCGGTATCCGGATCGAAGTCTTAATCCCGGATTTTCTGGGGAAACTTGAAAGTTTAAATTCTATCGTTAAGGCCGCTCCGTTTGTTTTGGCCCATAATCTTGAGACAATCCGCAGATTATATAGTATAATAAGGCCCCAGGCAGATTATGCTCGTTCATTAATGCTGTTGAAAAAAGCAAAAGAAATTAACTGTAATCTTACTACCAAGTCTTCGCTTATGCTTGGCTTGGGTGAGACAGAAGAGGAAGTAGTGGCTTCCTTAAAAGATTTGCGTAACTGCGGCTGCGCTAGCCTAACTTTAGGCCAGTACCTTGCGCCATCTGCTCAACATTACCCGGTAATAGAATTTGTTCCTCCGGAGCAATTCCGGAAATACGCGGATATTGCCAAAGGATTAGGCTTTCAGAATGTTTTATCCGCCCCGAAAGTGAGAAGTTCTTATCGGGCAGGAGAATTAAGCTATGCATGATTTAATAATTATCGGAGCCGGCCCGGCAGGCCTGACCGCGGCTTTATATGCCGGAAGGTTTAAACTGGATACTCTGATCTTTGAGAAAATGTCGGCGGGTGGGCAAATCTTACTTTCTCCGACCATCGAAAACTACCCCGGGTTTCCCGAGGGGATCTCTACTTTTAGCCTGGTGGATAAATTTAAAAAACAGGTGGAAGATTTAGGTTTACGGATAGAAGAAAAAGAGGTAGTAGAGATTATTCCTGAGGACAAGTTTTATCAGGTTAAAACAACAGACGGTATTTTCCAAACCAAGGCAATTGTCATCGCCAGCGGAGCGTGTTCTAAAAGATTGGATGTCAAAGGCGAAAATGAATTTATCGGCCGCGGTGTTTCTTACTGCGGGACTTGCGACGGGCCTCTTTTTAAGAATAAAGATATCGTGGTGGTTGGCGCCGGGGACCGGGCAGTTGAAGACGCTATTTTTCTGGCTAGTTACGCCAAATCCATACACCTGGTGCACCGCCGGTCAGAATTCCGGGCGGCAAAAATTTTAGTAGAGAGGCTTAAAGGAAATCCTAAAGTAAGATTTGTATTAGATAGCGTAGTGGAAGAGATTACCGGCAGTAATAAGGTAAATGCGGTTAAGGTTAAAAATATTAAGACGCTTGAAGAGTCAGTGATCAACTGTGACGGAGTTTTTATATTCGTGGGCATAATCCCGGAAACCGGCTTTACAAAAAATATATTGGAAAAAGATGAATTAGGGTTTATAATTACAGCTTCAGAAATGCGCACTTCCCGGGAAGGTATATTTGCCTGCGGTGATTGCATAAGAAAAACTTTATACCAGGTCATCAATGCCTGCGGCGACGCCGCTACTGCCGTAGATTCAGCGCATAAGTACCTGTTAAAACTATGAAAAAATTCCCCACACATAATAAGAAACTAAGAGATTGGGTGGCCAAGATGGCCAAGCTTTGCCAGCCGCTGGATATTGTTTGGATTAATGGAACAGACGCCCAGAAGTTAATTTTAGAGAAAGAGGCTATTGAGTCAGGCGAGTTGATCCAATTGAATAAAGAGAAGCATCCTGACTCTTTCCTGCATCGCACAGCCATTGATGATGTTGCCCGCACCGAGCATCTCACTTTTATCTGCACCAAAAAGAAAGCAGACGCCGGACCGAATAATAACTGGATGGCCCCAACTGCCGCCTATAGGAAGGCCAAGGCTATATTTAAAGGCTCTATGCGGGGCAGGATAATGTATGTTATTCCTTTTTCTATGGGCCCGGTCGGTTCAAGGTTCTCTAAGATCGGGGTTGAACTTACGGATTCGCGTTATGTAGTCCTAAATATGCTCATTATGACCCGCGCCGGCGAGGCAGTTTTAAGGCAGTTGGAGAAGGAAGATAATTTTACCAAGTGTTTGCATTCTAAGGCCGAGTTGGATATTAATAAAAGGCTGATTTTACATTTTCCCGAAGATAATACTATTTGGAGTGTGGGTTCAGGTTACGGCGGAAATGTCCTCCTGGGGAAAAAATGTTTGTCTTTGCGTATCGCTAGTTTCCTGGCCCGGCGCGAGCACTGGCTGGCAGAACATATGCTGATCATGGGTATTGAAGAGCCCAACGGCCATATTGAATATATTGCCGCGGCTTTCCCCAGCGCTTGTGGCAAGACGAATTTAGCCATGCTTGTCCCTCCGGAAGGCCTGAAAGTGAAAGGCTACCGGATCTGGACAGTCGGAGACGATATTGCCTGGATGCGCGTGGATTCTGATGGCGCGCTTTGGGCGATCAATCCGGAGTCCGGGTTTTTTGGCGTCGCTCCCAACACAAATTCCGAAACTAACCCGAATATGGTCGCTACAATAAAGAAGGGGGCAATTTTTACCAATGTCCTGCTTAAACCGGATAAGACTGTCTGGTGGGAAGGCGCCGACGGCGAGATTCCGGCTAACGGTATTGACTGGCAGGGCCGGGCTTGGAAGCCGGGCTTGAAAGATGCTACTGGTAAGCCTATTCTGGGAGCGCATCCCAATAGCAGATTTACTGTTCCGATCATTAATTGTCCTTCAGCCTCGTTTCGCTTAGAGCAGCATCACGGGGTTCCCATATCCGCGATTATCTTTGGCGGCCGCAGGCAACAGGTGGCGCCGCTGGTTTATGAAACATTTAACTGGCAGCATGGCGTCTTTGCCGGGGCGACTATGGCCTCTGAACGCACAGCAGCTCAGGTGGGAGAACTGGGAGAGGTGCGTAGAGATCCCCTGGCCATGCTTCCGTTCTGCGGTTACAATATGGCGTATTATTTCAGGCATTGGCTGGATATGGGTAAGCGTATGCCTAAGGCTCCGAAGATATTCCATGTCAATTGGTTTCGGACTGATGATAAAGGGAAATTTTTGTGGCCCGGTTTCACCGAGAATTTAAGGGTCCTGGAATGGATACTCGACCGTTGCAACAATAGAGTAGAGGCATTTAAAACTCCCATAGGCTATGTGCCGTATCCGGCGGATATTGATATGACCGGGCTTAATCTTTCAGGAGGGACGCTGGAAAAATTATTAGAAGTCCGTAAAACTGACTGGCTGGAAGAATTAAAAGGGATCAAAAAATTCTTTTCACAGTTCAAGCAGGATTTACCTGCGGAATTATGGCAGGAATACACCGCGCTGGCTAGCCGCCTTAAGACCTCATGACTAAAAATACGCTCTTAAATACTGATTTTAAGGATTTAAAGTTATTCCGCAAGGGTAAGGTCAGGGATGTTTATGATTTAGGCGATAAACTGTTGATTGTTTCAACAGACAGGATATCCTGTTTTGATGTGGTTTTGCCCTGCGCTATACCGCAAAAAGGAGAGGTTTTATCCAGCCTTTCCTGTTTCTGGTTTTCCTTCCTGAAAGATCTAATCCCCAATCATTTTATTACTGCCGATATAAATGAATATCCTCAAGAACTAAAGAAATACAAAAGTGTATTAACCGGCCGCTCAATGCTGGTACTAAATTGCAAACCGCTTCCCGTAGAATGCATTGTCAGGGGTTATCTTTCGGGTTCCGGATGGAAGGAGTATCAAAAAGAGCAGGCGGTCTGCGGGATAAAGCTTCCGGCCGGGTTAAAAGAATCCGCTAAGCTTCCCCTTACGCTATTTACGCCTTCCACTAAAGCGGATGTAGGCCATGACCAGAATGTCAATCAGGGAGAGATAGAAAAGTTAATCGGCAAAGAAATAACCGCTAAAATATCTAAAGCCAGCCTAGACATTTATGAAAAAGCCAGCGCCTACGCTTTAAAGAGAGGCATAGTTATTGCCGATACAAAATTTGAATTTGGGTTCTCTAACGGTAAGGTTATTTTAATTGATGAAGTATTGACCCCGGATTCATCGCGTTTTTGGCCGTTGGATCAGTATAATGAGGGCCGGTCCCAGCCAAGTTTTGATAAGCAATTCGTCCGTGACTATCTGGAAACATTGGACTGGAATAAGACTCCTCCGGCCCCGGATTTACCCGCGGATATAATCGCTAAAACCACCCAGAAATACTTAGAGGTTTACCGGAAATTAACCGGTAATGAACTTAAATAATGAAAATCATTAAGAAAATATTTTCCATATTATTAAGAGTTGGGATAAGTATAATTTTGTTAGTCTTATTGTTCAGGCAGGCTGACGAGAAGAGCCTTTTAGCGGTTATTAAGGGTATTCATAAACCGCTTTTAGGTTTAAGCTTTTTGGTTTTCTCCTTAACTTATGTTCTGGGGGTCTGGCGCTGGGCCATGCTGCTTAAGGCGGTTAATATCGATATTCCGCTTAAGCGCGTAATTACGTCATTTTCCGGAGGAATATTTTTTAGCCTGTTCCTTCCCTCAACAATAGGAGGAGATTTCTTACGCAGCGTGGATTTATCCGTGCATACTCAAAAACCTAAAGAGGTTATCGCGACAATATTCTTAGACCGTTTAAGCGGTTATATCGGGCTGGTCTTTCTGGCTATCTGCGCGCTATTCTTAGGCTGGAAAGTCCTGGAAGACAGTAGCGTGTTAATATCCTTAGGAATAATAGTGGGTTTATTGTTTTTCCTTTTATTAATTTTGTTTAATAAGTACCTGTATACTAAAATAAATGGTTTTCTTAAAAGCCCTAATGCCGGAAAGATCAGGGATTTAATCAGCGATCTACATGAAGAGATACACCTTTTCCGGGATAAACCCCGGATTGTAGCTAAGAATATACTGGTTTCTATTCTAATCCAGGCGATTTCTCCGGTGACCTTTTATATTATCGCGTTAGCTTTAGGTATAAAAATAAGCTTACTCTACTTTTTTATTTTCCTACCAATAATCGGAGCGATCACCCTGTTGCCTATTTCTATAGGAGGTTTAGGTTTAAGGGACGCCTCGACTATATTCTTTTTTGCCAAGGTAGGCGTGGGGAAGAACCTGGCTTTTGCTATGTCGCTGTTAAGTTTTTCTTTTATCCTTTTCTACGGAGCGGTGGGAGGTTTGATCTATGTCCTTACAGTACATAATAGACGGTTACAACGTAACGCACCACCCCGGGTTCACAAAAGTAGCCCTTAAGCATCTACCTGATTCCCGCGTCGCGCTTATCCAGTTAATCCGCACCCAGAAAGCATCCTTTAGCCCGAATAATAAATTTTGGGTAGTCTTTGACGGCTACCCCGGCGACCTGTCTTTAGAGAGTCTAGATAAAGGCAATATTATGGTGGTATTCTCGCGTTCGGAAAGCGCTGACAGGCGCATAAAGAAGTTAATTGAATTAATCCCTAACCCTAAAAATGTAATTGTTGTTTCCGACGATAAAGAGGTAAAATTTTTTGCTAAGTCTTGCCGCGCTTCGACCGAGAGCGTGGAAGATTTTCTTTCTGCTCAGAAGAAGTTGGCGCGCAAAGTAGCGAGAGCGCCGGAAGCAGAAATCAGCTATACCCAGATGCATAAAATCAATGAGGAACTGAAGAAAATATGGCTTGCCTAAAATTCTTAGGGACGGCCGGAGCGCGGTTTGTGATGATTGAGCAGCTTAGGTCATCAGGCGGCCTCTGGATTTCATATAAGGATACTAATGTTTTGATTGATCCCGGCCCGGGAAGCATAGTGCGTTGCGCTCTGAGCCGTCCGAAATTAAACCCCCTAGATTTAGACGGAATAATCCTCACCCATAAGCACCTGGACCACTCTAATGATATAAATGTGATGCTTGAGGCGATGACTGAAGGAGGGTTTAAGAAGAGAGGTGTTGTTTTTTGTCCCTCAGACGCGCTCGGGGATGAGCCCATAATTTTAAAATACGCTAGGAATTTACCCGAAAAGATAGTGGCTCTAAAAGCAAATAAAGATTATAAAATAGGCGATTTTTCTTTTCAAACCTCCATGCGCCATATTCATCCTGTTGAAACTTACGGTTTAAAGTTTAATTTAGGGAATACGAGTATCGGTTTACTTACGGATACGAAATTTTTTAAAGAATTGAGAAATTTCTACAAAACAGATGTGCTAATTATTTCTGTAGTTTTTTTTGAGCCCCGGCCGGGCATAGACCATCTTTGTTTAGCCGATGCCGAAGAGATTATCAGGGTTTGTAAACCCAGGAAAACAATTTTAACCCACTTTGGAATGACTATGCTTAAGGCCAAACCGCATATCCAGGCAAAGAAGATGGCTGAAAAGCTGGGTCTGGAAGTAGAGGCTGCCTATGACGGGATGAGCCTGAATTTTTAGCATTATTTTCTTGACATAACTCCAGATTTATGATAAAGTTAAGTCAATTGTGAAACACTAACCTAAGGAGGTGGAGGATGAGTAGTTGGCAAGTGGTTTTATTGGAACCGGCAAGGACTGTTCTTACCCAGATTGGTCAATTTGTGGTGAACGTTCTCTTGGTGCTTATAATACTCATTATTGGTTGGGTTATTTCCAAGCTGATCAGGACAATCGTTACCAAGGGCCTGAGAGCAGTCAAATTGGATGAACTTTCTGATCGTATTGGATTAGAAGCTGTTTTGGAAAAGGGCGGTATAAGTTTTTCCCTTTCGGAGTTGATTGGGGTAATCTGCTATTGGTTGGCGCTTTTGGTGACCTTTATGGTCGCGATTAATTCCATAGGCCTGACTATTGCCGCAGATTTATTAAACAAAGTAGTTCTTTATATACCTAACGTCATTGCGGCCATATTCATTTTGATTTTGGGTATGTTTGCGGCTACAATATTAAAGAATATAGTTCTGACAGCAGCTAATAACGCTGGTTTAGGTCAGGGAAAGCTTTTAGGCAAGGTAGTGGAAGTTGTCATCGTGCTCTTTGCCATCTTCGTGGCTTTAGAGCAGTTGAATATCGGTATCCGTATAACCGAGCTGACTTTGGCTATTGCCTTAGGTAGTTTAGGTTTGGGTCTAGCCCTAGCTTTTGGTTTAGGCTGCAGGGATATCGCCGGAAAATTCGTGAGTGATTTTACCGATAAAATGAAGAAAAAATAGCGACATGTTTTTAGTGGTAAATAAAACCCCGCACTTTTTAAGTTAGAGTGCGGGGTTTTTATTTATAAAAACGATGACTAGAATTAGCTACCGGTTATTTATAATTTTCCCTTTAGTTATTCTGTGTTTAGGCATGAGCTGCGTTCCCCGTAGGAACATCAACATTGAGGCGCAGCGATTGAGCCTGCAATCTATAGTCGAAGAAGCGTTGGGAGATATTGAATTTGCTTATGAATCTAAAAATCTCGAAGGCTTTACGGGATTATTAGATCAAGGCTTTCCAGGAAAAGCCAGATTCCAAGCGGTTTTAGCCGACTATTTTCTCTACCTGGATAAACCGCATCTTCATTTTGTGATCGATATGGTTATTGCCGATAAAAACGGGATAAAGGTAAATGTCCACTGGTTTAAAAAGGCAATAACAAACTTAAATGTCGCCATCAAATCGCGGGGTTCATCGCAATTCTTGTTTAAAAGGTATCCTGAGGGCTTAAGGCTTAAACGCGTATTTAAGGAGAACCCGTTTTATTAGAAACCTCGGTGCTTAAGGATATTTTTAAAGACGGTCAAGAGAGGATGCAATGAAGATAGTAAATAAGTTGACTTTAGGATTTACGGGGGTAGTTTTTTTAATCGCAATTTTCGGGTTTTATGCCATATACGTAAGCCAACGCGAACTGACACAGTCTATAGGTTCGTCTTCTGCTTTGTTGGCCCAAGAGATGATAGATGAAATAGACAGGAGCATTTATTACAGAATAGTAGCGGTAAAGGAATTTATTTATGATGCGCCGGTTAAAAAAGCGGTTAGAGGGTCAAATATCAGGTATAAAAAGATGAAGAATATGGAGAAATACATAGAGGATAGAGATATCCTATGGAAGGCTCAGTCTAAGCCCGTTCTGACTCCTTTTATGCTTAGGCTCATCGGGAATGACCTATCCCGGCAATTAAAAGAAATGTCCGCGTTTTATGAAAAACAGGAGGGCCATAAAGTATTTGCCGAAATATTCATAACCAATAAATACGGAGCTAATATTGCCCAGAGCGCGAAAACCACTGATTTTTATCAGGCAGATGAAGAGTGGTGGCAAAAAGCAAAAGAAAAAGGCCTTTATGTCGGAGAGATCGGCTATGACGATAGCTCGGGTGTTTATTCAACTGACCTTGGGATAAGGCTTGATGACGAAGCAGGAAATTTTATCGGAGTAGTAAAGGCTGTTGTAAATATGGAGGATGTGGTTGCCATAATTAATCAGCTTAAGAATAGCGTCCCGTTTCAAAGAAACGTTGGATTAAAGCTGCTTACTTCCGAAAGAAAAATTATTTATTCAACAGAGCCATATATTGTTTCTGTTGCTGTATCCGATAATATATGGGAGCATATTAAGGGCGGCGGGGGGAGGCAGATGAATTATTTTATTGAAAAAAGCGAATCCCCGGGCGGCGGACAGGAATTATTTGCTCATGCCTTGTCAGCAGGCTTTAAAGACTATAAGGGCCGGGGCTGGGTTTTGTTGATTGAGTATAAAACGAAGGAAATTCTTGCTTCCGTAAAAAAATTAAAACACATTCTTTTGTTTGTCTTAATGGGGACTATAAGTATTGTCCTGATTATATGGGTATTTATTTCTCACATGATTTCCAGGCCTATCGTAAAACTGGCTGATGCCGCGGAGAAAATAGGAAAGGGCAATCTGGATACCGGGTTAGAAATCCGGTCAAATGACGAGTTCTCATTATTGGCGGATGCTTTCCATAAAATGAAAGAGAATTTAAGGCAATCTATGACCTCTGTAGACAAACTTAATATAGAGGTCTCTGAACGTAAGAAGGCAGAGAAGGGGCTTAAATATGCCTATGAGCAGCTTAAATCTACTCAAGAACAGCTTATCCATGCTGAGAAATTAAATGCCGTAGGCCAATTAGCCAGCGGCGTAGCCCATGAAGTAAGGAATCCGTTGGGGATAATAATTCAGGGAATTAATTTTCTGGAGAGCAGGATACCGGCTGGCGAAAAGGAAATCTCTGATGTCTTGGTTATGCTTAAAGATAATATCAAAAGGGCTAATAATATAATAGGTTCGCTTCTTGATTTTTCTAAAGCCGCGAGATTAAGCTTGCAACCGGAAAATATAAACTCTATTTTAGAAAGCTCGCTGGAGTTGGTTAAAAATCAGTTGCAATTTGAGAATATTGAAATAATCAAAGAAATGAAAATAAGCTTGCCTCAGGTTATGGCGGATAAATATAAACTGGAGCAGGTGTTTGTCAATGTTTTATTAAATGCGGTTCAGGCTATGCCGCAGGGGGGCAGGATTATTATACGTAGTTTTGATAAGCAATTGGAAGGGATAAATGATGGTATAGGTAATAAGGGGGGTGATCATTTTAAGGTTGGCGAGAAAGCTGTTATAGTTGAATTTGAGGATACGGGAGCCGGAATTTCTGAAGAAGACTTGAAAAAGTTATTTGTCCCGTTTTTTACTACCAAGGGGCCGCGGGGCGGCACAGGCCTTGGGTTATCTGTAAGTAGGAATATACTGCATATGCATAAAGCCTTAATATATGTGGAGAGCCGGGTTGGCAAGGGGACCAAAATTACATTAGTTTTAAAGATCGCCGGGGTGGAGGGGGAGGTAAAGTGAATAAAAAAAAGATACTAGTTGTGGATGATGAAATAGATTTCCTTAAGGTAATGAGATTGAACCTGGAAGAAACAGGAAGATTTGAAGTCGTTACATTAGAAAGCGCGAAAGAGATCATACCTTCTTTGCATAGTTTCCGGCCCGATTTGATCTTACTGGATCTACTTATGCCCGGAACAGGCGGCATGGAAGTATGCGAGATGCTAAATGCTGATCCTATCGGGCAGGAAGTGCCTGTTATTGTCCTCTCGGCCCTTGATAAATACACTGATAAACTTAAGGCTTTTCAGAGAGGGGTAGTGGATTACCTCGTAAAGCCCATAGAAAAAGGGGAACTTATTACCAGTATAGATAAAGCCTTCCAGTCCAAATATGGACAATAGCCACAGAAAAGTCGACGCAAACAATCTGCTTTTTATTTTAGGGGTAAGTTTGCTGGCGCGTATTCTCCCGCTTTTTAACGCTGTAGATTGGACTGACCTCTATGCCCAGCAAGCGATACCTATACTGAACCACCTGAATATTTATAGCGCGACCCAAGGAATTTTTCCTTATTCTCCGGTTTCCATGTTCCTGCCGGCTTTAGGCGCGAAAATTTCGCTTATTTTTAGGGTTCCTTTTCATATAATCATGCGGCTGCCCGCGATCGTCGCCGATGTAGGCATTGCTCTTTCGATTTATGTCACCTTGATAAAGATGGGAAGGAAAAACGCGTTTTCAGCGGGATTGCTTTACGCGTTAAATCCGCTATCTATTCTGATATCTTCTTTTCACGGTAATATAATATCCATAGCCACGCTATTCTCTTTTCTGGCCTATGCGGTATTGCTGCTGGGGGTAGAGAAAAATTACAGATTGTCCGCGCTGCTGTTGGGGGTGGGAATAGGTTTTCGGGGGTATCCCATACTTCTCCTGCCGCTGTTTCTTCTTAAATTAAAGATTTCTTTATCCAAAAAGATAGAGTATGTTATTTATTCGGTCATTCCCACGACGATTTCTTTTGTGCCATTTTTATTTTTAGACTATAAGTCGGTTTTCCGGGAAGTTTTTTCCTACAGCGGGTTTCCGGATTATGGCCTGGCAGCCATTTTAAGAGCGATTTATTCTTTTGTGAATAATACCCGCTTGTACGGCCTTCCTGATAACCTGCTCGGAATATTAGCGGACACTAGCAAAGCCCTATTTTTCGTGGTGTATGCACTGATTCTTTTAGTGTCCGCAAAGAAAAAATTAGTATCTTTAATATTAGTTGTTTTCCTTACTTTCTTTTTTGTATATACGGGAATTTCATCCCAGTATTTTATATGGGTATTACCGTTTGCCTTTTTAGTCCGGGACAAAATGCTGAAGTATTATGTGCTATTTGGTACATGGGCTTTAGTAAATTTTTACTGGATATATCATCCGCATATAATATTCGGTAAAATAGGGGTTATAAACCTACCGCTTAATATTTTGCTGTTAGGAGAGATAATTTCATTAAGCGTGCTTTGGCTGGTCTGTTTGCTCTGGGCTCTTAAGCTTATGGTTGAAAAAGAAGTTTGCGCTGAAAGCGTCTTTTTATGAAAACACTGCGCTTGTCCGAAAAGATTATCATCGGTTTTTTTCTGCTCCTCTATCTAAGCGAGGTAGTCTATATCTTGACCATGCCGGGAGTTGTAAAATGAAGGTATTTTTGAAGACCTACGGTTGACCGTTGGTGTAAGTACCGCGTGATGATTTTAGGAATTTTAAAGAAGTTAAGTGATTGTGATAAAAAGGATTAAGGCAATAAATGGAGCCGTCCCCATTATTTTTTTCTATGAATGCAGATAATCTGGCAGAAGAAAATCACCGTGCGCGCTCAAACTTCGTGCGGGGGCTTGTTCAGCGTTCAAGCGGTCTTGCTACCGCATCCCCCGTATTCACCAACAACCCCCCGATGAGGATTGTGCAGTTTTGGGACGATCTGGATCGACTGCCTGAAGATGTGGACGAAAGCATCGAAACATGGAGGAAGACAGAGGAGCAGGGCTTTGAAAGATTACTTTTCGACAAGTGCCAAGCAAGAGATTTTATTAGGCGAAGACTCGGTGCACGGCACAAACGAGCCTACGACAAGTGCTATCACCCAGCAATGCAGTCAGACTATTTTCGACTTTGCTATATCCTCGTGGAGGGTGGCTGTTACATTGACGTTGACGATATTTACGGAGGTTCCCAAATCCAGCACCTCTTCAGCGATTGTCGGTTAAAAATTCAACCCCTATGCTATGACATAGCGACAAATATGATGATTCCACCATCGCGTTTTACTAAACCAGGAGCAAGCGCCGCTAGCTGGATTTTCTACTTTAATAACAATCCGCTAATTGCTGGCTGTGGGCATCCATTAATAGAGCGTGCACTCGCTCGAGCCACCCTTTCCCTTGAGAAAGACATGACAAACGGATTACCAGAAATCCAATCAACAACTGGCCCAGGGAATCTTACCAAATCGATATTTGACGCTGTAACTGAGAGTAGCGATATCGAACAGACCCTTCTTGTGCTTTGCGATTGGGAAAACATTGTCAAAAACAGATGGAAACTCAGCTATAGGAACGATGCAAGGAACTGGAGGCTTTCGAACTGCAGATGTTATCAAAAATGATTTGCCAAGAACATATCGAGGGGGATGAATGAATCTTACCTCTCCCTGGAATGCACCTTCGAAGCTCTTATTTCGCACCGCGATTAAGTGTCAGAGGTTGCTACCAAAGAAAAGATCTCAAGCATTCGGGCTCCTGAATACAAAGGAGCGGCAGAGGATAGAGCGCATTTACGTCATCAATCTGAATCGCCAACCAGCTCGTTGGGCCGAGATGGAGCAGGAGCTAAGACACGTATTGGATTGGTCTGGAACTGAACTTTGGAATCTTACTGAGCGGTATGCCGCCGTCGATGCAAATCACTTCTTACAAGAACCGCGAAAAGATGCCGACATCGATCCAATTTATACACTCGGAGATCAACTCTTCGTAGAGCCCCAACCGATAGTTCTCCCCACCCGGATAGAACTCAATTCTCCGATCTTGATGAGTCGACCTGAGATTGCAGTCGCTCGTTCACACATCAACGTCTGGCGACAGGTCGCGGCGAGTAATCACGAGTACGTACTCATCCTTGAGGACGATGTGTGGTTTCCATCTGGGTTTGCCCCACATCTGGATCAGGCGTGGGGAGAAATCGAGGCTGAAGGCGAAAGGAAAAGCAATTTCGATATTCTCTATTTGTCCTACAGGGAAGTGAAGCATGGCGCCCCGAAGACCTTCCTTTCAAGTAATGTGTTCCGCCCGGTACGCGGGCTCTGGCATCTATCCGGATACGTTATTTCGCGCGAAGGCGCTGAGAAGCTCCTTCGACTCCTTCCTTGTCGAGGTCCCGTAGATCTATGGATAAATCACCAGTTCGGAGTTCTTGATGTACGCGCGACAAGACGGTCTATCATCAGCCAGCGACGCGATATTAGTTCCACTAACTCATATTCGATACTTCCCGCGCTCACGAAAATTGGTGCTATCACCAGTGAGAGTTCATCCTTGTTTCACGTTCGCCCAAGTGAGCGGCCTGTGTTTGCATTTGGGAAGGGAGGCTCTGGCCTCTCATCACTTGCAATGGCTCTTTCCATGCTCGGATACAGATGCTGCAATGATCTCCAAGCGATTCCAGGTTCTGAACACGAGATGCTACTTGCGGGAAGAGGTAATCGAGTTTTTGACGCATATGTTAACATCAGGTCTTTGGCTGGGGAAGTCAGAGTTCTTAGAGAGCGTTACCCTCAGGCTAAATTCATTATCACCACTAGCAAGGCTGGAATTGAGGATGACAGCTATTTGAAAATTCTAGATGATTTTAATGGTGCTGATATTGCTGTTCTTCATTTAGAGGCAACCAATAAATGGCGGGTCGTTTGTGAACACCTCAGATGCCCACCGCCCGTCTGTTCCTTCCCTGAGTTAGCTGATCTCGGACAAAGAAAGCTTCTCTGCGGAACCATTGAAACGGGCGCAGTTCTGAATTGCGAGATTCCCACACGTGATAAGTCACCATGGGTTGTTGAGCCCTGTCAGGGGTGGCAAGGCATTCGTTGTGTCCCGACAAATGAGGAGGCATCGAATGTTTCAATCCCCGTTAGAATTGACGACTGCTTAGAATTTCTCGACAGGAAACGGTGGTTTCTGCGAGACGATACCTTCACGGACAACCTGGCGCTGTTTCGTCCCTCAAACGTCGAGTTTAATTCTGGGATCGGGGCTGCTCTCAGCGTCAGAAGGGAATCCCTAGGTGTTCGAGAATATAGCGCTGCATCGTTAACCAGTCACGACCGATACTTATTCGGAAGATTTGAGGCAATCATTAAGGCATCGAAAGTACCCGGTGTGGTTACAGGTTTTTTTCTCCATCGCGATTCACCGAGGCAGGAAATTGATATCGAGATTGCGGGAAATCGAACAGACCGTCTCTTGGTCAATGTCTTTTACAATCCTGGCGGCGAAGGTGCGAAGTTTGACTATGGATATAGAGGTGCAGCAAGTTATATCGACCTTGGCTTTGACGCATCAGAATCCGATCATCTTTATGCAATAGAATGGGGGTCTTGCGAGATTCGTTGGTTTGTTGACAATAGTCTAGCTCACAGGCGCGTAGGTTGGGAACCTACGCCGATTCCTCATCTTCCGATGGCCATCCATGTAAACGTCTGGCCATCTCGCTCCAAAGAACTTGCTGGCCGGCTGACTAGCGGACGACTCCCAACAACCACTTTTATTAGGTCAATTGCGCTTGAAGCGAATCGATATCAGAGGTCGTCAGTATTATGAATATTCTTTCTTGTAATCCCGGCCATGATGGCGCGATCGCGTATCTGAAAGATGCTTGTTTGGTGTTTTCTATTGAGGCGGAGAAGAACTCGAACTACCGATACTCGCCCACATCCAGTCAAGACGTGTTCAAAGTTCTCAGAGAACTTGACGAATTGCCCGACGTTATTTGTGCTGGCGGTTGGTGGCCACGCGAAGAGCACTTACTCGGGTCGTATGATCATGTTGGATACCGAGGTGTGATGAAAAGCGACGTTATTATAGAAAAAAGGTGCCTATTAGGAAGGCGCATTCATTATTTCTCGTCTTCTCACGAGCGTTCGCACTTACTGTGTGCTTTCGGTATGTCAAGTCTACCGAAAGGCACCCCGTGCTATGCGCTAGTGTGGGAAGGTTCTATCGGTGCTTTCTACGAGATTGACGACCGTATGAACATAACGCGGATTGCCGATGTCATGAACGAGCCCGGGCATCGCTACGCTCTTCTCTACGGCCTGGCCGATCCGTCCTTTAACAAAAATGGAGCGTATTCACTTCATTCAGACGCAGGGAAGCTCATGGCTCTGACCTCATACGCGACTCGAAAAACGCCCTCGGTTGAAGAGCAGAAGCTCATCGAATTTCTACTCCAAGGTTGCGTGCATCTTGAGCCTCGAGCGTGCAACGACCTTAAGCATTCACGTTACTACAATATAGGAGTTGATGACCCAGAATTTCGCAACCTTGCAGGCATTTTTAGTAACAAGATTTTTGACATCTTTTATCAATTCGCGAATGCGAATATGAAGAAAAGAATGCCGCTAATCATCGCAGGCGGATGCGGCCTGAATTGCGACTGGAATACTAAATGGAAAGAATCAGGCCTTTTTTCCGAGGTCTTCGTGCCGCCTGTTGCAAACGATTCGGGTTCTGCGATTGGGACAGCGATCGACGCCCAGTTTCATTATACTGGGAATCCTAAGGTTGATTGGAACGTCTATTCAGGCCTCGCCTTCGACACGACCGAGCCTTTCGATATTGCGCGGTATGATCTCTGCGAAGCTGATGATGAAAAGATTGCCGATATGTTAGCCAATGATCTTATTCTGGGATGGGTGAGTGGCAAATATGAAATTGGTCCGCGGGCCTTGGGCAACCGTTCAATTCTTGCCGCACCATTCCGAGAAAGCACCAGAACGCGATTGAATGAGATCAAGCAACGCGAGCAATTTCGTCCGATTGCTCCAGTTTGCTTAGAAGAAGAGGCTGCACGATGGTTCGGCTGCGACCACCCTAGTCCATATATGCTTTATACTTACAAAACGAGAACGGATGCATTGGTAGCTGTTACTCACGTGAATAAGACTGCCCGCATTCAGACGGTGTCGCCTGAGTCCAACCGTAGTTTGTACAATTTGCTCGTTGCTTTCAAGGCACGAACTGGTTACGGCGTCTTGTGTAATACCTCATTGAACTTCAATGGTAGGGGGTTTATAAACAAGATCGATGATCTTTCATCATATACTATAAATTATAACTTGGATGGCTTTGTAGTAGAAGGGCGCAGTTATGTTTTGAAGTCGTCAAAGAGTTATCAGGTATACTTAAAGCATGTCAAAATCTATAGCTGGACAAAATGTGATGCCTCATCGCGCAAATAGGGAAGTCCAAATTCATTAATATTAGCGCAAGCTCTATCATAAGAGAAAGCTTGAAGTGCAATAAAAAAGAATATTTTTAGAAAAAGACGGTTTTTTAACTAGAGCCGATGAACGTGCGCGACGTTTTGGTCTATTTTTGAGCCGAAAGTTAAGAAAACTAGAGACACAATTAATTTTATAACTATATGATTAATAAAGAGATGAAAAAAAAGAAGGTTTTTCTCCGCACATTCGGCTGCCAAATGAATATCCGGGACTCTGAAGTTGTGGTTGGGTTGCTGCGAAAATCCGGTTATAAAATCTGCGCTGATGCTGATGCGGCCGGCGCGGTCATTATTAATACCTGCTCAGTCCGGCAGCATGCCGAAGAGAGAGTTTGGAGTTTAGCGGGTAGTTTTAAAACGGATAAGATTATAGGTGTTATCGGTTGTATGGCCCAAAATTATAAAGAAGGAATTTTGGAGAGGGCGCCCAATGTTAATTTTGTAGTAGGGCCCGCGGATATAGCTAAGATTCCCGGTATTCTTGCCAAGCTGGCCAAAGATAAGGGTATTTTTGCCAGAAAGATTTATGAAACAGACGGAATTGCCCGTCCGGAAGAGATTTATCACACTGGTTTTTACGCGGATAAGAACCACGGTTTTGTGGTTATATCCGAAGGTTGCTCCAATTTCTGCTCCTATTGCGTTGTGCCTTATGTGCGCGGGGCCCTGCATCATCGCCATTATCAAGATGTGATTAACGAAATCAAGATGGCTATAGATAAAGGGATAACTTCCATTACACTCTTAGGCCAGAATGTTAATGCTTATAAAGACGGCAATACTGGTTTTACTAAGCTGATGGAATTGGTAAATTCTATCCCGGGGTTAAAAACCTTTACTTTTCTTACTTCGCACCCTAAGGATACCAGTATTGATTTGTTTAAGGCAATCGCGGGATTAGATAAACTAAAAAAAGACCTGCATCTGCCGGTTCAGTCAGGCTCTGACCGGATACTCAAGCTGATGAACCGCTCTTATACAAAAAAATTCTATTTGGATTTAGTGGATAATTACCGTAAAATTGTAAAAGGGGCTACCTTGACTACGGATATAATCGTAGGTTTTCCGCAAGAAAGCGAAAATGATTTTAAGGATACCTTAGATTTAGTTAAAGCTGTCCGCTTTAACGCCGCCTATATATTTAAATACTCTCCTCGGCCGCAGACGCAAGCTTTTAAGATGGCGGATACTGTTGAGAAAAAAGAAAAAGAGAAGAGGCATAAGCTGATTTTAGAATTGCAGAAGGAAATATCCGGGGTGAAAAATGTTAGGATTAAAAATGAATGACAAAATCAGAATTCCAATATATTTTACTATTTTGCTTTCATTTTTCATTTGTGTTTTGTCATTTGGAATTCCGGATAATGTTTATGCTTTAAATTTGGAAAAGATGAAGACCAATATGCTCCTGGGGGATTATAAATCCGCAATTACTGAGGGAGAAAAGCTCATTGCCAAAGACCCGCATTCAGACGAGCTCTATTATCTTTTGGGCCTGTGTTATTTAAAAGACGGAAATTACCTGCGGGCTTCCGATATCTTTGAAGTAGTAATTAAAGAATTTAAAGGTTCTAAATTTAAAGAAGAGGCGACTATGGGTTTAGGCGATACCTACCTTTTGCGGGAAGATTTTGACCGGGCAAGTAGTCTATATCTAGGGATAATTAAGGATAGTCCTAAGACTAAGCTTAAGCCGCAATTATATTATCGAATAAGCGAAATTGGTTTTAAAAAAGGAGACGTAAATCAGGGTAAGGAATATTTGACGAAATTAAGGGAAGGCTATTCTCTGGCTCCCGAGGCTAAACAAGGACAGGATATCTGTCCGCTTGAGAGAAATAACCTTAATTTTTATTATTCTGTCCAAATAGGTTCATTTTCTAATCCCGCCAACGCGCAAAACCTGAATCAGAAATTATTAAACAGCGGGTATTCGTCTTATATTGAAGAGTCGCTTGCCGCAAGCGGCCTAAAGACCTACCGGGTGAAGGTAGGAAAATTAGCCTCCCGCCAGGAAGCCGAAAACCTGAATAAAAAACTCAAAACAGAAGGTTATCCCACAAAAATCTGTCCTTAATGTTAAAATCAAAATCTATTATTTTTATTGTTGGTCCGACGGCGGTAGGTAAATCCAGCGTTGCCGTAGAGCTGGCCAGAAGGATTAAGGGCGAGATAATCTCCTGCGATTCCATGCAAATTTATCAAGGTATGGAGATAATCACATCCAAGCCTTCCGTTCATCTAAGGGGTAAAATCAAGCATCATATGATCGGGGTAGTTTCAGCGGAAAAAGAATTTAACGCCGCTAAATTCAGGAAGGCGGCTGTTAAAAAGGTAGAAGAAGTAATTGCTAGAGGGAGAGTCCCGATTTTTGTCGGCGGGACCGGACTTTATGTCTCTACGCTTATTGATGGTATTTTTGAAGAGAAGAATTCCAGTCCGGATATACGCGAGAAATTTTATAAGTTGGCCAAAAAATACGGGAATAAATATTTATACGCCAAGCTAAAAAAGGCCGATAGCTCTGCGGCCAAGAAAATCCACCCCCATGATGCTAAGCGGGTTATCCGGGCTTTAGAGGTTTTTGCGGTTACGGGTAAGCCGATATCCCGGATGCAAAAGAAGAGAAAGGGTTTAGGTAAGGATTATAATATAAAAATTTTTGCTCTGAATATGGACAGAGACTCTCTTTATAAGAAAATTGATGAACGGGTGCAAGGGATGTTTAAGGCCGGATTAATTAAGGAGGTCAAGGCTTTACTGGGTAAGAATTTAAGTAAGACCAGCCGTTATGCTATCGGGATAAGGGAGCTATCCGGCTATTTTCAAGGGAGGTATGATTTAGAAGAGGCAAAACGTTTAATGAAACGTAACAGCAGGCATTACGCCAAAAGGCAGTTGACCTGGTTCAGGAAAAACAAGCGCATAAACTGGATTAATATTAAAGATAAGGATACGCCATTTAAGGTAGCCAGGAGATTATGGAAAGAGCTCTGTTAGTCGTAATAGGATTTAAGCGGGATAAAGAAAAATTAAGGATTGAGGATTCAGCCTCAGAGCTGGAAGAGTTGGTTTTAGCCAGCGGCACGGAAGTAGTGGATAATATAACCTGTATTTGCGATAAGCCGACCCCTAATCTTCTTATCGGAAAAGGGAAAGCCGCAGAATTAGGTTTTACTGCCCAGGAAGAAAATGTAGATACTGTGATCTTTAACCGGGATCTTTCCGGAACGCAGCAAAGAAATCTGGAAGAAGCGATCGGTAGAAAGACCATTGATCGCACGCAGCTTATCCTGGATATATTTGCCCGCCGGGCAAAAAGCCCTGAAGGTAAAATCCAGGTTGAGCTGGCCCAGTTACAATACCTTCTGCCCAGGCTAGTGGGTAAAGGTATTATCCTTTCCAGGCTGGGCGGCGGCATGGGTACGCGCGGTCCGGGAGAGCAGAAGTTGGAAATGGACAGGCGGCGCATCAGGGAAAGGATCGACCGCTTAAAAATTGATTTAAGAGATATGCTGCAGCGGCGTGCGGTTATGCGTAAAAAAAGAAAAGATAATGCTGTGCCGGTAATAGCGCTGGTCGGCTATACCAGTGCCGGTAAATCCACGCTCTTAAATTCATTGACTGGCGCCGGACAAGTTGTATCCGGAAACCTTTTTACCACACTTGATCCGCTTGCTAAAGGCTTACAGTTACCTAACGGTGAGAATGTGGTTATATCGGATACCGTAGGTTTCTTGCGCGGACTTCCGCATCATCTCATTGAAGCATTTAAGGCTACTTTAGAAGAAGCTGTGCAGGCTGATCTCTTGGTCCATGTTTTGGACGCCAGCCATCCGTTAGTCTACGCACATAGCCAGGCGGTATTTGCGGTTTTAAAAGAATTAGGGTTAAATGAGAAGCCCACGATTACAGCTTTAAATAAAATTGACCTGTTGAATGATGGGATGTGGTTAGAGAAGCTAAAAGAAGATTTTCCGGATTCGGTGGCCATATCCGCAAAACTTCAAGTAAACCTGGATTCCTTATACAAAAAAATAGAGGAGAGATTTAGCGGCAGGATGGCGGATCTGGAAGTTTTAGTCCCGGCTAGCCGGATGGATATTATAGATTTATTCTATAGGCAAGGTAAGGTCAGGGAGATTGAATATCTGCAAAAGGGGATAAGGGTTAAAGTAAACCTGCCAAAGATCCTATCTCAGAAGCTATTGCTTAACCGTGAAATAGAATTACTCCGTTCAAAAAGTTAATCTGGGATTGACAAAGTAGAAAAATATGTTAAAATTATGCTTTAGCATTCTTAGGCCGAGAGTGCTAATATCCTAAACAGGTAAAACTATGGTAAAAAACATTGAACGGGAAGCCAGAAAACGGGCAATTCTTGCCACTACTATTAACCGGTATATCCTGGAAGCTCTACCTATTGCTTCTGAAGAATTAGCCGAACATTTTAACTTGAGCTCCGCAACAATAAGGAATGTATTCAGCGAACTTGAGGATGAGGGGTATCTGACTCATCTTTATACTTCCGGCGGAAGGATCCCTACTGAAAAAGGCTACCGTTATTATGTAGATTCTCTGCTTTTACAGATGCAACTTTTAGACGATGAGAAGGGCAGGATCACCAAAGAATATACGAAGAAGATCAAGCGGATGGAAGATGTTTTAGAAGAGACATCTAAGGTGATCGCGGAGGCGACACATTATACGGGAATAGTTTCATTTTTAGAATGGCAGGATAAGATGTTTTACAAGGGGTTAAGCCGGATTTTAGAGCAGCCGGAATTTAAAAATACGCAAAAGTTACACTTACTGATCAGGATAATCGAGGATAAGCAGCAGTTGTTAGAACTTATTAACCGGGATTTTCCGGATAGGGTTAAGGTTTATATAGGACAGGAACTGGAGAGCCCGGAGATGGCAGATTGTTCTTTAGTTGTTTCGGGTTACCGCCGCAGGAATAAGCCGCAGGGAAAACTCGCGGTGCTTGGCCCGCTGCGCATGGAATATAACCATATCATTCCGGCGTTAGAGTATATTTCGGATGTATTAAGCGCAGCTTTGGAGAATATTGATGGCGAATGAGCACAAACAAAATAATAACCCGGAAGATAAGATTGTAACCTTAAAAGAATCTGAATACCTGAAGCTTAAAGAGGACGCTTTGAAGGCTAAGGATTCTACGGATAAGGTTTTACGTTTACAGGCGGACTTTGAGAATACGCGCAAACGCCTTGAACGGGAAAAACAGGATTTCGTGAAATTCGCCAATGAAGGCATTATTCTGGAGCTATTAAATGTTTTGGATGATTTAGAACGCAGTGTAAGCCTGGCGGAAACGCATAAAGAGGATTTAATGGTGTTTCTTAAAGGCGTGGAAATGATCCTGGCTCACCTTTACGAGATGCTTAAGGAGTATGGGCTAAAGCCGATTGAGGCGCAGGGAAGGATATTCGACCCGCATTATCACGAAGCCCTTTTACAGGTAGAAAACAAGGATTTGCCGGAGCATACGGTGGTTGAGGAATTGCAAAAAGGTTATTTATTAAATGAGCGGGTGATTCGTACCGCTAAGGTAAAAGTTTCCAAGAAACTGGAGGTGTCAAATGGCTAAGGTCATCGGTATTGACTTAGGAACATCAAATTCAGCAGCAGCAGTTATGGAAGGCGGCAGGCCCGTTATAATTCCTTCGGCTGAAGGCGCGGGAGTGGCTTCAGGAAAGGCGTTTCCTTCTTATGTCGCTTTTACTAAAGACGGCCAGCGTTTAGTCGGTGAGCCGGCAAGGCGCCAAGCAGCAATAAATGCCGAAGGCACTATACAGGCAGCTAAGCGCAAGATGGGCACGGATTTTAAATTTAAAGTCTTTGGCAAAGAATATTCGCCGCAACAGATCTCGGCGTTTATTTTGCAAAAGATTAAACAGGACGCGGAGAGTTATTTAGGCGATAAGATCGAGGAAGTGGTTATCACCTGCCCGGCGTACTTCGACGATAACCAACGTCAGGCAACTAAAGACGCTGGAGAAATAGCCGGATTAAAGGTTTTGCGTATTATTAATGAGCCTACTGCCGCCTGTCTGGCTTATGGCTTGGAGAAAGCCCAGAAGGCCCAGAAGATCATGGTTTTTGATTTAGGCGGCGGCACTTTGGATGTAACCATAATGGAGATGGATCAGGGCGTATTCCATGTGCAGTCAACGTCCGGAGATACGCAGTTAGGCGGCACGGATATGGATAAGGTTATGCTGGAATATATTGCCGCGCAATTCAAGCGGGAAACCGGCATTGACCTGATGAATGATAAGATGGCGGTGCAGAGGGTGCGCGAAGCCGCGGAAAAAGCCAAGATTGAATTATCTTCAACAGTGAGCACAGATATAAACCTGCCGTTTATTACAGCGGATGCTACGGGCCCAAAACATCTGACTATGACTATAACCCGGGCAAAATTAGAGGACCTTATTGCGCCGATAATTGAGCGGTGCAAACATCCGATGGAGCAGGCGCTGAGTGATGCGAAATTAACCGCTAAGGAGATAGATCGTATTATCATGGTTGGCGGGCCCACGCGTATGCCGATAGTGCAGAAATTTGTCGAAGATTATGTAGGTAAGAAGATTGAACGCGGGGTTGACCCTATGGAATGTGTGGCTTTGGGTGCCGCGGTCCAGGCAGCGATTATTAAGGGCGATGTTAAGGATGTCCTGTTACTTGACGTTACTCCGCTCTCTTTAGGCATAGAAACCTTAGGAGGAGTAAACACAAAGTTAATTGAAAGAAACGCTTCTATCCCCACGCAAAAGAGCCAGATATTCTCTACTGCCGCTGATAACCAAACCGCGGTGACTATCCGGGTTCTGCAGGGCGAACGGCCCATGGCCGACGATAATGTGGAACTGGGAAGGTTTGATTTGGTGGGTATCCCTGCCGCGGCCCGCGGTATTCCCCAAATTGAAGTAAAATTTGATATTGATCGCGATGGCATTGTGCATGTTTCCGCCAAAGATTTAGGCACGGGCAAGGAGCAATCTATTCGCATTACGGCGCCTAAGAAATTGTCTAAAGAAGAGATCGATAGGATGGTTAAAGACGCGGAAAAATTTGCCGCGGATGACACCAAGAAAAAAGAAGAGATCGAGACTATTAATCAGGCCGATAACCTGGTTTACGCGACCGAAAAATCGTTAAAGGATTACGGTGATAAGGTCTCTCAGGCCGAGAGAGCGGATATTGAAGCTAAGGCTAACGATTTAAAAGCCGCGATAAAAGATAAGAACGTGGAAAGAATCAAAAAAGGAATGGAAGATTTAAGCCGCGCTTCGCATAAACTGGCGGAGGAGATTTACAAACAGGCAGCCAGCAAACAGCAGGCAAAAACAGGCCAAACCGGGCCAGGGCCTGATGAGGCTCAAGAAGCCCCCAAAGAAGAAAATAAAAAAGAGGAAGAGATCATTGACGCTGATTTTAAAGAAGAGGATAACGGTAAGAAATAAAGATTAATTATTATGGCGGCTACTAAACGCGATTATTACGAAATCTTGGGTGCGCAAAAGAACGCCAGTCTTGATGAAATCAAAAAAGCGTATCGTGAGCTGGCCTTGAAATTTCATCCTGACCGGGTCCCGCATGAGCAGAAAAAAGAGGCGGAAGAAAAGTTCAAGGAGATCTCTGAGGCTTATGCTGTTTTATCCGATTCCCAAAAACGCGCTTTGTATGACCAATACGGCCATTCCGGAATAGACCAGAAATACGCGCAGGAAGACATTTTTAAGAACGCGGATTTCAGCAGTGTATTCCAGGACTTAGGTGATGTGGGTTTAGGCGGAGGATTATTTGACGAGATATTCAGTGATTTAGGTTATGATTTTTTTAGCTCTAACCGCTCAGCCGGGAGTTCCGGGGCCAGGCGCAGGGGAAGAGACCTGCAGATTTCCGTAAGTATAACCTTAGAAGAGGCGGCTAGAGGCACGGAAAAAACAATTACTGTGCCCCGCTATGAGACTTGTTCTACTTGCGCGGGAACCGGCGCTAAACCCGGGACAAGAAGGAGTACTTGTTCTCAATGCAAGGGTTCGGGAAGGGTAGTTGTTGCTAAGGGATTTTTCCAATTAGCCCAGGCCTGCAGCCGTTGCGGCGGCGAAGGTTCAGTAATCCAGTCACCCTGTTCTGAATGCCGGGGTCAGGGAAGGGTCAAGGTTACGCGTAAAATCAAAGTAAAAATTCCCGCCGGAGTAGATAGCGGGTCCAATTTAAGGGTCCGCGGCGAAGGCGAAGCAGGAGCGGCTTCCAAGGGAGATTTATACGTAATTATAGAGGTAACGCCCAGTTCAATTTTTCAGAGGCACGATAATAATATATTAATCGAGGTTAATATAAGTTTGAGTAAAGCTGTGCTGGGCGGGGATATTATTGTTTCTACCTTGGACGGGAAAGTGGATATGAAAATACCTGCCGGTACGCAGGGAGGGAGTATATTCAGGCTAAGAGGTAAAGGTATACAGGACTTACACGGCAGGGGAACGGGGGATGAGCTGGTAAAAATAAATGTGGAGATCCCTAAACGCTTGACTTCCCAACAGCTTAAGCTTATGGAAGAATTCGCCCGCATTTCAGGAGAGAAGACTAGATAAAAATATAGGAAAATGCTCCGCGCATAGCGCGGAGTAAACAAGCGTTAAGCGCCGGGGGCAACGCTTGTTTAAGGAGAAAGATATGCCGACTTATGAATATGAATGCGTAAATTGTAACAAGATATTTGATATATTCCAGAAGATGACTGATAAGCCGCTGGATAAGTGCCCGAAATGCCATAAAAAAATCAGCCGGCTCATTGGCGGCGGAGCCGGCGTAATCTTTAAAGGTTCGGGGTTTTACGCTACGGATTACCGTAAGCCAAAAAAGGAAAAGCCTGCTTCTTCGGGAAAAGCCGGAACCTGTCCTGCTCCCAAGGGAGGATGTGACAGTTGTCCGCACGCCCACTAAAAAATGATAAGGATCAAGCCATTTAACGCGGTTTTTTATAATAAAGAGAAGGTAAAAAACTTATCTTCGGTCGTCTGCCCGCCGTATGATATTATTTCACCCGTCCAACAGGACTATTACCATGATCTTGACCCGTATAATTTCATTCATGTTCTTTTGGGTAAGGATATTCCGGGAGAAAATAAATACAAACGTTCCAAATCAATTTTTAACAATTGGCTTAAAGATAGGTTTTTGATTCAGGATACGAAACCTTGCATATATTTTTATAGCCAGGAATATAATATCAGAGGGGAAAAGAAAACCCGGCTGGGTTTTATCGCGCTTTTAAGGCTGGGGAGTAATGATTCTCCTGTGTTTGGGCATGAACATACGCGGATTGAGGCAAAAGAAGACAGGCTAAAGATTACCAGGAATGTTAATGCTAATTTAAGCCCTATATTTATTGTAGCTAAGGATAAACAACGGGTTATCCAGCGCGTATTTGCGCAGCATATTAAAAATGAGACGCCGTTTATGGAAACCGCGGATAATGAAAAGACAGTGCATAAGATCTGGAGGATAGCTACTCCTGAAGTGTTGAATATGATAGAATCTGGCATGCTCAAGGAGGATGCTTTTATCGCTGACGGGCACCATAGGTATGAGGTCTCCTGCGCTTACCGGGATGAGCTAAAAGAAAAAATGCAAGGTAGGTTTTCTGAAGAGTCCAGTTTTAATTATACCCTGGCCTATTTCACTAATACTGACCAGCGTGGGCTATCCATACTGCCGATTCATCGCCTGCTTAAGTTAGACAAACCGCTGGATTTGGATAATTTTCTTGCGCAGTTGAAAAAATATTTTGACGTGGAAGAAGTTAAAGATAAGTCCCGCTTTTTCTTTCTTATGGAGAAGGGCGGACAAGCAGAACATTTGCTGGGTATGTATAAAAATAAAAGGTATTGGCTCCTGCGTTTAAAAAATATTAAGCTTTTGGATAAACTTATTAGCGATAAGCCCAAGGAATACCGTACGCTGGATGTTTCTATTTTGAACCATCTAGTTTTTAAGGATATATTAGGTTACGATTCAGCGAACAGGGATAGCCTTAAATACAGCCCCAGCCCGCAGGATTTTATTGACGCCGCGGGAGCTTGCCCGTTAAGTATAGCCTTTTTCCTAAATCCGGTGAAGATGGAACAAATTATCGCGGTAGCTTTAAACGGAAACAAAATGCCGGCTAAATCCACCTATTTTTATCCGAAGGTTTTATCAGGTTTAGTTATTCATAAACATGAGGAGATATAAATAAGATGGCTCTCTTCGGAAAACCGAAATATACCATTGTCAGGGTAAAGAAGAAAGAGATCCCGGAAGGGCTTTGGGCTAAATGCGAAGAATGTTCCGAGACTCTTTATAATAAAACTATTGAAGAGAACCTTAAAGTTTGTCCTAAGTGCGGAAGTCATTTTTCTCTCGGAGCCTATGAAAGAATAAATATGCTTTTGGACAAAGATACTTTTAAGGAATATGATAAAGATATGCTTTCAGCAGATCCTTTAGATTTTAAGGGCCCCAAGACTTACAAAGATAAACTAAAACAGGATCAGCTTATTACCGGTTTAAATGACGCGGTTGTTTCCGGAGAGGGCCAGCTGGAGCATAAAAAAATAGTTATAGCGGTTACCGACTCGCGTTTTATTATGGGCTCAATGGGTTCGGTAGTCGGAGAAAAAATAACCCGGGCAATTGAAGAAGCGACTAAAAATAAACTCTCTTTAATCATTGTTTCCGGCTCAGGCGGAGGCGCAAGGATGTATGAAGGTATGCTCAGTCTTATGCAGATGTCCAAAACCTGCGCAGCTTTAAGCTATCACCGCAAAGCAAAACTACCCTATATTTCCGTACTTACTAACCCTACTATGGGAGGAGTTATGGCATCTTTTGCCGGGGTGGGGGATATTATTATTGCTGAACCCCGGGCTCTGATTGGCTTTGCCGGCCCCCGGGTTATTGAGCAGACTATAAGGCAAAAACTTCCTGCGGGTTTCCAACGTTCAGAATTTTTACTTGAGCACGGCCTCATAGATATGATTGTGCAGCGTAAGAACCTTAAGTCTACTTTAAGCCAATTACTTGATTATTTAAGTTAAATTTAATATAATAATTAATAATGTAAGTTAAACAATAGCTTCGTGCAGAGCACGAGGCACAGCTAAATCGAGTGGCACGACTAAACACTTGCCGGGGGCAAGTGTAAATTAGTCGTAAACGCCAGAGGCACGACTAATTTAAAGGAGAAATATGGCTCAGGTAAGTTTGAAAAATGTCTGCAAGGTTTTTGCGGGTAACATAAAGGCTGTAGATAATGTGAACATGGGTATTGAGAATAAGGAGTTTATGGTTTTAGTCGGCCCCTCCGGATGCGGAAAATCCACAACCCTAAGGATGATCGCCGGCTTAGAAGAGATAAGCTCAGGCGATATTTATATAGGTAATAAAATAGTTAACGATGTCCCGGCAAAAGACAGGGATATTGCCATGGTTTTTCAGAATTACGCCTTATACCCGCATATGACGGTTTTTGAGAATATGTCGTTCGGATTGCGGCTTAGGCGCATACCGAAGTCCGAGATTAACCAACGCGTAAATGATGCCGCGGACATATTGGGCATCAAGAGGCTGTTGCATCGGCGGCCGAAAGAACTTTCCGGCGGCGAGCGCCAGCGGGTAGCAGTAGGAAGAGCGATTGTGCGCAAGCCACTGGTATTTTTATTTGATGAGCCCTTAAGCAACCTGGATGCCAAGATGCGCGTTCAGATGCGCACCGAAATACATAAATTACATATAAGGCTTCAGACCACCATAATTTATGTCACTCATGACCAGGTGGAAGCTATGACCATGGGGGACAGGATTGCCGTAATGAAAGACGGCATTCTGCATCAGGTCGCCGACCCGATAACTGTTTACGACCATCCCAGAAATAAGTTTGTCGCCGGTTTTATTGGTTCGCCTCCGATGAATTTTATGAATGGCCGGATAATTAAAAAGGACGGACGTCTCTATTTTGACGAGGGTAAAATTGTGGTTAAGTTGGTGGATGATATGCGCCAAAAGATGAATGCCTATGTTAATAGGGATATAATTTTCGGTATCCGTTCCGAAGATATTTATGATAAGCTTTTTGTTTCGGAGGCTCCGCCGGAAAATATCGTAAGGGTCAACTGCGAAGTTTATGAACCAATGGGTTCAGAAGTTTACCTCTACTTAAATACCGGTAGGCATACTTTTATCGCCCGCGTAGGCGCGCATAACCGGCCTAAAATAAACCAGGAAATGGATCTTGTTTTTGATATGAGTAAGGTCCACTTTTTTGATAAAGATAGCGAAGAAACGATTATTTGAAATAGGAAGACAGATATGCCCAATCCTTCAGGGAAAGTTCTTCCCTTAAAGATAACCGGCTACATAATTTCTCTCCTGTTATTTTATTTCATCCTGCCTATTTATTTGCTCAAGTTTTGCGCAACGCCGCGTTTTGTATCTCTTGGTTTATTTTACCTCTCCAACCTCATTATCATATACTGCCTTTACCGGAAGAATTCAGCCAGGAATTATTCATTTGATTCACTTATCCAGGATGTTCAGGAGAGGTTTAACCTTTTAAGGGTTGAATATGCAAAAGAACGCCAGAATAACGCTGCCTTAAAAGAAAAGAACAGGCGTTACCAGAGTCTTAAAAGTGTTCTCGAAAAGATTAACCAAGACCTGGATTTGGATAATGTCGCGGATACGCTGGCCGCGGAAGTTTTTTCGCTCATCGGAGACAATAAGGGGCTTTGTCTCCTATATTTAGTTGATAATCAGACTCAGAAACTAAACTTATTTAAGGCTAAGAAAGACGACCCCACGCTAGTAGTAAAATCCAAGGAAGGGGATATCTTTGACCACTGGGTATTGAGGCATGCCGGGCCCTTGTTGATCGAAGACATTAAAAACGATTTCCGTTTTGACTTGGAAAAGTTAAAAACTCAGGATTCCCGCCCCATATCTTCGCTTATCAGCGCGCCGTTTATCAGTGAAAATAAATTTTTAGGCCTTATCCGGCTGGATAATAAGTCAACGCATTCCTATTCGCAGGATGATTTAAGGTTTTTAGCTTCTATTTCGGATTTGGGCGCTCTGGCGCTAGAGAATAGCGAGCTATACCAAAAAACCCAGGATCTAGCCATCCATGACGCGCTAACCTCACTTTATACTAAAGGTTATTTCGCGCAGCGCCTGAGAGAAGAATTTAAAAGGTGTACGCGCCAGGTCATGCCGTTATCCATGCTTATGCTGGATATTGATTTATTCAAAAACTATAACGATCAATTCGGGCATACCGCAGGAGACATTGTTTTAAAAGAGATAAGCAGGATCATAAGAGAGTCCTTAAGCAATTTCAACGCCATGATCAGCCGTTTTGGCGGGGAAGAGTTCTGTGCTGTGATAACCGGGATGGATAAAAATAGCGCTTGTAGCTTCGCGGATTCTTTACGCGCTGATATAGAGAAAGAAAAGATAATCCTGCGGCGCGTAGAAAGCCATGTAACCGTTTCTATTGGCGTGGCTAGTTTTCCTGTTGATGCCACTGACGAAGATGAATTGATCCAGCGAACAGATAAGGCTCTCTATAAAGCAAAACAAAAAGGAAGAAACAGAGTATGCTGTATTTAGGAGCACTGATTTTATGCACGGTATTGTCCTTGAGCCTTTTAAAGAAGATATTCAGCGCTAGCCTGATTAAGAAAGAAAATAACCTGGCTGCCTTAGAGTCTGAATATGAAAGATTATCCGAAGAGAAATCCGGGTTAATCAAGAACAACCGCAGCCTTGACGAAAAAGTAGCTCAAACAAAAGCCCTCTACAATTTTACGAAAGACATCTGTAAGACTCTGGACGAAGAAAAAATATTCGGTATTTTTAAAGCCAGGATCGGAGATTATCTTCAAGGATCAGGTGATTACCAGTTACTGAACAAAGATACTGACCTCTCAATTTACAAAGGCTGTACTATTTTTCCTTTGATTATTCAGGCTGATGTAATCGGTTATTTAATGGCCGGGGAAATTGAGGATAAAGACAAAGAAAGGTTTCAGATACTCGCCCAGCAATTCCTGATCGGTTTTAAAAGAGCGGTCCTGTTCAAGAAAATGCAGGAATTGTCCATTACCGACAGCCTGACGCTGCTATTTAGCCGCAGGCATTTCCTGGAGAGATTTAACGAGGAGTTGCGGCGTTCCAAGAAATTCAAATATAGCTTTTCTTTCCTTATGGTAGATATAGATAAGTTTAAAGATTTTAATGACCGCTATGGTCATTTAGTAGGAGATGCCATATTAAGAGAAGTTTCTAAGACCCTAAAAGATACTCTGCGCCAGATCGATTTTGTAGGCAGGTACGGAGGTGAGGAGCTATCCGTTATTTTGGTGGAAACAGATAAGGAGCAGGCGCGAATCGCGGCGGAACGCTTGCGGCAGGCTGTAGAAGCAAGAAATATAAAGGTTTATGATGAGGAGTTAAAAGTTACCGTAAGCATAGGCATATCCGCGTTTCCTGATGACAGCTCTAGCGCTAGTACGCTTATTGAACTTGCGGATAAGGCGTTGTATATCGCTAAGCAGGAAGGCAGGAATAGGGTAAAATATTTAGCGTAAATGGCTTGTAAATCTCAAGTTTTTGATATAGAATATTCCACCATATGGCCAAGAAATTCATAATCAGTATAGATTTAGGCGGAACCAACCTGAAAGTTGCCCTCCTGGATTTGAATTGCCAGATCAAGGATAAAGAAGTTTTAAGCACGCGCTCATTCCTGGAGAAGGATGATCTTATTTTGGGGATAGTTCATTCCGTAAACAGGTTTATAAAATATAATAATTTAAATAAGGCCCAGATCCTGGGAGTCGGCTTAGGGCTTCCCGGCCCCATAGACGCCAAAAACGGGATCGTCCATTTTTTCCCCAATATCCCGGGATGGAAAGAGGTGAAGCTGCGGGATATTTTAAGGAAAAACCTGGGCCTGTCGGTCTTTATAGACAATGACGCTAAACTTATGTCTCTAGCCGAATTTAAAATGGGAGCGGCTAAAGGCTTTAATAATATTTTATGTATGACCTTAGGCACAGGTATCGGAGGCGGGCTGATTATTAATAGCCGGCTTTACCGGGGTTTTAATAATGCCGCGGGAGAAATAGGCCACTTGCCTATTAATGAAAATGGCCCGGATTGCAACTGCGGCAGCTCAGGGTGCCTGGAGGCTTACGTAGGAAACAATAGGATTATCGCTGAAGCAAAAAAGGCGTTTAAGCGCGATATTTCTCTGGAAGAATTAAGCCGGCTGGCTGATAAACATAACCGCATAGCAATGGATGTTTGGAATAAGGCTGGCAGGCACCTGGGGTTTGCTTTGGCCGGAGTAGTCAATCTGCTTAATCTTGACGCCATAGTAATAGGCGGAGGCGTGGCCAAGGCCGGAAACGTCTTGTTCGATAGTATAATTAAAACACTTAAAAACCAGGCGATGAGCGTGCAGGCTAAACGCGTAAAAATATTAAAGGCAAAATTAGGTAATGAAGCCGGTTTAATCGGCGGCGCGATAATGGTAAAAGAAGGTTTATAGATTTTTTAAAGAGGAGATATTGGAGTGAAGATATTTATTGATACCGCCAACATTAGAGAGATAAAAGAAGCGGTAAGCCTCGGGCTAATAGACGGCGTAACTACCAATCCCACATTAATAGCAAAAGAAAACAAACCTCTGCGGGAGATATTAATAGAGATCTGTTCGCTAGTCTCGGGGCCCATAAGCGCAGAAGTGATTAGCTTGGATGTCGAGGGTATGGTGAAAGAGGCGCGCGTACTCGCGCAGATCGCCAAAAATATTGTGGTTAAGCTACCCTTGATTAAAGATGGGATAAAAGCGGTCAGGATTTTAGCATTAGAAGCTATCAAGACGAATGTTACGCTTTGCTTTTCGGCTAACCAGGCGCTGCTGGTGGCCAAGGCGGGAGCGGATTATGTCTCTCCGTTTATCGGCAGGTTAGACGATATTGGGCAATCCGGTATGGATTTGATACGTAATATTAAGACGATCTATAATAATTATGGATTTAAAACTCAGATTATCGTTGCTTCCGTGCGTAACCCCGTGCATGTGCTGGATGCGGCACTGGCAGGGGCGGACATAGCCACAATTCCGTTTGGGGTAATTGAGCAGTTAATAAAACATCCCCTTACCGATATTGGAATACAAAAATTCCTGGAAGACTATAAAAAGATACCTAAATAAATGTCCAAGAAATCATTTCTCTCCTGCGTTCCTATAGTCTTATTTTGCGTTTCTGTAGCTTACGCCGAGAATATCCTGAATACCGGATCAAAATCCCAACCGATTACCATTAACGGCGATGTGGTAGAATATTCTGCCGATTCCCAAGAGGTGACTGCAACGGGCAACGTGGAGATCATTTCAGGCGATACCAAGTTAACCTGCAGAAAATTGACCGTGAATACCCAGACCAAAGAAGGCACAGCTTCAGGGAAGGCACGGCTTGAAGATAGTAAGGGGATCATCGAGGGCGAGAAGCTGATTTATAATTTTCAGACCAAGACCGGGACAGTTGTTGACGCGCAATTCCGGGCAAGTCCTTATTTTGGAAAAGCCAGAAATATTGATAAGGAGAGCGAAAAAGAATTTGTAGCGCATTATGGTTACGCCACTACCTGCAGTTTTAACCGTCCGCATTACCGGATCAGCTCAAAACAGATTAATATTAGGCCGAAAGAATTGATCCAGACCAAAGACGACTACCTGTATTTGGGCCCGGTTCCTATAATGTACCTGGCCGCTTTTAACCAGATGTTTGATGAGCCGATGATGCATGTAAGCGTGCTTCCCGGAAAGCGTAAAGACTGGGGGCCTTATTTACTGAGTGTATCCAGGTTTAACCTGACTAATAATGTTGAGGGCAGGGCATATCTGGATTACCGTGATAAATTAGGCTGGGCTGAGGGGTTTGGATTAAATTATGTTAAGACGGCGGTGGGAAGCGGGGATTTTAAGTTTTATTATACTGATGAAAGCACCAAGAGTTATTCCAATTCTTCCACGGTTTCCCGTTCTGCCTACCAGAGGTATTTTATGCGCCTGCGCCATAAATGGGATATTGATAAGCAGACTAACTTGGTTGCCGAAGTCTATAAAATCACCGACCAGAAAAGAAAACTTTATGATCCTGCCGCTAATATACTGAAGGATTATTTCTACCGGGAATTCGAAAAGGATGAGCAGCCCTTAAGCTACGCCTTGTTCCACCATAGTTTTACCTACTCCAGCTTTGATCTATTGCTGCAAAAGCGGACTAATAACTGGTTTGACCAGCTGGATAAAATGCCCCTAGCAACATTTACGCTTCCCAGTATTCAAGTGGGAAATTCCCCGTTTTATTTTGAAAACAATTCTACTTTTGGCACTTTTAACAAAAAATACAGTATGTATCCTAGGACTGCTGATGACTTGACTGTAACCAGGCTGGATACCACCAATAAGATTTCTATTCCTATGAGGGTAGCTTTTTTTAGGATCAGTCCTTTTGTTCAGGTGCGCGAGACTGTGTATGATAAAGGCGTAAACGGCAGCTCTACTTTGCCTGCCAGGAGCACCTTTTATTCCGGCGCGGAAGTGAGCACTAAGTTTTATCGTTTATTTGATGTTAAAACTAATGCCTTGGGCCTGGATTTAAACGGCCTAAGGCATGTCATTACTCCCAGCATAAGTTATTCCTATAATCCTGAACCAACCACTTCCAGCAATAAGTTACCTCAGATTGATGGCGTAGATATGCTTACTTCCAGCAATGCCGCCGCCTTAGAATTATCCAATAAATTACAGACCAAGCGTAAGGATAAAGACGGAAAGGAAGTAAGCGTTGATTTTGTAGATTTTAAGATCAATACCACTTACGCCTTCGCTCCGCGCATTGCTTACGGGACTACTCCTATTGTTTTATATAATAATACGGTTGTGGATACTCTTGATCCCGATAAGAAAAACAAATTGGGCGCGGGTTTTTCGGATTTTCTTTTTAGATGTAAAATACTACCTTATGCCTGGATGAGGATAGAGGCAGACGCTACTTACAAACATTCAGGCGTCTCCAGCGATACGGATCATTACAACTATAATCATTTTTCTACCGTTAATTACGATATTAATTTTGATTTTGCTCCCGAGCGTTCATTTGGATTAGGCCAACGCTACCAGAGGAAAGGCCAGAGCCAGATAACCGCCAGTTTTCAATGGCGGCTTAATCCAAAATGGAAAATTTCCATGTACGAAAGGTTTAATTTGAAGGATTATCTGGATACATCTATTTCTCCGAATGTCTGGGTGGGTAAGACTTCGTTGGAACAGCAATTTACGCTCACCAGGAACCTGCATTGCTGGGATGTGGATTTTACTCTGGATACCCGCAAGAACAGCGGCACTACCATATATGTAATGTTCAGGTTAAAGGCATTCCCTGAAAACGAATTTGGCTTTAACCAGAGTTATAATGAGCCTAAATCAGGAGCTCAGTAATGAATATCGCGATAATCGGATCGGGTTATGTGGGTTTAACTACCGGAGCTTGTTTTTCCGAGCTGGGTAATAAGGTTTTTTGCGTAGATAATGATCTTAAAAAGATTAAAGGCCTTAAAAATGGCCTGATCCCTATATATGAGCCGGGATTAGAGGAGTTAATAACTCGCAACGTCCGTAAGAAACGCTTGATTTTTACCTCAAGTATTAAAGATGCGGTGCGCTCCTGCAAGGTAATCTTTATTACAGTAGGTACTCCTGTTTTGGATAATGGAGAGGCAAACCTCAGCTACATAGAAAATGTGGCGGCGAGCATAGCCGTAAATTTACCTGCGTCTACCTGTCCAACAGGCAAGCACCAGGCAGGAATGAACGGCTACAGGCTTATTGTGGAGAAATCCACTGTTCCGGTAGAAACAGGAGAATGGGTAAAGCATATTATCTTGGCTAATGTTAAGGGCAAGGTTAGGTTTGATGTAGCTTCCAACCCGGAATTCTTAAGGGAAGGACAGGCGATAAATGATTTTATGAATCCGAACAGGATAGTTATCGGAGTAGAGTCAAAAATAGCCAGAGATTTATTGAGCGAGTTATACAAGCCTTTTAACGCGCCTTTAGTAATTACAAATATTAAATCAGCAGAGCTGATCAAACACGCCTCCAACGCTTTCTTAGCCACTAAAATTTCATTTATTAACGCTATATCCCGGATCTGCGATAAGGTAGGCGCGGATGTTGAAGAAGTGGCTAAAGGTATGGGCCTGGATAAAAGGATAGGTTTAAGCTTTCTTAAAGCCGGAATCGGCTATGGCGGCTCTTGTTTTCCTAAGGATTTGGATGCCTTTGTGGCTATTTCCGATAAGCTGGGCTATGATTTTAAATTGCTTAAATCAGTAAAAAAAGTAAACATAGAGCAGCTGGATTTTGTCTTCCAAAAGATAAAAGATTCATTGTCATTGATTAAAGGTAAAACTATCGGAGTCCTGGGTCTGGCCTTTAAGCCTAATACTGATGATATCCGTAACTCCGCGGCAATAGGATTGATTAAAATGTTGCAGAAAGAGGGGGCAAAAATTAAAGCCTATGACCCTCAGGCTATAGAGAAGTCTAAACAAGTATTAGCCGGAGTTACTTTTTGCCCGGACGCTTATGCAGCCTGTCTTGCGTCAGATTGCCTGTTAATCGCGACCGAGTGGGATGAGTTTAAAGAATTGGATTTTAGCCGGATCAAGGAATTACTTAAGAGGCCGTTGATTATTGACGGACGCAATCTGTATGAAGCTAAGGCTATGAGTAAGCTGGGATTTTCTTATATCAGCATCGGCCGCAAGAATATATGATAAATAAGAATAAATTTAAAATCGCGGTTGTAGGTTTAGGTTATGTCGGTTTCCCCTTAGCTGTCGCATTTGCCAAAAAAGGCATTCCGGTAACGGGTATTGAGATAGACCAGGATAGGCTCAAACATATCAAAAATAAAGTTTCGTATATCAGCGATGTATCCAGCCGGGAATTGAAAAGCCTGTTATTAAAGAGAAAATTCAGGGCAACCTCGGATTTTTCCGTTTTAAAGGATTGTAATGCGGTGTTGGTCTGTGTTCCTACGCCGTTAAGAGGGAAATACCTTCCGGATATATCCTTTATAAAAAAATCGTTTGATTCGATAGCTAAACATATAAGAAGAGGGACGCTGGTAGTTTTAGAGAGCACGACCTATCCCGGTACTACCGAAGAAGAGATACTCCCGATTTTTAAAAAGCATAACTTAAAACATGGCCGGGATTTTTATCTCTGTTTTTCGCCGGAGAGGATCGACCCGGGGAACACAAAGTTTCCGGTCAATAAAATACCTAAAGTCGTCGGCGGCATAAATAAAAAAGCCACTGCATTGGCCGTCGCCCTTTATAGCACTGTTATTAATAAGGTTGTGCCGGTTTCTAGCGCCCGCGCCGCGGAAACAGTAAAATTGCTGGAGAATACCTTCCGCCTGATTAATATTGGTCTTATCGATGAGTTGGCGATGATGGCGCATAAAATGAAAATTGATATCTGGGAGGTGATTAGCGCGGCCTCGACCAAGCCGTTTGGTTTTATGCCTTTTTATCCCGGCCCCGGAGTAGGCGGGCACTGTATCCCAAAAGACCCTCTGTATCTGTATTGGAAAGCCAAAAGTTTTGGATTTAAATCGCGTTTTATTAAGCTCGCTTCTGACGTTATCAGCTATATGCCGGAATACGTGGCTGTTAGGATTGAAGAGGTACTTTCGGAAAGAGGATTAAGGATAAGCGGAGCAAAGATCCTGGTCGTCGGGGTGACCTACAAAAAGGATGTTAAGGATTTACGTAAATCTCCCAGTATTGATTTGATCAGGAGTCTGAAAAAAAGACGCGCCCAGGTGCATTATTTTGATCCGTTTATCCCGTATCTTAAAATTAAGGAGCTAGACCTAAAATCTATTATTTTAAAGAAGAAAGACTTGGGGGATTTTGATTGTGTGGTCATAGCTACAGACCATTCCAATATAGACTATAGATATTTATTAGATCATTCCCAACTGATTTTTGACAGCCGTAATGTTTATAAGCGGATCAAGGATATGAAGGTGGTTAAGTTATGAAAAGGTTTCTGGTTACCGGAGGAGCGGGCTTTATAGGTTCCCACATAGCCCAGAGGCTGGTAAAGATGGGCCACTATGTGCGCGTCCTGGATGATTTTTCCAGCGGTAAAATAAGCAACTTAGAAGACTTTATTGATGAAATTGAATTGATTAAGGGGGATATTTGTTCTAAAACCGCCTGTGTTAAAGCTACCCGGGGGATGGATTTTGTTTTGCACCAAGCTGCTTTGAGAAGCGTGCCTAAATCTATGCGCTGGCCGCATAGCTATAATGAAGTCAATATTAACGGAACGCTGAATATGTTAGAGGCTGCAACCTTAAATAAGGTAAAGCGTTTTGTCTTTGCCTCATCCAGCTCGGTGTACGGAGAGGTCAAGGATTTTCCGGAAAAGGAAACGTTTATCCCCCAGCCGATTTCTCCTTACGCTTTGAGTAAATTAGCGGGTGAGCATTACTGCAATATTTTTAGCCAGCATTATAAATTACCTACTGTTGCGCTGCGCTATTTTAATGTTTTTGGTCCCCGGCAGCCTTCGGATGATGAGTATGCCGTGGTTATTCCTAAGTTCATTAACTGTTTGTTAAAAAACGAGCATCCGCCGATTTACGGCACAGGAAGGCAATCGCGCGATTTTACTTTTGTCAGCAATGTAGTGGACGCTAACCTAAAGGCTAGCGGAAACAGATCTTTAAAATCCGGGGTATTTAACATTGCCTCGGGAAAAGATTACTCGGTATTAAGTTTGGTCAGTAGCTTAAATAAGATCTTAGGAAAAAACATAAAACCGGTTTTCTTAAAGAAGCGGCCGGGTGATGTTTTTAGGACATCCGCGGATCTATCCCGAGCTAGCAAGGTTTTAGGGTTTAAGCCAAAAATTGATTTCTCCCGGGGATTAATCTTAACCGTAGGCTACTGGAGAGATAATGCCTGAAAAGAGAGTAGTGATAACCGGAGGCGCCGGGTTCATTGGTTCGCATCTGTCGTCAAGGTTAGTTACTTTAGGCTACCGGGTAGTTTGTATCGATAACCTGATCACCGGAAGCTTAAATAATGTTAGAGGTTTATTAAAAAACAAAAAATTTGTATTCATGAAGCAGGATGTCTGTAATTATATTGATCTAGCCGGTAAGGTGGATTATGTCTTGCATTGCGCTTCATTAGCCTCACCCGAAGATTACCTGCATTTTCCGATTAAAACACTCAAAGTAGGCTCTTTGGGCACCCATAATGCCTTGGGTTTAGCCAAGGAGAAGAAGGCCGTCTTTATGTTATTTTCCACATCCGAAGTGTATGGCGACCCGTTGGTCCATCCGCAGAAAGAAAGCTACTGGGGAAATGTGAATCCCGTCGGAATCCGGGGCTGTTACGATGAATCCAAGCGTTTTGCGGAAGCCCTGACCATGGCTTATCATCGGGCGCATAAGTTAGATGTAAAGATCGCCAGGATCTTTAATACGTATGGACCAAAGATGCGGCCGCACGATGGAAGGGTCGTACCTAATTTTATCAGCCAGGCTTTAAATAATAAGCCTTTAACTGTTTATGGCACAGGTAAACAGACACGCAGTTTTTGTTATATCAGCGATTTAGTTGAAGGTTTATACCGTTTAATGAAATCAGCGGTAAATGCGCCGGTTAATTTAGGCAATCCCGCTGAATTTACGGTAATGCAGCTGGCTAAGATGGTATTAGAGTTGACTAATTCCAAGAGTAAGATTGTTTTTAAGCCCTTACCTGAAGATGATCCTCGCCAGCGTCAGCCGGATATCTCAAGGGCCAAAAAGCTATTAAAATGGTTGCCTAAAGTTCCGCTGGAAGAAGGCCTCAAGAAAACTATCTCCTCTTTTTAAAGCTTCGCAGGAATCTCCGCGGCACATTGCCGCGGAGTCAAATTAACGTTTCATTAATGAAACGTTAATTTGAAAGCGCTTTCCTTGACAATCAGAGTGTTTATATGTTATACTTTAATACTTTTAGCTCACCATAAAAAGAAAGGCCTAACCCTATGTTGCTAAATATCTTAAAACAAATCAACTGGCTGGACATTTTTGTTTTAGTGCTCATGGCTAGAATTTGTTACATTGCGGTTAAAAGCGGATTTCCCGTAGAGTTGTTTAAATTTGTAGGTACGCTTAGCGCTCTCTACCTAGCCCTGCATTATTATACAGTTTTGTCGGGCTATATAATCAACCAGGTCTCTTTTTTAGACAAATTACCTGGGGAGTTCCTGCAATTTATTGTTTTTTTGGCTTTAGTAACCGGCGGGTATTCTTTGTTTATATTGTTACGCAGTATTTTCTACAGGTTCCTGAAGATGGAGGCGGTTTCTACCCTGAATAAATGGGGAAGCCTGATTCTGGGAATAGCTAGAGGAGTGCTTTTAGCCAGCCTGATTATGTTTATGTTTACTGTGTCCAGCGTAGGATATTTTAAGAACAGCGTAAGGGCCTCTTATTTAAGTTCGCGCCTGTTTTCGGTTGCTCCGGATACTTACTCTTGGATATGGAATAGTATTACTTCCAAGTTTGCCTTATCCGAGAAATATAACCCAACAGTTACTCTAACCACTGAGGAGTTCTTCAAGAAATGAAACTATCCCGTTTTTACGACCTGGTGATTAAACTGGGTGCCGAGCGCGACCCAAGAAAAAATAAATCCGCGATAAAATCGTATCCTGATACAGCTATACTTTACGGAGACCTTAAAACCAGGGTGAGAAAGATCCTGGTCGGCGTAGATATGGAGGTTGGAGAGCTGCTTTTAGCCGACAAGATCCGCCAGAAGAGCGGCCTGGATCTAGTTGTGGCGCACCACCCGGAAGGAAGGGCTTACGCGCTTTTACATGAGGTGATGCAGTTACAGGTGGATTTATTAAAACAAGCGGGGATCTCGGGAATAGTAGCCCAAAAACTGCTGGAGGAAAGAAAAAACGAAGTAGAGAGAAGGATCCTCCCTCAGAATCACAATCGTTGCGTGGACGCCGCGCGTATATTAAAGATGCCTTTTATGTGTATGCATACGCCCGCGGATAATCACGTTAATTATTTTTTAAAGAAGCTGTTGGAGGCGAAAAAGCCGAAATTAGTCCGGGATATTATTGATATTTTGCTTGGGATACCGGAGTATCAGGAAGCAAAAAAGAATATGAGCGGCCCGCGGATTATCTTGGGTTCGTTAAATAAACCGGTGGGAAAGATCTTCCTAGAGATGACCGGAGGCACCGAAGGTTCAAAAGATGTTTTTGCTAAACTTTATAAAACCGGGGTGAGGACGCTTATCTCTATGCATTTAAGCGATGAACATCTCAAGAAGGTCAAGGAAGCCAACCTGAATGTAGTTATCGCCGGGCATATAGCTAGCGACAGCCTAGGTTTAAACCTTCTTTTAGACAGGATTGAAAAAGAAGAAAAACTGGAAGTTACCGGATGTTCGGGTTTTAAGAGGATAAAAAGAAACTAATATGCCAGGCCGAATCCCAGAAAATATATTGGATGATATTCTATCCAGGGTGGATATTGTTGAAATTATAGCCGGGTATCTGCCGCTTAAACGCTCAGGCCGTAATTTTAAAACGTGTTGTCCTTTTCACCATGAGAAGACCCCCTCTTTTATGGTCTCCCCTGACCGGCAGATTTACCATTGCTTTGGTTGCGGAGAGTCGGGGAATGCCTTTAAGTTCCTTATGCGCTATGAACGCCTGGATTTTCCGGAAGCAGTGGAAGCGCTAGCCAGAAAAACAGGGGTTATTTTACCTCAAGACGAAAGACATCAGTCTAAAACTAGCGGATTATCCGCGCAAGTTTACAGGATCAATGAATTAGCCGCTGGTTTCTACGCCGGAAATTTGAATTCACCTCAGGGATTGAAACCTAAGGATTATTTGTTAAAACGGGGGATAAAAGAAGAGACTATTCACGGATTGAAGTTAGGATTGGCTTTAGATAGGTGGGATAGCCTGATTAATAATTTAAGGCCTAAATCTATAAGCCTGGATTTATTGGAAAAGGCAGGGTTGGTGATAAATAAGGAGGGCGGCGGCTACTATGACCGGTTCAGGAACAGGATAATATTCCCTATATTTGATATCAAGGATAGGGTTTTAGGTTTTGGCGCGCGGGTCCTGGATAACAGTTTGCCTAAGTACCTTAATTCTCCCGAAACCCCGGTATATACCAAGGGCAGGCATTTATATGGTTTTAATCTGGCCAAAGAGAGTATCCGGGAGAATGACTTTGTGGCAATAGTGGAAGGTTATTTGGATTTTATTATTCCTTACCAGGAGGGTTTAAAAAGTATTGTTGCTTCTTTGGGCACAGCTTTGACTATTGAACAGGTAAGATTCTTAAAAAGGTATACCCATAATGTGGTGATGGTCTATGACGCCGACAGCGCCGGAGAACTGGCGACGCTGCGCAGTTTGGATATATTTATTGAAGAAGAGATGAATGTAAAAATAGTATCCTTGCCTAAAGGCCTTGACCCGGACTCGTTTGTCCGTAAGTATGGAGTAGCCGCTTTCCGGGATAAAATAATCAATGCCCAGAATATACTGGATTATAAGCTGGGGATCTTAAAATCCCGCTATAACCTAAAAGAAATTGAAGGAGTGGCTAAGGTTTCCGCTTTAATGCTGGAGACGATAGCTAAATTTAAGAACGCGGTCTTAAAATCGGAATACCTAAGAAGGTTGGCCCAGGAATTAAATATCCGGGAAGAGGCCCTGCTACAGGATCTGCATAAGGTAAAAACCGAAGGGCCTAATTCGGTTGCGCATATGACCATCCACAGGAGAGTAAATAGCGTAAACCCTACCGAGAAACTGCTTATGTCGCTTATGCTGGAAGAAAGTTCCCTGATTAACCGCATAAGAGATACGCTGGATGTAAAAGACTTTCAGGATGAGCGTATATCCAGGATCGTCTCGATTATGTTTGATCTGGTGGACCAGGGTAAAGCGGTTGAACCGCAAATCTTGATGAATCACCTGGGGGATGATATATCAGAATTGGTTTGCGAGTCTGTTTTCCTGCCGCAAGCCGCTTCCGAGAGCCACAAGGAAAGAGTAGTTGATAATTGTATCCAGCGTATGAAGAGCGATCGAATGAAACTGGAAAGAGAGAGACTGCATGAGCAGATCAAGTCTGCTCAGGCTCTTGGCGATAATGAAGCCCTTAAGCGCCTTACGGAAGAATTCCATTGTTTAATTAAAAAAAAGGCAGGTAAAGTATGAAAAAGAAGGTCTACGCAGCTAAAGATTTAGAAAAGATCATCGCATTAGGCAAACAAAAGGGTTTTCTTACCTATGATGAAGTAAACGATCTTTTGCCCGAAGAGCTATCTTCATCCGACGATATGGATCGTTTGTTTGAGTTGCTCGGAAACGAAGATATACAGGTAGTGGAACATGAAGATGACCGGCTCATTGATAAAGAGAGCGCGATAATCAAAGAGGATAATTTAAGCGAACAGTTAAAATCCGAAGAGAGGTTTCTCCCTTTAGATGATCCGGTAAAAATGTATCTTAAACAGATGGGTTCAATATCATTATTGACCCGGGAGCACGAAATAGAGCTGGCTAAAAAAATAGAAGATGCCGAAGAGAAATTTAAACGCGCTGCCCTGAATACCAAGCTTGTGCGCCATGAAACGCTGGCGGTAGCCAACGATATTTTAGAAGGCAGGTTAAACCTGGAAGAAATTGTTAAGGAAGATTTAAAAATCAAGAAAGGAAACGTAGCGGCCAAGATAAAAAGGACCCTCAAAAAACTTAAAGCCACGCGCAGCGAAAATAAAACTATAGATTTGTTCCTGGACCTCAATTTTGTAACTTCCGTGGTGGAAGCGGCAGTACGTAAACTCATCCGTTTGCTGAAAGAACTGGACCAGATTGACCGTAAACCCGGCCGCTCTCGCTCCAGGAAACAAGAAATACTAAAGCTTCTTGGCGAATCCCACAAAAGAATCCGCGAGCAGATGAAGTTGATCCGGTCTACGAACCTTAAATTTAACCGCTGCAAGAAGAAACTGGTTGAGGCTAACTTAAGGCTGGTGGTAAGCATAGCCAAGAAATATACCAACAGGGGATTATCTTTTCTGGACTTAATCCAGGAGGGAAACATCGGGCTTATGCGGGCCGTAGAAAAATTCGAGTATAAAAGAGGTTACAAATTTTCTACCTACGCGACCTGGTGGATCAGGCAGGCGATTACCCGCTCTATAGCGGATCAAGCGCGAACCATACGCATCCCGGTGCATATGACCGAAACGATCAATAAAATCATCCGTTATTCGCGTGTTTTTGTGCAAGAGAACGGCCGTGAACCTCTCCCTGAAGAAATAGCTTATAAGATGCGCCTGCCTCAAGAGAAAGTCAAATCCATATTAAAGATAGCCCAGGAGCCGATTTCTTTACAAATGCCTATTGGCGATGAAGGCGATACGCATTTTGGAGATTTTATTCAGGATAAAAAAGCGGTATCCCCGGCGAATGAAACCGTCCGTTCAATGCTTAAAGATGAGATGAACTCCGCCTTAAGCACCCTTACCGAAAGAGAGAAAAAGATATTGGTCTTACGTTTTGGCATACATGACGGTTCCAGCCGTACCCTGGAAGAAGTAGGCAATGTTTTTAGAGTCACCCGCGAAAGAGTAAGGCAGATCGAAGCCAAGGCTTTAAAGAAACTGCGGCACCCTACCCGCTCAAGAAGGTTAAGAACTTTTCTGGATATGACGCTTGCGCACCAAAGAGAATATTAATTAGATAAGGGGCGCTATGGAAGAAAGCTTAAGTGATGAGATAAAATTTCTTCAGGTCCGCATTACGGAATTAGAAAAGTCAGAATCCCTCCATAAAATATCCGAGCGCGAAAACCAGCAGAAACTGCGCGCAGTCTTTGATCATACCTTCCAATTTATAGGTCTTATGTCTCCTGATGGCACACTCTTAGAAGCCAACAGGGCAGCTTTAGCGCTTACCGGCGTGGAATTATCCCAGGTTTTGAATAAACCTTTTTGGGAGACGCCCTGGTGGACGCATTCTCTTTATGAACAGGAAAAGCTGCGCAATGCCATTCTCAAGGCCGCCAGTGGAGAATTTATCCGCTATGAAACAACTCATATGGATAAAGACGGAAACGAGCATTTCGTGGATTTTTCCTTAAAGCCGGTGGAAGATGAAAAAGGGAAAGTGATTTATATAATCCCTGAGGGACGGGATATAACCGGTTTAAAGAAAGCTTCATACGCGCTTTCACAATCAGAAGAAAGATACGCTGTTTTAGTGAATGAGCTGCCGGTAGGAGTTTATCGCAATACGCTGGGCAAAGAAGGGTCTTTTTTAGAAGTTAATAACGCGATGGTCAGGCTGCTGGAAGCAGGATCAAAAGAGGAACTTCTTAAGCATAATGAGAGCGATTTTTATCAGGATCCCACGGAAAGGCAAAAGATCAGCGAAAAGATACTCAATGAGGGATTTATTAAAAACGAGGAGCTGCGGCTGGTGACCCTCAAAGGCCAAAAAATCTGGGCCCTCCTTAATGCGGTAGCCAAAAAAGATGAGAATGGAAACGTCTTGTATTTTGACGGTATATTAGAAGATATTACTGAACGTAAGAGATATGAGGAGAGGCTGCATGATACTTACGGGGAACTGGGGATAAGGGTAAAGGTCAGGACCGCCGAGCTGACTAGGGCCAATGAAGAATTAAGAAAGGAAATAGCCGAGCGTAAGGAACTCTTAGAAGCCTTCAATAAAAATAAAAATTTTCTTTCCGATGTTTTTAGCAGTATTCAAGACGGTATAAGTGTTTTGGATAAAGAAATGAATATTGTTTTGGTAAATCCGGTCATGGAAAAGTGGTACGCTGACAAGCTTCCCTTTATAGGAAAGAAGTGTTACGAAGCCTATCAATACGGGACTCATCCTTGTAAGGGCTGTCCGGTACTTACGAGCTTAAAGACACAACAATTAGCGGCGGATATTGTCCCCAAGAGGGGAAGCAACGGAGAAATAATCGGCTGGATTGAACTTTACAGTTTTCCCATGTTTGATCAGGAAAGCAAGGAATTGATAGGCGCAATTGAATACGCCCGCGATATTACGGACAGAAAAGCGGCGCAAGAGCGGGTTCAGGTTTTAAATAATGAGCTCTTAATGTCCAATAAACGCTTAAAGCAGTTGTTACTTACGGATGCGCATACCGGGCTTTATAATCATCGCTATTTGGAGCAGGTCATTGAAGTAGAGTTTCATCGCGCTAAACGCGAGGCCCATCCTTTGTCAGTGATAATGATAGATATAGATTATTTTAAATCGGTGAACGATGTTTACGGGCATCAATTTGGGGATTTGGTCCTTAAGCAGTTCTCCCGCCAACTAAAGCTGATTATGAGAAAATACGATATTATTATCCGCTCAGGAGGAGAAGAGTTTATTATTATATCTCCCGGCATAGACTTAGAGCAATCTTTGATCCTGGGCCAAAGGATTTTGGATGCGATTAGCCTCTACAATTTTGGCGATAAGAAGCATACGGTCAAACTTAAATTAAGCCTGGCGGCAGTCTCTTATCCCGAGGATAGGGCGATGAAAGGGATGGGGCTGGTTAATTTAGCGGATCAGATTTTAAATAAGGTAAAGGAATCGGGAGGCAACCGCGTTTATTCGGACCTGGATACAAAAAAAGAAAAATGTCCCGCTCCCGGAAAAATAAATAAATCCCTGAATATTAAACTTCTTCAGGGGAAAATAGATAAACTTACCAAAAGGTCAAATCAAAGCTTAGTGGAAGCTATATTTGCGTTCGCTAAGACTATTGAATTAAAAGACCACTATACCGGAGAACACGTCGAGGATACTGTGCGCTATGTCACAGAGATCTGTAATAAGCTGGGACTACCTAAAGAAGAGATAGAGTTAATTAAGCAGGGAGCTGCTTTGCATGATTTGGGCAAGATTGGGATAAGCGAAAAAATCCTGCTTAAAAAATCTAAGCTTACGCGTCACGAATTTCAGGAAATTAAGAAACATCCCCAAATCGGCGCGGATATATTAAGGCCGATCCAGTTTTTGCGTAATATTATCCCCCTTGTTTTTTACCATCACGAAAAATGGGATGGTTCAGGCTATCCCAGCGGCATAAAAAAAGAGGAAATCCCTATCGGAGCCAGGATCATTGCCATTGCCGACGTTTACCAGGCCTTAACCAGCGACCGGCCTTACCGCAAAGCCTACACCAAGGAAAAGGCGATCAGAATATTAAAAAAAGGTTCCGGCTCCCAATTTGACCCCCGGATAACCAGCGTATTCCTAAAAATACTGCAACCCAAAGATTAACCCCTCAGGCAAAAAACGTTAAGTTTTAGCTTGCCAAAATTACCATAAAATAGTATCATATAATGTTAAGTTTTTCTGGCCAATCTCGTCAAGAGCATAAGCAGAATTTTGCGGGGCCTATAGCTCAGCGGTAGAGCAGGAGACTCATAATCTCTTGGTCCGGGGTTCGAATCCCTGTGGGCCCAGTTAATCAAAAAGGTGGTTTTTGGGTAAGCTAAAACGGGCGATTGGCTCAGTTGGTTAGAGCGCCACATTCACATTGTGGAGGCCAGAGGTCCGAATCCTCTATCGCCCACCACTAAAAAAAGGAGTAATTTTGGCAACGGTTGATTTAAAATCTCAGTTAAGCAGCCTGATTAAATTACAGGCTGTGGATAGCCAGATATATTCTCTACGCTCAGAAAAAGCTTCTAAGCCCGAGGAAATCAAGGTAATGGAACTCTCTTTTGAAGCCAAAAAGGCGAGCCTAGCTGAATTGGATAAAAAATCAACCGATTTGCAGAAGCAAAGAAAAGAGAGGGAATTGGAACTGGGCTCAAAAGACGAGGCGATGAAAAAGTTACAGTCCCAACTTTATAGTCTTAAAACGAATAAAGAGTATCAGACCATGCTCCAGCAAATACAGGATGCCAAGGCCGATGCCTCGGTCATTGAAGATAAAATCCTGGAGTTATTCGATAAAACAGACGCGCTTAAGGTTGAGCTGGAAAAAGAAAAACAGAAATTAAAAGAAGAAGAGCAGATATTTTTGACTAAAAAGAAGCAAGTCGATGACCGGGTTAAAGAGATAGACGAGCGTTTAAGCGCGCTCGAAGCTCAGCGAAAACAGGCCCTGCAGGATATAGATGCTAAAATCTTAAGCCAATACGAAAGAATATTGGCCAATCGGGACGGCCTGGCTATAGTTATTGTCAAGGGGAATTCCTGCGGCGGATGCAATATGTTTGTCCCGCCTCAGGTAATAAATTTAATTAAGATGTATGAGCACATAATCACCTGCGAGATGTGCAATCGGATACTCTATATTGATGAGGGAGTTTGAGATTTATATTGATGGCGCGTCAAAGGGAAATCCCGGACCAAGCGGCGTAGGGGTAGTTATCTGTCAGGGTTCAAAGACCCTGAAGAATATTTCCAGTTTTATCGGCCAGGCCACGAACAATATCGCTGAATATACAGCTTTGATCTACGCCCTCCAGGAAGCCTTGATCTTAAAGGCCGATGTCCTTAAGATCAATACGGATAGCCAGCTCCTGGCCCGGCAATTAAACAAGGTTTATAAAGTCCGGCATCAGAATATCATCGGGCTTTATAACCAGGCCCAACGTTTATTGGCCGGGTTTAAAGAAGTTTCTATTAATAATATCCCCCGCGAAGAAAATATTGGCGCGGATAAATTAGCAACCGAAGCGATTAAAAGAGAACTAAAGAAAAAAGTTCTTTGAAATGAGACAGGTAGAATGTGGTCGCCCTTACTACTTTGCGCAGCAAAGCAGTAAGGGAGGAAAGTCCGGGCTCCGGAGGATAGCGCAGTAGGTTAATACCTACCCATTGAGGCTTAACCCTTGATGAGGATTGCCCCTAGCGGGGCCATTACCGAACATAATTGCGGGTAATGAGAGCCACAGAGACGAGACCTTGGGTTTTAAAAACTCAAGGGAGTGAAACGCGGCAATCTCTGCGCGGAGCAAGGCGAATAGGAGATGAATCCTTATATTTAGAATTTGAGGATACATGCTTATCCGGCGTGTTATTAATCTCGGGTAATAAGCTGCTTGAGTAATAGCAGTAACGCTATTATCGAGAGGAATGATCACTAATCGATAGCGAAAAATCGCATCAAGACAGAACCCGGCTTATTCTACCTGTCTTTTTAAAAAGCAGTAAGGAAACTTCAAATTAACAAGTAATTTTAAGGAGGAATCAAATGTCCGGTCATTCTAAATGGAAGACGAACAAAGGGAAGAAATCGATAGCTGACGCCAAAAAAGGGGCAACTTATACTAAGATTATCAAGGAACTTACGGTTATTGCCCGCGAAGGCGGAGGTAATCCCGATACCAACCCGCGGCTTAGGGCGGTTATGCAAAAAGCAAAAGAAGCAAATATGCCTTCGGATAACGTTAAAATGGCAATCAAGCGCGGTACAGGCGAGTTACCGGGTGTAGTCTATGAGACATGTGTATATGAAGCGTACGGCCAGGGAGGGGTAGCCATGATGATCGAGGTGCTTACGGATAATAAAAACCGTACGAGCGCTGAAATCCGCAATATTATGTCCAAAAAAGGCGGAAGCTTTGCCGGAGCCGGTTCAGTCAGCTGGATGTTTACGATGAAGGGTTATTTTCTGATTGAAAAATCTCAGGCCAAGGAAGATGAGCTTATGAATATTGTTTTAGAGGCCGGAGCCGAAGATATGAAATCCGATGACAAGAATTACGAGGTATTTTGTTCTCCGCAAAACTTTGAGAAAGTCAAACAGGCGATAGAAGCAAAGGGGATTAAGCCGCAGGACGCTGAGGTTACTATGGTGCCGTCTTCAACCATTAAAATAGTCGGCAATGAAGCCAAGCAGCTGCTTTCTTTGATTGATACCCTGGAAGAGCATGATGACGTGCAACATGTGTATGCCAATTTTGATATACCTGACGAAATAATGGACGCGTTGGCCGAAGAAAATTAATGAAAATATTAGGGATTGATCCGGCTTTAACTATCACCGGGTATGGATTGATCAATGCCAGAAATAGTAAGCTGGTTTTGATCGAAGCAGGTATAATCGCTACCTCCAGAAAAGAGGCGTTGACTCGACGCCTGGAGAAGATATACAATGGAATAACGAAATTAATCCTGGATACCTCTCCGGATGTTTTGGTTTTAGAAAAGATATACTCACATTACCGGCATCCGGCTACAGCCTATATTTTAGGAGAGGCGCGGGGAATAATCTGCCTGGCAGCCGCTACGCAAAAGGTTTCTTTAGTGGAGTATGCTGCCACCCGGGTGAAAAAAGCAGTAGTAGGAAAAGGCCTGGCTTCCAAGACGCAGGTGCAGAAAATGGTAGCCAGCCTTCTGGGCTTAAATAGTTTACCCAAATATACTGATGTTACTGATGCGTTGGCATTAGCCATAACGCATAGTTATATTATAAGGCCAAAGATATGATTTCCAGAATAACCGGGAAAATTATTGAAAGAGGGAACAACTACTTAGTAATTGATACGAATGGCTTGAGCTATCAGGTCCTTCTACCGGCCACAGTAATGCAAAGGATTGATGGCTGTCTAAGCGCAGATGGATCAATAGCCTTAAAAACTTTTCATTATCTGCAGTCTGACCAGGCTAAAAGTATACCGGTTTTGATCGGTTTTATCAATGATATTGAAAAAGATTTCTTTGAAATTTTTATTACCGTTTCCGGTATCGGGCCGCGGGCCGCGTTAAAAGCCTTAAATAAACCTATATCCGAAATTGCCCGGGCCATAGATGAGGGGGACCTGGCCTTTTTAAAATCGCTCCCCGGTATAGGGGAACAGAGGGCCAAAGAGATTATAGCCAAGCTCCAGAATAAGGTTGGCAGATTCGGCCTTATTCAGGATAGCGCTAAGATTAAAACTTCTATTAAGGCTAAAAATATTGCCGAAGAAGCGCTGGCAGTACTTATGCAGTTAGAATACAGAAAGCCCGAAGCCTTAAACATGATCAGAAAATCCCTGGAGTTGAATCCAGAGACAGAGACAACGGAAGAGTTACTTAATTTAGTGTATAAACAGAGGAAAATTAAATAACATGCAGGATAATAGAAAATCGGCGATCGAAGCCCTTTTATTTGCCAGTGAAAAGCCTTTAGCTTTAGAGCAGATAAAACTTGTTTTGGATAATCCGGATACCAATGAAGTCCGCCAGCTGCTTGAAGAAATGAAGTCTGAATATGAGCAGTCAGGCCGGGGTGTGCGCATTGCCGAGATAGCCGGTGGATTTCAGATGATCAGCGCTTCTGAATTCGCGCCCTTTTTAAGAAAACTTTTTAAAGGAAGACGCATCGAGAGGCTATCTAAGCCGGCGTTGGAAACTCTGGCAATCATTGCTTATAAACAGCCTTTGACCAGGAGCGAAGTGGAATTATTAAGGAATGTTAATGTGGATGGCGTAATGAAAAGTCTGCTCGAAAAAAATCTTATCCGTATTTCCGGAAGGAAAAAAGCTCCGGGAAGACCTTGCGTCTACGGCACAACCCGGCAGTTTATGGAATATTTTGGCCTAAGGTCATTAGCTGACCTGCCTAGAATAGAAGAGTTTTCTTCTCTGGCCCAAAAGCAGGACCTTGTAGATATTGAACCCGAAGAAAAAAAGAACGCGGAGGAATTAAATGAATCTCAAAAAACTGCGCAGTAAAATAGACGATTTGGATAAAAGCATCATTTGGCTTCTGAATATGCGGGCTAAAGTTACTCTGGATATAGCCAGGGTAAAAAATAAAAATGGCAAGAGCATATATGTCCCGGAGCGCGAAAGAGAAGTCTTAAGAAAGATAGCCTCATTAAGTAAAGGGCCTTTAGGCAGGCGGGCGCTTGAGGCTATATACCGGGAGGTCATGTCTTCTTCACTAGCATTGGAAAAACCGCTAAAAATAGCTTATATGGGCCCGGAGGCATCTTTCAGTAACCTGGCCGCCTTAAAAAGATTCGGTTCACAGGTAAGTTTTGTCGCCTGTTCAGGCATCTCCGATGTTTTCTCGGAAGTGGAAAGAGACGCCAGTGATTATGGAGTTGTACCCGTTGAGAATTCTATTGAGGGAGCGGTTACGCACACCTTGGATTTATTGGTAGATTCGGACTTAAAGATATGCTCGCAGATTATTTTAGATGTCGCGCATAACTTACTGGCTAATTGCCCTAAAGATAAAATTAAACGGGTTTATTCCAATCCGCAGGTCCTCGGTCAATGCCGTATATGGCTGCAGGAAAATCTGCCTAATACCGAACTAATTGAAGTCTCCAGTACCACGCGGGCAGCTCAAATTTCGGCAAAAGAAAAAAACAGCGCCTGCATAGCTTCATTATTAGCCGGGAAAGTTTATAAGCTAAAGGTGGTTGAGCGTGATATTGAAGACTCCGCGCATAACATTACGCGTTTTTTTGTTATAGGTAAAACTGAAGCCGGAAAGACCGGTTATGATAAAACCTCTATCCTTTTCTCGATCAAAGATAAAGTAGGGGCGCTCCACGATATGCTTATGCCTTTTAAGAAATATAAGATAAATCTGACTAAGATCGAGTCCCGGCCATCCAAGAAAAAGGCCTGGGATTATTATTTCTTCATGGATTTAGAGGGGCATAAACAAGATTTAAAAATTCAGAGGGCGCTTACAGAGTTAGAGAGTAAATGCAAGTTTTTAAAAATACTGGGTTCCTACCCTGTTGGAGAATAGATGAAAGAATTAGTGCGTAAGAATATTTTAAACGTTAAACCCTACGTCGGGGGAAAACCTATTGAGGAGACTAAAAGGCAGTTAGGCCTAAAAGAGGTGATAAAATTAGCTTCTAATGAGAATCCTCTCGGTCCTTCGCCTAAAGCGCTAGAAGCTGTGCGCAAAGCTGCCTTGGGAATAAACCGTTATCCGGATTCTTCGGGATTTTATTTAAAAAGAAAATTGGCTAAAGCGTTAGGGGTAAGCGCGGCTAATATTGTTTTGGGGAACGGCTCTGATGAGTTGATCGATATAATCATCAAGACGTTTGTGGAAGACGACGAAAATATCGTAACTTCCGATTCAACTTTCTTAGAATATGGGATAATCGCTTCAGTCTATGGCCGCAAAATCACCAAGGTTCCCTTAAGATATTTTAAGTATGACCTGGAGTCCATAAAAAAGAAAATAGATAAGAAAACAAAGTTAGTATTTATCGCTAATCCGAATAACCCGACAGGTACATATGTCACTAAATACGAACTGCGGGATTTTATGTCCGGATTAGCCCAAAACACCTTATTAGTCATGGATGAGGCGTATGACGCTTTTATCGATGTAAATGACTTTCCCAATACAGCGGAAAGTTTTAGGAATAAAAATATTATTATCCTAAAAACATTTTCCAAGTCTTATGGCTTAGCCGGACTGCGTTTAGGGTATGCTGTAGCTAATGAGGAACTAGCTGCCTTTATGGAACGAGCCAGGCAGCCTTTTAATATTAATTCACTGGCGCTAGCCGCAGGAGTAGCCGCTCTTGATGATAAAGAGTTTTTGCTTAAAACCCGTAAAGCGGTGCTCGAAGGTAAAGATTACCTTTACGATAATTTAAAAAAAATAGGCGTAAGCTATGTGCCAAGTATCACCAATTTCATACTTGTTGATGCCGGCCAAGACTCAGTAGGATTATTTAATAAAATGTTAAAGTTTGGCGTTATCGTACGGGATATGCAACAGTATGGATTAAATAATTTTATCCGCGTAACCATAGGAACGCGAAAAGAAAATGAAAGATTTATAAAAGTGCTGACTAAAATACTCAGAGGGAAGGAGAAACCATGATTATTGTTTTAAGGCCGGAGGCAACAGAAGCCCAAGTTAACCATATAATTGAAAAAGTCAAGAAGTTGGGGTTGACCCCGCATGTATCCAAAGGGACAGAGCGCACGATTATCGGGATTATCGGGCCGGAAGATGTTTTACGGGTTACTCCTTTGGAGGTTTTTCCGGGTGTAGAAAGGGTCATGCCGGTTTTGGCCCCTTATAAACTTGTCTCCCGCGAATTTAAACGCGAAGATTCAATTATTGACGTAGGCAAGGGCGTTAAGATCGGCGGCGATAAGATAGCCATCATGGCCGGACCTTGCGCGATAGAAAACATAAACACGTTGCGTTTAATTGCCGGTGAAGTTAAAAAGGCGGGCGCAACGGTTTTACGGGGAGGGGCATTTAAGCCCCGCACTTCGCCGTACAGTTTTCAAGGACTAGGAGAAGAAGGGCTTAAGATATTAAAACAGGTCGGCGACGAATTGAACCTGGTGACTATAAGTGAGGTAATGGATACCCGCGACGTGGAATTAGTTACGCGTTACGTTGATGTGCTTCAGATCGGCGCGCGGAATATGCAGAATTTTAATCTTTTAAAAGAAGTAGGCCTGACTAAAAAACCGGTATTGTTAAAAAGAGGGCTATCCTCAACGGTAAAAGAGATGCTCATGTCGGCGGAATATATCCTCTCCGGAGGAAATTTTAACGTAATACTTTGCGAGCGGGGGATAAGGACTTTTGAAGATTCCACGCGCAATACCCTGGATATAAGCGCGGTTCCCGTAGTCAAGCAGCTTTCACATCTGCCTATAATAGTTGACCCTTCGCATGCGGCCGGGAAATGGGGATTAGTCGGCCCGTTAGCCAAGGCTGCGGTCGCTATTGGTTGTGATGGCTTGATTATTGAGGTGCATACAAGTCCGGAAGATGCGATGTCGGATGGCGCGCAGTCATTAATACCTTTGAATTTCGCCAGCTTAATGTTGGAATTAAAGAAGATTGCTAAGTCAATAGGAAGAGAAATATAATGCGTTTATTTAACAAGGTTGCTATCATCGGAACAGGATTAATCGGCGGGTCTTTGGCCCTGGTAATAAAAAAGAACGGGCTGGCCCGGGAAGTTGTCGGAGTAGCCCGGCACAAAGTGAGTTTGGATTTAGCCTTAAAAATGAAGGCGATAGACAGGGGTTCTCTTTCGCTGGGTATTATTAAAGGAGCGGATTTAATAATCTTGGCTACTCCTATTGATTTAATCATTTCTCAGAGAAACCGGCTACTTAAAATCGTAAGCAACGATTGCATAGTTACCGATGTAGGAAGCACTAAAGGAAAAATAGTCTCTTTTTTAGAGAAAGATTTTAAGAATTATATTGGGAGCCATCCTTTGGCCGGCTCGGAAAAACGGGGGATTAAAAACGCCCGGCGGGATATTTTTAAGGAATCGGTGTGTATTTTAACCCCTACCAAGAGAACGCGAAAGTTAGCCCTGGAAAAAATAAAGAGACTCTGGCTTACCGCCGGGGCAAGAGTCATTTTACTTTCCCCGGAAGCACACGATAACGCTCTTTCTTTTACCAGCCACCTGGCGCATATAGTCGCTTTTTCGCTTATCAACAGTATTCCTTCTAGTCTCTTAAAATTATCCTCTGGCGGTTTAAGGGATACAACGCGAATAGCTTCTTCTTCTCCTGAGCTTTGGCCGAGTATTTTCCTGACTAACGCTAAGAATACGCTGAAAGCAGTGGCTGTTTTTGAGAAAAATTTAAATAAAATAAAAATCGCGATCAGAAATAACGACAAAAAGTCACTTACGGATATTTTAAGGCAGGCCCAAAAGAAAAGAACTCTTATAGAATGATTATCGCTATAGATGGACCGGCGGGCGCAGGCAAAAGCACGGCCGCTAAATTACTCGCTAAAAAATTAAAGTTTTTATATATTGATACGGGTGCTATGTACCGGGCTCTCACCTTAAAAGTTTTAGATAAAGACATAGCTATAAACGATGCCCAATCCATAACCGAACTTGCCCTATCTAGTAGTATTGATTTAATAAATAACCCTGATGGTTCATTAAAGGTATTCTTGGATGGAAGGGATGTAAGCGCGGATATCCGCCAACCGCGGATAACCCAGTTTGTATCCGAAATAGCTAAAATCAAAGAGGTCCGCAGCGTTATGGTCAACCTGCAAAGAAAGCTCGGGGAACAGGGAGATGCCGTGCTGGATGGCCGCGATATCGGGACAGTTGTTTTTCCGGACGCCAAAATTAAATTCTATATTGACGCGGATTTTAAAGAGCGGGTCAACCGAAGACATAAAGAATCTTTGGAGCTTAGACAAAACATAACTTTTGAAGACGTATCCTTGGATTTATCCAACCGGGATAATATAGATTCCAACCGCAAAGTTGCTCCGTTAAAGAAAGCCGATGACGCTATTTACGTGGACACAACCAATCTCAACATTAAGGAAGTAGTGAATAAACTGCTGAGTTTTATCAATGGATAAGTCGTTAATCCGCAATTTCAGTATTATCGCCCATATAGACCACGGTAAATCTACCCTTGCCGACCGCATCCTGGAGCTGACCGGAGCCGTGGACAAACGGCATAAAGGAAGCCAGCTTCTTGATGATATGGACTTAGAGCGCGAACGCGGAATTACCATCAAGGCCTCTATGGTCAGGCTAGCCTATAAATCCCGCGACGGGAAGGAATATGTTTTAAACTTAATCGATACTCCCGGGCACGTAGATTTTACTTATGAAGTCTCTAAGTCCCTGGCTGCCTGTGAGGGCGCGGTTTTAGTGGTGGATGCCGGCCAGGGAATAGAAGCCCAGACAGTAGCTAATTATTATCTGGCTATGGAGAATGACCTTGAAATTATACCCGTGCTGAATAAAATTGACCTTGTTTCTATAGATATTCCAAAAGCGCAAAAACAGATAACTACCGTTTTGGGCTTTAAAGAAGAGGATATAATTTTGGCTTCGGCCAAAGACGGAACAGGCGTAGAAGATATTTTAGAACGCATTATTCAGGTTATTCCCGCACCTAAAGGAGAAGAGTCTAAGGCCCTAAAAGCCCTTGTTTTTGACTGCCGTTTTGACGCTTATAAAGGAGTTGTGGTTTTTGTCAGGATCGTCGATGGGGTAATTACCCCATCGACGCAGCTTAAAATGATGCACTCAGGGCAAGTCTATAAGATTGAAGAGTTAGGGGTATTTAAGAATTTAAAATATTTTGCGGTAGAAACTTTAACTTGCGGAGAAGTAGGTTATTTTACGGCAAATATACGGGAGCCCAGGGATATAATTATTGGTGATACGATAACGGATGTGAAAAACCCCTGTAAGGATGTTTTCCCCGGGTACCGCCAGCCTAAACCTCTTGTGTTTTGTGGAATTTACCCGGTTAATTCGGGAGATTTTACAGAGCTGCGGGATGCGATGGATAAATTAAAATTATCCGATGCCTCGTTTGTTTTTGAACCGGAAAATTCGCAATCTTTTGGTTCGGGTTTCCGTTGCGGATTCTTAGGACTTCTGCATATGGAGATCGTCCAGGAGCGGCTAGAGAGAGAATATAATTTAAATTTAATCCTCACTGTGCCCAATGTTGTTTACCGGGTGGTTATGAACAACGGCGAAGAGATAGAAGTGGATACTCCCGCGAAATTACCTGCGGTGCAGGATATACGGGAAGCGTTTGAACCCTACGCCAGTCTCTTAATGATTATTCCGGTGGATACGATTGAACTGGTTTGTGATTTTACCAAATCCCGGCGCGGGGTTTTTCAATCCAACGAATATTTAAGTGAAGACCGGGTAAAACTTACTTTTAGCATTCCTCTTTCGGATATTATTGTGGATTTTTATGACCGGATAAAATCGTTAACTAGGGGTTACGGCTCTTTGGACTACGAGTTTAAAGAGTACTTACCTACGAAATTGGTAAAGCTGGATATACTTTTAAACGGCCAGATTTGCGATGCCTTTTCTTCTTTAATGTGTAAAGATAAGGCCTATTCCCGCGCGCACGCCTTAGTCTCTAAGCTTAAAGAACTTATCCCGCGGCAATTATTTGAAGTTTCCCTGCAGGCGGCGATCGGTAGCCAAATCCTGGCGTCAGATAAAATACGTTGCGTCGGTAAACATGTCACGGCCAAATGCTACGGCGGTGACATCACCCGTAAACGGAAACTTTGGGAAGAACAAAAAAAAGGAAAGAAACGCCTTAAGCAATTCGGAAAAGTTGAAATTCCGCAAGAGGCATTTTTGGAGGTATTAAAAATATAATGGCTAAGAAGAAATCCGCGTTGCGGGAATGGATAGAAGCGGCTATTTTTGCCGCTTTTCTGGCATTTTGCATAATCCGGCCTTTTATTGTGCAGGCATTTAAGATCCCTACCGGTTCAATGCGGCCTACGCTCCTGGAGGGCGATCTGATCTTGGTCAATAAATTTATTTACGGAGCAAAGATCCCGTTTACCAGTTTCCGGCTTCCTGCGGTTAAAGAGATCAAAAGGGGGGATGTCATTGTTTTTATCTACCCGGAAGATAAAAAGAAGGACTTTATTAAAAGGATGGTCGGTTTACCCGGAGATGTTGTGGAAATCAAAAGTGGGACTATTTATATTAATGATAACCCGTTATTAGACCCGGTTTTTAACCAGCGTTACTATTACAACCGGGGAGATTTTACCAATGAAGGCCAGAAATTAATTGTGCCGGCGAACAGTTATTTTGTTCTGGGGGATAATTCCGGGTCTTCCAAAGATAGCCGTTATTGGGGTTTTGTGCCGAAAGATAACATCCTAGGAGAGGCGATGGTCATATATTGGCCGCCGCAGCGCATAAGAATAATCAAATGAATATAGCGAATAAGATTTCTACTTTTCGGATTTTAAGCGTACCGTTTTTTATTGCCAGTATCATTTATTATTCCCCCCAGAGAAGTTATTTGAGGTGGATAGCCTTGGGGATTTTTATTCTGGCAGCATTATCCGACGCAGCCGACGGCTATATAGCTAGAAAATCCAAGCTACAATCAAAGGCCGGCCTGATATTAGACCCCTTGGGAGATAAATTACTGTTGATGAGCGCTTTTATCTGCCTGTGCGCTAACTCTAATCTTGAACCGAGGTTCCCGTTATGGGTGATCCTTATTGTGATCAGCCGGGATGTAATTATAATTTTAGGCGCGGTTGCGGTTTATGTGGTAAAACAAAATATTAATATAATACCTACGCGCTGGGGAAAATTTTCTACCGCTTTTCAGATGCTGGCGGTAATCTCGGTCTTATTGCAATCACGGTTTTCACCGTTATTCTGGTGGCTGGCAGCTATTTTTACGGTAATTTCGGGGGTAGTTTACATCAACAGGGGATTTGTCTTACTCTATGCTTTGGATAATTCTCGGAATAATCATTAGTTATCTGGTCGGTTCAATACCCACGGCTTATATATTCGGCCGGTTAATTAAAGGCGTGGATATACGTAAATTCGGCTCAGGCAATGTAGGGGCTACTAACGCGCTCAGGCTTTTAGGTAAAGGATGGGGAGTAACCGTATTAGTTTTGGATATTCTTAAAGGAGCCCTGCCTGTAATAATACTGGCGGAACTTTTTGGCGCAAAGACTCACCTTACGCTGGATACCTTCTGTATCCTTATCGGCCTAAGCTGCATATGCGGGCATAATTGGACTATTTTTCTAAAATTTAAAGGCGGTAAGGGAGTAGCTACCACCTTAGGAGTGCTCATCGGGCTTTCGGCTAAAATTGCCGGTTTAAAGGTCATATTAGGTTTAACTATATTTATTTGGTTAGCTACTTTTATTTTGAGCAGAATAATCTCCCTGGCTTCCGTAATGGCCGCCTTAAGTTTTCCTTTGCTCACGTTATTATTCAGGCCATCTTTCCCGATAATCCTGATAGGCTTGCTGCTTTCAGTATTTATAATTCTGCGTCATAAATCCAACATCAAAAGGATCCTCGAAGGGCAAGAGCCTAAACTAAACTTTAAGAAATAGACGAGAAGAAACCGCTTTCATTCTAAGCCGGAATAGGCTTGAAAGCTTATCTAGCGGAGTTTATACTCTCCTTGAAGCTTGAGAGTATTTTTTTTGCCTGATTTTTAAGAGGTTTATTAAAGTTTTTATTCCCCACCAGCCAAAAGAAGGAAGGGGATAGCCGGGTTATCTTAAAAAAGGATAAAACTAGGATAGCCCGGCGTAGATACATAAAGCGAGGCTAACATGCGCGATCTATTGTTTAAAAACCTGGTCTCTGATGACCACAGGAGAAAGATAATCGCCAGCTGTGAAGTTATGGACAAGCAGGGAGTGCGCAGCACTATCCGCCGCCATTTTATTTGTATGATCAAGGAAATAAAGGACGAAAACAATATCGAAAAACCTTTGCCGTATCTGTATATTCTTAAAGAACACAATACCAAAGAGCAGAAGGAAAAGTTTTTCTGTAAGATTAAGGGTAGCGTCTGCGCGATAAGTAATGGCAAGTTATTTTTAATTGTCTTTATGCATTCGCTTAAGATTGACCTTATAGCCAGAGCAGAACAAGTCGTTTAGCTCTAACGCTAGTATTATGAGTATGTTATAGCTACAATCTAACTATATCAATCCCCTAAAAATTTCGTTGACAAGGCCTAAAACTCATATATAATAAAAATAATTATGAGTAAGAGATATTTTGCCTTGTCTTTGTTGTTTGTCTTCCTATTTTCAGTCATAACTACAGAAAATTCTGTTGCCGCCGGGCCGGCAGCCGAGTATTTATGCGAACTCGGAGCTACTTTCTATAGTTTTGGTAAATATGATGAAGCCTTGGCTGAATTTAATAAAGCCTTACTGGTCGACCCCGAGAGTAAAGTCGCCAGGCAGTATATAAATGATATTTTTAAACAAAGCTTTAAGCCTTCCTTAACCGCAACTACTCCTGTAGTTAAAACTACCCCCCAGCCAAAAATATTGACTAAAGATGAAGCAATGAGCCAAGCTATGAATAAGGCTATAGATAAAATTGAACAGCCTATGCCTTCGCGAACCGCTGCTTATGTTCCCGAGTATGATTCTAGCGGAGTTAAACTTTTAAAAGAGGAAGAAAAAAGAGGGTTTAAGGCCGGGCCTTTCCGGGTTAGCGGAGAGATGCAACTAAGTTTTGGAGTCACTCCCGATGACTTTATCTGGAAAAGGGCTAATTTTGATCTGAACGAAAAGTTTAAAAGCTGGCGTATGACTTCCGACGCAGGGTTTAACCGCAGGTTTAATACTTATGACCCGGCGATTTATGATTCGCTTAGCGTGAACGTAGATACCGATAATAAAGAAGGTTTTAATTTCCATACCAATGTTACACTTGATCCATGGAGTTACGTTGGGAAGAGTTCTAAAACTACTGTAACCGGCTCTAATGGCGATACAGCCGAGATACAGGCTTATTACTGGTCAAATACCGGTTATGTATTAAATCATACAGCCTACACTTCTTTAAAAGGCGATACTTTCGGTATTCCGGAATTAAAAGTTAAAGACGGAGTAACCAGCGCGACTACTGTTGCTTCCTATCGCTATCCCGGAGTCGTCACCTACAATATTCCGGAAATGAAAATAAAACGTGAATTCCAACCCTTACGCGAATTATGGCTGGATTATGCCAATGACCAGATTAAATTCAGGGCATTTCCTATGGGGTATCAGGACCAGGCCTATACTTCGGATGATCCCTTAGGGATAACCAACCACGGGATATGGTGGAAAGACAGCAAATGGTTACGGGGTTATACGGCGGGAAATTATAACTCCGGCGATACGTCTCCCAGCTTTACTAAGGGCCGCTGGGATGACTCCCTATCATTTTTATCCAAAGATTCTACCGGTAAATATTTAACCGCCTTAAGGGGTTTTGCTTTTAATTTCCAGCCGGATGAAGCGACTTCATTTGATACTACTATAGCCGCCCCGAAGAATTTATGGCAGGATTACGCTCAAGTAGATAACGCGGTTATGGCTTCTCGGCTTAAGCATTATTTTGCGGATAATTTTATGCTCGGGGGCACATTTACCAACCGTTCAGGATTTATTACCGATAAGAGCCAGAAGTTAGACAGCCTGAATTTTGTCGCGGGAGCGGATTTAGGTTATGAAATAAGAGACGGCTTAAAACTTCAGGCAGAAGTTTTAACCTCTAAATCAAAATACGATATGAGTAATTCTACTTACGAGACAGAATCCAGGGGTAATGCCTATTATTTTTCCTTTATTACCCGTTATCCCCAAAAGAGCATTATGGATTTAAAGTATGGTTACGACCAGATAGATAAGGATACGACTGAAAACTTTATGCTCAAAAGCAAATTTTATGGAGCGCGGATGGATAAAGGATTTGATTCGGCGCTTTCTGATTATCATAATACCCGAGCGGATGTTTTTTGGTCAAGACATATACATTTTCGCAAGCCCTTAAAATATTTTGGCGAGGGGCTAAATCCTAATTCTACTAATTGGGACGAGCTTAATTCTTCGCGCATTGGCGATGGCGTAGATGCGGGTAGAAGTGTTTTAGGTTTTCGTTTTGAGACTTTCTTAGAGGATAAGTTCGCCAATCTTTTTGATATACGCAATGTGCACAGTAACGAAGGAAAATTTGTGGAGAACGTTGTGCGCGATGAAGCTACCTTGAAAGTTACGGATAAGCTCACTGCCAAAGGCTTAGGCATTTATCAGAAGATGCCTAGGACCATAAAAGGAATAGACCCGTTTGTTTATGACGGGAATACGGGAGAATTTTACAAAAATTCCGCGGTTGTGGATGGCGAGGATCCTACGATTAAAACCGGTTCTCTCGGTTTAAACTATGATTTCTTTGACTGGCTAAGTTTAAACGGAACTTATGAAAGGACTAATGATTACTCGCTGGCTTACGGAGATTTCCCGCGCAATGCCTTAAGGAACGATACGACATTATTCGGAACTTATTATCAGAATGATTACCTTTACCGCTATATCCAACCGCTTCTTTATGGCCAGGGAGTATTCCCGCAAGCTCCTTATGAATTCTATAATGTGTTTAAAACCGGCTTAAGAATAGCGCCTTTGGATAACCTGGAGATTTACCTTGATTATACGCGCAACGAATTTGAAGCAGCTTCCCTGGTCTCGGACAGTATGAACCATGTGGGCCTGGAAGTCGCTTATATGCCCACCAAAAAGATGGGGATACTCTTTAAATATATTTACTCGCGTTGCCAGGACCTTGAGGATTTGCAAAACGGAGACACTTCTATTTCGGGGCATCATAATTTCTTCAGTGAATTCCGGTATTTACCTTCTAAAGAAGACGAATTTATTTTACAGTATGGGGTAGGAGATACTAGCTCCATCAGCAATTTAGCTTCTTTGGATCCTTATGGTGGCGGGATGCTTACTTTGGATACGCAACATATCATCCGCGCTTATTATCGCCGCAAGTTCTAATTAAATAGGGACAGCGACCATTTTTCCTAGCATTGTTTATATAGGAAAAATGGTCGCTGTCCCTATTTAATCTAAGTAAATATCTATTTTAGGGATTTGACGGGATCTTATGCTTTCAGCGTAAGGGCTGGGTATAACAGAGGAATTAAGCTCGATAGGTTTATCTTTATACAAAAGAATAATTTTTACGATTTGCGCCGGATTCTGGCCAAAGGTATCTTTTCTTTTGGGATTATGATAAGTTACCCTTATTTTACTTAAGAAATTAAAACTATAGTCTCCCTTTTTATCGAACAGCCAGCCAGCAAGCTTCGGGTCAAACTTCAACATAAGCTTTCCAGCATCGATAAAGAAGGGGCTCTTCCCGGTATTGATCTTTAGCCAAATCTCCAAAAATTCGGCAGTTGAGCCGGAGAGGCGGGCAACAAACCCGTTTCCGTGCAGCTTTTTATCCGCAAAAGCGCTGCTGACCAAAAATGAAGAATTTTCCAGTATATTCCTGCCGTAGACCTCGGGTTTCTGAAAAGGTATGAGTACATTTTTAAATTCCGCGTAAAATTCCTTATACAATCCGGATTTTAAAAGTTCCAGTATATATTTATACTCCATATGCAGCCAGATAGATTCATTCTCCAGCCAACCGGGAGCAAAAACCCGGCACCTGCCGATTTCTTCAGGCATTTTAGCTAAAGGCGCGGTTACCTTATACATCTTAAGTTTTTTGTCAAAAAGCCGGCTTTTCTTTGTCCCCCGGTATATCAGTAGTGCCTCTTGCTGATTATCCGCTAAACGCAGGGCGTGCATCTGGACCTCTAAGAAAAGCGGAAGCCGGATTTGTTTAAATTTAATTGGTTTTATAAAATGATCGCCTAAGGTTTTATATTCAGCCACCTCATTAATAAAATAACCGTAATAGACACTTTCTTTTTTATCCCAGGCTTTTAAGATCCCGGCATCAATCTTTTTTAACATTGTCTCGATTATGCCGGATAATTCTTGAATAGACATTTCGCTTTCGTTTCCGCTTAAACCCATTTTTGTCAGGGAGCGATATTGTTCCTTAAGAGAATGTGTTTCATCCCACCAGGCGTAATCGTCAAGGGCATTATTCAGGAAACCAGAAGTTAACTCCGCCAACCCGCCTAAGAAAGAAGATATTTCCTGCGTAACTTTTAGCTTATCCGTCCCCGCCTGTTGGAGCGATTCTTGAATAAAAAGAACGAGGCGTTTTAATTCTATTGTTTCGCATAAGGATGAACCGAAAAGGGCAGGCAGCCCGTTTAAGGCATCAAACCAATCAGGTTTATCTGATTCCATCTCTATGCCGATGCCGAACGGGTCAAAGGAAGCAAACTTATTGGCCAGTAGGCAGAGAAGTTTATTAATCAACGTAGTCTCATATATTTGGCCGTGTCCCGCTTGCGCCCTTACCAGGTGAGGAAATTCATGGCGTTTATGCAGCATTTCCTTTTTGGCGTTATCGCAAGTAACCGCGTGTAATTGCCGGGGTTTACCCTTATAAAGGAGGAATTTTTCACTGCGCGGTTTAACCACTTCGGAATTATCGAAGAAAGTAAATACGCGGTCAGTAAATAACAAGGTGGTAAGCCTTTCGGGGTAGACTTTTAAGTAGCTACTCAAAAGGTCAAGGTTATAATGCCAGTGGTCGCTCCAGTAGCCTTCGCCATGCTCAGCCTCATGGGTTTTCAGCGACGAGGAGATAACTAATTCCAAGAGTTCATCGTAAGAAACATTAAGCTTAATTTTGTTATCTTCCATAAATAAGATAACTTCGCCAGGAGTAAAAGGCTTGCCTAAAAATGAAATTATACTCTCTAAGTCTTTTTCCGGGCAGACTGATTTTAATTTTGTTTTCAGGCTTTCTTTATCTTGGAGTATAAAGTTAGAGCCTTTGACCACCAGCGGATTAAAGCCGTCAAGTTGAATCAAATTAAAGAGGCTTAATACATTTTCATCTTTTATTTCGGGGTTAAACCAGATATCGTTTCTGCGATTCTGGTTTAAATCCCGGTAATTGCCGTTACCCTGAGAAAAATAGGTGGCGGAAAGCTGGAATTTGTTATAGTCGCGCTCAGGATCGCCGTGTTTACGGGAATAAAGGTAGAATGTTTCACCGGATTTAAAAGTAAAAGGGTAGCCGCCGCGTATCAGATTATCCAGATAAGTCTGCCGGGAATACAGGTTAAATTCTTTAGAAGCTGATGCGGTATAAGCGTCAGCCATTAATTCTTCAATAATGCGCTTATTTTCCTCTTTTTTTTGAGCAAGGTATCCAGAGCAAGTAATCCGGGGTAGAGATTGATTCAGTGTGTTTAGATTGCGCATATAGCCAAATAGAGAGTAAAAGGTTTGAGCTTGGTCCTTTTTTAATTTAAGCTTAAAGAAAGAAAAGGCAGAGGGGGTCTTGCTTTCAGTTATTAGTCCGGTAGGAAAAACAAAATTTTTATTTTTAAGGAAATTGCGCGGACAAGAGAAATCTGTGATCAGCCCAAAGATATGTTCGGGGTCAACTATCGGCCTGGCTAATTTTGCTTTACTATCTGTAACAGTAAAGCTCAAGTAGAAATTCCCTTCGTGAATATGGATGACTTCCGGACGGTCAACCGGGTCAACCTTTAAACGGTAGAAGGGAGCGTTAGCCTGAAGATTCTCTATACTCATCCAGGCCTCAATAGTACGGGACATCTTCTTTAAAAAGAAATTACTTGTGCCAAAAGGCACTATCTGAGGAAGCCCATCAATTAATTCTATGTTTTTGTCGGTCTTGGCAATATTTTCTAAGCTTAAGGTTCTGGCCAGGCCGGCATAATTATCCGAAGGGATATTAAAATACTCCACCCGGGTCTTTAATCCTAGGGAAAAGTTAGTTTCTTCAAGCGCTAAACCTGCAGGGCTAATCAACATTTTATTAGTTAAATTATACCCGAGATTGCTAAAACCATTATGAAAAGGTTCATAAAAAACGGTCTTATTTTGGGAAACTATCTTAATGAAGGTGCGAAATCCTTGGCTGCTAACAAGTTGCCAGGCTTTATTTGCCGGAAGGAATTCCAAAATGGCATGGTCTTTATCCTTTATCCCAAAACTAGAAATAGCCTGTCCCCGATTGACATAAAAAGTCCACATCGGGATTCCATATCTACCGGCTATTCCGGGAAAGAAGTTGGAAAACGGCTTGGCGTAGTTATAGTTTTCTATGACAAACTCGCCATCTGGGTTAAGGTAATATTTGGGTCTTCGCTCTATTGTTTTCATATTAAGATATTTTAACCTATTTAAGCTTTTTGTCCACAAATTTCTCTCAGCGGATGGATTGTGGTTGACTTTTAGCCTAAGAAATGTTAATATAATTTTCTATAACTATAAGGAGCACTATGAGTATTGACAAAAAAACAGTTGAGAATGTGGCGCATTTGGCCCGCATTAACCTGGACAAAAAAGAACTGGATAAAATATCCGGCCAGCTGGAGCATATACTATCCTTTATTGATAAGTTAAGTTCTCTGAATACGGATAATATCGCTCCGACCAGCCACATACTCCCGATAAGTAATGTATTAAGAAAAGATGAACTGCGTAAGTCTTTGCCTATTGCCAAAACCCTGATGAACGCTCCCGCTAAACAGGGGAACTTTTTTGTAGTGCCCAAGATAATTGAATAAAATGGAACTTTCTAGATTAACTGCCCACGAACTCCTCGAAAAAATCAGGAACAAAGAAATAACCTCTGAACAAATCCATTCAGATTTAAATAAAAAAATAGAAGAACTGGATCCTAAGGTTAAGGCTTATGTTAGAACATCCCACACCTTAAATCCCGAACCCAGCGTTAATCTTAAAGGGATCCCTGTATCCATAAAAGACAATATCTGTACCGAAGGTTACCACACCGAATGTTGCTCAAAAATTCTCGCAGGGTTTAATCCTCCGTATAACGCTACTGTAATTAATCGAATAATCGCCTCCGGTAATAGTTTCCTAGGGCTTAAATGTAATATGGATGAGTTTGCTTTTGGCTCATCTACGGAAAATTCCTGTTTTGGCCCGACGCATAACCCCTGGAATTTAGAATGCGTCCCCGGAGGTTCTTCCGGAGGTTCGGCAGCGGCAGTGGCGGCAGACGAAGCGATTTGGGCGCTGGGAACAGATACCGGAGGCTCTATTCGTCAACCAGCCTCTTTCTGCGGTGTAGTGGGATTAAAACCTACCTATGGAAGGGTTTCGCGTTTTGGTTTGATTGCTTTTGCCTCCAGCCTTGACCAGATCGGGCCATTGACTAAAGATGTCCGGGATGCCGCGCTCTTGATGAATATAATATCCGGGTACGACGCAAATGATTCGACTTCAGTAAATACTCCTGTCCCGGATTATACCAAAGATTTAATCAATGACATTAAGGGGATGCGGGTCGGTATCCCGAAAGAATATTTTGTTAAAGGACTGGACCCTGAAGTTAAAGCAGCAGTCGAGGAAGCCATAAGCAAACTAAAAAGTTTGGGGGCTCAATTTAAAGAAGTCTCTTTGCCTCATACTGAATACGCTGTGCCGGTATATTATATTATCGCTACAGCTGAAGCCAGTTCCAATTTAGCCAGATTTGACGCAGTCCAGTACGGTTTGAGGGAAGATCAGAAAAGCTTAATTGATATGTATAAGAAGACGCGCCAACTCGGATTCGGGGATGAGGCTAAGCGCAGAATACTCCTGGGGACATTTGCCCTTTCGCATGGCTATTATGACGCCTACTACCTGCGGGCCCAAAAGGTACGCACGCTTATCAAACAAGACTTTGATAACGTCTTCAAAGATTTTGACTGCATTATCACGCCGACATCTCCTACGCCGGCGTTTAAAATCGGCGAAAAGACGGATGATCCTTTAAAAATGTACCTATCAGACATCTACACTATATCGGTTAATCTGGCGGGAATTCCGGCAATATCTGTCCCTTGCGGTTTTACTAAAAAGGGGCTGCCTGTGGGCTTACAAATTTTAAGCCAGCATTTTAATGAAGGTGCGCTTTTACGTTTAGCTTATACTTACGAACAGAATACCGGGTGGCATAAAATTAAACTAAAATTATGAATTACGAAACAGTTATCGGGTTAGAGGTCCATCTTCAACTTAAAACTAAAAGCAAGGCTTTTTGCGGCTGCTCTACGGAATTTGGTCAGGAGCCTAATACCCAGGTTTGTCCTGTATGTTTAGGTTTTCCCGGCTCTTTACCGGTATTTAACCAGACGGCTTTGGATTATGCTATTAAAGTTGCTCTGGCTTTGAACTGTAAAATCCAGGAATACACAAAATTTGACCGCAAGAATTATTTTTATCCTGATCTGCCCAAAAATTATCAAATTTCACAATACGACCTTCCTTTATCGCTTGCCGGGTATCTTGATATTGAGTTGGAGGAAAGGCAAAAACGCATCGGTATTACCCGGGTGCATATGGAAGAAGACGCGGGCAAGCTTATTCATCAGGAAAACTTTAGCCTGGTGGATTTTAACCGTACGGGTATCCCCCTTTTAGAGATAGTCAGCGAACCAGATATAAGTTCTCCGGAAGAGGCGCACGAATATTTAACCACCCTAAAAAGTGTCATTCAATACCTGGATGTTTCAGACTGTGATATGGAAAAAGGCTCTCTTCGCTGCGATGCCAATATTTCATTAAGGCCAGTAGGCGCAAAAACTTTGGGCGTAAAAACAGAATTAAAGAATATGAACTCATTTAAAGGGGTTAAGGATGCCTTGGCCTATGAAATCCAGAGGCAGGCCGGGCTCCTGGATTCTAAAAAAACACTTATCCAGGAAACCCGGCTTTGGGATGCTAAAGCTGCGCAAACTCTGCCGATGCGCACTAAAGAAGGGGCAAAGGATTACCGCTATTTTCCTGAGCCGGATCTTGCGCCGTTTATAATTAAAGAAGATAAAATAGCTGAAATTAAAAAAACTATTCCCGAGCTTCCCAAAGAAAAAATAAAGCGCTTCGTAAAAGATTTCGGCCTCTCTGAATATGACGCCAAGGTTTTGGTTGCCTTAAAAGAAACTGCTCAATTCAGTGAAGAGTGCCTGAAAGAATATAGGGATAGCAATAAGAAACCGGTCGCCAATTGGATAATCGGCCCGTTAGCCGCTCTGGCCAGCAATAATGCCTGCGAAATTACGGATTTAAAAATTTCTGCGGCGAGCCTGGTGGAATTAATAGAATTGGTTGAGAAGAAACAGGTTATTTCTAACCTTACGGGTAAAATTGTTTTAGAGGAGATGCTGAAAACTGGCAAGGGCGCTCAAAAAATTATTGAAGAGAAAAATCTGGCCCAAATCTCGGATTCGGGAAGTTTAAACGTAATCATTGCGGAAATTATTAAAGAAAATCCCAAGTCAGTGGCGGATTACAAAACCGGAAAAGCTAACGCGCTTATGTTTTTAGTCGGACAGGTCATGCGTAAAAGCTCAGGGAAAGCCAATCCCAAGGCGGTGCAGGATTTATTAAAGGAGAAATTGGAAAGTGTATAAGAAGCTACTGCTAGTGTTAATTTTTATAATAATATTTTTTAGCGGTGCCTGCCTGGCCGCTGCGCTTGACCAGAAGAAAAAAGATGAACTATACCAGCAGGTGGAGCTTTTTGCGGACACTTTAGCCATTATTGAAACTGATTACGTGGATGAGGTAAAGCCCAAGGACCTGATTTATGGCGCCTTAAAAGGAACCCTTTCTTCTTTGGACCCGCATAGCCAATTCATGGATCCGGATACCTACGCTGAATTAAAAGTAGATACTGAGGGTAAATTTGGCGGCTTAGGGATTGAAATTTCACTAAAAGATGACCAGCTGACTATTATTACGCCTATTGAAGATACCCCCGCCTGGAGGGCCGGGCTTAAGCCAGGTGATCGCATAGTCAAGATTGATAACGCGCCAACCCGGGGAATAGATTTAAATGCGGCGATGAAGAAACTGCGCGGAAAACCGGGAGAAACTGTTAATCTAACCATTTTAAGAGAATCTGAAAAAAAACTTCTGGAATTCAAGATCACCCGGGCCATAATTAAAATTAATGATATTAAAGAAGCTAAGCTCTTAGAAGGCGGGATTGGTTATATCCGCCTGGTAGAATTCAGGGAGAATACGCCGAAAGATTTTAATACCGCGATGGAAAAATTGTCCAAACTAAAAATGCAGGCCTTTATCCTAGATTTACGCAATAACCCGGGCGGCTTGCTGGAAAGCGCTATTGAGATAACCGGAGATTTTATTCCCCAGGGTAAACTGATCGTTTTTACTAAAGGCAGAAAAACTAATCAGAATTTAAAATTCATCTCGCAAAGGAAAAATCCGCTATTGGACCTGCCTATGGCAGTATTAATTAATGAGGGTTCTGCTTCCGGAAGCGAAATTGTTGCCGGCGCATTGCAGGATTATAAGCGCGCCACAATAATAGGGATAAAATCTTTTGGGAAAGGCTCGGTGCAGACAGTCATACCGTTAAGCGACGGTTCAGCGCTGAGATTAACAACCAGCAAATACTTTACCCCGTTAGGAAAAGAAATCCATGGTCAAGGAGTTATCCCGGATATTATCGTGGAAAAAGGACTAAAAGAAGGACCGGGTCCAGACCCACAAGTAACCTCTGCGGTTAATTTTCTAAAAACCCGGCTGTTAAATAAAGCTAAAATAACGAAATGATGAAAAAAATCGCGTTTATTATTGTAATTTTTCTGATTTTGGCAGTGGGAGTTCATCTCTTTACCCAGAAGCCGAAACGGATAAGAAAACCTTATCTTCCGATTAAGGGTAAGATCGCCATTGTCCTGGATGACTGGGGGTATAATTTACACGATGTTTATATCTTGGAACAGATAAAATATCCGCTGACTGCCGCTGTATTGCCTAATGATAAATACTCCCGGGCGGTTTGCGAAGAATTACATGCCAAAGGTTTTGAAATAATCTTACATTTGCCTATGGAGCCGGAAGAGAAATACGGTTTAGAAAATGAGACCGTAATGGTTTCTGCGCCTAAGGCAGAAATATTAAAAATATTAACTAAAGGTTTGGCCAGTGTCGGTTACGCTAAAGGCGTCTCTAACCATATGGGCTCAAGGGCTACCAGTAATTTAAGGACAATGGGGATTATTTTTGGCGAACTAAAAAAAAGACACCTATATTTTCTGGATAGTTATGTGACTTCTAAATCCGTTTGCCGGGAATTGGCGCGGAAGATGAACCTGACTGTACTTAAGCGCGATGTTTTTCTGGATAATATTGAAGAACGGGAGTATATCAAGCAGCAAATTTATAAACTTAGGAATAAAGCCAAGATAAGCGGCCTGGCCATAGGTATCGGCCATGACCGCAAGATAACGCTAGAGGTTTTAAAAGAAGTCATGCCGGAAATCGCCAAGGATGGATATAAGTTTGTTTTCTTATCGGATCTGACAAGATGATTGTCTTGGGGCTTGAGACATCCTGTGATGAAACTTCAGCGGCTATAGTTAGAAACGGCTGCGCAATCCTGTCTAACACGGTTGCTTCCAGCCTGGAATTCCATAAGAAATACGGGGGAGTTATCCCGGAGATCGCTTCGCGTATGCAGCTGGAAACAATTACCGGCATAACCGAGAGCGCGCTAGAAAAAGCGGGAAAAAAGTTAAAAGAGGTCGATTTAATCAGCGTAACCAACAGGCCCGGGTTAATCGGGTCTTTACTGGTAGGTATTTCATTTGCTAAAGCCTTATCTTTAAGCCTGAATAAACCTTTAATCGGGGTCAATCACGTATATAGCCATTTTTACGCTAATTTCCTCAACGGAGAGAAAATCAGATTTCCATTTATTGCCCTGGTTGTCTCCGGAGGGCACACCAACCTTTTTTTCGTCCGGGATTTTGACAAAATAGATCTGCTCGGCCAGACTCAGGACGATGCCTGCGGGGAAGCATTTGATAAAGTAGCTAAGATTTTGGGGTTGGGTTATCCCGGAGGCCCGGTTATTGAAAGAATGGCCAAACTGGGTGACCCTAAGAAAATAAAATTTAATTGTTCCGGCACAAAAAATGAGCTGAATTTTAGTTTTAGCGGAATTAAAACTGCTGTGCTATACTATGCCAGAGACAGGCGCTTAAGCCTTAAGCATAAACAGGATATTTGTGCCTCATTTCAGGAGGCGGTAATCGAGGCTCTCATAAGAAAAGCAATAGCCGCCTGTAAAATAAAAAAAACACCCCGGCTGGTAGTCGGAGGAGGCGTAGTGGCTAACCAGCGCTTACGGAAAAAGTTCCATCAGGCAGCCCAAGGACTGGACTTAAAATGTTATTTTCCGCAAACCTTTCTTTGTATGGATAATGCCGCGATGATCGCCGGGCTAGGCTATCAGTTATTTAAAAAAGGATACCGTTCGGATCTGAATTTAAGTCTGGACTTAAATGGGAGGAGAGTATGCTGACAGACAGCCAGATTATTTCGCGTTTAGTATTAACCGCTTTTTTGAGCGGGCTCATCGGGATTGAACGCCAGGTCCATAAAAGGACAGCGGGCCTACGCACGCATATATTGGTAGCTTTAGGTTCCTGCCTTATAATGTTGACATCCCTCTATGTTTTTGATATATATAAAGGGATTGCCGGTATTGATCCGTCGCGTATTGCCGCAGGCGTAATCACCGGTATTGGGTTTTTAGGCGCGGGAACCATCATCCGCGAAAAGGAAGGAGTCAGGGGCCTGACTACCGCAGCCAGCCTTTGGGTGGTCGCCGGTATAGGTCTTGCTTGTGGTTGCGGTTTTCTTAATGCGTCAATTTACACCACCATCCTGGCGTTAGTTGTCCTTTTCTTTTTAAGATATGCGGAGATGTTTATTTTTAACGAAGATAATGAGAAGCGGGATAAAAAATAATACCCCGCGCTTTTAAGGAATTGCGCGGGTATGCCCTTGTGGGCAAGGAGGTGAAATATGGCTTTTAAGAAAAAGCTGGAAGAAAAGATTTTGGATGTTGACGCCTCCATGCAAGGTACCTTAAGTTTTAAGGATGCTGTAAATTTAAGGATTAACGGTAAATTTGAAGGGACATTGGAAACTAAAGGAAACTTGACAGTCGGCTCTACAGCCGTGATTCTCGCGGATATTGTCGGAGATAATATTATTATCGGAGGAAGAGTCAAAGGCAGGATTACCGCTAAAGAAAGATTGACCATCTTACCTTCGGCAATTGTGGAGGGGGACATCTATCCGGCCAGGCTAAATATCGCTGAAGGAGCGATTCTGGAAGGCAGATGCTGCATGCTGCATGATTTCTTGAACGCCGAAGAGTTAGCCAGGTATTTAGAGGTTGACCTTAATTCGGTTAATGAATGGGCAAATTCCGGGAAGATCCCGGGGCATAAAGAGGCCAGCGACTGGAAATTTGAGAGAAAAGCGATTGATTCCTGGGTAGCTTCAGGAAAAATAGATAGGTAAATCTAAAATGGCCGAGGAAAAACTTTTAACAGTCAGGGAAGTCTCCCTCATTTTGAATATTTCGGAGAAAGAAGTCACGGATTTAGCTGAAAGCGGCGCTATCCCGGCCTACAAGGTAGGCGGGGTTTATGTAAGGTTTAAAAAAGAACAGGTCCAGGAATATCAAAAAAAATCCCGCCCGTTTACTTCTAAAACCAGCAACTTAGAAAAGAACACTTTTGGGGATAGGCTAAGCGATTTTTTCTATTTTAATGATTTTTATATATTGGCCGGCGCGTTAATAATTTTATTGCTCGCGGTAATCTTACAGGGTTAAATCCATAACTATAATGTCTTTAAGGTCAGGTTTTTGCGATCTGGGGTTTGCCAAGGTAGATATAGACAGGCAAAAGCGCCGCGGCTTTGCTGAAGCGATTTACTGCCCCGGTAAAACACAAGAACATATAAAAAGAATAGCCCTCCAGTTAATAAAAAATAAACAGGACTTATTACTTACCAAGTTAGATAAAAATACCTTTAAATACCTTAAAAAGCAGATTCCCGGCTTAAAATATAATGCTTTGGGGAAAGTAGGTTTTAAAAGAAGAAAACCCATTTCAGAAAGAAAAGGATTGGTCTTGGTTATTTCAGCCGGGACAGCTGACCTCCCTGTGGCGGAAGAAGCGGCAGCCACTTTGGAGGTTATGGCTAACCGAGTAGAAAAGCTTTATGATGTCGGAGTTGCCGGGGTGCACCGCATTATGCATCACGCCAGCCTTTTAAAAAAAGCTAAAGTTATCATCGTAGTTGCCGGTATGGAAGGGGCCTTAGCCAGTTTAGTCAGCGGGTTGGTGAGTGTCCCGGTTATTGCCGTACCGACGAGCTGCGGTTATGGAGCGAGTTTTGGAGGATTAGCGGCATTATTGACTATGTTAAACAGCTGCTCTCCCGGAATATCCACAGTGAATATTGATAACGGATTCGGAGCCGGCTATTTTGCTAGCCTGGTAAATCAATGAGTAATAAAATAATAGGACTTAAAGAAGCTATAAAGTTTCATGGGCACTTGGGCCCGTATCTAGTTTTAGGGCTATTGGCCGGAAGGCTCGGTTTAAAAAAAACAGGCGCCAAAAAATATTTTGGGCTGGATGTTTGCGTTTATGGGGCTAATAAAAAGCCGAAATCCTGCCTTATTGACGGCTTACAACTATCTACGGGCTCAACTTACGGTAAAGGAAATATCCAAAAGCGCGCCAGCCGGAATATAAAAATTATTATGCGTAATCCGGAAAACAATAAAAAATTATCTCTGTTTATTACTGAACAATTAAAGAATAAACTGGATGATCTAAAGGGGCACCGTGATTCAGAAAAGTTTGCCAAGGGATTATTTAATCTAAACACAAATAAAATATTCGAACAACAATAAGGAGTAACCAACTATGGGTTTATCAGGATTGGATATTTACAAGTTATTGCCGAAAACAAATTGCCGGGAATGCGGTTTTGCTACTTGCCTGGCCTTTGCTATGCAATTAGCTAAAAAAGCGGTTGAAATCGATAAGTGCCCCCACTTAAGCCCTGAGGTCAAGTCCAAACTGGAAGCCCAGGCCCTTCCTCCGATAAAATTAGTAACTATCGGTTCAGGTGATACCCGCTTAGAGATCGGTAATGAAAGCGTAATGTTTCGCCATGAAGAAAAATTCTACCGGCCAGCCGGATTAGGCTTCATCATAGAAGATAGCCTTGCGGATAGCGAAATTAAAACCCGGGTCGAAAAAATAAATACGCTTAAATTTGAGCGCGTGGGACAATTGCTGGAAGTAAACCTCGTGGCTATCCGCCAGAATAAAGACGCCCAAAGATTTAGGGATACCGTAAAACTTGTATCCGCCAATACTGCTTTAGGCCTAGTTTTAATGAGTGATGATCTAACGGCTTTAAAGGGAGGATTGGATATTTTAAAAGGAAGAAACCCGTTAATTTACCATGCGACTAAAAATAATTTAAGTGAAGTCGCGCAGTTAGCCAAAGACTTTAAATCTCCTTTATGCGTCCAGGCTCAAAGCCTGGAAGAAGTCTCCGGGCTGACGCAGATACTAGCGAATCAGGGAGTAAACGACTTGGTCATAGAAACGGGTAAAAAGCCTATATCCGAAAAAATCTGGGATTTAACTCAAAGCCGAAGGCTGGCTTTAAAAAAATCTAACCGCAGCCTGGGATATCCATCTTTGGTTGTTGTGCAGCAAGATGACCCTTACGCGGAAGTGCAGGAAGCGGCAAGCTACATCTCAAAATACGCCGGGATTGTCTTAATTAGAGGTGTCGAGGCCTGGCAGGCTTTATCACTTTTGACTTTACGTCAGAATATATATACTGACCCGCAAAAGCCGCTGCAGATTGAGCCTAAGCTTTATCCTATCGGCCAGGTAAATGCTAAATCCCCGGTATTAATCACTACTAATTTTTCGCTCTCTTATTATACGGTTTTAAGCGAGGTAGAAGCTAGTAAGATCCCTACTTACATTGTCAGCGTAGACACAGAGGGAATGTCGGTATTGACTGCCTGGGCAGCGGAGAAATTCACTCCGGCTAAGATTACAGAGTCTATAAACAAATTCGGGGTAAAGGAGGCGGTTACCCATAAACGCCTGGTTATCCCGGGTTATGTTGCGGTAATGAGCGGAGAGTTACAGGATGAATCGGGGTTTGAGATAATCGTCGGCCCGAAAGAAGCAGCCGGCATTCCGTCGTTCTTAAAGAGTTTTAAATAGTATATATTCATGAACAAATATAAAGTCACATTTTATCCGGATAATAAGACGGTGGAAGTCGCCAAAGACACTACTATTCTTTCGGCAGCGCTAGCCTGCGGGGTATATATAAAATCGGATTGCGCGGGAGACGGCGTATGCGGCAGGTGTAAAGTCATCGTAAAAAAGGGCGAGGTCTTAACCCAACCTACCGGATTAATCAGCGTCGATGAAAAAAAGAAACACATCTATTTAGCTTGCGCTACTACTATACACAGCGACGTGGAAGTAGAAGTACCTCCTGAATCCAGGATGGAATTGCATTCGGGATTTAAAGGAATATACGCGGAATCCGAAGAAATTGAATCAAAAAATCCGCTTTCTAGCGATAAGATTTTTAAACACTCTCCCTTATCCACAAAATTGTACCTTCAACTGCCTGTCCCCAGCCTAAATGACAACATAAGCGATCTGGACCGCCTATTCCGGGCTATCCGTAAAGCGCAAGGGCTACCGGTCATGCAGACCGGTTTAAGTAATATCCGACAGTTAGGCGAGCTGTTGCGCGATTCTGACTGGAAAGTCACAGTTACTCTGGGGAAAAGAAATGACACAGTGGAGATTGTCCTGGTTGAACCCGGAGATACCTCTAATAAAAACTTCGGTATATGTTTTGATATAGGCACAACCACTATTTCCGGGCAGTTAGTGGATTTAAATTCCAAAAAAATACTGGGGACTAAGGCTACTTATAATAAACAAGCGAGTTTCGGCTCGGATGTAATCACGCGTATAATCTATGCCCATCAGGATGAAGGTATGGAGAGATTGCACTCCGCGGTAACCCAAACCTTAAACCAGATGATTAATGAACTGACCGTTGAAAATAATATTAACTTAAATGACGTAACCTGCATTGTCTGTACCGGAAATACGACAATGATACATTTATTACTTAAACTGGATCCCGCTTATATCCGGCGGGAGCCCTATATCCCGACAGCTAATTTTTTGCCGGTCTTAAGGGCTTCTGAGGCCGGGATAATTATTAATCCCCGCGGACTTTTATCCTGCGTACCGGGGGTCTCCAGTTACGTCGGAGGAGATACTACTTCCGGAGTACTCTCTAGCTGCTTATATAAGGAAAAGAATTTAAGTATCTTAATTGATATCGGGACTAACGGCGAAATCGCTCTGGGAAATGAGGATTTTCTGGTTGCCTGCGCAGCTTCCGCCGGCCCGGCATTTGAAGGAAGCGGGGTAAGAAGCGGAATGCGCGCCTCAAGCGGCGCTATACAAAAGGTTAAAATTGATCCGAAAAATTTTCAAGTTAGTTGCTCTACCATCGCCGATACTAAACCGCGCGGGATCTGCGGCTCAGGATATATTGATTTAATTGCCGCAATGCTGGATGCGGGAGTCATCGACCGCAGCGGTAAAATAAAATTGGAAAATCATAAACGGGTACGCATTAGCGAAACGGGTAAGGAATTTGTAGTAGTTTTTAAGGAAGAGGCGGATGCGGCTGAAGATATTATTATAAACGAGGCGGATATAGAAAATTTAAAACGCGCGAAAGCCGCGATCTATTCGGCAACCGCTATTTTAGTCAAGCATATGAATTTTGAGCTCCAGGATGTAAAGAAAATCTTTATAGCCGGAGGGTTCGGCACATCTTTAGATATAGATAGCGCGATAAAAATAGGCTTGCTTCCGGAATTAGATAGAAAGAAGTTTGTATTTATCGGTAACAGCGCTTTGAGCGGAGCCCGGCAGATGCTTTTATCCGCGCAGGCGACAAAAGCGGCAGAGGAGATTGCGCGTAAAATAACTTATTTTGAATTATCCGTTGACCCCGGTTATATGGATGAATATATGGCGGCATTGTTCTTTCCGCATACGGACCTCAACAGATTTAAGCGGCAAGGAAGATAAACATGGGCTGGGTTATCGCTATGGCCGGGAAAGGCGGGACAGGTAAGACTACGATAGCGGCTTTACTTATCCGTATAATCAAAGAAAAGAAACTGGGCTCAATATTAGGAGTTGACGCCGACCCCAACAGCAATCTCGCTGAAACATTAGGCCTTAAGGAAAAAGAAAGTATCGGCGCTATACTTGATGATATAAGCCGGCATCCCGATATTGTCCCGCTGAATATGGGTAAAGACGCTTACATTGAATACCGCGTGCAAGGCGCGATCGTTGAAGGCGAGGGATTTGATATTTTAACTATGGGCAGGCCTGAAGGAGCAGGCTGTTATTGCTACGTGAACAACTCCCTGCGCAATGTCATGGAAAAACTGATCAATGATTATGATTTTGTGATTATTGATAACGAGGCCGGATTAGAACATTTATCCCGGCGCACCACCAGGCAAGCAGACAGTCTTTTGGTAGTTTCGGATGCCTCTGGCGTGGGTTTAAGGGCTGCTAAAAGAATAGCTGAGCTGGCTCGGGAACTAAAAATAAAAACTAAAAATGAATTTATATTAATAAACCGCGGCGAAGAAAATATCGGGTTAGATAGGATCAAAGACTTAAAGCTGGATTATCTGGGTTTTTTGCCTAAAGACCAGGAAATTGAAACTTTAAGTCTCCTAGAAAGCTCTTTAATGAATTTAAATGACGGCAATATAACTATGAACGCTTTAGAAAAATTAGGAGAGAAGATATGGCTTGGGAATTAATGACCGAAAAATGGTCGGGAGAAGTTTCAACGGTGACCATCGGAGCGACAAAAGAAGAAGGGGGAACGCGCTCCCACACCTTAAAGATCGGCGGAGAAAAATCTCTGCCTTGCTTATTTCAGGAAGGAAATATCCCGCATGAGCCTAAAGTAGCTTTTGAGATTTGGGATATAGCACCTCTGGATTGGCCGGCTGAACTTATGCTTCCTTACGCAGAAACCCTTAGGGACCCGCTGGAATGGGCAAATAAATGTGTCCGGGATTATAAAGCGCAGGGCCTCTGCATTAGATTACAGGGAGCGCATCCGGATTTCGGGGATAAATCACCCGAAGAAGAGGCTAAGCTCATTAGAAAATTACTCAAAGAGGTGAGTGTCCCGTTGATTATTTTAGGTTGCGGCGACGATGCTAAGGACAACTTATTATTGCCGGCCTGCTCCGAAGCGGCTAAGGGAGAGCGCTGCTTGATTGGCTGCGCTGTACAGGATAATTACAAGACTATCGCGACCAGTCTCCTTGCCGATGGACATAATATTATTGCTGAATCACCGATTGATATCAATATCGCTAAACAATTAAATATTTTGATTTCGGATATGGGCCTGCCCTTAGAACGGATCGTTATGAATCCGACTATCGGGGCTTTAGGATATGGCTTGGAATACGCCTATTCGATTATGGAACGCTCACGCTTAGCCGCGCTTTCAGGAGATAAAACAGTAGCCTCTCCGTTTATTTGCTTTGTGGCCCAAGAATCCTGGAGGGCAAAAGAAGCTAAAAACGAAAATAGCCCTGAACAGGGAGTGATCTGGGAAGCGCTTACCGCAACAGCTTTAATTCAGGCAGGCGCGGATCTCTTGATTATGCGGCATCCTAAGGCTATTCAGAAAGTTAACCAATATATAGCTAATTTATTCGGAGGCAAATAGTGTTTATCATCGGCGAACTGATCAATGGAATGTATGATAATATCGGCAGGGCGATTAAAGAAAAGGATAAGAAAGAAATCCAAAGATGCGCCTTGGAACAGATAAGCTGCGGCGCGGATGCCCTGGATATTAATTGCGGCCCAGCGTCAAAACAACCATTACTGGATATGCCTTGGCTGATCGAAAGCGTGCAAGAAGTTACCGCTAAACCCTTATGCCTGGATTCCAGCAACCTTAAGGTTATTACAGCGGGGTTAAAAGCAGCTAAGAACAAAACGATAATTAATTCGGTTACCGCGGATAGCGAAAAACTGGATACGCTTATACCTTTAGCTAACCAATTCGGCGCGCAACTTATCGGTATTACTATAAGTAAAAAAGGCATCCCCCAAAACAAAGACCAGCGGCTGGAACTGGCAGCTACAATTGTTTCAACTTGCGTTGATCAAGGCTTCCCTATAGAAAACCTTTACCTGGATCCGATAGTTCTCCCGGTCAATGTGGCTCAGGCTCAATTAAAAGATATCCTAGAATCAATCCGTGAATTTAAAATAATATCTGAGCCAGCCCCTAAGACTACCTTGGGATTAAGCAATGTTTCGCAAAGTACCAACGCCAGGAACCTGATTAACCGGACGTTTCTGACTATGGCTATCGCCTATGGTTTAGATTCAGCAATATTGGACCCGAAAGATAACCAACTAATGGATTCCTTGATCACCGCAGAGCTTATCTTGAATAAAAATATATATTGTGATTCATATTTAGAGGCGTATAGAAAAAAGTAAAAGTTGAGTTAATTAGTATTTATTGATAGAATAAGTTTTCAAGGCGGAGTAGCTCAGCCTGATAGAGCACGCGGCTCATACCCGCTTGGTCGGTGGTTTAAATCCACTCTCCGCCACCAGCTATAGCGAAGTCAGTGGCGGGTCCCGAGCGTAGCGAGCGGACCTAGCCACCAGCTATAGCGAAGTCAGTGGCGGGTCCCGAGCGTAGCGAGCGGACCTAGCCGCCATGATTTAGAGAGTGGCCTTTGAAGGCGGACCTAGCCACCATCGTACAACCAAAAAAAAGGAGGAGCAAAATGAAAAAATTTGGTATAGTACTAGCCGGGTTATTTTTGGTTTTTAGCTTATTCGGCTTAGCTTGCGCCCAGGAACAAGGAACAAGTACGGCCCAGCCAGGCTTGACAAATGCTGCTTACGTAAGCACAATGTTGGGTTTTACGGAAAGGATAAAAAATATAATAGCCGCAAAATTTATGTATGCCAGTAAAGAGGTGGCTTTTCTTCCCAAGAAAGATGTTTACGGAAATGCAGCCGCGATTAATTATTATTCGGCTGAAAAGAGTATGTTAGAAGAGATCAAGGCTAACTATTCAGCTATTACTCCACCCTCAGGATGCGCGCAAACGCATGAGATGTTTAGCGAAGTGCTGGATACCGCCATATCTATCTTTGATAAAGCGATAGAGGCAAATCAAAAAGACGATGCCAGCATTATAGATAAAGAAAGGGCGCCTCTGCTTAAAAAGTACGAAGAATTAGTATCCGCTTTTAACCAGAAATTGCAGGAGATAAGATAACCGACACCGGGAATAAATAAAATGGAAGAAGAATTAAGGGCCTTAAGAATAAGTGAGGCAAAGTATAGGCAGATAGTCGAGAATGCCAACAGCATTATCCTGCTTATGAATACTCAGGGTAATATTACCTTTTTTAACCAATTTGCCCAGAGATTTTTCGGTTTTTACGAAAAAGATATCCTAGGCAGGAATGTAATCGGAACGATAGTTTCCCGGGAAGACCTCTCGGGTAAAAATTTGATTGAAATGATCAAAGACATAACCGATAATCCCGAATGCTATTCCGTCAATGAGAATGAAAATGTGCGCAGTAACGGCGAGCGCGTGCGTATTCTATGGACGAACAAAGCAATTATTGACGATACAGGAAGAATTAAAGAAATCCTGTGTATCGGTAATGAAATCACTAAAGCCATTCAGAAAAAGCCGTAATCCCGCGCAAAGCGGAGAGAATTTCAAATGAAAAAACAGAATAAATCCCAAGAGCTAGGCCTTAATCTTATCCTACAGGAATTAAAAGAAAATCCCTACAGAAAATTCAATCTTGCTTTTTCCTTAATGGTAATAATGCCTTTCTTGGTATTTTTGTATATTTTGGTAAACAGGTTATTTTCCTTTAATATCCTCATCGGAAATATCGGCGCGATATTATTGCTGTCTTTGTTTATCTCTGTTTGCGGGTTCTTTATCGGCGTTACTATTTTGAAGAATATCCTGAACAAAATTATAGCTTACGCCGCCCAAGCCAAGCATAGCGACCAGTTGAAGTCAACTTTTGTGGCTACGGTATCCCACGAACTTAAAAATCCGCTTACTTCCATTAAAACTAATATTTATAATATTTTTGCGGGGTTCACCGGGCAAATCAACGCTGAACAAAAAAGTGTGCTTGAGCTTTGCAACTCTACGGTAGAGAGAATGACCCGCCTGGTAAACGATTTACTGGATCTGCATAAAATCGAGGCTGGCATGGTCGATGTCAGGAGAAAAGCCTGTAACCTGGCTCAGGTAGCGGAAAAACAAATAAATGAATTGCTGACCCTGGCCGATAAAAAAAGTATACGGATAGTCAGGGATTTTTCGGATACAGCTCTCTGCATCTGGGCAGATGAAGACAAACTGGCGCGGGTGATGAATAATCTTTTGAGCAACGCGATTAAGTTTACTCCCGACGCCGGGACGGTGACCATCAAGATTTATCCGGTGGATAAGTTCGCCAGGATAGAGTGCATAGATACGGGTTACGGCATTACGGCAGATAACCTAAGCCGGCTTTTTAATAAATTTGAACGGTTAGATACAGTTAAAGAAGGGACTGGTCTGGGCCTGGCTATCTCCAAAGACATAGCCGAAATGCATAGAGGGAAAATTCTGGTAGAAAGCGAAGTCGGTAAAGGAAGTAAATTTATTTTACTTTTACCTCGTGACCTCAGGATAAAAAAGAGGTAGGGCTATGGAAAATCATCCCGCCAAAAGGATACTTATTGTTGAAGACGAAAATGAATTACTATTGGGACTTTCCACCCTGCTTAAAGCCCAAGGTTACCTGACTATCGCGGCTTCTGACGCTTTATTCGGCATAAGCCTGACTCATAAAGAAAAACCGGATTTAATAATTTTAGATTTGGGCCTTCCGGCTGGCGGCGGATTTCATGTCCTGGAAAATATTAAAAGCTCTACTATTACCAAGGGTATACCGGTATTAATATTAACTGCCCAGCAAGGAGTAGATTTGGAGGAAAAATTAAGGTTTATGGGAGCAGTAGGATATGTGCGTAAGCCTTTTGAGCCTGAACTCCTATTAAGCCAAATCCGGGATATTCTAAATAAATGAACCTCGATAATGAAAATAAAAAGAAGGAGAAGTGGTATCTTAGAAGTTCAACGCTAGTAATCGGCTTTATTTGCGCAGGCCCTCTAATATTACCGTTAGTCTGGTCTAACCCGCGTTTGAGCAGCAAGATGAAAATGGCTGTGAGCGCGATAGTAATTATTTTAACTTTCATTCTATTGGTTATAGCATTGAACTCTATTAGCTCTATAAATAATTACTATCAAGAACTTAGTAAGATAACTTTTTAAAATAAACCATAAAAAATGAATAAATCTAATCTCTTAAGAAGCGTTTTAATTATCGTAATAATCCTTTCTCTTTTTGTTGCGCTGGCCATGGTTGGCGATGACGAGGAGTCAGGAGTAGATTTCTCATGCAATTTAAATTATATAGGCATTTCATATTACAAGGAGTTGCTGGATAACGTAGCAACCTTTAGATGTTTATCTTATAACAACGACCATCCCGCATCCTCAAAACAGTTTATTCTTTACGTAGCCAGGCAGGAAAAATCCCCTCCGTCAGTATAGGTTTCTTAATTTATCCGAATTAATAATCCATATCTATAAATTATAATAAGGAGTTTAAAATGAAAAGACTTATTGCAGTTTTGTTTATTGTTAGTTTGTGCGCAACCTGGGCTTTTGCCGCAAATGATCTTTCGGTTAAGGAAACTAAAACTTCAACCGCGGACCTAAAAACCGTTCAGCCAAAGTCAGACGCGACTAAAATAAAGAAAAACAAAAATAGCAAGAAAGCTATTGACTCAAAGAAGAAAGTAAAGAAAGAGGCAGGCAAGGAAGAAATTAAAAAATAACATTAAAGCAAGAAACTTAAAAATGAGAGCAGAAGAAGAGCCTGCTCTCATTTTTTTTCTAGGGCTATTTTTTAGGCTTACTGGTTAAGGTGTAGAGGATCTGCGATGTAGAAATAAAAATAACTGCTTCTATTGTTATTGTTGCCGCGGCAGCCCCCAAAAATGAAAAATAATAGATAAAAATAAATATCAGGGGCAACCCCAGTAGGGCCGCGAATATATGAATTCTGGCGTAAATATCCGGCCTGCCGCAGACTAGTAGATATTGTACTTTAAAAGCGTTGGCGCTTATAAAAAATACGGATAAAAGCAGTACTTTTAAACTTATGACAACATCGGGAAATTCTTTACCGCAGGCTAGCTTGACGATAAAGGGCGAGATAAAGAAGATAACCGGGATAGCTACCAAGTACGCTAAAGTAGTAGAATGCTGGACTTTGTGCATTAAATTCAGCGCCCTAAGTTTACTCTTGGCGAATATCCTGCTTAATCTCGGGTATATCGCTTGGGAAAGCGAAGCGAGCGGGAAAGTCTGGATCACGCCGCAGATCCTTTCGGCGATGGAATAATATCCGGTTATTATATTATTCGTAAGCAACCCCACCGCAAAAATACGCGTGGTAGTATAGGTATTTATCGCCAGAGTAGCAATAAAGATACCCCAGCCGGTCCTTAATTCCTGCCTGATATCGCTATAACTCTGAAATATAAATTCCAGGTCAAATTCCTTAAAAGCTATGTATAGGCCGAATATCCCGGTTATGATGAAGTATAGGGAGTTTAATAAAGGAACCAGCAGGTAATCCGCAGGAGTTCTCACAAAGATAAAAATAGACGCGGCATAAATTAAGCCTCCGGCGATATTAATGACTGCTATATATTTCATTTTTTCTGTTCCCTGGAAGAGCCAGACCGGAAAGAGGGTATTGCCGATAACCGCTCCGAAACTAAAAAGATAGATGAGCCAGTCGTTCCTAAACTTGGGGACAATGTTTATCAAAAGCAATAAAATCAGATAACATAAGGCTGCCAATATAAACTTTACAGACATTACAGTTGAAAAAATCGTACAGGCCTGCTCGCGTTCCCTGCACAGGGAGATCTTTCTGGTAGCCGAAAGACTAAAACCATAATCCGTAATAATCATAAAATATTGGATAAGCGCCTGGGCGAAAGCAATTAAACCGAATTTTTCCGGCCCGATCACCCTTATTAAATACGGCAATACTAAAAGAGGGAGGAGATAGTTAATACCTTGAAGGGTAGAAAGAGAGAAGAAGTTTTCCAGAACAACCTTTTTTTCTTTCGGGGTTATATCTTTGTGTTTCATCGTATTTAATTTACACTTTAAAGAGTTAAAAGTCAATCTTAAATCTCCAATGACCTTATATCGTCTGGCCTTGTCTTGTTTCCCGCAGGGACAAAGGTTAGACTTTTAAATGTAGTAAAATTATGCTACTATAAACAAAAGGTTTAAGATGATACTAGACAAGATAAAAGACGCGATTAGAAAATATAATTTAATTAGTAAAGGTGACCTAGTGCTAGTCGGGGTATCCGGCGGCCCGGACTCCGTTGCCCTGCTTTATTTATTAAACTCTTTAAGCGCTCCCTTGGGTTTTAAAATACAGATTGCCCACCTGGACCACATGCTGCGCAAGGATTCCTGTAAGGACGCGCAATTCGTAAGGTCTCTAGGCGCAAAACTTAGGCTCCCCGTAATCAGCGGTAAAGTAAACCTGAAAAAATCAGGGGCTAAAGGATCCCTGGAAGAGATTGCCCGCGACGCCCGCCTGGATTTCTTGATTAATACCGCTAGAGCCATAAAAGCGGATAAAATCGCTCTCGCCCATAATCTGGATGACCAGGCGGAAACAGTACTTATGCGTATACTCAGGGGAACCGGGCTTTATGGATTATCCGGGATACTCCCTAAAAGAGATCTTTACGGTTTTAGGTTTATTCGCCCTTTAATCAGGGTCCAACGCCGGGAAATAGAATCATTCTTAAGAAGCAAGAGAATAAAGGCGCGCCTAGATAAGACCAACCGGGAAGATATTTATTTCAGGAATAAGATCCGGAATAAATTAATTCCTCTGCTGGAAACCAGATATAATCCGAATATTAAAGATAGTTTGAGCAATATGGCCCAAAGCGCCGCTTTCGATTATGATTACTTAAACCAGGCAGCTTTAAGGCTGCTTAAAGGGAAAAAAGGCCGGGTTAATTTGGCCGCTTTATCCAGGATGCACCCCGCGATGCAAAGGTTGGTATTGCGTTTAAGTATTTTTAGGGTTCAGGGCTCAATGCGCCGCATATCATTCCAACATATAGAGGAAATCGCGGATTTAATGGTTAACCGCCCTGTTCATTCCATAGTTGACCTGCCTAAAGGAATATCGGTAGCCAAAAAGGCCAAATCCCTTATTTTTTATCGTAGATAAACCTATAAAATCCTTGATTTTATGACTATTTAAAGCTATAATAATTTCTCTAAAAATTAGCAACTTAAGAAAGGTAAAAATATGGCTAAGAAAAATGCGTTTAAGCGTTCACCGTTCGGTTGGATACTGGGAATAATACTTTTTTTTGTAATCATAAACGCTATGAACATTCCGGTAAGCGGCATTCCTAAAGATATAGCTTATGGTAACTTTTATGCTATTCTAAAAGATAACCCGGGTAAAATCAAGTCAGTTACTAAAATGGAGACGTTGCTTCAGGGAGAATTCAGCGATAATTCCAAATTTTTGGTGAATATACCCGAGAATGACCCTGAACTGCTTAATTTACTGCGTCAGAATGTAAAAGGTTTTGATGTTAAACCCCCGAGGACATTTTGGACATCCTTACTTTTCAATTTAGGGCCGATACTTCTTTTAATATTTTTCTGGTGGATGATGGCCGCGCGGGGAGAGCAGTTAGGCAACAAGATTATGACCTTCGGTAAAGTTATCTCTAAAGTCCAAAGCGGAACAGAAAAGGTTACTTTTAACGACGTAGCCGGAGTAGATGAGGCTAAGGAAGAGCTTAAAGAAGTCATTGAATTCTTAAAAGACCCGAAGAGGTTTCAGAAATTAGGCGGAAAGATCCCCAAAGGCGTTTTACTAGTAGGCCCTCCGGGTTGCGGTAAAACGTTAATCGCTAAAGCTGTAGCCGGAGAAGCGGTAGTACCGTTTTTCTCAATAAGCGGTTCGGATTTCGTAGAGATGTTCGTCGGCGTAGGCGCCAGCCGCGTGAGGGATTTATTTGAGCAGGGTCGGCGCGCAGCCAAGTCTTCGGGTAAAGGGGCGATTATTTTTATTGATGAAATAGACGCTGTGGGCCGCCTGCGTTTTTCAGGCATTGGTGGAGGCCACGATGAACGCGAACAGACATTAAACGCCCTTCTGGTTGAGATGGATGGTTTTAATACTTTGCAGGGGCTAATCCTTATAGCCGCGACTAACCGCCCGGATACGCTGGATCCGGCGCTGCTTAGGCCGGGAAGATTTGACCGGAATATTATCGTGAATTTGCCCGATATTAAAGGCCGGGAAGAAATATTAAAAGTACATACGCGAAAAATTAAACTGGGGCCATCCGTGGATTTAAAATCAATCGCCTCCCAGACCCCCGGGTTTTCCGGAGCTGACCTGGCAAATCTTTGCAACGAAGCCGCGCTCCTGGCGGCCCGACACGGCAAAGAAGCGGTTGAAGAGATTGACCTGGATAAATCCGTGGAAAGAGTGTTGATGGGTCCGGAGAAAAAGAGCCATATTATGTCTAAAAAGGAGAAAGAGATCACCGCTCTTCATGAATCGGGGCATGCGCTCCTTTCTTTATTATTACCCGAAGTCAACCCTTTAAAGAAAGTTTCAGTCATCCCTAGAGGCCTGGCCGGCGGTTATACTTTTACTCCTCCGTTAGAAGACAGGCACTATTGGACAAAGACAGAATTGAGCGCTGAAATCGCCATGATGTTAGGAGGCCGTGCTTCCGAAGAGTTAAATTTAAATGAAGTAACTACCGGAGCGCAGAATGACCTGGAGATGGCTACCGGAATGGCCCGGCGCATGGTCACCCAGTTTGGTATGTCCAAAAAATTAGGGAATATAACCTTAGGCCGCAGGGAAGGATTGGTTTTTTTAGGTAAAGATATAATGGAGGAAAAAAATTACAGCGAAGAAACAGCGCGTTTAATCGATGAAGAGGTAAGGGGAATTGTTGAAGAAGCTTATCTAAAAGCAAAAGGCCTGCTGGAACTTAATCTGGATAAATTAAAAATACTTTCCATCGCGCTGCAGGAAAAAGAAGTAATGAGCGGGGAAGAGGTTAAAAAACTCTTAGGGATAGCGAAAGCAGACCTCGTCTAAACTTTAGGCCATGCGTATTTTAAGTAATTTAAAAGAAACCGACTTAAGGCAGCTTATGCAGGAGATCAATGTTGACCCTTATGGGATAAAGATTATGCTGCCTAAGGCTCAAACCTACATCTTGAAGTTAAATTCCCTAAGCAATATATCAGCTAATATTCTAAAACAAGAGATGCTTTCTTTAGGAGGAGATGTAGCGGTTGCCAGAGGCGCCTTAACCGGAAAAGTTAAGAATACAGGCTGCCTTATTATTGGCAACCTTGCTCAATTAAACCGCCTGAGTGAAAAATTAGTCCGGCAGCCGTTTGGCCTGAATAACCTGGCTAAAGATTTAACCTCGGCTATAAAAAATTACCAGAAAAAAAATTTTAAGCTAGTTTTAGGAAAGCATAGACTTAATTTGGGAGAGCGTTCTTACATAATGGGGATAGTCAACGTTACGCCTGATTCTTTTAGCGGAGACGGGCTATATGGCTTAGGCACTAAAACAGCTGATATTGTTGAATACGCCCAAAACCTTGTGGATGATGGCGCGGATATTATTGATGTAGGGGGAGAATCTTCGCGGCCTAAAGCTAAGCCGGTTTCCTTAAAAGATGAAATTTCCAGGGTTCTCCCGGTAATAAAAGCATTGGCCAAGAAAATCCGGGTCCCTATATCTATAGATACCTATAAACCTGAAGTAGCTAGACTGGCGCTGGATAACGGAGCTAGCCTGATTAACGATATTACCGGATTAAGAAATATAAAAATGGCTAAAGTCGCCGCTACCTTTAAAGCAGGTGTGGTTATCATGCATATGCGGGGGAAGCCTCGGTCAATGCAAAATAACCCCCAATACCTATCTTTGATTGACGAGATTAGCGGATATTTATCCGCGGCGATAAAAAGAGGCGAAGAAGCCGGAATAGCTAAAGATAAAATCATCATTGATCCGGGTATAGGTTTTGGCAAGACCTTAGAGCATAACCTGGAAATATTAAAAAGGCTAAGAGAATTTAAGGTGCTCGGTAGGCCTATTCTCATAGGTACTTCCCGCAAGGCATTCATCGGTAAAATTTTAAACGTTCCTGAGCAAGAGAGGATCTTTGGCACTGTGGCTTCCAGTATCCTGGCTTCTGAATATGGCGCAGATATCATCAGGGCCCATGATGTCAAGGCAGTAAAACAGGCGCTGCTGATTAAAGAAGGAATAGGCAAATGAACTTAGCGGATATCCTGATACACTGGAAAGCAATCTTAGAAATACTAATTTTATGGTTTGTGATTTATCAGGTTATGCTCTTCTTTGAAGGCACCCGCGCGATACAGGTGGTCAAGGGTATAGCCCTTATCCTAGTAGCCTTTTTCATTTTTCAGAAATTAGGATTAGAAAGGCTGGATTGGTTATTCAGGAATTTCTTCGCCACATCCATCATCGCCCTGTTGATTATTTTTCATCCTGAGTTAAGAAAGGGGTTGGCCAAACTAGGTCAAAAGAATTTATTTGTAAGCTCAATGGACGAAGAAGAGCTGGATAAAATGCTTAAAGAAATTACTAAAGCGGCACAGGGCCTGCGCAATGATAAAATCGGCGCTTTGATCGCGATAGAAAAGAACGATTCACTAGGAGGATATGTTGAGAGCGGAGTTATGATTGACGCAAATATCTCTGCGGAACTAATTCAAGCGATATTTACCCCCAATAATCCGTTGCATGACGGAGCTATAATTATTCAAAGAGGCCGGGCTACCAGCGCGGGCGCTATTCTGCCGCTTGTTCAAAGGTTTGATATCGACCGTATATTCGGCACCCGCCATAGGGCAGCCCTGGGCTTAAGCGAAGAAACTGACGCGGTTATCATTGTTATCTCTGAAGAAAGACAGGATATTTCTCTTGTCTACCAGGGCCGGCTATACAACAACTTAAGCCACGAAGACCTCTTCTTAAAGGCCAAAGAGATAATCAGAATAAGGAAGTAATATGAAAATAAAAAAATTTAATATTATTTACGGGATAACCCACATATTCACTTATCACCCTTGGCTAAAGATCGTCTCTTTAATCCTGGCGCTGATCCTCTGGCTTTACATCAAAGAGGAGATGCTTATATTCCAGTAACCTTATGCGATTAGGCGTAAACATTGACCATATTGCGACAATCAGAGAAGCCCGGGGCGGATTAGAGCCTGAGCCGGCTTTTGCGGTTTTGCTGGCTGAATCATCCGGAGCTGACGCGATTGTAGCCCATTTAAGAGAAGACCGCCGGCATATTAATGATGAAGATATTTTCATATTAAAGGGGGTGGTGAGAACCCGTTTTAATCTGGAAATGTCTATAGCCCCGGAAATAATCTCTATTGCCTGCAAAGTTAAACCTGACCAGGCCACCTTAGTCCCTGAAAAAAGGCAGGAATTAACTACGGAAGGCGGTTTAGATATCGTAGCTAACCTGGATAAAATCAGAAAGTCTGTAAAGAAGCTGTCCGCTTGCGGAATTGAAGTCAGTTTATTTATTGACCCGGTTAAGGCCCAGATTACCGCCGCTAAGAAAACCGGCGCGCGGATGATTGAGCTGCATACCGGTTCTTACGCCAACGCCGGGACAAAATCAGAAGTGACCAAGCGTTTGAATGAATTAAAATCAGCGGTTAATTTTGCCAAAAGCTGCCGGTTAGAGGTTTTTGCCGGCCATGGCCTAAATTACAATAATGTTACCAAGATATCCACGATTAAAGGGATTACCGAGTTAAATATCGGGCATGCAATAATTTCCCGCTCAGTATTTGTGGGTCTGGGTAAGGCAATAAAAGAAATGCGGGACTTGATCGGATAACTTATGATTCTAGGCACAGGCGTTGATATAACCGAAGTAAACCGGATAAAAAAAGCTATTGAGAAATGGGGAGATGCGTTCTTAAGCCGCGTATTTACCGCGGGTGAGTTAATAAACGCTAAGACCCGCGGGAGCTTATACCAGCATCTGGCGGGAAGGTTTGCGGCCAAGGAAGCAATATTCAAGGCTTTAGGAGACGCGAATCTAAACTGGAAAGATGTTGAGATATTGAATGATTTAGAAGGAAAACCCTCCTGCAGGTTATTGAATTCCAAGGGTAAGGGTATGGAGGTAATCGTTTCAATTTCTCATGTAAAAAATTATGCGGTTGCCAACGCGATTGTTACAAAGAAAAACTAACAGCCATAAGGGCGATTTCGGGCATATTTTTATTTTGGCCGGCTCAAGGAGCTATTCCGGGGCGGCAGTCCTTTGCGCGCAAGCGGCGATGCGCTCAGGGGCGGGGTTAGTTACATTAGGCATCCCCAGAGGCATTAACAATGCGATAATAAAAATAAAAACCCCGGAAGTAATGACTCTGCCTTTGGCCCAAACATCCGCTGGTTCGTTAAGCCTAAAGGCTTTTAGCAAAATAAAAAATTTTGTTAAGAAGATTGACCTACTGGTTATTGGACCGGGATTATCTCAAGATAAATCTACCCAAAGTTTAACGCGTAAAATAGTGCGTAACATAGATAAACCGCTGGTCATTGATGCCGACGGCCTGAACGCGCTGGCGGGATATTTGAAATATTTAAAAAATAATGCTATATTGACTCCCCATCCGGGAGAGATGGCCCGCCTCTTAGGGATAAGCGTAAAAGAGGTACAGGGAAACAGAAAAGATATTGCTATTAAATTCAGCCGGCATTATAAATTAACATTGGTACTCAAAGGGCATAATACGATAGTCAGCGATTACCAGGGAAACTTGTATATCAATAAAACCGGTAATCCCGGAATGAGTTCTGCCGGATGCGGTGACGTCTTAACCGGAATGATTGCGGCGTTTTTAGGGCAGGGGCTGGATAAGTTTAGCGCCTCAAAATACGCGGTATATCTGCATGGTTTGGCCGCAGACCTGGGGGCAAAAGAAAAAACGCAAATTTCCTTGATTGCCTCGGATATTATTGCTAAAATTCCAGAGGCAATCAAGAGGTGCAGCTGATGGCTATTACAAAACAAAAAGGGGATATTGCCGAGGCATTTATTACTTACCTGCTTAAACAGAATGGATTCAATGTCCTTATTCCTTGGGGTGAGGATAATAGATATGACTTAGTTAGTGAAAAGAACGGAGTTTTTAAACGTATTCAGGTTAAATATATCACTCCCAACAATGGTGCGCTAGAAGTAGTTTTTAGAAGTTCGAATAATTATAATATAATACATTACTCAAGTAAAGATGTGGATATCATAGCTGTTTATTCTCCAGAGGGTAAAGTATATTTTATTCCACTTGATAATATAAAAAAATGTTGTAAATTACGCTTATTACCAACAAAAAATAATCAGAAGAAATATGTCATTATGGCTTCTAAATATGAATCTAGATTTGATTTACTCGAAAAATAGTCTTGCTGGCGTAGCTCAGTTGGTAGAGCTCCTCACTTGTAATGAGGAGGTCGCCCGTTCAATTCGGGTCGCCAGCTTTGATATGATAGATATACGGGTAGGTACCCAAGTGGCCAAAGGGGGCAGACTGTGTAAACGCAGCGTCATGTCGAAAGGCGTGATGGAAAAGTAGGTGAATTCAGGGAAGCCCCGGCTTGTTGCTGAGGTAATCCTGAGCCAAGCCCCGATGTTAACATCGGGGAAGGTGCAGAGACTAAGCGCCTACCGCCTAAAGCAATAGCTATGGTGATGAGATAGTCCAAGCCTTGAGGTAACTCGAGGGCACTTGAAATCTGCTGCACTTGTGCTTCAGAGGTTCGAATCCTCTCCTGCCCACTTTAAATTTCCCGACAAGGGAAATTTAAAGTGCACTTGGCGAACGTAAAAAACCGCGACAAGCGGTTTAGTGAGCCAAGTACAAACAAAAAATACCAAGCAGTACCCGACGCTAATCGGTATTGCGTCGGTACGCAATAGGTATTGCGGGTGTAGTTCAATGGTAGAACAATAGCCTTCCAAGCTATATATGTCGGTTCGATTCCGATCACCCGCTCCAGAGAATGGAATTAAGGATGGAAATTAACAGCCAGGCCGCGCTAACGCTAAACCAGAAAATAATTGATGAGGCCAATGTAATCATGCTCTACCTGGACCCTCAGGGAATTATTTCTATGTGCAATAAAAAGATAGAAGAGCTGATCGACAAAAAAAAGAAGGAGCTTTTTGGCAAGCACTGGTTGGATATCCTGTGCCATGATTCAAATATAGCCGCAAAACAACAGATGTTTAAGGCGGTGTTAGATAACTCGATTACCTACAAGAGAGCAAATATTTTTGAAGGCTCTATAGTTGACTTTAATAAGAAAGAACACATTATTTCCTGGAACATCACACCGATGCTTAACGAAACAGAAGGCCTGGCCGGGATACTTCTTTTAGGCAATGACGTAACCCTGCTTAAGGAAAGAGAGGCATCATTAAAGAAAATTGACGAAACCCTCATGAATATTTTATCCAGCATCAAGGAATACGCCTTATACGTGATTAACCTTAAAGGCAACATCACCTACTATGAAATGGGTTTTGAAGCCATGTTTGGCTGGAAAAAAAGCGAGATTATCTTTAAGGACGTTGGCCTCTTGCACACAAAGGATGACACGGAGAACAAACTTCCTTTTGCGCTGGAGCAGGTTAAGGAAAACGGACATTACCAATTAAAACTCTCCCTGGTTAAAAAAGACGGCCGGGTTTTTCCGGTTATCTTAAGCGTAAATCAATTCCTGGATAGCGATGGAAATCTTATCGGCTATATTTTTATAGCTAAAGATATTACGGAAGAAGAGAAGCTGGAGTATCAAGTTTTTCAATCTGAAAAAATGGCTGCCGTGGGCTCGCTCGCTGCTGGCCTGGCCCACGAAATCAATAACCCTCTTTTTGTCGTATCCGGAAGGTTAGAGATGCTTTTAGGAAACAAAAAACTCAATAAACACCTCAAAGACTCCTTAAAGATAATCGATGGCCAGGCGGACAGGATCCGAACCCTGGTGGACCGATTCTTAAGCTTTACCCGCAAAACCTCTCCCAACTTGAAAAATTTGGACGTCAACAAAATAATTAAAAACGTGCTGCCGCTTCTCTTATATCATAAACTACCGTCTCATAAGATACGCATAGCGCGGGATTTCGCCAAAAGACTTCCCCTGATTAAAGGAGATGCGCATCAACTGCAGGAAGTATTCATCAATATGTTCATTAATGCTTGTCAGGAGATGCCTAAAGGAGGAACCCTTAAAATAAAGACGGATATCGTAGAGAATAAATTCGTCCGGATAAGTATCAATGATACAGGTAGGGGGATAGCCCCGGAGAATTTAAAAAATCTCTTTATGCCGTTTTTCTCAACTAAGAGCGAAGGCACGGGTTTAGGTTTATCTATTTGCTACAATATTATTAAAAGCCATGACGGCACTATTGAGGTAGAAAGCCAGCTAGGCGAAGGAACAACCTTTATCGTAAAATTACCTTTTGCTAAAAAAGGAGCATAATATGGCCGGTAAAATTTTGGTAGTTGATGATGAAGCACCCGTAAGAGAAATGATCAATGACCTGCTTAAAAAAGAAAACTACCAGGTTTGTTCTGTCGCCACCGGAGAAGAAGCCCTGGAGTCGGTCAATAAAGAAGATTTTGAAGCGGTCCTCCTGGACGTAAAACTTACCGGGATGAGCGGCTTAGAAACATTAAAAAGAATAAAAGAGAAGAGACCTGATACAATAGTAATTATGATTACCGGGTTTGGCTATGACGAGGAGCTGGTGACTAAATCCAATGAATTAGGTTGCTCCGGATATATCGGTAAAAACGCGGCTATATCTCAAATAATTTCCTGTTTCAAGGAGTTTATTAAAGCGGCTAAAGAAAAGATTAAGTAGGATTTCATCGGAAAGGGTATATGAGCGAAGAATTGTTAAAACCTGTTTTTGTAGATGCTTTTGATTTAGATGACGCCTGGTTTCAGTGCCTCTGTCAAATACTGGATCACGGGCATGTCTATACTATAACCAAGGGCAGCTATGAAGGGCAGAAGCGCCTGGAATTCGATTATTGCGTAGTCCGCGTTAAAAAACCCGCTCATCAGATTATTCCCATAATCCCCGAGGGGATGAGTATACCGGCGCCGACGGATATGGATTATATTCAAGGTTATTTAAGTTACCTTATGACCGGCACAAAAACCGAGACTGAAGATTATACCTACGGAGAAAGATTAGTCAGCCCCACGGTTAAAGTCAAAGAGAAGATAAACGGAATAGAGATGTCTAAAGAAATGCCCTTGGATGTTAATCAAATCGAAGAAGTAATTAAACTCTATAAAGAAAAGGGATTCGGGACAAATCAGGCGGTAATGGAGATCGGGATGCCTTCAGATATCAAACTTGTTGATCCGCCATGCTTAAGGATCATTGATACCAGGATCCGTTACGGGAAACTGCATTTTATGCTCTATTTTCGTTCCTGGGATTTATGGGGAGGTTTTCCCTCTAACCTCGGCGGATTACAACTGGTCAAGCAATATATGGCTGAAGAGATAGGGGTAGAAGACGGCGAAATTATCGCGGCCAGCAAAGGCCTGCATCTTTATGACTATGCCTGGGACCTGGCTAAACTAAGGACAAATAAAAATAACCTGGTCATAAAATAATATGGAAAATACTCCTGAACGCAGGGAATTCATAAGATTGGATTATTCCACTCCGCTGGCCTACAAAATTTGTAAGAAAGAAACCATTAGCAAGCTGCTTGAAGGATACACTTCTAATATCAGCTCTGCCGGGCTTCTGTGCAACGTTAAAGAAACAGTGAATACCGAAGATATAATCTGGCTTTCTTTTGACCGGGGAGTATTATCTATATGCGCAGAATTGGAAAAAAGAGTTTTTATTTATCAAAACGGGATCATCGCTAAAGTCGTAAGGGTCGAAGAAAAAGGGGACGCTAATTTTGACGTGGGAGTGAAATTCATTACCCGCCAAGAACGCGACTTAATCGGAGATAAATGGAGAATAAACTCGATATAACTATACTGGGAGACGGAGGATGGGGAACTACCTTAGGCCTGCTGCTTTCAGGAAAAGGTTTTAACGTCACTATCTGGGGCGCGTTTGCCGAGAACATAGAGAGTATGAATAAAAGCCGGCTGAACCGGAAATTTTTGCCCGGTATCAAAATACCAAAAAAGCTGACTCTGACCAATGACCTAGAGAACGCTATCCAAGATAAAGATATAATTGTTTTAGCGGTCCCCGCGCAATATATGCGCTCAGTCTTAAAAAAACTTAAAACACTGGATTATCCGCGGAGCGCGATATATTTAAGCGTGGCCAAAGGCATAGAAATAGGTACCCTGAAAAGAGTTTCTGAAATAATTCATAGCGAATTAGGAAACGTTAAACTTGCGGTCCTTTCCGGGCCAACTATCGCTTGCGAGATTGCCCGGGGGAAACCGGCGGTAGCGGTAATTGCTGCGCATAACCCAAAGGTAAGAAACTTCCTGCAAAGTATTTTTATGACTAAGAGGTTTAGGATATATACTAACACTGATGTTATAGGTGTGGAATTAGGAGGAAGCCTGAAGAATATTATTGCGATTGCCTGCGGAGTATCCGACGGCTTAGGCTTTGGCGCAAATACAAAAGCAGCGATCCTTGCCCGCGGCCTGGCTGAGATCACCAGATTAGGGGTAGCTATGGGAGCCAAAGCCCGCACTTTTAGCGGGATAAGCGGCTTGGGAGACTTAGTCACTACCTGTATAAGCCCGCACAGCCGGAATAGGTTCGTAGGAGAGAAAATCGGCCAGGGTAAAACTATGCAACAGATAATCAGCCATATGCAGATGGTCGCTGAAGGAGTGCCTACGGCAAAATCCGCGCGCTCTTTGAGTTTAAAATATAAAGTAGATATGCCTATTGTTAAAGAAGTATACAATGTTCTTTATAAAAACAAGGAAGCGTTCAGGGCCTTCAAAGATTTGATGGCCAGAAAGAGTAAAAAAGAGTAAAATAGATTTGTTGAGATTTACGGGGCGTGGCTCAGTTTGGCTAGAGCGCTTGAATGGGGTTCAAGAGGTCGACAGTTCAAGTCTGTCCGCCCCGACCATTTTTAATTAACTATGGCTGATCAGAAAAACGAATCGGAAAAAAGAGGCGCGAGCCGTGTGCAAAAGAACCTGATTATTCAATTCTCATTTGACTCTGAACCCGGGGTCCGTAAATGGGATGTCTCTTCAATAAGGGATATCGGAGAAAAAGGCGTAAGCTTTAATGTGGCCCAAAATTTCCCCCTAGGCTCAACCGTGCATATGCTTATTAAAATTCCCTTGAAGCCTTTTGAATGGTTTGAGGTTACCGGCAAACTGGTTGGCATTACTGAGCCTAAAGTAAACGCCGATGACGCGCTCTTAAATACTGCCTTAGCCAGGGTATCGTTCTTAGATTTAGAAGATGCGCAAAAAGCCTTAATCCATGAATATGTTGCCTGGTGTTTGAATAAATACGGAGGTAAAAAATGAGCTATGCTGGTCCGGAAAGAAGAAAGCACCCCAGAGTTGTCGGTCGGTTTATTGTTTCTTATCGCATAATGAACGAAGTCGACAATATTGATATAACCCAGACCAAAAATATCTGCATGGGAGGGATGCTTTTGACCACTAACCGCAGTTTTGATCCCGGCATTAATCTGGCTTTAGAGATCCGACTTCCTTTTGACCCCCATCCGATTATGATCATCGGCAGAGTGATTGAATCCCGGGAGATAATGAAAGATATGATTTATGATACCCGCATAGAGTTCTTAGCAGTCGATGAAAGACACAGGAAAGTTATCGGAGAAACCGTAGGTTATTACATAAAGAAAGAAAAGGAAGGCTTATGAAAAGGATTAACGTAGGATTAGTCGGATTCGGCAACGTCGGTTCAGGGGTAGTCAAAATTTTGCGCGAGCGCAAGGCGCTACTAGTTGAGAAAACCGGACTGGATATAAATATTAAAAAGATTGCCGACCTGAATATCTCCTCGCGGCGCAATGTCAGCGTTAACAAAGAACTGCTTACCCGCGACGTAAAAGAGATTATCAACGACCCGCAAATAGATATTTTAGTGGAATTAATCGGCGGGATTCACCCGGCTAAGGAATTTATTCTTGAGGCCTTAAGGAAGGGTAAAAACGTGGTCACCGCTAATAAGGCGCTTCTGGCCCAGGCCGGACAAGAATTATTTACTGAGGCAACTGACCGCGGAAAAAATATTTATTTTGAGGCATCGGTGGGCGCCGGTATACCGATTATTAAATCCCTGCGCGAAGGCCTGGTGGCCAATAGATTTAACAGTATCTTCGGCATCGTCAACGGCACCTCTAATTATATAGTATCTTCTATGTCCAAATATAAGTGCAGTTTTCTAGACGCGCTT
>JAPLLX010000004.1 GCA_026387335.1 Candidatus Omnitrophota bacterium
AGAGTAACAATTTTAGTCGAGTTATTAATTAATGTCCGTAAAATGTATTTTTCACGGACTATGCCGGCATAATGATTGATGTTAGCGGCAGTAGGAACGGCATTTGCCAAAGATGTTAAATAGCTTGCCCCGCCTATTTCATCAAGCGAGCCAGTTATTTTTAAGGCGTCGGTTAAAGTGATTAGGTCTACGGCTTTATTTGCATTATAGAGGTCGATTATCGCCTGAAAGATTTTGCGGTGGGTATCTTTATAAAAACAGCCTGCGTCTAATTTCTCAGCGGAAGCAGAAACTGCCTCTTCATCCAAAAGCATGCTCCCTAACACGGCCATCTCTGCGTCGAGATTCTGCGGGGGGAGTTTATCTAAAATTAAGTCTTTTGGCATATTAATATAACCTATTTTCCCTGTTCGCTAACGCTCACAGGGACTGCGCCAGATAAAAACTATTTGGTGCTTGTTTTTACTACCCAAAGCTTGACCGTTGCCGTTACCTGCGGATGCAGCTTTACGGGTACCTCATAAATTCCTAAAGATTTTATCGGCTCAGCTAATTCAATATTGCTCTTATCAATAATAAATCCTTCTTCTTTTAATGCCTCGGATATTTCATGAGCATTAATACTGCCGTATAATTTTTCTTCGCCGCAAGTTATGGCGGCAATTGTCAAAGATAGTTGGCTTAAGCGTTTTTTAATTTGGATTGATTCTTCTTTAACTTTGGCGGATTGCGCAAGCCTTACCTGTTTAGCCTGCTCCAATTTTTTAAGGCTGGCTGCTGTGGCTGGTTTAGCTAAATTGTGCGCAAAAAGAAAATTCCGGGCAAATCCCTCTTTAACCTGGACTACCGTTCCTGCGCGGCCGACTTTTTCTACATCTTTAATTAGAATTACTTCCATTTTTAACGGGTATAAGGAAGTAAAGATAAAAATCTTGCCTTGAGGATCAACTCTCTAATTCTCCTCTGATGTTTAGCGCAATTTCCGGAATAACGGCTGGCATTGATTTTACCTTTCTCGGTGATAAAAACTTCCAGCCTCTTTATGTCTTTATAATCAATGCTTCCTAATTTATCCGCGCAAAACCGGCAGAATCTTTTTCTTACCGGACCAAGAGCATCTTTCTTTTTCTTAATAATTTTTTTGTCTTTGCCAAAACCTCTCGTTTTAACCTTCATGCGCTTCTCCTTCGCTTTCTGCTAACCATGCTGACTCACTGCTTGGTTCTTCAGATAATGCTTCCGTTGAATGTACCTCATTAGTTTGACTGGCTACTTTAGGCGCCCCGGGTGCGCCCATAAACTGTACACGTTCTGCTCTGACTTCAATAACCGACCGCTTGGCTCCGGTATTATCTTCCCAAGTACGCGACTGCAATCTACCTTCGACAAAAACACTGCTTCCTTTATGTAAATACTGATTGCATGTCTCTGCCTGCTTGTTCCAAACCACCGCGGTTATAAAACAAACCTCTTCTTTTAACTCCTGGTCCTTGGAGCGGTATTTACGATTTACCGCCATACGCAGATTAGCTACAGCAGTTCCTTGCGGAGTATAACGCAATTCCGGATCTTTAGTTAAATTGCCCATTAATAATACTTTATTATAACTAGCCATGGTAATCTCCTTGCCCGCAAGGGCACACCGACGCAATACCGATCAGCGTCGGGTGTATCTCAACTATAGTTTTGTGATCAACACTCTCAAAATATTTTCGTTCAGAGTATAGGTATGCCGGATATCCTTTACGGCCAGAGGAGGCAAAGAAAAGTTAGCAAGGTAATAAACTCCTTCTATATATTTCTTGATCGGAAAAAACAGCTTCTTTTTATCCGCCCACAGCCCGCTCTGCGAGATTATCCCGTGGTTTTTAGTTACGGCTTCATCGATCTGGGAGAAAACATTTTTTCTCTCTTCTTCCGATAGATCCGGTTTAACAATAATCAGCGCTTCATACTTATTCATTCTTTTGGCTCCTTCCGGTTAAAAATATTCATGCTCTTTTCTAGGCCTGCGTCTACCCAAGTAAGACAGCACTCTTTAGCCCTCTTTATTATTTCAGGGAGCTGGGTTCTTTCATTCCTTTTGAAATGCGCAAGCACATATTCGCTGGCGTCTATATTACCAGGCCTGCCTATGCCGACGCGTAAGCGGCTGAATTCATTGCTGCCTAAAGAATCTATGATCGATTGAATTCCGCGGTGGCCGGCGGATGAACCGCCGCAGCGTATTTTAATCTGCCCGAATTCCAGGTCCAGGTCATCGCAGACAACCAGAAGGTCGCCTAACTCCGCTTTGTATTTTTTGAGTAAGGGCGAAAGCGCTTCCCCGGACAAATTCATAAATGTAAGCGGCAGAGCTAAAACCGCGTCTCTTCCTTCTAATTTACCTTTAGCGCTTAAGACCTTTAAGCCTTTTTCTTTTTTAAGAGCAAATTTTTTGGCTTTGGCCAGATGCTTGATAACCTGAAAGCCGATATTGTGCCTTGAACCGCCGTAAAGTATTCCCGGATTTCCCAGGCCTACAATGAATTTCACCTTTATTTCTTCTCTTTTTTCTCTTCTTTAGCTTCTTTGCCTTCTTCAGCAGCGCCTTCAGCCGGCACTTCTTTCTTTTCTTTGATTACCTCCGGCTCCAGCTTTTCTTCGCCTTCCACAACCTCAACAGGTACCTCTTCTTTCATCGGAGCGGCAACGGTCAAGATAATCGCGCCGGGGTCATTTAAAACCTTAACGCCCTGCGGCAGGACTATATCTTTAATATATATGGACTCGCCCATCTTCAAGTTTGCTACATCTATTTCAATATCCTTAGGAATACTTGTGGGAAGGCATTCTATCTCGATTTCCCAAAGTATATGTTCTATTGAACCGCCCTCCTGCTTGACGCCTAAAGGCTCGCCCTTGGCGACAACCGGGACATTGACCTTAATGGCCTTAGTCAGGGATATCTGATTAAAATCTACGTGCAGGATTTCTCCGTGGACAGGGTCATGCTGGATCTCTTTAATCAAACAGGGACGGGATTTCTGCTTCTTGTCATCTTTTATATTCAAATTAATAACCACGCCTTCAATCCTGTGATGATGGACCAGCTGGATCAGTTGCCGGTGCGAAAGCTTAAGGGCTAAAGCGCTCTTGCCTTCGGCATAAACTACTGCCGGAATAAAACCCTTATCCTTTAAATCTTTAACTTTACCCCTGCCTACTTCTTCTCTTACTTCTGCGTCTAAAAATAGCTCTTCCATTTTAAACCTTCTCTCCTTTAATCAAATAACGAACTTACTGACTCTTCGTTGTGTATCCTCTTGATTGCCTCACCCAAAAGATTAGCCACAGCTAATACCTTGATCCGCGGATGGGTCTTATTTTTATCTAACGGAATACTGTCCGTTATAACCAACTCCTTTAGATTGACGCACTTATCCAGCCTCTCTATCGCCGGGCCGGATAAAACACCGTGAGCAATGGCTGCGTAGATGGACTTAGCGCCCGCCTTCTTCAGCGCCTCTACGCCCTCAAAAAGAGAACTGCCGGTAGCGACCAGGTCATCGACAATAATCGCGTTCTTGCCCTCAACCTCGCCTAAAATATGCATGGCTTCGGTCTTCTCCGGAGATTCCCGGCGCTTATCAATAATCGCTAAAGGCGCGCCCAGCCTTTTGGCATAGGCCCGGGCCATTTTTATCCCGCCTACATCCGGCGAAACTACCACTAAATCTTTAATTCTCTGATCGAAATATTCTATAAAAACGCCTATGGAGAAAAGATGGTCCACCGGTATATCAAAAAATCCCTGGATCTGTCCGGCGTGTAAATCCATAGTCAGGATCCTGTTGGCCCCGGCAACGGTCAGAAGATTAGCTACTAATTTTGCCGTAATGGGGACGCGCGGCTGGTCTTTCCTGTCCTGACGGGCATATCCGAAATAAGGAATGACCGCGGTTATGCGCTGGGCGGAAGACCTGCGCATCGCATCCATCATAATCAAAAGCTCCATAAGGTTCTCATTGGTCGGCGGACAGGTCGGTTGGATTACAAAAACATCTTTCCCGCGGATATTTTCATTAATCTTTACGCGGACCTCGCCCTCGCTAAACCTGGTCACCAGCGCCTCAGAGCGTTTAACCTTAAGATATTTACAGATATCCCCGGCTAATTCCGGATGCGCGTTACCGCTAAATATTGCTAGTTTATCCATAATTATCCCTTCCTTTTTAAGATTCTCGCCGGCACGCCAACAGCTTTTCGATTATCCGGAATGTCCTTAATCACTACTGAACCGGCCCCGGTTATAGAGTTCTTTCCGATTTTTACCGGCGCGACTAAAATAGTGTCCGAGCCGATCATCGCGTTATCTTTTATCACTGTGGAGTGTTTAAAGCGGCCGTCAAAATTCGCGGTAACCGTCCCGGCGCCGATATTAACCTTAGCCCCTACAGAAGTATCCCCGATATAAGAAAAATGCTTGGCCAAAACTTTGGCGCCGATTTTAGTGCGGGTAGTCTCAACAAAATTACCCAAAGTTACATCATCTGAAACGCTCGTCCCTTCCCTTAAATGGGCGAACGGGCCGATAAAACAACGCTTTCCGATTTTAACATCCCTTTCAATGACTGTAAAGGGATAAATCACGGTATCTTGGCCGATTTTCGCGCCGTAACTTATGAAGGTCAGGTTAGTATCCGCTATGGTGACCCCGTTTTGCATAAACTTTTCATTCAGGCGCTGGCGCATGGCCGCGTTAGCCCGGGCTAAATCCAAACGCGAATTTATGCCTTGGGCTTCCTGTATATCGCAAATCTTGATCCCGTCAACAAGCTTGCCGCCGGCATAGAGTATATTTATAACATCCGTCAGGTAATATTCTTTTTTACGGTTATCCGGCCGGACTTTTTTTAAAGCCGCCTCTAAGCTGGCTTTATTAAAACAAATAATACCGGTATTGACTTCTTTAATATCCTTTTGAAAATCATCCGCGTCTTTTTCTTCAGCTATCCCCGAAACACTGGAACACTTATCGCGTAAAACCCGGCCGTACCCTTTGGGCTTATCCAATGAACCGGTCAATAAAGTAGCGTCCAGGTTGTTTTCAATATGGTATTTTAAGAGCTTATCTACGCTCTCCTTCTTTAACAAAGGAGTATCGCCGTAAAGCACAAGAAGAGTCCCCTTAAAACCTTTTAGTTTAGGCAGGGCCTGTTTAACCGCGTCTGCCGTACCTTTAAGATTTTTTTGTCTAACCGCTAAAATTCCTTTTCCAAGCTCTTTCTTAACAATTTCGTGTTTATATCCGAGAACAACGATTGTCTTTTTTGGTTTTAAAGAACGCGCCATATCCAAAACATAGGCGAGCATAGGCCGTCCGCATATGTTATGCATAACCTTAGGGGTCTGGGATTTCATCCTTTTGCCCTTACCTGCCGCTAAAATTATCATTGCGATCGCTTTATTCATAGTCTTTTAAGTTGGGACGTATGGATTCGAACCATAATAGCGAGACCCAAATTCTCGTGTCCTACCATTGGACGACATCCCAAGTCAGTGTCAGATCTGGCTTGAGTTCTTATTCTTTTCCTGCTCGTAAGCTTCTAAAATTCTTTTTTGCAGGTATTCCCGGAAAACCTGAGTTATGGGGTGAGCGATATCTTTATGCTCTAACTGAACATTGGCGCTGGCTTCATGCTCTAACGGATTAGAGCTTTGCGGCAAAGCCTGAGCGCACTGATTACAAAATTTACTGCGTAATTCGTTTTTAAAACCGCATTTAGGGCACGGCTGTTTTACTTTTCGGGAAGGCATAGCGATAAATAAGCCGTTAGTGCCTTCAATTACTTTAATATTCCGGACTACGAAGCAATTGTCAAAAGTTACCGTGGCGTACGCCTTAAGTTTCTTATCCGGCGAATCCCTCAAGGCCACCTTAGCTTCGGTTATCTCCATGTATTCAGCCCTCCCGGTTAAAAGGTTTTGGCTTAAACTGTCCGCGCAGCAACAACAAACCAAGACCTCTTCTCTCTCTTGACCCTTTTAATCAAAGTTACCGCTGCTTTTGCCGAAGAGACAAGAGCAAAGACCGCCGGCCCGCTTCCGGACATAAGAATATTCTTTAATCCTAACGCGGCCAGTTTTTCTTTAATCCGCCCTACTTCGGGATACAGCGAAAGCGTAACCCGCTCTAAGCTATTAAATAAGAGACCGGGATTTAAAAAAGGATTCTTTTTAACCAGCGCTGAAGTTAATATTTTAACATCGCGGGCTGGCTTTGTCAACCCACAAAAATCATCCCATTCTTTGTATATCTGGGGCGTAGAAACGTGGATCTTGGGGACAACCAGTATATGCCAAAGCCTTACTTTATGCAGTTTAGCTAAAACCCGGATTTTCTCTCCGCGGCCTTGGGCTTGGGCAAAAGGCGCCGCATAAATAAAAAAAGGAACATCGCTTCCTATTTCAGCGGCAAGTTTAGCCAACCTTCCTTTTGGAAGATTTAACTTCCAGAATTTATTCAGGGCCAAGAATACGCTGGCCGCGTTACTGGAACCGCCGCCCAGGCCTGCCCCGACAGGAATGCGCTTGATTATTTTAATATCCAGGCCTTTAGCTATCCTAAACTTATCCCGCAATAATTTTGCCGCCCTAAAACAAAAGTTGGATGCGTCAACCGGCACCCCGGGATGATTACAGGTGATTTTTATTAGATTATCCCGGCGGTTTTTGATTATTATTTTGTCGCCAAGACTTATTCTTTCTAAGAGCGTATTGATATTATGGTAGTTATCGGGGCGCTTATTGAGGACTTCCAGGATCAGGTTTACTTTAGCGTAGGATTGAATAACCAATTTACTTACATTTAGCGAAACAAGTCAATGCCGCTTTTTCAATATCAGCGCTGGTAAGATTATATTCTTTTAAGAGCTGGGCTGGGTCGCCTGACTGGCCGAACCTGTTCCTTACGCCTATACGTATTACTCTGGTAGGATTATTCTCTGCTACTATTTCATCGATGCTGGAAGCCAGGCCTCCGATAATATTATGCTCTTCGCAAACGATTATCCCGCGGGTCTCTTTGGCGGCTTTAAGTATTACCTGCGTATCTAACGGCCTTAGGCTATGCATATTGATCAGGCGGGCCTTAACCCCCTGCTTAGCTAAGTTACCGACGGCAACCAGGGCCTCAGTAACCATGATCCCGCAGGCAACTATCGTGATATCATCGCCTTCGGTTAATACCTGGGCTTGGCCTAACTCAAACTTTCCTTTATTCTCCAAAGTCGGGACTTTGGGCCTACCCAGACGGATATAAAACGGGCCAGCGGTATTAACGGCGGCAGTCACAGCCTCGGCTGTTTGCGGCCCGTCGCAAGGAACTAAAATATTCATGTTCGGGATCACCCGCATAAGGGCGATATCTTCTAATGCCTGATGGCTGGCGCCATCGGGGCCGACAGAGATACCGGCGTGGGTAGCGACGATCTTGACATTCAGATTGCTATAACATATGGAATTACGCACCTGGTCCCAGGCCCTGCCGGAAGCGAATATCGCGAACGTGGAAACAAAAACCGTCTTTCCGCAAGCAGCAAGTCCAGCGGCCGCGGCCATCATATTCTGTTCGGCAACCCCAAAATTAAAAAACCTCTCCGGAAATTCTTTGGCGAAGAGGCCCGTGCGCGTAGAGCTGGATAAATCCGCGTCCAAAACAACTATATCCTTGTTTTGCTTGCCCAGCTCAACCAGGGTCTTTCCGTAAACATCGCGCTGATAAAACTGCTCTGCCATTTTTTAAGCCAACTCCTTTAATGCCTGAGCCGCTTCATCCTGCGTGGGGGCGCGGCCATGAAAATCCGCTGTATTCTCCATAAAAGATACCCCTTTGCCTTTTATGGTGCGGGCGATAATAATCGTTGGTTTATCTTTAATCGTTTTAGCCTCGGCGTAAGCCTGTAAAATCTGCCGCATATTATGGCCGTCAATTTCAATCGTATGCCACCCAAAAGCCTTCCACTTGCTGCTTACCGGCTCTAAATTCATCACAACCTTAGTCGCTCCGTCAATCTGAAATCCGTTATAATCCAAAATAGCGCAAATATTATCGCGTTTATAATGGGAAGCCGCCATGGCTGCTTCCCAAATATTGCCTTCCTGTATTTCTCCGTCGCCAAGAAGCACATAAACCCGGTAATCTAATTTGTCAATTTTAGCGGCCAGGCTCATGCCTAAAGCCACGGATAACCCCTGGCCAAGCGAACCTGAAGAAACATCTACTCCGGGAGTGCGCCTGTCCGGATGGCCCTGAAGCAAAGAACCTAACTGGCGCAAGGTCATAAGCGTATCTTTTGGAAAATAACCCGACTCGGCCAAGACCGCATACCATAGAGGGCAACAATGCCCTTTGGACATATGAAACCTATCGCGCTGGGGCCATTTAGGATTTTTGGGGTCGTGTTTAAGGACCGCGAAGAATAAAGCGGTAACTAAATCTGTCGCGGAGAGGCTGCCGCCGGGGTGACCTGAACCGGCTTTAGCGATCATCTGAATGATCAGGCGCCGGATAAGCTTGGCTTTTTCTTCTAATTCTTTAATTTGGGTGGGCGTTGCCGGCATTTTTATTTAAAGCTTCTATTTTATTTTTAACGCTATCTTGTTTTGGGTCAAGCTGCCAAGACTTTTGCCAGCTAGATTTTGCTTTCTCAATTTCCTGCAATTTAAAATAAACATCCCCCAGGTGATCGTAGATAACCGGGTCTTCCAGCAAGGAGGCTGCTTTTTCTAAGAAACGCTTGGCCTGCTTAAAACTGGCCTTTTTAAAATAGACCCAGCCTAAACTATCAATATAAGCGCCGTTATCCGGTTCCAGGCTGAGCGCTTTTTTAATTAGCCTTTCAGCCTGATTTAAATTCTTGTTCCATTCCGCGTATTTATAGCCCAGGTAATTCAGGGCTTCAGGGTCTTCGGGGCTAAGTTTAAGCGTTTTATTTAATTCTTCTTCACAAAGATCGGGTTTCTTTAGTTCGTCATAAACAACCGCCAGGTAAAAATGCGCCTGGGGGTCGGCGGGAGAAAGGGCTGAAATGATGCGATAAACATTCTCCGCTTCTTTGAGTTTCTTTTGTTTTAGATATAAAGAGCCGAGGCCCCGGTATATATCTATATCTTTCGGATTAAGGTTAGCGGCCTCTTTGAGCGCGGATTCATATTCGCTCATCGCCAGATCAACTTTGTCCTGAGCGGAATAGAGAATAGCTAATACTACGTGCGGCTCTATCGCCTTAGGATATAATTTTATAAGGCGCCGGAGTTCTTTTTCTGCCTCAGGCAACTCGTTTTTCCTGATGAGGCTTATCGCCAGATTCAGGCGGATGGCCATTGCCTCGTTATCTGTCAAAAGAGCTTTTCTGTATTCCTTTATCGCGCTCTCTACATCGCCTAAATCATCGCAGAGAACGCCCATAATATAATGGCTTAAGGCTTGTGGGTTTATTATCTTTTCCGAAGCCAACAGAATGCTCCCGGAACAGGTTAGAATTAATCCTGCTACCAGAAGAATCCGGATAGATTTCTTAAGCATGAGCCTTTTTAACCCCAGGCCCTCTTCTTTAGATGACGTAGACGCCGGCGCATTTTTTTTCTTTTATGCGTCTTAATCTTTTGTCTTTTGCGTTTCTTGCCACAAGGCATACTGGCTCCTTGTTAATATATTACCTTATTCAACGGATACTCGATTATCCCTTGAGCCCCCGCGTTCTTTAATGCCGGGATCAATACCCGGACCACTTTCTCGTCTATAATCGTCTCAATAGCAAACCAGCCGTCATCGGATAATCCGGAAATCGTCGGTTTTTTTAGCGCCGGCAGCTTAGCTAAAACCTTCTTGAGATTTTCTTTCCTGACATTCATTTTAAGCCCGACTTTTTCTTCCGCCGCTATAGCGCCTTTTAACAAGAGAGCGATCTGCCCCATTTTTTCTCTCTTCCAGCTATTGGCGAAAGATTTCTTATTGGCGATAAACTGCGTCGTGGATTCGCAAAGGGTCGCAATCTCAAGCAGCTTATTGGCCCTTAAAGATGAGCCAGTCTCGGTCAGTTCTACTATGGCATCTACCAGTCCCGAGCTTACTTTAGCTTCGGTCGCGCCCCAGCTAAACTCCACATCTACCTTGACTTTGTTCTTCTTGAAGTAGTCTCTCGTCACATTAACCAGTTCGCTGGCTACACGCTTGCCTTGCAAATCTTTAATTTTCTTTATTCCTGAATCTAAAGGCACAGCTAAAACCCATCTGACCTTATTTAAGCTCTGCTTGGCATAGGCTAAATCCGTAACCCGGACAACTTCAGACTTATTTTCGAGTATCCAGTCATTACCGGTAATACCGCAGTCTAGCGCGCCATCCTGGACATAACGGGACATCTCTTGCGCGCGCAATAAAACCGGTTTAATCTCGGTATCATTTATCGACGGGAAATATGACCGCTCACTGGGCAGGCTGACATTAAATCCGGCCTTCCTGAACATCTTAAAAGTGGATTCCTGAAGGCTACCTTTAGGCAGACCTAGTTTTAATACTTTATTCTTTTCCATTGATTATCCTCTTTACTTGCAGTTTTGCTTTTGAGCGGGAATAAACTTTTTTGCTCGATTTCACCCGCGTGCGGGGATTGATTACCCAGCCTCTCCTTAACTTTACCGATTTATCTAACACGGTCATTTATTATAACGGCTTAATCCGGCTTTGTAAAGAAAAAATAAATAAAAACCCCGAGACATAAAGCCTCGGGGTTTTTATATTTAGAGCTGGTATTTTTTCCTTAAGTTAAGGAATCTGTAAGCACTAGCGCTTCTTTATATTCGTTGCTGGCTTCCTGTAGGCAGCACTGGGTTTCTTCCAATATCCCTATTCTTACCAGTAATGCCATCAGTTGTTCCCTGTGGCTATCCAGCTCACCCTTCTGCGAACAAGCGGCTAAGAGCTCTTTGATTCTCTGGCCGGATGGGACCATCTGGCTATCCACCATTCTTTCTATTCCGCTTAACTCTTTATCAACGTTAAAACCAGCCAATTCCGCCTTGCTCAGGACCGGAAGCTTTAGCTTCAAGTTGGCGAAATTCCCCATCGGCTGATAATTAATCAGCATCGCATTTGGCCGGAAATCAATACCACCCGCATTCTCCGGCGAGCTATCTTTCTTTAACGCCGAACTTGCACTGGTATCAATTCTCTCCTCGGCGCTTAACGGACCGATCTCTGCTCTTAACCTCTTAGCGAAACCATAATCCTTGTATGGGCCGTTAGGATCTAAAACCAGCGCGCCCTGATAAGGAACAACTACATCGCCATACGGGCCTTTATTGTACAAGGCATTTGCCTGAGTCATGGCGGCAATCAACGCGCTTCTGCCAGGACCCAATAATGTCCATTTTCCCGCAAATGAACCTGTGCCTATCGCCCCTTGCGCGGTGTAAACTTCCTGTGGGGAACGGGTACCACGATGCGACCAGACCACAACATTGCCAAGCTTATGGCTAGTAGCTACTGCGGCGAAAGATACTGACTCTTCCCCGGATTGATTAGGTTTTTGAAGATGGGCATTCATAACATCCTTGTATTTTCTAATTAGATCTGCCTTGGAAACAACATTGTCATCGCCCATTTGAATCATATTTGACATGATCATCTTAGCGTCATTCCAATGCTCAGTCTGGCCTTCATCTGCCCAGTCTTCACAGGATATGAACCGCGAATATTTTTTAAATAATGCTAACTTATACTGAGTAAACTGTCCGTTTGTAACTAAACCATCATTATTCCCAGCAGCTTCAGGCCCGATATAATACATATCAATTTCCGGAATGTACATTTCAGAGGCGGCAATATCCAAAGCGTAACGGACAAATTTTGCCTCTTCCGGTTTTAAGGTAGAAACTGCTTCATCTAAGATATCCAAGGCTAAATTCAAGGTAATGACATTACCGTTCTTGTCACGCATCTGATCCGTAGTAAAACCGGATTCAGCCCCGTATTTAGTCTTGATCCCGTATTTTTGATTAAGAAGCTTCTGATACGCGGTAGTAAGCTTTATACCGATATCCCTGGCCTTTGCCCAATTCGGGGCAAAAACCATGGTCTGAAGCTCTTGCGGCGGAACCATAGCCAAAAGATTCTTCTTATCATTAGGTGCTTCTTTGAATCTGGCCGGGAATCTGCTATCGTCCTTAATAATCCCCTCTTTAACCAAATCAGGCAGCGACTTGGCTACTCCGTGTTTTCCACCTTCCCATACAACTCCAAAGTTAATGGGTATGCTCATTGGACGAACTTCTGTTGCCAGGCCATGAGAAATAGCGTATTCATTGTAACGATAATTCATTACCACTTCAGTCGGAATACGTAATTCCTCAGCCAGGGCAATTGTAGATATCATTGAAATACCTACCGAGAGCTCTGAGCCAATGTAGGAAAATTGCGGCCTTTCTTTATCCTTAGCTTGGGCGCGCAGCTCTTCATCTATTTGAATTATCTTTTCGGTAATCGCATCGGGCCGGGCAATATTCAGGCCGATGAGTTTTTGCCTTACGTTTTTATTGAAAAACTCAATTGCATCCTTTACTGTAGTGTGGGTATCGGGTTCAAGAGAACCTGCTGATATGCCGCCCATTACCGGCGCATTTTGCGTTATAACATGGTCATCAGCTAAAACCATACCGAAAGAAATTGACTCTTTGGGATCCATGCCGTGCTTCTGGTCTACAAAGGCATAGATATCCTTTATTACAAACGAATCCGGAGCGTTGTTACGCGCCCAGGCAATACGCTCAAAAAGCGGACGCAGGCCTGCTTGTGAAGGATGCGGGCCGTATAGTGAGGGCTCGCTGCCAAAAACCGCCGAGCTGGCACTCGCTTTCACAATACCGCTAAAGCTGTCCGCCTTAAGGCTTGCTCCGTCGACGAGAACTCCGTCAATATCGGGCTCTGCCATAAAACCTGCGATATTTTCATCTGTAACGCTTCCGCCGTATAATATACGGATTTTGGCCCCGCTATCCACTCCGAACATTACGTAGAGGTGATCCCTGATATAACTATGCATTACTTCAGCCTCTTGAGGCGTAGGAGTTTTCCCGGTTCCAATCGCCCAAACCGGCTCATAAGCAACTATTATTTTTGCAGCGTCTTCCTCAGAAGAGATACCGGCTAAACTTTCTTTAATTTGGTTACGCACTACAACCTGAGTATCTCCATCTGCCTTTTCTTTAGCGCTTTCGCCTACGCAAACAATCGGAATAAGCCCGTTCTTAAGCGCGGTAACTATCTTCCTGTTTACGTTTGCGTTTGATTCTCCGGTAGGCTCCTGCTTCGCGTTTCTCCTTACCTCAGAATGCCCTAAAATAACATAGGTTACGCCATATTGTTTCAACTGAGCAGCTGATATGCCCGCGGTAAAAGCCCCTTTTTCTTCAGAATACATATTCTGAGCGGCAATTTTTATTGCCCCGGGATCAAGTTTACCGTCGTCCGAGACTAACTTTCTTAACGCGTTGGAAACCACTGGTATATGCACATAAAATGGAGCAATCACTATTTCAACGCCACCTTGGTTACTGATTTTGGCAGCAATATCTTCTACTAATTTAACTGCCTCTTCAGGAGTTTGCACTGCCATCTTCCAATTACCGCCTACAAATGGCGTACGTCTTACCTGAACCGCCGCCGAGCTGGCTTGCGCTACTCCTAAATTTTTATACACGGTATCGAATTGTCTTTCTAAACTATCCCTTATCGGAGTCTTAACAGATTCAGGTAAATTCCAAAGGTATAATTTAAATGGTCCCCAGGCATTTTTCCTATTGTCTGTTAATGCTTTATTTACATCAGTTCCTTTTTGTATCAGTTCTTGGGCAGCAGGTAAACCTAAAACATATTCTTTCATTTCATTACCTAAGTCAGCAGGTAATTCAGGGTGATCCATCTCAGTATCTTGGTAAGCGGTAGCCAGATGGACCTCAGTAACAGGATGCTCATTAAGATCCTGCTCACCTTTGCTATTTAAAAGCTCTTCGTCAATACGAGTGCCTTCGGGAACCGGATTACCGGCAAAAACTATAAAATATGGCTCAGGTAGAGTAGATGCGCCATGCTGGACTACTCCGGCAAGGCCATATTCTTCCCTAGCTACCTTACCTAACTCGCCTAAAGTATTAAAACCTACCTTGGCCTTGGCTAGCTTACCCTGAGCATCCCTTACGCCGCCATGCTTAGTCCCGGTCTGCACAGCAATCTTGGTTATGGATTCAAGGTCAAGTCCTTCTTCTCGGCTGAGTCTTCGTAATTCAGGGTTATAACCATCCATAAAAGCCCTGAGGTCTTCCACGGTGCTATTTTTCTGTTTGGCTTTATCCAAACCCATACCGATTTCGCCAATCTCACCACCTAAATTTACCACAATGCCTAATTTATCTAAACCTAACCTTCTTTCTTCTTTACGTATATATCTAGTCAACTCTGCTGTTAGCTTATAGTTAAGCTCCTGTTGTTCCTTATGAGTCAACTTATTCCAGTCTACTAACTGAGACAGATCCACGTCTATCTGGTAAAAACCCGCCTCTAGTGCTTCAGTAATGAGTTCCTTTTCATCCTGGATTGCCTTTTCAGGATTCTTTAAATAATCCTTAAGGGCTATCTGGAAGTGATCCCCCTGTAAATACAAGGTCTGGTTATAGCCTTCTTTAATAGCTGCAGCCAGCATTGAAGTAGTAAATTCAATAGGACGTTGGCCAGTATATTTTATTTCTGATTTGGCAATTTCCAATATAACCTTAGTTACGTTATTCTTAACAGCAGACTTCAATGCTGCCCTGGCAGTATCATAGGCCATACCTCTGATGTTTATAGCCGGAACAGTGTAATGTGTCGGATCTTTTGCCTTTTGTACATATAAATTATGGACAGAACCAAGATTAATCCCTAGAGAGGCGGCGATACCCTTAATCAGTTGTCGGGATTTATTAACTATCTCTTGATTCGGGTTAAAGGTGGCATCATAGACTAATTGATCAATTAATACACTTCGTAAGGCAGGTTCATTTAATATATTATAGCCGTCAGTAGTAACTTCCACTATTCCTGTTAAGGCGGCATCAAGAGCCTTTACGTCAGCGAAGTTAAGTCGAGGTTGAGCTAAGTCTGGCAATAGAAACTCCCTACCCGAATTTGAAGTAAGAAATAGTACTGCCTCGGGGCTTGCTCTCTTTATACGATTCTGCGAAGCAATAGGATCCTTGGTCTGGAACTCTGTGCGAATTACAAAAACACTGCCATCAGGAGTAATTGTAAGTGTATTCGTAGTCACCGTTCCTGCGGCATTATTAAAAGTTACGCGTTGCATTAAATCTGAGAACGTCGGGCCAAAAAACTTCTCCGAAGCTCCGGTTACTGCTGTTATAGCAAAAGTTCCGCTTCCTTGGAAATCTGCTGAATTGTAAGTTCTTCGCTGGGCATCAGCACTATAGCCCAACGCATCAAACATTCGTAAGTCTTCTTCTGTAAAACTATCGGCGGTTTGCGGGCTCACATCTTTTGCAGTCATTTTCTCGGAAACAAACCTATGACTAAACTGCCCATTAGGAACTAATGCTGCCACAAGCTCTGCAATAGTAGCCTCAGCAGAACCGCTCCTGCCGAACACCATCATCTTATATCCATCGAGGTCTAACCCCAATGAAGCCACTGCCCGCGGAGCAAAATCACCGTCGTCAGGGGTAAGTAACTTAATCCCGGGATATTTTTCTTGCAGTTGCTTGGCATCTTCAATAATTCTTAAATGCCGGCTGTCGCCTGACTGCGTAGGTTGTTTGGCAAGATCCTTATCGCGAGAACCTAAAGTTAAAATTACAAGATGATTCATAAAATCTGCGTAGAAGCCTGTAAAGGCAGGGTCTGTTACTTCAATCCCTTTCTGCCTGGCTAAGGCAACTGCGATTCTGCGTGTGGCAATACTCGGAAGATCAAGAGGTTGAACTCCGGCATCTCTCGGGGCATTAAAACTTACCCCTGCAATACGGAATTTATCCCAAACCGTTCTTCTAATTCCGCCTGGCAGATCTTTGAATAAAGCAGCTAACGACCAACTGTTAGTTGCCTGCGTAGCTGCCTCTTTAACAATAAGGCCGTTGGTATGCTCAAGCGCGTCACCGGCAAAATAATTAATATTTACGCCTATTTTGCGCAATTCATTGACTTCGGCCTCAAGGCTTTTGAAAAAGTTTTCCGGGTCAGGGTCCCAATAGCCTTTCGCGTAACCCTTCCAGTAAATACGGCCTCTTTTTAGAGAAACTGCGTCATCTCTTTCTCCCTCATCCGCAATAACAATTATAGCTTCAAGGGGGTTGGCTTCAATAAAAGAGACTAAGCTTCTTCTGCTAAACTCAACTGCATTGGCATCAGCAATATTCTTTCCCTGTTTAGTGCCCACGCCTGCATAAAGAATCGAGCCCATAGCTTGGCCGATAGAAGTCTCAATTACTGCTCTTGTAGTAGGTTGCTTTAGGACTTCTTTAGTCGGGAAATTACCTTGTAACCTTACCACTTTTATTGTACTCTTTTTAAGGCCAAAATCTGTAAGCACCTTCCCAAAAGACGCGGGGATATCTTGATTTTCTAATTCTGTGCCTGTTTGTAAAGCTAAGTTGGCGAGTGATTCCTGCGCGGCAGCGGCTTTTCCTTCTGCGGTCATATACGGCAGATAAGACTTAAGGTACTCAACGAATTGCTGCTTAAAAGCGCTCATATCTGAAGGTTCAACATCGCCTTTCACCACTGTTGCATCCTCCCCGGTAGAAATATTACTGACTACAACACCATCAACCGGTAAAACAAATTTATTCTTTAATTCTGGATCAGCCAATAACTTACTCGCAATCTGGACTTGAAGTTGGTCAGGCATAGAATCACCTACTTTCTTACCCTGAGCTGCCAGAAAAGCAAGCGCCATTCTACCGCCGATTATAAAGAGATCTGTTTCTTTCTTTAAGGAATCAAATAGATCAATCTTAGTGTCAAGTTTTGCTCCGGCCAAAATAACTACTAAAGGCTTCACAGGATTATTACGGAGTTGTTTTAAGTAAGTATATTCATTTGCTAAACTTAATCCTGCGAATTTCGTTCCGAGAGCAAAAAATCTGGTGATTGCCTGAACAGAAGCATGAGCACGATGGTCAACCGAAAAGGAATCGTTAACATAATATTTCGCTATTCGGCTTAACGCTTGAGCAAAAGCCTCGTTATTTAGTTCTTCGGCTAACCTAAAGCGGAGATTCTCTAAGAAAACAACTTCTCCGTTTTTCTGAGTATTCTGGATAAAATCTTCTACCGGCTTACCAATACAATCATCTAATTTATACACCGGTACTCCCAGAAGTCTCTGGAGCTCTTTTGCTACAGGATCAGTCCTGAGCTTCTCATCAACCTTTCCATTTGGCCTACCTAAATGAGTAGCTACAATAAGTTTGACTTTCTTGGCTAATAATGCTTGCGCGGTAGGAAGGATTGCCCTGAGCCTAGAATTATCGGTTATATTTAAATTTGAATCTAAAGGAACATTACCGTCTATGCGTAGAAAGACGGTATCTCCTTCTTTTACATTCTGTAAGAGACTATCAAACTGGGAAAGCTCACCTGTAACAGGATCAATTAAAACTTTGACTCCCGGCAGGTTTTCCACTCCAAATTTGAATGCCTCTAAGAATGCTCCGCCGGCCATTGAGACATAGTCAAATTGATCCCTCTCTTTTTCAGATAATGTCGCTATAGTATCGCCTCCACCTACGATTTTCTTTATTGTTTTAGGCAAACTTAAAACGTTCTTGGCCGTACCTTTTGTGCCGTAGCTTGTAGATTCTACTTCCGCTACTCCCATAGGCCCATTCCAGAGCACCGTGCCCTTATCTCCAGCAGCTGAAAAAACCTCCTGCATTCTTTTCATATCAAGCTCCACGCTTGCCGGGCCAATATCCGCAATAACCTTGCCTTTAATGTGGGAAAAGGCATTTTCATAAACTATGAGGTTCACCATACGATTGGAGAAACCAGTTTCATTATCATACCAAGTCTCTAACCTGATGATTGTCTGATCAAGCTCATCATCGTAATCAACAATTTCAATAGAATTACCATCCACAATAGTAGAAGCAGGATTACCAACAATAGTGGCGGATGTAATCGGATCCTGAGTATAAGCCAAAAGGCCCGCAAATTTATTTTGGCTGGCTTTTCTAAACGCATTTTGGATCTGTTCTTTAGTCACCTTACCCTTACGTACGACTAACAAGTCAACAACCGAACCTGTAGGGTTAGGAGTACGTATTGCCCAACCATCAGATTTTCCGGTTAAGGAAGGGAATATTTTAGCTGCGGTTTTAGCAGCTCCGGTTGAAGCAGGCTCGGCATTACCTAATGCACTCCTACCACGCACAGGCTCTTTTTTATGCAGGTCTTGCTTGGCAAAATTCTGATCCGTAGTATAACCATGCACAGTAAGCATATCCTGAGAAACAATTCTACCTTCTATAGGAAGGCCTTCCTGTTCCAATGCGGAAATTTCATTTTCAAACGGTTCATCTAAAACAGCACCTACGGGCATTAAAGCATTAGTAGTGCAGCTGGCATTATCTTTAGTGAGGGCAGCCCGGGTTGGTTCAACTACACCCAAGACAATAGATTGTCCTACTCCTTCTGCCGGCGCAGTAATAATTACTTTCCCACCTTTAATATGCGTAAGGTGAGCCATAGCGTCATCAGCATTCTTTAAATCTCCGGAACTTTCTGCGATAATTTTTATGCCTGCTACATCCCAGGGGAGCTCTGAAACTGCTTTTCTTTCGTTAACAATCAGGACTTTCTTCCCATTTATATCTAAAACACCTACCAGACTTTTTAATAACCAGTTAATTGAACTTTGCAGCTCAGCTCGAGGCTTTCCCCATGAAACTAAGAGTTTTTCAAGATAAGGAACAAGCTCTTCTTTCTCCTGAAGCATATACAATCTCTGGGAATCGATCTGACCGTTGATAATCCCTTTTACCTGATCTTCTGTATAATTATTTAAAAGTTGAGAGATTTCCTTCTTTAATTGCTTAGGGGTTAAAATAATCCTAGTCACCGGTTTAGGCGTGGACTGCTGGATTGAATCTGCGGCTAAAAGCCAGGATATGATTAACATGTTGCTTGGGCCATTAATCATCCTGAGGTCAACATTCGGGTCTCCCTGCATAGCCCAGGCTATGGTCCTGCCTGTTCTACCCGGCCCATTTTCTCCCACAATTGCTGACTGCATCGGCTTACCTTTATATGTAAAGCGGGGCCGGCTTTTTCCGTCAAGAGACGGAATATAGCTGGAATTAGTATCCAAAAACTTAGGCCTTATAATTTGAGATTGCGCATCTTGAGCCGCGGAAAGAACGCTTTCAATTTCTTCGGAAATGGTTTGAGAATCTTTAGAGGTAACAATAGACGCAATCTTCCCTTCTTTCATACCATCCAACATTAAAGGAAGCTGGCTTAAGGCGAAAGTCGTATCCTCGTTATGTAAAACCTGTAGATGAACCATATTTTTTCCCGTAACTTTAGTCTGTTTACCCAAAACAACAATCGGCGCCTGTTTATAGGTATCTAAAGAAACTTTCGAGTTATCCTCGGAATAAACAAGCTTACCCCTAAGAGCGCCTTCTGCGGCATCTTTAAAGATTTTGTTTATTGAAGCAACATCCGTATTAGAATTTAAAACCATCTTGACATCTAATATGCAACCGAGCATCTGCGGAGCAAAATGAACCCTTCCCTTGATTCGTCCGGATAAATCAGGAGAAAACATTTTACCCACATATTCATCTATATCCCTGCTTAAGGCAGGAGCAATATTATTTCCCGAAGAACGCATAAGAACCGGGTCTGGCCCGGAATTATCCAAGCCACGCTGTAACGATGAAGGTGGCTGAACATCTGTAAAACTAACACCCCTGATTGTTTCCTGCGGGATAAGAGACAAAACCGGCCTTAAAGCGCTGACTGCAGTTAAAGCAGGATTCGTAACAATGACAAATTGAGCGCCCTGGCTTTTATGGCTAGCAGCTAACTGAGGGTTTTGGCCTTCAATTACAGCTTGCGCATTTAATTCCTTCCAAGGAAACTCTTTGGGGTTAGAAATTGCAGAAACCTTTAAAACGAGTTTCCCGTTTCTTCCCAAGCCTTCGGGTAAAACTTGAAAATTCTTATTAAACCAGTTTCTGAACGCGGGAGTTGCAGAAAAATCTTTGGTTAAAAGATAATAAAGGTTATCGGCAGAAACGCCGTTTACTCCCACTAATTCAACGTCTTTACTCTTACCTAAGAGCCATTCACGGATAAGTTCCCGTTCCTGCGCACCGGGATTATTTATCGCAACTTTTACCGGCGAGCTCATGCTTGCTCTTGTTAATTCGTGTGCTGTAGGAGTCCCCGATGCATCCACTAGAATTCCCTTAAGTGTAGGAAGAAGCGTATCCACTACTGTTGTTATATTGAAAGTTGCTCCCTGCATTCTCGCGTCTACTTCCAGACCTGTAAGGATTTGACCACCGCTAAAATAACTCCGGATTACCTGTCCGGTAGGAGTACGTACTGTTTCCTTAATATTATACTCGCCTTGAGCGAAGGATTTTTTATAAGCGTTAAAATAAGTAGATTTAGACCAGGCGGCGGCGGAAGTAAGGCCGGTAAGGTCTTTTCTGTCAATACGCGAAGCGTATTTACCTTCCTGACCGGTAAAATGAGACTTAAACCAGCGAGAGAGAATGATGGAATAATAGACCTGCCTTAAGGAAGCGTAACGTTTGGAAAGATTCACTTCTTTGGTTAATTTAGGGATAATTAATTCGCGGATTAACTGGGAAGAATATTCGTTTAACGCCTTAGCCCGGCTGTCTTTAAAGCTATAGGTAGCCGAATCCTTAAGAAAATCCTGCTCCAGCATGACCTTTAAGGTCGCCTTATAGATATAGGCGCTGTCGTTGGTCTGACGGACAATGATTTCATTGGGGACTATCCAGGGACGGGTCAAGGTAGGAATGGTTACTTCCTGGTAGCCATAGAGTTCTTCGGCCTTCTTATAAAGCCTGTTCCAGTATTCCCGGCCTTCGGGAGTTTCGGGTGAAGTAAATTGGGCGGTATCTTTCTTTAGCTGCAGGTCTGTCTCAAGCATGATTTTGCCTACGTCAGTCCTGGCTAAGTAGTCATCTATAATGTTATCTTCGGAATCCGGGCGCAGGTTTACCCAAAACTTGTCGCTGGGAAGATTTATACCTACTAGAAAATAATTTAATAATTCCTGGGTAGCGGCGTCAAGCTGTTTTCCCTTAAGCTCCTTGATATCGCCTTTATCCAACATTACCTTAATATTATCATTCTGGCTGTCAAAGGAGAAAAAACGGATATGTACAGGCCTAAACCTATCCTGGACAAAGCCACCGGACATCTTAGATAAATGGCCGGCCAGATTAAGTTCGGTTGCGATACTGGCGAAACCTATCTGCTGGAAGACCAAACACAGGGAAATTAGCAGGGAAGAAATTTTACGCCACATTTTTACATCCTCCTTTTTTCTGGTTCCTCATTATTAAATACTTTTTAAAATTCCTTTTAATTCCACAAAAAAGAAAGCCGAACTGACCCTTTCAGTTCGGCTTAATTATTTTATTACGTGGCAGATCCCCGGTCGTCCTCCGATAACCGGAAATTTATTAAACCTTAACAAATTTGATAAAGGATAACATATCAACCTGGCCTTGTCAAGTTTTTTTTAAGTTTTTTCAAGCAAACCTACACTTTATAGTTGCAAAATCAAAAGTTTAGACTATAATGGATAAAACGTTAACAATAACTCCGCGCATAGCGCGGAGTAAACAAGCGTTAAGCGCCGGAGGCAACGCTTGTTTAAGGAGAAACTGATGCTTAAAATATTGCGCCATAAAAAGACAGCCAAAAAAGTCTGGATATTCCTGGCTTTAATCATAATACCCGCCTTTGCGCTTTGGGGTTTTGGCGGGGCATTCCGTTCTCGTGAAGAAAATATGCCCGCGGGCAAAATTTTTGGACGGGCCATATCCAAGCTTGAACTTAAGGATTCGCTGAGCGCCGCCACAACCATAGCCATTCTACAATACGGAGATAAACTCCCCGAGATACAGAAATACCTTAACCTTGAAGGTCAAGCCTGGCAGAGGCTCATTCTGCTGGAAGAAGCCAAGAGGCGCGCAATTAAAGCTAGCGACGCAGAAGTCATCCAGGCCATTGAAGCCCTTCCCTACTTTCAGTATAAAGGAGGCTTTGACAATAAAACTTACCAACAAAACCTGCAGTATATTTTTCGCCTTAATCCGCGCCAATTTGAGGAACAGATGCGCCAAGGCATTATACTCAGTAAGCTCTATAAGCAAGTTACCGACAACACAAAAATTGACGAAAATGCGATCGGGAAAGAGTACGAGAAGCTAAACCAGGAAATAAGCATCTACTATATCTCCAGTCTTTCTGCTGATTTTATCAAGGATATTAAGCCCAGCGCCGGCGAGCTCAATGATTATTTTAGCAAAAATAAGGATATGTTCAGAGAACCGGCTTCCTTTAATATAGAATACCTGGTAATAAATTCTGTGGTCCAGGTCAAAGAAATCTCAGAATTATTAAACAAAAAATTCACGTTTGCAAAAATTGCCCAAGAATTAAAATTACAACCCAAGGAAACCGGCCTCTTTATTCAGAACAGCCCTGCGCCGGGGCTGGAATGGCTGGCAGAAAACCCGGAGATAATCTCTAAACTTAAAACGGTAGAATGCAGCCCGCCGGTACAGGTAGGTGATTTGTATTACCTGTTAAAATTAAAGGAAACCAAAGAAGCGCATACTCCGGAATTTAAGGCGGTAGAACAAAAGGTCAGGCTTGCCCTGATTAATACCGGGGCCCTAAAAAAAGCTGAACAAAAAATAAACCAGTGCGCAAAAGAGCTAAAATCCCGGAAATTTAAACAAGCGGCCAAAAAATGCGGATTAAAAGTCAAGGAAACCGCCCCCTTTAAATTCGCCAGCAATATTGAAGGTATCGGCGCCGCGGATATATTTTGGAATACCGCAAAATCCTTAAAAGACACAGAGAATAGCGAAATTATCCGCTTACCTTCCGGTTTCTATATAATTAAGGTAAAGGCCATCTCTAAAATAGACCCTAAAAAATTTGAACAGGAGAAAGCAGGGTTTGGGAACAGCTTACTTGAACAGAAAAAACAGGAGAAATTCAGGGAATTCTTGACAGGGTTGAATAAAAAAGCGCAATAGGCTAGGAAACCTATTGCGCTTTTAAGATACTAGAGCTTAACCTACTTTAATGCAATTTACCGGGCAAGAATCAGCTACTTCCTGCAGGTTACAAGTCGCGCAAACCTGAGTTTTTACGTGAGCGATCCCGTCTCCCTGCACCTGAAAAACCTCCGGGCAGGATTGCTCGCATAAACCGCAACCTACGCAAGTAGAAGCATCAATAGTAACTTTTGACATTTATCCTCTCCTTACCCACAAGGGTACACCGACGCAATTCCGATTAGCGTCGGGTGCTTTATCTTTCTAACAAATTCTCAAACATCTCTTCGTGATCGACTTCTTCCGACAATATATGCGTGACTAGCTGATAAGTAACATGATCCTTACCGAGAGTCTTTTTGGCGATCTTACTATAAACCTCAATTGCCCCTGCTTCTGCCTCAGTAACAATACGGATGATCCTGTTGATATCCGCGGTATTCTTGGGAGGCATAAGGTACGGCGCGTTGGCGTTCTTCTCTAAATCCATAGGATTAGCCGTAGGAGCATCGCCTAACTTTATGATCAGATCCGCTACTTCTGTGGCATGCTCTAATTCATCCTTAGCTAATTTTTCCAGCATTTCTTTCACATCTTCATAAGCCTTGCCGGAAACAATCTGGGCCATATACCAATATAAATAATAAGCGAGCCATTCGTCGCAATACGCCTTATTTAAATCCTTGACCAGGTCTTTTAAGCTTACCTCTACAATTGCCCTTCCCTGTTTTCCCATTTCTTACCTCCTTGATTTTCCAGCTTAAGCTCGTTTTAAGCCTGCTGGGCTTCAACTTTCAATCCGTACTTTTTTATGTTATTATCCGCGATCTCCTGAATCTTCTTTAGTTCTTCAGGTTTATTCAATAAATGCTTAAACCTTCCCTGAAGCTTCAGGTATTCTTCCACCGGCTTAGGCGTAATCTGCCTGCGGTTGCTTAGTAAACCAAACTCATACTCAATCAAAGGATACAGCCCTGTCTCAACAGCCAACTTGGCTACCACAAGAGTAAGATTTGTTTCATGCCTCCAGCCTAACGGGCAAGGCACATGCACCTGTATATATTTAGGGCCTTTAATGGAAAGGGCCTTTTTTACTTTCCTCTGTAAATCCTGGGCAAATCCGCTAGAGGCCGTAGCTACATAAGGAATACCGTGGGCATTGGTAATCTCCGGCATCGGCTTTTTCGGACGAAGGTTCCCCAAGGAAGACGCGCCCGCGGGGCTGGTCGTTGTATTGGTATCAAAAGGAGTAAGCCCGCTTCTTTGCACCCCGGTATTCATATACGCTTCGTTATCATAACAGACATACAAAATATTGTGCCCGCGCTCAAGCATCCCGGAAAGGGCCTGCAGGCCTATATCCGCGCTGCTTCCGTCTCCGCCTTGCGCGATAATATTTATACTGTCAGCCTTACCTAAATATTTAATCGCTGATTCAACTCCTGAAGCGACTGCCGCGGCATTCTCAAATAACGAATGGATAAAAGGAACTCTCCAGCTTGACTCAGGATATTTGGTCGAGAAGACCTCCAGGCACCCGGTATTATTTACGATAATAGTGTTTGGACCGGCCGCATCCAATACAAGCCGCGCTGCCATAGACTGGCCGCAACCTGCGCAGGCTGTATGCCCCGGGGCGAACAAAGTCTCAGTCATCCCGCGACTCCCTTCGATAGCTGGGGATTTCTAGAGACACAAAATGATTAGTCATAGTTCTCCTTTAAAAGCTCTGGCTTTAAATCTATAAACTCAATCCCCTTCTCCTTGCCGTTCATCAGCCGGAATATTTCTTTTATAGAATCCTTAGTGATATCGCGTCCGCCTAAACCTACCACAAAACTGTTTATACTTTGAGGTTTCTTCGTCTTGCCGGAAAATACAGCCTTAACTTCCACGTGAAGAGGAGCAAATGACCCTAAAGAGAGGGCCCGATCAATAACCGCGACTTTAGGGATATTTTTTAAAGCAGTGTATATCTCATCAACTGGAAAAGGCCTTAAAGATGTAACCTTAAGTAAACCCACTTTTTTACCCTTGACCCTTAATTCATCAATGACCTCTTTTATTGTACCGCAGACTGAGCCCATAGCCACAATCACTTTTTCAGCATCCTTAAGCTGATAACCCTCAACTAAGCCATTATAAGTCCTGCCGAACACTTTTGAAAATTCCGCAGTAAGTTTAGGGATAAGAGCTAAAGCTTCTTTATGTGTTTCATTAAGGGCATAGCGAGCCTCCATATAATATTCAGGGTCAACTAACGGACCCAAGGTCAGAGGATTCTCTACATCTAATTTATAAGGGGGCTTATAAGGCGGTAAAAATTTATCTACCTGTTCCTGCGTGGGCATATCTACTGTCTCTAACCCGTGAGTAAGAATAAAACCATCCATACAGACCATCACCGGAAGCATTATGGATTTATCTTCGCCTAATTTGTAAGCGATAAGATGTAGATCCACTACTTCCTGTATATCTTCGGCATGGAACTGAATCCAGCCTGAATCGCGCAGGGAGACCGCATCCTGATGGTCGTTCCAGATATTTATGGGAGCGGATATCGCCCGGGCAGCAGTAGTCATAATTACAGGTAAACGCATGCCGGCAATATTATAAAGGACTTCGGCCATATAAAACAACCCTTGAGAACTGGTAGCGGTATAAGCGCGCACCCCTGTTGCCACTGCGCCTAAAACTACGGAGGCCGCGGAATGTTCGCTTTCTACATTAACAAATTGGGCATTCAGCTGGCCGTCAGCGACTATCTGGGCAAGTCCTTCCACAATATGAGTCTGAGGAGTAATGGGGTAGGCGGAGATTACTCCGGGCTTACAGCGCTTGATAATCTCAGCTACCGCCATTGAACCTTCTAATAATTCTTTCATATTATCCTTGTGAGTCTTCTTTAATCATCTCTATATCCTGCTTAGGGCAGACTGCCGCGCAGTTTCCGCAGCCCTTGCAGTAATCAGGATTAAAGTCATAAGTATTCTTACCCTGGCCGCTGATACAGGCCTCCGGACAGATGAGGAGACACATATTACAGGCAATACAGTTTTTCTTTAAGAATTTGGGCCTTAACTCAGTCCTCCACGGACCGGTCTTATTATTCTTACTTGAACCCGGTTTAGAAATCAACGGACCAAACATTAACGAACTCCCTATTTATTGCCGCGGGTTACAAAATCAAAACCTTCCTGCGCGGCTTTAATATTAGCTTCCTGAAGCTTGGCGGCGAATCTGTGTTTAATAGCCGCGATTAATTCATCTAAAGTCAATTCTTGCGTAGCCGCGCAGAAAGCGCCTAAAAGCGCGGTGTTGCCTAAGGGCCTACCTATATGTTTTAGGGCGATATCGTTTGCCGGAACCAGGAAAACTTTCTGTTTAGGCTTGACCTTAGGCATCTGCACAGAATCTTCCTTGCCGCTAATAATAGCTATGCCATCCTCTTTAAGCCCGGAAAAACAATTATACCCGCGCATAAGAGTATGGTCGGCGATAATAACGTAATCCGGCTCGTATATCTGGCTGCGCAAGCGTACCGGCTTAGAGTCAACGCGCACAAACGCGTTCATGGGAGCTCCCATACGGGCAGCGCCAAAACTGGGGAAGGCGTAAGGGCATAAACCTTTTAAAAAGTAGGCATAACCTAATAACGTGGCAGTAGTAATTGCGCCCTGGCCTGCGCGGGCGTGGATCCTGATTTCTTTCATTTTCTCCTTAGCCGTTACAAAGTTTGTTAATTATATATTCTTTGCGCTGGTTTGTCAAATCTTTTATTCAACAGTGTTATTTGCCTCAACTTTTTCTCCTTTAGGGCCTAATCTGGCCTGCCTGGCCTTAAGGAAATCCTTGGCTTCAGTAGCATCTATTACCCCATCGCCATTTTTATCAAATTTAGCCTCTTCCGGGGTGTCCACGATTGAACGGGCCTGTATTTTTTCCTGTTCGTCGACTACACCATCCTTGTTCGTATCCAGCCGGGCTTTCCTTCTTTCTCTGAATTGATTGGCTTCTGTTTCGTCAACTACGCCATCATTATTCGTATCCATCCTTGCTTCTTTAGGAGTGTTTACTCTGGCTTTTTCTTCCTGATTAGCTTGCGTAGCCTCCACTTTATCCACCCTACCATCATTATTCGTATCCATCCTCGCTTCTTTAGGAGTGTTTACCTGTGCGCGGGCTTGATTAGCTTCTACTCTGCCCACTCTACCGTCATTATTCGTATCCATCCTCGCTTCTTTCGGGGTATTTACCACTGAACGCTGTTTAACCTCCCCGCCCTTGTTTCTATCGGCGGGTTGAGCTTTTTGCTGCATTGCCGGTTTAGCCGGTTTAGCCGGCTGAGCATAGGCAATAGAAACAAAAAATGCCATGACCAAAACCAACCCTAAGCTTTTAAACATATCTCCTCCTTTATTAATAATCCCGCTAAAATTAAAAATTATCCTTTATATAAAGCGAGGTAGCGCGTAAAAGATGGTATATCTCTTCAGATTCGCTTATCTTTAGCGTACCTAAGCCGCAGGAAGGGCTGATAAACATCTGACTCCTAAGTAAAGAACCTTCCAGCCCCTTATTAACTAACGCCTCAATACAGCTCTTAATCTTATTAACCAAAGAAACAGGACTGTCTTCTATTCTACCACTTTGGGTAGGCACAATACCCCAACAGATGATTCCCCCTCTTTTTAAGAACCCTTTCAGGTTTTGGGCGTAGAGGACGAATCTCTCCTGGAAATTATATGCGTCAAAGTTAATAATGTCAATAGCCGGGATATCCGTAAATAAAGACCAATCGGTATTGCCGCAGCAATGTAGCCCCAAAAACAGGTCTTTACTCTTTACGCTTTCAGAGAACTCGGCTAGACCCTGGACTACATCTTCCCTGTTGAGCGAAGTATAGGCTGAGCCAAAAGTACCCAGGTATGGCTCGTCGATAAAAGCAATGATGGGCCTGGCGAATTTCTTAAATAAATCTATCTGCCAGCGTAACTTCATACTCAAGGCTTTGAAGATAGCCTGTTTAAATACCGGATCATGCAAAAGCATGACTCCCTTTTCGTCGTTTATGCCGGCCAGAAAAGTAAAGGGACCGGTAACCTGAATCTTGATAAAATCTATTCTCCCTAAATCCACGTTACTAAGCCGCTCATAAAATTTATGCAGGCCTAAAGCAAAACTAGCGCTTAGCTTAAAATAATCCAGATCATCGTTAATAATTTTCTCATAAAATACCTCCAGCTTCTTCTCTTTATTTTCAGGGTTAAAGACTAAACCATTGCCTTTAATTTCAAGGCAGGGGATGTTTTCGCTAAATTGGGCCAGCATCCCTTCGCGAAAATCCCTCTTGGGAAACTGCGGCCAAAAAGGGATGTTGGGCACAAATTTAAAGATTAAATCCAAAGCCTTATCCGCGTCCAGATGCGGAAGACTTCCTACTCCCGTAGCTAAACCTCTTATTCCGCTCATACCTTTTCTCTTTTTAAAATACCGCTAGAGACCATTTCCACTATTTCTTCAATTTTTACCTTAAAGATAACGAAGTTCTCCGACATATTCAATTCAAAATCCTCATGAGCCTTGCCCCTGGTAACTCCTTCTACAATACGCCGGGCAGACAAATCAACCTCTCTTTGCAATAAGTCTTTGACTAAAAGATCGTATTCCGGACCGCTTTCTATAATCTTAACCAGGCCATTTAACTGATAGCCCACAAGGCTGTGGGTATCCATAAAAGATATGGAAATCTTAGGGTTAAGGCTAAGATTGTGGAATGTCGTTCCGATAATATAATCTACCAGATAGACAACATTATCTTCTATTTTAAGCAGAAATTTAGGAGCGGCATTAGGCCGGCCGTTAAAATCGCAGGTAGCTACACTAACAAATTCCCGAAACTTCAGAAGCTCGGCTATTCTCTTATTCATCTTTCTTTACTTTAAGGCTGTTTAGCGGATATTTTATTAATCAGCTCCTCAGGGAATTGATTACCTGAAGAAACTATCTTCCCGGAGATATTTATCACAAAATAAGTCGGGACCCCCATAAGCTCATAGGCCTCGGCGACATAGCTATCTCTATCCAAAAGGACCTCCAAGTTCAGCGAGTATTTTTTCATAAAATTCGCCACCTTATCCTTAGGCTCGCCTACATTTATGGCTAATACTTCAATAGATTCTTTTGCTAATTCCGCATATCTTGCATTCAACTTCTGAAGTTGATCCCGGCAATAAGGGCACCAAGTCGTCCAAAAAACCAGTAGCACTGTTTTCCTGCCTAGATAATTGCTTAAGGAAACCGGTTGATCATTTAAGTTGGTTAGTTGGAAAAGGGGCGCGGGGGCAGGATTATTTTCATAATCCTGAGCGGCAAAACAGCTCAAAACAAAAGAAATAAAAAATATAAGTATAAATATAAATCTTAAACTTTTCTTCACTTAAAATCCCCTTAGGCCCCGGTAAATAAAATACAGGCCTAAAACTATAATGATTAAAGCGCCAGCCTTCTTAACATAAGACATCCACCTGCCGGATTTAGGAAGATTTATTAATATACTGCTAAAGGTCCCGGCCAGTATAAAGATCAAGCCCATACCGTAAGCAAAAACCACTAAGAGGCTCATTCCGTAGAAAATATTCTTTTGGGCTGATAAGTAGGCCAGGATGGAAGCCAATGCCGGCGTAAGGCAGGGAGACGCGATTAACCCGGAACTTGCCCCCAGGAAAAAGGTAGAAAGGTATCCTTTTTTATTAGTATCCACTTTCGGGGCCGGCCAGTATATGCTAAAAAAATCCGTCAGCATGCTCGCTCCAAATAAAATAATAATGACTCCTACCGCTATTAATGTAAACGGATGGCTGCTTATTTTACCAAAGATCATCCCGCCCAGAGAAGCAATCAGGCCCAGGATAGAATAGGTAACTGCTATGCCGGAAACATAAATCAGGCTTAAAACGAAACTCCTTATCTTTGACCTGCCGCTCTTTGCGCTTATATAGATTACGCTGACCGGAATAAGCGGATAAACGCAGGGAGTAAAACTCACTAATACTCCGCCTAAAAAAGCAAAAATATAATCAATCGGGCTACCTGAGGGATTCATCTATCCATTTAAGATACGGTTTAAAACCGCTGACTATCGGAAGAGCGATTATTTCCGGGACCGCATAACTATGAGCTGATTTAACTAACTTAACAATCTTATTAAACTTATCTTTCCTGGATTTAACCATCAGGAGTGTTTCTTTTGCCCGCTCGACCTTGCCTTTCCAGGAAAAAATAGACTCTAAGCCGCTTATAATATTGACACAGGCAGCCAGTTTATTTTTTATCAGTAATTTAGAGATTTTACCGGCTTGGGATTTATCCTTGGCCGTAATCAGTATTATGATGTGCATTTTTTAACAAGCTTGGCAAACCTTGAACCCATCCTTAAACATTCTTTCGTGGACCGGGAATCCGGAGAATCTATCGCCACCGGACCGTAATGATCGCCCTGCCAATCACCTTGGATAATCATACCATGTATGAGCATAGCATTCAATATATCCAGAATCGTAGTCTCATTTCCGCCGGCGATATTGCGGCTGGAAGAAAACGCCGCGCCGACTTTACCATCCAGTTTTCCGTGGAACTTGACCGAATCATCAAAGAGTTTTTTGATTTCACCAGACATGCTTCCGTAATATGTCGGCGAACCGATGATTAAACCGTCATATTTTAGTAAGTCGTCGGCGAGCGTATCCTTAACATCCTTAAGCGTTACCTCAAGGCCTTCATTCTCTACGCCTTGCGCGATTAATTCAGCCATTTTTTTAGTGTTTCCGCTGCGCGAATAATAAACTACCAGGGCTTTGGGCATATTATTTGCCTCCTTCGTCTTCCACCTTGACCGACCTTATCCTGCCGAATTGAGAGCAGACATCAAAAACAATAGTGGGATCTTCAGTAGCAATATTTATCTTAAAATTTTTGCCTTTCTGCCCGACGTCAACAACCTCCGCGATATCCAGTTTCTCTCCAAATTCCGCCAGCGAAGACTTAACCGCTTCTAAGGTAGTATTGTAGGTGTGTAAAATAAAACCCAGCTTGAATTTTGGTATGCGGATCATTTGATCATTATAACCGAAAGAGACCTTCCGGTATCCTTGCCTTCCCTGCGGAATGAAAAGAAATCTTCGCTATCACAATGCGTGCAAAGGCCTGTTTCGGATATATTCTCTTCTTTTAAGCCCGAGGCGATCAATTGCCTTTTATTTACCAGGGCCAGATCTAAGTAAAAGCGCCCTGACTTTTCAGTTAATTCCGACGGGAAATAGCCCCTGAATTCGCCTGAAACTTCGTAACAGCAACTCCTTATGGACGGGCCGAACCCGGCGATCAATCCTTCGGGCCGAGAATTAAATTTACTCCGCATCAATTCAACCGCCTGGCCTAAAATGTTTCCTTTTGAACTGCGCCAGCCGGCGTGAATTAATCCTATCGCGGGTTTACGCGGATCATATAAAAATACACAGGGGCAGTCAGCGGTAAACATCGCCAGCGGTAAATTCCTGACATCGGTTATGAACCCGTCAGTGTTCGGAATCGAATTATCATAAACCAGCGCTCCGCTGCTTTCATCAGTTTGATTTACATATCTAACATTAGTCCCGTGCACCTGCTCGGCGCAGACTAAAGCAATATAATCAATTCCTAAATTACTCAAGAATTTCCTGCGGTTATCTAAAACGCCCCTGGAATTACCGTAAGATAAAGACATATTCCCGCAGGCGCGAGTGCTAAAAGAACAGGTTATCCGGCCTTCTGTCCGGCCTTCTAAAGGATTATTATTTTTAAGTAATTTCAACAAGTTTATTCCTGGATTTATCGCCTTTAATAATCTTGATCTGGTATTTTTTTATCTTTAGGTGTTCCGCTAAGAGGCTGATAAGCTGGCTATTGGCAAGCCCCTCCTGAGCGGGTTTAGTCAGATAAACCTTAAACCCTTTTCCCTCTTCTTTAACCAGATTTCTGCTTGCCTTGGGGACTACCCTGACCGTAAAGGCCATTATTAAAAACTATTTTTTCTCAATTTGCCTGGCATCCTGAATATTAACCAGCTTATCACTGACTTTATCCAGCCTTTTTTGCGAATCCTCATATTTGGTATTGGCATTAATCAGGTGGCTTCCCAGGATATTAAATTCTTCTTTGAATTTATCTATTTCGATCTCTAAAGCGCTTAAAGATTTTAATATGGACTTGGCGTTCTCTTCTACTTTTAAGCCTTTTAATCCCAGACAGATAACCTGCAGGTAAGCGTAAAATGTGTTCGGTGAGACCGGAATGACCTTTTTAGACATACTGTAAGAAAAAATGTCTTCTTTAATGACCACTTCGTAATAAACATTCTCCGCCGGTATATACATCAGCGCGAAATCATAGGTGTTCTCCTGCGGAAGGATATATTTTGAAGAGACTTCATCAATGCGGTTTTTTACGTCCTGGATAAATTTCTTACGCAAGTTATTTTTTAGCTGCTCATCTTGCGCCTCCAGCATCTTCTGAAAATTCTCCAGGCTAAACTTCGCATCCACCGGCACAATACGCTCGCCAAGTTTAATAATGGCATCCACCGCCTCCCCGGACTTAAACCGGTATTGTGTGGCGTAATGATCTTTGGGTAATACTTGGGATAATAAATTCTCCAGAAGCACTTCGCCCATCGCCCCGCGGAATTTAGGCGCGCGTAAAAGCTCCTGCAGGCTGGAAATATCCTTACTGATAGTAACAATCTGCTTGTTAGTCTCTTCCAGCCTACCTAATTGCTCCTTAACGTTGCCAAATACGTTGGTGGCGCTGCCGAGGTTTGAGCCGATAATCTTATTGGCCTCCTGGAGCGACTGGTTCATCTGATTTAACCGCTCATTGACCTGCGAAGAGAGCTTAAAAACCAGCACGGTGATAACCGTCAGTAAAACCAAAAATGATAATCCGATCATCCAAATCATAAGTTTATTATACCACTCTCCTCTATTTTCTTACAGCAAATAATCTTTCTTTATGCGCCGGACACTTCTAAAGATATTCTTTTTTATTTCCGGACAGGTCTTTTTTAAATCCTGGATAATTTTACCCATCTTTGCGCGGTTAGAGGTAACCGAATTTGGGCAAACGCAGGTATCGTGGGGGATCTTTTCTTCTTTAGCAAAGCGTTTAATCATATATTCTTCAACATAGGCCAGCGGCCTGATCAGGGTGATCTTACCCTTAAATAATTCCTGCTTCGGCTTCATTGCCGAGATTTCTCCCTGAAAGAATAGATTTAATAAAATCGTCTCAATGATATCATCCATATGGTGGCCCAGGGCAACTTTAGTGCACTTAAGCCGGTCAGCCACTTCAAATAGGGCCTTTCTTCTATTCCAGGAACACCAGAAACAATTTATATCTTTCTTCTTGGTTTTACGCAAGGTATCGACTTTTTCAATATGGTATTCAACATTCGCCTGCTTAAAATACCTTTCCAGCTTTTTAGATATTGATTTAGGATAACCCATATCAATATGCACCGCCACTAAATTGTATTTTAACGGGACAAACGCGCGCCTATCGTTTAAGATACGCAGGAGTGTCAGGCTATCCTTGCCGCCGGATACGGCCACGGCAATCTTATCGCCCTCAGAGAGCATATTATAATCTATGATTGCCCTGCCTATGCGTTTGGAGATATAAAATTCCGGTCCCTGTAAGATTCCCATTATTTGGCAAAGATTGTATAGAGCGCAATGATTAATAAAAATATTCCAAAGGCTTTTCTTAAAACAAGGTTGGAAAGCATTTCCGCCATATTGGCTCCCAGAAGCCCGCCGATCAAGAACCCGATACAGATAAACGCGGCGATATAAAAATGCACGTGTCCACTATGATAATACTTCATTACCGCCAGAAGCCCTATCGGTAGGAGCATGATCGCCAGAGTGGTCCCCTGCGCCTCATGCTGCGACAAACCTACCAAAAAAACCAAAGCCGGAATAAGTATCGTCCCCCCGCCTATCCCGAACATTCCGGAAAGTGTGCCCGCCGTCAACCCTAAAACAAGATACAAAATTTCTTTCATAATTTATCCTTTCCGCTCATTTATTCTATAGCTATTTCGCTCTCAGGGTATTGTTCGCGTGCGAAATTTTTCGCCGTGTGCTACGGTTTACGACTCCTTCCGGCAGCGCAGTGTTCCTCACGCATAAGGGTATTGCCTATACTCGCCGTAAAGCCTTGCACACACGTAGCTAATAGCTTGGCCGAAAAATTTCTAATTGCCCGCTTACAATACCCTTCGGCAAAATATCTATAGAATACATTAGCGGATGGATTGGCTTGTTCCGGAGCAGGACGTAACGCAGGCGAAGCGGGCAGGGTTGCCTACAATATAAGTCCCGGCAGAGCGAAGCCGAGTAGCCGAGCGGGATTTTCCACGCTGGGGAAAATCACGCGTTCCTGCGAGGAACAAGACAAACCAGACGCTATGAATTATATTCTTCTGGAATCAGCGACCAGTTTGCGTATTTCTTTAGTGACCGGATGCTTCATTAAATCTTCAAGGGAAAGCGGGATTTTGAGCGACCAGTTCTTGTCGCTTATTGTACCGGGGGTATTGAATCTATATTGATACGCGTCACCGGACAAAACATCATCCAGATACAAAAGGTCAATTATTGTATTTATACAGAATAGGGAACTCGATTCCAGGTTTAATTTTAAGACAGCCCGGAATATTTCTTTATCACATTTCTCACGCATCGGGCCGAGCAGACCCAAATGCTTCCAGAGTTTTTCTTTCTCCCCGCATGTATTCTCATATAAACCCATTAAGACGTGCAACCTATCTTTAGGGACAGTCCCCTGCGGGGACAGTCCCTTGATTAACTTATCAACCGAATCAATTCCTTCTTTCCAGCGCAATCTCCCATGCTGAGAACGGACCGCGTCAAAAAGCTCAAGTTTTACCCGGTCAAAATCAATCCCCGCTTCAACGCACTTTCTGCGGAATAGATCCTCATCCACTGTCCCAGCCTCATTCTCCCACCAGGCAGGCCAGTTAGTCGTATCATGCGTGGAAAGCATAGCGACAGAAAACTTACGATACTCCTCGGGTTTTAAGAAATCGCGCTTAATCTTCCAATCCTTAACCCAACGCTGCACGTCATTACCCGGTATCTTTAATTTTTCTAAAGTTTCGGTGCAGGCCTTAGGGATTACCCCTAAATCTTCGGCGCACAAAAACATTTTTGTGCTCTCAAGCATAACCTCTAATATCTTCTGGCCATGCGCCTGCCACTCGGATTCATTGACCGGATCAAAAAATCCGTTTAAGCCCTGATTTTCAATAGGTTCGTTATAAGGAATACTCCAGATACGAAATAAACCGACTACATGATCAATCCTGATGATATCGTAAAAATTCTCGGCGAATTTTAATTTCTCTTTTAAGTATTTGTATCCATCAGCCGCGATTTTTCCCCAATTATAGGTAGGCATTCCCCAGCGTTGGCCGCGGGCAGCATACATATCCGGCGGCGCGCCGGCGGCAAATTCCAATTTGAAAAATTCCGGATGGCTCCAGACATCGCTTGAGTCGCGGGAGACCAAGATAGGCAGGTCTCCGTTGATAAAAACTTTCTTCTGCCGGGCGTAATCCTTAACAGCCTTAAATTGTTCAAAGAGCTTCCATTGTACCCACTCTTGAAATTTAATTTCCTGGGCATTAGTTTTACGGAAATTTTCTAAGGCCGCCTTATCCCGGTTTCTAAACTCTACCGGCCAATCATACCAAGCCCTATTTTCCCATTTTGCTTTAAGAGTTTTAAACAAAGCGTAATCTAAGAGCCAATAACTGTTCTCGCTCCTGAAACGGCTAAAAAGTTCCGGACTAGCGGCGGCGTCCAATAAGAAAATTTCCCGCAATATGCGTATTTTTTCATTCTTCATCCCGTAATCCACATATCGCTTATCCGTTTTTAAGTTTTTACGCAAGGCTTCGATTTGCCTTTTAATGGATTTGTTTTTAGGCAGGGGTAAATGGCTAAGAGAAATATAAAGCGGCTCGAGCGCGTTCGCGCTTAAAGCGTCATACGGACAGAATAAGCCTCCCATATCATTCATCGGTAAAAGCTGGATAATGGAATTGCCCGTAGGAGTTGCCCAATCAATGACTGATCTTAAATCATTCAGGTCACCTGCGCCAAAACTATTTTTTGAATAGACTGCGAATAACGGGACTAATACCCCTGAACTTTTCTTAGTTAGAAAAGATTGCGGCTGGTTTGACTGCGGCATATTGCCTTTTTAAGGAATTATAAGATGTAATATCTTATCCGACCAAAATATGGAAATCAACGCTGCTAAGGATAAAAACGGGCCATACGGTATAGTATGGTCTTTTTTAGTAATCAGGATGATTATACCCAGAAGCGCGCCAAAGAACGGAGCGATAAAAAAAGTAAGCAGCGCCCTAGGAGCGCCTAAAAATGCTCCGATCATGGCTAAAAGTTTGACATCTCCTCCGCCCATTGACTCAGTCTCGCCGTTTATGGGATGGTTTTTAAGGATTTTAAAATAAACCAGGTCAAATAACCAGCCGGTAAGATAAATCACGCCGCCGCCGATTATGATGCCGAATAATGAACTGAGCATCGGCCGGAAACTAAAGGCCAGGGGATTTAAGTTAACACCCCTGATCGAACTCAAAATAAACCCGACAATAAGCCCGCCTATAGAGATCTCATCGGGAATAATCCTGTGCTGGATATCCACAAAAGTGGCGATAATCAGGGCCGCGGCGAGGACAAAATAAAAGAAGAAATTATAACTTAACCCGTAACGCAAAAAGAAAGCCAGAAACAACAAACCGCTTATAAGCTCCACTAAAGGGTAGCGCAGCGATATTCTTTCTTTACAGAAACGGCACCTTCCTTTTAAAAGAATAAAGCTTATGAAGGGTATATTGTCGTAACCGGGGATCCTTTTCTTACACTTAGGGCAATGTGAACGGGGCCAGACAACTGATTCGGATTCGGGCATGCGATGTATGCAAACATTTAAAAAACTTCCTATTACAGAACCAAAAATAAAGACTATTACTTGGCCGATCATAATTTCTTCACTCCTTTTTCTAGAGCCCTGCGCATCACTTCCACAGGCGCTTTTTTAGGGCTTATCCATAAGTTCAACGCCTCTACCCCCTGGTAAAGAAGCATTCCTAAGCCATTTGAAAATGCCAGATTTTTCTCCTGCGCCAGTTTTAGCAGCTTGGTCTGGACAGGGTTATAGATTAAATCATAGATAAATAATCCGGAGTGTAACCAAGTGGGGTCTACCAAAAGAGGATCGTCTGCTTTCATCCCGACTGAGGAGGCGTTAATCAAGATATCTTTCTCCTTTAATTTTAAAGCTTCAATACTTTCAGCCGCCAGGAACCTGGTATGCGGAAATATCTGGTTAAACCTTTCCATAATTGAGAGGCTGCGAAATTTATCAATATCATAAATATCGACTTCCCGCGTCTTTCTCTTCCCAAGAGCGAAACAGATCGCCCGGGCCGCGCCTCCGGCTCCGATGATAGCGGCTTTCTTAGGGTTGACTTTTAATTCCTTAAGATGCTGAATAAACCCGAGATAATCGGTATTAAATAATTTAAACTTATTATTTTTATCTATAGCTATAGTATTGGCTGCCCCGATTGCCCTGACGGCGCTGGAACAGTAACCCTCTATAAGACCAAGGACCTTCTCTTTGTAGGGAATCGTTACATTCAGGCCGCGGATGTTTTTCTTATTCAGGCTGGATAAAAAAACTTTTAGTTCCCTATCTCCCAAAGGAAAGAGTTTATATCTGGCTTTAATTTTAAGGCGAGAGAACGCCGCGTTATGCATTAACGGCGAGAGGCTATGCTTGATGGGATTGCCGATTAAACCGTAAGTACGGCCGCCTTTACTCATTTAACCTCTAACTTATTGACGGCGTCCAAATATGCCTTGATAGCGGCTTCAATGATATCGGTGCTCGCGCCGCGGCCGCTGATGACGGAATTATTAATTTTTAGCTTAAGACTGACTTGGCCCAAGGCGTCTTTACCTGAAGTAACCGCTTCCAGGCGAAAATCATCCAGTTTCGCCTTATAACCGGTAATTTTATCTATGGCCTTAAAACAGGCGTCCACCGGTCCGTCGCCGGAAGATGCGCCGCAGATGTTCTTAGCTTTTTTGATTAAAACAACCTCTGCCTCCGGCTTAATCCTGGTGCCGGAAGTAACTTTAAAACTATACAACCGCCAAAGAGGCTTGGTTACGCGGATCTCATCTTCAACGATAATCCTCAAATCATCGTCAAAGATATCTTTCTTCTTATCCGCGACTTCTTTAAAGCGCTTAAACGCTTTATTTAATTCTTCTTCGTTAAGATGGAATCCGAGTGATTTTAACCTATCCCGAAAAGCGTGCCTTCCGGAATGCTTTCCCAGAATAAGCTGACTTTTAGCTAACCCCACATCTTTAGGATCCATAATTTCGTAGGTAGTCCTGTTCTTTAAAATCGCGTCCTGATGAATGCCGGATTCATGGGCAAAGGCGTTCCTTCCGACAATTGCCTTATTAGGGGGAACAACGAAATTCGTCAGGTTGCTGACCAGCCGCGAGGTGCGGAATATTTCTTTAGTATTTATACCCATATAAAATCCGCCGAAGATATCTTTACGCGTCTTAATCGCCATAACCACTTCTTCCAAAGAGGCGTTTCCGGCGCGCTCGCCGATACCGTTAATAGTACAATGGATCTGCCGCGCCCCGGCCAAAACCGCGGAGATAGAATTAGCCGAAGCCAATCCTAAATCATCGTGGCAATGTATAGCAATGACTGCTTTATTAATATTAGGGACATTGTTCTTAATATCCTCGATCAGCGAGTATATCTCCTGAGGATAACTATAGCCTACCGTATCCGGGATATTTATGGTTTGCGCGCCTTCATTTATGGCGGTTTCAATTACTTTAAAAAGAAAACCTCTTTCTGAGCGCGTGGCGTCCTCAGGCGAAAATTCAATATCATCGCAGAGCCGGCGGGTAAGCTTTACCGCGCCTTGAGCAATAGCCAAAATCTCATCTTCGGCCTTCTTGAACTTATACTGCAGATGGATTTTAGAAGTAGCCAGGAACAAATGAACGCGCGGATGCTTGGCTCTTTTAACCGCATCACTTGCGGATTCGATATCCAGCTTAAGGCAACGGGCTAAACCACAGACAGCGCTTTTTTTAATCGCCTTAGAGATTTCAGTTACGGCCTTAAAATCTCCCGGAGAAGCGATCGGAAAACCTGCTTCAATTATATCCACACCCAGCTTCTCAAGCTGAAAAGCTACCTCCAGCTTTTGCTGGTGAGTCAAAGACGCTCCCGGCGCCTGCTCTCCATCACGCAAAGTTGTATCAAATATGATTATCTTTTCCATTATTTCTTCATCCAAGGCATTGAATTAGGCGTGCCTCTGGCGTTTACGCCTAATTCATACTTGCCACCGGCAAGTATATTTCTCTTACTTCTTCATCCACGGCATCATATTCCGTAGATCTTTTCCCACCTTCTCAATCAAATGATTATCGCCTTCGGAAATCAGCTTATTGAAATTCGGCCGGCCTAGTTCATTTTCTTTAATCCATTCGCGGGCAAATTTTCCCGATTTAATCTCTTTGAGCATCTTTTTCATCTCTTTACGCGTCTTAGCCGTGATGATCCTGGGGCCGCGGGTTAAATCACCGTAGCAAGCGGTATTAGAAACTCCCCGGCGCATACCGGAAATTCCCCGTTCCTGAATAAGGTCAGTGATTAATTTTAATTCGTGTAAAACTTCAAAATAGGCGATCTCCGGCTGGTATCCTGCTTCAATCAAAGTATCAAAACCCGCTTTGATTAACTCCGTGACTCCGCAGCAAAGCACTGCCTGTTCGCCGAAAAGATCAGTCTCGGTCTCTTCTTCAAAAGTCGTCTCAATAACGCCGGCGGTAGTGGCCTTGATGGCTTTAGCGTAAGCCAACGCTAAATCTTTAGCCTGGCCGCTGGCGTCCTGATAAATCGCGATTAATGAAGGTACGCCTTTGCCTTCTTCGTACATCTTTCTGACCAATGCTCCCGGTCCTTTCGGCGCCACCATAAATACATCCACATTCTTCGGAGGCTTGATCTGTTTAAAGCGGATATTAAAACCGTGCGAAAAACAAAGCGCCTTGCCTTTTTTTAAGTTCGGCTTTATCGCCTCTTTATAAACCTTGGCCTGGACATGGTCCTGGGTTAAAATCTGGATAATATCCGCAGCCTTGGCTGCCTCAGCCGCATCTACCGGGGTAAACCCATCGGTTTTAGCCTGTTCAAAATTGGCAGTCCCCGGCATCTCTGAAACAATCACGCGTATCCCGGAGTCCCTTAAACATAAAGACTGGCCGCGCCCCTGAATACCATATCCGATGATCGCGATAGTCTTATTTTTAAGTAAATTTAAATCCGCGTCCTGGTCATAATAAATCTTCGCCATTTTTTTACTCCTCCCTTTCTATCCGCTGATCGCTAATTTTCCTGTCCTGACTAATTCTTTAATCCCGAATTTATTCAATTCTTCCAACAGCAATTTAATCTGCTCCAAGTTTCCTACCGCCTCAATAATCGCGGTATCTCCTTTACGCTGAATTACCTTACCTACAAATTTAGCGCAGATATTCTCCAGCCTAGATTTATCTTTCGCGCAATAACTTACCTTGGCCAAAATAAGCTCGCGGTCCACATGCTCTTTCTTGGTAAAATCAGTAACGGTGATAACATCAATAAGCTTATTCAGCTGCTTCTTTATCTGTTCAAGTATCTTTTCATCTTTAGCTTCTACGACAATAGTCATATAAGAGATATCCGGGTCAAGTGTCTCGGAAACCGCTAAAGAAGCAATATTATAGCCGCGGGCGCTAAATAATCCGGCTATCCGCGCCAAGACACCAAACTTATTCTCTACTAAAAGTGCAATAGTATGTTTCATATTAGGCTAACCCGCCGATAAACTGGTTTATGGCTTGTCCCGCCGGAACCATCGGAAAGACGTTCTCCTCCGGCTCTATCTTAAAATCGATTAAAACGGTGTTATCTATCGCGACTGCCTTTTCCAGCGCAGCCCGGACCTCTTCTTTTTTAGTGACGCGTATGCCGACCGCTCCGTAACTCTCCGCTAATTTTACAAAATCCGGGCTAGTTATCTCAACTTGAGAATAGCGCCGCTTATAAAAAAGCTCCTGCCACTGCCGCACCATTCCTAAATAGCCGTTATTTAAAATCGCGACCTTTACATTTATTTTATTGGCAATACAGGTCCCTAATTCCTGGATATTCATTTGTATTGAACCGTCTCCGGCAATATCAAATACGGTCTTACCCGGGCAACCCACTTTTACGCCCATTGCCGCCGGCAAGCCAAATCCCATGGTCCCTAATCCGCCTGATGAAATAAATGTGCGGGGAGCCGTATATTTGTACCATTGCGCCGCCCACATCTGATTCTGCCCTACTTCGGTAGTAATAATCGCGTCGCCTTCAGTCACCTCGTAAATCTGCTCCACCACATATTGCGGCCGCAGCTTATTATCGTTTTCATAGACTAAAGGATATTTTTTCTTCCAACCCTCAACTGTTTTCAGCCACTCTAGCGTATTAGGCGTCTTTTTAATTTCTTTCAATAATTCGGTTAAAATACTTTTTGCGTCCCCCACTATCGGAATATGCACATTTACATTCTTGCTGATAGAAGAAGGATCAACATCAATATGAATTACCTTAGCGTTCGGAGCAAAAGCGTCCAGCCGTCCGGTCACCCGGTCATCAAAACGCGCGCCTACCGCAATAATAAGGTCAGACTCCATAATAGCGTGGTTGGCGTAGGCAGTCCCGTGCATACCCAGCATACCTAAAGACAATTCATGGGTCGCCGGAAATCCTCCTATGCCCATCAGGGTCCAGGTCAAAGGAGCGCTGATTTTTTCCGCTAACATCTTTAATTCTTTATGCGCGCCGGAAGTAATTACTCCGCCTCCGGCATAAATTATCGGCTTCTTGGAAGTAGCGATGAGTTTAGCCGCTTTTTTAATCTGTCCGGGGTGTCCCAAAAGAGTCGGATTATAACTGCGTATCTGGACCTTCTTGGGCCAATCGAATTCCGTATCCATCATCTGGATATCCGAAGGGATATCTATTAATACCGGTCCGGGCCTACCCGTCGAAGCGATATAAAAAGCTTCGGCAATAGTCCGCGCCAAGTCTTTAACGTCCTTAACTAAAAAATTATGCTTAGTGATGGGCCGGGTGATACCGGTAACATCGGCTTCCTGAAAAGCGTCATTACCGATTAAGAAACTCTTCACCTGGCCGGTGATGGCGACCATAGGAATAGAATCCATATAGGCATTGGCAATCCCCGTCACTAAATTCGTAGCGCCCGGGCCAGAAGTTGCCAGGCAGACCCCTACTTTTCCGGTTGCGCGGGCATAGCCGTCGGCAGCATGTGCTGCTCCCTGTTCATGGCGGGTCAGGATAAAACGTATATCCGAATCATAGATACTGTCAAATATAGGCAGTACCTGGCCTCCGGGGTAGCCAAACATTACTTCTACCCCTTCGCGCTTCAAAGACTCTAATAATATCTGTGATCCCTTCACCTTAATATCGCTCCCTTATCCGCCGAAGTAACCAACCTGGAATACCTGGACAAATATCCTGTCCTGATTTTAGGCGCTACAGGTTTCCAATTTTTAAATCTTTTCTTGATCTCTTCTTTAGTCAATTTTGCTTCTATTTTTCTATTAGGGATATCTATTGTAATTGTATCACCATCTTTTAGAATTGCAATCGGCCCGCCGCTGGAGGCTTCCGGAGAGATATGGCCGATGCAGGGGCCTTTTGTCCCGCCGGAAAAACGGCCGTCCGTAATAAGCGCTACTGAATCCGCTAACCCTAAGCCCACAATCGCGGCAGTCGGCGCAAGCATCTCGCGCATACCTGGTCCGCCGGCCGGACCTTCGTAACGAATAACAATACAATCGCCTTTTTTGATCTTATTGTTCATGATCGCCTGCATTGCCTCTTCCTCGCGGTTAAATACGCGGCTGCGTCCTGTGAACTTCATCATCTTAGCGCTTACCCCGCTTTGTTTAACCACTGCTCCGGCGGGAGCAATGTTTCCAGACAACACAGCAATGCCGCCCTGTTTATGATAAGCCTTATTCAGGGGCCGGATTACCTCCTCATCAAATATTCTGGCCTTATCGGCGATCTCAAAAGTTTTTTCTCCGCTGACATTTAAAACATTATTCAATTTAGACTTCAACCTCTTTAAAACCGCAGGGATCCCTCCGGCATATTCTAAATCTTCCATAAAATGCGGGCCTGACGGTTCTAAACTGGTAATATGCGGCACGGATTTACTGATTTTGTCAAAAGTTTTTAAATCTAACCCGATTCCGGCTTCGTGAGCGATTGCCATAAGATGCAAGACCGTATTACTTGAACCGCCTAAAGCCATATCCACCACAATGGAATTCTCCAGGGATTTCTTAGTAATAATATCCCGCGGCTGGATATTCTTTCTTACCAGCTCCACGATCCGCTCGCCGCTGGCTTCGGCGATCCTGCGCTTCTTGGCGGACGCTGATAAAGCTGTGCCGCAACCCGGAATTGACATCCCCATAGCCTCGGTAAGGCAGGCCATGGTATTCGCCGTATATAAACCCTGACATGAACCACTTCCGGGGCAAGCCTCCATCTCTAAACAGGATAATTCCTCCTGGGAAATATCGCCTTTTTTCGCCCGGGCCATTCCCTCGTAAGTATCGTGCACAAAAGCCAGCTTACGTTGGTTGAAACGCCCGGAGAGCATTGGCCCGGCAGTCACGATAATTGCCGGGATATTTAGACGCGCGACACCCATCAGCATACCGGGAGTAATTTTATCGCAGTTAGTCAAACAAATGATCCCGTCTAATTGATGGGCATTGCATACTGTTTCAATTGTATCGGCGACAATCTCGCGTAAGGCTAATGGATAGCACATCCCCAAATGCCCCATCGCGATTCCGTCGCAGATTCCCGGCACTCCGAATAAAAACGGAACACCCTGGCCATAACAAATTCCGCGTTCAATAAAACGCTCTAAATCGCGCATGCCGATATGTCCGGGAATAAGATCGGTAAAAGAAGTAGCGATGCCGATAAACGGCCTAGCCAAATCTTTTCTGGATAAGCCTGTCGCGTGTAAAAGCGCGCGGTGCGGGACCCTCTCTAAACCTTTCTTGATTATATCGGATCTCATTCTGGCCTCCTAGTCTGCCCCTTCTCCGTCGTGAACGACCTCATTCGCTGCTTTACGCGGCCGGACAATCACGCGTTTTAAAGTTACATATTTATTAGCCAATTCCCGGTTGTTAACCGAGCTTAACTGCTTGAAAAGAAAATCGAACTTGCTTTCAATCTCCGCGGCGATTTTAGCGCGCGTATCCTCAGGTAACCCCATAATATCTTTTTTGAACGGGCCAAGCGCTTTTTTGCGCGCCTTATAGAAAAACTGTTCGTCGCTCTCACCCTGCTTTCTTTCGCTGGCGGCATTAACTATCAACCAATCATACATCTTTTTCTTTAGGTCCGCGGGAAAATTCTGGCTTTCCAACATCATATTCTGAAAACCCGTTGCTAAATGCACTTCTATCGTATTATGCTCCGGAAATTTATGGAACATATCTTCGGGTAAGGTTGACGCCCCGTGCTGTACCGCTCCTCCCAGGCCAAACTCTTTCTGGGCAATACCGGAAAGAGTCTTAAGGGTACCAAAATCCAGCTTTACTTCAGCAATTGACCCGTCAGCCTTAACCACACCGCCATGAGAAGTTCCGGTCTGTATAGAGATCTTGCTGATTCCGGTTAAACCCTTGCGTAATTTTTCGCGGTATCCTCCCATAAACGCGCGCAGGTCTTCCGGGGTGGAATTCTGATGCCCTACCTCGCCTATCTCGCCGCCTACCGAAACAGTAATGCCTTTTGGTTCTATTCTACGGATAAACTGCGTAAGCTTCGCGCAAACTTCATAATTATTTTTCTGCTGCTTTTTGATATCCGTTTTGGATAAATCCACCAGAGTCGATGAATCAATATCAATATTATAAAAACCGGCACTTATTGCGTCGGCAATCAGGTCCTGCAACGCCTGCAATTCCTTATCCGGATCCTCCTGAAACTTTTTGGCATTTACCTGCACATGGTCCGCTTGGATAAATACCGGGCCTTTATAACCTTCTTTAATCGCGGCTCCCAGGACAACGCTGACGAATTCAACAGGAGCCTGAGCAGTATAACCCATTTCAGATTTGGCGATTTCAAAGATGAACGCCCCGCAATTATTTTTAGCGGCGACCCTGAATATCGCGCGGGCCAAATCATAACTCATACTCCGTAAATTTATCGCCGGCACGGTAAAACCGCTGAATTCTTGCCTACCGGCAGCCATATAAAAATCATGAATGCTCGCCGGGTAAATCCCCTTTTTATAGGCTAGGCCTAATATTTTTTTAGCTAATGCCTTTTTTGCCGCAACAGCGTCGTTAAATATTAAATCCTTAACAATTTTATCAATACTTAAGGCCTTCCTTCCCATAGCAAGTAACTTCTCCTTCCATTTCAGGGACGGTTCTCAAGCCAATCTTAAAGTGTCCCCTTAGTAGGGACACTTTTGCTTTGAGTTGAGAACCGTCCCTACTAGGTTAAAGTTTTAATTAATTTTAATATATTTTCTACGTTGAGCTCTTTTTTCTTAATCGCTGTTTCAAAATCTACGCTGACTATTTTGCCTGCGCTAAAACCTAGCGCTTTATCTTTTTCGCCCCGCATCAGCGCCTCAACCGCAGCTTTACCTAAATTTAAAGCCAAGTCCCTGGATAATGCCGTAGGCCTGCCGCCGCGTTGAATATGCCCAAGCGTAATAGCGCGGGTCTCCAGGCTGGTTATTTCGGTTATCTTTTTGGCGATGTCATTAGCCTTACCCGCTCCTTCAGCCACCACAATAATCCAGCTTACTTTACCGATAAGATTACCATGGACAATATCGTGGCAAGATGCCTCTAAGTCAACCGGCCTTTCCGGGATAAAAACATCTTCACATCCTCCGGCAAGAGCTACGGCCAGCGCGATAAAACCGCAGTCGCGGCCCATTACCTCCACCACAAAAATCCGCTCCATACTGGTTGCGGTATCCCGGATATTATCAATCGCGCAAAGCCCGGTATTGATGGCCGTATCAGCGCCTATAGTATAATCTATACCGTTTATATCGTTATCAATAGACGCGGCTATTCCTATACAAGGAACATTATACTTACTTCCGAATTTATGCGCGGCAGAAAAGCTGCCGTTACCACCAATCACTACCAGGCCGTCAATGGCGAATTTCTTAACCGTATTAAATGCCCGTTCCTGCCCCTCTTCGGTCTTAAACTCAGGACAACGCGCGGTTTTTAAGACTGTGCCTCCCTGACTGATTATACCGGAAACAGAACGATGATCCAGAAGCTTAAGGTCTCCATTAATTAGACCCCACCATCCCCGGAATACTCCCATTACCTCTAGCTTATTAGCAACACCGCAGCGCACTACCGCCCGTATTGCCGGATTCATTCCCGGAGCATCCCCTCCGGTAGTCAAGACCGCTATTCTTTTTATCAAGTACCCATCTCCCAACTGCTTAAATATTTCTTTTGTTCTTTAGTCAAGGTATCTATCTTTATCCCTAAAGATCTTAATTTTAAACTGGCTATCTTGCTATCAATATCTTCAGGGACCTTATATACCTGGTTTTTTAACCTCTTATAATTCTTCGCCATATACTCAGCGCAAAGAGCCTGATTGGCAAAAGACATATCCATGACAGACGCCGGATGCCCCTCGGCAGCTGCCAGGTTTATAAGGCGGCCTTCTCCCAAAAGATAGAGCTTACGGCCGTCCTTTAAAATATATTCTTCCACAAAATCCCGTATGATTTTTTTTCTTATACTTAATTTCTTTAATCCCGCTATATCTAACTCCACGTTAAAATGCCCGGAATTGCAGACTATCGCGCCATCTTGCATAATCTTAAAATGCTCTTTTCTTATAACATTTATATCTCCGGTAACAGTGACAAAAATATCCCCTATTCTAGCAGCTTCTTTTATCGGCATAACCCGGAATCCATCCATACTTGCTTCTAACGCCCGCAAAGGATCGACTTCTACGACAATCACTTTAGCGCCTAAACCATCAGCGCGTAAGCCAGCTCCCTTACCGCACCAACCATAGCCGCAAACCACAAAATTTGATCCGGCCAATAATTTATTAGTTGCCCGGATTATTCCGTCTATTGTAGATTGGCCTGTTCCGTAGCGGTTATCAAATAAATGCTTGGTCAGCGCGTCGTTAACCGCGACTATCGGATAGCGCAATTTGCCGGCTTTAGCCAAGGCCCTTAAACGTATTACACCCGTGGTTGTCTCTTCAGTCCCGCCGATAATATTACTGTGCGCGCTAGCCGGACCGCTATGAATAGTGCTTACCAGATCCGCTCCGTCGTCCATAGTTATATCCGGAGAAGCTGCCAAAACAGCCTTAATGTGCTTATAGTAAGTTTTGGTATCTTCGCCCTTAATCGCAAAAACCGAAATTTTAGAATCTTTAACTAATGCAGCGGCTACATCATCCTGAGTGGATAGCGGATTGGAGGCGGCGATGAAAACCTGCGCGCCACCGGCTTTTAAAACACTACCCAAAACACCTGTTTCGGTTGTAACGTGAAGACAGGCGGCGATCTTTAATCCTTTTAAGGGTTTTTCTTTTGCAAATCTCTGTTTAATCAGATTTAAAACAGGCATATTATTGCTTGCCCACTCAATACGCAAGCTGCCTTTTTTAGCCAAGTTTATATTCTTGATATCATATTTCATATTTTCCCTGCCTGTTTCTTTAAGGTTGCCGCCTTATCCGTGCTCTCCCAGCTAAACTCAGGTTCAGTCCTGCCAAAATGGCCGTAACAAGCGGTCTTTCTGTATATCGGGCGCAAAAGATCCAGGGCCTTAATCATCCCCTGCGGAGTAAGCTCAAAGTTTGCCCTGATCAATTTTATAAATTGGGTTTCCGTTAGCTTTCCCGTTCCAGAGGTATCCACCATAATCGCCAAAGGATCGGCTTTACCAATAACATAAGCAAGATGAATAAGGCATTTATCCGCTAAGCCCGCAGCGACAATGTTCTTGGCGATGTAACGGGCCATATAAGCTGCCGAACGGTCAACCTTGGTCGGGTCCTTTCCGGAAAAAGCGCCTCCGCCGGGAGCGGCTGCTCCGCCGTAGGTATCTACGACAATCTTTCTTCCGGTCATGCCGGTATCGGATTGCGGGCCCCCGATAACGAATTTACCTGTCTCATTGATAAAATATTTTGTATCCTTATCTAAGTATTCCTTTAAAACAGGCTTGGCAATCACATCAATAAATTCTTGACGGGCTGCTTTAGTAATCTTTTCTTTAGTGGAATCCAGGATCTCTTCAGTATGCTGACAAGCCAACACGACAGAATCTACTCTCTTAGGATGGCCATCATGATATTCAACGGAGACCTGAGATTTGCAGTCAGGGCCTAAATATTTTAAAATCCCCTTTCTCCTTACCTCAGCCATCCGGCGGACCAATTTCTGGGAGAGCATAAGCGGTAAAGGCATAAGTTCTTCGGTTTCCCGGCAGGCAAAACCGACCATAAAACCCTGGTCTCCCGCGCCTCCCGTATTTACACCCTGGGCTATATCCGGAGACTGACTGTTAATTGTATTAATGATAGCGCAGGTATGATAATCAAACCCGTATTTAGGATGCGTATAACCTATCTCTTTAATGATTCCGCGGCTCAATTTCTGGATATCAACATAAGCGGTTGTCGTAATCTCCCCGCCTACGATCAAAAGCCCCATAGTTACAAAAGTTTCGCAGGCGACCCTGCCGTAAGGATCCTGCTTTAAAACCTCATCCAATACACCGTCGGATATCTGATCGCAAACCTTATCCGGATGCCCCTCACCTACCGACTCAGAAGTAAAATAGTGCTTACGCCCTGCTGTCATGACTCCTCCCTTTATTAAGCAAAATTATTCTTTGCTGCGTTTAAATATTTAAAATCCCCGATATCATACCAAGAACCCTGGAATACAAATCCGTAAGTCTTTACTTTATCTTTAAGCCAATCTATATAGTTACCCGTAGCATCAGCCCTTTTATTAATCTGCATATATTCTTTAATCAGGCCTAAGCATTCAAAAGGTATATAATAAAGGCACATTGCCACTAGCTTGGATTTTGGGTGTTTGGGTTTCTCTTCAAAATAAACAACCCGCTTATTCTTATCTAACTTAGCTACGCCATACCTGGATGCGTCCTTCAGGGATTTTAACTCATAAAGGCCGATAGTTGCCGCGGGTTTTTTCTTATCAGCGAACTTTAAAAATCTTTTTAAGGTCCCGCTAAACAGGTTGTCCCCGCCGATTACCAAAACATCTTCTTGGATACGCTTTTTATTTATGACAAAATTAACGTCGCCTATGGCCCCCAGCCTATCGCTGTTACTTTGGGTCCGGTCATCCACTAATGTCAGGAGCTTCCTTACGTGAGCCGATCTTCTCCATTGGCGGAATTTAGAAATAAATTTGCTGTTGGTTACTATGAATATTTCGCTAACCTTATCCGCGGCTTCCAGCTTTTCAATAATATACTCAAGGATCGGTTTATCCCTGACCTTAAGCAAAGGTTTAGGGTATTCTTTGGTTAAAGGATATAACCGCGTGGCGTACCCCGCGGCTAAAATCAGGGCTTTTATTTTAGTATCTCCCTTAACTTGGCCTGGGCAAATTCTTCTACCTGAACGCCCGTAGAAAATGTTAATGCCTCTTGGGCTATCTCCTGGGCCTGTTTCAAAGTAACCGAACGAATCAAATATTTTAATTCCGGGATGACCTGCGGAGGCATACTGAATTCATCCAGCCCCAGCCCTAAGAGTATCAAGGCCAGGCTGGGCTCTCCGGCCATTTCTCCGCACATGCCGACATTAATATCAGCTTTGTGCGCTGAATCAATAATATTCTTAACCAAACGCAAAACCGCCGGATGCGCCGGCTCATAAAGATAAGCCACTTTCTCATTCGCGCGGTCAACAGCCAGAGAATATTGAATAAGGTCATTGCTGCCTATACTAAAGAAATCCGCCTCCTGGGCTAATATATCCGCGGTCAATGCCGCCGAGGGGACTTCAATCATCGCGCCTACCTGGATATCCTCATCAAAAGGCTGGCTCTTCTTCTTAAGTTCTTCCTTTGCCTCTTCCAATATTTTATTCGCCTGCCTTAACTCCTCTACACCTGAGATCATCGGATACATAAGTTTTAAGTTCCCGTGCACCGAAGCCCTAAGAATTGCTTTTAGCTGTAACCTGAATATATCCGGCCGGGCCAGGCAAAATCTGATCGCCCGCCAGCCTAAGAACGGATGCATTTCATGAGGAAGCTGAAATTGCGACAAAAATTTATCCCCGCCTAAATCCAGCGTGCGGATAATCACCGGATACGGGTTCATTTCTTCAGCCACATATTTATAGGCCTGATAATGCTCCTCTTCCGTAGGCAGGTCTTTTCTGTTCATATAAAAGAACTCGGTGCGGTAAAGACCGATGCCTTCTCCTCCGTGTAATTTTACCGCCGGGACCTCCTCAGGGAATTCAATATTGGCATTGATCTCTATTTTATTTCCGTCAAGGGTGAGAGCAGGCAGATCCTTGGTCGAAAGAAACTTCTCAGTTACTCCTTTTAATCTTAATTCCGCGTTACGATACGACTCCAGTGTTTCTTCGTCCGGATCTACAATAACAATGCCCAGCTGACCGTCTACGATCAGCATATCGCCCTGATTGATCTTCAGGATAGCTTCCTCAACACCCACTACGGCAGGTATCTCTAAGGACTTAGCCATAATCGCGGTATGCGAAGTCTTGCCTCCGACATCCGTAACGAATCCGGAAACGTTCTTCTTATGCATTGCCGCGGTATCCGAAGGCGAAAGATCATGCGCGACTATAATGACCCTATCCTTTAAATTTCCCAGGCCCCGTTTCTCTTTGCCTAAAAGGTTACGCAGTATTCTTTTGCCCACATCGTTTATATCGGCGATGCGCTCTTTAAGATACTCATCTTCTATTTTAGCGAAAACAGAGACATATTTCTTCAAAACCTCCTGGAAGATGAACGCTACGTTTTGCTTATCCTTTTTAAGCCTGGAGATCACTTCTTCAATAAGCATCCGGTCTTCCAGGACCAATAGATGCGCGTCAAAAATTTGCGCCTCTTCCTGGCCCATATCCGCGCTTATTCTCTTTTGTAGCTCAATAATCTCCCGGCGCGTTTTAATTAAGGCTTCCTCAAAAAGCTGTATCTGAAGAGGGATCTCTTGCTCGCTGATAATCTGCTTGGTGATAATAAACTCTTCTTTGCCTATCTTATAAGCCGAGCCTATACTTATCCCGCCGGCAGCAGCTATACCTTTAATCTGGATCATTTGTCTTCCTCATTAGAAATAATTTTCCCTAATTCTTCTAACGCTTCCTGCGCGTCCTCTCCGTCAGCCTCAATGATAATAACGCTATCCTTTTCCGCGCCAAGCATAAGGATACCCATAATCGACTTGCCGTTGACTACCTCAGCATCCCGTTTAACGGTTATACGGGATTCAAATTTATTCGCCACCTGCACAAATAATGCCGCGGGACGGGCGTGCAGTCCGGATTTATTCTTCACTATTAATTGTTTCTTGACTAAGCTCATGGAATAATTATATCTCCTCGATCAAACCTAAAATAATTTTAGCCAATTTTTGAGCGTCATGCCGGATTACGCCGTTTTCAATAATAACAAAATCATCTTCAATAACGCGGCAGCCCATCTCTTCAATTTTCTTCCGGTCATGAACGACTAAAGACGAACCCTGTAGAGAGTAACGCTTAAGAATACCCGGGGGCACTTCGCCTGTGTTAACCACGCAATAATCAATAATCCGCGGGTGAGAATGAGCGGTTAACACCTTAATATGCTCTGAAGCGTCGAAGCTGTCGGTCTCCCCCGGCTGGGTCATGGCGTTACAGACATAGACCTTTAACGCCTGCGAAGAAACAACGGCCTCGGTAATCTCGCCGATCAACAGATTAGGAATAATACTTGTATACAATGAACCCGGCCCCAAGACTATAACCTGGGCTTCTTCTATTGCCTTTATCGCATCGGGTGTCGCCAGCGATAACTCCGGGTTCAAATACACTCTTTTTATAGAGCGCTGCGTTTTAGGGATCTTATTTTCGCCTACCGTAGTTGTTCCATCCTTATGCTCGGCCACCAAAACGACTTTATTCAAAGTTGACGGGATGACTTGCCCCCTTAAAGCCAATACCTTGCTGGTCTCCTTAATGGCCTTCTCAAAATCTCCGGTCAATTGCGTCATTACTGTTATAAAAAGATTCCCGAAACTATGCCCCGATAACGCGGATTTTGTATCAAAGCGAAACTGAAACAGGTCGCGCATCAACGTAGGCGCATCGGCTAAAGCCACCAGGCAGTTACGTATATCTCCCGGGGGCAGCATTCCGAATTCCTCGCGGATCCTTCCGCTTGACCCGCCGTCATCGGCAACAGTAACAATGGCTGAAAGATTGGTAGTAAACTGTTTTAATCCGCTCAATAAAACCGACAGCCCTGTCCCGCCTCCGATAACCACAACTTTCGGGCCCCGCGATAATTGCTTATTTTGATAAATGATGTCAAAAAGTTCACTCCCCTTGGAAGAAGGTATAAACGCGGCGATAAAAGAACGCATCATCCGCTTTATTCCTAATATTAATATTATAATACCGGAAAACAGGATTATGGAATCTAATATCTGGATACCCAAAAACTCATCCGAACGCAGGTGGCCGGTAGCAAAAATCAAGAGCAGCACTCCAAAGACGCCTAAACCGATCCAGCGCTTAAGCCCTATGCCGGGATAAAACCATTTAAGTGCATTATGAATTTTATTAGTCATCTTAATACTTCTTTTTTAGGACGAAAGACTGGTTAAACTTTCTTTTCGTCTTCCTGAGATATAATTTTAGTTACAGCTTTATCGTCTTCGCAAGCGCGCAAAGTATCGCGGAAGTATTTGTCTTTAAGGAGCCTGGAGATGCGGGCCAGGGCTTTTAAATGCGGGCCGGCAGAATCCTGAGGAGCGACTAAAAGAAAGAAGATATAAGCTAGTTCTCCGTCTAACGAATCAAAATCCACGCCTTTCTTGGAAAGTCCGAATGCCGCGACCAATTTTTCTACGCAGTCAGATTTGGCGTGCGGTATGGCTATCCCCTGGCCGATGGCCGTAGAACCCAGGGCCTCCCTGGCCATAAGCGATTCAATAAGCTTATTCCGGCTGCGTTTTTCAATATCGCCGGCAGTAATAAGGGTATCGACCAGTTCTTTTATAACATCCTCTTTCTTGGTGGATTTTATATCGGTGATAATAGCTTTCTTGGATAAGAAATCCATAATCTGCATATTGGTTCTCCTTTCAATGTTTGGGCAATATTCTTGGAGCGGGAGGCGGGATTCGAACCCGTGACATCAACCTTGGCAAGGTTGCGCTCTACCAGCTGAGCTACTCCCGCGTTACCTAACGCGCACCGACGCAATTAGCGCACAAGCGCACGCCGACGCAATACCTGTTAGCGTCGGGCGCTCCTATTAACTGCCGGGTACTGCTTGAATACTTTATCGAAAAATTTAAGTGGGCGGAAGAGGATTTGAACCTCCAAGGGTTGCCCCAATAGCTCCTAAGGCTATCGCGTATGCCAATTCCGCCATCCGCCCTCACAACCTCTTACCGCTTTTTAAAAAAATCAAGTGAGCCTCCCGAGACTCGAACTCGGCACACGCGGCTTAAAAAGCCGCTGCTCTACCAGATGAGCTAGAGGCCCGAAATCTAGAATTCCAAAACTTCTTTTTCTTTATTCTTTAAAATTTCGTCAACCTTGGCGATATATTTATCCACCGATTTCTGCAGTTCATCTAAAGCGCGGAATTTATCGTCTTCGGAAACAATTTTATCTTTTTCCAGCTTCTCAATATGCTCTTTGGCGTCACGCCTTATGGTCCTTAAAGACACCCTGCCTTCTTCGGACATCTTATGAATCATCTTAGCCAGTTCCTGGCGCCTTTCTTTGGATAACTCCGGAAACAATAATCGGATTATTTTCCCGTCATTAGAAGGGTTAACCCCTAAATTAGATTTTAAGATCGCCTTTTCAATTTCGGCGATAGCGGATATATCCCAGGGCTGGAGAGTTAACATATGCGCGCCGGTAGTTGAAATAGAAGCCAGTTGTTTTAATAATGTAGGCGTTCCGTAATAATCAACGTGTATGCCCTCAACCAGCGTAGGGCTGGCCCGGCCGGTGCGGATTTCGCCGAATTGTCTGGTCACTGACTCAATGGCCTTTTTCATTTTTTCTTCGGTATCATGTAAGATTTCTTTGGCAGTCATAGGTAAGTCTCCTTAAAAGGTTAACACTGAACCACTGTCCCTATCTTTTCGCCCAACACTACCCGCTTAATATTGCCTTTTTTGCCGAGGTCAAAGACTACTATCGGAAGTTTATTATCCATACAAAGGCTGACCGCGGTAGCGTCCATAACTTTTAAACCTTTCTTTAATACATCGATATATTTTAAATGCGTAAATTTCCGGGCGCCTTTAACTTTTAAGGGGTCTGCCGAATAAACTCCGTCTACCTGGGTAGCTTTAAGTATAGCGTCGGCATTAATCTCCATCGCCCGCAGCGCGGCTGCCGTATCCGTGGTAAAATACGGATTACCGGTACCGGCGACAAATATGACCACCCTTCCCTTTTCCAAATGGCGTATGGCCCGCCTTCTAATATAAGGTTCGGCGATCCGCTCCATATCTATCGCGGTCATAACTCTGGTCGGCACTCCTGCTTTTTCCAGAGAATCCTGCAAGGCCAAACCGTTAATTACGGTAGCCAGCATTCCCATATAATCGGCTACGGACCTATCCATGTCCAGGCCGCGCGAACCGGTATTTTCCTGACCCCGAAAAATATTCCCCGCGCCTAAAACTATTGCCACATCCACCTTTAAATCACGGATTTCTTTTATCTGGCGGGAGATAGATATCAAGACTGCCTGGTCTATCCCGTGGGATTTCCTTCCCTGGAGGGCTTCGCCGCTTAACTTAAGGACTATTCTTTTATATACTGAACCCATTGGTATTATTCGCCGACTTTAAAACGGCTGAACCTACGCACCACGATATTCTCGCCGATCTTGGCGACAACGCTACCTAAATAATCTTTAACAGTCATGGAAGGGTCTTTAACAAAAGACTGCTCCATTAAACAGTGGTTTTTGTAAAAATCATCTTTATTTTTTTCGTGTTCGACAACTTCCGCCGGAACATCTTCTTTCTTTATGTATAACGGGCTGGTCGCGGTTATCTGCATAGCCAGGTCTTTGGTAAACCGGGCAAATTCTTCGTTCTTAGCTACAAAATCCGATTCGCAGTCAACTTCCAGCAATACTCCGACCTTATTCCCATGATGCACGTAAGCTTCTATTCTTCCATCCTTGGCTGCCCGGGATTGTTTCTTGGCGGCAATCTCTAAGCCCTGCCTGCGTAATAGCTCGGCGGCCTTCTTAATATCCCCTTTTGTCTCCTCAAGGGCTTTCTTACAGTGAGCTACACTGGAAGAAGTCATCTCCCTTAATTCTTTGATTAATTCTATGGCTATACTCATTTTACTCATATCTTTCTTTTACCCTTTCCTTTCGCGTCTATCGCCGGCTTAACATGTCCCTTCTTAATAAGTTTGGCATCTTCATTAATAGGCTCGATGGTTTCTGCTATCTCCTCAATCTCTTTTATCTTGATCTCTTCTTCGGGTAACAATACTACCTCTGCGTCTATCTTAGCCGGTTCCTCTTTAATCTTTACGCCTTCCTGAGACATATAAGAGAGGAATTTCTTCCTGCCTTCAATAATCGTATCGGTGATGATGTTGGCCACCGCCTTGATAGACTTGGTAGCGTCGTCATTACCGGGGATAGGATAGTCAATTAAATCGGGGTTAGAGTTGGTATCAATAAGGGCTATAATAGGTATATTCAGGCGCCTGGCTTCTTTTACCGCGGTATCTTCCTTGCTTGTGTCCACCACAAACATTGCCTTAGGCATACGCTCCATAGGGACAATCCCGGAGAAATTCTTATTCAATTTAGCTAATTCTTTCTCAAGGCCCGCCACTTCCTTTTTAGTAAGCTTGGCGAATGTCCCATCTACGCGCATCTTCTCTATATCTTTCAGGCGGTTGATGCTCTTCTTTATAGTAGAAAAATTTGTTAAAAGCCCGCCCGGCCAGCGGTCAGTCACGTAATACATGCCGGATCGCTGCGCTTCCGCAAGCATTACCTCCTGCGCCTGCTTCTTAGTCCCCACAAAAAGCACATATTCGCCTTTTGAGGTTATATCCGACAGGAAATCCCTGGCCTTGTTTATACATTCTTCGGTCTTCTCAAGGTCAATAATATAGATACCGCTCCTTGAACCGAAGATAAATTTCTTCATTTTCGGGTTCCAGCGCTTAGTCTGATGCCCAAAATGCACCCCTGCTTCCAGTAATTGCTTGATTAAATCTGATGGCACTTTACTATTCCCCCTTTTAGATTGTTAATATGTACTGCCCCCGAAGCCTCCCGGGAACAGTTTAATTCTATTATTATACTCAAATTTCCTCGGATTTGCAACTATTTTCGTAACTCTTGCATTGAATAAAGCCGCTTATATAAACCATCCCTCTTTAAAAGCTCTTCATGGGGCCCGGATTCGGCAATAGCGCCTTTGTCCAAGACCACAATTTTATTCGCGCTTCTGACTGTAGAAAGCCTGTGGGCGATGACAAATACCGTACGACCCTGAATAAGCCTGTCTAAAGCGTCCTGGACTATCCGTTCTGACTCCGAATCCAGCTGGGAAGTAGCCTCATCCAGGATTAAAATAGGCGGATTCTTAAGCAGGGCCCGGGCTATAGCGATCCTCTGGCGTTCGCCTCCTGAAATACGCATACCCCTATCCCCGATAACCGTAGCATAGCCTTGGGGCAGGTGACTGATAAAATCATGGGCATTAGCCTGCAGCGCTGCCTGTTTAATCTCTTCATCTGTCGCCCCGGGTTTACCGTAAGCGATATTCGCCTTAATGGTATCATTAAAAAGTATGGTCTCCTGGGTAACAATCCCGACGAGTTGGCGTAACGACTTTAGGCTAACATCTTTTATATCCGTACCATCAATTAAAACCCTCCCCTTTTTAGGGTCATAGAAACGCGGGATTAAATCCAAAAGCGTGGTCTTGCCTGTCCCGCTGGGCCCGACGATAGCCAGGACTGAACCATACGGGACATCTAAACTTACCCCTTTAAGAACCTGATTATCGCCATAACTAAACCAGACATTCTCAAAGACAACATTATTTTTAAATCCTTTTAATTCTTTAACCGTAAGGGATTCCACTACGCTGGGCTCTGTTTCCAAGACTTCATAGATGCGCTCGCTGGCGGCTACCGCCTGCTGATTTAAAGAATTTACCTGGCTTAATTTCTTAAAAGGCCGGATAGTGGATAGAAGCGCGCCGAGGAATAATCCAAAGACGCCGAAAGAGATTTTTCCGGAGATGACTTCCCTCCCCCCTAAGAAGAATATAATTACGCCCGCTATACAGCCTAAGATCTCGGTTGCCGGGCTTAAAAGCAGCATACGTTTAATAGATTTCATGGAAACACGGTAATAATCATTATTTACCTTATTGAATTTCTTTATTTCGTAATCCTCCATATTAAAACCTTTAACAATACGCGCGCCGATAATCGTCTCGTAAAGTATGGAGTTTGTATCCGCCATCTTCTCCTGCGAAGTCCTGGATAACTTTCTAAGTTTCTTGCCTACGACAGCGATTAAGTAGCCCAGGATCGCCAAAGGAGGAACGATAAAAATAACGAATTTGGCGTAAATAAACATGGTCAGCGAGAAGAATATGACTACCTGCGCCCCCTGATATACGATATCGGTTGAGCCATAAGAAACAGCGTTCTCTACCAGCTTGACGTCATTAGTGATGCGCGAAATCATCTCTCCGCCGCGTTTATGGGTAAAATAATCCAAAGAAAGCGACTGGAATTTAGCGTAAAGCCTGGCCTTTATATCCCTTACAATACGCTGGCCAATATCCGACATAAGATAGCTCTGCAGGAAGTTAAAAAACCCTTTAAGCACAAAGAGCAATACAATGCCTACGGCCATATAGTTCAAAAGCACTACCGGTTCAATACTATTGAGCTTATCCACAAAATTAGCTAAAAACGCAGGTAGTTTGGCGGGTATGATGATTTTTCTATTGGTAAGGACCTTATCCGCCAGCGGGACCATCATAGCTAAAGAAACCCCGTCAAATATGGCGGAAAAGACCATACAAACGGTAGCCAGGGAAAACATCCCTAAATATGGCTTAATAAATCGCAGTAACTTCAAGTAATCACGCATTTTTCGCTCCTCCTCAAAAGGAAAAGTATTGTAGCATATCTTCCCACCCCAAGCAACTTTTTTATTGCCTAATAAATGACACTGGCAAGTTTCCCGCTCAGGTCGGTTTTTTAACGCCATGGCTAAAACCTCCATTCGCGGATAAACTTGCCAGTGTCATTTATTATAAGTATAAGTATCATAGCGGATGACTTGGCTTGTTTCGGAGCAGGGCGTAACGCAGGCGGAGCGGGCAGGGTTGCCCACAATAAATGTCCCGGCAGAGCGCAGCCGAGTAGCCGAGCGGGATTTTCCACGCTGGGGAAAATCGTGCGGCCCTGCGAGAAACAAAACAAGGCAGGCGCTACTAAAGAAGATTATAGTTGCAATAAAGCAGGCGGTTTGCTATTATTCCCTTATGGATAAATTAAAAGTGGCGGTGATTGGAGTAGGTCATTTGGGCAGTATTCATGCCAAAATATACCAGGAACTCCCCAATTGTTCACTTGTTGCTGTCTGCGATACGGATAGGGCTCGGCTGGATGCGGTCAGCAAAAGCTTAAATGTAACCGGATACCGGGATTACCGCGAAATCTTCGGCAAAGTAGATGCCGTAAGCGTAGCTACTCCCACAAAATCACATTACGCTGTCGCCAGCGAATGCTTAAAGCATAATCTACACGCCTTAGTCGAGAAACCCTTTACTCCTACCCTTAAAGAAGCTGACGATCTGATAAAAATAGCCGGAGATAATAATTTAATCCTACAGGTTGGGCATATTGAACGGTTTAATTCCGCTTTTAGCGCTACGCAAAAAATAATCAGGAACCCAAAGTTTATTGAATGCCACCGCCTCTCTTCTTTTCCCAACCGCTCGCTGGATGTAGGCGTGGTTTTAGACATCATGATCCATGATATTGATATAATCTTAGGCTTGGTAGACTCGCCCGTAGAGCGGATCGAATCCGTAGGCATAAATGTGCTTACGCATTTCGAAGATATTGCTAACGCCAGGATCACCTTTAAGAACGGCTGCGTAGCTAACCTTACGGCTAGCCGCATTTCCGACGAAACCATGCGCAAGATCCGTATCTTTCAGGAGAATACCTATATTTCGCTGGATTATAAAAACGCCGAAGCCTGGGTCTATCGCAAAGGCCTCCTGAAAATTTCAAAAGAAATCCTGCCGATTGAAAAAGAACAACCCCTGCAAAAAGAACTCCAGGCATTTGTCAACTGCGTAATAGATAAAAAAGAGCCTCTTGTATCGGGCGTTGTCGCCCGCCAAGCCTTAAAAGTAGCGTTGGAAATCCAAGATCAGATATGGCAAAAAAACAAATCCTGATTATCTGCGGCGAGCCTTCCGGCGAACTGCACGCCAGTTTGCTCGCCACTGAAATAAAAAAATTAAGCCCGGAAATCAAGATTTCCGGCGTCGGAAGTTCGCTGCTGGCCCAGGCAGGAGCCGAAATAATCTTTGATACAAAAGACTTAAGTGTCATGGGCCTTTTTGATGTCCTGAAAAAACTTCCTAAATTTATATTATTAAAGCAACTGATCCTGGATAAAATAAAACAGGGTAAGTTTGACGCGGTAATATTCGTGGATTTCTCCGGATTTAATTTAAGACTGGCTCGAGCCATCAATAACAGCCTACCCACTATTTATTACGTAAGCCCCCAGGTCTGGGCCTCACGAGCCAAAAGGATCGCCGTAATAAAAAAATACATCCGCAAAATGATTGTGCTTTTTGAATTTGAAAAAGAATTTTATATGAAACATGGCTTGGAGGCGGATTGCGTAGGGCATGCGCTTCTGGATGTCGTCAAGCCGAGTATAGGGAAAGATGAACTATTGCATAAATTAAGCCTGGCAAATGACAAAACAACTATAGCCCTCCTACCGGGGTCAAGAAAACAGGAGATAAATAAAATCCTGCCCATAATGCTTAAAACAGCGCAATTAATAAACCAGAAAATCAACGCGCAGTTTGTAATCGCCAAGCCCAAACAAACCGATTGGGGAATTTATGACCGGATAACCGCTAAATTCAAGATTGAAGTCAAGTTTGTGGAAGGAAATACCTATGACGCCCTAAATATCGCGGATTTTGCCCTAGTCTGTTCAGGGACAGCGACGCTGGAAACCGCTATAATGGAGAAACCTTTCCTGATAATTTATAAAATGGGCCTGCTTAATTACCTGCTCTACCGGCCGCAGGTAAAAATCCCTTTTATCGGGATAGTCAATATCGTGGCCGGCAGAAAAATTATCCCGGAATATATACAGTTCGGGGCAGCACCGGCAAAAATAGCCGCCAACGCCTTGGAACTACTGGATAATCGCATTAAGCTGGAGAATATGCGGGTCGAACTGGCCGCAGTCAAATCTTTATTAGGCCAACCCGGGGCAGCTCACCGCGCCGCCAAAATCATAGTCGACTTCCTAAAAAATTAGGGACGGTTCTCAAAACAAAGCAAAACTGTCCCCAATACTAAAACGATTTGGCCATTTTGATGCGCTCATCAATCGGCGGATGGTCAAAGAAGAAAAATTTGATTAGCGGGTGAGGGGACCTATCGGAAAGGTTTTGCTGGGCGAGTTTATCCATCGTTGAAATAAAGGCGTCTTTTAAACCGGTAGTTTCTAACGCCAGGCTATCCGCGCTTCTCTCAAAGCTTCTGCTGATAAAAGCCTCCAGCGGCTGGGTAATTATGCCAAACGCAATAAAATAAATTAAAATTACCGGCAACGCCGCGACTTCATTCAAAGAGTATAAACCGAATAAACGCAAAGTATAAGGGTTGGTCCTAAAAATCAGGTAAAAAATTATTAATGTGGTTAAGGAATTTACCACAATCAATTTGAGCAGGTGTTTTAACTGATAGTGCGCGAATTCATGCGCCAGGATCACCTCAATCTCAGCGTAGGTATATTTATCTTTTAAGGTATCCGCTAGAATCACCCTGCGCGTATTTCCTATTCCCACAAAAGCGGCGTTAGCTTTTAAGGTCTTTTTGCTAAAGTCGATTTCAAAACAATCCAATAGCTTAACCTTCATTTTAGCCGCTAACTTCATAATCCGAACGCGCAAATTTTCATCGCTCAGCTTTTTATATTTAAAAAAGAGCGGAATAATCAGCACCGGCATAAGCTTAGCCAAAACAACGCTAAAGAATATCCAAAATATGGAAACCAAGAGCCACCAGTTGCCGGGATTATGTTCCAGGATAAAATAGAACACTGTGATCAATATTAAAATAATCAAATAAGAAACTCCGCCGGCCTTAAGCTGGTCTTTAAACCAATCCCGCAGCCCTTGAGTAGATAAAGAAAATTTGTGCTCCAAAATATACGCTTGATAAAAATTAAGCGGGAAGTCTAACAAATAGTAGCCCAGGGATATTATAAGCAAGTATAAAGGAATGACTAAAAAAGTTAAGGAGTGTTTGCTTAGGGCGAGGACGAGTTTTTGGGATAAACCTGATCTCAGGAATAAAATAACGAGAATAAGGGTATAGATTATACCCACAATTTCCAATATATACTTAATGTTGGAATACTGCTTGGCCCTATCTTGCATGAACCAAAAAGCGCTTATTTAGCCTTCTTCTGGACTGGCTTGACATTCACAAAGGTGCGCACCTTGCCGTGGCTAGTCTTCTGCTTGGTAAAATAAACCTTACCCGCGCACCGGGCAAATAACGTACCTAAGCCTTTTACATTAATCCCGGACTTATAACTATCCACTCCTCTTATTAAAATCTGGCCGGTTGAAACGAGCATACCTTCGGAAACTTTATTCGCTTTGTCTTTCTTGGGGGTTGAAAATCCACCTGTCATTTTAATCTCCTTGTTAAATTAATTTATTAAGCATATTACCACATAATCCCTACTCAAGCAACACTTCTTCATCTTTTGACGGGATATAGGCGTTAAGGCCTTGCTGAGTAAGCGTAGTAAGGAGAGCCTGAGCCTGCTCCTCTTCCCCATGGACTAAGAAAATACGTTTTAAGGGAAGACACCCTGATATGAATTTCATCAGCTCATCCTTATCCGCATGGCCCGATAGGGCGTTAATGATGACGACTTCGGCGTTAAGTTCATATTCTATCCCGAATATACGCACAATTTTTTGCTTATCCACTATTCTCCGGCCTAAGGTATCGCGGGCCATGTAGCCTACCACCAGAATCATATTCCTGGAGTCTTCAATATTATTCTGCAGGTGATGGAGTATCCTGCCGGACTCGCACATCCCGGAACCAGCAATGATGATCATCGGCCGTTTATCCGCGTTTAAGGCTTTGGACTCTCTCTGTTCACGGATAAACCTTAAGTTTAAAAACGCGAACGGACTCTCTCCCCTGGCGATTGCCTGACGGGTCTCCTCATCCAGATAATCAGGATGGGCCTCAAAAACTTCGGTTATTTCGGTGGCCAACGGGCTATCCACATATATGGGGACATTGGGGATCAGTTTTTCTTTTAATAATTCATTCAGAAAATAAACTATCTCCTGAGTGCGCTCTAATGTAAAAGAAGGGATAAGCACTTTGCCTCCCCGGCGCAAAGTCCGGGATATCGCCTCTCTTAATTTAGATTGCGCTTCTTCAATCGGGGCATGCGTTCGTCCACCGTAAGTGCTCTCTATAATCAGATAATCCAGGCCCTTAGGAATGACCGGGTCATTAAGTAACGGCAGGTTCTCTCTCCCTAAATCCACAGCGTAGCCAACGCGCATACTGCGGTTATCATCTTTGATATCCAGCACAATTACGGCTGAGCCCAATATATGCCCGGCGTCAATAAGTGTCGCCGAGACTCCCTGAGCTATGCAGAACTTCTGATTATAGGAGATTGGCCGGAATATTTTTGTAGCCTTGGCCGCTTCTTTTTTGGTATAGAGCGGTTTTCTTTCAGGCAGGCCTATCCTTTTATTTATTTTATTAACGTAATTTACATCTTCTTCCTGGATCTTACCGGAATCTTCCAGCATAAGCTGAGCCAGGGCTTTTGTGGCCAGGGTCGTATAAATCTTACAGCGCAGGCCTTTTTTTATTAATCTGGGGATGTTCCCGCAGTGGTCAATATGCGCGTGCGAAAGCACGAGCGCGTTGATTGAGCGCGGATTAAAACTAAAAGTCGTATTTATTTTATAAGACTCATCCCGGTGCCCCTGAAAGAGTCCGGCGTCCAGCAAGACCTCGGTCTTACCAACTGTTAAAAGATGGCTGGAACCGGTAACGGTCTTAACCCCTCCTAAGAATTTTAATTTTATCGCCATAAAAATTAGGTAACAAAAAGATTATGCGAAGAGAATTTACCGTCGGTGGTCATATTTACTCCCAGCCTTTTTAAACCGACTTCGTCTCCGGGAGTAGGGATATGTGTCATATGTACTTCACATCCTTTTAATTCTACTAATCTTTGCATAGCCAGCTCCGCGGTGTGATTAGTGGTCGCGCTTATGGCCAACGCTATTAATGTTTCCTCTAAATCCAGGCTCTCGGACTCCGCGTCCAGTATCCCTTCTTTTAATTTACCGATTTGAGCAATGATATGCGGAGAAAGAAGCAAGATCGCATCGGGTATATTCGCCAAAACTTTTACTGAATTTAAAATCAGGCTGGACGCCGCGTGCATCAATTTGGAATTCTTGCCGGTAACAATCCGGCCGTCGTTTAATTGAATAGCCGCCCCGCAATATATGCCGTCATTGCCCTTACCTTTGCTTTCCGCCTCTTCCGCGGTCTTTCTGGCTATGCCCACCACTGTCCGGTCAAGCAGCTTAACCCCCAGTTCTTCCATAAGCAGGCTGACCCTCTCTGCCGTCTCTTTCCTCTCTACGCCTAAAACATATTCGGCATTATACCGGAAATACCTACGGATCAATTCCTGTTTAGCCGCCTCCTGAACTATTCTGTCATCCACAATCCCAAAACCCGCGCGGTTAACGCCCATATCAGTCGGAGAATTGTACATCGGCAGATTCACACTTTTGTCAAAAATCCGGCTGAGGATCAACTTTAAAATCGGGAAACTTTCTACATCGCGGTTATAATTTATAGAGGTCTTATTGTATTTACCCAGATGAAACGGGTCAACCAGGTTAAAATCCTGTATATCAGCGGTGGCCGCTTCATAGGCCACGTTCACCGGATGTTTTAAAGGCAGGTTCCAGATGGGGAATGTCTCAAACTTGGCATAACCGGCATTTACCCCGCGCTTATGCTCCTGATACAACTGAGATAAACAAACCGCCAGCTTCCCGCTGTTCGGCCCGGGAGCAGTCACCACGCACATCGGGTTTTTAGTCTCTATAAACTCGTTCTTCCCGAAACCTTTGTCGCTTACGATAGCGTCCACGTTAGAAGGGTAACCCTCTATCGGATAATGTAAATAGACCTTGACCCCGCGGCGTTCCAGTTTATTTTTGAAGATTACCGCCGAAGACTGGTTATTAAAACGGGTGATGACTACGGCCAGGATATCCAGGCCCCATTTACGCAGGTCATCTATCAATTTTAAGGTCGCGACATCATAAGTAATGCCAAAATCGCCGCGGACCCTTCCTTTTTCAATATCCCCGGAATAGATAGCCAAAACAATATCTATTTTATCTTTTAAGGATTGTAAGAGCCTTATTTTTACATTGGGGTCATACCCGGGCAGGACGCGGGCGGCGTGATAATCAAAACAAAGCTTTCCGCCGAATTCCAAATACAGCTTATTATCAAATTTCTTCACCCGCTCGATTATCGCCTGAGTCTGTTCTTTCAGGTATTTTTCGTTATCAAAACCGGCTTTAGACATATATTCTCCTCTGCTTAATTTTTAAGCACATTATAGTATCTAATCGCCCCTTTGTAAAGAGAAGCCGCAAGTAGAGTAAACAAAAAAACGTTTCTAGGCACTCGCGGGGGGGTTCGCCTAAAAACGCCCTGGTTAGATTTTATAGTTCTTCTTAAATCAAATGCAGAAATTCTTTCCCCTCGCTCCAGGGGCTTAAGTAACGCTCTATTTTAAGGGTATCCTTAACCTGTTTAAGGTTAATTATCTCCTGGGAATTCTGGGGAGAAATTATCTTAACCAGCGGGAGGAACATGTTATCTTCGTTCTCCCCTACGACTACCCCTACCCGCTTATCGCTTAAAGAAACAATTGAACCTAGAGGCCAGACACCGATCGCCTTGAAAAAAACAGCTAATAATCCCGGGTCAAAGGTCGAGCCGCTGCCGCGCATCATTAAATTATGAATCATATCCGGGGGATAATCCGTTTTATAACTTCTCCTCTGCGCTAGCGCGTCATAAACATCACAGATGGAGACAATGGCTGAGGCAATATGCTGCTTATTCTTGAAAGGGACCCGGGGGTAGCCGCTTAAATCATATTTTAAATGGTGCTCAAAACAAACTACCACCGGAGTTATCCCTATTGAGTCCACATATTGCATCAGGAGTTTGGCTCCCAAAACAGTATGGCTCTCCATCTGGGAAAACTCCTGGGCGCTGAGTTGTCCTGGCTTACGGATAGTTTTACGCGAAATATGCAGCTTTCCGATATCATGGAACAACGCGGATAACCCTATGTCCATGACCGCGTCCTTAGTAAACCCGAGCTTGGAAGAAAAATACATGCTTAATATGGAGACATTTAAAAGATGGGTGAAAGTCCCGGTGTCATATCTTTTTAAAGTAGCCAGCTTAAACAACTGCTCAAAATAAGAACCTAAATTATTGACAATATTGCCTATCGCCAGCTTCAAACTAACCTCATCCACGGCTTCCTTATTCATTATTTTAGTCAACGGATGCGCGATGTTACTCAAGGCCGCCTGATAGAAATTTAATAAATCCGGGATCTGCTCCTTAGCGCTTGCACCCGGCACAGCCTTGACCTTACCTATAGCTATATTTCTTACTCCGGTTAACTTTAAGAATTCCGCAGGATCGTCTTTTATCGCCTCTTTAGGCAAAGTTAAGAATTCAATAAACTTGTTCAGTTCATCCAGTTCCAGAGCGCGGTTAAAAGCAATCCTCTCTATCCCTCTATCTTTAAGGTAAAGGATCGTCTGCCTTAAGAATTTGCTTAAATCAAAGAATATCTCTTTCTCAAAAGCAAGCTCTTCTCCAATTATTCCAATAACCAGTTCGCCCTTATCCGTTAACGCCTCCTGTAGGCTAAGGTAAGCCTTTTCCACGGATTTCCTAGTAATAGGATGGTCCGGGCCATAAAGCTTGGCTGTTTGCAGGGAAGCTAGCAAATCCTTAAAAGAATCTTCTATTTTTCCGGTCATTTCCACTTCTCCAGGACTTTAAGCGCCGCATTCCTTAATTGCCTGTTCCAGAAGAATTTCTTTTGGCTAAAAGAAAGCATATAGCTGCTGGCTACATTTACGTTTAATTCCTCAATAATCATAATATTTTCTAAAATCAGCTTATTTCTTCTGCCCCACGGGCTCTTGATGCCTAAAAGTATATCTATAGCCCTTTGCTGAGTAACGCTGTCTCTAAGCAGGACGGCTAAGGCCTCTTTCTTTAAAATCCGGCTTTTTCCTTTAAGGAGCGAAAATAGGAAATCCGGGTCAAATTCTTTTGCGGACCGCATTGCTTTAAGCGTTTCAATTTTAACCAGCTCATTGCCAAGAGAGAATATTGCTTTCAAAACAGCCGCGGCAACCGGCAGGTCAATAAGCGCCAGGGCCTCTATAATCTGGCTCAAGAATTCTAAGTCCGAAAGTTCCTGCTTAAGGTGCTCATAGAAGATATTCAGCTGGGAAGGGAAGAGTCTTAAGAATAATTTTAATCCCGGCGGACTAAGTTTTTTCTCCTGGAATATCTTATCCAAGTAGAAAGACGCCGCGGAATAGCTTTTCTCCAAAGAATCGGCTAGACAAGTTAGGTCTAAAGAAGGGTTCTCCACCCATATATTATTCTCAACTATCAAGGTAATCTGCTTTTCGATAGTCTCCAATGAATCCGGGGAGAGCCTTTCTTTTTTTTGTTTCAATGTATCCAAGAGATACTTAAGGAAGCGGTAATCTTTTTCCTCGGTTATATTCTCCCATTCTTTACTTAACCTGCTCAACAGTAAATCCAAGCCGCTTGTATTATCTTCCTGGGCTAATAAATTAAGGATAATCATATGGTAATTAGAGCGTAGTTGTTCGCGCTCAAATGAAAGGATTTCCGCAGAAGAAATATTCTTAAGCAAGGCGCTCAGGGCTCTACGGTATACGGGAGAAACAGTCGTATTATCAGGGTCAGATAAGAGGTCTTTGATCTTCTTAAGTAAAACTGTTTTATTTTTTAAGCCGGCCTTTACGCTAACTCTGCCTTCCAGGCCTGAAGCAATCTTATCCGCCCTATCCTCTCCCGCCAGACGGGAGAATAACTCCAGGCTTAAAGGATTTAAGGCTTTCTCATCAGCTAACCGGGATAACAGGATATCCGAGAAATCATTATTATCCAGGTCCTGAAATACCTCCTTTAATCTTCCTATGCTATCAGCGCTAAACGGATCCCCCGAAGATATTATGAGGCTGGAGAGTTCCTGGGAGCATTTAGCGAAGTTCTCATTTTTTGTCTCTTTTAAATAACGCAGGAAATTGCGCAAATCCTCCCTTAATTTATCGTCTTCAATGACCTTCTTCACGTTTAGATTGTTTATCCCTTTTGAGAAATTAGCCGCTAATTCATTAATTTTGCGGGCATTTTGGCTTTCTATCGTGTCCTTAAATAGATACATCCAGACATCTTTGGCCTCTTGGCCTTGCGAGCCCAATAACCCGGAATAATCCAGGTCTTCCGCGCGGATGTGCCGGATCCCGGCTTCGATCAAGAGGCGCGCCAAGCCGCCGTTTTTAATGATTTCTTTTGGCTGCCTGGATAATACGCTTAAGAAATCAGCCAATTCGCCCGCGGTTAATCCGGACCTGAATTCCACGCTTTTTATTTTGCGCTGATGTAAAATATTAGCCAGTTCCGGCACAAAGGCTAACTTTTGGCAGTCTTTACCGTCCAGCAATAACGACTTAGGCATAACGTTGACTTTTATGGGGTCGAGGAAATTGAATAGACTCTCTATTTTTTCTTGGAATTCTTGAGCGGATTTGAGGAAATAAGGGTGCTGGCGGGAATAAGCGAGAGAATTATTAATGGCAATGCGTAACCCTTTTAAAAACTCGATTAAGGCCTCTTCTTTAACCATCGGATTTTTATTTTACTCCCGCCTTAAAGCTTTTCCACAGCCTCAAGGAGAATAGTCGCCTTATTATCCAGGACTTCGATAAAGCCTTTTCCTTTGTTATGGATTACGGATTGCCTGCCTTGTTTTTCTTGGTAGATTATTTTCCCGGGTCTAAGGCTGGCTAGGAGCGGGGCGTGGTTCGCCAGTATCCCCAGGTATCCTAACGCTGCCGGGACAATCAGCGAAAAAGCAGTCCCTTCAAAAATCTTCTCCTGCGGAGTCAGAATATTAACGTTAAACGGCATTAGCGTTATTCTCCATCTGTTGGGATTTCTCTATTGCCTCCTCAATCGTACCGACCATATAAAATGCCTGTTCCGGCAGATTATCCAGTTGGCCAGCGCTAATCATCTTTATCCCTTTTATGGTATCTTCTAATTTTACGTATTTACCTTTTCTTCCGGTAAAGTTCTCCGCGACGAAAAACGGCTGCGAGAAAAAACGCTGGATTTTTCTGGCCCGCGAGACGATTAATTTATCTTCATCCGATAATTCATCCATACCCAATATGGAAATGATGTCCTTTAAGTCTTTGTAACGTTGTAAAATTTTCTGCGCCGCCAGGGCTACGGTATAATGCTCTTCGCCTACAACTTTAGGATCCATGACCCGCGAGGTTGAATCCAGAGGATCAACTGCCGGATAAATACCGAGTTCGGCGATTTGCCGGCTAAGTACGATTTTCGCGTCCAGATGCGAGAATATCGCTGCCGGCGCAGGATCGGTCAGGTCATCCGCCGGCACATAGATCGCCTGAATAGAAGTAATTGAACCGTTGCGCGTGGAAGCGATCCTCTCTTCAAGCTGGGCAACTTCGGTAGAGAGGTTCGGCTGGTATCCTACTGCCGAAGGCATACGGCCTAGAAGCGTAGATACTTCTGAGCCGGCCTGAACATACCTAAAGACATTATCAATAAATAAAAGCACGTCTTTTCTCTCTTCGTCGCGAAAATATTCCGCTATCGTAAGCGCGGAGAGGCCGACGCGTAAGCGTGCCCCCGGAGGCTCATTCATTTGCCCAAAAACAAGCGCGCTATTTTTTATGACTCCGGACGCGTTTAATTCTAACCACAGCTCGTTTCCTTCCCTTGTCCTTTCGCCGACTCCGGCAAATACCGAAACCCCTCCGTGTTCGGTGGCGATAGTCCGGATTAATTCCATGACAATGACCGTCTTACCGACTCCGGCGCCGCCGAATAAACCGACCTTGCTTCCTTTAGGTATAGGCGCTAATAAATCAATGACCTTTAAACCGGTCTCTAAAATGGAGGTTGTCGGAACTTGCTCCGTAAAGTTAGGCGATTGCCTGTGGATGGGATTTCGTTTTTCCGGCTCAGGTAATGCGCCCTGGCCATCAATAGGCTCTCCTAATAAATTAAATATTCTGCCTAAGGTCTGCTTGCCTATAGGGACGGTAATGGGCGAGCCCGTATCAACTGCGATCATGCCTCGGGATAACCCGTCAGTATGGCCTAAAGCAATACAACGCACGGTATTGTTACCGATATCCTGAGCCACTTCTAAAGTCAAATCAATATGCGCCTGCGGATAATTGATTTTGATGGCGCTTAAAAGCTGCGGAATTTCTTTCTCCGGATATTTTATATCCACAATCGGCCCGATAACCTGTATAATCTGTCCCTTGCCCATAGATTTTAACCTCGCAATGCCTCTGACGAAGAAATGATCTCCATTAATTCCTGGGTGATATTTGCCTGGCGGACTTTATTCCTAAACAAAATTAAATCCTCCAATAACTCCTTGGCATTATCTGTCGCTGTCTTCATCGCTACGATCCTGGCTGAATGCTCAGCGGTAAATGATTCTAAGATAATCAGTCTTAATTTCATAGAAATGTACTTTGGAATAATCTCATTTAAGATAGTCTGGCTATCCGGCTCTAAGATATACTCTCTCTCCTCTTGCGCCGGCCGCTCCAGATTAAGGAATTTCTCGATCAGCGGTTTCTGGAGTAACGCTGTTTTAAAACAAGTATAAGCAACGTAGACCTGCGCGACCTCCCTTGAGGTGAATATATTAACCAGGTTAGCGCTAATTTCGTTTAAGGTTTCTGCGGAATAACGGCCGTTTAAGCCGATATAGGTATTTAATACCTCCAGGCCTCTTTGCTTAAAATAATTCCAGCCCTTTCTGCCTATACAAACTAACTTTATCTTTTCCCTGCCGTGCGTATTGATGAATTCCTCGGCCAGGCGCAGGATATTGTTATTATAAGTTCCGCACAGCCCGCTATCCGAAGTTATCAGACAGAGGGCTATTTTATCCGTAAGCGGCCCGGCTTCCAGGAGCGCGTGGGTGATCTCAGGCTGGCTATTAATAAGATTTTGCATTAGCTCCTTAAGCCCTAGGACGTAGGGCCTTAAAAGAAACAAGCTCTTTTCGATGCGGTTTAATTTTGCTACCGAAACCATTTCCATAGCCGCGGTAACTTTTTTGGTATTCTCGATGCTGCGAATCCTGTTTTTTATAGTTTTCAGCGACTGAATCATAATTTATTTTCTCTTATAAACCCGGATTTGAAAGCGGCTATTGCCGTATCCAGGCGTAGCATGAGGGCATTACTTAGTTCTTTTTTGGCTTCTATCTCAGCGGCAATATCCGGATGGTACTTATCCATATATTTAAAGAATTCTCCCTCAAATTTTTTGATTATTCCTACCGCCAGGTCATCCAGAAATCCCCGCGTGCCGCAATAAATAATCAGCACCTGTTTAGAAATAGGCAGCGGGCTATACTGCTCTTGCTTTAAGATCTCTACCATTCTCTCGCCGCGGATAAGTTGCGCCTGGGTGGCCTTATCTAACTCTGTGCCGAATTGGGTAAAGGCGACTAATTCGCGGTATTGCGCCAGGTCAAGCCTGAGCCTGCTGGCAACTTGGCGCATAGCTTTTACCTGGGCCTTACCGCCGACTCGGGAGACTGATAAACCCACGTTTATCGCCGGACGCACGCCGGCGTAAAAAAGGTCATTCTCCAGATAGATCTGTCCGTCGGTAATTGAGATTACATTTGTAGGGATATAACTGGTAATATCTCCGGCTTGAGTTTCAATTATGGGTATCGCGGTAAGCGAGCCGGCTCCCAGGGCGTTATTAAGCTTGGCCGCTCTCTCTAATAATCTAGAGTGTAAATAGAAGACATCTCCGGGATACGCCTCTCTTCCCGGAGGCCTTCTTAAAAGCAGGGAAAGCTGCCGGTAGGCCTGGGCATGTTTAGTCAGGTCATCATAAATCACCAATACGTGCTTTCCGGAATAAAGCAGCTCTTCTCCTATCGCGCAACCCGAATAAGGAGCCAGATATTGTAAAGACGCTGACGCGCGGCTGGAAGCGCTGACAATAGTGGTATACTCCATTGCTCCGTATTTCTGCAAGATTTCCGAAATCGTAACGATGCTGGAAAGTTTTTGGCCGATCGCCACATAAATACAATATACTCCTTTGCCTTTTTGGTTAATAATTGTATCAATAGTGATCGCGGTCTTGCCGGTCTGGCGGTCAGCTATAATTAATTCCCGCTGCCCGCGGCCGATAGGCGTAAGGGCGTCAATAGCTTTAATACCCGTCTCAAGAGATTCGGTTACCGGCTGGCGCTCCACCACATTAGGCGCCTTGGATTCTATTGGCCGGAATTTATTGGTGTCTAGCGGTCCCTTCCCGTCAATGGGCTTACCTAAAGCATTGACTACCCGGCCGATGAGCTCCTCTCCTACCGGAACCTCTACTATTTTTCCCGTCCTCTTGACAATATCGCCTTCTTTAATATCTTTATCGGGATTATCCGTGCCAAAGATGACTACGCCGACGCTCTCTTCTTCCAGATTTAAAACCATACCCATAACCTTCTCTGAAAATTGGACTAGCTCGCCTACCATTACATCGTCCAAACCGTGGATCCTGGCAATTGTGTCCCCGACCTGGATAACCGTACCGATAGACTCCGAACGCATGCGAGTCTTGTACCTTTCCAGTTCCTGCCGGATAACCGAACTTATTTCTTCTGGCCTTAGTGGCATATTATACCTTTAATGATAATAGTTTTTCTTTAAGGTCGCTTAAACGCCGACGCACCGTTCCATCAATAATGGTATTGCCTATGATCACCTGCACGCCCCCCAGCATACTTCCATCCAGATTTATGTAAAACCTGAACCGGCGGTTAAATTTCTTCTCTAGTCTATCTTTTATCTCCCGCACCAAATCTAAATCTAAAGGAAAACTTGTTCTTAATATTGCCTCCGTCTCTCCCAGGTGCGCGTAAGCCACCCTTACATAATCAGCAATATCAACAATCTTATCAATGCGCTGCTTTTCTAAAAGAAGTTTTAAGAACTGCCGGAATTCTTGGGAGAAATCCGCGCCTAAAACCTTATCTATAAAATCTTCCTTTTCAGTCAGCGCTACATCCAGGCTGCTGAGGATCTCCTGGAATCCCGGATTTTCCTGCATAAGAAGTTTCAAGCCTTTAAAATCCTGGGCCGCCCGCTCTAACCCCACGGTTTCTTTTGAAAAATCCATAAATGCCTCGGCGTACCTCTTGACTACCAGCCTTTCTTTCATTAAAGCTTATCTACCCCTTCCAGAAATTCCCTGACCAGCTTTTTGTCCCCTTCCTGGTTAAGTTTTTCTTTTATCACGTTTTCGGTGGCCTTCAGAGTTAAATCAATGATCTCGTTTTTAAGCTCATCTTTGGCCTTGGCCAATTCGTATTTAACGCCGGCCTTGGCGTTATCGATAATCCCCTGAGCCTGTATATGCGCTGCTTTACGCGCGTCCTCTAAAATTATTTTTGACTCAAGCGAGGCCGCGTGCATTTTATCTTTAGCCGCCTCTTCAATTGACCCGAGTTTAGCATTATAATCCGTTTTTAGTTTTTCAATATCCGCTCTAGTTTCTTCTATTTTCTTAAACTCCTGGGCAATGCGCTCTTTGCGCTTATCTAAAACTCCCAACACCCTCTTCCAGGCAAAAACCCTCAGCAGGGTCAACAAGATAAGGAACCCCAAGACCTGGGCGATAATCTCATTAGTACTTAAGAGTTTAAGTAATTCCATTTTTTATTAGGGACAGCGACTATTTTTCCCATTATTTTACTTAGGAAAAATGGTCGCTGTCCCTATTTAAATTTATAATTTACCCGCTAACACAAACGCGAAGACCAACGCGTAAATCGTCAACGCTTCAATAAAAGCGCAACCTGTCGCCATATTGATTAATATCTTATTTGCCGCTTCCGGTTGCCTGCCTGTCGCTTCCATTGCCGAAGAAACGGCTTTACCTAAGGCCAGCGCGGAACCGACCGCGACTATGCCTAATCCTAACGGAATAGCCAGCGCCAACATTACTTTATAATCCATCTTTACACCTCCTCGTGGGTTAAGACCAGTGAAAAATATATTGTTGTTAAAAGGCTAAAGACTACCGCCTGGACTACCGCGGCTAAGATTGCCAGTAACATGCTAAATACCAAAAGCGGAATACCCGCGGGGCCAAAGCCGGCCAGAACAGCCAAAAGCAGATCATCGCCCCAGATATTGCTGCGTAAACGCAAAGACAAGCTTAGCGGCCGGACTAATTCCGAAACAATATGCAGGATAAACATCATCAGCGGAATAAACACGGAAAAAGCCAGGATCCCCCGCGGTTTACCCAGCATATGGTCTAAATAACCTAAGAAACCCAATTCTTTAAAAGCGGCGTATTGCACGTAAACAAAAACGCAAAAGGCCAACCCCAGGGTCGTTGACCAACTGGCTGTCGGAGATTTCAGAAAAGGGATTATTCCGGATAAATTCATGAAAAGTATGTAGATAAAAAGCGTGCCGATAAAAGGGGTATACCTTCTGCCCTGCTTGCCTAATATCCCGCAGACAAAATCATCCAGACCTCCCACTACTAACTCTATTGCGTTCTGCAGCTTTCCGGGGATCATCTTCGGCTTACGGGAGGCTAGATACGCGATCAAAGAAATAATAAAAACGATAAGGAGGGAAAAGATGACATTTTGCCACAAGATTACCTGTTCGCCTAAATGGGTGGACTTGCCGACTGCCTCGGCTAAAAACGAAACTAAATTCGGCAGTTCAGATTGGGTTTGGTGCGCTTCGACCATATGCTTAATACTCCTAAAACTAATAAAATCGAAGACATGCCTAAAAGCAAACTTACAGCGGGAAAAATCTTTAAAGCCAGTATTAAAAATCCTAATAAATATAATACTGGAAATTTTACCAAAAGCAATAGCAAAAGCTTCTGTTTTGGCCTTCTAAGTATGGCGATCTCCAGTAAATTAAGGGTAAACAAAAAACTGGCCATTAACCAGCTGGCTCCGACTAAAATACCCGCGCCGTAAATTAAATACTCCCGCATCTTTAGACCTTTTTATCTATTCTTAAAACTAACCTGAGTATCCTTACTGATTCCCTTATCCCTAAGACAACTCCCGCCGCGGCGCAAATAACCATAAAATAAAAAGACAGATGGAATTTTTTTTGTAGATAATCGCCTAGGAAAAAACCGGCTAAAGAAGAAGTGGCTAAGATTATCGGGATATATGAAACTAACCCAGCGATCTTAATCCTTTTATAGAGCTCTTCTTTATCGGCCACTCTAGACCCTGATTGGCAATATAACAAAAGGGATACCTTCGCGGTATAATTTCTTCTGCATCGCGAAAACCGTATAGTTATGCAGGAACCTTATGGCAAATGAATCTTGGGGAAAAATAAGCTGGCCGCCGAAGAATACCGAATTTGGAAAACGTTTAAGAACGCGGGGCGCGATATTGCTTACCTCTTCCACCACATCTGTGCCTACCTCGAATATCCCTTCGGCGTAAAACCCCTGCTTATTCATAAATTTAACGTAACGGGTAATATCAGTCTTGACTTCGGCTTCTACCCTTCCCACTTCATCCCTACCCTTAAAATTACCGGCGTCAACTATTCCGATCTGGACAAAAACAAAATTCTTGAACACCCCTCCGAATAGTCTTATGATTCCAAAGAGCGTATGTAAACCAATACCATTAAAACCACTTACCAATAAAACCGCGGTCTTGGCTTTAGGATCAGGCTTAATATCCTGCGCAACATTCGACATAGGATTTAACAATGTATCTTCCGCTGATTCGGCGACGGTAACCAGATTATTTAACCTATGCAGGAGTTTTGCGGTTTGATAATAATGCCTTTTTATTAAGAGAGCTACCGCAATTAAGGCGCCGGTAATAAACAAAGTAATCCAGCCGCCCTCGTTTAGTTTCATCACAATCATGGATACAAGTATAAAAGCGCTTAAGGAGAGGCCCAAGCCGTTTATGAATAATTTCTTAAACCAACCCTTGATTTTAGAACGCATCTGCCACCAATGGCGGACCATACCTGCCTGAGACAAACAGAAGGTAATAAAAACGTTAATACTGTATAAAACCACCAGGAACCTGACTGAGCCGCCGGTAACGCTCATAAGTATCAAAGCCAAAACGCCCATAATCAAGATGCCGTTTTGCGTCACCAACCTATCGCTTAAAGTTGAAAACTTGGTAGGAAACCAGCGGTCATTGGCCATATTCGCCAAAACCCGCGGGCCGTCAAGAAAACCGGTCTGAGCGGCAACAAAAAGCAGCGTGGCTTCCGAAAGCAGGATTATAAGGACAAAAATAAATCCCGACTTGCCCCAACCGGAGGTGACTTGTTCAAAAAGAATCGCGTTTAAAGTCTTTCCGGTTTGAATGTGGACATTATAAAACAAGTAGGCTACCATTAAACCCAAAACCACAAAAGAGAGCGAAAAGGCCATATAGCGCATAGTATGCCGGGCGGTCTGAACCTTTGGCTCGCGCAGGACCGGCACACCATTACTGACAGCTTCAATTCCGGTATAAGTTCCCGCTCCCATGCTATACGCCTTAAGGACTAAAAAGATAGTCCCCCATATACCGATTTGCGAAACCGTGTTATGTAAATCACCCGCGGTGGAGGCGCTTAACTGCCCGAAGTTAGAAGAATTCTTGCAAAAAGCGTAAATGATAATAAAAATATGCGTAATCAAAAAGACGATAAAAATAGGGGTAAGCGCTAAAACTGATTCTTTGACTCCGCGCATATTCAACACCATAAGCGCCATAAGCACCACGATAGCAAAACCCAGCCTATACGCGTGCCACTGTATAGGTAAAAGGCTAAAGAGCGCGTCGGCGCCGCTGGCGATGGATACCGTAATAGTCAACACATAATCAATGAGTAAGGCGCAACCAGAAACCATCCCCAGGGTAGGCGACAAAAGTTTACTGGCGACCAGGTATCCGCCGCCACCTCCGGGGAAGAGTTCAACTATTTGAGAATAGCTGTTGCTGATGATAAAAATGGTCAGCACTGTTCCTAAAGCGACAAAAATACTTAAGTAGGTGTGCGCCCCTAGGGCGAGAAATGCTTCTTGCGGGCCGTAACATGACGAAGATAAACCATCAGCCCCTAAGCCTATCCAGGCAAAGAAAGCTATCAGCGATATTTTATGGAAAATCGCGGAGTCCTGAGGATTCCGCGATTTCCCTATAACTAAATTTTTTATCCGTTGGATAATGGACATTTTTTAGAAACCTACTTCGCTCTTCTTTCTGAAACTTAATACGCCGTGCTTTGAATATAAAATAGCCCCAAATATCACGACCACACAAAGCGCGATACTAATTATAACACCAGCGTTAGTTATACGATAGTGAATAATTATAGGAGCGGCTAATAGCGAAACCATGTTGATTACTTTGATCATCGGGTTTAAGGCCGGGCCGGAAGTATCCTTTAAGGGATCTCCAACGGTGTCGCCGACAACCGAAGCCTTATGCGCTTCGGAACCCTTGCCTCCGTATAAACCGTCTTCAATAGTCTTCTTGGCATTATCCCAGGCGCCGCCGGCGGTAGCCATAAAGACCGCCAGAAGCTGTCCTGAAATAATTACGCCGGCCAAAAACCCGCCTAAAGCCTCAACCCTTAAGACCATCCCGATCAAAAGCGGGCTTAACACTGCGATTAAAGCCAAACCGACCAGTTCTTTCTGCGCCGATATCGTGCAGATATCCACCGCTTTTTTATAATCCGGCTTGACTTTTCCTTCCATTAAACCCGGGATATGAAATTGCCTGCGCACTTCATCAACAATCAGGGCTGCTGCCCGGGCCACGGAATTAATCATCAGGCTGGAGAATAAACAGGGTATTGCCGCGCCGATAAGTAAACCGACAAAAACAATCGGCTCCGAAACCCGGATACCTGTGGTCAAAAGCCGTAAAGACTCGGCTATACCCATCTGCGCCTGGACTTTGGTGACATCGGTCAAAAAAGCGCCGAACAAGGAAACCGCGGCGATTACCGCTGAACCTATAGCGACGCCTTTAGTAATTGCCTTAGTGGTATTTCCTACGGCATCCAGGTCGGCCATGATCTGGCGGGCCTTTGGTTCCAAATGCGCCATTTCTCCGATACCGTTAGCATTATCCGCGATAGGCCCGAATGAATCCATAGCCACGTTATTTCCGGTCAAGGTAAGCATACCGATACCGGTCATCGCTACGCCATAAAGGATAAACACAACGGGTTGTCCCCAATAGATCACTATAGCAGCCATAATAGTAAGCGCGATAACTATAAATTGCCAAGCGCTGGACTCAAGGCCTATAGATAGCCCGCGTAAGATCAAGGTCGCCGCGCCCGTCCTGGATGAACCAGCGATTTCTTTTACCGGAGCGTGATGCGTATGGGTAAAATATTTGGTTATTTCGTCAATGACAATAGCCAGAACTATACCCATGGCTACGGAGAAAAACGCCCTCCATTCGTGCATATAGTAATGGGCTAGAAATAAAAACGCGATTATTGAAATCGCGGCAGATGAATAAAACCCGCGGTTTATACTCTTAAACGCGTCCTGACCTTTGCCGTCTTCTTTCTTGCTCCCCTTTACCAGATACGTACCGATAATTGAAGAAAGGACTCCGATACCGCGCACTAATAACGGAAAGACTATCCACTTTAATTCTCCGGTGATAGAAACCAGCGCTAAACCTAAAATCAAACCGGAGACAATAGTTACTTCGTAAGATTCAAAAATATCCGCGGCCATACCCGCGCAATCACCGACATTATCGCCTACCAGGTCAGCGATGACCGCGGCGTTTCTAGGGTCATCTTCGGGAATATTCTTTTCTACCTTACCTACAAGGTCAGCTCCGACATCCGCTGCTTTAGTATAGATGCCGCCGCCGACACGCATAAAGAGCGCCAGGAGCGTTCCGCCGAAACCAAATCCCAATAATACGTCGGGAGAAGCGATACCAAAAATAATAAATATCAGCGTGCCGCCTAAAAGCCCAAGACCGTCGGTAAGCATACCGGTAATAGTACCGGTACGATAGGCTATCTTTAAGGCCTCGGCAAAACTTCTGCGGGAGGCGGAAGCTACGCGCACGTTACCTTCAACTGCCATGCGCATACCGAATTGGCCTACGGTAAGAGAGAAGAAAGCACCCATAACGAACGCCGCTGCCCTGCCTAAACCAACAATAAGGCGGACCAAATCCGGAGTAAGATTGCTGAAACGCTTCAGCGCTTCATCACTCGGAGGAATAACATAAACCGAAAAGAATAAGACGCCGGTAAGGACTAAAATTAAAGGAAGTATGCTTTTTAACTGACGGGAAAGGTAAGCGTCCGCGCCTGTGCGTATCGCGTTCCAGACATCCTGCATACCCTGAGTTCCTTTATCGTGAGCTAAAACCTGCTTGCGCAGGAACAAAGCGTAACCTAATCCCATAAAGGCGATTAAAAGCACGCCCCAAATCGCCACCATCTCAAAAACACTCGCATTCATTAAACCTAACATTTTGTTACTTCTCCTTTCTTATCCTTGAGTTGTTGCCGCAATATTCAAATTTCTTATTCCTGCTGTATTTAAAATATCCAGTACGCCTACGATATCCTTAAAACGCACCAGCCTGTCTGAACTGACAATAACGCCTAAAGACGGATCCTTTTCGTGCCTGGCAATGACCTTATCCTTTAATTCCTTACGGGTGACCATCGAACCGTCCAGATATATTGTTCCTTCATTGGTTATAGTTATATTTAGCGGCCCCATCTCCTTGACCGGAAGGGCGCTGGCAGCCTGCGGAAGATTGACCTTCAGGCTGGACTGTAAGATTAAAGGCGTGGTTATCATGAATATTATCAAGAGGACCAGGATAACATCGGTAAAGGGGGTTATGTTAATCTCGGCTATTAATCTTTGTTTATGAGCGCGTAAGTTCATTTTTGTTTAACCGTCAATAAGTCCATTGTTTCGGAAGCGCACAGCTCCATATCGGTAATAAAATTATCGATTTTCTTGGTAAAATAATTATAGGCGATAACCGCCGGGACCGCGACGCATAAACCCATAGCTGTGCAGGCCAACGACTCGGATATTCCGCTGATGACCACACTTATACCGCCGGAACCGCTCATAGATATATCGTGAAACGCCCGGATGATCCCTAAGACAGTGCCAAAAAGCCCTATGTAAACAGCGGTGCTGCCTATAGTGCCGACTATGCTGGTGAATTTTTCTAATTTAGTCGTCTCAATAGTTATTTCTCTCTCCATGGTATTGGATATAAGCATCTCATTATGGCCATGCAGATTAAGGCCCGAATAGACTACGCTGGAAAACGGGGTATCCGTAGCTTTACAGGTCTCCAGAGCCTTAAGAATATCGCCCTTTGCCAACTCCCGGCTAACTCTTAACATAAAATCCGGCCTCTTGATCTTGGACCTTCTGCGGTAGTAAACATACCTTTCTATAATAATAGCTAACGATAAAACCGAACAAGCTAAAAGAACATAAATCGTCAGGCCGCCGCTTTTAAGCATCTGCCATATGGTCATCTGGAGCCTCCTCTGATATTTGTTTTTTTCTTAGTGTAGAAAAAACGCGTAAACCTGAAAGCCAAAAATATTAATACCGCAAAGAGTATTAAAATAAAAACTACTTTTGTGTATTTAACAATTGCGGCGCCAAAAAGAGCCAACAGAAATATCCTTGGCAAAACCCCGGCTAACGTGCATAATACAAACGGTATAAACGCAATCCGGGTAATACCCGCGGCGATGGAAAAGACCTTAAAAGGGATTATCGGCAGGACTCTTCCGATAAATACGCTGGCTACCCCGTACTTTTTAGCAAATTCTTCCGCCTTATAAATATGCTGCGGCTTGATAAGTATGAACCTGCCGAATTTTAATAACACCGGCATAGCGGCATACCTGCCTAAGGCATATCCCACCATGGCCCCTAAGGTTGAACCCAGGGACCCAAAAATAAGCACCGCAGCCAAAGGTATACCTATTGCCCCGGCGCCGATTATAATCACCTCGGAAGGTATAGGGACTACGCAGGACTCCAAAAACATAGCCAGGAATACGCCTAAATCGCCGAACCTGACAATTAACGCGGTTAAATCATTCTGCAAAACAGCGGAATAATCCACAAATGCCCTCTATTCTTTCGGTTTTTCCTGGCTCTCTTTATAAGAGAATACCACCCTAAGTTTATTCTTATCCAACTGGGCCAGTTCTACTTCTTTTGTCGGTTCCAGCGCTTTCTTCGGGCAGGAATCCACGCACTGCGCGCAATATATGCATCTGCTTAAATCAAATACCGCCTCAAATTTATTATCGGCGACCTTATTAATGGTAATAGCGTTAGTCGGGCAGTCGCGCATGCACATTTTACAGCCGATGCACCTTTCGGGGTAAAACTTAAGCTTGCCGCGGAACCTATCCGGCATATCTAATTTTTGAGCCGGATACAAATTTGTAGCCGGTTTCTTAAAAATAGACCCGAGCACCTCTCTTAACATCTTTCCCGGTCTCATCTAAAAAACATTCCTTTCATAGTCAGATTAAATAAAAGCTGCAGCAGGGCCAGCGGAACCAGGTATTTCCAGCAAAAGTTAATCATCTGGTCCATACGCAGCCTGGCGACAACCGTGCGTAATAATGAAATCAGGCTTATAATAAAGAGGATCTTAATAATAAAAATCAGGAATCCTATAACCGGATGGAGATTTAAACCAAAAGGGAAAAAAACTAAAGCTAGCAGCGCGCTTCCCACAATCATCTCCACGTCTAGGGTCATCCTCAAGAAAGCCAGCATTCTTCCGCTGTATTCAGTAAACCCTCCGGCAACCACTTCTGTTTCTGCTTCCGGGATATCAAAGGGAACTTTTTCCAGCTTACCTAATAGACTGACTAAGGCTATGGCAAAACCCAATAGGTTAAACATCCAAACATAAGGATGGCTGGTATAAAAAACAGCTATCTCTCTTAACGACCAGGTATCTGCCAAAAGCGCCGAAGAGAGGATACCCATAAATAAAGGAACCTCGTAAGCGAATAATTGCATAAGCGAACGCACTGAGCCGATCCGGGAATATAACGAAGTTGAATACCAGCCTCCGATGAAGAAGGCCAATGTAGGCAGGGTTAATAGATACAGGACAACTATGACATCCCCGTTAAAAGAAAAAAGCGCGTCCGCCTTCCATAGAGGAATATAAAAAAAGGCGGTTATGGCTGAAGCTAACGCGAATAGCGGAGCTATTTTAAACATCTTCGGGTTAGACGCAGCCGGCACAATATCCTCTTTGCTCAAAAGCTTGATAAAATCCGCTACCGGTTGAAACCAGGGCGGACCGACCCTGTTTTGCAACCGGGCATAGATCTTGCGGTCAATAAATTCCGCGATCCAGGCGAAATTAATCAGAAAAACAAACCCCGGAAATATAAAAATATAAAATAATTCTCCTAACATAATTATCCCGTTAACCCCTTTGCGCTTAGTTTTTTATTAAGCGCGGTAAAATCTATCCCCTGTTTCTTGTACCACTCTAGGCTGTAAGCATGTAAAGCCGGCCAGCTGATTATCTTACCCGTAGCGCTTTCCTGCTCTTTGAGAGCGATCAAGCGGTCGGTGCAGGAAAAACACGGGTCAATCGCCGCGATGACAATAGGCATATCCGCCAGGTATCTATCGCGCAGCATATGCTTCACCGCCTGGATATTGGCTAAAGTAGGCGCCCTGACCTTGACCCTATCCGGCTTCTCAGTGCCGTTGGCCCGGACATAATGCACGTCTTCTCCGCGCGGAGCTTCGTAACGGCTTAAGGCTTCTCCGGCGGGAATCTTACGCGGGGCCTTAATCGCTATAGGCCCGTCGGGTAAATTTTTCAGGGCCTGGCGGATTATTTTATAAGATTCCATCAACTCTTTAACCCGGACCACTGTCCGGCCATAAACGTCACAACGCTCATCCGTAATCACCTTAAATTCTAATTCGCCATAGGCAGCGTAGGGATCATCCGCTCGAACGTCGCGCTTAACACCGGATGCGCGGGCAGTCGGGCCTACCGCATCCAGGCGCAAGACATCTTCGCGGGAAAGAATTCCTACTCCGGATAACCTTTTGATTATAGTTGACTCTTGCGTAGCAACTTCAATATAATACTTTGTCCTCTCTTCAAGTATATCTAAAGCTATAAGTATCTCCTGGGATTGCTCAGGACTTATATCGCGCCTTACCCCTCCTATTGTATTCATACCGTAATTAACCCGGTTGCCGGTAATCGAAGCAAGAATATCCATTACTACTTCCCTATCCCTCCAGGAATACATAAGCAGGGTATCAAATCCGATTTCATGGCCGGCCACTCCCAGCCACAAAAGGTGGCTGTGAATTCTTTCTAATTCGCCGATGATAGTGCGGATATACAGCGCGCGTCTCGGGACAGCTAATCCGGCAATCTCTTCAACCGCCTGAATAAAACAGGTAGAGTGTGAATGCGAACATATTCCGCAGACGCGCTCAATAAGGTAAATATCCTGGATGTAGGTTCTCTCTTCGGCAGCCTTTTCTATTCCGCGGTGGTTATAGCCTAAACGAATATCCACGCCGAGGATCTTCTCGCCTTTAAGGGCCACGCTAAAACCTTCCGGCTCTTTTAATGCCGGATGCTGCGGGCCGATGGGAATCTTAAAATCTTTAGAATTATGCATTTTTGTCTACCCCCTGCTCTGTATCTAAAGCGGGTTTCCAGTCTTTTCTTAAAGGAAACTGATCAACCGGCCAATCATCAGTCAGCGGATAACGGTTCCCTTGCGGGAGGCCCTCAACCTTGGCTCCGAATAAATCCTCTAATTCCCTTTCATAGATCTCAGCTCCCGGGAAATAAGAAGTGACGGTTTTAATCAAAGGATTGGCTTTTGCTACGCTGGTCTTTAAATTGACCATGACTCTGGATTCGCCGGTCAAATGATATATAAATCCCAGCCTCTCCTGCTCATCCAGGCCGGTTATAGTGCATAAATGCGTAAGCTCTAATTCCTTGGCTAAATAAGCGAATACCGGCATAAAATTATCCAGGCTTACTTCAATAGACATGCGGCGCGGCCGGATTATATTAACAGAACCTTCCAGATAATTAAATTTTTTTAGCAGTTCCTCTTTAATTTTTTCTTCCTGAGACATAGCTACCTCCAACTATTTTTTAGCTTCCTTGTCTTCCAGGCTGGCTAAAAGTTTAACCACGCCGTCAATAATTGCCTTGGGGCTGGCCGGGCAACCCGGAATATACGCCGCGACAGGAATAACCTTATCTATACCCGAAGCCACGTTATAACAGCCGCGAACTACACCTCCGGAACAAGCGCAGGCGCCTACCGCCACTACAAACTTGGGCTCCGGCATCTGCTCATAAATCCGGCATAATCTGTCTTCTATCTGTTTAGTCACCGGCCCTGAACAAACTAGGACATCCGCATGGCGCGGTGTACCTTTTAACACCACCCCAAAACGCTCCAGGTCATAGCGGGGAGTAAGCGCGGCGATGATTTCAATATCGCAGGCATTGCAGGCCCCGGTGTTAAAATGCAGGATCCAGGGAGATTTAATCCTGGCCCAGGTAATTATTTTTTTAATCAGGCTCATAACGCTCTTCCTATTTTCTTAATAATATGTATAAACCCATAATCCCGCCGATAATATAGAGCGCGGCCATAACCAATATCCCCGCGTCGGCAATAGGCATAGTAGTAATAATCAGGGTAGCCACGTGCGCCAGCGTAAAGAAAAAGGCGAAAGGGAAAAAGGTGCTGTAATCCGGCTGGGCAGTATTGTCAAAATTATTCTCCCCGCAGGCATAAGACTTAGAGCAGCCCGGCTTAAACTTATCGGAATGAAAGGCTATCTCCTTACCTAAACGGTTTAAGATAAAGAGTAAAGCCAATATTATTATAAAAACAACCGCCGGGTTGATTAACCAATTATGCATAAAAAGTTACCCTTTCAGCCTTCTGACTTTCCGGACATCCAGTGAATTATTATAAATATGAATGCCTACGACTACCCCCACGGCTACCGTAATCATGACTACCTCTACTACTATCACCGTAATTACCAGGGCCTGAGCTAAATGCAGGTGCCCGCTTTTTGCGCCGGCGGCTATAATCAAAAGCGTTACGGCTTTAATCAAAATCTCTAACCCGATCAAGGCGCGCACCAGATTATAACTGGCCATTATACAGTATATGCCGATGATAAAAAGCAGGACGACAAAAATCGCGCTAAGCACTCTTCTTCCTTTCTTTAAATAATACCGCTACGCCAAAAACTCCGCCTAAGAGTATAATGACCTGGCCCAATAAATCCAACTGCCTCAGGTGCCACAATATGAAACGCGTATTTTCTCCGCTTTCCGGTAAGGGAAGCTGGACTTGGGAATGCGGGCCCAGCAAAACAAGTATCAGCCCTACGCCGATAAGAATAACCGGCAGGAGCCGGAAACGCGCGAACATAGACTTCATCCGTTCCAGGATTTCCTGATGCGTATACGGCTGGGTAAGGCTGACTACGCTCACGAATAAAACCGGGATTAACCCCGCGCAAACAGATAATTCAAAGACCGCCGCTAAATTGGCTTCCATCTTAAACATTATTACCGTAAGCACCGCGCTGGTAAGAGCCAGGCCTATAGCGGAACGCAAAAGGCTACGGGTCATTACTGTCCATAATGCCGCGCTAACCAATAATATTAAACTGAGTAGATCCAGAAACAAATTACCCTCCGAATATGGAATTAAAACTTAAAATAAATCTATTCAGTATAAAAGGCGTAAAAATCCCTGCTCCAATAATCAAAGCCGCCAGTATTAACGCGGGGAAGGTGAGGCTGAATCCCGCTTCTTTTATATCCTTAAATTCAGCGTTGGGTTTTCCAAAGAAAACTTTCCTTTGTAAAATTAGAAAGTAGGTCAAGGTTAAAATACTGCCTAAGACCGCGATCACCGCGTAAGCCCGGAAACCGGCCATCCAGAGCGCAATCACTATAACCAACTTGCTCCAGAAACCAGCTAATGGCGGAATCCCGGCGCAAGATAAACTTCCGATAATTGAAGTTAGGCTGGTTACCGGCATCTGTTTAGCTAAACCGCCCATCTCCTCTATATCTCTTGAACCAAGCTGACACTCAACCGCTGCGGAATTTAAGAAAAGCAGGGATTTAAAGGCGGCGTGATTAAAAATATGCAGGGCTGCTCCGGCTATACCTAAAACCGAGCCGCTTCCTACGCCTAAAATAATATAGCCGACCTGGCTGATACTGGAATAGCTAAGCATCCGCTTAAAATCGCTTTGGGTAAGCGCGGCTATTGCCGCCAGAATCGCCGAAAGAGCGCCCACCAACAAAAGAATGCTTTTTATTGCCGGGCTAAAACTAATCACCGATACCAATATCCTGATTAAAACATATACCCCGGCAATCTTAGTGACTACGCCCGCCAATAATACCGAGGCCGCAGCCGGCGCCGCAGTATAAGCGTCCGGCAGCCAACCGTGAAAAGGCATAAGCCCGGATTTAATAAACAGGGCCACAATAAATAAGCCTATCCCTAAGCTGATTAAAAAATCCTTATTATGATTAAGCAGGACTGCATGGATAACCGCAAAGCTGGTGCTCCCGGCAATGAGCATAAACAGAGCGATACCGGCAAGCATTAAAACTGTGGCTACTCCGGAAAGCAGAATATATTTAAATGCTCCTTCTAACCCTAAAATATCCCGGTTAAAGGCTATGAGAATAAAGGAAGAAATCGCGGTAATCTCTAAATATATATACAGAGAAAAAATATCCTGCGCTAACGCTACGCCGTTCATCCCGGCCACGGCAATTAAAATTATATTAATAAAATTAAACCGCCCTGCGCTATCTTTAAGGGTTTGCCGGGTAGCAAAAAGAGCGCTAAAAGAGACCAAACCGATACAGAATAAAATAACTTTGCTTAAACTATCAGCGCTCAACTCAAAGCTAAATATACTGCCGAAGGCGTGCGGGTTGATCTTCCAAAAAGCTGCATCCGGAATAAACACCGCAGCCATCTGGAGTAAAGATAGGCAAATAGCGCCTCCGAAAGCCAGCTTCCGGATTCCCTTAAGCGGCAGATTCAGGATAAGGACGCTAAAAAATGGGACCAAAATCAATAACGCGCTCATTTAAATATGCTCTTCTTTCTATAAAATAACCAACACTCCGAAGATAACCAGCATACCTACGAGGGACCAGGCTAAATAAATAGAGTAATTACCCGTGTGCAGCCTCCTGATCCCTAAAGATAAACCGTTCGCTAACCAAACGCTCAATCCATCGGAAAGCCAATTTACTGCTTTATCTATACCTAAACTAATCCGGGAAATAATATTTACTATGCCTAAACCCCAATTATAGGGGTCAAAAAATCTTTTTTCGGCCAAATCATAAATTTTGGCCATAAACGGAGCGTAACGGATATGGTCCAGGGCGTGCAAACCGCTTCCTTTAATCTTTACGCCAAAAAGGTGATTAGCTACGGCTAAAAATAAAACCGCGAAAGTAACTACTACCATCCAGATACTGGCAGGGAAACCGCTGAAATTATGCCCGGCTAACCTTATCCCTAGTATTGGCTGAATCAGGTGATTTAATGGCAGCTGGTTAAAAACGCCAAAGATCAGGCAAACGAGCGCGATAACAATCATCGGGATCAACATACTAAAACACGCTTCCTTAGTCTTGGCGTTCTCCGGGCTAAGCTTGCCTAGAAAAGCAGCGTGGCCTAATTTTAAAAATGACGCGGCAGTAAAAAATGAACCTAACACCGCGATAAAATAAAATATCCATCCCCGCTCAATCGCGCCCTCATAAACCAATTCTTTGGAGAAAAATCCGTTAAACGGCCAGACTCCGGATATAGCCACAGCGGTAATTAAGAAACAGGTAAAAGTTACCGGCATCTTCTTAGCTAACCCCCCTAATTTCTCTAAATTAGTCGTGCCTACCTGCTTTTCCACGCTGCCAGCGCTAAGGAATAACCCGCTTTTATACAACGCGTTGTTGATCATATGAAAAAGCCCGCCGACAATACCGGCCGGGACTGCCGTACCAATACCCAGGATCATATATCCTACCTGGCTAACGGCGTGATACGACAAGAGGCGCTTATAATCCTTCTGGATCAAAGCCATCAGAACAGCCAGGATTATAGTTATCGCGCCTACCGTCATAAGCAAAATACTGACTCCGGATTTTGTAGTCATCTGAAACATATCCAGCGAGATCCTGGTCAGAAAATATATGCCTAAAAGCTTCTCTAACGCCGCCGGAACAAAGCTCATAAAAGGAAGTGGCGCGTCGGTAGCGGCGTCCGGAATCCAGCTATGAAAAGGCATTGCCCCGCCTTTTGAAATCGCGCCGATCATAAGAAGTATAAAGGCCAGGTTCGTAACGCCATTATTTAAAGGAAGATTCATTCTGGAAATTGCCATTGTGCCGCTTAAATGCCCGGTCAGGGCAATACCCAGCATCATACATAAATCGGTTATACCTACGATAATAAAGGCTTTGGTGGCAGTCTTAAAAGCTTCCTTGTTCCCGACGGCGATCATCCCGAAGAGTAAGAGCAAGAAAGCCTCCCAGAAGAAAAAGAGGACCAGCAGATTATCGGATAAAAATACCCCGTTACTAAAAGCTATCGCCAAAAGGAAATAACCGTAGAACTGGCTAAGGAAATTCCTCCCCCGCATAAAAACAACAGAATATAAGGCGATAAAAAAGCCAAAAAACGCGGTAGCTAAAAGCATAAAGGAGCTAAACTGATATAATCTAAAGGATAATTCCAGTCCTGGGCTGATCCAGGGCAAAGTAAAGGTGAGCTTCTGTTGAAATAAGAAAATTGCCAGGAGTAAGCTAGCCAAACTGGAAAATACTAACAGGCTTTCTTTTATTCTCCGCAGTTTTTCCGGAAGAAAAAACATGATCACTCCGGAGAATAAAGGAATAATTATTGTAAGTAGCAATGCCTTAGCTATCATTTAATCACTCCCAACATCTGCCCAACAGCTCCTTGCGCAAATTTATACGGGTAATAAATCAAAAATCCGGCGGCCAGAGATAGCAGGGCTAAGCTAACCACGCTGGCCACCATTACGGGGCTGGCTTCCTTGCCCGCGACATTTACCTTACCCAGAAAGACCATATTAAATACTCGAAAAAGATAAATAATAGTCAAAAAGGCGCCGATTAAGAATATAAGCACCACCCAAAGCCTCCCCGAGGCTAACGCGCCGCTAAAAACCAGGTATTTACTGAAAAAACCTCCGAACGGAGGTATTCCCATTACTGAAAAAGCGCAAGCCAGGAACGCTATTGCCGTAAACGGCATAGTAGAAATCAATCCACCCAACTTAGTAATATCTTTAGTCTTAGTATTTTGCTCTACTATCCCGGCGCAAAGGAATAAGCCGGCTTTGGCCAAACCGTGCATCAAAATAAAAAGGAGCGCGCCTAAAACCGCGATTTCATTGCCGATGGCTAAACCAAAAAAGATAAAACCAATCTGGCTAATCGTAGAATAAGCGATGATCCTCTTTAAATCTGTTTCGATTAATGCCGCGCCCGCCGAGACAATCGCGCTTAGGCCGGCGATCAAAGGCAGAAGCGTATGCCATAAAACATCGGGAGTAATATTCACGATAAAAATACGCGCGTAAACATAAACGCCTATTTTAACTAAGACCGCGGCGTGCAAAAGTGCTGTAACCGGGCTGGGCGCGACACCGGCGTCAGGTAGCCAGGTATGAAACGGCAGGGTCGCGGATTTAGAGAGTATACCGACCAGAATCAAGGCGACGACCAGATTGGAAATATTGCCTTGGGTCTTTAGGACTTCTTTAATAACAGGTAAATCAAAAGAGCCGGTCTGTTGATAAATACTGATGAAACCGATTAACATTATCAGGCTTCCAAAGACCGTCACTAAAAATGCCTTATCCGCCTTTAAAACATAAGGCTTGTCTCTAAAGAACCCGATCAGCCGCCAGCTGGTTATGGCGGTGATCTCCCAGAATATATACATAAGGATCAGGTTAGCGGAGAAAACCAAACCCATCATCGAGCCTAAGAAAAGAGTGACCATACAATAATATTCATTCTGATTCTCGTAGTGGCTGACATAGCTGAATGAATACAAAACAATGACCGCGCTGATCAGGCTGGATATACAAGCCATAAATACCGCGAGATTATCGGCAAGCAGGGTAAAATTAAGGCCGAGAGCGAACGGCTGTTGGATAAGAATAGTTTTACCGGATAAGACAAAAGGAATGAGCTTTAAGGAAAGAATGAACGAACTTAGAATAAAGACAAAAGACAGTATATTTCTCAGGCGGCCAGAGAACTTAGCCACCCAAGGCAGGCAGAACGCGCCAATAACAGGAATAAAAATGATACCCAAAACCAAAGTACTATAATTCATACTTCATCCCTTGTTTAGCATCCTTCTGAATCATTTCAGGCAGGCCCGAAAAACCTTGCAGAAAGGTCAGTTAAGACGAATTGGGTAGTATTTTAGCAAAAATAGCCCAGCTGTCAAGTTAAGTAATTAAATCTATTCTATTTTATAAACAACATTTCGCGATACTTAGGCAATTCCCAGGCGTCATCGGGAACTACGCACTCAAGCTGATCCACGTGTTTTCGGATATGCTCCATTAAGGGCTTGAGCTCCTTAAAATAAAGTTCCGCCCGCTTTTCATCGTTTGTTTTCTGCGCTTTCGCCAGCAGTTTATCCATCTCCAAAGCATTGCGCCGGACATAGTAAATTTTTGAGACTACCTCGATAAGGTGTTCCTTTTTATCTTTTAACGCGCCTGCGTCAAGCGCTAAGCCTGCTGTTTTTTTCAAGGCTACCAATTCCTGCAAAGTGCGCGCCAATAACTTTTCATATCTATAGCCCGCCGGAACTACCGAAGCGTTGACCATTTCTTTTAAGGTATTCGCCTCAATCTCAAGGGTCAGGTTATACATATGAATCCAGATATGGTAACGGGCAATGAGCTCTTCTTTCGAGAATACTTTGTATTTTTCAAAGAGCGCTATATTTTTTTCTTTAGTTAAAGCCTCCAGGGCCTCATAAGTTGCCGCCATATTAGGAAGAGAGCGCTTCTTGGCTTCTTTAATCCACGCTTCCGCGTAATTATTTCCTTCAAAACGAATATCCTTGGTCTCTTTGGCTATCTCAGAGATAACCTTAAGGACCGCGGTATTGAAATCTTTGCCGCTGGAAGCTTTTTTAATCTTTTCGGCGACATAATCCAGGCTTTCGGCAATAATAGTATTAACTACCGCGATAGGTGTGGAGATATTCTGGGACGAACCGACTGCGCGGAACTCAAACTTAGCCCCTGTAAAGGCAAAAGGCGAAGTGCGGTTCCTATCGGTCGTATCTTTATTGAATTTCGGCAGGCGGCCGATCCCTAAGTCCATAATATCATTCTTAGAAACCTTGGATTTTACGCCTTTTTCAATCATATTCAGTATTTCAGTCAATTGCTGGCCCAAGAATACGCTGATAATCGCCGGCGGAGCCTCATTTGCGCCAAGGCGGTGTTCGTTACCAGCCATAGCCACGGATGCGCGCAAAAGATCGGCATGTAAATATACCGCGCGCAACACCGCAGCCAATAGCGCCAGGAATTGTAAATTATCTTCCGGGGTTTGACCGGGGTTGAGTAAATTGTTTCCCTTATCATCGGACAAAGACCAGTTTAAGTGCTTACCGCTTCCATTTATCCCGGCAAACGGCTTCTCATGCAAAAGACAGACCATATCATGTCTAAGGGCGATTTTCTTCATTAACTCCATTAAAAGCTGGTTATGGTCTGCCGCCAGATTTGACTCTTCAAAAATAGGAGCAAACTCATACTGATGCGGAGCGACTTCATTGTGCCGGGTCATCAAGGGAATACCCAGCTTATACGCCTCTTCGGCAACCTCAAACATAAAATTAACTACCCTCTCCTTGATCGTTCCAAAATACTGATCTTCGAGCTGCTGGCCTTTTGGCGAAGGCGCTCCCACCAAGGTCCTGCCAGTCATCACCATATCCTGACGCAGATTATAGTAATTCTTATCAATAAGGAAATACTCCTGCTCCGGGCCGCAAGTGGAAAATACCTTCTTAATATCTTTATGCCCAAAGAGCTTTAATAAACTTAACGCTGCTTTATTCAGCGCCTCGTCAGAACGTAAAAGAGGAAGTTTCTTATCTAACGCTTCGCCATGATAAGAGATAAATATAGTCGGTATACAAAGGGTTTTGCCGAGCTTACTTTCAATGATAAATGCCGGACTTGACGGATCCCAGGCAGTATAACCCCGGGCCTCAAATGTGGCGCGGATCCCGCCGGAAGGAAAACTAGAAGCATCCGGCTCTCCCTGAATCAATTTATTTCCGGAAAACTTTTCAATTACTTTTCCGGGCCCGGTGATAGAAATAAAACTATCGTGCTTCTCCGCGGTAAGTCCGGTCATCGGCTGGAACCAATGGGTATAATAGCTGGCGCCCTTAGAAATAGCCCAATCTTTCATGGCGTTGGCTATCTCATTTGCCTGCTCCAAGGTTATGGTCCTACCTTCGGATATCCAGGTCTTAAAAGCCGCAAATGTATTTTTGGAGATATGCTTTTGCATGGCCTTCATATTAAAAGTATTTTCACCGAAGTAAGAAGATACTTTTTGGGGAGCATCAACCTTATCCAGTTCTACGCTCTTAATTTTAAGTAAAACCTTCTGTCTCATACTCATCTCTTCCCCCTTTGCATATTTAATTATTTATTCTCTACGCCGGCCTTTTTACCTCTTATATCCTTGGCTAAAATAATAGCCTCGGCAACTTCCCGCATAGACTTACGCGAATCCATACTCTGCTTTTGTATTAACCTGTACGCCTCTGACGGAAGAATATTTGCTTCCTGAGATAAGATATCTTTAGCCCGCTCCACCAGCTTACGGGTAGTTAAAGCCTCTTCGGCGGAACGCGCCCTTAAATCCAGCTCGGCATTCTCAATCGCGATTGCCGCTTGGTTGGCTAACGCGGTAAGAAGATCTAACTCCGGCTTAGAAAATACATGTTTTTTGGAAGTATAACAATTCAGGACCCCGATCACTCTTCCTTTTACCGCCAGAGGCACGCAGGCCAATGAACAAAGCTTTTCTTTCTTGGCAATATCTCTATTTAAGTAGCGCTCATCATCATTAACATTCAAAACACACAACGATTTATTTTCTTTAGCCACAATACCGGCGATCCCTTCGCCCAGGTGAATATTAGGCTTCTTATTATAGGCCTCAGAAATAGATTGCGTTGCCCTGACTACCAGTTCCTTCTTATCCGGGTCAAGCAGCATCAACGAAGATATCTTGGAATTCATTATTTCAGCGGTAACCTGAACTATTAAACGCAGTAATTCTTCCAGGTACATCCCGGAATTAATCAGGTTAGCTACCTTAGCTAACACCTCAATCTGCCTGGTGTAAATTTCATAACGCGTGGTCTTTTTTTGGGGCATTTTTAACTTTTATTTAAAAAGTTGCTTATCCTGCGCAATGCTTCTTTTAAATTTTCCAGGCTGGAGGCATAAGAAATCCTGATATAACCCTCTGCGCATTGGCCAAAAGCCGTTCCCGGAACAACAGCCACCTTCTCTTCCTTAAGAAGTTTCTGAGAAAATTCTAACGACTGCAATCCGGTTTTCTTTATTGAGGGAAACACATAAAAAGCTCCCTGGGGCTTATTACAAACTAATCCTATCTGGTTAAGCTCATCTACCACCAACTCGCGGCGGCGGCGATATTCCCGTTTCATCTCTTCCACTGGTTTCTTTCCGCTTACCAGGGCTTCCGCCGCGGCCATTTGACTAGTTATCGGCACGCACATAATCGTATACTGATGGATTTTAGTCATTCCCGCGATAATATCTTTTGGTCCGCAAGCAAATCCCACGCGCCATCCGGTCATCGCGAATGACTTAGAAAATCCGTTAAAATAAACAGTATTTTTCTTTGACCCGGGTAAGGTGGGAAAAGGAGTATGCTCAAAGTCATAAGTCAGGTCGCCATAAACCTCATCCGAAATGCAAATAAGATTATGCTTCAATATCACTTTGCTTAAAGCCTCTAATTCCTTTTTACGATAACTTACACCGGTAGGATTAGTCGGATAATTTAAAATTATACCCTTGGTCTTTTTATCAATCGCCTTTTCCAGTTTTTCAGGCGTCAACTTAAAATTATCTTTTGTAGTGTCTATATATACGGCTGAGCCTCCGGCTAACTCGGTCACCGGGCCGTAAGAAACATAGCAAGGTTCTGGGATGATTATTTTATCCCCGGGATTGATTAGCGTCCTTAAAACCAGGTCCAAGCCTTCGCTTACTCCCACAGTTATCAGTATTTCATCATCCGGAGAATAATCCAGGTCATACTTGGACTTTAAATAGCGGTGCAATCCCAGGCGTAATTTATATAAGCCCTTATTTGAGGTATAGCTGGTAAAACCCTGCTCCAGCGAATATATGCCTGCCTCACGTATTGCCCAGGGAGTGACAAAATCCGGCTCACCCACACCTAAGGAGATAACGTCTTTCATACCCAGGACCAGGTCAAAAAAAGCCCGGATCCCGGAAGGCTGCATCTGGTCTACTTTTTTAGATATTTTCATTTCTTTACCTATGTCTAGTTTAATACGATATCGCTATCCTCTTATTTTCTTCCTTATGTTTTAAAATCACTCCGTCTTCCTTGTACTTCTTAAGCAAAAAGTGCGTAGTTGTCCCGCGGACATTCTCCAGACAAGAGAGTTTCTCGGCGACAAAACTAGAAACTGTATGTATATTCTTGCCTTCTACGATAACCAAAAGGTCATACGTGCCTGAAATTAAATAACAGCTGGAAACCTCCGGGAACGAATAAATCCTCTCCGCGATCTTATCAAACCCGGCGTCTTTCTGCGGTATAATATTGACCTCAATGAGCGCGCGTAACCCCGCATCCTCATTCCTGACTAAATCTCTATTTACCACCGCTTTATATTTTAAGATCACGCCCTCTTTTTCATATTTTTTAATCGCGCTCTTTATTTCCTGGGGCTTCTTCTTTAACATCTTGGCTATCTCCTCAGGAGTAGCTCGGCCGTCTTTTTCCAATATCTCCAATATTTCTTCCATTTAGCCCTCCGCTTTTTCGTTAAAGGTTACAAATCGCAGGCATATTTCTTTTATGCCCTGACCTGGCTATCATACTTTTGACTTTAGCGACTTTCTCTTTTCCCGCTCTCTGTTTTTGCCGGTGTTCCAATCTATAGAGTATATCATCTAATTCATTATAAGTTATACCCATCTCTCCTTCATCGGTCTGGCCCGGCCAAAGCCCGGCAGTAGGCGCCTTCGTAATGATATGCCCCGGAATACCCAGCTCTTTGGCCAGCAAGCGTACATCTTTTTTTAATAAACCGGCTATAGGCAATATATCTACTCCGCCATCCCCGTATTTAGTGAAATACCCGGCCATTAATTCGGATTTATTTCCTGTGCCGCAGACCAGATAATTAAATTTATTGGCAAAATAATACAAAACCGTCATTCTTAAGCGCGGCCGCAAGTTGGCATAAGCTAAATTTGAGGCCTTAGGCAGGACTTTTAAGAAACTACCGTAAATACCGGATAAATCCACGGTCTTAGTCCTTACCTTAAGCTTTCCAGCTACTATTTTGGCGTCTTTTATATCCTGAGCCTGGCTCTGACAAGGCATAAATAGGCCCAATACATTCTCTTTACCTACCGCTTCTTTTGCCAAAGCGCAGACTACTGCGGAATCTATGCCTCCGGATAGCCCTAAGACAATACCTTGGGCATTTGCTTCCTTGACTTGCTTTCTTATCCAAACAACGATTTTATCTTTCATAGAAACGGTATCTTAACGTTGATTTGTAATTTAAAGCTTATCTTACCTCAAATTGGGATGAGGGTCAAGGGTAAATAGGGATAGCCAGACTAGCCTCTGGATATCTTAAGGATTTTGTATTTGAGGGTGCCGGCGGGGATTTTAATCTCAATTTTCTCGTTTAATTTGTGATTCAATAGTCCGCTTCCAATAGGAGAAGAAATAGAAATCTTACCCTGCTCGTAATCCGCCTCTTCCCCGGAAACAAGAAAATACTCCACTTCTTCGCCAGTATCTAAATCTTTAAGCCTTACTCTCGCGCCGATTAAGACTTCATCCGCAGAGATATTATCATCCAGAAGACGCGCGCAAGAGAGTTTTTGCTCCAATTCGGCAATTCTTTTTTCATTTAGCCCTTGAGCGTCCTTGGCCGCGTCATATTCGGCATTCTCGGATATATCTCCGTGAGCCCGGGCCTCTCCTATAGCTTTAGAAAGAGCTTTGCGCTTGGTATTCTTCAGATACTCCAACTCCTCAACCAATTTTTGGTGTCCGGCTTTAGTCAAATATAAATCGGCCATAATTTATTTTCCTTTACAGGCGTTGACGCAAACTCCGCAAATATACTGGTCAACCAGCTTTTGTTTCTGAAAATCCTTGAGTTTCTCAAAACACTTTAGATGGTCAAAGTCTCCCGGGCTTTCCTTAATTGCTTCTGCCGGGCATATTTTAACACACAAACGGCAAGCCCCGCAATCATCTTTTGTTTGCGTATCTGTCTTTAAGGGCATATCAGTTAAAATCGTAACCAGACGGAACTGGCTCCCTAATTTTTTATTTACCAGTAAATTATTCCTGCCTATCCAGCCCAGGCCAGCTAAAACACCCAATTTTTTATGCGAAAGATGCGCCTTCTGGTTTTCCCAGTCTAAAATTATGGAAGCCGGGATTGGTAGGGTCCGAAAACCCTTATTTTGTATAAAATTTGCGATCCTTAACGCCGTCTGGTCTAAAGACGCGTTTACCGTGCGGTAGTGGTGGAAATAAAGCCGCGTAGGAGCGCAGGAAATCTCATCTAGTATACCCTGCGCTAACCTTAAGCCTAAACAAACAGCCTTATCTAATTTTACCAGGGATTTTTCAGACAGTTTAAAATCGCTCTTTATTCCCTGGATATCCGCTACCCCGAATAAAGAAATCCCTTGGGCAATAGCGAACTTCTTTAAAGCCGCGTAATTCTTATTTTTATCCATTGGCCAGAGGGCCATGGTTTGGCATCATTTTGCCAAAGCCATGAACTTCCTTAAATAAACCATCAAAATTGATATTGCCGCCGGAGTCACCCCGGATATGCGCGAGGCTTGGCCCAGGTTAAGCGGCTTGAGTTTATCCAGCTTCTCTTTTGTTTCCCGCGAAAGGCTGGGTATTTTTGTATAATCAAGCGCGGCGGGGATTTTGATTTTTTCCAGATTCTTAAATTTCTCCACATCCTTTAACTGCCGCTGAATAAACCCCTTATATTTTACCTCAATTTCAACCTCTTTAGCAATAGCGAATTCCGGGAGACTGACCCAAGACCGGATATCGTTTAAACTCACCTGCGGCCTTTTCAGCAACTCTTCCAGGGTCACTTCCTTCTTTAACCAAGCTGTATTCAGGAGAGCCAATGCCGCGTTAATTTTTGCAGACGGTTGTATCCGGGTATTTTTAAGGAATTTTATCCCTTTAGCGGTATCTTCAATCTTTTTCTGCGCCAGCTTATAACTTTCTTTGTCCAATAATCCTAAGTCATATCCTATTTTACTTAAACGCGTATCCGCGTTATCTTCACGTAAGATCAGGCGGTATTCTACCCGGGAGGTAAACATCCTATACGGCTCATTTGTGCCTTTAGTAGTCAAATCATCAATTAAAACTCCTAGATAACTGGAGGCGCGGTCTAAAATGAGTGGCTCCTTTTTCCTTATTTTTAATGCCGCGTTAATTCCGGCAAGCAAACCTTGAGCTGCCGCCTCTTCATAACCGGTAGTCCCGTTAATTTGACCGGCTAAATATAAATTCTTTACCAGCTTGGTCTCTAACGTAGGATACAACTGGGTGGGTTCAGCCATAAAATACTCTATACCGTAACCAAAACGGATTACCTTGGCCTCCTCTAATCCCTCGATAGAACGAATCATCTTAAGCTGGACATCTTCAGGCAAGCTGGTGGAAAGGCCATTAGGATAGACTTCATCCGTACTTAACCCCTGCGGCTCCAAGAACACTTGATGCCTCAATTTATCTTTGAACTTAACAATTTTATCTTCGATTGACGGGCAGTAGCGCACGCCGGTAGCCTTAATTATCCCTGAATAAAGCGGTGAACGATCCAAGTTCTCCAGAATAATCTTATGCGTCTGTGGGTTAGTGTAGGTGATATGGCAGGGAATTTGTTCCTGCGCAAGCTTTATTGTTGAAAACGCAAACGGGCTGGGCGGATTATCGCCATATTGAATTATAAGTTTAGAATAATCTATTGTCTTTTTGTCCAGGCGCGGGCAGGTTCCGGTTTTAAACCTTAAGAGGTTAAACCCAAAAGACTTCAAATTATCAGCCAAGCCAATTGCCGCGCGTTCGTTAAGGCGGCCACCGCTATGGTGTTCTAAACCTATATGAATTAAACCGTCTAAAAAAGTTCCGGGAGAAAGTACCAACGCGCTCGCCCTGATCTCCTCATCTTTAGCGGTGACGACACCTCTGACCTGATTATCCGTAACAATTAACTTCTTAGCTTCTCCTTCTTTGACCTCTAAGTTAGGAATATGCGTAACCAACTCTTGCATATGCCGATTATACAAATCCAAATCAATCTGAGCCCGCGAAGACTGCACTGCCCGGCCCTTGGAAGCATTAAGAATTCTGAATTGTATACCGCAGGCATCAGCTGCGCGAGCCATCTGGCCGCCTAAAGCGTCAATTTCTTTGACCAGCTGGCCCTTGCCGACTCCTCCGATTGCCGGGTTACAGCTCATGCGTCCGATAGAATGAATATCCATCGTCAGCATAAGCGTTTTACAGCCCATTCGCGCGCTCGCCAATGCCGCTTCAATTCCCGCATGCCCCGCGCCCACCACTATAACATCGTAACTGTTCATCTTCTAAATCAGGGACGGTTCTCAAGCCAAAGCAAAAGCGTCCCTTTTTTTATGTTAGAAATCAGTAAATTATGCGTCTATTGTACTAGGAGGTGGTAAATATGCCAAGAACAGCAAGAATTACCGTAGAAAATGGTTGTTATCATATTATCACAAGAGGAAATCAGAAACAATCTGTTTTCCTAAAGCCTCATGATTACGAAAAATATTTAAGCTTTCTTATGAGATATAAGAAGAAGTTCAAATTTAAGTTATACTGCTTTTGTTTAATGCCTAATCATGTGCACCTTATCATTGAGTTAAATAATCCTTCTATTCTCAATAGAATTATGCGTGGTTTAAATTTAAGCTATACTCGATATTTTAATTTCAAATATAAAAAGGTTGGACACCTCTGGCAGGACCGATTCAAGAGTAAAATCATAGAAAAGGATGCTTACCTTTTAGAATGCATAAACTATGTCGAATCTAACCCAGTAAGAGCATCCTTGTCATCACACATAAATGAATATGGTTGGAGTAGTTATAATTTTAGGGGGACAAACAACGAACTAGTTGACAGTCTATTTTCTTTGTAGGGGACGCTTTACGATTGAGTTGAGAACCGTCCCTGATTATTCTTTGGCGAGCTTTATTAGGAAGGGTAGGATCTGGCGGCCAAGCATCTCTCCGATTGAGCCAAGCTTAGCTGCTTTTTCGGAAAAACTCATTGAGCCATCCGGTTTGATATTCCCGCCGCAGACAAGCAGAGGGACCGGATCCGCGGTATGCGCCTTGACTGCGCAAACAGTAGAGTGATCCGCGGTTATCGCGATAATCGTATTAGCCAGGTCTATTTTACTTAAAAGGCTGGAGAAGAAATATTTGTCAATCGCCTCTATGCTTTCTTTCTTCTTCTGAAAATCCCCATCGTGCGCCGGCTCATCCGGGCCTTTAATATGCACATAAATCCCGTCATATTTTTGGATGGAGTCCAGGGCGATCTTGGCCCAGACAGGATAATCCACATCCAGGTGGCCGCTGGACTGCGGGACATCAATAATATCAATTCCCGTTAAGAGGGCGATCCCCTTTTCAACCGGCATCTGCACAAACGAACCGAATCTTAAATTAAATTCTTCCTGAATTGGAGGAAATTTCGGCAGATGGTCTCCGGCATCTCTTGATAAAATTAAATTCCCGGGCATTTTGCCTTCGCTTATCCTTTTCTTATTTATCGCTGCCGCATTTAAAACCTGCATTGACTTCTCGGTAAACTCATTAAGCAGTTTAGCCGCTTCCTGGGCTTCCGGAGAGTTTTCATACCCGGGCATAGCTTCCGAAACCGCGACTATATTTTCAAATTTCTCTTTGGCTACCCCAAATACGCCCTCGCGGTCGTAAGCAGGGTCAGTATTAGTGATCCAGCCGGATAATTTCTGATGCATGCCTCTGATCACTAAAATACCGCGGTGGCCGATCGTGCTTTTAAATTCAAAAGTAGCGCTGGAAAGCGTGACTTTAGAATTAATTTCTTTAGCTAAAGCTACCGCTTCCTCGGTAGTCAAATTCCTGCCCACCCGCCTGTCTTTAATAGTCTTTCCGTCTTCAGCGACTGTAGCAAAATTTACGCGGAAAGCCACATCCCCGTCATTGACTTCTAATCCTTCGGCGAATGATTCTAAGGGCCCGCGGCCGGTATAATATTTATGCGCGTCATACCCCAGCAAGCTTATTACCGCGATATCCGATTCAGGAGCAATACCCTTACCGACAGGATAAACTATGCCGGTCTGGCCGATTTGGGCAAGGCGATCCATATTTGGGGTAAGCGCTGCCTCAAGCGGCGTCTTATCGCCTAACTGTTTTAAAGGCAGATCTCCTAAACCATCCAAAACTATATATAATATTTTTTTCATCTTAGCACTTTGAGAAACCGCAGGCGTGGCACTTCATACAACCTTCTTCGTGGCGCAGAGCTCCTCCGCAGTCAGGGCATACTCCGACAATATCTCCCCCTGAAGAATTACCTGTATCAGAAACAACCGGCTCATCATCATACGAATGTTTCATCGGAATAGACGTAGCCTCTAGGGTCGCTTTTACCGTTTGCTTATTTACCAGCCTGCGTTCAACCACGCGGGCAATAGCATCGGCGCAGGAAAATATACGCTGCCCCTTTTCCCAGGAAGGTGAAGGGCAACGGATATTGCGTAACTGCTCCATAATGGATTTAACTTCGATTCCGGCGCGAAAAGCCAAAGAAACTAAACGTCCGATAGCTTCCAATTGGCTCGCGGCGCAACCGCCAGCCTTACCCATCTGAGTAAATAACTCAAACGGCCTTCCTTCTTCATCCACATTTATCGTGACATAAAGATTCCCACAGCCAGTGGAGACTTTGGTCGTGGTCCCGATAATGACTTCCGGCCGCGGCCGGGGAGCAATCTCTTTCTTAGAATCCACGAGGGTAAGATTTTGAGACTTTGCGTCTTTCTTTTGCTCAGAAGAACCGATATTTAAAACCTGCTCTTCGCGGGATTTATCCCGATAAACCGTAATACCCTTACAATCTAACTGATAAGCCAATAAATAAGCCTTGCGCACATCTTCAACTGAAGCATCGTGAGGAAAATTTATGGTCTTGGAGGTGGCGTTATGCACATATTTCTGAAATGCCGCCTGCATGCGCACGTGCCATTCGGGGGCTATATCATGCGCGGTAACAAATACCCTCTTTACATCTTCGGGCACGCCTTCAATATGCTGGATTGAGCCGCTCTCGGCGATCTTCTCCATTAATTCCCGGCTATAAAATCCTCTATCTTTGGCCACCTCTTCAAACAAGGGTTCAACTTCCACTAATTTATCATTATCCATAACATTACGGTAATAGGATATGGCAAATAAGGGTTCAATTCCCGAAGAACAGGGGCCGGCTATAATACTTATGGTCCCGGTAGGGGCGATGGTCGTAAGTGTGGCGTTACGCATCCGGGTTGTGCCGTCTTTACGGTCATAAATACTCCCTTTAAAAGCGGGGAATGTGCCTTTAGACTTACCTAATTCCAAAGATTTCTTGGTGGCTTCATTCAGGATAAACGACATTACTTTTTCCGCTAAGGCAACCGCCTCATCGCTATTATAAGGAATATTCAGGCGGATCAATAGGCTTGCCCAACCCATAACGCCCAGTCCGATTTTACGCGTGGCTTTGGTCGCCTTTTCAATTTGCGGCAGCGGGAATTTATTTACATCGATTAAGTTGTCCAGGAAGTGCACGGCCAACCGCGTAACCTCTTTTATTTTATCCCAATCAATTTCATAGCGCCCGTTTGTTCTTTTGCACATCTGGTCTAAGTTTAGAGAACCCAGGTCGCAGCTTTCATAAGGAAGGAGGACTTGCTCGCCGCAAGGATTAGTTGACTCATATTTTCCAAGTTTCGGCGTAGGGTTAAATTCATTCATCCGGTCAATAAAAATAATCCCCGGTTCTCCGTTTTTATGCGCCTGCTTGACCACTAAATCAAATACTTCTTTAGAACTGACTTGTTTTACGGGTTTATGCGTATGGGGATCGATCAAATCGTAATTTTCGCCCTTCTCAAGCTTGCGCATGAATTCATCAGTCATCGCGATAGATATGTTGAAATTAGTAATCTGCTTGTTATTTTCTTTGCAGGTGGAAAATTCCATGACATCCGGATGGTCGACCCTTAAGATCCCCATATTCGCTCCCCGGCGGGTCCCTCCCTGTTTTACCGCTTCGGTTGCCGCGTCATATACACGCATAAATGAAATGGGCCCGGAGGCGATGCCGCCGGTTGTCTTCACCACAGCGTTCTTCGGGCGCAGGCGCGAGAAAGAAAATCCCGTGCCGCCGCCGGATTTATGGATCATCGCCGTAGTTTTTAAACTTTCAAAAATAGATTCCATGGAGTCTTCAATCGGCAGGACGAAACAAGCGCTCAGCTGCCCCATATCTTTTCCGGCATTCATAAGGCAGGGAGAGTTAGGCAGAAACTCTAAGGAGCTCATCGCCCGGTAAAAATCATCTTCTAACTTCCGGATCTCTTTTTCACTTCCGCCGTAAAACTTATCCGCTACCGCTATAGCTTGGGCAACGCGCCTGAATAATTCTTCGGGTGTCTCAATTGTTTTACCTTCCTCATCTTTCTTGAGATACCTCCTCTTTAAAACCGTTAAGGCGTTTTCAGATAGTTTGAGGTTCATTTTTTTAAGTCTCCTTTAGAAAAAAAATAAAAAGTCCGCTTTGATTTGAACAAGCAATAATAACACGCCTTCACGTTTCTTGTCAATGAAAAATTACAATATATTGTATGATTAGTTTTAAGCTTATACAATGGATTGTGTTCAGAGCTTACTTTATTGTCCGGCAGGATTCCCGTACCACTAACTCCGTCGGAAGAATTATTTTTTTAACCGCTTCCCCTTTAGGGGACTTCATTAAGCGGTTTAATTCCTTGACTCCTTCTTCGGCCATCTTAATCAAAGGCTGCCTTACGGTGGTTAAAGCTACCGGCCCGTATAGCCCTGAAGGATTATCATCAAATCCTACAATAGATAAATCTTGCGGAATATTTTTCCCCAATTCCCTGGCTACCGCCATTACCTCCAGGGCCATAGAATCCGAGGCCACAAATACAGCGGTAGGAGGCTCGGGAATTTTAAATAATTTCTCGGCGGCCTGTCGCGCCTGCCCCCGGGAATAATCCGTTTTAAATATATATTCTTCTTTTACCGGTATATGTTTTTTCCTTAACTCGGCCACATAGCCTTCCAGGCGTTTGGCCGCGGCCTGAGTAGCTATATCTCCGCTTATATGGGCTATTCTTTCATGACCCAGGCTGACTAAGTAATCAACCGCGCTCCTGGCTCCGCCGGAATTATCGATAGCTACACAGCTTACCGGTAGATCCTCAACGTAATTATTAATCACCACGCAGGGGATATCCAGTTTCAGGGCATCTTCGATCTGAAAGCGGGTGCCGATTATATCCGAAAAAATTACCCCTCCCACCCCTCTTAAATTAAGCGGCTCCTTGGTGTGGCTATCGGTCAAATGCAATAGTAGATCCAGTTTAAATGCTTCGCAGAGTGTACCGGTCGCGCGGATCAGTTCCAAAGCGTAGAACGAATAAAAAACCCCTTCATAACGGGGAATAAGCAGAGCGACCACATTGCTTTTACCTGTGGCTAACCTCTGGGCAAATATGGAAGGCTGGAATTTTAATTCTTTTACGGCGTTGACTACCTTGGCGCGGTTTTTTTCCTTTACCGCTCCCACTTTGTTAATCACGCGCGATACCGTGGTTATGGAGACTCCGGCGAGGCGGGCGACGTCGGTAATGGATTTATTCCCGGAAGGAGTTTTCTTGGTGCGCGTCATTTAACTATATCGCCGATTTTAATCGGATCAGCTTCTCTTTTTATATCGCAGGCGGAGATATTGCGCCGGATCTGAATTGCCTCAATACCGGCAATGGCCCTCTCTCCTCTATATACTTTAAGGGTATCTCCGATTTTTAGGCCGGCGTCCTGACCTAGATCTACAATAACAAAATTATTATCCCTGTTCACCGCCAAAACCTTGCCTACTACGCTAGCCTCAGCGTTTCCTGCCTTTAGCGCTGATGAATCCGGCTGCGGCCGCACGACTATTGCCGGTAACTCAACTGAATCTTTCTTCTCCTGCTTATTGAAGTATTCTGTCTTGGCCCCGCTTTTAATGCTGTCGATGCGCTGCTTAAGGCCGCCTATCTGAGTAACTCCTTCGGTAAGCATTATTTCCATCTCCGAGAGCCGGCGGGCTAACTCATCCTTGCTTTCCTTAAGTTCCTGGACCCTTTTCTCTAAACTTATCTTGCGGGAATTAAGGCCCTGAAGTTCCCGGCTTAAGGCCGCGTTTTCATTCTTGATCGTCTTATAATTATCCTGGATCTGGGTCTTATCATTTTTCTCTCTGACCAATTCCTGAGCCAGGCTATCCATCAATTTCTGGTTGTACTCAAACTGCCGTTTTAAATCCGTATTTTCCCTTTTAAGGTTATTCAGGTCCAGCACCAGGCTGTTCTTCTCTCTCTGCACCTGTTCGTTGGCTATCTGTAATGATTTAAAATCGTCGCGTAAGGAGCTGATCTGTAATTCCAACTCTCCCTTTGTTTTCAATACCTCGGCCCAATAAGCGTCATTAGTTTGCGGGAGAGCCGATTCTTCCTGACGCGAGGCTGATGATTCTATTTGCGAGGCTTGTTCCTTTAATTGCTTGGCTAACTCTTCTTTGGCCTTATTCGCTTCTTCGTATTTATTTTCCAACTCCTGTTTCTGTTGAGTAACATTCTCAAAATCCTTATTTAAAGAGGTTATCTTACTTTCATAACCGCGCAGGGAGCTGGTCAGCTTATCCACCTTGACATTGAGAGTCGTATTCTCGGTTTTTAAATCATCCCTCTCGCGTATAAGATTCTGCCGGACACTGAACGCCTGCACAAAAAGAATAAGGCAAACTAACGTAAATATAGCAAGGCCGATAATAATGAACTTTGCCTTCTGCTCCATTTAGATTCTCCTCCTTGTCCACAGGGACACACCGGCGCAATACCAATTAGCGCCGGGTGTTACGGATTATAACTGCGCAAAGACCCTTTGCATTACCAAACTTGCCGCTCCAAAAGCAACAGCATTCTCTCTGAGCTGAGAATAAAATATCTTTAAGTCTTCCGCTGATTCCCTGAAAGCCCAGTCTTTAACCGTAGAACTGACTTTCTTTAAGAACTCCTCGCCGGCCTCTTCCAGGCCTCCGCCTATGACAACTACTTCCGGATTAAGCAGATTGACTAAAGAAGCGATTTTAATCCCGAGCATCTTCCCGGCTTTATCCAAAGCTTCACAAGCTGTACTGTTTCTCGCCCGGGCGGCGCTAAATACATTCTTCAAATTTATATTTTCTATAGGGACAGAGGTAAGCTTAATAAACTCTTGCTCCTTCTCTTTGTCCTTAAGTAAATTTTTCTTTACCTCTTCAACGATCCCTAAGTCTATATCCCAGCGTTTAAGAAAACAGGAATTCCCGGCCTTACAATTAAAATCATCCTGCTCTTTGTAATTATAAACCGAGGTTTCCCCGGCATACCCAAGTGCCCCGCGGTAGACCTCGCCATTGATCATTATACCGCAGCCTACTCCGGAGAACATATAAATAACGTTTTTATAACCCTGCTCTAAATGCAGCCAGTGCTCGCCGAAACAGGCGCTGGTCGCGTCATTCTCAACCAAGGTGGGCAGATTAAACTCTTTCTCCATCAGGGCCCTTAACGGCACATCCAGCGTCGCATAGGTATAATAATGGTCGGTCTTCTGCGGCCAATGTATAAGGCCATTGCCTTTATTGATCAAGCCGGCTATCCCTACGCCGATACCCTGGATATTGGCGGTATATTCTTTTGAGCGCCGCAATATTTCACGCACAATATCCAAGACGCATTCCGAGATTTCTTTAACCGTTGGCTGGGGCCGAGCGCTTTGAGTCTTGGTGATTATGTTCCCTTTTAGGTCCACCAGGAGTCCGACCATACTCATAAGGTTCAGGCCCACTCCGATAACAAAACCCGCTTGCGGATTGAGATCCAAAAGGACCGGCCTTCTGCCGCCCTCAGAAACATCCAGATCTTTTTCAAAGACCAGATTATGTCTTATGAATTCATCAATATAGCTGGATATGGTTACGACATTTATACCCATATCCCGCGAAATATCCGGACGGCTTATGGGCCCGCGCTTCCTTAATATATCCAAAATCTCTATATTGCGTTTCTCTTTTTCGCTAAGTACTTCTTTTTGTAAGTCTATCTCACGCATAAATGCGCAATCCTTTTTCCGTGGCGATTATTCTTAGTTATTTATACTACCAATCAGATTATAAGTCAAGTAATTTTAACGGGTAAGAAAGAAAGGCGGTTAATGCGCGTCAATCAGATCAACACTCCGCTCAGTTATGCCTTCCGGAGAAACCAAAACCATAATTATGAGCTTGGTGCCGCCTGATTTATAGGAAGTTTTAAATTCAGGCTGGTTTATACCGGCCTTAACCCCACCCATATCGCCTGACCACAGATATTGTAATTCAACTTGTAAGCAGCCGCTAGGGCCCAAAGATGCGGAAGAAGAAACAGTCAACTCTTTATCTTTTTCGGGTAGGTACAAGCTGGCTTTCAGGTTAATTTTACTCATATCCAGGTTAGCATATTCTTCTTTTAATGCCGTATCCAGGCTGATTGTAATATTGTAGTCCAGGGGCTTAGCCTGCTCTATCTCGTTTAACCGGCTTTGAGCTAAAAGTAACCTTTCCTGGTCGATATCCTGACCTTTGGCCACTATTAGATCATAATATTCCTTGGCCGCGGGAGAATCCCCCTCCCATTGCTTTAAGAGTCCAAGTTGGTATAAGCTGGCTAATGTATAAGACGAAACAACGCTCTTCTGAGCGAGCGTTTCCAAATAACCCCTTCCGGCTTTAAGGTCTCTTAACATATAAATAAAAATAATACCTGTTTTATAAGTAAGCTGGTCGGAATAGCTGCTTTCCGGGAATGATTTAAGAAAATTAACATAAATATCCTTGGCTGGCCCGAAAGCTTTAGCTTTCTCTAAGTTAAAGCCCCGCAAGTACATTAGCTTCTCATCAAAAGCTTTTTCGCCTCCGATTTCCTCTATCTTCTGAAATATCTCCTCGGCATAAAGCATATCGCAAGGCGCGTTATCCCGATAAGCGAAATCTTTAGCTATAGCGATTAATTCCGGGATTAATTTCTCTTTGGGGATGCCGCTTTTTAAGAGCCTTTGAATGTAGGAATTATAAATATTCTCGGCTAATTCCAAGTGGCCGTCTTTATAGAAACCTTCGGCGATAGCTTTTAACTGCGCGTCTTTTATTTCCGGCCCGGATAACTTAGCGGTATAGATCTTATATAATTCTTTGGCTTTTGAGTTTTCGCCGTAGACCAGAAGCTTATCCGCGATTTCCTTAATAGTGTTGATATCACTGTTTGCTTGCGCGTATTCCGGGACAGAACTCAGCAAATCCGTTAAGGCGGCATCGCTAAAAGTATCCTGCTGGTCTTTATGGAACTGATAAATCAGCAGCTTGGAATAAATATTCACCGCATCCTTAGAGCTGCTGGAAATTATGGCTTTCTGGGAGCTATTCACAATATCCTCGCGGTAATCATTGCCTTTAGCGAAATATTCATCCCAGGCCTTAGCCTCTTCCAAATATTTAAGCTGGGAATAACGCGTCAAGGCAACATAGTAATCCAGCAATGCCTGGACCGCTTTATTATCCGAACTAAGAGCCTTTAAGGATTCCGCGAATTCAGAATATTTATTATCCTTAAAGTATTTATCTTTTAAGGCGACAAGGCAGGGGCTCTCTCCTGTTTTAGCCGCGCCGATACATTGAGTCAACGCGTTGGCCTCTTTTGTTTCCTGAGCATAAACTGCGGGTGAAGAAATAAATGTAACTAGGAATAAAGCCGTGAGGAAAGAAAGATTTTTTCGCATTTTATTTTCTCTTTTTGTTATTGTGTTTTAATTGCGGTTTTTTCCAAAACTCCCGGATCACATAATAAGCCTTACGCGGAGTGCGTATATCCAGGCCGCTATTTGGGTCGCCGGATATGGCCACCAGGCCAAACCACTCTTCATTCATATTCTTATTGCCTTCGGCCTGAATATCAAAATAATAGCTTCCGTTAGACCAGTTAGAGACCGTATCGTGGGCTTTCCAGGAATCAGGATTACTCTCGTCATGCTTCCACCATTCATCAGACCATTCAAACATTGTCCCACCGAGACAATTGCCCGCTCCCCCTTTTACCCGGCCGAGATTCTCGTAAATCTGGCGCCACTGGGACTCTAAGAAAAAAGCCTGCATATTCTGGTTTTCTTTCTTTAAATACGCGTCATAGCAATCCGCGCCAAATTCCGAAATAAGAATTGGCTTATCAAATGTCGCCCTTAAGGACCGGAAAAGATTGCCGAAAGTCTTGCCCCGATAGATAATGCAAGCTACCAGATCCACATCCGGCGCTACTTTATTCGCGTATTCCAGACCCGCTAATTCACCGTTACCCAGGGCAACCGGGTGATTCGGATCGATCTTATGTATCTCTTTAGCAATCTCATTTACAAAAGAATAATAAGTCTTGGCCCGCATGGCTTTTTGTTTTTGCGGATCGGGTTCCTTATCAATCTCATCGCTTGACCAGGGATTAACGCTGCCTATGCAGGAATAATTATTCTCGTTCCCCAATATCCAAAGCAATACACCCGGTTCATCTTTAAGGGAAGCAACCATATCTAATACTTCTTTCTTTACTTTATCCTGAAATTTTTTATCGCCATAGAAAGGACAGGGATATTCCCAAAAGCCCAGCCAACTGCCTATGATCGTACGGATACCGTATTTTTCGTATAAATCCCGGATTACCGTTTTTACCTCTTGCGTATCTTCGTGGGACTGGTAAAGCCTGATGGTATTAATACCCATCTCTTTCATCAGTTTACCATCAATAAGCCAGGGCTTATGCGGGTCAGACCACCAATCATGTTCATGATTTTTACCGATAAGAATAGGATTATAGCAAACGCCTTTTACAATATAGCCCCTGCCGCCGACAATAAGTTGGTAGTCTTTATTCTTAAATTGTTGGATATAGACTGTCGGGCCCTTTTTACAGCCGGAAAGAGAGAATAAAAAGACGACACAGGCTACAAGATAAATAGGGACAGCGACCATTTTTCTGTTGAAAAAATGGTCGCTGTCCCTATTTAATGCGTTATTTTTATTCGTACTTGATCTCATCCAAATAGAAAGTAGCGCCTTCAGGATTATTATCAACGTTTGCCGACCAGCAGAAACCGCCGATAATATAAGACATATCCTTGCCCTTTAAATCAATGCTGTATTGCTTCCACTCTTTTTCCAGGATTACCGGGCCGATAACCGCGCTGTCTGAATCCGAGAATTCGCCCATTATGCCGCCAACCTTAAACTCTTCAATGCGCTCGCCGCCTTTTAAACCGCGGGCCCAAAAGGTAAGCTTGGTTGCTTTGGATAAATCGAATCCTCCGTCAACAGTACCCCAGTTATTCGCCGGGTTCTGCCAGAATATGCCTGCCCAGCCTGAACCTTGCGCCTTAAGGCCATTGTAGATTACTTTGATACAAGTATCCCCTAAATAAGGATCCTCTTTGGACGCGCCTTCATACTTTATATCGCCGTAATCACCCATCCAGCCCGAAGGAATAAAATGATTCCTGGCTGAAGAGCGGTCAGAAAAAACATAGAAAGGCAAGGCTTCCTGTTTTTTGCTTTCCGGTTTTAACGCGGGATCCGACTCAAATTTAATATCATCGATGTAGAATGTCGCTCCCTCGGGATTTAAATCTGCGTTCGTGGCCCAGCCGAATCCGCCGTTAATATAGGAAACATCCCTACCGGCCAGATTGACGGTGTATTGCTTCCAGGTATCGGTCAATTCAATAGGGCCCATCTCTACAGCTGCTGTATCCGGATAGGTGCCCTTTATACCGCCGACCATCACCTTTTGTATCACTTCCCCGCCTTTTAAGCCACGGGCCCAAAAGGTGAGTTTATTCATACCGCTTAAATCAAAACCGCCTTTTTTGTTTCCCCAGTTATTCGCCGGGTTCTGCCAATAAACGCCTGCCCAACCCTGATTCTGGGTTTTCTTCGCGCTATAAATAAACTGGATACTGGTCGTGCCGCCATGAGGATTATCCGCTGATTGATCATTCATCTTTATATCGCCGTAATCACCCATCCAGCCCGAAGGAATAAAATGGTTGGTTTTGGCGTTTTTATCGCTATAAACCCCAAACTCCTTTGGCGTATCTGTTGCTTGTTCTTGAGCCGAGGCCAAAATCGGCAGGGCTAAAAACAACACCGCTAAAAACATAACTAACCTTTTCATAAACACCTCCCTTTTTTAATTATAAGTTATAAATTGTAAGTTGCGCGTTATTAAAATGTCTCCTTTCTCCTCCTGAATAATTATCTCCAAAGCCTCTGATATGTATAATAAGCTTTTCTTAAATGCCGCAAAAACGGGCTCTCTTTTCCGTTGCCTTGAGACGCTAGCCCCAGCCATTCCTCATGCATGAAACCGTCGGGAAACGGGCCGGCCCATAAACCTTTGGTATCATGTATCGAAGGCTCATAGGCCTTCCACCATTCATCCAGCCATTCAAATACAACGCCGCCTATAGCATTCCCGGCGCCTAAACTATAGGCCATATTATCTTCGATGTTCTCCCAGGAAGCCTTATGATACGCGGCTTGCCCGTCTTCTCCTTCTTCAGGAGTTTTTCCTTCGGCGTAAGCCGGACAGCCAAATTCAGTAATGAAAGCCGGCCTATCCGCTTCTTCCTTCACGCTCTTCCATAAACGGCCAAAGCCATAATCTCCCCGGTAAGCATTGGTGCCGAATATATCGATATCGGGAGCGTCTTTACCGAATTTATCCAGGAATAAAATATCGCCGCTGCATATGGCCACGGGATGATCCGGGTCAATGGATTTAATTATTTTCGCTACTTCATTAGCGAATTTAAAAAAGGCATCCGGTTCGGTATTAGCGTTACAGGCGTAACCGTAGACGTTCTCGTTTCCTAAAAGCCAGAATAATATAAACGGCTCATTCTTATATTCATTGACCATACCTTTTACTGATTCAATCATCTTAGTTTTTTGCTCTTCATTATTGTAATCGGTCCCCGGATTCCAGGCCGCGCCTGAACCCAAGGCGTATTTCCCGAGGAAATCGCCCATTATTACGCGGATCCCGTAATTTTCATACATATCCCGTAAAACTTTTTTATCGACTTTGCCCGGATGATGATAAAGCCGTATGGTATTTACTCCCATACTCTGCATAAATTTAAAATCGCCTGTGGGGGTCTTTCTCGGATCAACATCCAAATAAGAATCATACGGGCCGTCAGCCCGGCCGTTCTGGTTAAAATCGTCCTCCATCCAGCTTGTCTGCGTCCCTTCGTCAGGAGACTGCCCTACTTTAGTCGGAGAATAAGTAATACCTTTAATTATATACGGCGAACCCTCTACCACAAGCTGCCAGTCCCCGTTTTCATATTTCGCTGCATAAACTTTCCCTTCTCCGGATCTTTTTATAATTTTTGTGAGATCCTGTTTGGGCTTAGTTGTTACTTTATCCGTTTTTCCGGACTTAACAAATTTTCCGGGGTTGGTAACCGCTATGTCATTAGCCACGTCATTATCGTAGCCATTGATTATTTTGATATCCGCTCCCTCTAATTTATAGCCGAGCTGCGGATTATTACGCAGGATAAAGTTTATTTTGGCAATCGCGGCCTGGCCTACGTACCAAGGGGTATGCCAATAGGTCCAGCCGTAGCTAGCCGGATAATGCACGACTATTGAGTAATAACATTTAAGCGCCTGTTTTATTAATCCTGACTTTTCTAAGATCAGCGCGGTATAAAATAACCTTACTCCCTGCGGTTCAGACGCTGTTGCCCATTTTAAGAAGGCGGCTTCTAAATCCGGAGAATGCGAAAAATCCCAGATATCTCCCTCCAGGCGTTTTTCTTTTTGGGCTTTCTTTAGCTCCGGGTCCCACCTTACTGAACTGGTATTGGGATAAATGCCCTCTCCCACGGCAGCGATTAAGCCTTCTTGGTCCTTAACAATATATTTATAATCTCTTGTGCTAATATTTTTAAACTCGCCGTATTTCTCGTAATTTATAATATCTTCCGTCCCCGGGTCATAAAGAACCACTTTAGTGGGAAGCTGGCTCACCTTCTTCTTCTGCTCGACTTCAATGGAGCCGGTCTCAATCTTCTTAACGCTCTGCTCGGAAGCCAACTTTATAGACCAAAACCAGCCTCGCGGGTCCCAGGCCTGGGCAAAGGGATATTTGTTAATGATTAATTTAAATATTTTCTTGGCTTCCCCCGTCTTTTCCTGGCGCATTAAAGACTCTGCCTGGATAAAGTAGGCGGTGGCCACATCATTTAATACCTGGACATCTTCAATTTCATTCTTGGCCTTAGGCAGGGCCTTTAAAGTCGCCTCTTCTTTATCCGCCTCGTCTTTATATAGATCGATCAGCTCCTGCGTATATTTAAAAGTAGCTTCTATATCTTTTTTCCCGTGGGCTGCCCAAGATTTATTAATCAACTCACCGCTAGATGGCTTAGCGTTAACCACGGGGCTTTCAGCAAAAGAAATTGCCGCGCCTAAAAATGTTAGAGCCAAGATATAAGTAAAAATCTTTCTCATCCGACAACCGCTCCTTGGGTCACTCCTTTAACAATATACTTCTGCATCAAAAGATAAAGCCCTATTATGGGCAAGACCGCAATAGTCAGCCCGGCCATTAACAGCGGATAACGCGTGACGAACTCTCCCTGAAAAGTCATCAGGGCGACCTGTAGCGGCATAAGCGGCCGGGAATCAAAGATAAGCAGGGCAAGAATAAATTCATTCCAGACATTCAGCGCGTTTAAGACGACGACTACCGCCAATACCGGCTTAGCCAAAGGCAGGGCCACGTGCCACCAGATGCCGAACTTGGAACAACCGTCGATACGGGCGGCGTCTTCCAGCTCTTTGGGCATCTTATCAAAAAAAGTTTTCAGCAAAAATATACTGGTAGATAAACCCACGTTGATCATACACAAAATATAGCCTATAGGAGTGTTCCTTAAATGTAATTTATTTAAAAGGACATAGAGGGCCACGAAACTCCCTTGAATAGGGATCATCATTGCCGCGATAAACATAAAGAAAATTATGTTCTTGCCGGGAAACTTCAGACGGGAGAAAGCGTAAGCAGCCATGGAAGAAATAATGATTATTCCGATAACAACTACGGTAGTATAAAGAAGACTATTTAAAAAATATCTGCCGAACCCGCCCTCTATCCAGGCCTGATAATAATTTTCAAAGTGGAGGACTTTAGGAATAAGCGACATATCCTTAAAAATCGTCTCTTGGGTTTTTAGGCTCGAGGAAATCATCCAGAGTAAAGGAAAAAGGCAGGTCACTGCTACGGTCAGCATGAATAAATGGATAACCAGATTTACGCTTATTTTCTTGGACTTATAATAAAGAGAAGACTTCATAGTTTTTAAGCCTTGGCTTTCTTATTAACCAAATACTGGGCAAAAGAAATCATGCACAAAATTACGCCGAAAGTTATACCCTGGGCGCAGGCGTAGCCAAAACGACTAGAACCGCGCATGGAAGCCAGTATCCTTAATACCGGCACCTCCGTGTGGTAGCCCGGGCCGCCGCCGGTCATAGTATAAATAAGGACAAAAACCTGCATCGTCCCTAAAATCGTGAGTATCGCCACCAGCACGACAACCGGTATCATAAGCGGAACGGTAACATTCTTAAAAGAATTCCAGGCGTTTGCTCCGTCCACGCGCGCGGCTTCGTAAAGCTCACGCGGAATAGTCTGCAGCCCGGCCAAAAACAATAAAAATCCCCAGCCAAAACCTTTCCAGCAATGCACAACCGCGACAGTAGTTAAGGCCGTATTCGGGTCAGAGAGCCAGTTACGGGTTAAATTCGTAAAACCAAAATGGGTGAGCCAATGGTTTAATATCCCGTAATTGCCGTTTAAGATCCACTGCCAGACCAGGCCGACCACTACTTCTGACAATACCGGAGGGATAAAAAATATGACCCGGTAAAAATTCTTCATCCGGATTTCGCGGTCACAGGCCCAAGCTAATAAAAAGGCGAGCGCGTTCTGAAAAGTAAGCGCTATAAGGGTGATGTAACCTGACTGCCATAAAGACTGCCACCATATTTTATCGGCGATAATCTCCTTAAAATTGCTTAAACCGACAAATATCTTGGTGGGCAATATCCCGTCCCAGTCAAAAAACGCGAGTTGAAAGACCGAAATGAAAGGAATTATATAAAATACGGCGAAAATCAGTACCGCGGGAAAAACAAATAGGTAATTTTCTAAAGTGGTTTTTAATCTCATCTCTTTTTGGCTAATTCGCGCTCTTTTATTTTCTGCACTTCGGCCGCTACCTGCTCAGGAGTTTTTTCGCCGATGATTATAGATTGGATTCCTTTATCCAGCGACTCAATTACCGGAGAAAATTCCGAAACCCCCCAGACATTCGGATGCGTGGCATAATCCATAGCCCGGGCAAAATTGGCCATAACATCTGAAATTTTATTTACGCTCTCCTTATTTGCCGGAAGATTATTGGTGCTCTCCGCCAGATACGCCTGCTGCGGCGCTTCAGTAAGCCAGCGCAAAAATTTCACCGCCTCTTCTTTATTTTTTGAACGGGCGTTGATCATGAAAGACGAACCTGCCCCGCCCCAGATAGCCATCGGAAATTTATCCGAAGCCTTAGGCGGAAGGAACGCGCCGTATTCAAGATTCGGGTTCATTCCCTTATAGACATTCACGCACCAGGAACCGTTAAAGGCAAAAACCGCTTTGTCATTGGCAAATAATTGCTCGGCCGTTTTATTGACCATCGTAACCAACCCGCTGGCCAAGAGGCCGGATTCCTGCATATCTTTAAATAAAGATAAGACCTTGATCCAATCCGGATCAGTATAAGGAACCTCGCCCTTTATCGTCGCGATGACCTTATCTTTGCCCATTATATTAAAAGCGTAATTATTGGCTAAGCAATCGATCATCCAGATCTCGCCCCATCCGGAAACTAACCCCTGCAAATTAGCCGCTTGGATTTTCTTGCCGATTTCTAAAAATTCTGAGAAATTCTGCGGAGGGCGGTTAGGATTAAGCCCTAATTGCCTGAATAAAGACTTATTATAGACCATTTGTATGGTCATTATATCAATCGGTGTCCCGTAGATACCCGGCGCGACACCGTAACTGTTCCCTTCGCTGAATTCATTTACCGCTAAGGCCTTGGCAAAAAAACTATTCTTCCACTTAGCGTTATCTTCCAGCATGTAAGGAGTAAGATCGAGGATAAAACCGGCTTTGATGAATGAAGAAAAATCCCTTTTTTCACCTAATATCCCGAAAACATCGGGCAGGTTTGAGCCTTGAGCTGCCGCGCGCACCTTCTGTGAATAGGCGTCGGATGGAGCGTAAAGTTCAAAGTCTACTTTTATTCCGGACTTAGCTTCGTATCTTTTAGCCAGCTCCCTGAATGCCGGTTCACGGTCAGTCATCCAGTGCCATACCGAAATAGATTTCCCGGAATTAGATTTAGAGGAGCAACCTGCGGTCAGAATTAAAGAAATTAACCCTAAAACTGCGAATAATCTTCCTTTACCCATAGTTGTCATTCCAGCCTTTCTTGATTTCGATATGCCTCAGGCGTTTATATCGAAATCACACTTGCCTCTGGCAAGTGTATTGAATTTCTTCCTTACCTATTATAGGTGAGAACATAAAATTTAACATATTTTCAAAACAAAAGCAAGGTTTTTTAAGCTCTTTTTTAAACTCTTAAAATTCTGGACAAACCCATAAGATCTGCCCTTTCTAAGTCCATGCCGATACGATATCCGTCACCGTCACGGCCTGACCAGACTGCCAGCCCCCTGGCGTAAAGCGGCTCTCCTTTATCCGGTACATGCAGCCAGGCCTCCAGCGGAGTATTCACTTTCAGCTCCTGCTTAAGCGCCAGGCCTAGGCCTTTAGCGCTTATGTCGCTGGTTTCAGCCTGCATCTCTACCCCACTATTAAGATCAAGGAGCGTTGCCGGAAGCCTTACGTTAAACCTCTGGAATATCCTGCGGTCTTCCATATTCTCGCCTCCTTCTTTTTTCGCCAAACTACTCTCCCCGCCTTTTATAATCTCCATCGGGACGCTATCATAAACAAACTTGTAGATCTTCTCTTTATCCGGGCCAAGTAAATCCGTAAAATAAAGGCCGTAGGTATTATAGCCTTCTACCTGCTTGTGCCAGGCGACCCAGGCCTTAGCCCGGATAGAAACTCCTTCGGATAGGGTAAGGTCAAACTTTACGTAGGTATCCAAGGCAAGTTTTAAATTCAAAATAACTTGCATGCCTTTAAAATTAATATCCTTAATCTGACAGGCTACTTCAGAGAGAGCGCCATCCAGCTTAATCTTGGCCTTTTTATTTACCTGCCATCTTGATAATTTCCTGCGTTCCTGCATTTATGCGCCTCTCCACCATTGTTTAACTAACTCGCCGGGAAAATTCTCCTGAACATACTGGCCTATCCTGTTCTTTACCGCTTCTTCAATCCGGTTAAAAGAAAGGCCATAGATATTTCTTTCGCGCGCGTTATCCTGCCAAGCTACGTGCGCTCCGGCATTAAATACTAAATCTTCAGCCAGAGCCAGATTAAAATTTGAGAAAGCTTCGGGAAAAAGATTCTTGTTCAAAGAAACGCGCATACCGCGGGTGCTGATGTCTTCCACAACACAAGGAATAGGCCTGACCCCTTCTTCAAAGGTCAACTCTGCTTCTTGATTGATCTGCCACCGCGCTACGCTTCTACGTTCTTCCATCGCCCCTCTTTGCCCTAACCTACTGAGGCAAGCTAACTTACCACCATTATCCTTCTATTTGCCCAATTCTGCAACAAATAAATTATTTTATTTCATCCGTCATTTTTTTCCCAGGCGGCGCGTGTATTAACCTTAAAAGAAAAAGCCCTATTTCCCCCAACAGCTCTCTACCTAACTGCCAGCTTATCTTATTACTATTCATTGTAACCGGGCTAGAGATTGATACTCTCCTTATTTCAACATTTAATCTTCGGGTATCTATTGCCTGTTCGGGCTGCGGCCCGGTTTTTACTTCCCCGCGCGTCGTCGCCATCGCTCCAAACAGACCCACCACCGGCGAGCTGGAAAGGATAAGGTAAATTTCCGAGCCTAATTCCTCTTGCAGCGATTGCGCGCCTAATCTAACATTCTCGCTTTCATCACTCTTCCACTGCTGGATATAATCAATTATTAACTTCTTAATGGCTAAACTTTCTGTTTCTCGGAATAACCGGCTAATCTTTGGAGCATCATTCTGGTACTTAAGCATACCGTGCATCTTCCAACCAAGGTTCCCTGAAAAATTCCCCCATATTCTTTCGGGTTCTATTTCAACTAAATAATCCAAAGCCGTATTGGTTCCTCTCTCCCCTTGATGATCCAGGGCGATTTTATCAAGTATCCTCAAAGCTTCTTTCATATTCAACTTTTTAATCATTTCAGCGATTCTTTCAATACTGTTGTATTTAATTAAAATACTACCGCTGTTTTCCCTGAAGAAGAGAATCGCCTCAACAGCTTCCCGATAAGGAAGTTCAGCTAAAAGGGCCATTGCTTCCATCTGGATGACATCTTCTTTAGCGCCCTGATAATCTTTGAGCTTGCCAATAACTTCCTGAATATCCTTTCTATTATTAAATATACTGTGCATATTCCTTATCTCTTGCCAAATGTCGTTAAATTTTAAAAGTTCATCTAAAGTATGAGGTATTTTCCCTTTATAGTATTTACGCCTATTCTCTTCCCAGGGAAGAAAGGTATAGAAGTTTTTATACCCAGGAACACTATCTCCAATGTTTAAAGTAGCCAGGATCTTATTCTGATGAAGCCACATGAATTCGGCAATACCGCATTCATCGCCTTTATAGAATTGTGTCTCGGGGGAATGTGCGGCCATGATAAAATCGGTATAGTATGTTACTGCCGGAGTACTTAAATATAGGTAAACATCTGGCTTAGCGCTTTGTAGAAGTTCTATAAAATCCTTAAGCATCACTCTTACATAACCAAAGAAATTGCCCCTGATTACCCACCAGGTCTTTCCTTCCTTACTCCTATAGAGCAAGATTTGGTATTTCTTTGTTGAAGCGGCTCTTAATTCCTCTAAGGTTGGCGGTTGGATAAGAAAAGGCTTTTGAATATCGCCGTAGTCCAACTTAAGGGCAGCTGGATTATCAAATTCTTTGAGTACTTCGGTAAGAGTACCCGGACCTTCCTTTCTTACCTTTGGAAGTATTATTTTTGGCTTCGCAGAAGACAGGAAAAATCTTTTTTGAAATTCTTCGCTAAAATTACGTTCGATTATCTGCCAATCAAGTTCTAACGCTCTGCCTCCCGAACTACCATCGTAATCGTAAGGCGACTTCTTGAGTTCGTGGGGGAAAAATAAAATTTTTATTCCATCGATATCTTCTGTTATGTAGCCCTGTAAGTTAAATAATTTGTTTTCTTTACTAACTGGCGAGCTGGACTGCGGCGCTAGGGGTAAGCCGGAATTAATTGTTGCGGGCACTCCGCTAACATCAACCTCGCTATCCTTAATAAGCACAAAATTCGTATCAGCTAAAAGGTCTTGAACGTGGATAACCCCTTCTTGACTGCGCGTATAAAGATATATACGTGAATTTTTAGGCTTCTTTGAAAATTCCAGTACAGGAGCGATAAGCCGGCCATTTTCTTTCAAATGAGGAAGAATATTTTTAATTCCTCCTTCTGTTATAGCCGCGCTAATTACAATCACATCGAATACCTCACGAAGATTCCTATTCAAATAGTCAAATACGTTTTCGGTGATTACCTTTACATTAGTAACGCGCTGCCGGACGAGGTTTTCTCCAGCCTCTTTTGCCACTTCTTTGATCAATTCAATACCTATTACCTCTCCCTCTCGCCCCACCTGGCGGCTTAAGATTGCCAGCGAATATCCGCATCCAGAGCCAACCTCAAGAACACGTTCGCCTAATTTAGGATTAACATTAATCAGCATCCAATAGATTAACGCAGGCTGTGATGTTGTAGAATCATTGCCAGAAAGATTAATTGCTTCATTGAGATGCGCAAGATGTCGCCGGGCCTGCGGTACAAAGTAGAATCTCTTTACGGCGCGGAAAGCTTTCCAAAGACGCGGACTATATTTAACCCATAAACCCAAAACCGACTTAACATTTATTAATAGCCTCTTCTGAGACCGACTTGCTTGAATACGCTCGGACAACCTATTAAACCATTCTCTTACCGGCGAACTGGAGCGATCAAACGGTGAGGCGGCGGGTTTGGTTGCCGGCGAGCCGGAGCCGCTATCTTTCCCCTTTTTCTTCTTTTGGCTTGCCTCAAGACGCAGGTTGACGATACAGAGTTTCTCTTCTACTTCATCCAATATTAGCCTGAGTTCTTGGATTTTTGAATCATGGTTACTGACTTCTGCCGAGAGTAGCGCCCTGTCTTCCTGAAGAACCTGATATCTCATTTCGTATGTGGGAAGTAAACTTAAAAACTCATCACGCGCATAATTCTGATAATTACTCCTGAACATAGCGATGGCTTGTTTAAAACCTAAGATGATTTCGCTTAGTCTCTGGATTTTCAACTCAACTTTTTGGATACGTAAAGACAACTCCTTTTGTCTCCTTTCCCATGCCTGGCGGTCCTGACCAGATAACTCCTGCTGGACACGCTGTAATTCTTCCAATTTTTCCCTACCGGTTATAAGTTGATATTCCAGCGCAGCTGCCTGCTCTTTAAGTCTAGAGATAGCTTTCTTGTTAAGGGGCTTTTGGTAAAATACTGTCCTATCGAATAGTTCTACCCGATAAGAACCACCTAAACGTGGATTAATAATAATTACAATCCTCTTCATTGTTCTGTTCGATAATTCAATGGTCCGGTCTAGGACAACTTTGGGCTCTCTGCGCCGGTGCTGTCTATAAATCGGCGAGCTGGAGCGGTCCACCGGCGAGCTGGAGACAATGAATTCTTCCCATAATATCGGTTCTTTCAAGCGGTCATCCCGGCTGACAATCAAACCATGCCTATTCCACAATAAACGATCCAACTCATCATTCAATCTTCCAAAATCATAGATTCTATCAGGGCCAACTAAGGGTAATAGAAGCCTTAAGTACGCTTCCGTATTACTGGTAATATTAAAATTGTAACCAAAGAATACCCCTTGTAATTGGTAATCTTTGATTGCCGTTATGATACCTAGGGCTTTAGCTATACCTTTATATACATCGTGGGGGCCGATATGAAGAGGCAATGGCAAAAACTTGTGATTTTTTATTCCTACAAACACACACAAGCTACATCCACTGATACAAGTGGTATAAAGAGCTTCTTCAGCATCATCTTCTATCAATAAATTGTTCGGGTAAATCTCATGCATCATTTGGCCATCATCGAATTGACGAAACTTTCGGTCAAATTTTACAAAATCCTTTCCGTCAAAGAAATACGAACAACCTCGTTTTAGTTCATTATTCACTACCATAGCATCTAAACTAAGGTCTATTAAATACCTTCTGCCCATATCAATAAGATTCTGCCTCGGGGATTCGCGGCTTGCCGACGAGCTAGCGGATTCTTTTCTCCCACTGAATAACCTGTTATGTTCTTCAAAAACAACCTCTTCGACGCGCGTGTACTGTTTCCAAAGCTTGATGGACAAGACATTCGCCATCCATAAAAGACTTAGGGTATTCAATCTTTCCTTTTTTTGTCGCAACGAATCTCCAACGGTATCTCTTATTTGCTCCATTTCTTCGGAATTGAGCGGCGGTATCAGCTTAGCAAAAACATTGCTTATGGCTTTTTTCACTTGCTTCACCGGCGAACTGGACTGAGCCAGTGGCGAGGCAGTAGAATGTAAACAAGACTCCACTACTGACTCCAATATTTCTATTTGTTTTTGTTCTGGTAATGTAAAAAGGTAGGGGCTAATTAAAAAGCGCATTAAGGAATGGTCGGCTATAAGAATATACTCCGGAGGCGCAGTAGCCATATAATACCTAGTCAATATAAAACGCTTTGCTAACTCTTTCCTTATCCCGGAAATAGCCAGGCCATAATCATCGCCATACAGTAAAGAGATTGCCTTGGTTAATCTTAATGGCCGCATTTCGCTAAGCTTGGAATGTTCCTCTCGAACAAAACTATCAATTAAGTCAAATTCTACTTTAAACCTTTCAGTTAATGCTTTCGTTATTCTGCCGATATCAGCCGCATCTATCCTTTTCATCTTAGGAAACAATCTAACTGATAATAATTCATTCAACACTGCTATTTTTATCTTATCTTTTATATCACTAGAGACGTCTATCGGCGAGCTGGTAGGACTAGAAATTTGTTGTGGGCTTAAAGCCTTAAGGCCTACTGCTATTGCCTCTTCTATTTTTCCAACATATTCATCGAGGTTTATGGGATCTAGAATCGTAGTTAGCGTTAAATCAGGTAGGTCGAGTTTGCCGGCAGCCATTAAAGTGTTCAGGGTTAACTGAAAGCGCAAGGAAATACCTGGCTTAAAACATTCTTTATTTAACCACTTTAAAAAGGATACGAATTCCTGCGGGGTAGAGCAAGGCGGGATAAGAATACTCTCTTCTTCCTGTGTGTCAGTCCTGTCAAAACTTATTAAACCCGAATATTCCAAAGCAAAAATTCTATCATCGAAAGCACTCTCTTTCTTATAATCTAATTTTGCGCTTATAGTTAGCGGTAACCTGGAATACCGGGCGCCAGGATCAATTTCTTCAAAGAAAACCTGAAGCAGCCTGATTTCTGGCTTAGAGACGATCAGATGCCCGGTAGTTTGGCAAACGCGGAATATTTTTTTCAATGCCTCTATATCGTTTATTTCTTTCAGTAAGAGAGGGTAGATTATTCTTTCTTGATAACCAGAATTTAAAAATGCACCCCTGAATTTCACGGTGTGGTTTGCTATGCCTTTTAATAACTCTAAATCTTTTACTCGCTTTAACCAAGAGGGAAGAGTTGTCTGTTCGTAGCTACTAGTATAATCGCCTCTTTTCCTGTGGTCAGAGATCAGCAAACTAACTATCCTTAATTCTTTTATGTCTTTTATTAATCTTAACCAGGAATAAAGCGGGCACCTTTCATAACTCCAGGAATCACCATAATTTTCTCTAAAATCAAAAATAAGGGCACTAACTATCTCTAACCATTCTATCCCCTTATCCTCTAAGTATTTTCTCCATCTATGAGAAATGCCTGCATAATGACGTCGGGCATCAGGATTCTCTTTGTATCCCTCTATAAAATCATCTTCGAGCGCTTTCAATAATTCTTCTTTTCCTACTGGCGAGCTGGAGCGGAAAATCTCTCCTAGCTTAATCATAAACTGCGAGCTGGGGAAAACGGTACTTTCAGGCGTCACGACTGGTTTAAGATGCCTTAAAATTTCTTTCCAGTCAGCCCAGGGATGAAATTTGTTATAGAAATTGGGGTGCTGTAAACGGTCGTCAGGTAATTCATTTAGATTACTTACGCTAATATAAAAAACATTCCCCGGGCCAAAAATGAGACGGGTAGTCATATAACCGAATTTAGAGGATTCGAAGAGTTGCTGACCGCGTCCCATAGCCGAAATATAATTATCGTATGCATCAAACTCTTCTTTCGACAAATTCTCCTGAATTTTCTCCCAGAGTTCCCGCTGGTATCTAAATAGCCTTTTGAATCTTTCATGAATTTTGTTTACCTTGTCATCCTCAAAGATTTCCGCTTTGCTAACACATAACGGTACGACAGCAAAAGTCTTTATCAAATCGGTATAGTGCGCAAGATATCTTTTAAGTATATTTTCTATAGCCCTAGGGTTTGCTGAATTCAGAAGCACATTAGCCACCTCAGGAGAAAGTAAATTATAGGAAATGCCAGCTGTCTTAAGCAGACGCTCTTGAAGAATTTCCTGGATACGTCTTTTAGTATTAGCATCTCCGGGTAGCCACCCTTTTGTGAGGAAGTGGTCTAACTCCACTCCCTTCTCCCTTAATTCTTCCAAAACATACTTCAAATAAGGGTAAAATGATGGGTCATTATTGTGATCGAGCCTGATCATTATCCCGCTGGGGAGTGCCTTTTTGAGTAGCTGGATAATATCATTTGCCAGATCTTTAGGCATATGGATTATCTTCTTGCGCGAAGAATTAACAATACAGTGAATGCAGCCGTGATAACAACCATCCGAAAGGCGAAGAATCGTATTCCCCTGCTGTATCTCAAAGTTGTCAAGAAATACAGCGCATTCCTTTGTCATTTCCACCGGCGAGCTAGCAAGCGGGTATAGTTTATTTCTAATTTTCTCCAATTTTTCCTCATAAGAAAGACCAGATATCATCTCCAGCAGGCTATTGAATGAACCAGATTTAATTCTTTCACGCGCTTCCGCCATTAGCTGCTTATTGCTCCAGTAAGTATAAAATTCATTTAAGTGTATTGTATGTTCTTCCGGGTCGGTTCCAAAATAGTATTCCAAAGATAAATACATCTTAACCCAAGATAGATTATCTCCGAGTCCGGGCTCCTGAATATATACAAATGTTTTATCCAGATCCCGCTTTGCTATGTCTAGATATTCGCTACTACCAACAGACCGTAAGTCTATATAATGGATAGTCGCTTCGGCACCCGGATCAACAAAATGTATCTTTACGAATGGTGCGTACCTGCTTATCTCTTTGACTCCGTGATTTTTCAATTTCGAGATAATATTACTAGTTAAATCCCGCCAGGATTCAGAATAATTCATCGGTAATAGAAAATCGATATCGTCCACGGCCGCCAAAGGAACAAAACCAGATTCATCTTGCAAATAACGACAACTTCCCACTAACTTAATTCCACTGCGCACCATTTTAAGAATAGACTCAAGCAATCCTGTATTTAGCCAATATCCTTCGTCTCTTTGTATTACTAAAGCCGGCGAGCTGGAAAGGCCCTTACTCAAGCGACTATCCGCCCTAACCGCTTCCTTATCCAATTCCTTAACGAACAACTCAATATAAATCTTATTAAAGTAGCCCATTAGATAATCTTTGAGTTCGTCGTTCAGGGCGCGCGACTCCTCAATAATATTCCTTATATCCTCGGCGTAGTCTGTTGCGCGTTGAGCAGTCCATTGAAAACGCGGTAAGGTAAGATTATAAATGCGGTCAAAAACCTTAATTATTTGCGCTGCTGCGTGATAGGACGATCTCCCTGCTAGAATCCTATTTAAATACTCTTTTTCTGTTTCACCCGGCCTCTTGGTAACAATTTCTAAAATTCTATAAATCTGATTAGTCTTTCTAAAACTAAAACCTGAATTAATAAATAGCCTGATATAGAGTTGTATCCATAACCAAGGCACCGATTTTCCTTCATCCCGATATTCCTCAATAACATCATGCAGCAGGGTGGCAGCAATATATACATTTAAAGGCAATCCTAAGGCAATGAGATTATTTTTAAATTTCTCACTTTCCAGGATTTTATCTACCTCGTCTAAGGTAACGCCTAAAGGATGCATAAAGTAGGGATAGTTCAGGAACTCACGGACGCCATGACGATGTATGCGTTTGGCAAATTTATAAGCAAAAGAAGGAAGCATTATGTCCCATCCGGACATTATTTTAAAAAGGTTTTGTTCTAGCCTTGCATAGTTCTCCTTAAACCACGCCTCAAAATCAGTAATGGGCCAGTATTGATAAAGAAAGATGTCAATAGAGTGAATGCCTTTTTCTAAAAAGGTAGCTTTGGCTTTGTGTATTAGTCTTAATTCCGGGAAGAAACGAAACCGCTTTTTTCCAGTGGTCAATAAATACCCTCCTGGCCTTAGCCTACGATATAATTCAGAGGCAATAATGAACGTATTAATAGGAAGATGGCCCTCTTGCTTATCTTCAAGAATATACTCTAGGTAGTTATAAAGAATAAGGTAAAAAATTTCCTCCTCTCCTAAATCTGTTTGAATCTTAACGAAATCGTTTACCTCTTTTTTAACTTTCCAGGTTCCGTCTGCTACTTTATTAAAATATTCCTCACGAAAATCTTCTATTTCTTTAGCGCTAAAACTATTTTCACTTAAGGATTGAAAATGTTCCTCAAGATATGCGCCTTCGAATGCTTTATCAAGATCTTCTCTGCTAGAATCAAAAGCAATAACCTCAAAGTTACTCTGCCCTAGCTTTATACCCTCTTTCTTGACGCATACCAAGAAAGCAATCACCATACGGTGAGGCTCAGCTAAGGTAAAGAGGCCGCCTATTTTACGTACCGCTCCCCAACTCAACGCCCGAATCTTCGGGGTATCTCCATTCTTAAGGCTATCTAAAATAAGCGGATAAACCTTGAGAAGCTCTCCAAATACGCCTCCTTCTTTCCCTTCAGGCCCCGTATTAAATAAGCAAAATCGATATTTATTTGACGTCTCCGCCGGCGAGCTGGTGCCATATGGAGCTATAATAAGATGTGGCGGTGAAAATCTATCTTTAATCATCTCTTCTGTGATAACGATTTCACCTTCTATAATTTTATCTTGGAGGTAATTTAAGAATTCTCTTAAATCAATCAAATCTTCCTTAGACAGCTTTTCGATATTACTAGGATAGGTAAACCGGGAAGGAATATTGATTAATTGTAAAATCCAAAAGCCCTCACGATATCTTTTTTCAAGATCACAAATTAGTTTATCTATATAAGCACATAACCCGGAGCGACCCCACCAAAAGCCTTCTTCACAAGCACAGATTCCTATTATTTTTCTTTCCCGGCCGCTTTCAATACATATATCCCAAACCTCATTAAAAGGGTAAAGAAAATTAACATTCTTTTCCCTATGATTGAAAAGTAATTCTCTGTACTTATCCCCTATATCACCAATAGAGATTAGTCCGGTATCAGTAGATAATGCCTTACGATCGACTATTAAATTAACATCTATATCTTCTATATCTTTCATGTTAACCCGTCCGTCTTGCGCCCGGTAGAGCGCACTGCCAAATAATTCTACATTTTTTATGGCTTCTGGGATACCCAAGCATTCTTTAGTTATTTTAGATATCTCTTTAAGAACCGTCCAAAGTTTATAGATATTTAACCATGGCTCTGCATCCTCTTGTTCTATGAGAGGTAGTTTTTTGGCTTCTTCCCAGTTTTTAGGTATAGCGGAGCGAACCACTGGGCTGGAACCAACTTTGCTTAATTCACATAAGCCTATCAACACGTGAATATCCAGCTTGTGGAAGGAGGCAAGGCCGGGGAATTTCGAGCTTCGGAGTTTAAGCAGGAGATCTCTGGCTAAGTAGGGATAGTTAGCTATAAGCCTTCGTGCAGCAAGATAGGCTGCTAACGAAGCGTTGGAATCCCCTACTTTTATAAGGAAGTCGTAGATTTCATAGGCTAAGCCTATGTCTATCCCTTCTAACTCCTCTGCTATTTTGCTGGCTTCGTGAATGTCATCCCAAATTCCGTTAAAATTACCTTCGCCACTCTCTGTATCATCCTTGGCTCTTTGGGCATAAGCTATAGCATCTAATTGTAGTCTCTTTGCAGGAGACGGGTTGATGAGGTTTACTACTGGAGAACTGGATAAAACAAAACCAGGCTTCCTGGCCCGTAATTCCAACATTTTACTTATGTCTAAATTCTGACTTTTAACCCTGGCATTTTTTATTTCAATATTTGTAAAACCTTCAAACGCCTTCCCTAAAGATTCATAGTCGAAGAACCGATAAATAATTTCTTTGTGAATAACGAACAGGTCTTCATTAATCCGCAAACCCCTGCCATATCTTTTATCGGATTTAGAATACACTATAACAAAAACCTTCCCTCCCGGCTTAAGCACCCGCCGGATTTCATCAACTGTGTGTCTCATCTGGCTATCATTTAAAAAATAGAGGCTGGCATTGGCAATGACTACATCAAATTCTTCATCAGGAAAGGGGAAAGGTTTTAGAAAATCTTGGATACGGGCAAACAACCTGTCCGTGATATTATGTTTACTTGCTTCCTTAGACATATAATCTAGGCAAACTGGAGAAATATCCGTAGCTGTTACCAAACAACCCATTTGCGCTAAAATAACGGCGTCCTGCCTGCAGCCGCAACCTAAATCAAGCACCTTTTGGCCTTTTTTGATCAACTCTTCATTTAACAGCCTACCTAAAAATTCGCTCTGAGGTAATCTTCTATTTTTCCAGATACGGGACCATAAAACTTCATGCCTGTTATAAAGCTCTTCCGTATTCACCGAGTTAATTGACGAGCTGGTGCCGTTATTTAATTTGTCCGCAAGGAAATTAACCAATTCCTCAGAGGCGTCTATAACTTTTATGTCTTTACCTAAAATCTCCTCAATTAAATCTTTGATAGAACTGTAGTGGCTACATCCTAAAATCAAAACTTTTATCCCCAATGACTTTAGTTCTTCCAAAGGTTGCTTAATTAATCTTTTTATTTCGGCTTTCCCCCAAGCTTGAATTGCTACATGCTCTCCCTCTCTCATGGTGCGTTCTATTGTTTTTACTACCGCATCGGGAAGAGCCTTGGAAAATACGCTTAGTTCGCTATTCCCTCTTATTAAAGCATCCTCAAATGCGCCGCTTTGAATAGTCCGCGCGGTAGCAATTACTCCAATTTTTTTACTCTGGGGTAATTCTAGGGCTAGGGCAGCTTTTACCGCGGAATCAATGAAACCGAATACTTCTATGCGGTATTTTTTAAGCAATTCTCGTGCCTCTTCCGGAAAATGGGCCGTGATCGTTCCGCAGGCAATAACAATTTTAAAAGGATCGTATTTTTCTATGATATCTCTGATTGCCTCGCAGGTAAGGCGCTGGATTTCTGCTGCGGGCTTAGAGCCAAGAGGCGCTTGCTGCATATTCCAGTAATATATATACTTGTGAGGTAATCGCCGACGAATCTCATCGAATCCCTTCCTACCGCCTTCACCCGAATCTAAAACCGCTATTGAACCGTTCCTTCTCACCGTTGAACTGGAACGGCAAGTCAGTTCATTCATCAACCAAATGGTCGCGGGTATGCGCTTAAGGCCATTTATTAAAGGAACGCAAATCTGGTTGCTGCTATCCGGGTCATACTCATCTACTGAAAAACTTAATTTCCCTTGAAGTAACTCAAAATCATTACCTCTACGGCCAGCCCTATCTCCTATTTTTACTATAGCGTCAATGGGAACCCCTAACCTCAAAGATAAATCTTTTAGAGGTAACCCCTTATTTACCTCTAGAGGTAAAATTTCAATGGCTATGCTTGTTCCTTTTGCGTGAGCAGCAATTTGATACTTTAGAAATAATTCTTCCAGGTGCCTCTGTCTGTAGGCTATCAGATTCTGTTTAGGCGGAACAAGGGTAATTTTATGATCAGTCAGGGACGCGGACCAATAACTAAAATCTAAGGCATCTGAATATTTAGGTTTTGTAAAATATGCCTGCCAGGAAGGCTCTCGACAAACTAACGCCGGTCCTGTCTTTATGAATCTTGCGATCTCTTTACGCAACTCATCAGCGAATATTATTTCATAATAAATTTCTCTTGTTCCCATATTATAACCGACTGCCCCGCCCGAATGATAGAGATGAACCCTATTGAGTTTTTCACCATTTAGTATCCACGGTTTTAATTGTGGCCTTAAGACAGTTTCTATATACTCCGGCGAACCGCCTGTTGCTATCGCAAAGTCTTTTTCTATCTCCAGATTTCTATCCATCGCTGCAAACATTTCAGCCTGAAATATGCCTTCAAAGAGCGTCCCATCAAAATCGCTGATTATTGCTCTAAAGTACTCGCCAATGGCGCTATCAAATCTTTCTTGCATAATTTTACGTAACTCTAAATCATTTGCAGCGGCAGAAATATTCTTATGAATCGGCGAACTGGTGGGCTCTATGCCCTTGGCTTGCTCATCGCTAGGCTCAAAAGGAACCCAAGGACTGAAATTAGCAAGCATAAATTCTAATAACTCAATTAAAATCTCTTCTTTCCAGTTATCGCAGAGTTCAAAGAAATAAGGATGGATAAATATGGCAGGAGGGTTGATTTTGACGTTAGCGGTATAAGGTTGCTTAGTTTCGGGGTCTAGGCCTAATTCTTCCTGGCCAGGGGTAATCATCAAAATGAAGCTAAATTCCGGCGGCCCCCGGATTATATTATTACCTTTATCCGGCATCAACCTCTGCGCATCTATCTGCCAGATATCAAAACTTGCGCCTTTATCTATCAGGGTTAGAACATATTTATTCCCGATTAATTTAACTGTCACTAACGATGCAATCTTTATTTCGCCATATTGATTCACTGCTTCGGCGCGCCTATCTACTGGAGGTATAGAGCTATGCGCCGGATTAAAAATCCGTTGTTTCTCTACCGCTGAGCTAGTGTTATTTTTCTTGCGGTAGATATATCCTTCGCCGATTTCATCTTCATGATACGCCGCAAGAATACCTTCTTTAACCAGCCCGCTGAAACTTGGTTCTTCCATTCCGCTTACAAATATAAACCCTTCCTCATTCAAAGAGGAAACTAACGCTTGAGCAGCATGATATCTTATTTCTTCCTCTAAATATTCAAACACCCACTGGCAGAATATTACATCCGTATCTTTAATGATTAAACCGGATTTGTTATCTTCTAAATCCAGATAGGAGAAGTTTACTAATTCTCTAACTTCGGGCTTCAATCTATAAATATCTCCCTTAGAGTTAAAATAATCCCTTAATTCGTAACCGTAAGGCAGACCTTCCTCTATACCCCTGTTTCTCCCTACTACCACTTCTTCAACAAGATATTCCCCTCTTCGCGCTTCCTCTAACAACGCAAGGTTATTAGCTGTAGCAAAAATCTTGATATCCCAATTACCGATATTCAGCATATAATCCCTAAATAATTTAGCCACTATGACCGCTATTGCGCCGGCTTCCATTCCTAAGCCGCAACCCGTAGACCACAAGTATAGAAATTTATTTTCCTTAGACGCCCTCTCTTCAATCATGGATTTTAGAATATTTTCTAAATATTTAAAGTGGGTTGAGTAATTCCAGAAGAAAGTAGAACCAAAAATCTGATAAGGAGTCTCAAACGCTTTCCTCCTCTGGATTACCTCTTCCTTTGTGCTATATCCCTCTACCGACGAGCTGGAGATATGTAGTAACACTTTATTAAGCTTAAGGTTAGCTACGATGTACGGCGCATCAATAACGACTACTGCCCGGGGATCGTCCAGCGGCTTATCTGATATTTGAAAAATTCTAAAATCAGATGCCGTGCCTTTATTCTTCATCCGGCTCTCAAATGCCTGGCGTCCATTTTGGCCTTTTAAAAATACGGGGACTTTGCCCTGTTCATCTGTCTTACCAAGAATGCATTTGGTACCTCTAAATTCGGGATCAGGCGTAAATCCTACTTTTTGAAGGACTTTAGCCATAAAAGGATGGTATACTGAAGATGTTTGATGCAGCGTATAGTCTTTTAATTCTGCTGTTTGCGGAATAATATTAAACAAAGCGTACAAAAATAAGTAAGAATATCTTTCCTGACGAAAGCCGACAGATACAAACCAGTGGTGCGGCTCAATTGTCCTGGTATCGCTATAGGCATAAAAACTTAAGTATCCTATATGTCTATCCTGGTTATACCCCAATTGAAAATTGAGATTAAAAAAGGATTGATTATGTTCCATTTCAACCCCGATTCTTTCAAGTAAAACCTCTATGGGTTCTTTCTTTTTGCGAAAAAGGGTAAATTCCTTTATAACGCCCTCTTCCGTGAGTGGCGAGCTGGAATCTCTGACGAATAACTTATAATCCTCTTCATTAATAACTGTATAACCCCTGCGCCTTAAACTATCATCCAGGCTAAGGGCATAGCCATTTTGAAAATCTGAGCGGGCTGCCGGGATTGCCCGGCGGAATTCGGTTATTATCCTATCGTTATGGGGAAAACCTTTGATTGTCTCCAGAAACCTCTGGTCCAGGCGCTCGCCTAAGAACCCGAATAAGGACTGCCTCCTTAATAGCGAGCCATTACTCTTTTGATAAACCAATACCGCTAAGATTTCCGGCGTTTCAATATCGTTATTCCCGACCAATAAAATTCCGCCTTCGCTTAAAGATCTTGCCAAAGCAGCAACATTGTCTTCGAAATCATCCTGGTTGAACCAGCGGATGACATTCATACACCTGGCTACATCGGCCCGCAGCCTGGTATAAACCACTGAACGGAAATCCGTCTCGATAAAATCAATTTTTCCGACATCAGAACAGCAAACATCCTCAAAGGCTTCTTCATTACTGTCCAAAGCAATTACTTTTGCCTTCTTATCTTTAAGCGCTGTTCTTGCGTAGTTATTTAATTCAATTGTAGTAATCGCTCCCTTTCCGCAGCCCACATCTATAATAACCAGCTCTTTCCTGTTATTTAAACCCATAGCCGAAAGCAAATAACCGAACAGATAGCTATCTAAAACCTTTAAACGCCCGGCTACAGTCTCCATCGCCCCGACATTAACCGAACTGGAGGAATGGGTTTTTAAGTAATCCAGGGTATTCTTTAGATGCTGGACAAGCTGCTTGATTTCCAGTCCTTTTATCTCATCCTGGTCAAAGGTATATTCATTTATATCAGCGATGGATATTTCGCCTGAATGCAGCTTTTCAATAAAGACTGGAGCTTCCCGGGGATTTCTAAAATCGATTTCGTTTTTATTTCTATTTAATTTAGCAACAAAACCAGCTAGATAAATTGTTAAGTATAGAGCCGACATCTTGGTAGTTACATACACCGACGAGCTGGAGCGAATCGGCGAGGCCGAAACTACTTCATGGCTATCCCCTTCAATCTTACCTTTGTGCATATTAACGAAGTCTCTAACCTTATAAACAAATAAACTGCCTGCTCTATTGAATATGGTAGTATCGGGTAAGCTAATCCAGGAAAGAGTATCCATTTCATCGCCAGGGGGAATAGCCAAGATTAAATCCGCTCCGACAAACAGTGCGACTTTAAGCATATACCTTGCTAGCCCCGGATACGGCCTTATGGCATAGATAACGTCTGCATCTTTATATAATACAAGATCCGGCTGATATATATCATCTAACGCTGTGTCAATTCCGGGATAGCGCACTTTAACTTCCTTTAGCGCTGCTGGCGCAATATCAGTTACTATTATCCTTGTGTCGGAAGGAAATACCTCCCTGAGCCTTCCTGCGGCTTCAGTATATTGCGAGATACCGATTTCAATAATTTTTTTCGCAAGGGGATAATTATGGAATATATAACTAGAGGTAAATTGCCATATATCGGCTGGAGAAGATGTTTTTTCCCAACCCCAACCGGCAGCAGGAGGAGGCCATGTACGATAAAAGATTTGATTCGCCTTTAACGGCGGTAAACCTGCTTCATTACCCCAGGGGTCAAACGGCAGTCTATCCGGAACAAAGATAAACGGTGAGAATACTGAAGGATCCAGCTGGCGCCGCTGCCGGGCTAATTCAGCAGGAGACCTTAACGCATTTTTGACCCTGGAATCCATCGGACTGCTGGATAGAAGGCTGGAATAATCAGCGTAAAGATTTTCCCTGACGATTTTATACTTACCATCGCCTAACTTCTGCTCATACTGGACTAAGGTCTCGTTTAGCTGCGGCCAGACATAAGCAGTCATGTATTTTATTTCTATATCTTTAGGCGCAGGATCTATTATTATTTTTCTCTCTTGCCCCTTAAAGAATCGCTGATTAAAGGACTGTCTGAGCCTATTAGCAAATACCGTAGGCTGGTCCTGGTGAGCAATAAGGATTTGCTCACTATCTTGAAAGATACTTCTTATGCCATATGTGGTCTGCTTATTCCATTCTTCAATAAGGGTTCCTTTTTTAAAGTCATCGAGATCTATATGCCCCAGATAAATACCTGCGTCCTTTACAAAAAATATCGCCAACGGACATCCTTTACAAGTAAATGACATAGATTCATTAGCAAACCAGAAACCGGAAGATATGCCGCACTGGAGATTAAGCTCAACGCTAATCTTAGGTCTGGATAATACCAGGGATCTCACAGGGCTAGAAGAGATACAGGGTCCTTCTTTCAGGAAATCCGCAAAAATAGCAAAGAGTTCGTTATATATAACGCCTCCCAGGTGGCCTCTCTTGGCCAAGGCCAACAGGATTTTATCTTTGGGAGTTCCGATTAGGTTGGCTGTCTCAAAAACGCAGGGCCAGGATACAATATGGTCACCGAGGGCGCCTACTATTAAACAAGGTTGGGTGATTTGACTAAGGTCTACGCGCCTTCCTCCCACTTCAAAAAGGCCTTTGGCAAGAAGATCGCGTTGAATGATATCTTTAAGATAACGCAGGTGGGCTGAGCCGACGTGCCGGGCAGTTAGGTAGCTCCACAAAACCAGGTAATTATCGGACACTTGGCCTTGCCAATACCGATTAAGTAGATTAGCAATGCCCGCATGAACGATTTCCTCATTTTTTAGAGGCTGAATAAGGTTGAAGAAAGTATCCAGGCTAAGGCCGGGAAAAATTCCTCCGCTCTGTTTAAAGATGTCATCCACAACCCCGCTCTCAAGGGCTGCCTGGGTCAGGGCATAGATGAGGCCACCGGCATCTTTACCGACTTTAACTGTCGCTGCGCCGGTAAAAATCGTTAATTTCCTGACTAGTTGAGGATAAAGACTGGTAAAAACCAGGGATAGCGTTCCTCCAATACAGTAGCCGCCAACGTCAATCTTATCTTCACCGGTCAATTGCTTAATCTTCTGGTAGGAATTAAGAATCTCCGCGATATAGTCCTCAAAAGTAGCCAGGTCTTTATTCTCCTGAGTTACTCCCTGCCAATCAGTCAGGTAGACTTCAAAACCGCGTCCAAGGAGATACTGAATCATACTTCTGCGGATAAGGTCAAAGATATGTGAACCGCCGATCCAGGAATAGATTAAAAGCAGAGGCGTCTTATTGTTAAGTTTTTCAGGCATATAGCGCTTAAGATGCAGTAATCTGGACTTATAGACAATCTCAGAAGGTGTTTTTGTCAGGCTTTCAGCCCCTAGGCCGTTGTGGGTGCGTCGAATCTCGGGGAACTGGTTAAATAACTCATAGCTATCGCTAAAATATAGCCGTTGTCCTTCTATGGACCTGGTAAAATAATCAGCATTAAACTTCAGGGCCTGGCTTAAAAGGAGCTGGTAAACCGCTGGGTAGTTAAAGTAATGGGCCTTAAATAAAGGAACGATATCTTCATTTAAAGAGTTTAAAGCATTGATGTAATATCTACCGAAATGAGATACGCCGCTATATCCAATCTGTGTGTAGATATCCTCAAAGAAATCCTGGATGAGCTGACGGTAAATCTCGCTATATTCTTCCTCGGACTTATGCTCAATCTTAGTGACCATATCGCTGTCAGCGGGTACGATTGTAATACTGGACGAACTCGTGCAAACCGTTGCCCCCACCGGTGAGCTGGAACCATAAATATATTTCATTGTCCCGATTACTTCTGATAATGCCTCATTATGGGCCTTCCCTTCAAATATGACCTTCCAATACCGGGCTGCCAATTGAAAATCTGCTTTATTTGCCGCCCAACAGTAAGAATTAAACTCTTTATAATCCTTTACTTCCATCTTGAAGCCTTTATCCGTCTTAAAGTCTTTATACTTTATCAATCTATCTAAAACTCCATCTATTTCCTTATCGGATAACGGTGGAATCGGCTCTTCCGGCCGGGAATTTAACGTTTCTTTAAAAAGCCGTGGACGATACCATCCGGCAAAAATTACTACATTCTTATTATCCGATTCAAGCCCAAGGTTGCGCCATTTAAATACGCTCCAGTCTCCGAAGGCATTATCAATGCCTTGCTCTCTTAATGCTTTTCTTATATCAAACCGTATTTTAAACATGTCGGATAACATCATCAAGGGCATCCCTGTATTTACTTTCTGCTGAATAATAACCCCATTAATATAAAGCTTAGGCGCAAATCCCTGAATTTTAACCAATTGCCAGCTATCTATATTTACTGCCCGGGCTCCTACCATCTCTGTAATCAACTCCATACCGACAGCCTTCTGAGGATACATCATTGAGCCGAGGCCGCTGGGTATTTTAAATACCACTCCGGGATACCTATCTGCTGTATACACTTTCATCAGGCAGCCTTCGTCTATAAACTCAACCCCTTCTTTTCTTTGTCCGGCTTCGGAAAGGGTGGCGGTCACCTCATTTAAGTTCGTTAAAAACATTCTTTGTTCATCTACCACCGCATCTACCGGCGAACTGGAGTAGATAAGCCGCAGGCCCTTGTTTTTAACTTTAATATTCTCTCTTATTTGCTCAATCCTGTCCGACCATTCCGGCTCTATTTCCAATGCTTTTCTTAGGTCTTCTTCCGCCAATTTCTCTTTCCCTAATGCCACAAAACAATCAGCCCGTTTAATATAAGCCCTGCTCTCTTCTGGATTAATTTCCAAGGCTTGATTAAGGTATTCCACGGAAGTCCTTACATAGGATTTAGGGAAACCGGGTTTATCTACGCCTTTTAATATGAAATCGGCTGCGTGGATAAACCGCAGCGCTGACCATTCCGTAAGGCTTAGCTCTTTAAATTTCTTGTGTAGGCTATACTCAATAAAATCGTCCTGCAACACCCAATAATTATCCCTCTTGATAAACAGCTTATTTATATCAAACACATCGCTCGTAAACCCATAAATGAAGTCTGCCATTACTTTTCTTTTGTCGGATAACTCAAAGAGCGACGCAGTATGAAAAAACATTTTTTCGGCGTTACAACTTTCTCTGACTAGGATTAAAGAACTATTAAATCCGACGGCTTCTCCGATAATATAGAAAATCTCCGCTAACGAAAAGGGAGTAGCTGCCTTAAAACGAATAGCGGACTGCAGATTAAAGTTATGTTCGGAGCGCTTGAACTTATCGTTCAGAGTTAAAAATATTTCATTTAAGACAACTCTTGCCTCAATATCAACCAACTTCTCTTGATCTATTCTCCCTTCTTGAAAATCCTGCCGGGCTTTTGTTAATGCCGCGTAACTGCGTTTTAATAAGGGAATCCCTTTCTTATCCCGGAGAGTATCTATCCAACCCTTAAAATCCTCAAAAGCCTTATCGCTATAACCTAATAGCCTTATTAGTTCTTCAGCCTTCAGGTATGGCAACTGCAGGTCAAGCTTAATAACATTATTAATTTTTGACAGAGGGCTGGAAGCGGGCAAAAGGCAATTAAAGCCGTCGGCGGTTAACACCTTATAAACATACTCCGGCGTAATTTTAATATCTTCCAACAGACCGTAATCCGTAATATCCCAACAAGTATATTTAAGGTTTCTATCGGCTTTCTGTAAAGTATATAAAAACATTCTGTTTTTGCTAAAAACCACTTCCCTGCCCCTGGTCTCATCCACGAGATGGAACAGTAATTTTTTATCCAGATAAAGCTTTCTTTTTATCTCATTTCCATTCCTGTCCCGGCCTTCTATAATTTCCTCTATAGGCCAAGAACGATCCGGGACATTACCTTTCTCTATTATAATGGATTTCTCCTTATCTCCTCTTAGCATCCTGGCAATATCTTTCATCCTCCCCATCTCTATCTTTACCTCCCAGGCCAATGCATAGGCTAAAGTATAACTTCTTTCCACTTCGTATCCGCGGATCACATACCCGGATGGCCCGACTACCAGAATATAAGTCTTATCCCGGCTTTGGTCTATATACATAATATGGCAATAATTATTGGCTTCACGATAAACCAGGCCTTCTTTTAAGGTCTTCCGGATAATCTCCCTCACTTCTGGCTCATTAGTGATTATGCCGTTTTTGGTTTGGGCCCCAAAATACGAAAGGCCGTTAGGCTGGAATTTGATTATATGTTCTTTGATATATTCCCAGCCAAAAGGATTTTTCCGCTCCTGGCTGTTGTAGCCTCTAAAGAGTACGCTAACATCTTTAGCCTTGATAATATCCTGCAAATTTCCGTTTTTAGGGAAATTTAAATCAAAACCTTTCCTACTTACGGCTTCTTCCAGGCTAAACCAACCGCTCAGCCTTTTAGAAAATTCCGCTTCTTGAAAAGCCCGGATTACTTTAGCCCTTGCCTCCTGACCATCTGACTCTTCCCGCAAGATACTCAGTATAGTCTTCTCTATCCCGGTGACCCTTTTCTCGTAATCATTCTCGTTTTCTTCCTTTCCCGCATAAAAGTAAAATTCCGCGGGTTCTGTTTCCTTTAATCCTCTGTTCTTTAGTGCCCTTTTAATCTCTTCTTTGCCTTCTTTAACCTGTTCAGCCTTTTGGATATTGCCTACATAAACTACCAAAAGCAGCTCTTGCGCATCAAAAATTGAAAACACCAACTGACCGTTTAAGCAACTAAAGCTCTCCCTATATCCGGACTTCCTGGCTAGCTCCTCTAACCTAAGGCTGGTTTCTTCAGAATCTATATCCCAACCGTTGATTAGAGATTCTACTAATAAATCCTTGGCGCTATATGTAAAATCTATTACCCCTTTATCAAACAGATAAGAATATTGAGGATAGTATATATAAAGATCCGGTAATGATTCTTCGGCTATATCCGCCATTTTATTCTTAAGGATAAGGGTTAGTTCTACATAGAGCTTAAAATCTCTTTCATCCCGCTCTCTAGTTTTATCTTTCTTATCCAATTTCTTACTTTCCCGTTCCTTTAATTCTAATAACCCGGCAAGACGGTTCCTCAAAGCATCTTTGTCTAAAATTAAACTTCTTAAGATAAGAAGAATTTCATCTCTAATGAAATACTTCTGCTTTCTCATCTCTATTAATCTATGCACAAATATACCCCAGGCATCTTCGCCTTTAAGTAAACCGATTACCTGCGTATCTAATTCGTTGTCATCGGGAAATTTAACTTTAAGCTCAAGCCAGAGGTCTACTGCTTTAGCTATACTCCCTGCCCCCAGTTTTATATAGGCCTTAACTAATGCCTTCTCTAATGACTTTTTATAAGACTTGGGAAATCTTATATCCGTAAAGATCTGGTTGGCCCTAAGACCTTCAGCCTTGCTAACAAATGCTTCATATGAGCCTTTGAGTTCCGCTTCTTCCCAATAAGAAAACACCTCGTTATAATGAAACTCTGCCAGGATGGTTATGTCAAGACGTTGCCTTTCTGCAATATTTTTGGCTTTTTCAAAATACTTTCTTGCCTGTTCAAAGTTCTTTTCTTTAACCGAAACTTGGCCTAACGAATTCAATGCCGAAATCGTTAAAGTCAGGCTTTTTAACTTTTCCGCGTACTCTTCTAACAATAATGCGAGTTCTTTGGTTTGGACTAACTTATCGTCTACGTAATATGTACTAATTAAATGGAGTAAGTTGTGTATAGTTTTATTCAGCCCATCCGTATCCCTGTCTTCAAAAGCGTATTTATCAATCCGGCTGCGGATTTCTCCGGCCTCGTCTTTTACCGGCGAGCTGGTGGCAACACCAAAACCCCCAACTATTGCGCCTACCGAAGAGCTGGCCTTATTATCAACCCGGGCAAAAAACTCATTAAATTCTCTCGCGTAAGTTGCGGCGGTAAATAATGCGTTGATAACACTCTTAAGCCGCACTGAGGTAGCCTGGTAAGTGCCGAATTTAAGCCGTTCGTATTTCCACATCTCAATAGCTCTAAATACTATTTCACGGTATGCTTCGGGAGACCGATTCTCAGGAATCAAGGTATTACCTTCTAAATTAATCGGAATCCCCTGGCTGTGTATGGTGCCTGCGCGGTATGGAGGCGCTAAAACTAATGCCCTGGGAGCCGGGACCTCAGTAAAACCGCTTGCCTCGCTATCCTCGTCAGAATCTAAAACTATTATATCTAAAGCCGCTAACATCGCCTGCTTTACCTTAGAGTCAAAATTATCTATAAAAATAAAATTTCCCTGGCCGCTCTTCTTTTCTTTTAATAATTTTTTCTGGAGGCGGCGTAATCTTTTTGCTATATCTACGCTCCGGCCATCCGTATTCAGGATAGCGCCGCCAATTAATACATCTGCGCCTGCATTAATCCAGGCCCTAATATTATCTTCCCTCCAGGCCCTCTCCAGGTTAATTTTTTCAGGTGTCAGGCGGCCGACATAACCTATGGTCAACCTGTTAGGGTCTAAAGCAAAAATCTCCCTATATTCATGCATAATATCTTTTTCTGCATCTAAATACCTCACTGTCGCAGCCCTCGGGTCTTCCGGCCTGCAGCCTTCGTCTTCCCATCTTACATAAGCCCGTACCCTGGCCTCCTCTTCAATAAGCGCTTTTAAAAATTCCTCTTTCGCTTTTTCCCCGCTTTTCAATACCTGTATAGCTGTAGGCCGAATAGAATCAACCTCTCCTTCCTTAAAAGTATGTCCTCTGACTAACATATTTAAATAATCAAGGAATAATTTTTCTAACCATTTAAGATAAGTGCCGTTAGTTACGCCGATAATATCCAGTTCGCAATCAAATAACCTCATAACGTCAAGCGCGTGCTTATAAGATACTGCGCCTCGCCAATTCGCGGTGCGTAAACCACCGGTAGTGATATCTAAAAATTCTTTTCCGCTACAAGGATCTCGGCGCAAGAAAATCTTATCCAGAAGCCAATCATCGCTAATCCCGGTCATCCACTTTACAGCCTGCCTATTCCCCCATGTATTTTCATAACAATGACGATTAAAATAAGTATGCGTTACCATAGCCTTTAAAGCCTGCTGCTTAAGGTTGACTATCGTAGGTAATAAATCCGGCATGGCAAATTTTAAAAGGCCGTTATTATTTTCATCGTCAGATATATCTATGAAAACATTAACTAATGCCGACTGACCGTCATTGGCAAAAATTACCACATCTTTGCAATTTAGGCCATTCTGCTCTATAAACCAGGCTATAAAACGTAAGGTTGCGAGGCTGTAGAAACGACTGAAATCTCCCCAGCTTATCTCATTATCAGGAGCCTCATAATCATATACTACTTTGGTATAGTTATGGTTAAGTCCTTCGGGCATATGTTTTAGGAAAACTGCCTCAGCCCCTGCGGGGCTAACTCCTCTTTTAACTTCAACTTTCACCTTCTCCCCATTAAATTTACCATCAAAATCCATCATAAAATCTGCTTCGGCCAAACGCCTAACATTATTGATTTCCGTAGAATTATTCTGGCCAAAGTGTAACTCGCGTAAAGCGCCGGATTTATCCCGGATGTATCCATAGTCAGCTTCAATATGTATGACACGGGCAAAACCGCCTAAGAGGCGTTGCAGAGCATCGCCATGAAAAGTAATCACCGGGCCCAAACCGCCTTTCCAGACCTTACGCCCTTCGGGAGATACAACAAATATTACTTTATCCTTAAGATACGAAACATGCTTCTCAGCCCAATCTTCAGGAATATCGCCAAGTTTTAAAAGTATAAAGTCAATTAAAGGAATCTGACGCAGGTAAGGTTGCTCACTCACTACGGTTTTTAAATGTTTAAGCAATACATCCTCTTCCTCTTTACCTAAAAACGTTACTGCCTTGAGCACAGGGTAACGGCTTTCTATCGGAGCGGTATGGGCCTTAGCGCTATATTGCGCTAAAATATCAGCCGCTGCCACAGCATACCTACGATCTTGTATTTCCCGGTATTCATTCTCATGCTTGCCATCAATAACCCATATTTTTCTGGCACGTTCAATAACCTCTGCTACAAGTTCCTCTGAATTTCTATCAATAACCATGCCTTCACGTACTGCCTGGTCACATTGTTTTAAGAATTCCATCAGAACCTTCGGGTTCTGGCTGTTTAAACAAACCCGTAACTCTTCAAGTAGTCTCTTAACATCTTCTTTAAGCATCGCCCGGGCAATGTCTTTACTTACCGGACTGGAGGATTTTTCTTTTTCATTAAGCAAACCGAAAAGCTGTCTAGAGAAAAGGTCATTTGTAATCTCTAACCTTATAGCGCCTTTACGCGCCTCCTCTAAGGCCTTAGGATGACCTGATTCTATAAACTTCTCGTAGAAAGCATAAGCTAATGCTGGATCTTTAAATGCTAATTCCAGGCCTATTTTACAGGCTTTGATAATATCTTTGTCTTTGTTTAGGTAGGAGATAGCTTGTTCATAAAGCTTTTGGACGGGTAAATCCTTTTCTACCGGGCTGCTACTGCCCGCCCATTTTTCCATATCGTCGTTAATAAATCCCTGCATCAGGCCGACAGCCTTATCTAACCTTCTATTGAGCCTGACAGCGTGCTTCTCGTCAACCTCCCCCTCAGGAGTCTCAAATATCTCATCTAGATAGGTATATAAGTTACTAAACTGCTCGGAATATTTATCCATCAGGGTAACCCAAACTTTGAATTTCAATATAGACCTTTTGCTTAAACTCGGCAATAACTCCAGGCCCTTATCTCTGAAATACTTCCAAATGAACCAGAAGCTGGGTTTAGCCATCATCTCTCCGCAAATACTCCATTCGAATTCTTTGCCTTGGCGTTTAGCCAACATAATCTTATCACCCGCAGCATAAAGCAGTTTAACAATAAGCGGCCTTATCTTTTCGTAATACTCCTTATAGGATTGCACATCGCTCCTGCTAATGCCATAAACTTCCGCAATAAGATCATTGCTGCCTACGCTCATAAAGTTAACCTGAGGGTGGCCTAAAATTAACTCGAGATTATCTATCGCCAGCATTCTCTCAAGCATAATTCCAAAAGGAACATTGCGCTGTTCCAGCCCTAATTGTTCCAGAGCTTCATCAATAAGCTTTGAACATTTTTCCAAATCTTCCTTTGGCCCAATCATAGGAAACATAATGCGGGGATTGGTATAACCTTCTTTATATACCAACTCCAATATCCTGCTTATCTGCGTACGGGAAAGAGCCTGTCCTAATTCGGTTTCAAGATACCATTTGTTGCCTGAATACTTAACAGACGACATAAGCGATAAAAGCAATTTATCCATTGCTAAACCTGAAATATCTAGACCGAAAGCATCTAGAATTCTAACAACGACTTTATAGACGCCTGCTGCCGATAAATTATCCTTAAATTCCTTCCGGATTTCATCCGGAGACGGGATAACGCGTTGATTGTAGGTCTCCTCCATCTCACTCCTGTGTAATCCGACCCCCTGTGCGCCCAAGGCTATGGCCTCCCGGATCTCCTCAGGACTATCTGCGTTGGCATATACGCTAAACGGAAATTCTTCTAATTTAGCTGCCTTCTCTAAATAGTATCTATGTTCTAACTCTTCCTTCTCCTTCTGGAGCTTAAACTCCTGATTCGTTGCATCTGTAGGATTTAGCACTATGCGTTGTCCTTGAAAAATCAGCGCTTCCTGGCTAGACAAGAGTCTTTCCAAACTAACGTTATCTTTTAAGAAGAGGACTGGCTTATTTTTGGATGTTGCCAAGATAGCGAAGTGAGATTGCGGGCTGCCCATATTGCTTACGAAAGCAACCGCATTGTAGGTTTTACGGATAGCCTCCAATTCAAATGGAGCCGGCGTGAAGTTAAGAACTATAATGGTTGGCTGTCTTCCGTCTATTTTCCTTGTAGTCTCACTCTGACTCAAGATACGGATAGACTCAATATCCGAGACAAAGGCATCCGCAAAATACGCCAGCATTTCCCTTACATTAATCTCTTTTTCTATATCATCGTACGGTTCACTCAGGGTATCGTCAATCGCCTCTCTAAACATAATCTGCCGGTAACTCTGGTTCTCCTTAGCATCTAACATTATGAATGCTGTCTTAAGGTACGCCCTTTTGATTAGAATAAGGCGCTCAATAATCTTTTCCTCTTTTTTCTTATTTATTCTCTCCTTTAAGACCTCATCCCATTTTCTTATGTTTTGTTTCAGAAGTCCGGCCCGGGCCTGCGCATCTTTAAAGATAATATCAAGTATGTCCTTATGGTGGTATTCGTAGGTAAGGATAAGCTCGCGTAAGATCTCTGCTAAATAGTATTTAATTTCTTCAAAAAAACCAATTTTTTGGGCTAAATTTGCGGCATTTACACCCTCGGCTTTTTTTAGCCTTTCCTTGAGTCCACCGGTTTCATCAAGCCTTTCCGCAACAGACCCCATCATATCTAGAACAATAGCCTCAGCCCATTTATCTTCTTGAGGTTTTTTGTTACAAGCTTTTTCAATCTCATGTTCTATGGCTATATTATACGCTGCAATAAATTCTGGCTGGCGTTGCCTTTTGAGCGTTCTTTTAACTCCCTCTGTAATTATGGTAGCGGCTGTATCCAGGCGCTTACGCTCCCGCTCTAACTTATCCTGGAGGCCTGCCTCAATAAGAACCCGGGGAATAATAAACGGTTTCTCTAATGCTTCCCTGACAATTGTGTATAAGGTTGTTGAACCAACATTATAACTTTCTAATTCCTTTTTTAACTTGGGGGCTTCTGAGAATACTTCATCCAACAACCGCTTCACCTCATCGCTATTGCTCAATGTGGGAAGCTTATTTAAAATAAATGGTAGGAGGCTTTCGGTTAAAAGGTTATATATGTGCTCTTCAAATTTTTGGGTTGATATCGCGCGACGGATAGTATCGCGTAACCGTGTCTCGCTGATTTTTCCTTTGCATATCTTTAAAAAGTAATCCAGATTTCTTAAAACCAGGGATTGGAAAGCTTCTTTACTCTCTAGCGTCACTCTCTTGACGCTAACGACCTGCCCCCTTAAGCTGATTCCAAGGTTATTATTGGAGTAACTTTCAATAATTGTTTCCGCAGTTACCGGCGAACTGGTGCCACTGCCATCAATCTTTGCCTGCGCCTTATCCTTAACCCAAGATAGGCTTGCTGCTTTGCGCAACGGGTAAACAACCCCTTTGAGTAAACCAAACTTAAGATATGCCCTCCATAATCTTAGGCGCGCTCTAGCTAAGCCAGGAGTAGCCAGATAACTGTCCCATGACTCTCTCGCCAGTTTCCGCATCTTTCTTTCCAGCGGCTCTACGGTTATTATAAAGATTTGCGTATATATTAACTCTAACTGCTTACGTATTCTTACCGGGGAATTAAATTTATTATCCCAGGACCTTCTCGCTTCTTTACGCAGTAATTTATATAAATATTCTAATGCCCGTTGGAAAGTAGCAATGCTCCCCACCAGCCACGGAAGGTAAAGCAAGGCTTTTTTGATCATAACTTTCCAACGGGACAAATCTATAGACGAACTGGTATCATCGCTGGGTTTCTGGGGATTCCAATTCTCTATAGTAACTTTTGGTTTATTGTCGGCAAGACTAAAGGTATGGACTGCTGCATCTTGGATGTTGACGAAAGGAAGTATAAATACGACTGTTATGCCAATAAGGAAAGGAAGGATGACGCGCATAATAACGTTAGGGGCGCGGGGCATATTGGAATAAGAAACCGCTTTCTCTTCGGGCCTAAAAAATAAAACTCTGGGATCTTTATAATCTTTACCCTGCACCGGCGAACCGGATTGCTTAGATTTATTTAAGATAAACTTACGTGTCCCTAATTTTCTCTCTATAGTAAAATCTGTAGTAAAAGGAAAAGCGAGTCTTTGTTCTTTGTTCTCGCGTTTCATTGATACAACCCATAAGCCTCCTACAGCATCAGTAAGGTTCTCCTTAATTTGAATATTAATGCCTTGTTGCTGCTGAATATCGCGGAAGATATCCTCAATAGGAATTAATCGTAACCCTACCCCATTATTCATCACAGGCAGCTTATCAGTTTCTATATTAAGGTACGCTCGGCCTTGAACGTCAAGTGCCCTAAAAGCTTCTTCAAATACAAGCAATGGATGCTTAGAGTAATACGCGGCTGCCCAATGAGAAACTATTAGATTGAATTTATTATTCCATTGCTCTGGAAGTTTTTCTGCCGTTATCCCTCCGTAGACAAATATTCCTCTTTCGCGCAAAACTTCAAAAGACGGATAATCCACTATATCTATACCGAATAATTCTATTTTCCCCGCTAACACTCTTTCTTTAGTAAAATTATAAATGTATTCAAGGAAATCCGCCTTCTCACCTATTCCTAAGTCTAAAATTGAAATTTTCCCGGCTGCCTCTATAATATCTAACAGCATAAAGTTTGAAAAAACGGAATCCGGTGCAGATAGATATTCAAAATAATGGTCTGCGCGCCAAGAAACCCCCTGCCCTCCATCTTCTCTTAACCAATCCAGGTAACTTCCTGGCAGGATAATTTTTTTAACGGGCGAGCCGGCGAGCTGCGCTACGCGTATTATCTCTGCCCTGATTACTTTGCCTTTTTCTGTTACTCTGATTCTACGGAATGGAGGTCCTATTTCTTCTGCAGATATATCAAAAAGCTTACGGCTCTTCCTTACGTTGCGATAAATTGCTCTTAATTGGTCCGTTCCTTTCGCAGGAAAGCTTGTATCTTCGGGATAATATTGATTTAGTAATTCAATAAGCTTTTCGCGGCCTAAAGATCTACAGGCAGATATAGGATAAGGGTCGCTATGATTGACCCATAACTTATTATTATCTACTATATCCCTATACTGCGTTAAGATTTCAGCCAATTTTTCCTTGATTATCTTCTGGTATTTTTTATTTACGGTGCGAAATGTATAAGTAACCTCACCCATAATATCCGGCTTTGGCGCAGGAGTAGGTTGGATAATCACGCTGCGAGGTGGCCTCTTGTGAGCCGCCAATTCCTCAGGAGAAGGTTGCGGTTCAAATAAAAGTTGCTGTTCAATTATCTTGTCTTTTTGGGCTTCAATAGGTTTCTTTTTTCTCTCAATACGCCCTTGTCTATTCTTTAATAATCCATCTACCTGGTCAAACCTCTCCCTTAGTCCTTCCGTTACCCTTCCTCCTGAATCCTCTAAATCCTTTAAAATTAAATCAATCTCATCACACACCAAAACTATTTCATTTGCGTATATTGCTTTTCCTTTTGTTAAAATTTTGCGCGTACCTTTCATCTTTTTTAAAATATCTTTTATCTGGAGCAATGCCACAGTAAACTCTTTGATTTCTTCTCCAGATAAATTATACGGCCCGTTTATAAATAAGGATACTGTCAATAAAGCTCTACCGACTTTCTCCCTTAATGGGCTTATCAGTCTTAAGGCCTGTTCAATTATTTCCAAAGAGTCGACACTACCTCTATATTTATAGAAAACTTGTCTTTGCTTACCACTAGGGAGTTTTTTAATGCACTCCATACTGTATTCCACCGGCGAGCTGGTCTTATTCTTCTCTAAAGGTATTTCTATGGCGAATGTTCTAGCGGCGAGAGAAGCATTTTCCTGAGACGGAAAACTGGCGTCGGGATAAATTGACTTGATTTCTATCTTGGCTAGAGATAAATTCTTATCTAAAATATCTTCTCCATTAGCGCTTATTGATATACGCAGGCTATCGCTTACTATCTTAAGGCTAACATCAACTTGGGCACGAAAACCCTTTAGCCATAATTCCGGCTGGTTCTTTTTAAGCCAGGATGTGTTGAAAGAACTACTATTCAAAATTCCCCGGATAATACCAGCTAACTTCTTTTCGCTCTCTAATGGCCTGTAGCCTGTCTTATTTAAAGCCGCATTTAATCTACTGGTAATGTAATCAATAACTGGCTTAATTACCTGTGTAACCTCAAAATATTCCCCATACTCAGGAAACACTATACAGAAGTTCGGCAATAATTCGTTCTTGCTATTTACCGGAGAGCTGGAGCGGCGAACTGCTTTGGTTTTGTTATTTATCGGACTACTTCTTATTACCTTGATTATCTCCTCTATAAACTGTTCCCGTTCATCCAACTCGCCAGGTTTAATAAGACAACCCGGTGTCGTCGCCCGCGAAGCAACGGGTATAATCGCAATCTGCGCTACGCTACCATCTTCCCATTTATCTCGGGAGCTAACTACAGGATAAGGCACATTCCCATAGCTGGTTAACCCTTGGGGATGGCCAAATTGATGGTATACCAGCGAAATCTGGTCTCTTAGTTTATATATACCGCCGATTTCTTCCGCGAGACGCTGTGTATAGTACCAACCTAACTTTCCGGATACAATAATCTTGCCATCTTCAGCCTCACCTACTTTTCCGATAACCAGGTTCAAATCTCTAACAACTGCAACTGGTAAGCGATGTTGGCTACCGTAAAAAAGATCAAAATTAACTCTGGGCTGGGAAGCGTTTTTGATAGCAACTGTAAATTTAGTCGCCATTCCACTGGAATAAAATACCATCTTGTACTCTTTATCAAGATTAACTTGAGATAAAAAAGAGGCTAATGGAACGGCTATTCGCTCTAGAGCAATCTTAGAGTCGTTATCGCTAAAGATAACTGTCGTGACTCCGCGTTTTATCAATTCAACAAGAGCCTTTGCTACTTCTATTTGCTCAACAAGCAGAGTATCTTTTACTGCTTTTTTTCGGCCCTGTACCTCGATAATCTTCAAGTCTAAAATTGTACCATCCACATCTAACCCCAAGAAACGGGGTAAATCCTTATCCGGTAAAGCCAAAAGGCGCTTAAGTTCAATAAGGGTTGCCTCAGGGCCAACCCCAATAGCTTCTGCCTCCGGAATTACATTAGCTTGTTCTGCATCTACTGCCAGGATCCGCAACCCAGTTATCAGGGTAAGAACTCCGTCACGCTCATCAGCAGAAGAATTTTGGTTTCCTATATACACGCCCTGATTAGGCAGGAAACCAGTTTCAGCAAGAAAATTTTCCATAGCTGTTTTCTTAGTCGGAACGGGAAAGCGGCTAAAATCTATACTGGCATTACCAGCTGCCCTGATTTCCACGGCAATATTGCGAATATTCACTACGGCTCGGAATACTTCAATAGGAGAAGAGGAAGAAGCTGCGTCAAAGAAATCCTCAACCCCGTAGATGCCGTAAGGCGCGTATTCTTCAGTCCCGCTATTATATATACGCACATTCTCCAAAATATTTTTCATCAATTCCTCTCTAAAATAAATTCCCTGAAATTCAGGAAAGGCCTTAAGGACTTTTTCATTACCTTTTCCGATAACATATACCTGGCTACCTTCAAATATGGGCTGTTTGTTTTTTATCTGCTCCTTATTTAAGGCTCGCAGGATATCTCTTATGACTTCTTCGCGTTTTACATATATTATCCGGATATTGATCGCTCCGCTTCCTGGGGCTTTTTCAGCTACGAAAGGAAGCTTCCGCCTCTCAAATTGATAATTTAAAAACTCTACTACGGCATCACGCTCATCATTCAAAACTACTTTTTTGCTGATCTGAGGTATTTTCTTATTTTTGGGGTCGTTGTCTTTTTTGCTAAGCATTTGGTTTAATTCTGCTGTCGTTTCCACTGGCAGATCCCTACGCTTAGCCATTTCAAGATTAATAAGAATGTCATCCCTGTTATTGCTTACAACCGGATCATCAATATGTCGACCATCCGGGCCATATAAGTGACGGTCCAGCTCATATGTTTTTATAGCATCTTCACAGATTTGCTTCAAAGCAATTATCTGATTATCAGTAACCAATTTACTGTGGTCAATTTCAGCCTTATCCCTGATTTCGCCATTTTCGTTAAACCTCCATACTTGTGCGCCGGCATAGGGAACAAGAATAACCCGAGACAATAATTTCTTGTGCTCTTCTGAAAAATGGTTGGTAAACGCATCTTGCAATTCTTTTTTTGAAAGTGCGGTTTCAACAATAAGGATTCCTCCGAATCTTAAATAATTAATTATCTTTTCACGCATCCTATCAGTTATATCAAACACTGCTATTTTGCTTTCTAATGTAGGCTTATGATATCTTAAAATAGTATGGGCAGCGTTAGTAATTATTACTTTGGGAGGAGATTTTCTAACTTCCTCCCTATTTATATAAATATCTTTAATATTTTTCCTTCTCTGGTCAATCTCCTTTAACACCTCTAAAGACGTCCTCATAGTTGTGCCGGGAGTAAATATCCAACAGCCCTCTTTTTCATCAACCTCATGTAGAAGGCGCTTGATATCCGAATCCAATAGGTCAATATCTGATTCTTTTTTACTCGTAACTTCATTTTCATAGGTATAATGTTTTTCTAATATCTCCTTGAACAACGGCGCATCCTTGAGTTTTTTACGCTCCTGCTCTAATATGAGATATTCAATGATTTCGCCTAATTTTTTCGGGTTGTAACCTACGCCTTTTTCGAACTGGGCCTTACCGGCCGTCCGTTTTTCTTGATTAAATACAAAAGCCAGGTCTTCTTCGTAAATCTTTACTCGACTGGAATATTTTATCTTCTCCTCCGGCGTGATGCCTAATGGGCCGCGGGGAACCTTGGCCGCAAATGAAAAATCTCCTTTTTCGCGGGATTTAGACATAATTTCAGCAAGTTTTTTATCGGTCATTTTATTCATAAGCGGTATTACTTCTTTTTGATCGTTTTGAGCGGGGTCATTCACGATAATATGGCTGATGAAATCCTCAACTCTTCGCCCGGTGATTTTTTCAAGTATACTTATATTTCGGGTTATTGTGGCGTCAACTGACTCATTATCTTTGGTAGGATTAACTATATAGATAACAGGGATACCCTCCATTTTTCTCTTAGCTATAGCCTCCACGATCTCCAAAAGCATAAAAACAGTATCAATGCTGGTTATATTACTGCCCGGCCCTAAAATAATCGCTTCTTGGACATTGTTTATTAACTCTAATACTTTCTGATTAACAGTTGGTTGAGCATAGTCAATAAACCCGGTTTGGATAATGCCTGAAGTATGCACGCTTTCTGTTATATTGGTCTGTTCAATAATCAATCGGCCTCTAAATGTGACGGGATTATCATTAAAATAAATTGTGGTCCCCTGGCCCTCAACATCTAAACGCACAATCACTTTATATACCCCAGTATTTTTACCCTCTTGGACCAATTTTATCCGCGCAGTTCTAATGTCTGTAGATTTTCCTATGATTTTCTCTTTATCTAATTCTAATTTGATTGTTTTTCCTTTTTTTTCAGACCCTTGTTTCAAATTTAGATATAAATTGCTATTTTTTACAAGTAATGTTGCCGTAAAATTACCTTGGCTTACTTTAAATTCGTCCTGAATAGATGGCTGCCACGGCAAGGTCACTGTAGTCTGGGTATCTTTTGAATTAATATCTTGGTCAAAATCTTCCTTCAGGATTGCTTCGATTCCATCAATTTTAACAATATATGCGTTTTCTCCGATTATCTCGATTTTAACTTTGCTTTGACCCATATCAAGAGTAAGCTTATTTCCTTGATGAAGGGTAGATACTATACCTTGCGATATCAGTTCGGTTTTAATCGTTATTTCTTTATCCTTATCATTATCTTTAAGCCTTCCATCCGTATCCTCAATCCTAATCTTCAAACTTTCTTTGTTGATTAACAATTGCAATGCTTCAAGCTTGGCATAGAGAGTAGCCTGGTCTAAGGTAGAGGGTAAAACAAAACCATTATTCAAGCCTAAAGCCTGGGCCAAGGATTTCATAGATTGATTAAATGGTTTCACGCTTGGCCTGCCTGCACTTTTCATAAGACTTTTTTCTTTGATATGATGGCCGATAAAGATAAAATTAGCAAGACTTCCATTAGCAAGTCTTAAATCCCCGGGTTTAATCAATTCCTGATCAAGGTATTTTGCTATTTCCAGCAGATAACGAATGAAATATAGCAGATCAAGAGGAGCTTCTTCTATGCCATAACCGATCTCCTCTTTAAGAATCATTTTTAAATGGTTTTTTAAGGTCTTTTTTTGAGAAAAATCTTTGGGAAAACGATACCTAAGCACAGTGCGTTTAAATTGGGACTTATCATTTTCTCCAATCGTAAGATATGACAATACATTCATTGCATCTCCCATAGAAATAACATACCCCCACAAGGCTTTCTTAAGTTGCTCCTGGGCAATGCGGGAACTACCGCCATCATCATGAGTCCCAAATATAATTGCCATATTTCTTTTTTTGCCAAAAATCTCGCTTAACAGATTTTCCATGGATAAAGTTGGTATGCCACCGGAACCGCCCATTATCCCTAAGAACATTGGTTTATTCCAGACATCATCCTCCTTTTCTGGCTGGATATGGGAAAGGGGATTTTTCTGAGAAAGGATAATTTCTTTAAATGTCTGCCCTGTTCCGGCCATGGCTTTACCTATGAAACTATTTAGCCTGCTTCTTGCTCCACCAAATATCTCAAGGAATTCCTGGTACTCCTGGTTAAATAAAACCAACCCAAGGCTCTCCTTGAGCTGCTTAACCCTGTCTTCTTTGTTTTTAACCCCCAGAAAATGTTCTAAAGCCACTTTTCCAATCAGGGCTTCAATGATTATTTGTACATCCTCGGGTAGTTTATCCGACTTCTGCCAGATTTCTACTATATCCTCAATTAAGTCCTTTCTGAGACTTTGCCTATAAAGAGTATGAATGCGCCTACCGTCAATACTATGGTTTTCAATAAATTCAGCCAAAATCTCTCTTTTTCTCGAAGGATTGATTCCGGATTTTCCCAGTATATTTTCAAAAAATTTATCTGTTTTGTGTACTGCCTTATCCAAACAAGGATCTTTAGTGGCCTTAGAATAGAAATCCATCAATAGATTAAAATCTATTAACCGTTCATCAATAGAATCAACAATAATACTATTGTTGAATGTTTCTGCAACTAATAGTTTATTATTTATAAGCGACACTAAACCAAGAAACGCAGGTTGCTTTTTAAGAACCAGAGAAATAGCTATCGTCTTTCGGAGCAATTTCGCATAAGTATTTATATCGTTTTTGTATAAATTTATCAAATATGCGCTTACTTCTATTTCGCCACTCGTTTTTTCTAACATTTTTATTAATGCTGCGGGGAAATCCAGATTGTTCTGAGGCCTATTCTGAACGGCTCTAAACAACTCTCTTGCTGATTCAAAAGTAAAATCTTTCTTTTTCCCATCCCAACAATCCCATGTATCGATTAATTGACAATCTCTAGCAATCCTAACCGGCCCTTCAATAAAGACATTGGACAATTGAACGTTATCTTCTACGATAACCTCTCCCTGCAATCTCACGTTGTCAAGACTGACACCCTTACCGATCTTTACCCGGCAATCCAGATAAATCTCCCCCGAGATTGTTGCATTTGAGTTTTCGCCAAATATTTTACCCACGCTACTAAGCCTGAAATCAGCATTATTGCCTAAATAAACCAGTACCTGCGTGTTATCTTTTATGGTTATACCCGGGGTTTCTTTCAGGTATTGCATAATTTTGGCCCTGTATTTCTGACTAAAAGTAAGCTGGCGGTCCATGTCTTTTAAGCTATCCGGGGCATTCCCTACATCTACCAAACCTAATGGCCAATCCGCATCCCTTAATCCTTTATTTTTTAATTCATCGCTCACTAGTTTAATAAAATCCCAGGCAAGGGCCAGGGGTATCTCGGTCTTTCCGTCCAACACCCAGATTTCAGGGTGGCTCTCCCGTTTATTAAATTCATCAAAATAATCCTGGATGCGATTATTGAAAATAACCGTATTTGAATTAATCAGGATATTCCCTTTGGAATCAATGGCAAATTCACGCTGTAGTTCATTCCGCGCAGAAACAGGTAAAGCATGCCAATACTCGGACTTTCCCTGAATAAGCTCCAGCCTTTTCTTTTTATCTTCGGGGATCCGGTCCCAGTCTGTTAAAGCCGTTAATTTGTTAACTTCTAAGAAAAAGTTTCCTTTATTAACTATTTCAAGCTTTCCTTGCTTTGACCGGCTTGCTTTTTTCCCGCCGGCAGTGATAAGTTTATTCCCGACTACTGCTTCCATATAAGTTATCAAGCTGGCATTAGACTTATTTAAATCCTGGGAGCTGGCCATTTCACCAAAAACAATCTGCTTATAAGCTGTATCCTCAAGAAGGCCTTTTTCTTTAAGAATGCCCATACCCAGGCAAAGATAATGGCCAGGGCCTAAAGGCCTGGAGAGTATAATCAAGGCATCTTCAGTAAAATACCTCTTACGCTTTTCTGAATCTATCTTATCTTCCGGTAATACACCCTCTTGCCATCCGGAAGGTAATTCTTCTAATTTAGCGCCATCTATCCTCTTGATTTCTTTTGAAAGCTCGGAAACAAACTCATCCTTGACAATCCAGCGCAGCTGATGCATAGAAACAAAAATAACCGGCCTTGTTCCCGGCGTCTTATAGGAACCATTAATGGCTAAACGTAGATTAGATTCTCCCTGAGACCCAATGTAAAGGCCCTTATGGACTAACTTAGAGAACCTCTCTCCCCTGCCAGCTACGGCTACAAATTGATTGGCCCCGAATTCCCGGTTGAATTCTTCTTGGGTTACGCTATTCCACGGTTTCTGAAAAACCCTTGCTGACTTTATCGACACTGCCCTTAAATATTTATATGCCCTGTCTTCAGCCTGTTTTTTATTCTTCTCTTCTTCTTTAGAAGATTGCGCCCTATCCTTATCATAAATGCGCTGGTCCTCTATCAGATCTTCAATGCCTGCATACTCTTCCACCTTCCTCCAAAACTCGCTTTTTCCGGATTGCCCCCTCGGGATTATTTTATTTATAAGACTTGCTCTTTCGGTTTGTCTATCTGCTCTCTCAATTAACCGCAGCTCAACCAGACTCTCATAAAGTTCTGCATCGTAATCAAATACCACCTCAGCGAAAGTCTTTCCTTCTTCATAAGCTATTTGCATAATTTCCCTATTCACCCTTCGCTCGCTGTTAGGTTCTTTAATAAATTCTTCCTTAAAGAGTTCGGGTTTAAACACGCCATTCTCGTAGAACCAGAATTTATTATCAACCACATCCTTCTTAGAGAGAAGTTCATAGACTAAATTCCTGAAGGTATCTAAGTCAAGGGTGCGGGGATCAACATCGGAGAGTTTCTTAAACAAATCTAATTCTTCACTGCTGATATTATTTTTAATCCAAGCTAGAGCTTCTAATTCCTGATACTCATCAGAATGGATTGCCTCTTCAAATTCCAGCAGGGTCTGGCGTACTTCGGAAGTCTCTTCTCCAAATTCGTTTTTCAACCCGGTTTTTTTGAAATAGCTGTTGCCGGTTCCTACACAAATTCCGGCCGGGATATAGGCGAAAATAAATGCTTGTTTATCTCTAGGAAAACCTGTGGATTTAGACGCCACTACGCCTTTGGCAATAAATTTGTAGTAGCGCTCAATATTCCATCCCTGGGTAGTCTCAAAATTAGCCTGACCGGCAAATATACCAATGACTTTCCCTTCTTCGTTTTCTTCAAGCACATCTGCTAATTCTTGAGAGATCCTAGTTCCATCAACCCCCTGGATAGACGATCCCTGTTTAATAACATGGAAACGTTTATCTTCCTGAAAGTTTCTAATAGAACTAAAAATTTTATTTTCAACATTCCCAATAATCTTTTCCGCATCCTCAGACGAAACATCATTGCCTAATGTTTGTTCCTTAGCAACCACATAAACATGAAGGTTAGGGTTTTGTTTTAACAATTCCTGGATAAAAAATAAATCAAAAACTACTTCCCCATTATTATTCAGAAAATATACTAATTTTATTTTGGGGTTTAAATATACAACCTGGTTATAAAATCTATCAAAATCTCTCCCGAAGTTCTCATCAGCAAGTTCTGTCCCCGCAGCTTTACTGAAATGATATTCAATAAAATATTCTGGATCGGCCTCATAATCAGCACGGACCTGCGGGCTGTTCAAATCAATTACGCCGCCGCCAATAGCCATTTTCAGCCAACGCAAAATCTTGCCTTTATCGTGATAATCAAAACTTCTGTTTTCTTCTTTTGCGATCTCTAACGCGCATTCATTAGCATCAGAATTAGTATCTTTGTATGGATTGAAAGGCGCCTTGGGATCATTTAATAACACTGCCTTAATCACGGTGCGGACGACATTGAGAGCGTAAAGATTAGTTAAATCTTCTCTCAAGCAATGCCTTAATTTCTGGGGCTGCCAATCTAAAACAAGCTCTATAGCCCTTCTAACAGTATCAAAATATTTCTTATGAAGCTTTTCGGTCTCTTGACAAAATATTTCTTCTTTACGGAACTCCTTAAGTTTATTTTTCAAGAGACCTTCGCGTTTATCTTCTGATAACCCATTGATATTTGTTTTTAAACGATTGAATTCAATTCTAATAAGATAACTTTTTAATTTGTCTTCATTTTCGTTACCACCTTCACATACATCATTTCTTAACTCCTGCTTACTGACTCTAATACCATTCAATTCACCTTCACTGATAGCATCTAACCTCCTTTTAACGGCTTGCAAATCCTGCTGACTGATCTGCCTTTTTATCGCCTTCTCTAATTGCTCAAGTAGCTTATCCTCGTCACTCTTAAAATCATCTATCTGTTTTTCTATCCGATCAATTCTTCTCTTTGCTGCTCCATCCTTCTCAGCTTCTTTACGGGCAAAAGCTCTAAGTTCTCCTTTGGCAAACTCATTTATCAGGTAATCCCGATAAACTTCCCAGAAAGCCATGTTTTTCATTTCTCCGTGACGATAGAGCCCTGGTTTGTAATCCTGCGGCAGTAAATCAATTATCCTTATATAATCAGGAACTTTTGCTTCCAAGATATGCAGATCAAGGATATTCTTGATAATATCTTCTTCAATATTCTGGATTTCCCTTCCGGTAATCTGAACGCCATTTAAAAATCCGGTTCTTGAGCGGAAAATATAAAAGACGGAAAATCCTTGAGCGATAGCATTGATTTCTTTTTTTAATTCTTGGGTCCAGCTGATTTTATTCTTGAGGGCGCTTTGTTCAGCAGCCAATAGAATGGCTTGTTCAGTGATAATCTGAAGTAATCCTAAGTTAGAGATTATATCTAGAGAAGATACAATCAGGTAAATTGCCCTTCTTTTTGCATTAGCATAGCCTTCTATGGGCGGGGCGCGGGGCTGGGCCTGAACCCAAATGATAAAATTAGATTTTAGTGTTTCGTTAATATCTACCTCGCCCAATCCTTTGGGCAGTTTAACCAAAGACAAGCCTTTCGTTGTTCCTATGGCTGTTTTAATCCTTTGTGCTTGCCTTTGCGACGTTTTTTCTCCTGAATTCCTGAATGGTTTAGCGCGGAACTTACCCTGATGGAGAAGCTTCTTGGACGACTGAACAATAAGCTTTTCTATTTCTATATTATCAACCACCGGGCTAGAAGTACTTCCTAAAGTGCCGGCTAAGCTTTGATGATATAAATCAAGTTGCTTTTGAGCAGATGCCTCCCAGCTAAAATTGGTCTTTAACCCATTGCTGATTATTGCTTTGCGGAGCCTCTCGTCTCTGATTACTGCCAATCCTCTATCAGTGGCATAAAATAATCCATTGTCATCAAAATGTTCGAATACAAATCCGGTACCAGCCAATGTTTCAAAATTAAAATCCACCACACTATTATCAAGGCCGCCGGTTCTGAAAACAATTGGGGGCAGACCATACCTAGCAATACCGAACATCTGAGTTTGGCCGCATGGCTCACGCCGGGAAGTCATCATCAATAAGTCTCCTCCGGCTAAAACCAGCTTATCCAGCGTTTCTATCATATCGTCTTTCTCTCGAATATACATTTGACTGCCAGTACCAAAATTAATACTTACCCTGCCTTTATAATATTCATCTTGAGCAATTCTTGCAAATCCATCTATTATTCTTCTGTCCCCGTAGGTGCTACCGATAAGCGCAAATTGGATCCCTTTTTTCATCATCCTGTGAAAATTATGCAAAACTAAATCTAGGCCCTTTTGTTCCACCAATCGGCTGATAACCGTTACAATCGGCATTGTCGAAGATTCTATAAGGCCAAGTTCTCTTTGAAGTTTAATCTTATAATGTTGTTTTGCCGCTAATACATTTTCTAATGTATATTCTTCTTCTCTTGGAAACAAACTCCATACCTCGTAATCTACGCCATTAAGAATTCCGAAAAGGATATCCTTTCTTCGCAGCAATGCGCCTTCTAATTGATGGCCGAATTCCGGAGTCAATATCTCCCAGGCATACCTGGGGCTGACTGTTATCAAAACATCGGCAAAATTAATACCTGCTTTCATCAGATTAATCTGGTCATAAAATTCTAGGCCTTCTTGCGCGTTAAATACGTCCCAACCCAAGCCGGCAAGCCAGAGCAGATGTTTATCGAATACCCCCTGATTCTCCAGATTATGGATCGAGTAGAATATTTTACTGCCTCTAAATGTTGCGTCTTCCCGGTATCCATATCCGGTCTTGAGCAACGGCGCAGCCAATGCTGCCTGCCAATCATGCAGATGGATAATCTGGGGGTTAAGGCCAAATACCTTTGCTACTTCTAAAGCTCCCCGGGACAAAAATACAGCCTGCATAAAATCAAGATTGCGGTCGCCTGTTTTACCCCCTAGGTATATCTGTCTGGAATAAAGGTAATTCTGTAGTAAATATATCTTTATGCCATGGAGGTCGACAAACCAAACCGGGCACTCTTCTCTGTTGTTGCCGATTGCAATTGAAACTGTCCTGCCCGTAGGTTGAATATTGTATTTTTCTTTATCAATAAAATCGTAGAGAATAGTAACCGCGGATACATCATGGCCTAATTTTGCCTGGGCCCTGGCTAAACCCTTGGGCGCATCCGCAAGGCCTCCTTCTTTTGAAAATGGGTCCCACTCGGGGCTGACATGCAGAACGTTCAATTTAGAGAATATAGGGGAAGAAGTGCCTTTTAATTGGTTCAAGCATCTTGTAAATATTTCTCTTTCAATATTACTTATTATCATCTCTCTTTCGATATCGCTAGCTGTGATTCGGTCAAAATCTTCCCGGGTATTCGTATAAGCAAAACCATCCATTTCATAAGTCCCCAGACTCGAAACCATAAATTCGTATTCATCTGTTCTGACTACTTCAGGCCGGATATAAACAAAACTGCCTAACATAGAAATGGGATGAGAAATGTCTTCTCTCTGGAGCAACTGGATAGCAGTTAAGAACAATTTTGAGAATTTATTTTTCCGGTCTATTGCAAAACCAAATAAAGACGCGGGATAACTAACTAATGTGTAGACATCTGTCCCTCTCGCCCTAAACTCAATTCTTTTATCTGCATTTTCTAAAGGCATAGCCGCTTCATAGTAATTCCCCTGTAAATGAAGATGATTCACAGACGCCAGCCCTCCCCATGGATTAAAGCCTAATTTTAATCTTGGCGATTTACTAAATTTTCTTATAGTTAGCATTGTATCTAATACAACTTCATTAAAATACTGTAAGTATTCTTTTTCGGGTTCCGGAATAATCAAGATATGACTTCTGACACTGGCGTTCTTATTAACGTCTATAGCGATGTGTTTACCATTGATAATTAAATCAAGGAGCCGTCTTCCAGGGCCTTCTCGTTCCAGGAATTTGTTAAAATTTTTATCACGATCATATGGCGGTGGAATGATTGAGGGATTTTTCAGGGCTAAACAGTTCTTCTCCGATTCCTTATCATAATCTGCGCGGCCAGACGCAAACCTTACTTTCCATATACCAACATCTCTATGCGAGACAGTGTTGGGGTTATAACTAAATACGCCTTCTTGACGCGCTCTCTGCGCCCAAAGCGTCTGGACAACCGTATCAAAATCCAATACGCCTTCGGTAACTAATTTTCCGAGAATCCAGCTGCTGCGCTCAACCCATAATGCGCCTATCGCTTCAGCAAACTTATTTTGCCATTCATCATTTTCCCGTGCTGCCTTAGAATTAACCATGTCTCTGCCAAGGCTTAAAATTAACTCCTCCTTTAAATCTGCATCCAAAATTTCATTTTTCACTAATGCTTCTACGAACTCAAACAACATAGTGTCTTCTGGCGGCACTGCAGGAATCTCTTCCTTTTCACCAATCCCCTCAGGATGATGTTTATGCCACTCCCATGCGCTTCTAATAATATCCTCGAGGCCCCGTGTAGGTTTAAGGCCAAGTTTCTCTGCAGCCTTGTGATAACTAATCACCAACCTATCCACTTCGTGAACGGGCTTTCCTTCCAGGCGGCCAATAAACACATCCCTATCTTCAAGAATAATCTCTTGCGCAGTCTCAACGATTTGCTTTGCAGAAAATCCCTTTCCGCTGCCAAAAGCAAAAGTATCGGATTCTCCGGTAGCCTCCAGATATCCCAAAGAACGCACAAATAGCTGCGCTACATCCTTCACAGAGACATAATCACGGATGGCTGTGCCATCCGGAGTCGCAGCCTGAATACGCTGTTTCAAGTCAGGATTAGCGATAAGTTCTTCTTCGGAATAAATACGCTCCACCAAAGGAAGCCTCTTATTTAATGCCACCAGTAGTAATCTGGGAATAAGATGCGTTTCAGGATTATGGTCTTCTCCGATTTCCCTGCTCCCACCGGCAACATTGGCATATCTTAAGGCAATATATTTTATTCCTCTCTTGAGGGCATACTCCTGCAGTAGAAGTTCAACAAAAACTTTTGTTCTGTTGTAAGGATCAGACGGAACCAGTTCTGTATCCTCATCAAAGACCTCGCCTTCCTTAAGGCGGGCATTCCCATACACAGCGCCGCTTGTGGCCTGAACAATATATTTCACGCCCGACTTAACCAATACGTCTAAGAATCTGATCTCATTGAGCACATTATTGTAGTAATATTCCAGAGGTTTATCTTTAGATTCAAAGGTCAGAGTGTTAGCCGCGAGATTGAAAACGGCTTCAGGCATATGCTCCTGGATCACTTTTTCCAGATGGTCTGTATCTCTTAAATCTCCTCTTTCAAATACGACCCCCTCCAGATCAATAGCCTTCTTATGCCCCTGCCTAAGATTGTCATAAACCACAACTTTATACCCTTCGCCAAGCAAAGTTCTCACAACAAAACTTCCGATGTAACCAGCGCCGCCGACAACCATCACAGTACCAATTGTAGCAACAACTGCTCCCCTGGGATCAGAAGTTATTGGTGAAGAGACGGCGACGATCTTCACCTTGCCAGCTTCATCGTAATCAACCGTAAAAATGGCAGCTGTAGAATTAAGCTTCTGAGCCTCATTGACCAAAAGATTGATGTCGTAGGATTTACCGGTTAAGTTGTCCACGAAGACGCGACCTAACAAAGTCATGTCCTTAGCGCCTTGCGCCTCTGGGCCCAGGAGGATTTCATAGTTACGGTTGAAATCGGAATAACCCCAGATATCCCTTGGTTCGTGTGGCAGATTATTGAACCAATTGAATCTCGAATAAGGATCATGAATCTCTCTCCCTAAGAAGACCGCCTCGGAGATGCTGCGCTCATTTTGATGGTAAGGATTGTAGATAAGGAAGGCTTCTCTAAGAGCTGAGTTCTCGATGAATTTTAAGAGAAGTTGATAGACCAGCTCGATCTCTTCGGCCCGGCGCTGCATCCTGGCCACATTGTCAAAACCGACGATGCTGGGGCGCTTATCGCCGTCAAGAACAAAGCCTCCTCCAACTGGAGTCTGAATAGGCCAACGCCGCAACTGAAGCATAAGCTCTGCGAAGGAAGCAGGAATCCTGCCTTGGACTAGTTCGTGCATGATCTGTTTGGCGGTGTTTTCATCCAAGATCCTAGTGGTAGGAATATTTCGGTTCATAAATGGAACCGCGGCTTCCTCTGACGCGGGTTGTAAAGCGGCTTGTTTCTTGATCTGTTCTTTCACCCAGATAGCAGCTCTGTAGAGACTGGTATCCTGTCTTTCCTGTAAGGCGTATAAAAGGAGTTGATCGATAAGCATCCTCTGTTCCGAATTAGCTTCTTCACAATAGAAACGTATCACTTCAGGGGCCATGTCGAACCTAGCCAGCATATCGTGGATAGGAAGGCCTATCTTGTTGCTCAAGGCATTGATTGTTTCATAACCTTCCCCGCTGACGCCGTGGCCTGTATACCAACGCATGGTCACATCATCAATATACTTAATAATCTCTAGCGATTCCTCCAGATTTCTCATTTCTTTAAAGTCGCGGATGGCTGCGCCTTGGCCGGAATTACGAACATAATGCTTACTCTCTTTTACGATACCGCTGTCAATAAGGGCATCGTATCTACGTAACACCCCCTTAGTTCTTACACCTGGCATGCTCGTGATATCACCCGAAGGGATCTCAGGAGAGATAGCACCCTTCTTATGTTTAATGGATATAGGCAGGACTCCGCCGTTTCTATCTAAAGCTTCCTGGATCTGAGCGATATCAAAATACATATATAATCTGTTATAAGGAACACCCAGCATAGGGATTGTCTTGTCATCAGTAACCTGCTTATTCAAAGCTACCATGGCCTTATCGGCGATTGTGGTTCTGATGGCCAGGTCTTCGATAAGGTACATGAATTCGCCATATTCTTCCATCGTCACAGCAAGACCGCCTTTCTGTGCCTCAGGGTTATTCATAACCTCAACCATACAGTTAGCGTCTGTGGCGCGCGTAATTTTCTTCCAGAGCGCCAGCATATCCAGATCCACTGCTTGTTCTCCCACAAGAAGAATCAAGTCATTCATCCTGTGGACAATAGCGGTTTTACCGCCTCGTTCCTTCAAGTAGTCAAAACCCTTCTGGGGTATCGGCTCAAATCTCCCCGTGAACTCGCGATAGACATAACTGGACCCTTCTATGTTGGCATTGATCAGGTTAAAACCATGGTTATAATTAGTCTTATGCTTGGCGTCTGTAGAGAGTAAGAATGCGCCGTCTTTGATCACAAAACCATTCAAGAGATCGTTTAAGATAAGCATGACGTTTTTAGGATCAAGACCGAAGAATTTATTCTTAATAAGATCATTTTCCACATAAGGCCTAATGTCGTTGTTGACGGTAATGACGAATTTGAGATTGGCTTTGGCTTGGCGGATATCGTCATTGCCTTTTCCGGCTTTCCTAAATTCATCTTCCAAGCCGCCCAAATAAGACTTGATATGCCGTATTCCGAGTCCAATGTTACGGGTACCAAAAGGTATATAGTATTGAGCTGGAGTTTTAAATTCTCTGGCTTGCTCTAAACTGATTCTCTTCTGGTTGAATCTGTCCGCTACATCCCAAAGGTCTAGATTCCACATCTTGAAACCAGGACCTCTCTTCTCCTCTTCTGTTATAATACCCAACGCAACCAAAGAATCAGCTAAGCGAGAGGCCTCTCCTGCGGCATAAAGCACAACGACATTCTCGCCGCTCAATAGAGAATTTACGGCTTCGTTATTATTGAGGCTTGATTTCTCATCCTCAAGATAGACAACGTTCGGGGCCTTTGCCGCCGCTTTTAATTTTTTGGAAATGGATAAAACCCTGCGGGCATTCAGGAAGTTGATCAAATCATCCAGCTCATCTGCTCTTGAGGGATCATTCATGAGCTCTTCTATAATAGAGACGTATCGGCCGCAGAAGTCAGCGAAGAGTTTCTCGTAATTGATAGGCGAAGAAGATCCTTCTTGAGTAAATAAATTTGTTAATCTGTTGGCTATTTTGCCCATCTTGTCTTCATCGGCATAATCTTTATCATTTTTTATGGGGAGAAAATGGCGGTTTCTATCTATCACCAAAGGTACCCAAGGAGCAACCGCCGTGATATCCCCATAGATACGCTCAAATTGATAGGCGGAAATCTTTTTGGAAGGATCGCTAATATCCGGAGTTTCTTTAATATCCATATAAAGAGGCATCTGGGCTGTCACATTATCAACTCTATGCACTATCTCTTCAAAACTAAGACGCTTATCATAATTTTCGGGTAAAGAAAATAAATTCATAAGGCCATCCACATAAAGCAGGAAACTGGCGGTATTAAAATATGGAAATAGTGTTTTGAATATGTGCATGCGGCTCTCTTTGTCCAGAGGCATAGCCTGGCTTAAAATCAACTCTTCCTGTTCCGAAGTTAATTTTTCTGCGGTGAGCGCTTCAATTAAATCTTTTATTTCCTTGGGTAAACCAACGCCTTCTACTAGCTGGAATATCCTCCTGCCGTCATCATGATATGTTGCATTGGTTGCTAAGCCTCCCTTCTCTCCCAGGTTATCTCCCAAGAGAAACATGCTTAAGGGCACGGGCTTACGTTCCTTTCTGGCCTTTTCGATTTCACTATAGAACTGGCCTTTGAGGGTATCATCTACCATGCCAGCAGGATTATTCATATTTGAGTGGAAAACGAAAAGTATGCCTTTGCGTTTTAACTCTGCTAATACGCCCGATATGGCCAACATCCGGATAAAATTCCAGTGTCCTGGAGGCTGAATAACATAAGTGCCATCGGAATTTCTAGTGTATTCACCGTCTTCGGTAATACGCGGCTGAACTGTCTGACTGATAACATAAACAGTCAGACCTTCCTTATTAAAGATATGGTAGCCTTTCTTCCAAATATCTCTAGAGATAGCCTCCTGGCTAGCCCCTAAAGACTCGGCTACTTCAGCTAATCTCATCTGGCTGGTCATGATTATAAAAGGAAGACCTACTTCCGGATAAAGATTGTGTTCTTTTTTAGCCGTAGCTAATTTAATATCAATGAAGGTCCTACCGCCGATTACCGGTAAATAGAAGGGATGGTGATATGCGGCATGCATCATCCCTCCCGAACGGGTAGACAGGCCGCCGGCAGAAGTAGCGATTGCCACCCGGATATTCTTACCTGAATCAGAAAGTTGATTAAATTGCTCGGTGTCAGGCTTAGGATAGAATTTCACTTGTCCTGGCAACGGTGGCGATAATTTAGCCCTCAGAGGATTATTTTCACAAGGCCTAAGGCCTTCTTTGACTCTCTTTTTAAGCTCCCTCACCACATATTCTTCAGTAAGAAAATACTCATGTAATTTTAAATCAGCGAGCTGCTTAATCCGCGTCCCTAATTCAACGTAATAGTTATTCTTAACGCTATCTCTTAATGGCAGGAGGATATTGAGCCATTCTTCGCCGTAAAGATTAAATATCTGGGGATTTTGGAGAATAAAAATCTGAGAATCAAGAAGTTCCGGATTACGACTAAGCAACTCGATAGTCATCTCTAAAACACGTAATTCCGATAGATTAGGATTGATTAAATGGATAATTTCATGGAACAATATAGCTGTTAAGAAGTCTAGGGCCTTTTGGCGATAATCAGCGATTAAAATTAAAAGCATCCGGTTGATCTTGATATATTCACTTACGCTCCAGCGGCCAACCTGCCTAAAACCGTAGGAAAGCTTAAACCTAATTGTTGTCTGAGGGAGGATAGAGCCAAGGTAAGTAGTAGCTTGCTCCAAGGCTTCAAAAAATAGTTTTTCTGCTTTTAGGTTGAAGAACCTTTCTTCACCAATATATTTACAAATTATTTTTCCTTCGGAGAAGGTTACATCTAGGCTTAGGGCAGGTCTGCTAAGATAACTGATATCTATTTCATCTAAATCTACAACTACGGGATAATTTAAGCCAGGAGAAGATAGCTGTGGCGGCGATCTAGGTAAAACCTGATCAGTAAAAATGAGTGAGTTGGGTTGAGGTATAGATTCTGTTGCCGGGCTGCTGGTTAAAATATTTACAAAACGGATTGGGCCGGTTAAACGCTGATAAGCCTGTTGTAATAAGGAAGTATTGCTTTCTTTATTAAAATCAATCAGTAATCTATCTAATGAATTCCTTAAATCCTTATGGGTGTCCCGATACTCTATCACTAGCTTTTCTATATTATTAGCTTTTATGGCCGCAATTACTTTGGATAAAGTAACAGAATAATCATTGATATCCCCAAAGTAGAATTGCAGCTGTAAGATTTGTTTCATAAAAGGCAGGCTCTTGCCGTAGATTTCTGCAGGAGGGATCTCGTCTTCATCCCAGGCCTGAGTACGCTGGCGGTCATTAAAAATTCTTCTTATGGTACTTAACAACTCTTGTGTAGTTTTCTTTTGATCCGTTGTCTTGACAATAAAGGTGTGGAAATATGGCAGCTGATTCCAATCAAATACCCGAGTAATATCTTTAATAGAAACTCCGTCCTGAGCTTCTATCCTCTGGATAAGCTTAGCATTAAGATAATATTCAAATTCTCTATCAACCACAGAAACCAGCATAAAGTCATCTTTATTTACATTTTCTCTTCTTTCAATTTCGGGCTCCTGAGAATAACTAAATTTCATTGACCTCCATACATCAGTGGCTTCATTATCAGGTAAACCAAACTGAACTAAGATATCAACATCGGTTTGTAGTTTCTTGGTTAAAACCTCGTCAGCTTGCACATAGCGCCTGCTTCCCACAATATAGGCCCTCACTGGAATATCATAACCCAGAACTTCTTTTATTTCTCTTGATATGCTATTTGCTACTCCATTTACCAGGTCCTGTAAACGTATGATGTCGATAGTTTTATTACCCAGATCAAATATTTTATTTTCGGTAATCGGGCTGCTGGATTTGTTTGTTTCTTTCAAAACGATAGACGAAGCGTAAAAATTACGACTTTTTAATACAGATTCTATTTTATTGTAATTCTCTCTACCATTAGATTCGGTTAATATATTTTCTAAGATATCTAAATTCTGTTTAAATCGTTCCAAATCTCCTTTTGAAAAATTAGCAACTAAGGAAACTAGTGCGCGCTGCATTAACCAAGGATGATTTTTCTTATTGACTAATCTTATATTTGATTCAATAAGCATTCTAAATGCTTCCGCTTGATTCTCAACAGGAAAATATTCAGTTATTTCCTCTTTTGCCATTGAAATATCTTCAATATCTATAAGGATGTATCCATAAATGGGCATAATATTTTGCTGTAAAGCTTTTATAAGCGGAGTGGTTTGGGGAAAATTCTTCTTAAGTTTCCTCAAATCATATGCTTCTTCAGATTTTCTCCAAACATAATCCAACCCTTTCCCTATTCCCCCCATAACCTTCAGCATTAAGACTATAAATAACATGAATATACCGAAAATAGCAAAACTTGTTGATACAAAATATCCAATAATAATAAGGATAACCGTGGCAATTCCTGCTTGCGTATCCGGAGATAGCTGCTTACAGCCTATTAAACAGTCTACAAATAACAAAAGCAGAGAAATAATAGAAAAACTTTTTAGCGTTTTAATTATGAGTCTCCGAAATTCTTCTATGCCCTGACTCGTCATTTTTAATGGGCTGGAGGACTTAAAATTATTAACTCTAAAATATGTAACATGTTCTACGGTATATCCTAAACGCTCAAATGCTTTAACCAGTGCAGAATAATCTCTGGTACTAAAAGAACTAACTCTTCTCAATGCTGATCTTCTAATAAATGCATGTCCTTTTCCTTCTCCGTGAACCATAGCCACGCGTTCATTATTAAATTCCATTAGCAAATTAGGTATAAACACTTGCTCTTCAATAGGAATTGATACTCCGGGCTCAACTATTTGTATTATTCCCGTACTGATGTTCGGAAGATTAATAAATAATGTTTTAATTGACTGAGGAGAGAGCATCTCTTCTGTTTCAAGATTTGCCTTTATTAATTTCTCCATCGACCTCTTCAATACTCCTGATAATTTTAAAGCAAGCAGAGTAATTACGAATAAAACAAAAACTGTATTAAGTTCGCCTTGCGTACAACCTGTAAGAGAAAATAACGAAGAAACGGCGGAAAACAAAATAATAAGATTAAGCCGGAGGGAGGACTTTTGCTCTTTAACTGGTGAAGAGATTTTTTGCTTAGAAGAATCTTGTAGCGGGCTACTTGATGATTTCTTAGAAGACTGTTCCTTGCTCTTTATAACCGCATAGGCATTATTCCTTGCATCGGTCTCATTGCCATCATAGATCCTTAAAAGAGCTTTTTTAATTTCAGGGGACAACGTACTATAAAGCTCTCTTGTTAACAACTCAACTTCTGTACCATAATAATTCTTTTTCTCTTCGTAGTCTTTAATAATCTTATAAACATTGGAGTGTTTTAAAATTAAACTACCATCTCCTTCTATAGTACTTACTCCGGATTTAATATCTTTGCTAAGTCTTCTGAGTTTCCACAGGAGCACGACTGACGGGTATCCTTTTAACCTGCCGGAAAGGTATCCTTGTAAGGAATAATGGAAATCTGTAGTAAATACTTTTAATATACCAGGAGGATTTAATCCTATCTTCTTGAGAGCTTCTTGCGCTTCTGCTATTTTTGTTAATGTTCTTGCGCCTATAGGATTAATCCGCTTTTCAATCTTTATTTTAGAGAGTGACCAATTCACAGGATTACGTACTAGCACAGAATAAGCCTTGAAAACTACAAACGCTAAAATGTCAACGATGCTATATAAACCAGCGAGTAACGGATGAAGTAAAATGTTCTGGAATTTTTGCCATATAAACAATTTTGGATTTGCTTTGAAGGTAACCGTTGGATTCAATAAGAATGGCGACATCCACCAGCCAAAAATCACGCTCATAATCGGGAAAAACCAAGTTATAACCTTTAATGGATCAAAAGAAGAAAGGAGGATCAATAAGCTCAAGATAAACCCTCTTTTTACGGAATAATTAGTAAAGAGATACAAGTTAGTAACATTCTCTCTCTGCTGAGTTCCTGCTCTTAAGGCGGTCCGGATAAATTTAGCAAATTTTCCATAGCCCCTGGTTACAGCATCGCCATATTGAGGGATAAGACCTGTGCAGAACGTAAAGAGATAACTAAAGAAGGCTTTTATAAATTCCATGGTTCCTTTCCTAAAGCCGTATCTTTCAATGAAAGTATAATAACCGGCATAACCTATAGCCTGCGCCACAACAACGCTATAGAGCCACATTAACATGGCTAAGCCAAACCAGAAATTAAAGTTAAGCACATAGAATATAACGATTAATTGGGCAGTAATCCTTGTTATAGAAGGCTTCTTTAAATAAAAATCAAAACTTATTAAACTGCCTAATTTTTTATACCAGGGGATGTTCGGACTAAGCCAATACTTTATGGAATTAACCCCAACTACAGTTTCTGGAGCATCTCCTGACCATTTCTTAAGAGGGACAATGGCGCCGCTGTAAAGACTGGGCATTTGTTTTTCAGTTGCGAAGTAATTGAGAGTTGAGGTATTAGCCCCAAATGCGGCAATATTCATTGCTGAAACAGCATCCTCGGCAACATATTCCTGAGGAGCGCCCATAAAGTGGCGCATATGCGATATTCTTATAACGCCCTTTCCATAGAACAAAACCTGGTCAACCTCATCTTTTGAGACTTGTTCTCCGCGGATCCAGCCTTCTTCCATTACGCCCATTGCCTTAGCGGTCTTAGATAGAGGCTTATTGCTGATGAGAACGCTATAAGGCGCAATGCCCAATTTTTCATCCATGCTAAAATGCACTCCTACATTGGGAACGGCCCATAGCTCTTCTATGGGATGGAAATGATCTATATCCATAGCGATCATAAATTCCGAGCGCATAAGGCTGGCGTTCCCCTTCCAACTAGTGTATTTCTCATCGCCGATAGAAGCCCTGGACTTAATCTCTCTTCCCTTTGAAATAATAACGCCATATTCTTTTGCCAGCTTAAGGTATATATATAATTTTTTGAGGTCCCTGTTCCCTTCTGCTACGCGATACTTGCTTTCATCTGCATGATCGATAATATCCCTTAAATCCTCGAAGACTTTTAACGCCCCCTGCTCACCTTTGCGGAGGCCGTCAAGAAAATCGTACAAATCCAGCTTACTGTCTCCAGTAACCCTTTGTAGATACTTCTCAAGCAAAACTCCGTCTTTATCATTTGATAATACCAAATGGATTAATTCATCTTTTAATCTTTCTTTTAATTCTTTTCGGCGTGCGCTTTCTTGATCACCAGGAAATATCTTTAATAAGAATTTCTCCAGATAATAATCATAGACCACTTCTTTGGCATTTGCCGCTGACCTGATATTGGCATAAGGCCCAAGAATACGCATATTAGCCCACTCTTCAATAAATTCACGGACAGGCCTCGAAGAAATGTTATTAAATAATTTTAAGACATAATCCGGCTTTGTTTTGAGCCTCTTTAACTCATTTGTCTGCTCATCAGATAATTTCAAGTATTCAGGATTATTTAAGCCCAGTTTTCTCCTCCACTCCAATCTGTCCATTAAGGCATCAAACTCATCCGGATAAGACCAGGCAAGCATGCCTAACCAGGTCTGCAGCCCGCTGACCTTATTCAAATCTGAAAAGTAATTCCAGGGATTATCTCCCAAGGATGTTATAACAAACACCATTGCCCTCAACTCTTCAATCGAGCGCGGATCAGGGGCCATATCCCGGCGGTAGAACTTATTCACAAAGTTTTTAAGATAAAATTCCTCTTTCTTCACGATTAAAGAACTCAATTTGTCCTTAAGTCCTTGTATTTTATTATTATCCCTTACTCCTTCTTCCTTTGACATTTCGTTTACAAGCTCAATAAGGTTATCCCGCTCAGTACCGGTTAATTTTACTTCCCCATAAAGAACCTCTATAGTCCTTCTTAATTTTTCGCGCATATCTTCATTCTTTAATAATTCACCGGTTAAGCAATCCAGCGCTTGCTTGTAAGATGTGGTATGCGTAATATCATATTTCCTATTAGCATACCAGCGGATCAAGGCTTTTCCGATAAACTGCAAACCCGGAAGGGTTAAACGGAACATGCCAAATAAAGGCACAAGCGCTAAAGCGTAAAAAAGGATTTTCATCCAGCCCGGTAGAAATAGAGAACGGCCTAATAAGTTAGCCTCAAAAGGAATAGGCATAAACATATAGCTACCCCATATATGCCAAGCTACAAATAGCATAAAAATTCCCCAAACCGCAAGGATTGAGCCCCAGAATAAAATTGCCCTCCTAGACTTAGTCTCATTTTTATTGCTATCCTTGCCAGTCCAGAACCGCCAATCAAAAATGATATTGCGAATAAACCACCACCAGAACCCAGCTTTACCCTTTTCTTTATCATAACGCGGTATACGCAGTTGTTTTCTCACGCTTAAGATAAATGGCTTGAAATAATTATCTACAAAATCTTGTATTTGTTCACTAGTTAATTTGACATCTTTATATTTTCCGCCACCTTTATTAAGTTCTGCTAAAATATTATTTTCTATTACTAACTTTCTTTCTTTAAATTCAGTGCTGTCGGTAATACTCTTAGGTAATGAGCCGAAATCATGCTCTCCCATTAAATACCTGAATAAATCATTAAGCTCTTCAGGCAGGAGGAAAAATTTCCATTGCCTTATTTTTTTGTTCTCGTAGTTTTCCCCCTTGGATAGTATGTCGCGCATCCCAGGCATTTTGACTTTCACCTGGTCATCTAATACCATATAGAAGAAATTAAAATAAGCATCGAGGAATTCTTTTATGCCTTTTTTTAAGTTTTCTGCTATACCTACTTCGGATTTAATTAATTTCTTGGATTCTCTTAAAAGCCACCTTATAACCGCAGTCTCAAAGGCAAAGAAAGGTATATGCTGGCATATTAATTTATACCCTAATATATAGTCCTCTAGGGCTACCGGCTTCCAGCCTAATTCCTGGTCTAACATCCACATATGGCTATCTAAAGATACGCCTCCCTCAAAAGGAGTCTGATTTGGATAAACATATTCTACCGGCCGTAATATAGAAATCTCTTTAATAATACTTTCAATATAGCTATCTAATACTTTAATTTTGCTATCCGCAAATATTTTCTTTATAGCCTCTGTAAATTTATCTTTAACTATATCTTTTAATAAACCATGCTCATCCCAATAAGCCATCCTGAATAACCAGTGTAATATTTTTGCCTCAAGTGTCTTCTTATCCATATCGCCTGGTTGTATTTTAGCCGCAAAATCATTTATAATATTCAGTACTTCATCGCTAGTTAAGAATCCCTGGCTTATCAGGTCGCGAATATAAATCTTGGAATTTGACAAAATAGTATTATCTATGGAAGAAGATACGGCAGGTTCAATATCATCTTTTGAAATTCTTTTTAAGGACTCTAAGTCTTCTCTTACTATGGCATTGATAGCTCTGTGATCCTCCAATATCAAGCGGCCATTAGCTATAAGATCATCAAATTTTCTCACATCTTCTCCCGCATCCTTAAGCCTCTTTCTTAAATTAGAAAGGTCTTCTTTCATTATAATACCCTTTTCCCTCCGGTACTGGACTACTATGCCAGCGCCTCTTCTGGATAACGCCTTTTCCAGCTCTTCTTGTGTGGCAGAATTAAGATTAATCTGCTTTAAAGATATACCTAATTTACCGATTATCCACCATAATAGAGTCACGATAGCTAAAATAAAACCAATTACCCCAAACACTACGCCATTCGACCAGCCTAATCTCCACCAACGGTTATAATTAGCCTGCTTTATGTTATCTAAATTGGTAGGCACATCCTCTAAGGTAATATATTTATTATTCCTAATAACCTCTTCCCGGATTCCTTTTGCTTGAGCAATTATGTCTCTAGTAAATGCCCTACCAGGCATACTGTTAGCCACGTCTTCGGCAAAATCCTTGGTTCCTTTATATTCATGGGTTGAGTAATCCCATTTATCGGTGCGGGCAAAGAATGTCCCATTCTTGTAAATAGCCCAGCTAAGTTCGGGATAAATAAACTTTTCTATGAAATTACGGCCCACAGGGTCAATTTCTTCTATAATCAAATATTTATCATTCCCTTTCTTAACTGCCGCTATCTGGTATTTACGCCATATCTCTTTTGATTTTCCTTCTTCATCAGAACCTATAGCATAAGCAGGCAGTTCCCAAGGAGAACAATATGTTCTAATGAGCGACGGTTCTCCCGGCTTGCCCAAATAATCTTTTGAAACCAATCTTCCGTCATAGAATGAAAAATCTATTGCTTTTAAAGAAGCTCCTTCCCTACGATCTTTAGTCTTATACCCCATTGTATCGTCTTCAGGATGATTTTTGTCTAACATGAAATCTAACTCAAAGAAGTTGGCGGCTGGATTGGTAGGGTCATATGTCCATTTTTCTTCATCAACCTTATAGATATCGCTCTCTAAAGTGAAATTGATAGCCGGATTTTTATTATATTTATTTATCGTTAACCATTTATAATAGCCGGATGGAAAGTTATTTTTATCAACGTCTCTAAAACCATTCATAATATGAGTTGGGCGGCCATAAACATCCTGAATTTCTCCGGATACACTGGTTGGGATGAAATTTGAACTAAATTCTTCACTTTCAATCATCCCTCTTATTTGATTATAATCTAGGTTCTTTCTTGGGATAAGCCTGTTGTTTGCAAAATCAAATTCCAGCCCCTTCTTCATCTTAAAGTGAAGTTCTCCATTGGCAGAATCTAAACTGGTAAAGTTAGATATAGAGAAATAGTACGTGTTGTCCTTGTAGAATATCGGTTTTACAGAAAGCTTAGGCACGTCTATCTCTCCGTATTGCTCATTGCGCTCAGCGCTTTCCCTTCCATAAGAGTAAAGTAAGAAAATAACCGAGCGAGAATAGAAAATACCATCTTTCAAATAACCGAAGTATTTCTCTTCAGGGTTGCCGTATTTGTTGTTTACTTCCTGGGTATGCCTGATCAAATTTTTATTTTTATATATATATTCATTGTACAACTGTGACCTTATCCGGCCGCTTTCGTCAAAGACTTGTTTTATATCTTCTTCGGTCAATACGCCGTTAATGTCCAAAGAGCTGCCGTCTTTCCTAATCGGGAAGGAATAACCTTTTATCTTCTTGATTGGATCGTCCCTAAAGTAATCGTCCTTAGATGGGGTAGCCTCAACCAAGGTTGGGACATTTAATGCCCCTAATACTCCTATATAATCCAGTGATCTTCTTTCAAATTCAATCTCGCGCGCCTTACCATATTTATCGACTACCAACAATAAACCGACTACCCCCCTTAACTGGTCATTTTTATCTTTAGTTTCTAACCATATTAATCCCTTTAACTTATGATTGATAATCTTAACGGTTAACTTTCCGCTTTTATTATCGTAATTAACCACATAAGAAGTTTTGTATAAGTCTACTTGAATGCCGGTTGGTTTATAGTAAATATTGTTTACCCGTGACTGTTCAGGTATGTCAAAAAGAATAGAGTATTCTCCCTTATCATAGGTATGTTCGGTTTTTCTTTCTATGAGCGTCCCGTCCTTGCCGGTAAAATACACACTGTTGCTCTCTGTCCGGTTACGCTGACTAATATTTTTACCTTCTTTCCATTTTAACACTCTAAACCTGTCTTCTAGCTCTAAGGTGAGAATGCCATTCAAAACTCCGTCTTTTTCAACTACCTTAAAATCTTCTCCTTTGGAGAAAGTCCAATCTATAACTATTGCTTTTTTATTGCCGATTTTAACCAATAAGCTGGTTTTCCCGCCTGTGGCAATCAAAGGAGAAAGTTCCGGAGATTTACCATACTCATATTCAATCACTCTCTCCAAATAACCTATCTTTTTATTGCTTTTACTATATAAATCCAGCTTAAGATTGATTTCTTTGACCGGTAAGCCTACAGCATTTATAGTTTCCGGAACTACTTTGTTGCCATTGTTTAATTCAACCCTATCCCGCAGTGTATTTCCTTTATTCCAACGGTAATTAATATAATTAAACTCGTCAAACCAACTGTTGTTGCGAGGATCTAATCTTCGGCCTTTACCGTAGGTTATCCTTCCGGAGTTATCATATTGCGGAACATATTCCCTATCTATATTATCGACAAAATGGGTACGTTCAGACCTTAATCTCCCATAAGGGCTAAGAACAATATCATGTAACATAGCAAGTATCTTTTTCTCCTTACCCCAATAAAGATATTCATCGGTTTTCAACCATCTATCTCCCTTATAATTAGCCACTGTATTCTTCACAGCTATGCCTGAATAGAAAACAGTAGCTTCAGTATGAGTTTCCTCCCGATTATGCCGCAAATCGGTAATCCATTTTCCGTTTTCCATCCTGACCGGCGCTTCCCAGCGATAATCAAAGGTTTCTATACTGACTGCGCCGGTATAATCGGTCTTTCTCCCAATCAGCTTATGGTTCTTTGCATCATAACCAATAGTTACAATATTAAAGAGGAATTTACCGGTATCCGCGCTAGTTACGGTAGTAATATAAGGGATGTACTTGAAAAGCGTATCCAGCCCTTGAGCTTTAAGCCTATTCTTGGTGGCTATGTCTAAATCTTCATAATATTGCTTTTTGGACTTGATATTTAATCTTTTGCCGTCTGATAGTATATCTGTATAAGATTCTCCTTTTTCCCTCCCAAAGTTGTCGTTGTCGAAAATAATGTTCCTAGTTAGATTCTTAACTAAATCTCTCCTTGCCACTGTGGTCTTGTAATCATAACCCTTTAGATTATTTAAATCCCTGAGTTTTTCCGCAGGTATGGTTGAGTTGAGCTCAAATCTGGCTTTGCCTTGAATAGGCTTGATTAATTTATCTTCAAGCGACCTATCAAAATGAGCCTTTGTCTCTCCGTTATCGAATGACTCTGCCTTACTAAATAATCCGTAATCATTATAATGGGTATCGGTAACGTAAAGGTCATTTGCCGACTTTATCGGTTTGGTATAATAACCGTAGGTATCAGCGAATATTTCACCGGTTAGATAATTTATCTCTACCTTAACACTAATGGCTTGGCGAGGGTCTTTTATTTCGGCATAGGGGTCAACAAGGTAGAACTGATAGGTGAATGTTTCTTTAGCTGGCTTGAGCTCAGGGTTTGCAAAATATCTTTTAAGGTTGGCTGAGGTTCTAAGCTCCTTTAATAATTCTTTACCCGTCATTAACTTACCCTTATACTCAAAAGGACCAAGATAAGTGCGCGTGCCTTTCTCTACATTCTTCTTTAAATCATAAGAAATATCCGTAATTTCAATATCTGAAACTATAATCTGCGGCTGTTCATCTTGATAAATACGTACCTCGTCTCTACTACTATCAGGGTTAGTCCACGGTATAGGAAGTTCTTTATCAATAGCAGAAATTATGGTAGCCAAAACTTCCCTTTCTTTACCATCGCCATTAACATCCATCTTCAACAGGAAATTAGCAAACTTCTTACGATGGATAAGAGTCCGGTCAATAGACTTCAAACTTCCGATAACATCCATAACTTTATTAACTTCAGCTTCTCCCCGCACGATGCGGCCTTCGGCATTCTCTATGGGCCGGCCGATCTTAATCCTACCGTCTTCTCCTCTTTCAATCTCATTAAAGATTACTGCTCTACTTTCTTTATAAGCCAATGATTGCGCTTCGGCATCTTTAGTATTCTTAAGGGTGCGGCCAAGATGGGCTTTTGATTCTTCTAAAGAAGATATGAGAACGATATGCCTGCGGATGCCTTTTTCGTCAATATAAACGAACTCCTGGCTATTAAACTGATCGTAAAAATCAATCTCTCCCGGCACGGCTGTTAGTTCGCTTAAGCTTTTCTCTTCCGCGGCACTTAATCCTTCCTGGGCTTTCCTTTCGGTTAACTGCCTTCTCTTTACTATTTTATCCAGGCGCTTCTTTACCGTTTCTCTCTCTGCCATACCGTATATCTTGGCATAGAGGAAATCATCTTTAGTTACGGCCTGCTCCGGCCTGACAATCTTAGGCAGAGGCCTGGAAAACTCATCTTGCTCCACCACATCTAAAGTCCACATATTATCCCCGGCTACGACACTTAAATCATACTGCGCAATCGGAGCTAAGGAATTATCGCCTAAAACAGTGTAGTTATAAAGACCGGTGTATGCTCCTCTGTGCGTTGATTGAGGAAGAGTATGGTTCTTCCCTTTTATCTTATCTAATTGCTGGGTATAATATTGCATCTTAGACTCTGCTTTTTTAGCTAAATCCTGGCGGCCTAATTTATTAAAGGCGTTTCTTGCCTCGCGGTAAACACCCACCATTTCAGAGGTAACTTCGGGGAATCCGATGCGCAACAGCTGACCATTCTTTGTTGGCCTCGTAGCTGCCCTTGTTTCATCAACCAGATCCAGCAAGTCCACTGTATCAATAATTTTTCCGGACAAAGCCGCGTAATTCTTGACTGTAACTTTAAAGGTATTCTCAATCCTCTCTAAATAAGCCCAGAAGGTATCAGGGCTCATATTTCCGAATTCTTCCATAAATTTAGGTACGCCTAAAACCATTATCCAGCGGGTCTGGGCATCCGCGGTAAAGCCTTCTTTACCCTCTCCGTAACGTATCAACAGCTTATCTTTATCCCACATATCGCGTTTTGCCCACTCTAATATATCTTCGGCGTGTTCTTTATCTATGGCGTTATATTTCCGGGCATAATTATAAAGGAAGGCATACGCTACGGCATTAGGTTCGGCAAACTTCTGCCTTAATTCCGGGTAATCCTGTAAAATATCGCTGGGAGGAGTCTGCTTTAAGGCATTGCCGCCGGAGGCCTTCTTCATCTTTAATAACCAATCCGCGATATCCTTAAGCATCGGGCGATATTCTGTATTACCGGTTTTGGCCTCATAGAACATTATCAACTGGCCTAAACCAGCAGCAGAAGCAATATCCTTACCCGCAGGCTCCTTAGTATAAGCGTGGAAAGCTGTCGGCACGCCGTCAAAATCAAAATCGTCATTTTTCTTGACTGCCGCAAAATAGTCCCTATAGAAATCCAGAGCAGCCTTAGTTATGTCTAAGTTTCCTGAAAGCAAAGCCCTATGCCCTATTAAGACCATATCCCAGGTATAAGAACTGGGGTAATAATTATCTGCCTGGCGGCTGTGGGACTCAAAAAGTCCGGTGATTATCCTCTGGAAATAAGTCCCTGCCTGGGCAGAAACGCGCTCGATATAACCGCCATTTTTCAGTTTCTCTCCATAGTCATCATAGAGCTTTATATCCTTTTGCACTTCATCTTTGTATTTGCTAAGGCCTTTCTTAGTCAATATAAATACGCGGTATTTTTTCGCGCCGGTTTCTTTCTCGTTAACAATAAGATATACAGGAGCCTTTAATTCCTTATCTCCTCCCGGCACGCCTACCATACCTAAGGGGATACGTTTTACTCCCGAGCCTTTAGGTAGCATAAAGAACATATCCTCGGTATACTTTATGGCCTTACTCTTAAACCAACCATGTTGTATCTCATAAGCATAACTTGTATTATCTTCTTCAATCCTTATAAGTTCATTTACCAGCTGCCTTTCAAAAATCAGCGATATGGGGAAGCCGGCTAAATAGAGATTTATGCGTGGCGTAGTAGGAGCATTCTTAAAGATAGGATCCCAGGATTCATCAGTAGAACCCAAAGCCTGATGCACGGCGTTAACTGCGGATTTAAGGTCCACAGTTAATCCAACATAGCTGAAGATTTTCTCTAATACTGAGTAGTCCCCGGCAAAATCCCTTAAGGAAACAAAAGACATCCCTTTGCCCTGCGTGGCAAGGGCAATAACCTGCGGGATACTAAACTCGCCATTCAAGGAAATATATTTCTGTTGCAGGATTTCTACTAACGCCCTATGCCGCGGTTGTTCATAAGCAATCTGCATTGTGCCTACAAATTTATCCGTAAAAGACAATTCTGTCTGCTGGGCAAGAACCGTACCGCCTATATCCATAACTAAAGAAACTAAATTTAAATAATATTCGGCTTCACTCTGGCCCTTGCGCTGCTCCAAATAATAATCCATCTTCAGGGCATCCTTAGGAGTAATCAATCCTTTAAATCTTTCTTCGGCAACCTGGAGATACGACCTTGGTTTCCCTTCTTTGATTTCGGCAACTTCAGTTGCTAATCTCTCTTTGCTGATCTTCTTCAATTCTTCATCCAGAGATGCCCTGTCAGCAGCATTAAGATAGTTTTTACCGGTTTCTTTCTCTAATTTTTCCAGATAGAGGAAACGAGCGAGAAATTCAATTTTTTGCTTCTCGGAAGGCGCTCCGGGCAATATCTTGTTCGGTTGATATATAATATCAAAAAGCAGCCGGCTCATGCTGCTTACCGGCAGCCATACGCCGCTCCAGTTAAAAAGAAGATTCGCCGGAGCAAGCAAAAGCTCTAAAACCATCCTCTTATTCAAATATTCCGCGCGCTCCTTATAAGACAATACCTCTCTCTGCCTGTTATAAATATCAACCGCGGTCTTAATCTGCTCCTTTTTATTAAAGTTGTTGCCTAAGAAAATATCTCCTCTCTCCTCAGGCGCCTTGAACTCTTTGTCCCCCCTGTCCTCTCTGGAGAAATGGGCGAACTCCGAATACATCAGTTCCGGATCCTTTTCCCGCTCTAATTCCTTCGGGGTCTTAATGCTAAAGATCTTCCATACCTGCTCGCGTTTCAAAGGCCAGTATTTAAGCTCGGTCTTTTTATCCAGGTAAAAAGTCATCAACCCGGTAAATACGTCTTTACCGACTTTCTTGACAAAGGTTGTCTTCCGGTCTAATTCTATCCTTCCGGATTCTATGAAACCCTCTACCTTATAGATACTTCCCCATTCATTGGTCTTTATCCTGGCTGCTTCAAATAGACATTTGTTATCGGGGAGAGGGACATCGGGGAATAAAACCTTTATTTTCCTTCTCTGCTCTTCAACATCATCTATATTAAGGACATCGGCTAATTTAGTTGTTATTTCCCTGTCTTCCCAAACCGAGCGGATGAAATTCTCGTTTTCTTTTTGCGCCTTTATCCCTGACCAGAGGATTCCCTCAATGATCTTTCCTGTTTCTTTATCAACTCCGCTAATCAAAATAACCGGGCTGCGTCTTTGTTTTTCATAGGCCTCCGGAGTTAAGATACCTTCAACCGGCTCCCAAGTTTTAACTTTAGATAAATCCAACTGGCCTTTTGGCTGGTAGGGCGGCATAAAAATCCTTACACTGGTGCCACCTTCGTAGTAAAAACCCTTAAGTTCCTTAAGGCTTTTGAATGTCTTTACCGGTCTATTAAGATCTTTCTTATCTACAGAGCTGACTATAAATACAACACCTTCTCTAACTAAAACATTTACCTGCCTCTGAATATCCTTGAATCTTTTATCCGCTTTCAAAACTCTCATATACTCATCGACATCCCCTACGTAATGAATATCTTTACCTTTTATTAATAATTTGGCGATTAAATCTTTAAATTTTGCCTCCTGCTCTTCTCTGTACCCGGCAAATAAAATATTCCTTATTTCTCGCTTCTTCGTCTCAACAGGAGTCAGAGTAGCCTTAGCCGGCTGGACAATTTCGTCTTTTTTCTCTAACGCTCCAAGCCCAAGCATTTCAGCGGGATTTATAATGATAATTTCACCCTTTCTTAACTTTTCCTTATCCAGGGCTTCTTCTATACTAGTTATCTTTTTCCCGTCTATTCGCTTTCTAATCTCAAAATGAACCATCTCCCCTACCTGCTCAGCATTCCCGCTCTTACCCGAGATAGCTATGATTAGATCCTTAGTGACCTTATCTCCTTGTTTTACATAATTCTCTTCATTATGGGCATAAAACGTAACATACCCACCCTCATGGCTTACTACAACTATATTGCCAAAACCGTTCTTTTCGTCGGCATAAATAACTTCCCCCTCTTTAACAGGATATATAGGTGTGCCCTTGGGGACGTATATATCAAATCCCCTATGAGGATACTTATTACCATCCTTATCCTTTCTCCCGGCTTCGAATTCTCCTTCGGGATGACGCTCAAAAAGAACTCTTACCGGAAGCTGTAATGAAGCAGGTATTTCTGCTTTAATAGATTCGTATTGAGCCTTAATAGCCTCTTCCTCAGTCTGATATCCTTCGTGTATAGTAACCAGGTCAATACTGCGCTGGATTTCTTCGGGGGAGAATTTATGCTGTAGTAATATGCGGGAAATTTCTTGCGGGCTTACATTCCAATGATTTTTGCCATCTTGTGTACGGTAAGCTACTACCGGAGGACCTTTAATCTTGCCGGAATCAGCTAAATACTTCTCCAATATCCCTAATCCTTCTCCTAAGCGGTAGAACATCTTGAATACCTCTGGCTCAGACGCATATTTTTTGGCTGCCTCAGACATCGCCTGCGCAGTAATGTTATGATTGACCTCAGTTGAAGCAGACCTGGTTGAATCCTGCGTGGCTTTATCCGATCTTACCCTGATATCTCCAATTACTTTATCCTGCGTAGTTTTATCCCATATGCCGGTAGGAGTTATTCCTAAAACCTTCTGCATAAATTCAATTTTTGATTTTAAGGCGGGGGTAAAGCGGTCATCATTACCAATATACGTATCCAATATAAATGGGTCTTCAAACATTCCGGATAAACCGCCGCCTAAAGCAGGTAACCCGTTCTTTTCTGACCAGAATTTAACTGTATCGCGAATCTGATTCACCTCCCAGCCCTTATAGCCAACCTGGTATACTTCACTACCCTTAATAAATTTCATTTTGTCCAGATTTTCCTGCTCTAATTTAGCGAATAATCTTCTTTCTTCTTTCTGGTTAGCTTCTAGTTTTCCGGCCAACTCTTTCTTCTTAGATTCATTTTCAGTTAATTGCATCTCGCTGGTTATCTTCCTTCCTTCTAATTTAAGTTCGGCTAATTTATACTGTTCCCCTGTCAATTTTGACTTTAATCTAGACAATTCGCCTTTCTCTAACTCAATCTCCTTAAGCGCTAATTTAGCCTCTAATTTATGCAATTCCCCATTCTCTTTTTTAAGGCTTGCTTCTTTTTGAGCATCATTATTCTTTTGCTCTAATTCCAGAATATTTAATTTAATATCAATAATTTGCTTTCCAAATCCTCTTAATTCCGGCTTGATATTCTCTATCCGGGCAAGTTGATTCAAAAACTCCTTCCTTCTTTCTACTACTTCCTGCGCAGGGCTTGTCCTTCCGGATTCCCTGGCAATTAACTCATCAATAAGCATCTGCCAATGCGATTTATCAAATATAGAAGGTTTCGCTAAAAGATTGGCCTTGAAGAAAATCTCCGTGTTGCCATAGCCAGTTTCTTGCAAGAAGTAATTAAGCAACTCTGCGTCTTTGCTGGCTAATCCCGGAATTTTATTCCACCAATTCAATCCAACGCTATCTACCGATGCTTTAGCCTGTTTTAATTTGTTTAATATTTCAACCTTAATATTCCCTATTTCCTTCTCTATTTCTACTCTTCTGGCCTCTAATTTCTTTGCCCCTATCTCCATCTTTTCAAGTTCTTTCATATCATCAGTAGAATCTAGGGCGCCTAAAATCTCTTTGCGCTCATTGCCTATGACGTTATCTCGCTCAATATTTCTTATGACTATCTTCATCCTCGCCAGCGTTATTTCTTCCTGAATGCTTCTGGGTGATTTAGCGCTCAGCTCAGCAAACTTAGCCTGTAATTCTTCTTTTTTCGCAGACGCAAATAATTCTGCTAACTCTTTTTGCAGGCTCATGTATTTATACTGCCCTTGCGGCAAAGAGCTTATATCGCTATCGCTTAGTTCAGCTAACTCCCGGACAATCTTTCTTGCCCGCTCTTTAGCAACGCTATTTGGCAGGCTTGAAATGATTCCCTGTGCTCTAACTAGATATGCATAATCGCCCTTGCCGCCAAAAGCCCTAAATAAGAATTCTTGTCCTTTGTATAATGCCTGCTCTGCTCCGGTAATACTGCTAACGCCCTCAATAGCCAACCCGCCAAAATTAAGAGCGCAGTACTTAGCCTGTTCAGGAGAATTTGAATCCGGTTCCAGAGAAGTGAAAAACATCTTTATGATTATCCCGACAACCGGGATAAGGCTTCCTAACCAAATTCCCAGCTTAACTACTAAGAATATTTCAAACCCGATCATAAATAAACCTAACCATAGAACCCAGAATTTACTCATAGCATCGAAATGACTCCATAGCTTGCTCTCTTCTTGAGTAAGTTTTAAGCCATACTGCAACTTAGCTGAGATTGTCCTAAAGGATCCGCCCCTAGCTTTAAATATAGCTGCCCTTGCCAATAAGACGGGGATACTTACAGGTAGAACATACCAGACTGTTGTGAGTAACCCGGTTACATACTGCCAACCTGCCCAGCGTAAATGGCGGGCTTTCTCAGACGCCAAAGAGAAAATGGTCAGAGGCTTATTTATTTCCAATAGCCCTCTTAAGACAAAACGCAGATGTCTACCGGTAGGAGAAGTCCATAGTTTATTGGCGTATATCTCTTGGAGCTGTTCCTTGGTGAATTGTTGACTATTTCTTAAAATATAATGCGCGTCTAAAGACGGTATCCCTTTATTTTTTGCTTTCTCAGCGATATTTGACCGGCTCTTAGCTAAAACCATTCCTCCTAAAATTAACATAATCGTAACCAAGGTAGTATGTAAGATTGCCTCGATGGTAGTTAAAAGATGGACTTCGCTCATTGCGGCTAAAACCTCTTTTACTGCTATAGTCCCCCAGGCGAAATTAAACGATAAGTTATAAAACCAGGGTATTATATATTCAAAGAAGTTTAAGTTAGGTATGCCTAACGCTAATAAGATATTGGAAGCAATTATTCCGCTAATGACATATAAACTAATACGGCTACCGGTAAAAGAAACTATTCCCCGCTGATAAGGTTGATTTGACCATCCCCAGGCTATTTTTTGATATAACCTCGAAACTTGCAAACGATAAATCGCTTTACGCGCGATGTTATTCGAATTTTTCCTATCTAATAATTCTCCTCGTAAGCCTTCTACCTCTCTTTTGATAAACAAAGGTAATTCTATTTCTATCTTCTTCTCTAATTCTTTATCCAGTGCTTCCGCGAATAATTTTTTATCTTCCAAAATTTTGTCTCTCTTAATTATCTGCTCTGTCACCTCTGGCTTTAAGGAGCGCGTTAAATAACCGTGAAGAATATTCCTGACAAAATCCTCCTCTTGAATTAAAACATGGAAATTAATAAATGGGGTTATCCGGGCGGCAAAGAAACCGCTAAAACCTTTTGTTATTCCATGGGCTAATTTAAAAACAAAATATAGCAAGAAAGGCGCCCCTAAGACTAATAAAGCAGTAGCTAAAATCGCGCTTCCCTGGGCAGCAAGGATTAATCCTATAATAGAGATAGCAAAGCTTCCTAACACAACCTTGCCCGTGTAAGCAGGTAAATTTTCCTCTATGTGCTTAAACAAGCCTTTCTCGCCCGCGGATAATTTATATGCTTTAAATATTGATCCATAAAGCAATCTTCTTAGTATATGGCTTTTTTCTTTCTCTAAAAGGCCAACGAATAAATCTTTATCCATTTTAATCAATTCTGATTCAAGCGTGCTTAAAACTGTCTTTTCATTTAAAGCGCGTAACGTAATATTTTTATCTTTAATAATATTCCTCACAGTGCTAGCGAATACAACAATTGTGGCAATTGAGGCTAGGGCAAAAACCGCGCTCATAATATAAGCGGCAGTAACAAAATAAACTGGTAAAGCTGCAGCCTGGGCGATGCCGCCAAGGATAGCGGAAATTACAAATCCGCCAAATATCAACCAGGTTTTAGTAAATAATCTGTAATAAAGCTTTACCGTATTCCCTAACCCCGCCACCACCGCGCCGAGGTTATACTTAACCGGGGAGGAAATAGCTTGAATCAACACCCGCTCTTTCATCTTATTGCCGGATCTAGAAGATAAATAATCAGAATCAGTATGTAATAAAATGGCGGTTATCTCTTTAAAACCTGTCTCACTTAATATATTTTCCCAATCTGCTTTATGTACTTTATTATTAGCTATTACAAGTCTAAATTGTCCCGAGGGTTTTAAGAGACGGAGGATTTCTTTGGCGGCAGGCCTTATTTGCTCCAAGAAGAAAAGAGAAGGGTGGTTAAATAATACAAGGTCAAAGTATTGATCGGAAAACTGATGATTTTTCCGCATAATATCGCCATATTCAAAATTTAAATGTGGGTAATTTTTCTTTGCCGATCTTATCATCTCAGGATCATTATCTATACCGATGATTTCAACTGTAGGATTTTGCTCCCGATATTTTTCCATAAAACTGCCCCCACCAAAACCAACCTCTAGTACTCGTTTATCTTTGTCTTCAACAATGGCCACGCCTGAACTTATGGAGCTGGAGGAAGCGAAAGGAACAAGGAATGACTCAAGCTCTTGAGTGCCAATTTTAACAACCCGGTTATTCTCCATAATCGCCTTTACGATATCCCTACCGTTTAAGGCAAGCCGCTCTTTAATCTTAGGGAATTGCTGACTAACGCGGACAGTAACATTCTCTAAGTGTTCGGGCGACAGATCAAGTTTATACCCCATATACCTGTGCACAATGAGATTCTCAGCGCTCTTCTCGTTTAAACTGTCGGCTCGCCTTCTGGATTTCTCCTGCCTTGCCAGGAAACCCCGCGCAAATTCGGCACATATTGTTTTCAGCATCTCTTCGCCTAAACCCTCCTGCCTGCCTTTGGTTAAAAGTTCGTTAAGCATACCCGCTGACTCCCCGATTGACCCGGCGAGAGAATTGGAAAATACGAAGGAAATAGTTAAATCAATATTGGCAACCCAGACCGGTATACCATTAATAATCTGGATAACGCAATTAGCTGAGCTTCTATCAGCTATCGCCAACACAAAAGCGGCAAAGGCAGCTTCTCCCGTTCGCCGGGCCAGGCGACGGATAAATGTCTCCTGCTTTAGATGTTCGCTATTTAACTCCTGGCAATTTATGCCTCCTATATGGCGCGAGACGAAATATTCGCCGATAGTCACGGTTTCGGGATTAAAGATGTGTAATAAAGAGAGCGCGACAGACGCCGTCTCTTCCTCTTCGCGAGTCCAAGTTCTCCTGCTCTTCGCAAAGAATATCCTTCTGCCAATAAGAATCATAAAGGTCAGTTTGTTCTCGCCGGCATCCCCAAAATGTTTCTCCGTGATATTGATTACTTTTACATCCCCCATCTCTTTAGCGCCGTAAAATCCGGAGTTGGCGATGGCCTCTTTTAACTGCTCTGCTCGTGCGTCGAGCGGGCTGGAGCCGACCTTAAGCAGACTAGAGGAAATTACTGTCGTATTTCTTGCTTTCTTGGCTTCATATAAAGCTGCATCGGCATTCTCAGATAACTGTTTTTGCGACATCGCGTTACGATAAGGAGCTATGCCGGCGCTGAATGTAATAACCCATTTCTCAAGTTTATTGTAAGGCAGCTGCTCCAGGGTTAATCCACTTAACCCCTCTTTATCTTCTATTAATCCCTGCACAAACAATTGCAGGACAATAGCAGAATGAATCTTCTCTCTAGTTGATTTATCCTCAATTTCTTCTATTCTATTTTTCATCACAACCTGTAGAGTCTCGCCGCGCAATTCCGGTAATTCTAAGCTTCTCACAGCATCACGGCATCTACCAAGTATCGTCGTTTTTGCCGTCTCAATATCTACGCCGACCAATAGGAACGCAAACTCCTCGCCACCGTAGCGAGCCAGTATGTGGATTTCTTCAGGTCTTATTGAACTCTTAATTGTCCTGCCAAACTCCCTTAATACCTCGTCACCTGTAGAATGACCAAATAAGTCGTTAACCGCCTTAAAATGATCAATATCTACCATTACAAAGTATAAACGCCTGTCCGGGTATCTGCCGACAATTCTCATCGCTGCGCTAATGCTTTCGTCAAAACCTCTTCTGTTAGACAGCCCGGTCAATACATCAGTAACGTTAACTACCCTAAGTTCTTCTATTTGCTTTCTTAATTTCCTAATTGTTGCCTTTAATTCTCGATTTTCTTTCTCCAGCTCATCAAGTCTTGTCCCAACTGGGCTGGAGGTGGTTTTCTTGATTAAAGTAAGGCGGCTGATATCTTCTTCATACACTAGCAAAGACGCATTCTCCCGGCCAACGAATGTAAATTTAAGATAATTGACGCCGGAATCGCCTTTTTCTACTCCGACAAATTCTACTTTTTGTTTATTTATCTTCTTTTCGGCCTTATTTGCGGCTGGCCAGATAATCGTGTAAAGCTGCCCAGCTTCTAAATCAAACACCGCCTCCAGCATTATTTGTAATTTCTGCTCTTCTGTGCTATTTATGAAGGAACGCTCCCATAATTCATTAAAAAGGTTAAGACGAGTATCTAATGGCATATTAAGTAACTTTTCTGTGTCATCATTCGTAATAATAACTCTATAATTCCCCACAAAGTCTTCAATGAAAATGCTATGTTCTTCAATATCTCCCTTTGTTAAATCAACCTTTCCCACCGGGCTGGAGGCCTGAGTTAACACTAATAATTCCGCAACCTGTTTAGCAAATACCTTTATATTATACGGCTTGCTGACATTCTTTATCAGCCGGGTTTCAGCTATTCTCTCTGTGCCGCTCATAAATATAATCGGCAAGTCAGGATTTATCTTAAGTAATTCTTCGACTAAAACCGTGCCACACATCTCAGGCATACGGTTATCTGTCACCACTAAATTAAATTTTCCTGCCTTAAATTTAGCTAAAGCCTCTCTTCCGTTCACCGCTTCTTCTACCTCATAACCCTCCCCTTCAAGAACCATCCTGACTAACTCACGCTGCGTTTCTTCGTCATCTGCAATCAAAATTCGCGCTCCCACCGGGCTGGAGGTACCAGCCAAATCCTTATAGGCTTCCTCCTTGCGCTGACGTTCTGCTTTACTTATTGCTTCACTTACACCCCCCCGGGGGTTAACTAAGAAGAAAAACCCGATGGCGGGTAATTCCACCAAGAAGTCAGTCCAATCATTACTTACTATCACCTCAACGAAATATGCACCAAATAATGCAAATATGGTGGCGAGAATAGTTCTCATAAGTCTGCTAGATTTAGGAAAGTAGTTCTCCCATATCACATCAAAGGCATTTAGCAACCCAAAAGGTAGGAATATGTCTGAAAGATGCCATCTTACCCAACGAGAGGCTATGGTTGGGTCTTCACGTGCATAGAGACTAAAAGCGATACCCCCTATACATATTAGCAGTAGTAATACTCTTAAAAAGAACCAATAATAGGGAGCGAATGCTTTATGGAGGCGGGTGATTTCGCTGGGGAGATTTTTCAGTAAATTTGCTCCAATCGGGCTGGAGGACTTAGCCTGCTTATCCCAAAGCCCTTGAATAAACCTTACAAACTTGTCATTATCCGATATATTGGCCTTCTTAAATTCGCTTACTACACCTTTAAATTCGCTAATTCCCTTAACTTCTCTTAAGAAACGCAATTGATTAGTGTAGGCTTCTATTTCTCTCTCGTCTTTTATATATGCGTCGATACCGCCTGATAAGTTACCGGTGAAATCCTGAGGCTGTATTATCCATTGTCCATAATGAGAACCCTCGTGGACTAAAACATGGTCAATTAGATTTGAAATCAATATTACATGCTCTTTATCGCCAAATATAAACTCGCTTACTATTTTGGCTACCCTGGACGGAAGAGTCTTAAACGCCTCTGGCTTTACCCCAAATCCGCCAGCCATTCCTAGCAAGCCCATTTTTTGATTACTATTATTAATTACCTGCATCATTGATTCTTCAACCATAACAATCCGCATATCCTTAATTTTATTTATATGTAACGAATCCTTCATAAACTTAAATGCTTCGGGGAATTCTCTATGTATAGCTAAAGATACATCTATAAACTGATCCTTAAGCAGTCCCATTATCTTAGATAACTCCTCATCGCTCATGAGGTTCAGTTTAAATAGCATTAGGTCCTCATTGCAAGCTGTGAGGGAGGGAGATGCTAAAATTATAGCCAACCAAGCCAGGAAGTTCCTGCGGTTGAGCCTCAATTCGAAATCGCCTATAGAAGAAATACCTTTTTCTATTATATTTAATATTGCCATGTCAAGCGCCTTATTGGCCGAGCTGGAGGAAGATTCTTCTAAAGTTTCTTTAATGGAATTTAATGTCTGAATATATATTCCGTCCACCTTCACCGGACTTGTATCTGAATGGAATAACCTTGCAAGCCCTCTATACATTGTCTTGATTGTCTTCTTACTCGCGTCAGGCTCAAGACCAAGCGCCTTTGATGCTTCAGCCTTTCGGGCTTCTGCTGAGAGCTTAGTTATCCCTAGAAAATCAAACTCCTCTAAATTCTTCTTTATGCGCGCCGTTTCTGCTAATACCTCACTTGCCTGTTTTGTTATAGTAATAACCTCTATACCGTCAATAGTTTCTGTAATAGCTTCTCCGGATGCATACTTAACTAGTCTCCCTTGACTATTATATGTTACATTAACCGAGCTGGAGGCGGCGGGACTGGAAGAAGTCCAGGTAAATTTGATAATTTTCAGCCCTAACGCAACTCTGATATTTTCGATAGTCTCAAGATACTCACCGCCGGCTTGAACAAATATGTCCTGATAAATGCCATTATGGTCTTCTTCGGAAGTATGCTCCTTTAATAAATCCATAAACTTACCTAAGTATTTCTCTTCGCTTACTTTTTTACCGCGCCTTAATGCCTCGGCCTGGTTCCCGGCCCTTTCAAATATGCCTCTAAATTTATTGTGCTTTTCTTTATGTTCATCCTTAAACACGAGAACTTCATCGGGAGAGACAATAATGCTTTGACGGTTGAGAGTACTGTACAAATCTTCTAAAGAAAGCTCTCCGTTCGAGGTGTGAAAATGCAATAGAATGCTCCCCGGGATATTCTTAATAACAACGCCATCTTCCTCCCCTATAGCCCCAATCTTAAGGTGCCAGCCATCCTTGCCTAAATAACAATAATCAGCGCCTAATTCCAGGTTGCGATTTACCCGGGCAATCTCCATTAAATATTTAACTAACGATTTAAAATCCTTGAAGACTTTATCTTCTTTGGTGAATATCGCCGGGTCTGCCTTGCGTAATGCTTCAATAGTAGGCTGGATCCTCTCATGCCTGCCGTGTATGTGATATATGGCAGTAAACGCACTGATAACAAGCAAAGCGACTACAGTAACAATCTTGAGCCAATAAGTCTTGCTGGACTTTTTAATCGGGCTGGAGAAGACCGGACTGGAGCCAACCGTAAGGGACGGCTCTCTGACTGAACCGTCCCTGTTCTTAGTTGTGCGTGCCGTTGACTTTGTAGATGGGAACACATCCCCTTGCATCGCTAATCTTGACACGGATGAGCTCGCTCTTAACGCCGATGATCTCCTCCCAACTATCGGCACGGCCGTTGCGCGTGTAGATAGTTCCCATAACATCGTTAATGAGGAAGATCCTGAGATGACCGCTGGCGTTCTCACGAGCTGCGGCAAAAGTAGTGTGGTCCTTGGCGAAGTCAACAATGTGATCAATCCTAATATCATCAACATTGATAGGACACATGGTACACCTCCTTCTATTATTGTTGTAATGGCGGCAACAAGAGGGGTCAATCCCTGGAGGAGGGCTCCTGCGCCGCCATTAACAACAACATAGGCCGCAAGCTCTCCTGCCACGGAAAAAGCTAACGGCCGGGTTAAATTTATAAGATTATTTATATCGGAATTTGTAAAGGATAAGACGAGTAATAAGGAAATAACTACTGCGGAATTGAGCAGTATAGCTATTAAGGCTGCACAAGGCGGAGAAAGCCCGTTGTAACCTTTGGCGTGATTACTGACTGGTTTGACGAATCTAGCTTCTAATAATCTTAATGAGGGAGTTTCGGTTCTATAATGCCCCTGTCCTCTAAGCTCATTTGAATAGCTCTTAAGCGACGAGCGGCTAATTCTTCCCTCAAATACTCTGATTCGATCCTTTTCATTTCTTCCTGAAATTTCAACATTAGGTTTCCCATTTTTCCCTCCTCCAATTATGACCCTGTACATTTGAATCAAGAAGTTGCTCACAGATGCAGCAATGCGGGCTAATGGAGGAGCGAGGGAAAGATTGGTGACGCCTACGCCGGTTTCTTTCGGCTGGGCTGTTATTGAAGCTTCTAACCTGAAATAGCTGCGGCCTTTTTCAAGGATATTCCTTAATGTGCCTAAGAATGAAGTGGTGACTAATTTGTTAATAGGCGAGCTGGATACTGTTACAGTTTCTATGGGTATGTTGGCAGAGACTGGTAATTCCCTGACCGGAGAAGAACCGCCATTTGCTTTACCAGGATTAATTTGATTGGCAAAGTTCGTTGCTTCAGATGTAATCTTTGAAGAACATCCAGCTATCTTAACCTCAATTTCGTATAATTTGTTATTCAACTCAAGGGCTTGCTTAATAAGAGCTGCTTTGGATTCTTCAGAGATTACTGCATTAGTTAATTGATCCTTAACCTCAAGGGAATACTTAATAAGTATGCCTTCAACTTTCTGATATGTGGCGAGCGCCTTAAAATATTCTTCAGCGTCATATTCACTATTCCCTAAGATAAGTAAATCGTTAGCGGTAGAGAAAAGATCTTTGCTTGCTGTTGCATTCACAGGATCTTGTTTATTTTCTGCGGTTACTTCAGCCTGAACCCCTGCGTTATCTTTTGCAGAAACATGGCCTTTTTCATCCACTATCTTCTCATCTTTAATTCCTTCTACATTAGCCTTATCCGCAGCTTCCGGAGTTTTCTTGGCATCCTCTGTAACTTTCTTCGTAACTGTTTCTTTTGCTAATCTATCTCTCTCTTCGGCTGCTTTACGTTCAGCTTCTTGCTGAGTAGCGAGTTTGGCTGCTTCTTCAGCTGCTTTGCGTACTTTTTCTGCCCTATGATTAAGATAAATCTTAACTGCTATGAGGCCGAGAATAATAATTGCCACAATAGCAATAGCCCAGATCATCTTGGGGTTGGTAGTAAAATAGTCTAAAATTTTGCTTAAAATTGATTCTTCGCCTTTAGGGGCTTGGGGCGCAGGAGGAACGCCAGGAACTGTTAATATCTTAGAAACATCAATCTGCTGGCCGGCATTAATGTGATCCATCGCGCTATAGGACTGATTTGCGCCTTTAACCTGTCTCCAAGTTTCAATTGCCCGGCCTTTTTCACCCCATAATTTCATGCCTGATTTGCCAAAATACTCTAATACTATATGGCCCCAGGTATCGCCTTTTCCTACGGTAAGAATATTATTCGCTGCGGTAGCGGCAAATGACTGGATAGGAAGAACTAGAGAGACAAATAGGAAAATTCCGGCTGTAAGATATGCGTTGCTTATATTAGAAAGGATGTTTTTAATATTTACTGCAGAGCTCGAGCTAAGAATAACTGTTGGAGGAGCAAGGCCACTGACTCTCTTTCTATCTTCACTAATAATATTCAACCAATCTACTATTCCGTAAGCTTCGCTTGCTCCATTTGTGAGGTTAAAATTCGCAGCTTCCGGCCCTTCACCAAAGCCACCCTTACCTTTACCTGTACCTTTTGGACCAGCAGCTGCTCCGCCATTACCTGCCGCAGCACCAGTTCCAGTTCCACCCTGCGCTGATCCGCCGCCGCTGGAACCATTTAGCTCTTGAATATAACCAATGACACCAGAAACCTCATCCATTTCTTCTTTCTTAATTTCTCTAATATCTTTGTCATCTAAATTATTTTCTTTCTTATAATTTTCTACTGCAGAAACGTTGTTCCAATGAATTATGCTCACAATTTTTCCATTGTAAAGAGCTACGCTTTCTATAGAAACCGGTCTTGTCTCGGTAACTTCTCCTTTATTATTATATTCTGTAACCATCAAATCTCCATTGGCGTATTTCCCTCTAACAAGAAAAGCATGTCCACTTTGAACAACTATAAGATTCAAGTTACCCAGGGTATTAGAATCCATAGACTCTATAATCTTTGGAGATAATAAATAATACTGCAATCTACCTTTTGCAATCTGGTTTAATTCGTTCAATAATAAACCTCTTCCTAGCTTTCTTTCCGCCTCTTCTATTTCTGCTGCCAATACAGAATCTACGGTATAAAAACTTCCAGGTAAACAATCGGCTGGTTGAATACCTCTCTTTCCTTCTGCTATTCTCAAACGGCCATCAAAACCTTGAATAATACCTTCTACTGCGCGAAGAACGCTTTTATCTCCGTCATCGATTGCTTTCCTTAAATTTACAATTTCCTCCCCCTGGTCATTTACCTTAGTACTTAATCCCCTTACTTCTTCTTTTACTACACCTTGCATCTTAGAGAAAAATCCTGCTAACTCTTCTTTCGCTTTCTTATGAGTTCTTTCATTATTCTCTTCTAGTTCTTGTATTTCCTTGCGCACAATCTTCTGCACTGCTGCTACTATATTCCCGTTTGCAATTCCATTAAATAATTCGCGGATTATTTCTTCCGACAGGCCTTCTTGTAATTCCGGATGTAACTGCGCGGTTTTCACATAATTAGCAATAATACTTAAACCTATTACGTATCTATTCGTTATATCTTCATCAGTAATGCTGTTCACTGTTGTATCCTCGAAATATGAATCATTAAACCATCTCATTAATACTGCTTTCAAGTGTGGGATATTATCTTCTACGTTCATAATTCCCTTAACCGCTGACCTTATTAAGCCATACATTTCACTTCTCGCTTTTTCAAAGTCGCGATCCTGTATTGCTCTAAGAACCGTGCCATAGGCGGTTGGGTCTTTTTGCCTTAAACCTTCCAGCATCATACGGTCATCCTTGTTATTGCGGAAATAATCCTGGCCTAACAAGCGATTTAATAACTTAATTGCTTTTTCTAAATCTGTTATTGTACTATTATTTGCGGGAGAAGATGAGGTTTTGGTGGGAATTCCAGAGACAAAAACGCCGCTATTGAGCGGACTTGAGGTTGCACGAATCGAACCACTGGTTTCTTTATTTGCACTCTGGGAACCTGCCAAACTCTTAAATTCATTTGCTTCAATTACGCCTAATTTATACGCTCTGATGTCCTTGACACCAACAAACTTTGAGTCAGAGTTCGTCGGTGAGCTGGCAGGCGGCGCAACGCCGGTTCCGGTTCCAACAACTGGATTAGGAGTAGCAATCGTATTGAATTGTATGACTTTACCGGCATAGAGTAGGCTTGCCGGGCTTAAATCTAAGGCTGTTAAGGCTCTGGTAACCGAACTGGAAGCGCCTACACCGCTAACCACAGTTCCAGCCACTGGCAAAGGCATTGGTGACCGCCTTTCTAAAGGCGAAGTAGTCTGATCTGGCTTCTGTCCACCCAACATTCTTGCTACAGCCCCAAATAATCTATTTACAATCTTACCTATATACTCTAATGCCGCGCCGGTTTCTGCAATCGACGAAGAGACAATCCTTGCGCCGGTTAAAGCGCTCAATGCGCCGGCTAATATCTGCACTTTGGCATTAGGGCCGCTAATTGAACTTGATCCACCGGTATTATCGTTCACTGCGGCCTTCTCTTCCACTGGAGCAGCCGTATCCATCTGTTTCTTCATCTTTTCCAATAAATCATTCAGCTTTAAGTCTACTAGTGATTTTTCTTCAGTAACATCAGAATGAATCTTGCCCAACAACTCACCTTTCTTAAATAGTTCTGTAATGTCATTTAAAACCTTATCCACTGTCTGCTCTGTCTTTAGAACTTTATTGGCATGCCCGGTAAATCCACCAAGGGTTGTGGATTCTGTCGCTAATAAATTCTGTCTTTCTGTATCTTCGGCAGAATTTAAAGAATTAATGAGGGCACGCATACTTAAGAAACGCGTTAATCCTTCATTAACGCCTAACTCTGAAATGCTAAAGTCTGATTCACTGAGCTCTCTATTTTCAAGGGTGCCCATTTCGGCAAGCAAATTAGCGTAATTCTGTTGAGCTGTAACAGTGGCTTCCGCATCAATATCCCTACCGTTAGGGCTTAAAATAACGATATTACTGGGATTACTACCAATATTCTTTACGGCGATATGGAATGCCTCATGCGCGCCTCTGCCGAAATTATAATGGCCAGCGAGATTCAACCTAATAGAAAGCTTACCTTGGGCATCTTTCGTAATAACAAAATTATCTACGCTATCAGCTTTTATTGTGTAATTCTTTTCTCCTACCGAAGGTTCATATACTTGGGCGCTTGTATTCTTAGTTTTATCCGGCCCACGCAAAAATCCGGAAGGACCTATTTCAACCTGAACACCTTCATATCCCTTATCCTTGCCGTACCAATTGCTTCCCATTTCTTTTTCTACAGCAGTGCTTCCTTGTGCCTTAAATTCCTGCTCAGCAATAAAGGTTTGGGCTGGCTGTAATGCCCTAAAAACAAGATAGAGCGAAGCATCGTCAGTTAACCCGTTAAGTATTTTGAGGGAATTGTCTAAGCGGGCATCATCAGGATTCGCAGATTGAATATTATTAATGAATTCTAAGGCCTGCTGGCGGGTAAACAAGCTTGAACCATTGCCTAAAAGCCGGCTGGCTATATCCGGGCCTAATAAACGGAAGAATGCATTTTCATGCTCTTGAGGATTGATTAATATATCCTCAAATTTCACATTCTCCTGGCCTTGGGATGTTCTTTGAGCAACCAAAGCATTTTCAGCATCATTGAACCTTAAGCCGTACTCAAATTGAGGATTAATACCCAACTTTCTAAGCCCTGTATGAATATCCTTACTATTAACTAAATTTTTGTTTTTGAGAGTCTCAACGACCAACGCATATTGAACAGTCTTACCTGAAGTACTGTTTAAAAGTTCACGGAAAGCGGCCGCGACATTTTCTATTTCTTTCGGTGGAAGGCCTAAACGCTGCGCTTCCTGCTGGGGATTATCAACAAAACGTCTTAATACGTCGCGCTTAACAACGCCCTGAGTCTGCATAAATGTATTCATTAAATCTGCTGCCTGACGGGTTGCCGCGTTTGTAGAGGTGGCAAATAACTGTCCGCGGGCCAAAGGATCAGAATTCAAGAATAAGTAGTCGGCTATGCTTAATCTCCCTAAAACCTTAGAAGATATCCCTGAAAGATTCAATTGCCTATAAGCTTCAACCTGTGTAGGCCCAAGCGGTAAAACTAACGGCATTAAATCTATTAAAGACTGCGTTTTGCCCATAGCCACAGCTACCTGCTGAAGGCCGCCCATGGTCCGCTTGTCTTTAAATATACTGCTATGGCGCTGGGCATTAAATTTAATCAACGCGCTTTCCAAAGAGCTATTGCCTTTTTGCAGATTGCGTGTTAAGAATTCTACGGGATTATCCAAGCCAAGCTGTAATCTCTCCACCTCTGTGGGTGTAAAAGCTGTGCCGGCTAATTTATCCGCAGCAAGCGAAGTTAATGTAGCAACTCTTACTATAGAATCTACCCCGCGATAAGGATTAGAAACATCAATATAACCTCTCTGGGCTAAATTTACAGCAAGATCGAATGATTGTTCAGGGGTGATCAATATGTCGGCTTCCGGCAATGCTAATTCCGGTAAACCAATGCGATTTAAGAATACATTCACTTCTTTGCGTTCTCTTTCATCCCAAAGCTGCACTGTTTGCATAGCGAGATTAAGACCGCCTCTTCCAACCATATACCCGCCGCGCACAAACAAGGCTTGTGTCTCAGCAGGAAGATTATTGAACTTTTCCGCTAAAGCAGGCTGCCCCTTGGCAAAATTCTCAAAAGTCACAGGGCCAAGTTCTTCGCTGGGTACGGCGGAAGGAACCCCTCTCTTTTCTCCGCGAACAGTAACTCCATACTCCATGTTAGCCGACGTAAATTTAGGATAATCCTTTCCTGTAAATTCTTTTGCAAAAATAGCTCTAACCTGTTCGGGAGTCAATTGTTTATAGGCTGGTTTACCCTCATATTCATTTTTTAACTCTGCGCGTAAGGCTTTTTCTATCTTTGAATACGCATCGCGAAAAAGAATAAATTCATCAACAATAGCCTTGGCTTTCATTTCCTGCGCAGTCTTTGGTTTTTCAGGATACAGTTCCCTTAAATCTCCCTGCCCCCATTGATCACGCAGGAATTTCATACCATGATCTCTTTCGGTATCCAAATGCTCAACAGTCAAATCTGCCTGTCCGCGGACATTTTGTAACTGGCGCACAGAATCATTGCCTTGTTCTAATCTATTTACTTGGGCAATTTTCTCCATTGCCTTTGGCCCAAGCAAAGAGCCAAGCAATAAATTAATCTTGAATTTCGCGTCCCTGATTAAATCTCTTTCTTTATGAAGAAGATCTTGTTTATCCGCCTGGTCTTGATTTTTACCAAAAAGCTTTTCTAATTCTTTTACGCCTTCCAGGCTCTTAACATCTACACCGCTTAAGTCGCGAACAATAAGAACACGGTCAACTGAATCAAAATCAGAACCGGAAACAGGCCTTAACCTGCGAGAACCCTGAAAAATCGGCAAAAGCTCGCTCTTGGAATCAGCAATAGCAACTAATACAGCCTTATCGGAAACGCCGTTTATATCAATACCGTATGTATTAGGACGGGATATTAATACTTTAACACCCTTTCCGGACGCAATTTGTTCTGTTACATATTCAATCGGGCTATTGTTTCTGCCGCTATTTTTAATTACTTCTGAAACTGGCTTTGCGTCCTTTAATTCTCTACCGACTTCTACCATTTGCCAAATTCCGCGCTGATCAAGAATAAAACGGGTGTTATCTTTATAAAACGCGCTAAAATCTCCTATGGAAAGCTGAGAATCACCATGCTGCTCGCTCTTCTGCGTATCTACATAGATAGTTACATCTTTACCTTTATTAGATGTCTCTTTGCTGCCTAACTCAAAAATTGCGTTATTATTAACGTTATTCACCCCGACTACATTTAAATTTGCATCAAGGATTGGCTTACTCACTTCACCTACTGAATCCATGCCAAAAACTATTCTCATCGTATCCTTCTGCCGATCGGTCATTGCTCCGGCAAAAAGTACAGTAGCTACCGCGCCCATTTTTTCTGCTGTATCCAACATCTTCGCGAAAGAAACCATGGCATGGCCAGCTCCCTGAATCTCAACTTGTTCGTAATTAAGAGGAATTTCGACATTCTCTGGTCTTGATGTATCACGTACCCTGGCATTATGAATCACAACATCGGCAATAGCCTGTAAGCTGTTGGCAACGCGTAAATCATGCGCGCGGCCGCTGGGATTAAGCGGGATTATAACCCACTTATTACGTTCGGCATCAAAAGCAGTAAGTTTATCTAAGCCGGTAACTTCTGCTCTGGCCACCATAGACGCTTTCAACGCAGCTACGAGACGCTCTCCTTCAGGAGTTTTCCTCAGTGCATCTAAATCCAATCTTTCTTGCTCTAATTTTTCTCCCGCGCTATACCTTAAAAATGCTTCGATTAACGCATCGTTACCGGCAGGATCAACTATAGTTTCTCCGTCTTTATCTCTGCTGCGGGTAATCTCGTATTTATCATCTAAACTTTTTAAGGAAAGTTCGCCATTAAGTGTTTCTGTTAAGAACTTGTGCGCCCTTTCAACTAAGGCTTTTTGAGAATCAAATTCTTCTTTGCTTATTTTGTCAAATCCATCGCTAATTTGAAGAGAAGGATTATCCAAATAATCCGTATTGGTAAGCACCGCTTTATCTAATAATTCTGTCAGGGCTTTATCGTGCGCGGATAATTGCTCTCTGGGCATTTCACGTAAACCCATTAGATACTGTAAATCGTGTTCGGATACAATAACCGCACTTTTATCCGCAAAATTTATAGCCGGTTGGTCGCTATCTTTAACTCTCCAGCGGACTATACGGTCTGCATCTACAATTGATTTCGCGAAAGCATTTCCTTTCTCGGCTGCCCTTCTTACATCACCCATAGTTTTATCGTAAACCTGATCAGCATGTGTATCGCTTTGCTCAACAACAACTAACATTTTTGCTTTAGGACCATAGGTACCGTTTTGTATAAGCCCTAACTCGGCAATAATACCGGCGGTACTCTTGCCTGCTGAAGGAGGAGCAAAAATTGATAAGACTAAAGGTTTAACAGAACCAGCGACATAGCGGGCTCCCAAAACCATTTTTTCAAGCATATTAGCCTGATCTTTATCCTTAACTCCTCCATATATATTTATTACCGGGTCTGCAGCTACATTATAATAATCTGACTTTATGCGCGTTTCCGCAGCCCGCTTAATTTCAGGAGTAACTTCAAAACTATTAACCCTTCTGCCCAAGAAACCATCTCTATAAAATACCTTGCTACCTTCTTTAGCATAAGCAACCTGTCCTACAATAAGAGAGTCAATCTTCCCTGTAGCTGTAACTTCTGCAGCTTTATCTACCGGAATTATACGCTCTGAGGCGCCTGGTTTCATCCAATCAGGACGAACATTTGACTTAGCCTCTTCCGGAGAAATTATAGTAGCGCGGCCGCGCTTAGTGAGCATCTCTGTTATTCCGCCAAAAATAGAACGCTCGTTTTTACTCATTACAGGCGCAGCTGCAGGAACCCTAAAGAATCCTGCCCACTGTATAAACTCACTTTCAGGTGTACTGAATACGGCGCGGTCTTTAGGTGTTAAACCATTACCATCAATTAAATTGCTTAAGGAGGCTAAAGAATATTTACCTGTATTACCAAAATAATTTACGGATTCTTTTAATCCAGTAACTACGCCGGGCATAAAAACGCCTAAAGACCACGCATGATTTAAGGTTTCATTGGAGAACGGCTTTTGAATACTTAACGCTGCATTCTCACTTATCGAAAGTTTTTCAGAAGCCCTTGTTTGTAGAATACCTATCGCGGGAGCCATCCAGACACCAGAACGCGGGCCATAAACAAAACTGGATAATAATTCTGTCTGTCCTTGCTTAGAAGAGAATAAATCTACATACTCACCTTTTACAATATTATTACTCGCATCTCTCTTCTCTATGGCAAACCAGGGCACGGATGGTTTCCCGTCTATGGCATGCTCCATATTAACAAGGGCGCCACGCCATAAAGCGCCACTGACAGTAAATGACGGGCTAACATATAACCATGTTAAAGCGCCTCTGACAGAAGAATTAAATAACTTGGTCGGAACGGAATACAGAGCCTGTAAAGAAAAATCGCGTTCAGCCATATACCCGGCTCTTGAGGTAGGAGAAAATATATTCTTGGTTGTTCCCAGATAAGAAGCAGCTAACGTGCCAATTGCCGCTCCACCAAAGACACTTGCTACGGCCTGTCCAAAAGTATAATTATTTCCAGACCTATACGCGTCTAAAGAATCATGGGTAAGCTTAATCCCTGCTCCGGTAATAGCCCCATACTCTGCCCTCGCCAAATTTAAACCTGCTGGCGTAGCAGCGGGAAGACCTTTTATTCCTAACCCGATCAGGCCTCCGGTAAGCACATTAACCCAAGTATAGCTACTCTGAATATTATCTAAGAGATAACCTTCCCCAGACATTGTTTTTAGCCCAGTGGAAAGTAACGGTAGGCTGACTGCTCCTAAGGCAAAAGAGGTACCATAACGGACTATACTGCTTTCAGTATTAATTCTAAGCGCTGTACTCAAATTATTAATAGTATTTTTTATAATTCCGCCATTAGCTACTAACGCGCCTGCGCCAGTCAAAGCTAAACCAAACGCAGCGCCATCACGCAAACCTTCTCCGTAGATACCAAGCCCTTCTCCAAAACTTAATGCCCTTGCCGTACCGGTTTCATTTAATCCCACAAGATTACCAATAACAGCAGTAGTTAGATTTATCTGGCCCCATAGAGGAGCTTGAGTTCCCATCGCATATCCAACCTTGGCTAAAAATGGACTGGCCAAAGTAGCCCCTTCGACAATCAAAGATGAGAGAACCTTTGACGCTACAGGAGTAGCTAATCCAGCAATGGCAAGCAAAGCATTTGTTTCTCGCGGTAGAAATTCACCAGTTGTGCACAGAGAAACAACGTTTGGTACTACTAAGGTAACTACTTCGGAAATCGTATATGGATTTGCTAATAAATTTATAGCGGCTTTCCCTGCTTGACTCTCAACTCCAAATCTTGCGGCTAAACGCGAACCTAAAGAAGGGGCAATTTCTTTTGCTGTAGCTACTACACCTCTCCCTAAAGAACCTACTGGATAACCCAACATAGCCCAGAATAATGCATCCTTTGCCAGATCTCCCCCGGATGCCTGTATCTCGCCGTTAAGCAACTGGTCTCTTTGTTTAATAAGGTTATCGGCTTTCTCCCATAAACGGTTTCTCCAATAATTTGGTTCTGCCCCTAGCCATTCATTCGGTTTATCTATAAGATAAGCTAAAGGCGCGCCTAATATATCTATCATTGCAGCATACCCGCTGGAGCCCGCTTTAAGATAATTCTTAATTTTACCCTCAGAGGTATCCTCTAGGGGAATTGAAATTCCGGCAATACTAAGCTTACCTTTAAATTCTTCTCCTTCAATGGCTTTATTGAGATTGTTGATAGCGGTATTTAATTTTTCTCCATTCACACCGGGATCAAACCTGGAATCGCCTGTATCATTATGAATTTTTGTGATTCGTTGTAGCACTGCGCTTCTTTGCGCGTCACTATGCTGTTGATAAATATCCGCTACCCATTTTTCAAAACCTGCAAAATTAGAAGGTAAGGTAGCTATTTTACCCGAACGATAATCATCAACCCATTGATTCCAACCCAATTTTTTAGCATTTTCTTGATAATACTCAGAATAGGATGTAGTATTTTCTTTGTCTGTTTTATTTAAAGCGTCAACGCGGGTTAATAATTCGGCTTTCTTAATAACTGCCTTTTGTTCATCATTAAGCTTACCCTTAACATAAACTTCTTCAGTTAATCCTGCTTTTTCAGCTTCTGCTTTATTAAACCCCTTAAGCTGGCTGATATCGTAAAACCCAATTTTCTTAGAATAAGTGCGCATATACTCAGCCAGGCCTGTTTTGCTGTTCAAATCAGCTATATCTGATTTAATTTCATCTTCTGTTGCCCATCCTTTATTTACCAGGTCTTGCATAAAGGCTATCCTTACTTTATCATCCTGGGGACGAGCCTTAAAATTAAGGAAGGCGTCAATTGCAATCGCGCTATTCAAAAGTTTGCTTGTGCCATTAAAATCTTCTTTATCAAGCGATTTCCGCGCTTTCTCTAAAAGGCCTTTAATTTTTTCGTCTTTTTTAGTCTCGTTTGATTTTTCTAATTCCTTCAGCGGCTTCTCTAAATTCTCCCTCATTTCCTTCTTTGTAACAAATTTCTCTTTGCCATCCTCCTTCGTAAAATAAACTTCTTCACTAGTCTTTAACGAATAGTTCTTTTGGCTCATCTCATTCTTAGAAGGCTGGCCGTTAGGAAAATCAATCGTTCCCGAAGCCTTAGTGGATTGAAGATAAGTTATACTGGCTACTCCTTTTTTCTCATCCGTGCTTAAAGACCAGGGCATCTTAAATCCCTTAGGAGCGGCATAAGCTAAACCTTCAGCCTGAGTAATAACCTTGTATTGCACATCGCCGTTAATACCCACGCCCAACATTACCGGAACGGAACTCTCTTCAGAAGGAAGAATAACTGCCCCTAATCTATCTTTGACTTTTACCACCTGGGTTTCGCCTTTTTCGCCCAAGACAAAATATTTATCTTTATTCAGCGCGGCATCGGTTTTCTGACCCCAAATGCCATCTGTTTTTACTTTTAAGTCCGCCTGTAATTTCTCTACCGCTGTTTTATACAGCGGATCTTTATCGCCTTTTATAACAGCGGCTTTATCTAAATAACCTTTCTCCTTTAAAATACCTACCTTATCCTTAAAGGCTTTATCAGCTGTTGACCCTTCCATACCTTCATTCATAAACGGCAAGGCCTTAATTAAAAGAGCTGGGCGCGCTATGCCGTCTTCCTTATTCACCAGCAGCTCTTGGCCGATAATCGGCGATGTGCCTACCCCTGCTTTTCCTCCGTCTTTCACATTAGTCAAAGCCCAGATAACTTGATGCCTGTCCTGCAATTCAGAATCAAATAAAATCTTATCTTTCGGAGTAACCCAATTCCATACGCCGGCCTTATCCTTTTCCTGAACCGCGTAATTAGCGAAAGATGAAACGATATGCAGAACGCCGGCTTTGCTGCCTACTCCATTAATAATAATTCTATCTTTATTCTTGGTATCTATTTTGCTACCCGGCTCAGAATCTTTCAGGTAAGGTTTGGCGAGAAAAGTTTCGGTGAGTTGGCCAACGCCTTCAATTTCACCATTTGCCTTAAAGGAAATCTCCGCCTCTTTTTGATTATAGTTAGCGCCTATCCAATGAAGGTTTACATGGCTAATCTTGCCGTCCGGGCCTAAATTTATTGCCACATTACGAAGCAGACTCATACCATCAGGGAAATCTAAACCCGCGACTATAACTCTCCCCTTAGAAACATCTACATTATCGTAAATGACTACTTTACTTGCAGGGTCAATAAGGTTATATTTCTTGGTTTTTTGGTCTTGCACTAATTTATAAACGCCTTCATATGTCTCCACAGTCTTATCTTTATTAATCTCATAGGATTTGGAGGTCCTGGCGCCGCTATACTTTATCCCCTGCGCTTCGGTAACCAGGTCAAATTTAAATTTATCCTCCTTATCAAAATCCATACCCGTCAATATTCCGCTTTTACTAAAATATACCGGGCCGGTTGGATTTTGCTGATAACGTTCATGATCTATTTCATAAGTAAAGTCTCTGGATAATTTAGGGAGAGACTCGGAATTATTTTGAACTCTTAGTTCGTTTTTACTGTCATCCCAGGGAACAGAAATAATATCTTTTCCCGCCTGATCCTTAGCCACAGTTACTTTAACCTTTTTCTCCTTATCATTATCATTAATAAGGTAGCTCTCTTTTACTCCGTCTTTAGTTGATTCTTGTAATTTCCAACCTTCTAGAGGACCATTTTTCTCATATAAAGAAGCGCTATTCTCAAGGCCACGGGATAGTGAAGGATTAACTGCGCCGGAAAAAACTAAAGGAGCTGGACCGCCCCAATGCTGGATAGGCCTGATATTAAATTCTTTGCTCGTTGCAGCGTCTGTTCCCTTGAACGCTAACTGGCCGACTAAAGGTGAGTTGCCTTTTAAAACTACTTCGGAGGTATCTTTACCTGTTTGCCTGGCTACTTCCCAATCAAGACTATGCCCCTTTTGCACAGCATTCCCAAAGATTACCTCATCGGGAATTTCATTTCCGATTCTATACGCAGCCCAAGAACTTATAATATAGCTAACGCCGTTACTGAGAAACTCTTTAAGTTTTTCGGCTGAGTTTATATTCTTGATTTCCCCTATTAGTTTAGCCTGAAGCCGGGAGTCTTTTATCTTCCCGCCTTTTGCATCAGTAAACTCTCCTTTTTCTGCTGCTTCTATTAATACAGTCTTACCTGTTTCAAAATCTTTGTCTATCTTCTTTATTAACTCCGGGTTAAAGTATAATCTTTCTGTTATTTTCTCCTTGAGATATGTTTCCGAAAGCGTACTATCATTTACGCCAATTGTAAGAATACCTTTATTCTCTTTGTCGCCTCCCGGCCTTATGCCTAAAGAATTAAAAGTAATGCTTCCGTCTTTATGCACAGAGTAAGAAGTAACCAGGCGCGTATTCCTATCTCCTTCTGCAATCGGAGTATTATCGCCTTTTGAGTTATCTCGGACCATCTCAAATCCGTTTTCTCCCGACCATTTTGCTCCTTTGGCAAAATTAAGGCTGCTTAAATCCAACCCTACAATATTACCATTCTGGTGATCAATGTTGGCCACCCAGCCGCCAAAACCCCTGGCAGTAGTCATGGGTATTTTGTTAGAATCTTGAAAAGAACCTGCTCTTGTTAACGCTACCATATCAGTCTGCGGAGATTCTTTCCCCTCGCCGCCGGCTTTGGGCGTTGGTATAATTAAGTCTCCGTTTACAAGCAAAACAGGGTTGCCGCCAAACTCACCTAAGTCATAAATAGTGCCTTTTGTCTTTGCAACTATTGATTTATTATCAAACAGTGCGCTGAGAACGTCTTGCTTAGGGACTGGAGTCATAAGAGATTCGCCACCTAGTTTACTTTCTAGAAAGTTATCAGCAGGCTTAGAAGACATAATTTCCTGTCTATAACGCTGCTCATATTCTCCCCGGGCATAAGAAAGCTTGGCATCAAAAGTCTGCTTGCCAAGCACATCAAAGGTGTATAGATAATCTAACTGTCTTAATGTAAGGTCGTTCTCAACGCCGTTTACATCTTTAATTTTTTCAAACTTCTTGGTGTCGCCGGGATTAATTATTTCTTTTATAAAAGCTCCGTCGCCGTAAAAATTACCGTCGCCAATGGTAATCTCTCCGGATTGTTCTTTTCGATGTCCCAGATACGTGCTGCTATCAAAACGCACGCCCGTATATTTGTCGGCGTAATAAGCCTGGCCTTTTATATTGTCTTTACCCCTAATTGCAAATTCCGGCACTTTCCATTGAGCGCCCTTGGCATAGTTTAAAGAATTAGGATCTAAACTTAACTGGCCGTCTTTATTATGCACCAAAACCCCTACGGTCCCGGTCATCTTGTTAACTTCGGCTGACGCGGATTCAACATTCACTACCACACCAGACCCAGGCCCATAAAGGCTCTTAGCATAATCTAAGAATGGCGATCCTGCGTTCTTTACAACCCAAGTTAACCACTTTTCTGTTTCAGTTGCTTCAACACCCGCCGCCGGCCCAGAATTTTGTAGAGATGTTTTAAATTTTTTGGCCCTATCAAGATAATCAGCAGCAGGATAGCTATCTTCCGACAGCTTTTTATTTCCTGCTTGATCTCGGGGTTTAGAATTGGCATTAGTATTATAAGCACTAGTCTCTGGAAGCAGCAGCTTTAAGCTAACGCTCTCATCGATATTAGAGCTAATGGATATATTCTTCTTTATGAAATCCTTATTTGCTTGTGAGTCATATTTATTAGAAAGCGGGTTACCGTTAAATTCACTGCGATACCCTGAAACATACTCCACAATATCCTTTTCGTTAAAATATTGATATAAGCCTGTATCTCCCCATAAAACTGCCGGAACCATCTTGATGTTAATAGTAGAAGTAATGCCTGATTCCTTAGCCTTGATTACCGTAGGAAAGAAGGTCGGATAGATTATGTCCCTGCCTAAGCCGACCAGGTTATTTACTGAGGCAAAATGCAAGGTAGACTTGGCGTAATTAACTAAAGAATAAGAGGCGGAAGGTAAAAGCGAGCTGAGGTTCCCATCATCAATGAACTTACCCCAGTCAGTATAACCTTTTTGTTTCATTAAATAATCGGCATTGGCTTTGAAATCAGAGGTTCCGGCAAGCTGGGCAATCTTTTCTATATATTGAATTTCAGACCAGCCGCCTGCGCCTTTGGTGTATACCGGAGAGGTGCCGCCTAAAGAAACATAATTGGTGGCGAATTCTTCAAATCGCTTATTAAATAATCTTCCTGCATACCCTGCCCAAGATTTTTCGCCTAATTCTGCAGTTGATTTATTCGCAGCGATAATTGTGCCGGCTGCAGAATAAAGAGTGGCTGTTCCTAACCAGTTAACCCCCTCCATTTGTAATCGGGTCAGGCCCCATTTATTCTTATCTGTAACTTTATCAAAATCTCCGCCTAAAGCATTCAGCCCGGCTGAAACGCCGCCGGATAGAAGGCCGTTAAAAGCCGCTTGATCCCAAGTCAGTTTGTTGGCATTTGCTCCGGCTATGCCTCCTAAGGGCTCGCCTAATAAACGGCTATAATTAGGATGTTTCTTAAGCTCGCTGCCAAACACTCCCTGAGAAGCAGCATATTCAACAGCCAAACCTACGCCCTGAGAGATTAAAGAACCTTTCATATCCTGTAGGGCATATAGAGCGCCCTGATAAGCTGTCGAAGGAGCCACGTAGGCGGAAGATTTTCCTCCTTCTTGAATAATATTTCCGGATATATTCTTTGTCACATCCATACCACCATCTCTGTAACTACCAAACGCGTAATAATGCGTCTCCGTCTTTATATTACTAATATCGTCAGGCCCGTTTTCATCTATTAATGTTGCTACTTCTCTCGGTGTTACTTCAGTCTTGGCTTGATGTCCCATATCGAAAACAGTGCCAGAGGCAGCACCCATTGCGATGCCAAACGCTTCATAACCTATAACGTTCCCGGCGAGATTAGCAAACTGCCGGCCAACATAAGGATTATTCTTAAATAAACTGGTATCTTTCAGCGCCTCATAGGCAAATACGCTGGCGCCGGCTTTGGCAGCGCCTAAAAGTGTTCCTCTTAAGGCACCCATCCCAATTGTAGAAAGAGTACTGTTTGGCTGGTAATAAGCAGTGGTTGCTCCGGATAAGGCGGCGATTGTCACAGTACTTAATATTCCGGCGGAAGTAGGATCCATCCCGAAGTTCTGCACTGCTACGTTAGTCGCTGCCTGGGCAATTTGGCTATAGAGCATTGCCTGGCCAAAAGAAGTAACTCCTTTACTTAATGCCTCGCCAGCACTAAGAGCAGATGCTGTTCCGGCTACTGAGAAATAGGAGTAGGCGGCTGGTATGGCGACAGAAGCAACCGTAATCCCTAACCCCAGCCACATATCCCCGTCAGAAGGTTCTTTAAATAAAGCAGAGACATCGGCATAGCCTTGCTTGTTGGATCTGGCGCCTAAGACTTGTTTGGCTTCGGCATCAGTCAAAGGGACAGTCCCCTGCGGGGACAGTCCCTGTATTAAGGCATAACCGGAAAAATCTTTAAGGAATTTCTCTATTGGCAGGAATTCTTCTTTATGTTCATCTAAGAAGTAAATTTTTTCACCGCTAATTTTAGTGATTAAAACATAGTGGTCGCCGTTTAGGTGAGCAATGAAAGGAGTTAAATCTGCGGATAACTCGGATAACTTAACCGGGTAAAGTTTAAGGCCGAAAAACTCTGAAGCTTTGGATAAGGCGTAAAGGGAATTTTTAATAACTTTGGGATTACCTTCCGGCTTGACTACGTCATTTAAGATATCTATGGTTAAGGCAAAAACCGCGATATCCTGCTCTTCTACCTTAACCCCTTTATAGCTTAAGTAGTCATAAAGCGACTTGGTACCGCATGGTTTACACACCAGCCAGTTAAACAACTCATCTATCCTCTGATTGGACATTTTCAGTGGTTTATCCAGGGTTATGGTCAGATTCTCTGAAACTTTTATAGCAGTTATGGGTTTATTGGCTATATCTTTGAGGATACTTTTTACTGCCTGAGGAATGTTAAGATTTTGGACATTTTTAAGGTAATTTGGGGCAAATACGTTGTTGGAAGGAAGGCCAATAGCGGGTTTATTCCAGATTACGCGCCAGTCATATTCTACTGCCTGAGCTGCCTGTTCAGGCAAGAAGACTACGGCAACAACAAAAGCTGCCACGCGGATCCAAGGCTTAAAACTGGAGTGGAACTTTTCCTTGGCCGCTTCTTTGGTAACTGCCTTGTCTTCTATATTGGCTCTTGGCTTTATCATTTTATTTTTATATTACTATATACATAAAATGCAAAATAAAAGTTCCCCTTTACCCCATTACTCTTTTTAGCTTGCGAGTGAGAGTCTTTCATATTTTGTTTTATAAAGCGTTTGTAAAATCCCTTACTAAGCTTCTAAAAAGAAAAACCGAACTGTCAAATTTCCGTCGGTAATTCGGCAGCCCGGCTATCCTTTGATAGGCACTATTTTTGTTTCTTTGGGACCCGCGGCTTTGCGCCCCCGGATTTCTCCGGGTTTGCCATTTCGTTACTTACCTCAACTACAAGCAGAGTATAACACATAGCTCGTCGCTGTCAAGCTAAAAAAGGGCTTATTTTGGTACCGCTTTCAATATCAAAAACCGGCCTAATTATGGTTAAAAAAGTGGGCTAAAATCGCACTTTTTGAAGCGTACTTAATCCCTAAAAACGCGATTATTTTGCCATTTTAATGGCTCGTAATGACGAAAATGAGTAGTTTGCGCAACGCCACAAATATTAGTAATTAGACTGGACATTTTTAGGTGATTCTCGATATAGAATGGACATTAGGAAGTACTAGATTGGACAATCTAATGAGATATAAATGCTCATTTATTTATGTTAGACTTTATGATTTATAACGTCAATTATAGTAGAAAGTAGATTAATGACTAATATCCAAGCCCCAATGACGAATAAAATCCCAATGACTCAAATTCCAAGTAAGAAATACGACCTGCGAGAAAGAACTGCTAAGTCGAGAATAGCCTGACCAGGCCATTAATAAGTCAACTGGTCAGGGCTGGCACAAGCGTAGGAGCTAATTATTGCGAAGCAGATGATTCTACAACAAAGAAAGATTTCGTGTACAAGATTGGTACTTGTAGAAGAGAATCTAAAGAATCAAAATACTGGTTAAGAATACTCACGGCAGCAGCACCTTCTCTAGCGGAAGAAACAAAACCATTGTTATCTGAAGCTCAAGAACTAAATTTAATATTTTCTGCGATTATTAATAGATCTCAAAATAAATAATTGTAACTTGGAATTTGGAACTTCATTCGTCATTGGGATTTGGTGATTGGGATTTTGGGTGTATTTATTAAAAGCTAAGTAGGAACCTTAGGCCGCAGACTATCTCAGTGCCTTCTGCCTTATCAACACTGGGATGAGTAACTACTTGGAGGTTGGGAGTCAGAGCCATACATCCGTTTAGATAATAGCTGTAATAGGCTTCGTACATAGTTTCAGCGCGCCAGGTTTCATCGTAGCCATTTGCTTCCCGGTAGTCATCACCAACAATAGATTGGGCTACTCCTATTCCCAGGCAGTCAAATTTACGCCCTGGAAAAGGTTCAGTAACTTGAGCGCCGCAAGACCAGAAATACTCAATATCCCTGACCTTGGGGTCAGCAACTCCGTAGCGGAAAAAGAGGGTTGCGTTCTTAGTTATTGCCTGGTCAAAACTCAAAGCAAACCCGGAATCATTCTTTTTGGTTTCGTCAGAATTAAGGTAGTCTAGCTTTTGATGATTAGTATAAAAGATAAAACGGTAATTACCCTGCAAGGAGCCGAACTTAGGGGTTAAACCGAGCTCATTGATAAAAAACGCGCTGTTGAACGCATCGCTTAAGCCTGTTTTTGTGTAACTGACCTTGGCCGTGCCTGTGCCGGACTGAAAATAGAGCCATTCGTAGGGTTCAAAATTTACCAACGCGGCTATCCCTATATAAGGAAAAGGAATAGTCGGGTTATTTACCAGCGCGCTGGATGAAAATTGCGTATCCCCGCAACCCGCGACTTCATTATAATCAAACCAATCGGACAGATTCAGTTTACCGGCGGTAAAAGTTATCTCATCTTTAAAAAGTTTCTGCTCTATATACAACGCAGGTAAATAAAACCAGGCGCTTTCGCCTGCATTATCACTAAATACTGAATAGGTAGGTAAAAACTTGTCCACGCCCTTTCCTTTATCCATCTCAAACTCGGCGAAGAGCGCTCCTCCCGGCCAAAGCTTCTGTTCAATTTCAAGATCCCAATACCAGGGGCCGCGGGACTTGCCTTCATCGTGTTTACTCTTGATTATCGCCTGTTGAGCGTAGTTAAAAAGGAAAGCGAATCTTGTCCCGTATTTTTCGGCAAAGCTCTCCCTTTGCGCGTCAAAATCTTTAAGCCAACTATCTACGGGGGATATTTCGACTTTCTCTTCTTCCTGCTCAGATACCTCTAAAGGTGTACGCGCTGCTTGAGAAGATGGGATGGCAACGGATAGGGTTAAGGTGACGAGGAGAATATAAACATTATTTAAGCACAATTATATTTTCCTTCAAAAATTTCTGTATCGCCCTTAGGATTTCCTTCTTAAATTTCGGAGGGCTCTGGGCGATCCACATCGTAAAATTATAAAGTTCCTGCGTGTCAACCTTCAGCCATTTCCTGTTTTTATGCAGGAAAACAAATAGGGCGGTCATAGCGATTCTTTTGTTCCCGTTTTGAAAAGGATGATTTTTAATCATCAGATAAAACAGAATACCGGCTTTAGCGACAAGACCGGAATAAAGAGATTTCCCGGTAAAGGTCTGGAAAGGTGCGGCTAAAGAGCTTTCTAGGACGTTAGGGTAGCGCGTAGAAAATCCGGGTATAGGCTCATTAAAAGATAGTAATTCCTTGGCCAACCGGAAGGCAATATACTCTACTTCTTTTACATTTAATTTTTTCATTAATTCTTCCCTAGAAGCTTCAAAGTCTGGCCATACTCAGAGACTGTCTTTCTTACGGCAGCCTCTATTTCCCTTTTATCTTCCGCATTCAAACTCTTGCCTAGAATAGAGTCAAAATGTTTCCTGGAAATAGCGTAATTCCTACCTATCTTTACCGCTTTAATTTCACCGCTCTTAACCTTCTTAAAAATAGCGATCCTACTTAAACCTAAAATTTTAGCCACCTGCGGAATAGTAAGGTGCTCTCTTTGTCTACTGCCGACCATCATTTTCACCTCCAATTAACCTATGTTAACCTGTTAGCATTAAGTTAACATAGAAATAGTTAAAATCAAGTTTTATTTATATTGTCTTTTGGTTAAAACCCCTGGAACATCTTACCTTGGGTAAACTGCAGGAATATGGGCCCGCCGATAATAATGCCTATGACCGGCAGGATACAAAAAATCAAAGGAAGGAGAATTTTAATTGGAGCTTTCATGGCAAAACGCTCGCCGCGGTGAAAACGCTGCAGACGGGCATCTTCAGAAAGCGTCGCAAAAGCTTCGGCAACCGGGGTCCCCATGCGTTCAGCCTGAACCAAAGTCTGGATAAAAGAGTTCACTTCCTGAATATTTAGCCTTTTGGCCATATCTTTTAAGGCCTGGGTGCGGGATTTTCCCCACTGGATTTCTTCCAAAACAAAGGCCAACTCTTGGATCATCGGGTTAGTCGAAACTCCCTTTTTAATTAACCATTCTATTGCCGCGACAAAATCTAGCCCTGCGTCCACGCACAAACTCAATAAATCTATTGTTTCGGGAAGCACCCTGGCAATAGCATATTTACGCTGGCCTATTCTTTTGTTCAGCCATATTTCCGGCAGCAGATACCCTAAGACAAGCGCTACAACAAATCCTATTGGCCCAATCTTGCCCAAGACAAAAGGGACAAGCATAACTAACGCCGCGGTAAACAATAATTTGAAATTGATAAACTCCGTCGGAGAAAGCCTTAAATGGGCGGCAGTCAATCTCAATTTAATCTTTGCATCTAAGTTTAATTTATCCAGAATAACCGCGGTAAAAGGAATGACGCCGGCCAGAAAACTGGTCTTAAAGCTTTTGCTCCTGGTTGTTTCCGGGGTAAAAGCCGGCTTTGCCCCGCCTACCCGAGGCATAGACCTTATCCCAATCACTATAAGTACAACCGCAGCCACTAAAAATAAGAAAATCAAAAAAAGCATCTATTCTCCTTTAGACATCTATTTTGCTGAATTTATAGATTAAAAATATCCCCACTGCCTGCAAACAAACTGCTGTTATTAAGAGTGTCCGGCCTAACTCCGAGTTAAACATAATATCAAAGTGATTACGGTTAAAACTTAAAACCCAGGCCACAAAGATAAACGGCAAAGCCGACATAATTATCCCCTGAAGTTTGCCCTGGAGAGTAAGGGTTTTAATGCTTTCCTTTAATTTCCGGTTGTCCCGCAGGGTAATGGATAGATGGGCTAAAACCTTGGTTAAATCTCCGCCGGTCTCTTTAGACACAAGAATGGAATTAATGATTAAATCCAACTCTTCCAGGTGCATCCTATCATGTAAATGCTTAAGGCTCTCTTCCAGAGGAACTCCGATTTTATTTTCTCTTAAGACCAACCCGAATTCCTGAGAAAAAGGCGCCGGGACCTCTTCTACTACTACTTCAAGAGCCTGCATTAAAGAAAGCCCTCCTTTGAGCGAAGAAGAAAGGACCATTATCCCGTCAGGAAGCTGGTTTTGAAAACGCAAGCGGCGTTGGTTTTTTAAATTCTTGATAATTATTGAAGGAATGATAAAACTGACTAGTCCGGCAAGCAGGGATAAACCTAAATTTCTTAAGAAAAAAAATGCCAACATACCGATAACCAGAGGCGTAACTGTATACCACAAGACCAATTTCTGGCGGTTGACCTCAATAAACATTTTATCCAGCTGCTTCTCTGCTTCCGCTACCTTTTGAGTATGCAAGATGCTAGCCCGCTGCAGAAATGCAGGAAGAAGCTGGCTGCCGATTAATACCATTGCGGCGGCGATTAATCCTAAAATAATCAATAGTTGCATAAACAAATCTCCAGGGACGGTTCTCAAGTTAATCTTAAAGTGTCCCCTAATTAAGGGACACTTTTGCTTTGAGTTGAGAACCGTCCCTATTTACTGTATTGCCGGCCAAAACCAAAATTATCCCCGGCATCCCGCCATTTTCCGCTTAAAGAGCGCTGGAAATAAAGCGCCATTCCGATTAATGCCGCTATGACTATCGCTATTAGAAGCGCATATTCCAGGGATAGAAAACCAGTTTTTTTATTCATTATTCAAAGCGTCATTGCGACTACGAGGTGAAACTGAAACAGGAAGTAATTTTGCTTTTAAGGTGATTGCTTCGCCGGACTTCGTCCTTCTCGCAATGACATCTGGATAACTACCTTTCCATTGCAAGGAGGTCAATCTCTTTTTTCCCGAGTCTGAGAGGGTAAATAATAAAGTTTTATTGTGGCCTTGATAATCCGCGGCGACAATTGTCTGGTTATCAACCTTATTGTAAATACGCCAATTAACAAATGCTCTAAATTTCCCTCCTGCTCCTTGAAAACCCCGGGAAAAACTCTGAATAAATGCCTTTTTATAACCTACCCTTTGTTTCTCGCCGGTAGACTGTTGATATTCCCGGCTGACATCTACCTGTAAGGCATTGAGGTTTTCCCAATCAATATATTTCTGGACCCCATAACGGCCATTCACTAAGTCGCTAAAGATAGCCCGGCATAGGTTGACATCCCCGGTTTTTAGCTGGAAGATAAACAAAAGGAAAACAATGATAATTCCGGCCAGAATTGTGTATTCTAAAATCGGGGTATCTTTTTTGTCTTTATTTATCACTGTGTTAATCCCACTGTATCGTAACTATAATAGGCCTTGCTCTTTTTAGTAATTATACCACTAAAGAAGGGATTCCACATCCCTAAACTTACTCTTCCGGATTTTAGCTCTTTGTCTTTAGGCTCCTGCTTGGTTATCTGTACCCAACAATTACCATCATCAGTATAATCTACCATGCGTATACAAATTGTCTTTGACCATCTGCCTCCGCTTTCCGTTTTAATCGTCCTGGCTAACTGGTAAGGGCCGACTCCGACTTTTATACTGTGGTCGCCCCGGCTATCCGTCCAACTGTAAGTTGCCGGGTTCAGGCCGCCGTAACCGCTTTCTAGCGCGCTATAAGCATTCTCCATATCCTTAACGTATTGTTTAATCGCATCCTGAAAACCGCTAATCTTGCTAATCAAACTATCAATGTCATTTAAAGCAGGGGTAACTTCATCATCTATATTATAATCCAAGCTGCCTCCCTGAAGAGTAAAGTTCAATTTACAGGGTAGGGGGCTGATTTCCGGCCCGGAACTGACAATACAATCGTTGGCGCAGTAAGTGCTGTTGCAGGGCTGGCACGTTGGACTTTCATCTCCTATAGAGCCAAAAGTTCCTACTTTGCAGGAAGGGAGCTGGTTTCTTTTTGCTATAATTTCCGTTTTCCAATCTGAAAGGTACCCCTTTACTTCTCCTAAAGTATAATAATAATCCGTAATTGTATTGCCATCTTCGGTTTTCTTCCCGGTATCTTGATTATAGAAAATCTTGATGTAAGTCTGCCACTGGGCGGTTAACTGGTTAATATCTATTTTTTCTATTGCTTCGCTGTCGGCGATAAAGCTTTTAAACCCGCTGACTATAGCGTCAAAAGAGCCGTCATTTTTAGGATTCCAGAAATCCGGGTTTAAGGCCCGGGCTATTCTGGCAATGGAGCCGTCCTGTGTAATATCCTTTGTGTCCCCTAACTTGGAAAGCGGACCTTGGATTTCAGTTTGAATATAATCCTCAGAATCTTTTAGGGTTCCGTTAAAAAAGGAACTGGTGATACTCTGTAAAGTAGGAATAACGCTTTTTAAATATTTCATCCGGCCGTTCCAATAATATAGAAAATGCGATACCTTGTCATCAATTTTGCCATCCCCGCTTAAATCATCGAAATCTATATCTTTGTTCGGGTCATCCACGGTCTGGGAAAAAACCTGCAATAATATGCTCTCCCGAAAATGGTCATAATCCGGCAAACCGTTTAACATCCGGACTGCCGCGGAAAAAGCTGCGGCCTGATTCTGCTCAGCAACGTAGGCATTGTAAAGATTTGAACTAGCAGATAATGTCATAGCGGCTGCTGCGCTAAGACTTGGAGCTATAGCAACACCTCCTGCTATTACGGTTGAACCTGTAGGTATGGCTGTACCTGCAGCCACTGTAGTTATCGGTACATTAGCAGGAACGATCGTTACTCCCGCAGCTGTATAACTAGTCCCTGCTTCTAGAGTTAACTGACTATTCGCTGCCATAGTTATTTCCGATCCTCCCACAACTTCTGCTCCTCCATTTACTGCTACTACACCTCCTTCGGAACCAGCTACTATAGTTTCCCCTCCTTCAGCTACCAGTGTTCCTTCCGCTACCTCTGTTAATTCTGCACCTTCGAGAACAATTGCACCGTCCTCCGCGGCCACCGCCGTACCAAAAGAACCATATGCAGCTCCAATTGCTGCGCCAATCATAAAACCAGTAATGGCTCCTGTTGCAATATTCCCTCCTGTTGCAGCAGCGCCAACAGCGCCTCCAACAAGACCTCCAGCAGCGCCTATAGCGGTGAACGCTGCTAATAAACCTGCAGCGGACCAACCTACAGGATTCCAACACATAGCTACGGCAACTACAGCTAAGACTGCTCCGACAATAGCGCCTATAATACCGCCAAACCCCCCAGCGCCGCTTTGGCACTTGCAAGTAGTATTGCCTAATGATTTGTATAAACCATAAGAACGGGTGGCTAATTGCGAGGCTAAAGAAAGGCTGGCAGAATCCGCGACATTAGAAAGATTAGTGCTGGAAAGAGAAAGCTGGCCTAAATTTACCGTAGTTAAGATCATAATCAGGATAACCACAATCATTAAAATAAGCAGGGTGGAGATCTGGCCTTGGGGCTTGTCGTCTTTTAAGTTACCGAGAGAAAATTTTTTATAAAAACTATTGAGCATTATTTATCCCTTATTTATTGCCCGAAAATATTTAATTTCGGATATTTGCTTTGGTCAGACTCATCTACCTGGACTTCGCTTCCGCTATTTCCGGCATTCACCCTTTGGGCTTCGTAGTCCTTTTGCCTTTGCACCAGGCTTCTATTCATCCAGAGAAATAACTGCAATGCCCCGAATAATAAGATAAAAACCACTACTAAACTGGCAGCTAATTCCAAAGAGACTTGCGCAGCTTTACCACCCAGAGTTGCGGGAATCAACTTTTTCCTGCGAAACTTCACTAACAACCTCCTCAGTATTGGTAGCGGCGCTGGTTGAACCATAAGGCTTAGTAATAATTTTTCTTTTGGTCTGCGTCTTCCAGTCAATATTATCCGTCGTGGTAATGCCTGACGCATCTTCGGTCTTTCTTAAGGTATTATCGGTTAAGGTCTTCTGTTCATAATCCTGCTGTAACCCCATAGCTTTTAAGCCGCCAAAACTAAAGAGCTGCTCTAATGCCGGGAAATTATATGTGTGGTTTACGCTATCTGTTTCCTGATAATTGGCGCAATACCAGGGAATGTTCATTGGTTGAGCGCAGGCGCTGCAGCTTGCTGAAGGGTCCCGGCTGCATTCTTTTACGCAGGCATCCGAATCCACAATCATCCGGCACTGTTTAACCGCGCTGCCATAATCTACGATTTCTCCGGCGCAGGAATCAATGATACGGATATTTTTACTAGGTTGGGAGCAGATGGTGTCTTCCGGTTCTCCGGTATTAGGATTAATTGACGTATTCTCTTCTCCTAAACACTCTCCGTCACCTGTATTCCAGACATTTCCGCCGCCGTAGATCACTTGATACCTGCCTAAGCTGCCTTCCGGGACATTAGTTTCATCCCTAAACCCGGCAGTGGTATAGGTAAATTCCTTGCCGTTGATATTTACCGTTACCCGGGGTAATTCGCTCTCCGTATCAGCGGTTTCGCCTAATCTATAGTCGCGGGCAATGCCTCCGGCTGAGCCGGTCATCGGAGTAACCGAACCTACGCCAAAAGTATCGGAAGGATTAGGGATATGTTTATCGCTGATTACTATATTAGAAATAGAGGTGCCCGGCTGGTTTACTGCGTGGGTTAAAGACTTCCTAAATGCCTGCTGCATCATTTTCTGCTGGTAATTATACCTTAAGCCGTAACTAATAAGAACACCTAAAAGCATAATGATTATTGCCCCAAAAATCGCTACTTCTAATAAAGATTCTCCCTCTTTTTTCATCATTCCTCCGGCGAGATATGCTCGGTTCCGGAACGGTGCTCTTCCTGAGAATTAATATCAGTAGTTGTTGTAGTTTTATATCTATCGTCCACCTCAACAGTATTAGTCTGCGTAGTTATATCGCTTTTCTGCGTAATGGTAATATCTGAAACCGTATTTTTAGGTTCATAATGCTGCGCGCTTAACTCATCCGCGCCCTGGCGCAACCTTCCCTGAAGGCCCCGGCGGATATAAACCTGCATTGCCAATAACGCGGCAATAATAGCAAATATGACTATGGCGTATTCCAGGACACTTTGGGCTTTGCGCATTTTATTTCTCCCGGGTGGAAACTGAAGCCGAGCTTCCGCTGCCTGTAGTAACCGCGCTGAAATCGCTACTCTGGCCGCCGCCCTTTTCTATTCTCTTCCTCTGGGTTATCTCTGACTGCCGGCTCACCGCCGAAGAGGTCTTAATCCCTTTAAGCGGGTCTATTTCTTCAGCATCTTTTTGGTTGCCTGCTTCATCTGCTGCTATCTTGACCACGGATTGTATCCCCCGGCGAAAATACATGGCCATACCTGCTAAAGCCAGGGCTACCAAACCCAATACTATGGCATATTCTAAAATACTCTGGGCTTTGCGCATTTTAATCCGCATCCGGCGCTGAGCCGGTCTTTTCCCATCCGCTACGGGTAGTTGTCTGGTCTATGGATGTATCCGGAAAGCCTGTAGCAGAGGACCCGCTTTTAACCTCAATAGTATCTGACTCCCGGTAATAAGGATCATATTGTTGTTTGATCTTCGTAAAATTAGGAACACCTTTATCTATAGCAGTATTTTTTATCTCGGAGATCAAATAATCTGCGCCCCCTTTATATCTAGCCTGGAGGCTGCGTTGGATATAGATACGCACGGTCATAATTATCGCTACTACCGCAGCCAAACACAAAGCAACTTCCGTTAAACTCTGCCCCCGAGTTTTTACTCTGCGCATTTTTTACTATTTCGCTTCAGTATTCCAGGTTTCGTTTTCTGACCTGGTCACTGTTTCCCCTTGGGATACCTGGCTGGTAGTGCTTCCGGTAGAGGTATCTCGTGTCTCAGTAGTTACAGTAGTGCCGCCACCCACTGTCGTACGGGTAGAATTAAAATTTGAAGCATCAAACTGCTTGCCGATCTGGTCGCTAGACTCCCTTAGCCTTCCCTGGACCCCTCTTTTCATATAAGCATTTATTGCCAATAAGGCGCCGATTACTGCCGCGATAACCAAGGCGTATTCCAAGGTGCTTTGGGCTCTTTTTCCCCTAAACATTGTTCACCCCCTGCTCGCTAAATTTTATTTACTTGGGCTTATGTCCTCTTCCGCGCCGGTGATCTGCTGGGTGCCGGTGCGCTTAATGGTTGCGCCGCTGACTTCTTTTTTACCGCCGGTGCTGGAAGCTGTTTCTGTTTCTGTCCCTTCGCTGGACTCAGTATTAAATTGATATTCGCCTTTTCTGATATAGTATGGCTCATATTGTTTTTCCGTGCCGAATAAAGTCGCGGTTTTAGCTTCGGCCTCTGTTCCCTGCAAGGCTACAGTAGCCGCATTGTCTGAGCCGGACTTTATCTTAGCCTGCATGGACCTGCGCATATAAATCTGCATGGCGCTGAAAACACCGATAACCACCGCGATTAAAAGCGCGTATTCCATAGTACTCTGGGCTCTTTTCCCCCTTAACATCTTTCACCTCCCTTAAAAACTATCACTTCGCTTGGGTAAAATTACTGCTGGCGTCGGTGATCTTGGTCGCCGAAGAATCCATCACCTTTTCTACCGCCGGTTTTAATTTAGCGTAAGCGAAAACAATGATTGCCCCGACAATAGCCGCAAATACCGCGATATATTCTAATGTGCTTTGGGCCTTATTTCTCCGCGACATCTTTCTACCTCCTTGATTATTTATTGGTAACAACCGGTTGAGCATTGATCTGGTCTTCAATTATTTTAAGGTTGGCCTGGGCCGAGCGCTGCACATAGATGCTCATCGCCGCCAGTGCCGCCACCACTACGGAAATAATCAATGCGTATTCTAAAATACTCTGCGCCTTTTTCATCTCTATACCTTCTCGCTTATTTAGTTATCTGCGTCGCTGCTTTCTGGAAAAGGCCTTCTTTTTCACTTGAGCCCTGGATCGCCTCTTTAACCTTAGGCAAAAAAGTGCTGAAAGATAAAATCGTTAAACACGCTATTATGGCGAATAAAATGAAGTATTCTACCGCAGCCTGCCCCGTAGCCATACGCATCCTGATACCTCCATATCAGGGTTAACCCCTGCCGTCATTATTTAAGCGTTATATTTAAATAATATCACCTTGCCCAACAAGCGTCAAGACTATTAAAACCTGCACGGAAAACGCTTTCTATTCAGTAGTCAGATATAACTTGTGCCCGCTGGATAAAACAACCTCTTTCTCGTTTATCCGGCGGCATAAATAGCTTAAGTCTTTGTCAAAAGCATACGCCGGAGGTAGGACAAATTTCATTAAACAGCTTCTTTTCTTTCGGGTTGGTTCCGCGATCAAATTATAGAACCGTTCTCTGGTGGCTGTAAACTCCTTATCTTCATATCCTGAGGGCAATAGATGCCAGCGCACATAGGCATCTATTGCCGCCAGGTAGCTGGCGAACAAGTCTTTAACCGTTGAAACCTGAGCCAGCCCTAAGTTTATATTTTCCGCGCTAAAATAACGCTGGGAATTGGCAGTATAAGTAAAAAGCTCTATTTTACGGCTGTAATCCTGAAAGGCCTCTTCCAGATTAGGCCAATGATTAAAATATAGAGCAACCAGCTCTTCGGCCTTTTTAGTCCCGACGCTAAAATTGCTTAATAAGACCAAGCGGGTTTTTTCAGTAAGGCTTGTTTTTAGAACGCAGCCGTTAAGGACTATCTGTTTAGCTTTAGTGGGTTGCCTTAACTCCATCTCTATATCGGCGATATAAAGATCTTTATTCTGCTCCTCCAGGCGAAAGAGTCTAAACTCGCCTAGATTCTTGACTCTGCGGCATTCGGTAAATTGCCAGGGCCAGACGCCGAAAACAAAAAAACGTTTTTTAGCCTGATTTACCGGCAAAACCTCTAACTCTTCAAATTTGTTTCCCGAAATCACCAGGTTAGTGATCGCATTCCCTCGACCATCCAGCGCTTCCAAAAGATTAAAGAATTCCTGCGAAGGCATATCATATCCGGGGGCGTTAAAAATTACCAGAGGATAATCTTCGTTGAAATATTGGTTGATATACTTTTTTAGGTTATGGATAGGAGAGGCAAAATCATACGGGATGTGCGGGGAAGACCAGACCGAATACATTGAGGCATCCAGATAGAGATTGGCTCCGTCGGAGAGGATGACCTTGACGCATCTGGCCTCTTGTAAGCTTGAGGCGATGATCCGGGAAATATCCAGATTAATGACTTTGATATTCTCTATCTTTTCTAAATAACCGGATAATTTATCTATAAATGCTTTTTCGGCTTTTTCCTGAAACAAGGGCAGATAAATGAGGTTTTCCACTAAATCTTCCAGATTGCCTGGCGCATCAGGAAGCCGGCTTTTAATTGCTGCGGCAATGAGTTTGCTTGCGCCTATAATATAGTCTGCCGCCTCCAGCAATATAATTCCGCTGTCTTCTATTTGATGAAATTTTTCAACATTGGCTACTGGATGGGCTGTTGCTTCTACTTGCGCTTTCCTCTCTTCCTCTTCCCGAGCCTTGCTTAATTCTTCTTCTTTAGCTTTTCGCTCTGCTTCTTCCCGGGATTCTTTAGCTAATCTTTCCTCTTCAGCAATCCTCGCCCATTTCTCTTCTTCAATCTTTCTGGCTACTTCTTCCTCGGATTTGAGTTTTTCTTCTTGCGCCAAAAGCTCTTCTTGTTCTTTTTTGACTACTTCCTCTCTAGCCTTTTTTTCAGTTTCTTCTTTTACTTTCCTCTCTTCTTCTTCCCGAGCTTTTTCCTCTTCTTCCTGGCCTGTTCTCTCTACTTGCCGGACAGATGCATCCTCAAGCAGAATAGGTAAATTAGGCATAGCAATATGGCGCCTCTTCTTTTTAGGAGTCCTACCTACGGGCGCGCTTAACCCGGCTTCTTTTATAATCATATTGATGCTGGATTTAGATAGTTCTATCTTGAAATTATCCAAAACAAGCGCGGTCAACTTACGGCAGCTTAAGGAAGGGCTATTGTTCTTTTGCTCTAGAATAAAATCTCTTACTTCCGGTTTAATTTTGTAAATTACACCCATACAACCCCCAGATTGGACATTTCCCTATACGAATAATATAGTTTATGAACCAGATTATGTCAAGTTAAATAGGGACAGCGACCGTTTTTTAAACGGTCGCTGTCCCTATTAAAGGTTACTTTAAAATTAGTTGGTCGCCGAGGCCGGTGGAAGTGAATTTTATTGTGCCAAGGGGAAGCTCGATAACAAACCTGCTTTGCGCAGAGATAGGGCTTAAACGAAACGGCATAAGCTTAGGAATCGCCTTAATTACTGTATTGTTTTTACTTACAAACAGGAGATCGATCGGAAAACGCATAAAACAGGTGTGCACTGAATTACAGGGGTTCAGCACAAGGGCCTGGCCATAATGAAATTCTCTCTTGCCCAATAAACCCTTAGCCCGTTTTAAGAAAGTATCAGCCATAATGGCGTTGTCAGCCAATAGGGTTTTGCGCGTCGCGTTAAATATTTTCATTTTTATTAGGGACAGCGACCATTTTTCCCAGTTAACCTTAGAAGAAAAATGGTCGCTGTCCCTATTTATCCTAAGGAGCCTGGAAAATATTATCTGAAAGCTTGATGCCTTTTATTTTGATTTCTTCAATTACGGAAGGTTTATATCCGCTAGCCTGGAAGTTACCTAATACATTGCCTTGGGAGTCAATACCGGTCTGCTTAAAAACAAAGATGTCGCTTAAATTTATATGCAGTTCGTCCTTCATCCCGGTTACCTCGGTTACCTGTATAACTTTTCTTGAGCCGTCGGATAATCTGGCAGTATGAATAATCAGGTCTATTGCCGAAGCGATCATCTCCCGTATCGCTCGCATCGGCAGCTCTACCCCACCCATTAGAATCATCGAATCAAGCCGGGATAAGACATCTTGCGTGGAATTAGAGTGGATTGTGGTCATTGAACCGTCATGCCCGGTATTCATCGCCTGAAGCATATCCAGCGCTTCAATGCCGCGGCATTCGCCTATGATTATACGGTCAGGCCGCATCCTGAGCGTATTCCTGAAAAGGTCTCTTATGCTTACGCCTCCCCTGCCTTCAATATTGGGAGAACGGGACTCCAGCCTGATCCAATGGCGCTGGTCAAGTTTTAATTCCGCCGCGTCTTCTATCGTGATAATGCGTTCGCTCTCGGGGATAAACCCGGAAAGGACGTTTAATACCGTAGTTTTTCCACTTCCTGTCCCGCCGGAGACAATTATATTTTTTCTGCAAAGGACGCAGGCCCGGATAAATTCCGCCATATCGGAACTTAAGGCCTTAAGCTGGATTAAATCTTCAATCTTAAATTTTTCTTTCCGGAATTTCCTTATTGTCAGGCTTGGGCCGGTTAAGGCCAAAGGCGGGATTATGGCGTTGACGCGGGAACCGTCGGGAAGGCGGGCGTCCACCATCGGCACAGATTCATCTACCCTTTTACCGATGGGAGCGATGATTCTTTCAATAATGGTTTTGACCTGATCATTGGAAATAAACTTTTTACTGGTTAACTCTATCTTACCCTTTCTCTCAATATATATTTCATCTTTATTATTGACCATGATATCGGTAATATCCGGCATCATTAACAGGTCTTCCAACGGGCCAAACCCCAAGGCTTCATCCAGGATCTCCTTCACCAGTTTTCTGCGCACCTCCGGGGAAGAAATGAAACTTCCTGCTTCTTCTACTAAAAAGCGGCTGACCATAGCCTCGGCCCTGCTCCTTAATCCTTGCGCTTTTTTAGTATCGCTAAAAACTTTTAAATCCAGCCTCTTAATGTTCAGTTCATCTATAAGCCGGCTATGTATTTTGCTCTTAAGAATTATTATATCGTCTGCGCGCTCATCTTTGGCGGCCAGCTCTTCAATCAAAGGCTCGGTTAAGCCTTGCTCTTCCCATAATTTTGCCGGTTTTTCCAAGGCCAGCTGCTGCACGCGTAACTGGTCTATCTCCTGATTTTGGGTAAAGATATTCTTATCCTTGACCAACTGTTCGCTAAGTTTATTTATTGCCTGGCTAAATCTTGAGCGGGGAGCATCGACTATCACGGGTATACCCCGGTTTACGGCTAGCCCGACGGCTTTGCCTTCGGAAGGGATCTGATAAAGAATATCGCAAGCTAAGTTTACCCTTATCTCCTGCCAGCTGATACTAGAGATAGATTCTGCCCTATTCAGGATTATCTTCACCATAGACAAAGGAAATTGCAGAAACTGCAGCGTATCTATGGTCCATTCGGCCTGGTATATGGAAAGTATGTCGGGGGTGACTACTAAAATAATGAGGTTGGCCTGGTTTAAGGTAGCGATGAGGACATCGCTAAAACTCTTTCCGGCATCAACAACTATATAATCATAATCTTTTTCCAGTAAGCTAAACGCCTCTTTGACATTCTCTGGCTTAAGGTGTGGGGCCTGGGGCGGCTTGGTTATTCCGCATAATAAATCAACCCCCGCATAACTGTGGCTCAAAAAATCATTCTTATTTGCTCCCGACGGATCTTTCCTATAAGACTGGATAAGGTCAACCATATTCTTATCCGGTTTAATATCCAGCATGCGCGCCATATCGCCGACGGCCTGCAGATCCAAATCCACCAAGCAAACTTTTTGCGCCTGTTCTTTGGCTAAAGAAACAGCGAGGTTAGTGGCGATCAGGGTCTTGCCTACTCCGCCTTTAGTGCTGAATATTACTATTTTCCTGGACATTTTTTTATTTTAACTGAAAGGTTACCGGAACATCGATCCAAAGCTCCCTCTCTTCTATAGAGGCAGGGAAGGGAGGGTAAGAACTTATCTCCTTGGCCATAGCAACTGCCTGGTCATTCAGAAGCTGATAATCCGAAGGCTCTTTGATAGCGACATCCAAAAGTTCACCGGTATATAAAACATGCAGCCTTAATTTTACTGTCCCCTGATAACCGCTATCTTTGATCTCCTGAGGATAAGTAAAATTGGCCAATATGCGTTCTTGGATAATCTTAGCGTATTGCGTGGTGGGATCAACCGGCTGTTCTTCCTGCGCAGGGGCTTTGGTTGTTTCCTGCGGAATATTTTGGGGCTGCGTTTTAGGCGCCTTATCCTTTTCCAGAGAGGCTATCGTCGGTGTAAGGATAATAAAGAGTTCGGTATCCACTTTTTGGCCCGTACCTCCGCCTGTTTTAGTAACTTTTTGCCTAAAGAAAGCGCCTAAAATAGGGACATCGCTTAAGAAGGGGGTCCGGGTGACTGTTTCTTCTTTCTTTTTCCGGATTAAACCTCCGATAACCATACTTTGTCCGCTATCCAGAAAAAGTTCGGTGGAAGCGCTGCGCTTGGACAAAGGATAAGCCTGGGCAGTAGTAGTGGTAGTGCTAGCGCTGGTTGTCCCGATTGTCTGGACTGTCCCTATATCGCTGACTTCTACATTCACGCCCAATTTTATCCGTTTATCGTCGGTTAAGACGGGTTTTATCTTCAGTTTAATCCCATACTCTTTATATTCAACGCTGGTTCCCTGATTACCTGTAGTCGCGGCTATTTGAGTAGTAAATATCGGCTGTTCTCCTCCGACGATCAATTCCGCTTCTTTGCCGCTCTGGCAGGCGATACGCGGACGGGAAAGAAGCTGGGCCTTACCTTCCTGAATCAAAGCATCCAGCTTAAGCGTAAAAGGCGTGGCTGTTCCGCCTGAGGAGCGCATAATATCAGCTACCTTAAATACCTTGCCCCAGGTTGTCCCGGCTGCGGCAAGCGCGGGAGAGCCGATTTCCGTAAAAGTAATTGAGCCGGGCCAGGTAAAGCCTAAGGTATTGGTCGCGTCTTTGTTTAGTTCCATGATCTGCACATCTATATCTAATAATGCTTCTTCCTCTTTGACCTGGACTAAATCTACCAGCTTGTCTTTTAAACCGGCTAAAACAGTAAAGATCCTTTCCCTATCCTGTGATGTCTTAACCCTGCCTAAAATAAGGATCTTCCCTTCATCTTCTTCCGCCTGAGAATAAACCTCAGGGAGATCGAGTTTCCCCAACAGATTATCTGCCCGCATTTTTAACGCGTTAACATCTTCGGCTAATACTTTTATCTTATATGACTGTTCGCCAAAATTATCCCAATATACCAAAGTAGTGGTCCCCGGAGATTTAGGAGTTAAGGTTATACCTTGTTTAGTTACATTAGCAACGTCAACTATGGCGGGGTTACCGATAACAATACGGCTGGGGTTGTTTGTAGACATAGTTCTAAATCCGCCCATATATATTCTGATGGTTTCGGAGGTATTATCTACAGCAGTATCTAAAGTATAAATATTCCCCGGCTGAATAACGCAAGCCGCGCCGGCTAAAAAAAGGAACAAAAATATCTTCTTCATTATCCTTCCTTCTCTCATTTAGATAAAGGCATCTTTTCTTTGCTTAAGCCTCTGTATATTTCAACATACTCTGTAGCCGGTGCGTCTTTGTCCTGGAACTTAGCTAATTCATTCTGGGCCGGCATAACATATCTGAATAATGTCTCCCAACTGGCGGGTTGGGTTGCCTGCATTTGAGAATCCGCCGGTGAACGCAGGGTGAGCCTCAACTTACCCTGTTCCTGGACAAAAGCAATGAGATTGGCTTCTTGAGGACCAAGGGCAAGGGTGATCAGCGGAGAATTTTCGCTTCTTCTCTCCGTCTCTTTCTTCCCGGCGCTGGCTGCGGAGATCGAACCTGTATCCTGTCCGACGGCCAAAACCAGGACATTCTGGAATAAAGGCATCACCGCCATCTGACTTACCTGTTTACCGTCGGCAGTCTGCACCGGCACAGGGACAAGCGCCATTACATCAACATAATCTCCGGGTTTGATCATTCCGCCCAGTGCCGAAATATTATCTACTGATATGGTGATCGCCCTTTTGCCGACTGGCGTGCCTTCGGCTAAACCGCCTAATTGCCTGGGTTGGACTAATTTGCTTAAAGATATCTGTTCGCCTTTGGATATGGCTACAACCGCGACCATCCCTAAAATCCTATCTGCCGAAGAAACTGCCTGCGGCTGGAGATATTGGTCGGGGATAATAATTGTCTCCAGGCTTTCCGCCGCGATAGCTGCGCCGCGGGGGATGTCTTTATTGGCTATCAATACCTTGACTTCGTGCTTGGATATATTTTTTTCCAGGCTGGCTATCTTTTTTTTGGACTCATCAATCACCTGCTGGCGCTGCTGGTCAATATAGGCCTTAGTCATAAATACGGCCATTAAAGCCAGGACAACACCGATTATTATGATGATCTTTTGCCTTTGCATTTACTTTATCTCTCCCTCGTAAAATTCCAATTTTGAGTCGCGGGAAAGTTTCCCCAGCAGATCTTCAATTTTTTTCTGTTGCTTTAAAAACGTCAGGCCTCTTTTGATATCATCCCACATTTCATTAAGGGATTTTTGTTTTCCGCCGCGCTTGACTTCCAGCTTGACGATACAATAACCTTCAGGGCTTTTAAAAATACTGCTGATTTTACCTGTCTCCAACGAATCGGAAAAAGCTACGGCATCAAATTGAGCGGACTTTTGGCCCTTTTTAATAAACCCTAAATCCCCCGCGTCTTTGGCGCTGGCGGATTTAGAGCGATCTTTGGCTAAAGTAGCAAAATCTGTTCCCTGTAAAAGCAGGATCAGGATATCTTTGGCATCCTGCTCAGAACTAACCACTATTTCGCGTAACTGCCTCTCTTCGGGCTCCTTAAGCTGATCTTTATAATTATTATAATAATCCTCTATTTCTTTGGAACTTACCTCTACTTTTTCCGCTTCCTTACGGACCAGTTCCATCACTAAAAGATCCTGTTTGGTTTTTTCCAGCGCCTGAACAATTTCTTCGTTGCGTTCCAGGCCCCTGTTTAAAGCTTCCTGATAAAGAAGTGTGCGGCGGACCATTTCATTCTTAAGGTATTCTATTTTTTTATCCCGGGTGGTGATCTTGGCTTCCGGCTTATCGTCGGGAACCACGGAATTGTAAGCTTCTATTTCCTTATTTAAATCATCCAAGGTTATAGGTTGATTATTGACTTTGGCTACCACTGTCCCCTTAACCGAGGCGGTAGGAATAAAGGCCTCTTTAAGTTTAGGCTTAGCGAGACCGATTTTATCGCAGCCTATTAAAAGCGCTAAAATAAAAATGCAGATTGACGGCAGAACTATCCGGTATTTCATCACCCCTCCTCTATTCTTTTTTTATTTCGTTAATTATACGGATCAATAAATCAGCGATCTTAGCAATAAGGAAAAGAAAAAAGAAGAAAAAGGTGTACACTACCAAGACTATAGCGCCCATCCAACGGGAACTGCCGGGTGCCGCGCCAAAAATAATGGACAAACCCCCTAAAATTCCGAAAAATAAAAAAATCCAGGCAGCGACTTTCACCACTGTACTGGAAGCTTTCAAAAAACCTAAATGTTCACGCATTGACCCTCCTGGTTATATAATTTTTTATCATAAACGCCGGGAAATAGCAAGAGAAATCTTCATTTTATAGCCCCAACCATGCCCCCTGCGGGGGCCGGTTGAGAATTTCTATAGCCCCAACCGGATTTGAACCGGTGTTTACAGCCTGAGAAGCTGACGTCCTAGACCAGGCTAGACGATGGGGCCATTCTAAAATATAAGGTATTCTACTATAGCCAAGGATTTAGTCAATAATTTTATTGACCCTGGATTTAAAAGCGCTTATAATACAAAACATGCAAGCAGGAGTTGGCGTAAGCACGCAACAGGACCACCTAAAAGCTGTTCGGGAAGCTGTCGGAAAAGCCAGGCTGAGCTTGAATGCGGGAAAGGTGGATTTTGCGCTTCTGTTTACTACGGGAGAATTTAGCCACCCCCTGGTATTACAGACAATCGCCGGCATAATCGGGCCTGTCCCGCTGCTGGGCGCAAGCAGCCCAACAATAATATCTAGTCAGGGCCCCTTAAAACATGGGCTGGTTATTATCCTGTTTAGCGTTACCGAGGGCGTTTATTTTAACGCTGGCTTAGTCAAGGATATCGCCGCAAAAAGCACCTTAACCGCAGGGATTGAACTGGGAGAAAAACTTCTTTACGGCTGCAAAAATGTCCGCCGTAACCTAAGCGTTATATTTTCGAATACTGAAGCGGCCCAGAGTTCAGGACTTATCACGGGGCTACAGGAAAAATTGGGAAAAAGTTTTCCTTTAATCGGGGCGTCTATACCCAGAAATGTCGACCATCAAGAAAACTCGCTTTATTTTAATTCGGAAATATTAAATAACGCCTCCTGCGGCATACTCTGGGGAGGAAAACTCAACTTTAATTTAGGTATTGAGCATGGCTGGCAACCGCTGGGTAAACCCCGTTATGTCACCAAGGCAACGGCAGACGTTGTGCATGAAATAGACGGCCAGGCAGCGGTCGATTTATATAAAGAATATTTTGCCAAAGAAATCCCCGAGTTAAAAAGAGAACTAAAGCGCATTTCAGTATTTTATCCGCTGGGTATAAGTATTTCCGAGAAAAAAGAGTACCTCTTAAGAAGCGTTGTAGCAATAAGAAACGACGGTTCCCTGGTTTTTCAGGGAGAAGTCCCACAGGGGAGCGCGGTAAGGCTAATGATCAGCTCCAAGGAATCCTGTTTAGCCAGCGCGCGCAAAGCGGCTGAAGCAGCGGTAAAGAATATGGAGGGCAAAAAAATAAAATTTGCGCTTGTATTAGACTCTTTATCCAGGTACACTCTCTTGGGCAGACAGGCAACTCAAGAGATTAAAATTGTCCGGGAGATTCTTGGAGAGAATGTGCCGATGGCCGGCCTATACACCTCTGCGGAAGAGGCGCCCCTGGGCTTTATTAGTTACTCTTTGGGGAAAACCTATTTTCATAATAATTCCATTGCTGTATTAACTATCGCCAACTAAGGAATTTTATTTTAATAAATATGCTTATGCTCTTGATCTACGCCTTAACCGTCATACCTCTATCCCTCCTGCTGATTTATAAGGCCCAGGGCCTAAACCAGTTACAATCGCAGGTCAACTCTTTAAAGAAATCCCTGGATGATATGGATGAACAGGCCAAGCTTATTGTGCGCACGGATATGGAACTAAATAAGCTGCAGGAAGAGCTGGATAAGAAAATAGTCGGCCTCTACGCGCTGCAAAGATTATCCCGCATAATCAGTATGACCCTGGAAGAAGAACAGATCTTTAAAAGGATACAGCCGGAGTATTTAAGCGACTTAGGGTTTGAAAAGGCATTCGGTTTTCTCTGGGATGATACAAAGAAACAATTTATCCTGCATTTTTGCCTAGGCTATTCTGATGACGAAACCAAAGAGATACAACTGTTCATTAATAATAACAAGGAGCGCTGCCTTAATTTTATAACCAGCGAGAAAACCCTCTCTTCGATATCGGAATCCAATAATTTAATTACCCCCCAACAGTTAAGCGATATTTTTAAGGCGCACGCGTTTATTGTCTCCCCTCTTGCGCCTCAGAAAGATAACCGAGGATTGATTTTTGTCGGAACAAAAAATGTTGAGATGCTGGTCACTGAAGGAGACGAGGAATTAATCAAAATACTGGCTACGCAGCTGGCGCAGGCCCTGGAAAATGCCCGTTTATTTGAAAAAACCTGGAGGGCGCAGCAGGAGTTAGAGAAAAAGGTAACCGAAAGGACCCACGAACTGACCGTAGCCATGGAAGAAGTCAAAAAGATAAGCGCCCGTAAAACAAACTTTGTCTCCAGTGTCTCCCATGAATTAAGGACTCCCCTTACTTCCGTAAAGGGCTACGCCGCGATATTACTTACCGGGAAATTAGGCGAACTCCCTAAAGAGGTGCGGGAGCGCCTGGAGAAAATAAACCGGCACAGCGATGAGCTGGTACACATGGTTAATGACCTGCTGGACATATCCCGTATTGAATCGGGAAAAGTAACCATGAAAACAGAGATCTGTAACCTACGGGAAATCACGAGCAAAGCAGAAGACTTATTAAGCGGGCAATTAAAAGAAAGAAAACTATCTTTAAATATAGAGATCCCTCCCGAAGCCAACCTGGTTATGGCTGACCGGACACAAATAGAGCGCGTATTTATTAACCTTATCGGCAACGCGATGAAATTCACTCCTGCCGAAGGTAAAATAACTATTCATGCCCGTAAAACGGAGAAAATGGCAGAAGTAAATGTTTCCGATACGGGCTGCGGTATACCCGAAGAAGCCCAGGAAGCTATATTTGAGGAATTCTACCGGGTGGATAACGCGATAAACCAGGAAGTAAAAGGCACGGGTCTGGGGCTGTCTCTAGTAAAATATATAGTTGAAGCTCACGGAGGAAAAATTTGGGTCAAGAGTAAGGTCAGCTTAGGGTCAACCTTTAGTTTCACCTTACCCCAAACATCATAAATATATGGCGATAAAAATACTTATTGTTGACGATGACCCGGATATCCGGGATGTATTAAAACTGACCCTCTCCGAAGAGAATTACGAAATACTTGAGGCGGCTGACGGAGAAGAAGCCCTGAAGATTATCCACGCTAACCAGCCGGACCTGATATTACTGGATTATAAAATACCCAAGATCGACGGCCGGGAAGTCTGCCGCAGAATAAAGAAAGATTTACTCCTTAGGCACCTGCCTATAATTATGGTAACCGGCAAAGGCGATATAAGCGATAAAGTTGACGGGATTGACGCCGGCGCGGATGATTATGTAGTCAAACCCTTTGAGCCTAAGGAATTACTGGCGCGCATACGCATGATCTTAAGGCATACTGAACGCGACCTTGAGGCCAATCCCTTGACCCGGCTGCCCGGAAACATCTCTATCTTAAAGGAACTATCCAAATACATAGAAAATAAATCTTCGCTAGCCGTATGCTACCTGGATTTAGATAAATTTAAGTCTTATAATGATAAGTACGGGTTTGAACACGGGGATGAAGTAATCCGGGAGACTGCCCGCCTTCTTATACGCGCGACCCAGGAGTACGGCAACCACGGCGATTTTGTCGGCCATATCGGCGGGGATGATTTTGTGATTATCACTACCCCTGATAAAACCGACACTCTCTGCCAAAAGGTAATCCTGGATTTTGAAAACCTGGCCCCCTCTTTCTATAATGAAAAAGACAGGAAAAACGGCTATATAGTCGGCAAAGACCGGCAGGGGCAAGAGCAGAAAATTCCGCTTTTATCTATATCCATAGGTATAGTGACTAATCAATACCGGACAATAACCCACGTGGCTCAAATCGGCGAGATAGGCGCAGAATTAAAATCCTACGCCAAGAGCCTGGAAAGAAGCAATTACGTAAAGGACAGGCGCGTAGAGGATAGATAAATAGGGACAGCGACCATTTTTCAATCAGGTGACGATTAAAAAAATGGTCGCTGTCCCTATTTATTGGTGCGCGAGGGGGGAGTTGAACCCCCAAGCCTTGCGGCGCAAGCCCCTCATGCTTGTGCGTCTGCCATTCCGCCACCCGCGCGTAATTTAATATATCAAGGAGTGATTATACAATAGCCGCCTAAATTATCAAGGACATTACAGGTGTTTCCTGCTTAGTTGTAAAAAGGAGTTGAACGCGTTTCTTTTTTGGAAGTTTTTTATCAACCTTAGGGTTTCAATCAGGGACCAGGCGCCATAAACCCAAATAATTCCTCCGCGTGTCCCGGGGATAAGGAACTGTACCAGCCATAATAAAAATAAAGCCGCGGCTTCAAATAATTGAAAATCCATACTTACCAGGAATAAAAACCCTAAATAAGACTGAATGATAGTCAGGAGTATCTCTACTTTCTGGTGCCCGTCAAAGACAACGCAGGAAACCTTACCCATGCCGAAAGAATAAATAAACGGGATGAGCGCCACAAGTATGGTCCACTGGTTAATTGAAGAAGAGACAAAATTAACCAACGCCATAGACGCTTTATTCACTTTTCTCGCCCAATAAAAAGCCGAAAGCTTCTCGGGGAATTCGCTTAAGAACGGCGCTACCCACTGCACAAAAACAAACTGGGAAACCCCCAGGGATATAGCTATAGCCAGCATGGAATTAAGGAACGGATGCGCTGAAAAATAGAGGATTAGCGCGCCTAAAATGAAAAACCCCGCAATCCAGGCTATATTCAAAGGATATTTATTACGCATTACGTATTTCGATATCCTACCTAAGTCCTCTATCTCTTCGGCGTCATGAGGAGGCATTTTTGACAAAATATAAAGGTAACCGAAATAAATAACGCTTAAAACTACCCCGTCAAAAATATTCAAAGTGCCTTTAAAATAAATGATTAGGAAATATAACAGCGCGGGCAATAACGAAAGGACAGCTACGGAATGCTCGTCTTCCAGCTCTATACTCCAGGGCTCCTTACTGCCGTCCTTAAGCCTCCTGGAGAAATAGGATACAAAATAAACCATCGGCCAGCCTAAGCCGACAAATAATCTTAAAGAACCTGTGTAGTTAGCGGTAATAAGATGTAACTTGGACGGGTCTTTGGCAGCGGTTAAAGCGATTACCCCTTCAACGGCAAATTCCGGAAGGGTCTGCACCCAGGCGAGCACAGCCAGAGCCAGGCCTTGCGAAATAAAAAACTGGCCGCATTCCGCCCCCCAGGAGATTAGCAGGGCAGCTAAGATTATTGCCGGAAATGTCCATAACGCGCTTAAAGCTTCCATATAATCAGGTAGGACAAAAGCTACTCATTCGCATCGTTTAAATCCGAAAGGTGCCTAATCTTCAAACCGCTTAAATCATCGCGGTAATAGGTAACCGTAACCGGATCGCTCTGTTCAATGTCGCCTAGAGAGATGGATTCACTGCCTCTGGAAAGTTCAGAATCGCTGGTAACCCTAAGACTAAGCTCATCCGTATTTCCGGTGTAAGGGATAGAGCAACGAACAATTACCACTGATTTTACCCAATCCACAGAAGATACTGTTCCGGAAATATTCTTTTCATCGCCATCTTCGGCTGATGCCGGGACAACCGCAGCAAAAGCTAAAATCAGGAAAGCTAGGACTACTCTATGCATTCTTTTTCCTTTCTAAAATAAATGCTTGCTTAAAGAACTCAACTTTTCTAATCATTATAATACAATAAACGAAATGGATATCAAGAGATTATATATCCTATTAATTCCTAATATGCGGTTTTCTCTTCCAAAATATTAACCAAGCTGGGATTTTCAAGCAAACTATTGTAATGAAAGACTGTATAGCTGCCAGCACCGGCAGACCTGGCAATTTGGAGCTCATCTCTAAAAACTTTAGCTGCGTGCACCAATTTATAAGCTGGTAACCCGATATATACATTCTTAAAATCTCTTACCTTCTCTTTCGCCTCCTGAATGTTTTTGTTGAATTCCGCGGCATCTTTAGGATAGCTCATCAGCAGAACAAAATCAACCCGTCCCTCATTTACCCATACCGGCCAATTCTGATAGGCTTCATAATACGCCCGGACAAATGGAACGCAGCCGGTTGAGCCTATCCGCATATCCGGGCGCATTGAGCGCACCTTATTCACAAGCAAAGTAAGCAACTCATCTACCTGCGTTCTTTTCCAATCATTCCAAATTGACAGGCTCTTACTGATATCCTTAACTCCTGTTGCCTTTTTAAAACGCTCAATGTTTGTTTTTGTATAACCATAATCAGGGTCTTTATCCGGATAACGTATATAATCAAATAATATCCCGTCTAATCCGGGATAAGCGCTGATCAATTCTTGCGTTATAGAGCAAAGCTCCTGCCGAACGCGCGTATCTCCCGGCTCAAGAAAAAACTGATCATCTATTTTATAATCATCCAGGCTCTTCTTTTCTTTAAGATTCCTGGTTAAAACATCAACCCCATACTTCTGCAAAATAAATGCACTCTTATTATCGCTAAGGCTAAGCAGGTTAAGCCACGCGTATACCTTTATGCCTTTGCTGTGGGCTTGTTTAATGAGAAGATTGAGCGGGTCCTCCCGTAGTTTATCCAAACAGGCTGTATAAGGTTTGGAATCGGCAAACCTTGAATAAAACCAGGCTTTGTTGGCGCGATAAACCTGGACAAAAAGAATTCTTGCCTCTACTTTACCGGATAAATCAACTAATTTTGATATTTCATCCCGGGTGGAAAGCGGACCGGGTTCCTGTAATTGAGCTACTAAAATTGAAATCGGGGATGCTTCCTGGCAATGGGCGGGTAATTGAATAAAAGAGAGTACACACAGAACGCAGAAAATTATTCTCTTCTTCATAAATAAACTGCCGGCTTTGGACGATTAGAGAATTATCTACCAGTAACGTTGAGCAATTTTGTTTTCTTTTTTAAGATATAAAATGTTAAATATATACCTAAACTTATAATAAAGAATATTATCCAAGAACTATTTACCGTAAATCTTTTTTTGGTTAAGAAATTAGTTGAAATTTCTAAGAAAAAGAACGTTGTCACAATGGAAAAATAGGTAGAAAACTCTCTCCTAAGAACGGTTTTGAATGAAAACCCTAACTCCGGTTTTTTCCAATTTTTAAAACAAGGAATTACGATAGGCGTTTTTGCAGCCCATTGCAAGAACTGATCTTTAAATTTACTTCTTAAAAATTCTTCTTCGGTAAAAATAATCCGTTCATAATAGAGCCAAAATCCAAACCAAACTAATAAAGCTAACCACCATACTTGAATAAATAAGGTAATGCCTAAAACAATGATAAAATTACCCAAGTAAAGCGGATTCCTCGAGATAGAATACATGCCGGTTGTATTAAGCATTTCTGCTACTTGCGACTTTGTATTTCTCCCTGATGTACCACGGGGAGCATACCCTGCAGTAATACAACGGACAATAAGGCCTAAAAATGATACTATAATTGCACAAGCCCCCCAAGAATCACCTACAGCATCGCCAAATCTTCTTTCCAGCGCTCCTGACTGTCTTAAAGCAATAATAAAAATCGGAATGCCTAAAAGCGGCAAATAACTTCTCCACCTAAAAAGCCAACTACCTTGTTTTTCCATATCTTCTCGTAGCGCCATTTTTGCTTTTTAATTCTCCTTATCTTATAAAATCAACTGATTTATAAAAATAACTGCCCCGCATGGAATCGAACCATGATAGTCAGATCCAGAATCTGAAGTCCTACCGATTAGACGACAGGGCAAATGATTCCCAGGAATGGATTAGCCGGGAGTAAACCCGGCTTTAATTAATTGAGGAAGAACCGACGTTAATTTATTCTTTTAGGGGCTACCAAAGATTATCCTTGAACCAGCCATCGGATTTCTTTAGCCACGCCCAATCTTCTTTAGCTCCCTCTTTCATCCCTTGAGCGCCTTTATACAATGTCCCGCAGCCGCTGCTCAAGAAAACAAAAACTAGAAGAACAGCCGACAAAAATGCTTTTTTAAGCATTGCTTCCTCCATTTATCCAACGGCCTAATCTCTTCTGGGTGAGTTCTTTCCCTAAATAATATATCACTTCAAAGAGCCCCGGGCCTATGGTCTTTCCGGTAAGGGCCACCCTTATCGGGTGAATTAACGCTTTAGACTCAATATTCAATTCCTTAACTACTTCCCGGAATCCTGCTTCTATGTTAAGAATATCAAATTTTTCCAATTTATCAAGCTTTTCTATAAAAAGCCGGAATTCCCGCGACAGATCACCACCCAAAAACTTCTTCTCTGCTTCTTCTTCAATTTTAAGTTCCTTAACAAAGAAAAAATCCGCCCAATCGCAAAAATCGTTTAGCGTGGTCAGGCGCGGCTGGAATAGCTTTACTAAAGAAACCAGGTAATCCCTGTCAAAACCATCCGCACTGATATAATTTTTCTCAATAAGCAAGGGGATCAATACATCCGTAAGTTTTTCGGAATCCCCGTTTTTAAGATACTGATTGTTCATCCAGTTAAGTTTCTTCAGGTCAAATGTAGCCGAGGTTTTATTTACCTGCGTAACATCAAATAATTTTAGCGCTTGGTTAATATCAATAAGTTCAACATTGCCTCCCGGAGCCCAGCTTAAGAGCAACAGATAGTTTACTAATGCCGAAGCCAGATAACCCATTTTACGGTAATCGCTTATAGCGGTAGCCCCGGTCCTCTTAGAAAGCCTACCCCCTTCCATCCCCATAATCAAGGGCAGATGCGCAAACTTAGGGACACTAAAACCCAACGCCTCATATAAAAGCGCCTGCTTAGGCGTATTGGATATATGGTCATCTCCTCTTATCACATGGGTGATCTTCATATCCGCGTCATCAACCACGCAGGCAAAATTATAAGTCGGCGTTCCGTCGGATTTTATTAAAACCTGGTCCTTAATCACGGCGGTGTCAAATTCAATCTCGCCGCGGATTAAATCCTGGATTTTGATTTTTTGCGGCGGGACCTTAAAGATTATTGCTTCTCGGGGTTTATCTATTGCCTTTTCCTTATAAGCTTTACCTTCTTTAAGCAATTTTTGAGCGTATTCATTATAAATATCCAACCTCTTGCTCTGATAATAAATCTCATCCCAATTAAAACCCAGCCAGCTCAAGCTGTTTAAAATCTCATCCACGAATTCCTGTTTTGAGCGGGCGCTATCCGTATCTTCTATCCTTAAAATAAATTTTCCGGACTTGGCCCGGGCATAAAGCCAATTGAATAAAGCTGTGCGCGCTCCGCCGATATGCAGATTCCCGGTCGGGCTAGGAGCAAATCTGACTCTAACCATTTTTATAATTCCCGACCTTTCTTTAGGGCTTCAATGTTCACTTTAAGTAATTCAGGTTTGTCTTTAGGCGCCATTTTCTTCATAACCCTTAATATATTTTCCTTAGAAACGGTTTTTTTCATAGCCAGGTAGCTGCCTAAAGCTATCATATTCGCTACTTTAATATTGCCTAAATCTATTGCTATATCCGTGAATTTTCCCGCCACAGTTTTAGCTTTAATATTATTATCCGGTTTTGTAAGAGAACTGTTAACCAGCATAAGCCCGGTATTTTTCAGGCGGTCTTTGAACTTATCCAGCGACATTTGGTTCATCGCGATCAGGGTATCGGCTTTATGGATATGCGGAGAGCCGATTTCATCGTCTGATATCGTTACCATGCAATGCGCAGCTCCCCCTCGGACCTCCGGCCCGTAAGCAGGAAGCCAGGTGACAAATTTATTCTCCAGCAGCGCGCCTTCAGCCAAAACCTTTCCCAGTAGCATTATGCCCTGCCCGCCGCTGCCAGCTATGATAACCCGCTCGGTCATTTAATTACTCCTAGAGGAAATTCTTTGGCCATAGTGTTTTGAATCCAATCCAGCGACTCTTTAGGGGATAAGCCCCAATAAGTCGGGCAAGGAGAAAGCATTTCAACTAAGGAAAAACCGACTCCTTCCATCTGATTTACCAACGCCTTCTTTATTGCCTTTTTCGCTTTTATAATATCCGGCGCGGAACCCAGCGAAACGCGCTCTATATATTTAACTCCGGGTAGCAAAGCTAACATCTCGGAAATCTTTAAAGGGTAACCTTGAGATTGCGCGCATCTTCCGGAAGGAGTAGTGGAGGTTTTTTGGTTTAATAAAGTTGTGGGGGCCATCTGGCCGCCGGTCATCCCGTAAACAGCGTTATTGATGAAGAAAACCGTGAGATTTTCTCCGCGGTTAGCCGCATGGATTGTTTCGTTAGTCCCGATAGCCGCTAAATCCCCATCGCCCTGATAAGTAAAAACAATATTTTGCGGCCTGACTCTTTTTATCGCGGTTGCGACTGCCAGTGCCCGGCCATGCGCGGCTTCCGAACAATCAAAATCCCAATAGTCGTAGGCGATTACCGCGCAGCCAACCGGAGCCACCGCGATGACCCGCTCTCTTATTTTTAATTCATCTACTACTTCAGCGATAAGCCTGTGGGCCAGGCCATGGCCGCAACCCGGGCAATAGTGCGTAGAGACATCTCTTAATGATTGAGGATGCGAATATATTTTATCCATTGTATATTTTATTTACCTTCAAGATTATCTCTTCTTCCGAAGGCACTCCTCCACCGGAACGGCCTAAAAAATCAACCTTCGCCCTGCCGCCAAGAGTCAACTGCACATCTTCCAGCATCTGGCCGTAAGACATTTCAATTACCAGGTATTTATTTTTTGGCCTGGCGAACGCTTTTTTCGGAAACGGCCAAAGCGAAATCGGACGGATCAATCCAACGCGCTTACCCTTACCTCTTAAGACTTTTAGCGCAGCCCGGGCAATCCGGCTCATGCTTCCGTAAGCGACTAAAACAACCTTGGCGTCATCTAAAAATAATTCTTCCCAGCGCTGCTCTTTCGCGGCTATCTCTTTATATTTTTTCTGTAATTTAAGGTTTAACTTTTCTAAATCTCCTTCTCCTAAATAAAATGATTTTACAACATTGGCTTTTCTTCCTTTACAGCCGGTCAGGGCCCAGGGCTTGGCTTTAAGCTTAGGGCCTTGAGTTGTAAGTTTAAGAGGTTCCATCATTTGCCCAAGCATTCCATCCCCGAGGATTATAGCCGGCGCGCGGTATTTATCCGCCAGATTAAACGCCAGGTAAGTTAAATCATAACTCTCCTGCACGCTGGAAGGCGCCAAAACTATACAGTGATAATCGCCGTGGCCTCCTGAACGCGTGGCCTGAAAATAATCCGCCTGGGAAGGAGCAATATTCCCTAATCCCGGGCCGCCGCGCATAACATTTACAATGACTGCCGGTAACTCTGCTCCGGCTATATAAGAGATCCCTTCCTGTTTCAGGCTTATCCCGGGACTGGAAGAGGAAGTCATTGCCCGGGCTCCCGCAGCCGAAGCTCCGAAGACCATATTTATCGCGGCCACCTCTGCTTCTGCCTGGATAAATACTCCGCCTCTTTTTTCCATATTATTAGCCATGTAAGCCGTGAGTTCGTTTTGCGGAGTAATCGGATATCCGGCGTAAAAAGAACATCCTGCCTGGATTGCTCCTTCAGCAATGGCGTCATTCCCGCTCATTAATATTTTTGGCATTTTATTTATACACCTCAATACAGCAATCCGGACAAATCAGGGCGCACAGCGCGCAGCCTACGCATTTACCTTCGGATTTAAATTTCACCGGTTTTATCCCGCGTAAATTAAGCTCTTCGTTAATAACGATTGCCCCTTGCGGGCAAACGCTAACGCATAAAAGGCAACCTTTACATTTATCTTTATCAATGGTTATCTTGGGCATACTATTCCTTTAATCTTATCCGCAATTCTGGCCGCGGTCAATCCGTATTTTTCCAGTAATAGATCTCTCTTCCCGTGGCTGATAAAACTGCACGGTAACCCAATTTTTACTACCGGCTTGCCTAACGCATCTTCGACCGAGCTTCCAAAACCGCCAGCAGTAATTCCTTCTTCAAGCGTAAAAATATGTTTTTGCTTCGCGCATATCTCCAGGAATAATTCCCTATCTAAAGGCTTGGCAAAGCGGCTGTTTATTATCGTCCCGGATAAACCCTCTTTTTTAAGCAACTCCAGCGCTTCCCAGGCAGGCGCGACCATGCTTCCTAAAGATAAAATAATAAAATCTTTTCCCTGCGCTAAAATCTCGGATTTGCCCAATTCAATTTTCTGGATCTTATTCCCCAAATTCTCTGCCTTGCCCTTAGGATATCTTATTGCCACAGGTTTATTTAACCCGAGGGAAAACTCCAGCATCATCTCCAGTTCTTGCGCATCCTTGGGGGCCATAATCACCAGGTTCGGGACCGTATTCAGGAAACTTATATCAAATATGCCCTGATGCGTCGCGCCATCCTCTCCGACGATCCCGGCGCGGTCAATGCAAAAGATGACCGGCAAGTTTTGTAAAGCCACGTCTTCGATGATCTGATCATAGGCTCTCTGTAAAAAAGTAGAATATACCGCGATCACCGGTTTGAAACCACCCCTGGCTAATCCGGCAGCAAAGCAGGTAGCGTGAGCCTCAGCAATGCCGCAATCAAAAAATCTGTCCGCAAAGACGTTACGAAATTTCTCCAGTCCTGTCCCTTCAGGCATCGCCGCGGTTATGGCAACAATCCGCTTGTCCTTAGCCGCTAATTCTACCAATTTATCGCCGAAGGTTTCGGTATAAGTCTTAGCTCCCGAAGATTTAGCTAAATCTCCTCCGGTCTGGATATCAAAAGGGCCCGTGCCGTGAAACCTTACCGGTTCATTCTCAGCCGCGAAATAACCTTTGCCTTTTTTAGTAACCACGTGCACAATCCGCGGTCCCTTCATGCCAATAATGTTTTTCAGGGCGGGAATTAACAGTTCAATATTGTGGCCGTCCAAAGGCCCAAAATAACGAAAACCCAATTCTTCAAATAAGACCCCCGGAATAAATAAACCCTTAAGCCCTTCTTCAAACTTATTTACCAGGTTAAATAGCCGGTTGGCGCGCGGGCCGCGCGAAGTAAGAAAATTTGCCAGGGATTCTTTAAAACGGTTATAGACAGGTAAGGATATTATTTTATTCAAATAGTTGCTTATGGCTCCGACATTGGGAGAAATACTTAACTCATTGGTATTTAAAATCACCAAAATGTCTCTCTTTAAGTGCCCGGCATTATTCAAACCTTCAAAACATAATCCCCCGCTTAAAGACCCGTCGCCGATTACCGCCACGACTTTAAAATGTTCAGATGAGGCCAGCTGGTCGCGGGCACAAGCCAACCCTAAAGCTAAAGATACCGCGCTGGAAGAGTGGCCTGTAGTAAAACAATCAAAAACTGATTCATCTTTGGACGGAAATCCGGAGAGGCCCTGGTATCTCCTAAGAGTCGAGAATTCTTTGTTTCTGCCGGTCAGTATTTTATGGGCGTAAGCCTGATGCCCGACATCAAAGATAATTTTATCCGCAGGCAGGTTTAAACAGTAATGCAGGGCAATAATCAATTCTACCGCGCCCAGGCTTGAGGCAAGATGCCCGCCGTTAACCGCCACGACTTCGGTCATCCTCTGCCTTACTTCTAGAGCAAGCTTCGGCAGTTCCTCTATTTTAAGCTTCTTTAAATCCTGCGGCGAATTAATCCCATCCAATAGCATTGCTAATCTTTCCCTTCCGCGTTTTCTGCAAATTCTTTTAAAGAAAGCTTCCCGTCCTTTTTCATTAATGACTCTACTCTACGCTCTGCCTCTTGCAAGACCCGGGAGCAGCTTTCGGCGAGCTTAATCCCTTCCTCATATTTTTTAAGCGACTCTCCGAGGGTAAGCTTTCCCGCGGATAATTCTTCCACGATCTTTTGTAATTTTTTTACGTCATCTTCAAACGGCTGTCTTTCTTTTGTCATTTATGACCTCCTCGACTGAACTGATAAAACCGCCGGCGCCTAAAATTGTTTTAACCTTATCGCTTTTTTTAATCTGGGCCGCATTTTTAATCACCGAAGAATCGGTCATCAGCAGGCTTAAGCTGTAGCCGCGGGATAAAACCGCTAACGGGCTAAGCGCCTGTAATCTCTGGATAAGCGAAGAGAACCTTTCGCGGGTAAGATTAACCAACTGGCGCATATTCTGGCTTAACCCCGAAGATAAATCGTCAAGCATCTGCGCCTTCTCCTGCAGCCGGTCAAGCGGACTCTTAAGCGCATGAGCTAAACCGGTGAGATTATTTTTAAGCGCGCTGATAAAATCTAGAAGAATAAAACCGGACTCTCTCTTCAGACTGCCAAGTTCAGCCAATAAAGCGGCTCTTTTATCCGCGATTATTTTAGCTGCTGCCGTGGGAGTCTCCACAAAGACATCCGCGACTAAATCACAGAGGCTGGTATTGATCTGGTGGCCGACTGCTGAAATGATCGGAATCCGGGAATTATAGACTGCCCTGGCCACAATTTCTTCATTAAAAGACCAGAGATCCTCGGTACTTCCGCCGCCGCGACTTACAATAATCAGGTCAACTTTATTAAATTGGTTGAGCTCTTCAATACCCAGAGCTATCTCTTGGGAAGCGCCTTCTCCCTGCACGCGCGCTGAACGGATCACTACATCCACGCAAGGAGCGCCTTTTTCCAGTATTCCCAGGATATCGCGCAATGCCGCTCCCGCGCTGGAAGTAACTATCCCTACCCTAAAAGGCATAAACGGTAGCTGGCGTTTATGAGCCGCGTCAAATAACCCTTCTTTAAGTAATTTTCCCTTTAACTGCTCAAAGGCCAGCGCTCGAGCGCCAATACCTTTGGGCTCCATCTTCTCAACGATCATTTGGTATTGCCCGCGCGGGCCGTAAACATCAATTTTACCGAAACAAATTACTTTAATCCCGTCCTCAAGCTTAAATTTTAATTCCCGGTTCGCCCGGACAAACATCGCGGCAGCCAAAACAGCGCTGCTATCTTTAAGCGAAAAATAAAAATGCCCCGAAGTTGCCGCCTTAAAATTGGATACCTCTCCTTCGACCCAGACTCCGTTGCCAAAAGTATTCTCAAAGATTACCCCGATCTCTTGAGTTATCTGAGAAACGGTATAAATATGCTTAAGTTCTTGCGGCATCCGGCTCCTTAGGAGGTTCTTCCTTGGGTAAATCTGGTTTAGGCGGTTCCGGTTTCTTCTTTAAGATTATAAGGTTAACCGAATATGGGCTTAAAAGAAATTCTTCCTGATAAGACTCTTGAGCGGTTATTTCTTTTTCCGCGCTCGCCTTGAATTCGCAATTCAGGCTGCAGGTTGAATCCACCGCAAAAAGGCTGTAAAGATATTCCCCTTTTAAGTTCTTTAAGCTAATCTTTATTTTTCTCTTTTCCTGCTCCCAACGTTTAGCTTGAATACTGAGCTCCTGCGCATTCTTTAATAAAGACTTTACCCTGTTAGTGGTAGGCAACTTGCCCATCTCTTCAGGCTGCGCGATAATCTTAAACAGCTCGTCAGAGCGGATAATGCCCAGCAAGAATTTTGTCTCCGCGGGAGTCAACCCGGCAATATTTTCTGAGAGGGAATTCCTTACTATCTCAGGGTCAATGTAATTATAAATTAAAATGGTTATCTTGTCTTCGGATTTGCCCGCGATTACCCCTACAAATTCATCATTAAATTTAACCGGGAAGGTATCCGCGCCTAAACTTTTAAGCATCTTAAAAACATTATAGGCTGCTTTCGGGCCGCCCTTACCCTGGGCATGATTAGCGCCAAAATAAAAAACTCCGACATTGCGGGTCACCCCTTCTTTATTATTCTGGAAATCCTCTAAACAAAAATATACCTGGTTATCTATCCCGGCTTCATACATATTTTTTATGCGGCTGGGTATGTAGCTGGCTGAAATGTAAGATTTATCTTTACGTTCCGGCAGAAGATTGGCGTGGCGATCGTAATTCCATTCATCAATAATCAGGGGCGTGTTTTTGTCAAAGCTAAAATAGGACAACCAATCGCGCACTAAATCCACCGCGCTTTTGTTATAGACGGTCATCTCTTTCTCCGCCTTAGGATCAGTAGAGAAACCGTGCCAGGTTATAAAATCCAGGCTTAAGCGGTTACGATAACAAAATTTGATTAACCCGTAAATAAGGCTGTCCTCGGGGGTAAGTAGGGTATTCCCCTCAATATTATGGAACCACCAACTGGCGCCCGGTGCGCCAACGGGTAGGCGCACTTTATGCTGGGATTCCAGCTCTTTTGCGCTTTCGCTCACCGCGCGGTAAAGATTAAAATACTCCTGCTGGCCCCCTAAAAAGAAACCCTCTAAATCCGGGGCATTCCACACTTCATACCATATATTATATTTCTTATCGCAGCTTAGATCTTTCATTGTATTCTTGATCAGCTCTTTAAATGCCGGAATGTTCACCGGCGCGCTTTTTTTGTCTAAAATCTTACCCATTCCCGCGGGTGTGCCGAATATATTCAAAATCACCGTTCCGCCGGAATCACTGATGTTTTTAATCACGCTTTCGTAATTAGCCAGGATTTTTTCTTTGGCCCCTTTCTCTTTTTCCAACTGAGTAATATCCCAAAGGTTAAACTGGAGGCGGTAAAAACCGTCAAAGCCAATATCTTTTTTCCAGGTTTCCAGGGTTTCTCTAGAAGCCAGGGCTTGGGGCCAGGCGCTTTCGTGGTGAAAACCCCGGCCGCTTAAATCCAGGTTGGGTTTAAAGATCTTAGGGGTAGGAATGGTGTTGGAAGCGACATCCAATGTAAATTCTAAATCGTCGGTTTGCTGGCAGGAGCCGCGATCGGCTAATGCGCATACGCTTAAACCCAGAACTACGGCTAAAATAAATTTATTCATCTAAAAGGCTCTTCTGAATCCTGGTGATTGCATTAGCCCGGCCTGTTTTTTCATCTATATCCACTACCACGGCGCAGAGCTTAATATTCTTATCCGCTACTTCAAACCTGACCGGCAAACCGGTTAAAAACCTCTCTAAGACATTATCTACGTTCCTACCGATAACTGAATCGTAGGGCCCGCACATACCTACATCGGTCAGATAGGCTGTGCCCTGCGGGAGGATCCTTTCATCCGCGGTCTGAATATGGGTGTGCGTACCTAAGACTGCCGAAACCTTGCCATCAAGATACCAACCCAAGGCTACCTTTTCAGAAGTAGCTTCGGCATGGATATCCACAATAATTATCTTTGTTTCCTGAATAATCTCCTGTTGGGCGGCCAGCGTTGTTTTGAAGGGGCACTCCAGGGCATCCATAAAAACCCGGCCATTAACATTGATTACTCCGACCGGCTTAGCGCCTTTAGTTTTAAAAACTCCGCTACCCCGTCCGGGGGCTAAAGCCGGAAAGTTTAAAGGCCTTAATATTCTTTTTTCATGGCTGATTAATTCATATATTTCTTTTCTCTTCCAGATATGGTCCCCGGAAGTAAGCACATCGACTCCGGAATCAAATAATTCATCCGCTACCTTAGGGATGATCCCGGAACCGCCGGAAGCATTTTCAGCGTTAGCAATAACAAAATCCAGCGCATATTCCTCTTTTAGGCCCGGGAGGAGTTTATTAATCGCCCTTCTTCCGGGGCTACCCACTATGTCGCCGATAAATAATATTTTCATTTTGCGTACTCTATCGCCCTGGTTTCACGGATAACCGTGACTTTGATCTGTCCCGGATATTCCATGCCCTCTTCTATTTTTTTACGGATCTCTCTGGACATATTAATAGCTTCGGCGTCAGTAATCTTTTCCGGTTGGACTATCACGCGTATTTCGCGTCCAGCCTGGATGGCAAAAGATTTTTCTACTCCCTTAAAAAGATTAGCGATAGACTCCAGCTTTTCTAAACGCTTAATATAAGTTTCTAAGGTTTCCCGCCGGGCTCCGGGACGGGCAGCGCTGATAGCGTCTGCGGCTATTGCTAACACCGCATATAAGCTCTGGGGAGCCGTCTCTTCATGATGCGCTTCAATAGCCATAACTACATCCGGGGATTCCCCGTATTTCCTGGCTAAATCCGCTCCCAACTTAGCGTGCGTGCCTTCAACCTGATGATCAACCGCCTTACCTATGTCATGCAGGAGGCCGATTCTACGGGATAACTTAAAATCCAAACCCATCTCAGAAGCCATGGCTCCCAATAAGAATGACGCTTCCTTGGAGTGTTGCAAGGCGTTCTGCCCAAAGCTGGTGCGGTATTTCAGACGGCCAAGTAATTTAATCAACTCCGGATGCAAACCGTGCACACCTGCCTCAAATGCCGCGCGTTCTCCTTCTTCGCGGATCTTCTCATCCATTTCCTTTTTTGTTTTTTCCACAATTTCTTCGATTCTTCCCGGATGTATCCTGCCGTCGGCAAGAAGTTTCTCCAGGCTTAAGCGCGCGATCTCGCGGCGCACAGCGTCAAAAGCAGAAATAGTTACCGCTTCCGGGGTATCGTCAATGATCACATCTACACCCGTGGCCATTTCCAGGGCGCGGATATTCCTTCCTTCGCGGCCAATGACCCGGCCCTTCATCTCATCGTTCGGTAAAGTCACTACACTCACCGTAGATTCCACGGTATGCTCTGCCGCGCACTTTTGTATGGCCAAGCTTAATATCTCCCTGGCTTTTTTATCAGAGAGGCTGCGCACCTCTTCCTCCTGCTTCTTAATCAAAGCTGCCTTTTCGTTATTTAATTCTTCGCTGACCCGGTTTAGTAAGATCTGCTTTGCCTCATCCGCCGATAAAGAAGAAATCTTCTGCAGCCTTTCTTTTTCCTCGCCAATGAGCGCGTGCAATTGCGCGTCTTTTGCTTTTAGCGCTTCGTCCTGCTTCCGGATATTCTCATGCTTGGACTCCAGCTCTTTTTCTTTTTTCTCCAAAAGATCCAGTCTGCGGTCAATGTTTTCTTCTTTTTGGGCCAACCTTTTCTCCATATTGGAGATTTCCTGGCGCCTATCTTTTGTTTCGCGCTCAAAATCCTGACGCACGCGATAAAGCAGGTCTTTGGCTTCCAGCTCTACTTCCCGGCGCTTATCCTGAGCTTCTTTTCTAGCCTGCTCCAGGATATGCTGGGCCTTAGACTCGGCATCCTGAATTTTTTTCTCAGCTACATGCTTTCTAAAAACATAGCCCGCAAAAATAGAAGCGCAGGCGACAACTAAAACTATCAATATGGTTAATAACATAGACTACCTCCTTAAACGGCTGTCATTACGAGGAGGGCTTTAGCCCGACGAAGTAATCTCTTTTTTCAGGGATTGCTTCGCCACCGCCTCCGGCGGGGCTCGCAATGACTATGAACGATTTGAAAACTGAACTTTTGTTTTTAAGCGAAGAGTACTTTTTTAACGCTCACATCGTGGAGTGAAGTGGGGATAACGCGCAAGATCTGAAGATTAAATGCCAAACCGATAGAAGGAGTGTCTTTAGGGATTTTGCTTAAGAAACGGTCATAATAACCTTTTCCTCTGCCCAGGCGGTTGCCTTTTTTATCAAAAGCGACTCCCGGTGTAATCACTAGATCCAAATCCTCGGGCCTGATAAATCTGCTGATCACAGGCTCAGGCACTCCATAAGGGCCTTTTTTCAAGTGGGCATGACTATCTAATATAGCTGGCCTTAATGACGCTCTATTTTTCACACAAACTGGCACGGCAATAATCTTACCTAATCTTTTCGCTCTCTCTATCATTTCGCGCGTATCCACCTCGCCCTTCATGGCGATGTAAAACATTATCTTCTTCGCTTTTCTAAATTCCGTTTGTCTTAAAAGTTTACCTTTAATTAACCTGCTTTTTTGTTTACGGTCCTCCTCCTTCTGTGTTTGAAGCTTATGTAGAATTTTACTACGTAATGCTCGCTTTGTCAACATACCTAAATCCTATAAACAGGTTTCGCTTTCATGCTTATGCTCCTTAGAATCAAAAGGAATAGGCAATCCCCGCTTAGTATAATAATCTTTTAATGCCGAACGTAAGGCTTCTTCCGCTAAAACCGAACAATGCATTTTAATCGCCGGTAAACCCCCTAACGCCTCAGCTACCGCCTTATTGGTAATCTTTAATGCTTCCGCAATCGGTTTTCCTTTGACCATCTCGGTGACCATGGAACTCGTGGCGACCGCCGCTCCGCAGCCGAAGGTCTTAAACTTGATATCTATAATTATATTGTCTTTTATTTTAAGGTACATTTTCATAACATCACCACAGATTGCGTTGCCGACTGTTCCAATGCCATCTGCATCGGGAATCTCCCCACAATTTCTTGGATTCAGGAAATGCTCCATAACCTTTTCTGAATATGGGCCGCGGAATTTATCTTTCTCTTCTGACATTTAACCCATCCTTAGATTATCAAACCTATTATTTCTCTCAACGATATTCTTTTCTGCTTTCTTTAATGCTATCTTTAGTCTTTGATGTTTGATATAAGGAGCGATACATTTGAATAAACTTAATAGGTCTTTTTTTCTATACACTGCGATCCGCCAAAAATCATGTTTTGTTTTATATGTTTTCTTAATCCCTCTCTGCCTATCCCTTAGGGATAAGTTAACTTTTGCTCCTTTTGGTTGATCCAAATTAAATTTTGATTTTATCCCATATTTTTCTAATTCATTCTTGATTTGGATTAAAATATTTTTGTCATAAGTACCAACTCTTAAATAAGCAAAACCACCGGAATGGATATTTATCTCTCCTTCGGCATCAAGATAGCCTGCAAAAAACGCAAAAAATAGCTTACGATTTCGTAAGATCCACTTTTTAATCAAATCTTGCTTGGGTAGTAAAAAATTAAACGAAGGATTCAACGCGCATTGAATCCTAATAATATCTGTCTTATCAGATTTTGTTATACGTACGTACCCATATTTAATAAATAAACCGCGGATTAAATTAATCTGCTCTAGGTGAGTAGATGCGCACTCAACGGAAAGTATCTTTCCGTTTTTCTCATATTTTCTTACATGTAAATCCCCCAAGCGAAACCCAATAAGATAAGATTTCTCAATTAGATCTTCGCTAAAATCATATTTAGGGTATCTTATATGTGATGCGGAAAAATCTCGGATCTTTATATCATATTCTTTCAATCTATTTAAGATCGTACCTGACGTGCATGAATACATTTTAGCTATTTGTACACTGGACTTTCCATCATCCACATATAAACAATTTAACCTGTCTTTTGGAATTCTAATTTTTACTGACATGGAAAGCCGAACATGAACGCCATATTTATGTAAACTTCTCTGGATAGTCGTCTTACCGCAAGTAAAAAACTTTGCTAATTCTCCTATAGAAAACCTCTTTTTCTCATAAAAATATCTTAATTGACCTTTGGGTATTCCAACTTTACTCTTTCCCATCTTAACCTCAATCTATATTTTATTTAAAATTAACTTATGCGGTTTGCCGGATTTCTTAAAATCTTTTGGGCCGCGGATTTCTTTTAAGGATTCTAATTTATTCTTTTTCTCTAATTCCTTATAGATTAAAACCCAGGCGCAATCTCTATCCTTATCTACTTCGCATTTGCCTTTATTCATCCCACCACAAGGCCCGTTAAGCAGGCCTTTGGCGCAAAGCGTAATCGGACAGATGCCGCCGGTCACCTGCAAAACACACTCGGCGCACAAAGAGCACTTTTCGTAAAAATCGCCTTTTGCGTCCATTACCGCGCCGAAAATACTATTACAGGCAGGATAAACCGCTAAGCCCAACCGGTCATTATCTTTAACTGATTGCGCTCCCAGGCCGCAAGATAAAACTAAAATAGCTTCTGCCTCCCGCAAAACAGACATATTTTTAGCCAGTTCTGTTTTAAGTTTAGCGGCTACGCAGGGCGCGGATGGTATGCAAAAACCTACAACAATCTTGCCTTGAGCCTCTAAATCCTGCTTCATCTTCAGGATTTCCGGCTCTCCTCCTGTTTTACAGGTGGTCGCGCACTCGCCGCAGCCAACTAGAAAGATTTTGGTATAACCTTTTAAGCTATCTATAATATCCTGAATGGGTTTTAGCTCTGTTATAATCATGTAAAAATTTTACCACTATTTATAGGCCAGGGCAAGGACAAACTTATCCATAATCCCGCCTTCATCCAGGAAACGCGAGAGCTGCGTAAAGACTGTGCCCCCTCCATCCATAAAACTTCTGGGTGAACGGTCAATATGCGGTTTAAGCAAAAACAGGTTTTCTTTTGCCCGGGTCGCCGCAACATAAAAAAGCCGGCGCTCTTCTTCAATACTCTCTTCATCCTCTAAAGATAAATATGAAGGCAGGTGTCCTTCGGCAACATAGATAAGAAATACCGTATGCCACTCTAAGCCCTTGGCAGAGTGAATTGTTGAAAGTGTAAGTGAAGAGTCGCCTTTATCTTTTAAACCCGCCTCAAAAATACTGCGCTCCGGAGGCTCTAAAGCCATATCCGTTAAAAACTGCTCTAAAGATTTATACCGCGATGAAATACGCAATAATGAATCCAGGTCATTTATCCTTTTGTGAAAATCATCGTATTTATGTTTAAGCAACGGCTGATAATATTCCAAGAATTTTTCAATGATTTTAGCGGGACCTTGCTGGATAGGATCAATTTGTTTTAATATCTCAAAAAGCTTGTTTAACTCATCCCTGTTTTTTATGATGCCACCCTGACCAGCCTTATTTTTGTCTATAGCGAGACTGTTTATTATTTTCTCTGCGCTTTTAGGCCCTATCCCGGGGATTAATAACAGCGCGCGCAGCCAGCTTACCTGATCAGAAACATTATAGACGATGCGTAAATATGAGATAATATCCTTAATGTGCGCAGCCTCCACAAATTTTTGCCCGCCGTATTTAACAAACGGGATATTGCGGCCGGCTAATTCTACTTCCAAGTCATTTGAATGCCAGCCTGAACGGAATAATACCGCCATATCTTTTAAATCAACCCCTTCTTCCCTCAACTCCAATATTTTATCCGCGATATAACGGGATTGGGCGTTTTCATCATCGGCGTCAATGAAAACCGGCTGTTCTCCTCCTTTTTTTCTGGTATAAAGGTTCTTCTCAAATTTTTCTTTTGCTCTTCCAATCACCTCATTCGTCAGGTTTAGAATGGCTTGAGTTGAGCGATAATTCTCTTCCAGAGTTATGACCTTAGTATTCTTAAAGAGCCGGGGGAAATCCATTATATTCCTGAAGTTTGCGCCCCTGAAAGAATAAATACTCTGCGCATCGTCGCCGACAACCATGATGTTTTTATGGACCGCGGCCAGAAGACAGGTAATCTGCGCCTGAAGTTTATTGGTATCCTGATATTCATCAACCATGATATATTTGTATTTGCGGGAAAGGTAGAAACGGACATCTTCGTGATCACTTAAAAGGTTTTTTAAATAAACCAGGAGGTCATCATAATCTAAAAGTGATTTTGCGGCCTTATATTTGCGGTATTCTGCGCGGATTTTCTTAATCTCATCGCCAAATTCCAGAAACTGCGGGTATTCATCGTACAAGACATCTTCCAGCTTTTCGGATTTATTGATACTCTTAGAAATCACCTCTAAAATGGCTCTTTTTCTGGGAAAGCGCTTTTCAGTTTTATTAAAACCCAATTGGGTGCGGATTAAATTTATTGTATCTTCGGCGTCAGATTCATCCAGAATAGAAAAACTGCTTGAGAGGCCCAATACTCTGGCGTGCCTTCTCAAGGTAGCGTTGGCAAATGAATGAAAGGTGCCTCCTGAAACCCGCGAGCAGCGCTCATCCAAAAGCAGAGTCGCCCGGCGCAACATCTCTTCGGCTGCCCGGCGGGTAAAGGTCAGCAGCAGGATCTCATCCGGCTTCACCCCTTTTTCCACCAGATGCGCCACCCGGTGCACCAATACACGCGTCTTTCCGCTGCCTGCTCCGGCAATCACCAGGTATGAGCCGTCAATTGATTCCACGGCTTCCAGCTGCGCCGGATTCAGTTCGTTTTTATAGTCTATTTTTTTCACGAATCTTTCTTTTGCTTCTGCTTTTCTTCAAGAAGTTTCTGGGTGATCTCCTGCGGGACTTGCTGGTATTTAGAAAACTCCATCGTGGCATTGGCCCGGCCGCTGGATAGAGAGCGGAAAGCCGTGGCGTAACCAAACATCTCGGATAAAGGGGCTTCGGCGCTTATAACTTCCTGTTTGCCTTTGGCAGTCATACCCAGGATCTTGCCGCGGCGCGAACAGATATAGCCGATACAGGCGTTAAGATATTCTTCGGGGGTCACAACTTCCAGGGACATATACGGCTCAAGCAATATCGGGGACGCCTTCATAAACGCCTCTTTAAAACCAAAGATGCCGGCCATTTTAAAAGCCAGCTCCGAGGAATCTACTTCATGGAACGAGCCGTCATACAACTCTACTTTCACATCTACCACCGGGAATCCTACATACACGCCATTTTGCATAGCTTCAATCACGCCTTTTTCTACTGCCGGGATAAATGAACGGGGTATCGCCCCTCCTTTTATATTATCAATAAACTCAAAACCCTCACCTGTTTGAGCGGGAATCAATCTTAATAGAACATGGCCGTATTGGCCGCGGCCGCCGGATTGCTTAATATACTTACCCTCGCCTTCGGATTTTTCGAGTATGGTCTCCCTGTACGCGACTTTAGGCTGGCCAACAATCGCTTCCACTCCGAATTCGGTTTTTAACCTGTCCACGACAATCTCTAAGTGCAGTTCGCCCATTCCGGTAAGGACAACTTCTTTAGTTTCAGCGTCGGTATTCACTAAAAATGTCGGGTCCTCTTCGGTTAACTTGGCCAAGCCTCTCCCCAGTTTATCCTGGTCCGAACGGCTCTTCGGAACAATACTTAAAGATACAACCGGAGTCGGGAATTTAATGGCCTCTAAAAGTATGGGGTTATCCTGATCACAAAGCGTATCTCCCGTTATGGTATCGCCCAAGCCCACTACCGCTACAATATCTCCGGCAAAGGCGTATTCAATATTCTCCCTTTGATTAGCGTGCATCTGGACTATACGCGCTACTCTCTCTTTTTTATTCTTGGTAGAATTCAAAACATAGCTTCCGGTATCTAAGAACCCTGAATAAACGCGCACATAAACTAACTTTCCCATATGCGGATCAGCCTGCACCTTAAAAGCTAGACCTGAAAACGGCTCATTTATATCCGGATGGCGCAGAATCTCCTTTGCGCTCTCCTCTACATCATGGCCTATGATCGCCGGCATATCTAAAGGCGAAGGTAAATACAAATTTATGGCATCCAGCAGTTTTTGGATCCCCTTATTTTTAAAAGCCGCTCCGCAAAGAACAGGCACGGCTTTATTGGTTATGGTCCCCCGGCGGATAGCGCTGATTAATTCCTGGGTATTAATTACTCCCTCGCCTGCCTCAAGATATTTTTTCATTAGCCCTTCATCAAAAGCCGAGGCCCTCTCCACCATAATATGCCGGTATTTTTTAGCTTGCTCCAGATAATCCGCGGGAATTTCTTCTACGCGGTATTCTTGGCCCAACGACTCTTCTTCATAAAAATAAGCCTTCATCTCTAACAAATCAATTACGCCCTTAAAATTCTCCTCCTGCCCCAAAGGTATTTCCAAAGGTATAGCGTTACCCCCTAAATCCTCTTCGATTCCTTTTAATACCGCAAAAAAGTCCGCGCCGGTGCGGTCCATCTTATTTACAAAGCAGAGCTTAGGAACATTATATTTATTGGATTGGTGCCAGACTGTCTCGGATTGCGGCTCAATTCCTCCTACGGCGCAAAAAACTGCCACTGCGCCGTCTAAAACGCGTAAAGACCTTTCCACCTCAGCCGTAAAATCTATATGGCCGGGAGTATCAATAATATTTACCCGGTGCTCTTTCCAAAAACAGGTAGTTGCCGCCGAGGTTATGGTAATCCCGCGCTCCTGCTCCTGCTTCATCCAGTCCATCGTGGCTAGCCCATCATGCACCTCGCCAATTTTATGCGATTTACCGGTATAAAAAAGAATCCTTTCCGTAGTCGTAGTTTTACCGGCGTCGATATGGGCCATAATCCCGATATTCCGTGTTTTTTCTAACGAGTACTTCGGAACTGGCTTTGGGCTATCCTTAAGGGGCTTTTCTTCCGGTTTTGGCGGCCCTTCTTCTTTTACCGGCGGTTTTTCTTCAACTACAGGCTTCTCTTCTTTTTGTTCAACAACTATCTCTTGCTTAACTTCGGGAGGCGGTTGCACAATAGGTTCTTCTTTGGGTTTCTCCTCAATAATGATTTCTTTCGGTTTCTCTTCCAGCTCTTTTTTTAAACGCGTGAACTCTTCGACCAAACCCTGTAATTTTGCTTCTTTTGATTCCAGCTCTTTTTCTAACTCGGTATATTCTTCGTTGAGCTGAGCAAACTCGGCCTTAGGGACCCACTCGCTTATTTTTTCTTTTTTATTAAATTCCGTAATCTTAGCTTCGTGAGCCTTAATCTCCTGAAGATGTTTTTCGATCTGATGTTTTTGTATCTCTATTTGTTCGGACTTCTCCCGGATGGTGTCTTCCAACTCCTTAATCCTGTTATTCAGCTCTCTTACGTCGCGCACGGCATTTACATTCTTGGTAAATTCACTCTGCAGCTCTTTTTCTTTTACGCCAAAGCTTTTTTTCAGCTCGGCGTTTTCCGCCTTAACTTTATTCAGCATCTCCTCGGAGGTAGCCACCCACTCCTGCCTGCGCTTTAATTCTTGCTCCAGTTGCTCGTGTTTATTTATTGCCTCCTGAAACTGGGCCTTCTCTTTTTCATATTCGGATTTAGCCTTTTCAGCATCCACCTTTATGCTCTTGATTTCTTCCTCTAACCTTAATATTTTCTTCTCTTTTAATTCGGACATGGGGCCATCCGCGGTAAGCCCGGCTTTCTTCTTGGCCTTCGGCGCTTGGCCCTGGCTCCCGGTAGAAAAGACCGAAAGGAGGGCGTAGATAACCAGTCCCACTCCTGATACAAAGAGTATTATTATTAAAATCATTTTAGATCATCCTTGAGCCTTGCGTAACTTATCCAGGCGCTCTTTAATTTTTGCTTCATACCCTATTTGCGTCGGCTCATAGTAACGGACCCTTTTCCGGGTATACTTTTGTTTCACGTAATGGCCCGGATAATCATGGGCATATTTATAACCCTTACCGTGCCCCAGGGCTTCCTCGTCCAAAGAAGCATCTTTAAGATGGTCCGGAACATCCTGAACCTTTTTATTCTCTATATCTTGTAAGGCTTTGTCAATCGCTAAATAGCTGGCGTTGGATTTTGGCGCGCAGGAAACATAAATTACCGCCTGAGCCAAAGGAATACGCGCTTCAGGCAGGCCTACAAATTCCGCGATTTGTAATGCGGCGTTGGCTAACACCAAAGCCAGCGGATCGGCATTACCTACATCCTCGGCTGCCAGGATACAGACCCGGCGGGCTATAAACCTGGGGTCTTCTCCGGAATAAAGCATTTTCGCCATCCAGTAAATGGCCGCGTCCGGGTCAGAGCCGCGCATAGACTTAATGAAGGCGGAAGCGGTATCGTAATGGCCGTCTTCATCTTTATCATAGACAACAGCTTTTTTCTGAATGGATTCCTGGGCTACCTCTAAATTAAAATTAATATACCCATCCTTGGATTTAGGCGTGGTTAAAACCCCTACCTCCAAAGCGTTAAGGGCGCGCCGGGCGTCGCCTTCAGAAGTTTTAGCTAGAAACTCCAGGGCTTGCTTATCCGCGTTAACCTTTAAGTTGCCTAATCCCCGCTCTTTGTCTTTTAGCGCGGAATTTAAAATAACTAAAACTTCATTCTCTTTGAGGGATTTTAATTCACAGACCAGCGAGCGGGAAAGCAGCGGGGCAGCGAGAGAGAAAAAGGGATTATGGACAGTGGCTCCGATTAATATGGGATTGCCGTCTTCTACATCCGGCAAGAGAACATCCTGCTGGGCCTTGTTAAAACGGTGGATCTCGTCGATAAAAAGGATGGTTTTTTGTCCGGAATTCGACTCTCTTTGTTTTGCCGCCGAGATTACCTTCCTTAATTCCTCGACATTAGAAGTAGTGGCGTTAATAGATATGTAATGCGCTTTAGTCAGGTTGGCGACGCACCAGGCCAGGGAGGTCTTCCCCACTCCCGGCGGGCCAAACAAAATCAAGGAGCTTAAACGGTCTGCCTCTATCGCCCGGCGCAGGAGCTTACCCTTGCCCAAAATATGGCTCTGGCCCCTAAATTCATCCAGGGTTTTTGGCCGCATGCGCACAGCCAGGGGTAATTTACTTAAGTCGGTTTTTTTGTCTTCAATAAAAAAGTCCATAAAATGAAAATCCCCGCGTAAGTGCCGTTGGAATGAATAGTCTGAACCATTTGCTTTCAGGTGGGCGCCCTATTGGGCTCCCTTGAAATTAGTGTTGGTTCAACAATTATCAAATTTCCAACGAGCACTGCAGGGATATCTAAAAGAACGTTTCTTTCCAATTAAAAGTATAGCACATACCGCAGGAAAATCAAGATTACCTCATCTTGACCCCAAAGGTTTGCATAAGCGTCCCGCAAAGTAAATCCTGAATCGGTTGAATCTCTTTCTCGGTCAAAGTGCGTTCATTAGAACTATAGAAACAGGATAAAGTTAACCCCCTAAAGCCCGCGGGTATCTGCTTACCTTTATAATAATCCGTGATCCGGATATCGTTTAATAAGGGCTGGCCCTTCTGTCTTAATGCCAATAGTATATCTTTTACTGAAAGATCGTCTTTTAAAACAAAACTGATATCCCTGGTGATACCGGGATACTTAGGAAGTGGCGTAAATTTCTTATCCGGCCGGACAAAGGAAAAGAGTTTATCCAGTGAAACCTCAAGCGCGAAAACTTCCCGGTTCTTTATGTTCAACCCCTCCAGCGCTTTAGGGCTAAGGCCTAACATTAAACCTACTTTTTCATTTTGGATACGGATTGCGCAGTTTAAGGCGCCTTGGTTATTAAATTCATAGCCCTGAATACCCAACCTAAGGAAGATTGTTTCTAATATACCTTTTAGATTGAGCAAACCTGCCTCATCCTTGACTAAACCCTGCTCAAGCAGAAAAGAATTTGTGCCGCTTAAGGCTAAACCTAAAACAAGCTCTTCTTTTGGCTTGGTTTCACCGAGGAAGATATTGCCGATTTCGAAAATAGAAACATAATCCTGCTTCTGATTAATATTAAAGCTGACCGCCCGGCCCAATCCGGGTATAAGGGTAGGCCTGAGGATCTCCTGGTCCTGGCTTAAAGGATTCAGGATCTCTATGGGTTTAGTTAGATTCAGGTCTAAATTATTTAATACCGCCTTATCCAAGAGGCTATAAGTAGCTACCTCATTTACTCCTAAACCAACCAGAATCGCTTTGATAGCGGAAACCAAATCCCTTTTCTCTCTTACGGTTATCTCGGGTTTTACCGCCGGCTGGCTAGCCGGAATATTATCATAACCAAAAACCCGGGCCACCTCTTCAATCAAATCCACCTGCAGCTTTATATCCTGCCTAAAAGACGGAACCCCTACTTTAAAAACTTCCTTGGATTTTTGTCTGACCTTAAACCCCAACCCGCAGAGAATCTGTTTAATCTTAGGCCGCGTTATCTTTACCCCTAATATCTTGGCAACATAAACTGTGTCTAAATCCACCCGTATTTCTTTGGGCTTGGTTAACCCACTAGATAAAAATAAAATATCTCCTCCCCCGCAAATTTCTTGGATTAACTGCGCTGCTCGGAGAGAAGCTTTTTCGACTATAGTTAAATCTACCCCCCGCTCAAACCTGTAACTTGCTTCGCTCTGTAAACCCAGCGCCTGCCTGCCGCGACGGACCACCACCGGATCAAAAATCGCAGCCTCTAATAAAACATTCCGGGTACTGGTAGTAACTTCAGTCTCTTTACCGCCCATGACTCCGGCAATAGCCACCGGTTTATTTCTATCGGCAATAACCAAAACCTTGCTTTTTAAATTTCTCTCTTCTTCATCTATGGCCAATAACTTCTCGCTATCTTTCGCCCGGCGCACGATTATTTTATCCTGGCTCAGCTTATCCAGGTCAAAGGCGTGCAATGGCTCGCCCAATTCAAATAATACATAATTTGTGATATCCACGACATTATTCACGCTGCGGCAACCAATCAGTTCCAACCTTTTTCTTAGCCATTCCGGCGAGGGGGCCACCCGCACATTTCTGATTATCCTTGCGCTATAAAGAGGGCAATCTTTCTTATCTTCAATTTCAATTTTAAAATTGCCTTTGGCTGACCGGACTTTGCCTTTTGGATTCTGGATTTTAAGTTTTGTATTTGTTATCGCGGCTATTTCCCGGGCCACGCCTAAAACACTTAACCAATCCGGCCGGTTAGGGGTAATTTCGATCTCTAAAACAAAATCCCCGGCCTTTTCTTCCAAGGCTACTACCTCTAATCCGGCCATGGTCAATTTAGCGGCCAGTTCTTTAGCCGGTATTTTAATATCTACAAAGTCCTTTAGCCAATTATAGGTTATTTTCATTTTAGAATTGTTTCAAAAACCTGAGGTCATTCTCAAAAAATAATCTTATATCGTTGATACCGTATTTAAGCATGGCTATCCTTTCTACCCCCAGGCCAAAGGCAAACCCCGTATATTTTTTAGCATCAATCCCCACATGTTTAAAAACATGCGGGTGGATCATGCCTGAACCCAGAATTTCCAGCCAGCCCTTTCTTCCGCAAACAGAACAACCCTTACCTTTACAGATTATGCAGGATATATCTACTTCTGCCGAAGGCTCGGTAAAAGGGAAAAAGTGCGGGCGAAAACGCATATTTATGGTATTGCCAAAAATAGCCTTAGCGAATTTTTCCAAAACGCCCTTGAGGTCAGAAAACTTTATCCCCGCGTCTACCATAAAACCTTCTATCTGATGAAACATAAAAGAGTGCGAGGCGTCCACCGCGTCAGGCCTGTACACCCGGCCAGGGACCACTATCGCTAACGGCGGTTTACGCTCTTGCATCGCGCGCACCTGCACCGGAGAGGTATGGCTGCGCAAAAGTAATTTAGCGTAATCTTTAAGGTAAAAAGTATCAAATGCCTCCCGGGAAGGATGTTCCAGCGGTATATTTAATCCGGTAAAATTATTATATTCGGTTTCTATCTCCGGGCCGTCGACAATAGAAAAACCTAGGCGGCTGAATATGGAGCAGATTTCATCGGTTATTTGGGTAACCGGATGCAAGTGGCCTAAGCCTTGAGCAATGCCGGGCATGCCAATATCAAAAGAAGTGTAGGTTGTATTTTCGGATTGAACAGAAAGAGTCTTTTGCTTATCTTCAACTAGCGCCAGCAGCCTGTTCTTAAGCGAGTTAACCTGCTGGCCAAACGCGGCCCGTTCATCTTTAGATAAAGACGGTATGGTGCTGGTCAATTCGGCGATTACCCCTTTTCTTCCTAAATATTTCAGGCGGAATTCTTCCAGTCCTTCAGAGGAATGCACGCCCTGAATATCCAGGTCTATCTGGGTAGAAATAGCGTTAATATCCATAACTTATTTTTTGGCCAGGCTGACTATTTTCTTAAAAGCCGCGTTATCTCTCACTGCCAAATCCGCTAAAATCTTGCGGTCCAGGTTTATTTTGGCTTTTTTAAGCCCATTCATAAAAACGCTGTAACTTAGGCCTTCGGCGCGGGCCGCAGCGTTAATCCGCGCGATCCAAAGGGCGCGTATCTCTCTTTTTTTATTGCGCCTGTCGCGATAAGCGTATTTTAATGCATGTAGAAGGGCGCGGCGGGCCTGCTGGAACTGCTTGGACCTATCTCCAAAAAAACCTTTAGCCTTTTTTAATACTCTCTTCTTTCTTCTGCGTGTAGCTGTGCTGTGTTTAATCTTGGCCATTGTATCTCCTTTTAAATAAATAGGGACAGCGACCATTTTTCTCTTCTAGGCGACCAAGAAAAATGGTCGCTGTCCCTATTTATTAACCATACGGTAACATCCGCTTAAGGTATTTTGTTTCTTTTTTGTTATCTAAAATATCTCTTTTTCTCAACTTCCTGATCCTCTTCATCTTCTTGCTGGAAGCAAGATGGCTCTTGCCGCCGCGAGAATATTTGATCTTACCTCTTTTGGTAAGCTTGAATCTTTTGGAAACACTTTTTTTGGTTTTTAATTTTCCCATTTTTATCCTTTCAACTATTTGGGCGCCACTACAAAAGACATAATTCTGCCTTCCATCATTGGCGGCTTCTCCACCTGTCCGTCGGTTTGCACATCCTGAATGAATTTATCTAAAACCTTTCTTCCTAAGTCCACATGCTCCATCTGCCTTCTGCGGAAAAAAAGGTTGATCCTGACTTTATCTTTTTTCTTTAAAAAACTAACCGCCTGTTTTACTTTGGTCTCAAAGTCATGGTCGTCAATATTAGGCTTTAGCCGGATCTCTTTCAACTTACCCTGCTTCTGGTGTTTCTTGGCCTCGCGCTCCTTCTTCTCCTCGTCGTATTTAAATTTACTGTAGTCAACTATGCGGCAGACCGGAGGATTGGCGGAAGGCGCGACCTCCACTAAATCCAACTCCGACTGATTGGCTAAATCTAAAGCCCTTTGTATTGCCATTACCCCTAATTGATTACCGTCCGGGCCGACAACCCTGACCTGCGGAACCCTGATCCTATCGTTAGTGCGGATAAACTTTTTTATAGCAACCACCTCCTCTTTCTTGTTGGTTAAACAACTTTATCTTCTATTTCCTTTTTAGCCTTATTTATAAATTCATCCAGGCTCATTGTGCCCAGGTTCCCCTGGCCTTTTTTTCTTAACGCGACCGCGCCAGTTTTTTCCTCGCGCTCCCCCACCACCAGGCAATAAGGGACTTTGCTTAGCTCGGCATTGCGTATTCTTTTATCTAAGGTTTCATTGCGGCTATCTACTTCCACGCGGATACCTTCAAGTTTGAGGGCTTGCTCTATTTTGGCGGCGTAATCCATCACCGTATCTTTAATCGGAATGACCAATACCTGCACCGGCGCCAGCCATAAAGGCAGATCCCCGTTATAATGCTCGACCAAGGCTCCCACAAAACGCTCCAGGCTCCCCAAGAGAACCCGGTGCAGCATTATTGGTTGCCGCTCTTTCCCTTCCTTATCAATATAGGCTAAATTAAACCTCTTGGGAAGAGCAAAGTCGCATTGTATGGTGGCGCATTGCCAGGATCTTTTTAAGGCATCTTTTAATTTTATATCGATCTTTGGCCCGTAAAAAGCTCCGTCCCCTTCATTAATATCATAGGCCAGGCCTTTTTCTTTCAGGGCCTCTTCCAGCGCTTGGGTCGCCAATTTCCAATCTTCTTCTGAGCCGATATATTTTTCCGGCCGGGTGCTTAATTCAATGCTCACGTCATTGAACCCAAAGACTTTCATCGTCTCAAAAACAAAATCAATGACTGCTTTTATCTCCGGCTTCAATTGCTCCGGCAAACAAAAAATATGGGCATCATCCTGGGTAAACCCGCGCACGCGTAAGAGCCCGTGTAAAACCCCGGCTTTTTCCCGGCGGTAAACTGTCCCCAACTCAAAATAGCGGATCGGTAAATCTTTGTAGCTTCTGGTCTTGGATTTATAAATTAAAATATGGCCCGGACAATTCATCGGCTTTAAAACATATTCCTGTTCATCTACTTTGAGAGTAAACATATTATCTTTGTAGTAATCGTAGTGGCCGCTGGTCTTCCATAAGCCCGCCTGCATAATATGCGGAGTAATGACGATTGCGTAGCCGCGCTTAAGATGTTCTTTCCTTTCATAATCCTCAATAATAGTGCGTAAGAGCGCGCCTTTGGGATGATAAAATACTAACCCCGCCCCTGCTTCTTCATGATAAATATCAAAGAGCTCTAAGCTAGGGCCCAATTTTCTATGGTCGCGTAATTTGGCTTCCTCTAAATTCTTTAAATGCTCATCCAGTTCTTTTTTGCTCTCAAAACAAGTTCCGTAAATCCTCTGGAGCATCGGATTTGTTTCTATACCGTGCCAATACGCTCCGGCAACGGATAACAATTTAAAGGCCTTGATTCCTCCGGTGGACTCAATATGCGGGCCGCGGCATAGATCCAGGAAATCCTTACCTGTCCTATAAATTGAGACTTTTGTCTCGGGCAAGGCGTTGATTAACTCTATTTTATAAGGCTCATCCAGCTTCTTAAATAAATCTAAGGCTGACTTTTTATCCAGCTCTTCCCGGATAAATGGCTCGTCTTTGGTGATGATTTCGGCCATCTTCTTTTCAATCCTGGCTAAATCCTCGTCGGTAAAAGCATCTTTTTTGTCAAAGTCATAGTAGAACCCGTCCTCTATCGCCGGCCCAATGGCTAACTTTACATCGGGCCAAAGCTCTTTGACAGCTTCTGCCATTACATGGGAACAAGAATGTCTTAAAATTTCCAAATTCATTTTATCGTTCATTTTCTTAATGGTGGGCTCAAGTGGACTCGAACCACCGACCTTCTCCATGTCAAGGAGACACTCTAACCAGCTGAGCTATGAGCCCTCAATGCCGGGAGAGGGACTTGAACCCACAAGGTCTTGCGACCGCGAGATTTTAAGTCTCGTGCGTTTGCCAATTTCGCCATCCCGGCGCAATTTTAATTAACAATCGTTTTGCTTTTACTCCAGCCCCTTGGAGCAATACAACAGTTATGTGCTATCTTTGATTTTCTTTCTAAACCAAATGCGCCCTTATAATAACAGTTCTTTAAAATGCCCGCTGCGGCTAGTTTACCATATTTCAAAGTATACAATTGGTGTATCCTGTGAGGACCAAAATCAGAATGTATTCTTCCCTTGCATCCAGTTAAGTCTTCTATGCGTGACTCAAGCCATTTAATAAAAACTTTAGAGCCAGAGAAAATACGCAATGACCACTGCTCATGGTTATTGCTTGGATGTATCCAACGCCGCAAGCAGCCATCTCCATCTATTATGCCTCTTAAAAAATCATTAAAGAATTCTTCTGGAATACTGAGCTTTTTTAACTTTAATGATTTGTTGGGTAAAAGACCGACTGATAATAAAAACTCGTACAAATTCTTATTCGCTATCTGTATGCGATAGGCCTGGTTAACATTGCCTTTATTCTTAATACCTATCTTATTCACTAAACCCATGGATATTATAATCTTTGCCAGAAATTGCTTATCTGCCGAAGTTATGTCTATGTGCCTACCATCCTTGGCTAGGCACCCATCTGTTGTAATCAATCCTACCAGATACCAAAGGTTCGGTCCTGAAATGTGTAATTCTTTTCTATGTGCCGGCATTTTAATATTCTAGGCGCGGAGCGGAATCGAACCGCTGAATAACTGTTTTGCAGACAGTCGCCTTTCCTCTTGGCTACCGCGCCAAAAATTAAACCCTTAACTTTACCTCTTTTACTATTAAGTCGATCTCTGCCAAGCAGCCGACGCCCGTAGCACCGCAAGCCAGTTTTCCTTTTCGGGGCCCGATAAATTTATAACCTAATGATTTTAATTTTCCGATATTGGCCTGGGTAATCTTATTATTATACATATTTTCATTCATCGCCGGTGCGATTAACACGGGAGCTTTGGAGGCGCATATCACGCAAGTCAACAAATCATCGCAAATACCGCAGGCGATTTTAGCGATAATATTGGCGGTTGCCGGAGCAATAAGAATTAGATCCGCCTTTGTAGCTAAAGAGATATGCTCAATATTCCAGGCCTGCGGGCCTGCAAATAATCCCCGGTAAACTTTATTCCCGGAAAGGCTCTCAAAGACAACCGGCCTTATAAGTTCTTCCGATTCCGGTGTCTGGATTACAGTAACCGAGCAGCCTTCGTCTCTTAGCCGGCGGATTATATCGCAGGCTTTATAAATCGCGATACTGGCAGTTACGCCTAAAACAATATTTTTAACTTTTGCCGCCATAAATTATTCTTTTCCTTTTATTTTTTTAGCTTCGATCTTGCCAGCGGAAATTTCATGCAAGGCAACAGTAGAAGGCTTAATATTCGCTTTGTCGTCTACAAGTTTGGGCTGTCCTTCGGCTATTTCTAATGCCCTCTTGGCCGCTAAATTTACCAGCTTATAAATTGATTTTTCGCTTTTATCCAGCATCTTCTCTCTTTCCATGTATCCCATTCCTTATCCCCCCGCTATTGTCTTAAAACCAATTTCCTTTAATATAATCTCCTTTAGCCTCCCTGCGCTTTGCGACAAATTTTCATTTTTCAAAACGTAATCGTATCTACGGGAATTTCTCAGCTCATCCCGGGCAAGTTTAATCCTCTTATTTACTTCCTCCTGTTTGGTCTTAGAACAACGGCCCTCTATCCTCTTGCGCAGCTCTTTTATAGACGGAGGAATAACGAATATCGTTACGGCGCTGTGCGGATATAGCTTCTTTAGTTTAAGCGCGCCTTTCAAGTCCAGGCAAAGAGCAAGATGCTTACCCTCTTTTAACCTCGCCTCCAGAAAGTCTTTTTTAGTGCCGTAATAATAACCTAAATACCGGGTCCATTCAAGGATTTTTTTACCTTTATTCAGACGGTGGAAATCTTGCGGCTTAATAAAAAAATAGTCTTTGGAATGACGTTCCCCTGAACGCTTGGCCCGGGTAGTTACGGATACGGATTTAGCCAGCTTGCCCTTTAACAACCGGTTAGCCAGGAGCCGTTTAAGCAGCGTGGTCTTCCCTGACCCTGAAGGCCCGGAAATAATAAAGATTAAACCCCGTTTTTTATTCGCGTTGTCTTTCACTACTCTATATTCTGCGCCTGTTCGCGGATTTTCTCAATCAAACTTTTCATTTTCAGGACCTGCGCGGATACGCGGATATCAAAGGTCTTGGCAGCCAAAGTATTCGCCTCCCTCTGCATCTCCTGCGCGATAAAATCCAGCTCTTTTCCGACTGAGCCGCCTAGCGAAAGCTTGTTTTTAAAATTCCGGATATGAAAAACCAGCCTATCTATCTCTTCAGTCGTATCTGTCTCTTTTATAAAATTAGCCCGCTCTTCATCGCAGGTAAGCGCTTTTAGTTTCTCCTTTAGGGCAGTTTTCAGCCGCAGCTTGATGCCTACCAGCGTTTCTTTGAGTTCATCCGCTTGTTTGCGTAAATAACCCTGCAGGGCCCTTCCTTCTTTTAGCCGCGTCTTGGCTAAATTATTCACCGCTTCCTCTACGGCTATTTTTAATTTCGGCCAGATGCTTTCCGGAGAAACCCGCTCTTCCTCCAGGGCCAACACGCCGGGCAAATGGATCAGGGTATTGATATTTAACCTCTCTTCGATTCTAAATTCTTTCTTGATGCCGTCTATCTTCGCCAAATATTTCTTCAACAAGGCTTTGTTAATAAAAACATCCCCCGCTCTCCTGCTGCTTATATTCAGGCTGCAGGTAACCCTGCCCCTTTTAATCCTGGACTCAACAGCCTTTTTAATCCTCTCTTCCAGCGATAATGATCCCTCGGGTAGATGCAATAATATCTCCAGGAACTTATGGTTGGTGCTTCTTAATTCCACCGATACTTTACCCAACGCTGGAATTATTGTTTCGTAACTTCCAAAACCGGTCATACTTTGAATCATTTTAATTATCCTCTTTTTTAAGCCCAGGTTTTCACTTTGTGTTCTTTGTATAAGAGTTCTTTCTGGGGATACAGCTCCACGATTATCTCTCCCGGCTCAAACCAAAGTTTTATCTCCCTGTTCGCTTCAGGCTCGTTTGAAGACACGTGGATAACATTTTCATAAACCCCCGACGTAGTGATGCGGCCATAAGATCCGCGTATGGAAGTAGGCTCTGCCTCTTCGGGATTAGTAGCACCGGCCAGCTCCCGGCATTTTTTTATCGCGTCCTCTCCCCAATAAACCAAAGCCAGCACCTTTTTCCGGTCATGGATTTCGCCTTGCAGGTATTTAACCAGCTCATTAAAAAAAGGCTTCTCTTTCAAATGCTTGTAATGCTCTTGGGCTAATTCCCGGGAAACGCGGACAATTTTAGCCGCGACAATTTCCAGCTTGGTCTCGGATAAACGGGTTAAAATATTCCCGGTCAGAGATTTTATAAGCCCGTCGGGTTTAATAAGAATTAATACTGCCTGCTCCATTATTTGTTACCTCCTCTTATGATTTTAGCGATTCTTTCTAAATCTTCCTGCGAATAAAATTCAATAAAAATGTGCCCCCGTTTTTTCATTTTGCTTATTCTCACCTTGGTGGACAAGGCATGCTGCAATTCTTCCTCCAGAACTGCCAGGAACGGCTCGCGGCCGGAAGAAACCCTGCGCCTTAGCCCCTTAGGCCTATGCGTCTTAATTAAATTTTCCAGCTCCCTTACCGAAAGCCCTTTGGAAATTATCTCCTGAGTGAGCCTGCGCTGGGTGTTCGCGTCTTCTATTTCCAGAAGGGCCCGGCCATGCGCAAAAGAAATACGGCCCTTTTTTAACTCTTCCTGTATTTCGTGCGGAAGCTTAAGCAAGCGTAAAGTGTTGGCAATGGTTGTCCGAGCCTTACCCATCGCCTCACTTATTTTCTCCTGAGTCACTTGAAATTTATCTATCAGATGCTGATAGGCGTGCGCCTCTTCAATAGGGTTTAAACTCTCTCTTTGGATATTTTCTATTAAGGCGTATTCCAAGGCATCCCGGTCGTCAACATCTTTAACAATAAGTGGTATCTCTTTTAGCCCCAACAAGTTACAAGCACGTAACCTTCTCTCGCCGGCAATTAATTCATAATTATCGCCTCTTCTCCTGACTAAAAGAGGCTGGATTACTCCTTTTTCCTTGATGGATTGAGCCAGCTCTGCAATATGCTCTTGGTTAAACTCTTCCCGGGGCTGAAAAGGATTAGGTTTTATCTGATCAGATTGGACATAAAGTATCTCATTTTTAGCAGCTGCTTCTTTTTCTGGGATTAACGCGGTAATGCCTTTACCTAAGGCTTTTCTCTCCATTAAGACTCTCCTTTTGATTTAGCTGAATCCGGATCTAAGGGTAACCCCATAATCTCCCGGCATAATTCTTGATATTTCTGCGCCCCCAATGAATCTTTATCGTAAAGGTAAATCGGCTTGCCAAAACTCGGCGCCTCGGTCAAGCGGATGTTGCGCGGAATTACGGTAGTATAAACTTTATCTTTGAAATGCTTCCTCACTTCTTGGATGACTTCCTTAGTCAGATTCGTCCTAAAGTCAGCCATGGTTAAAAGAACGCCTTCAATAGTAAGCTGGGGATTAATATTATCTCTCACCAGCTTAATGGTGTTATTCAGTTGCGATAATCCTTCTAAGGCGTAATATTCGCACTGCACCGGTATAAGGACTGAATCAGCCGCGCAGAGGCCATTAATCGTAAGCAGGCTCAGCGACGGCGGAGAATCAATAATGATGAAGTCAAATTCGGATTTGACTTTTTCCAACGCTTTTTTTAGCCGGTATTCTCTACCCAAAGAGCCAACAAGTTCCACCTCTGCTCCGGTAAGGTCCAAATTGGATGGCGCGATTAAAAGGTTTGGGATTGCGGTAGGTTGAAGAACATCTTTAATGTCCAATTCTTCCAGAAGAACATGATAAGTACTTTTTACAACATTATGTTTATTCAGGCCGCTGCCGCTAGTGGTATTTGCTTGGGGATCTAAATCTATAAGCATAACTCTCTTGCCGGCAACAGCAAGATATACAGCAATATTAATCGCCGAGGTAGTTTTACCTGTTCCACCCTTCTGATTACAGATTGTAATTATCTTACCCATTGGTATTTATATAGTTACAAATTGTTGGACGCGGAACAATCCAATTTGAGATGTCTATTTTTGATTAATCTTATTATCTTAAATTTGCTGAGATTGTCAAGCATTATTTGTCTTTAATCACACTTACGCGCACCATAGCTGGCTTTGCGCCGGGCATACCAAAAAGCCCCTTCTCTTCATCAGTAAGAATCTCTATTTTTACTTTATTGCGGGGAAGTTGCAATTGGTGAAGGGCCTTCTTAATCGCCTCTTCTACAGTATTACCTTCTATCTCTATGCTTTTTCTGCCGGTCATTTTGCCCTATTCATCCGGAGTTGGAATAACAACATAAGAATACTATTAATAAGCCAGTATAAAACTAGGCCAGAAGGCATACGATAAAAGATAAAACCAAACATAACCGGCATAATAATAAGCATCATCTTTTGCTGTTCTGCGGAAGCTCCGCCGGATGCTGCTGAAGAAATCTTCTGCTGGAAGAACATACCGATAGCCATTATTATGGGTAAAATATTCAATTCATTACCTAATACCGGTAAAGATACCGGCAAGGTGAACAAGCGATCTGGTTCGGATAAATCCTTAATCCAGAGGAACTTGGCTCCTCTTAAAGCTACAGAGCGCATCAGAGCATTATACAAAGCAAAGAATATGGGCATTTGCAATATTAAGGGTAAGCATCCCCCAAAAGGATTAACCTTATGCAGTTTATAAAGTTCCATTATTTCTTTATTCATTTTCTGCGGGTTATCCTTATATTGCTTCCTAATCGCCTCTACTTTTGGCTGAATAGCCTGCATTTCCTTCATCGAGCGCATTTGTTTCAAGGAAAGCGGGTAAAGCAGTAAATAGACCAAGATACTTAAGATGATTATGGCTAAACCCCAATTATGAAATAGGCGATATAAGAATTCCAGCGCCTGTAAAAGTATTTGCGAAATAAAGTCAAATGTTCCAAAATTGATAATACCGGCCCAATTTGGATTAACCTGGTTTATTGCTTTTAAGTCTTGGGGTCCCAGGTAAATATGAAATAAATGTCCAATCTGAGCTCCAGGTTGCAAAGTCAGAGCATCTGTGCTTAACCCGACTTCAGATTCGACATTGCCAAGTTTTTTAATAAAACCGGAATAAGAATTACTTTCCGGCTCAACAATCAGACAAAAATAACGGTCTCTTAAACCCATTACTTTTAACTTATCTGATTTGTATTCTTTGGCTGCGGGCTTATGAAAAGATTTTTCTGGCGCGGAGAAATAGATATCTTGATAACGGAGTTGCTCATTCTTGCTCGATAAATCCATAATTCCCAGAATAAGGGGGGAGTCGATGACAATGGGAGAGGAAGAAATATTTTGAATTTTAATCTGTAAGTCTAAGGCATAATTAGAGTTAGAGAATAAAAAATTCTTGGTGACCTTCTTTGCGCCATTCTGAGCAACAAAAGTAATTTCATTCTGGTTACTATTTACTTTTACATACTTTAGACTTCCATCATCAACCAAAAATCCCAATTTAAGAGGGAAGGGCTCATCGCGTTCCATTTTGAAAACTACTTTATTAATGGCGGCGCGCTGCTCATTAAAAAAGATCTCGGTATTCTTACGGCTTAGCTGAAGTAATGCCTGTTTCGGTTCTTCAACAGGCAGCCCCGGATTAACAATTTCTTGTTTAACCTGAACAGGTTCTTTTTGTTCCGTATAATTTGATGTAACTACTTTCTTATCAACTACTTGTGTCTTGGACACCAGGGCGGACCAACTCAACAAGACTACCAAAGAAATTCCTATCGCCAGCAATAAACGTTTTTCCATAATTACTCCAATGGATCATATCCGGATCTGCCGGAAAAAGGGTGACAGGCTAATAATCTCCTAGACCCCTTAAATGATCCTCTCCAAAATCCGTATTTTAAAATTGCCTGCCGGGTATATTCCGAACAGGAGGGACTGAAGCGGCAAGAGGCAGGTAAATAGCCTCTTAAATACACCTGATAGGCCTTAATCAGGCCAAGTGACACCCGGGTTAACATTAAATAGTAAGCCTTTTTCTGCCTTTTTGCCGGCGCCTGGCCAATAGCTTACGGCCGTTCTTAGTAGCCATCTTACTGCGAAACCCATGGCGTCTTTTCCCGACAATATTTGTGGGGGTCTTAAGATTTTTCTTCATTATATTACTCCTTAAACAAGCGCAAAACGCCAGAGGCAACGCTTGTTTACTCCGTGCTATGCACGGAGCTATTGTTATCTAGAATGGTTTTTAATTATAACATAAACGCTTTTGCCGTCAACCAGTAATTTGGCCGGCCAGGAGAATTGCGCACATTTATTCAGGAGTTATCCCCAATTCCGTCGGGAAAACCATCCCCGGGATTAACGGAAACGCAACGCCCGGCTGTAATTTTTTTATGGCATTATTTTTTGCCCGTACTTTCTTTTGGGCGATCTTCTTTCTTATTGACGCGCTGACAAATTATTGTATAATGATTGACGTTTATCTTTTTTACTTGCAAGTTGTTTCGCTTCTGCTATAATTATTGGACCGGAGAAGGAAACGGCCATAGAGAAGACCTGTTGGTAAGGGAATTTTAGGCAAAAATTTAGCCTAAGCTATATCCGCAAAGATGAATTTAGTTTCCACAGATTTATTCAAGGTGTTAATAAACTGTTAATAACGAGAAAATGGCTGAAATCACTCAAGCATGGAAACAGGTTCAGGACCAGATTCAAGAAGCCCTTGGCTTGACTATCTTTGAAACTTGGATTTTACCACTTAAGGCAATATCTCTGAACCAGGACTTATTGGTTTTAGAGGCGCCGGATACTTTCTTTAGGGACTGGGTGAAGAAAAATTACAGCTCAATCATTGAGAACGCCTTTAGCGCGGCGGGGTTGGGAAAAATTAAAGTGGAGGTAGAAGCCAGTAGCGCGGTGAGCGCTGAACCCGACCGGGAACTACCGGCTAAAACCCTAACCCAGGCTACCCGCGATAATCAGTACGGTTTAAACTTAAACAGCCGCTACACGTTTGACAATTTTGTTATCGGGCCTTCTAACCGGCATGCCCACGCCTACTCTATAGCCGTGGCGGATTCTCTGGCCAAAACCTATAATCCCTTATTTATCTACGGCGGGGTGGGGTTAGGCAAAACTCATTTAATCCAGGCCATCTGCCATCAAATAAAAAATAAACTGGGAGACAGTTTAAAAATTGCCTACCTGCCATCGGAACAATTTACCAATGAGCTTATTAGCGCCATACAGCGCCACTCCACAGCGGCTTTCCGGCAAAAATACCGGAACACCGACGTCCTAGTTATTGATGATGTGCATTTTTTTGGCGGGAAAGATTCTACCCAGGAAGAATTCTTTAATACCTTTAACGTGTTATATGACGCGCACAAGCAAATAATTTTATCGTCGGATAGGCCGCCCAAGGAAATCGCGGATTTACAGGACCGGCTGGTTTCGCGTTTTGGCTGGGGGCTGACTACAGATATACAACCTCCGGACCTGGAAACGCGAGTGGCGATATTAAAGAAAAAAATTGAGCGCGAGCCGGTCTCTGTACCCGACGACGTTATATTTTTTATTGCCCAGTTAATTAAAACTAATATCCGGGAGCTGGAAGGCGCTTTAGTCAGGACCATGGCTTATTCTTTAATGGAAGAAAAACCCATAACTCTGAATTTAACCAAAGAGGTCCTGAAAGACCTCTTGAAAGAACCGAAGAAATTAATAACCGTGGATTTTATTCAACGCTGCGTTGCCGAAGACTTCGGTATTGCTTTGGCAGAACTCAAAGCCAAAAAAAGAAATAAGACAATAGTCTTACCTCGGCAAATAGCTATGTATTTAAGCAGGGAGTTAACGGATCTATCCTTGCCTGAGATTGGCCAGTTTTTTGGCGGGAAAGACCACACAACAGTCTTGCATTCTTATAATAAAATAAAAGGGGAGTTGGGGGAGAACCCATCCTTACAGGAAAAGGTAGAACGTATTATACAAATAGTCAAACATTAAACCCCCAGGTTATTCAAGGTTATTTTTTGTTTTAGTTATGTTGAGTTGGAGTAGGTTGGGGGGTTTTGAACAGGTTGGTAAGTATCTTATTACTACTGCTTTTTAAGTATTATATTAAATAATGAATAGTAAGGAGAAAGAAAAATGAAACTTAAGGTGGATAAAAGTATTTTATTGGGAGGGATACAAACCGTACAAAACGTAATCATAACTAAAGCTACCTTGCCCATATTATCCAATATTTTAATTGAGGCTCAAAGTAGTAGTTTAAGGCTTACAGCTACGGATTTAGATATTGGGATAAGCTGTGTAATACCTGTTGATGTCCAGGAACAGGGGGCGATCACTCTTCCAGCTAAAAGGTTTAGTGATATTATTAAAGAATTACCCGCGGATAGCGTTACTATAACCACTAAAAAAAATAACCAGGTTAATATTGAAACCGACTTATGCCAGTTTAAAATTATGGGGTTAGCTAAAGAAGAGTTTCCTAAGTTGCCGGAATTTAAAGATAAAGAGGTTATCAAACTAGATCAGGCATTATTAAAAGGGGCCCTAACCCTGACTTCCTTTTCCGTCTCTATTGATGAATCGCGCTATATTTTAAACGGGATACTTTTTAAGGTCAATAAAAACAATCTGACCCTGGTGGCTACCGACGGTAAGAGGTTAGCGATTATGGAAAAGAAGTTAAACTCTAACCCGGAAAGAGATATTAGTATAATTGTGCCGGTGAAAACCATCCATGAATTAAACCGGAATTTAAAAGAAAGCGGAGAGGTGTCTTTGGTGTTGGGAAGTAATCAGGTGTTGTTTGACTTAGGTAGCGTGATAGTGATTTCGCGCTTAATCGAGGGCGAATTTCCGGACTACAAACAAGTGATTCCTGTAGCATCTGAAAATAAGGTGCGCCTGAATAAAGAGCAGTTTTTATTAGCGGTCAAAAGAGCGGCCTTATTATCTACGCCGGATTATCAAGCGGTCAAGTTTGAAGTTTTTAAGAATAAATTAGTGGTTTCTAAGTCTACTCCCGATGTAGGAGAATCGCGGGAAGAATTAGCGGTTGTCTATCAAGGGAAAGAGTTGGCCATAGGTTTTAATCCCTCTTATTTAATAGATGTTTTAAAAAACTTAAACGTTGAGGAGATAGACCTGGAATTGACTGACGCGGAAAAACCCGGGGTTATCCGGATTAACGGATATGTTTATATTGTGTTGCCTATGCGCCTGAGTTAACGCGCTCATTTAATGGAGAAAATTAAAGATACGATCGAGCTGGTGATCCAGGATCTATTATCCAAAAAAAGCGGCCTCAATGACGAAGGCCCGCAAGCCTGGATAAGAAAGGTCTTGACAAAAAAGGAGTTGGGGCATATAAAGTTACAATATTTTAGAAAAGGAATACTGGGGTTGAGCGTAGATTCATCCAGCTGGATGTATAGCCTGAATCTCAAAAAAGAAACTTTACTGAATAAATTAAAAAAATGTTCGCAGGATATAACAGACATCCATTTTAATATCGGAGACTTAAGGTGAGCAAAGCGAAAAAGACAAAAGAAACATTGCGGGAAGGCCCTAAGGCAGCAGATACGGCTAAGGCCTACGATGCCACAAGCATCCAGGTCCTTGAGGGGATAGAGGCGGTGAGAAGGCGGCCGGCGATGTATATCGGCGATACCGCTGTGCGCGGGCTGCATCATTTGGTTTATGAGGTCGTAGATAATAGCGTGGATGAAGCCCTGGGCGGTTATTGCGACGCAATAGCGGTAGCGGTGCATAACGATAATAGTGTGACGGTTGTTGATAACGGCCGCGGTATTCCGGTAGATATGCATAAAACAGAAAAGAAACCCGCGGTAGAAGTCGCCCTGACTACACTGCATGCCGGAGGAAAATTTGACCATCGTTCTTATAAAGTGTCCGGAGGCTTGCATGGCGTTGGCGTCAGCTGCGTTAACGCGTTATCCGACTGGCTGGAAGTAGAAGTAAAGAGGGATGGGAAGATTTATCATCAGCGCTACGAGCGCGGCAAGACGGTTTCTAAATTAACGGTTATCGGCAAAAGCACCAATACCGGGACAAAAATCACCTTTAAGCCGGATAAGACAATATTTAACAAGGTAGATTATTCTTACGATATCCTTTCCCAGCGCCTAAGGGAGCTGGCTTTTTTAAATAAAGGCCTGAAGATAAAATTAGAAGATGAGCGCACGGATAAAGAATCGGTATTTGAATTTTCCGGCGGGATCGTTTCTTTTGTCGAATATTTAAATAAGAACAAAAATCCACTGCATAATAAAGTGGTTTATTTTGAAAAGCTGCAGGATAATATTAATGTGGAAGTGGCCCTGCAGTATAATGACGGCTACGCCGAAACCATTTTTTCTTTCGCCAATAATATTAATACCATAGAAGGCGGGACGCATCTATCGGGTTTCAAATCCGCGCTGACCCGGGCCATCAATCAATACGCCAAGGCCAAGAACTTAATTAAGGATGAAATAGCGATTACGGGTGAAGACGGGCGCGAGGGGTTGACCGCGGTCATTAGCGTAAAAGTACCTAATCCGCAATTTGAAGGGCAAACCAAGACTAAGCTGGGAAACTCTGAGGTAGATGGTTTGGTTGCCTCATCCAGCCTGGACGCGCTAGCCAGTTATTTTGAAGAGAATCCTTCCGTTGCCAATAAAATTATTGATAAAGTAATCGTAGCTTCCCGGGCGCGCGAAGCTGCGCGTAAGGCCCGCGAATTAACCCGTAGAAAAGGCGCGTTAGAAGGCGCCGGGCTGCCGGGAAAATTAGCGGATTGCTCGGAACGCGACGCGGCTTTATGCGAATTGTATATTGTAGAGGGTGATTCCGCCGGCGGTTCAGCCAAGCAGGGCCGAGACAGAAGATTTCAGGCGATTCTCCCGATTAAAGGGAAGATTCTGAATGTCGAAAAATCCCGGTTGGATAAAATTTTATCCAATGAAGAGATCCGCACCATCATTACCGCCTTAGGCACGGGTATCGGCGAAGAGTTTGACCTGAGCAAATTAAGATACCATAAATTAATGCTTATGGCCGATGCGGATATCGATGGTTCGCATATCCGCACCTTGCTTTTGACTTTACTCTACCGGCAAATGCCCAAGCTGGTGGAGGAAGGCCATGTTTATATTACTCAGCCCCCGCTTTATAAAATTAAAAGAGGGCAGCGCGAAGAATATATTCAGACTGAGCAACAGATGGATGAGTTGCTTTTAGATTTAGGCCGGGAAGGCCATAAATTATTAAGGGTAAAGGATAAGCAAACTTTTACCGACAATCAGTTTAAAGAGCTATTAAAGTTATTAGTTGAACTGGATAAGCTAGGCAGGTATTTGGATAAAAAGGGAGTAGATTTTAGAGAATATCTCAGTTTCAGGCATCCAAAGACCAAAAAAATGCCAGTTTATAGGGTAAAAGTGGAGGGAAAAGACCATTTTCTCTACTCTGATAAAGAGTTGGCCGCCCTCACTGAGAAAGAAGGTAAAGAGCTAGAGCAGGATGTTTTGCAGCTCTTTGAATCTCAGGAGATTGAGGAGGTAGTAGCTAAGATTGAAAAACTTGGGCTGGAGATCGAAAGCTATTTTAGTAGCGTTACCCTTCCTAAGAGTGGCGTGGTTAAGGAAACAGACAAAAAACTAAAAGCGGTTTATCGTATTACTAATGAGGAAGATACTAAAGAGGTTTTTAGTTTAAGAGAGCTGCTGGCGTATATTAAAGAAGTGGCTACCAAGGGGATGCATATACAAAGGTATAAAGGTTTAGGTGAAATGAATCCCCGGCAGCTTTGGGATACGACTATGGATCCGGAAAAAAGAACGATTTTACAGGTGAAGTTAGAGGACGCGGTGGAGGCGGATAAGATGTTTACGGTTTTAATGGGCGACCAGGTTGAGCCGCGGCGTCAATTTATCGAAGATTACGCGCATCAGGTAAAGAATCTGGATATTTAATATGTATACCCGCAACGAAAAAATAATTCCGGTTTATATTGAGGACGAAGTTAAAGACTCTTATTTGAATTACGCGATGAGCGTTATCGTAGGCCGGGCCCTGCCGGATGTCCGCGATGGGTTAAAGCCCGTGCATCGCCGAATTCTTTATGCCATGCAAGATCTTAACCTGGAACACTCTAAACCTTATAAGAAATGCGCGCGTATCGTCGGTGAAACCATGGGTAAGTATCATCCGCATGGCGATGTGGCTATCTATGATACCCTGGTGCGTATGGCGCAGGATTTTTCTTTGCGTTACCCCTTAGTCGATGGTCAGGGCAACTTTGGTTCGGTTGATGGAGACGCAGCCGCGGCGATGCGTTATACCGAGGCGCGCCTGGCCGCGGTTTCTGAAGAGATGCTCGGTGATATTGAAAAAGAAACCGTTAATTTTGGCCCGAACTTTGACTCTTCTTTAAAGGAGCCGTTACTTTTACCAGCGAGTTTACCGAATCTGTTAGTGAACGGTTCAAGCGGTATTGCCGTAGGCATGGCCACCAATATACCGCCGCATAATTTAAATGAAGTTTGCGACGCTATTATTTATCTACTGGATCATCCCGAGGCAGAGATTAAGGACCTGATGCGTTATATCAAGGGGCCGGATTTTCCTACCGGAGGGTTAATCTGCGGCAAGGCGGGGATTAAAGACGCGTATACTACCGGAAGAGGCAAGTTACTCATACGTTCCCGGGCAACCGTAGAGCATCAAAAGAATGGCAAAGATTTAATTATTATTACTGAAATTCCTTACCAGGCGCAGAAATCCGGGCTTATTGAAGCTATCGCGGCTTTGGTCGATGATAAAAAAATTGAAGGCATATCGGATATCCGCGATGAATCGGATAAGGACGGTATGCGCATTGTGGTTGAGCTTAAGCGCGATATTGAATCCCAGATTGTCTTGAATCAACTTTTTAAACATACCCAGCTGGAAACTACCTTTGGCATTATTATGCTGGCCTTGGTGGATAACCGGCCCAAGGTGTTAAATCTACGCCAGGTCTTAGATTGTTATATCGAGCATCGTAAGATTGTGATCCGCCGGCGCACCCAGTTTGAATTAGACAAGGCTTTAAGGAGGGCGCATATTTTAGAAGGTCTCAAGATAGCCCTTAAATTTATTGACCGGATTATTAAGGTAATCAAAACATCAAAGAGCGTGGAAGCGGCCAAAGTAAATTTAATGAAGGAGTTTGAGCTTTCGGAGTTGCAGTCGCAGGCGATTCTGGAAATGCAGTTGCAGCGCTTAACCGCCTTAGAGCGCGATAAAATTGACGCGGAGTATGCCGAGCTTTTAAAGAAAATCGAGATCTGCCGGTCGATTTTAGCTTCGGAGAAAAAAATCGAAGGGATCATTAAGGAAGAGCTGGAGAATTTAAAGAAAAAATACGGCGATGAAAGGCGTACGGATATAGTGGGTGAAGCAGAGGAGTTAGAGGTAGAGGATTTAATTGCCGAAGAGGACGTGGTGGTGACGATCAGCCACGGCGGTTACATTAAGCGGCTTCCCGTAGGTTCATACCGCAAGCAAAAACGCGGGGGCACCGGGGCAACCGGAGCGGAGTTAAAAGAGGAAGATTTTAGCGAGCATCTTTTTGTGGCTTCCACCAAAGATTACCTTTTGATTTTTACGGACAAGGGGCAGGTGCATTGGTTAAAGGTTTATGAGATACCCCAAGCTAGTCGCGTTTCTAAGGGGAAGGCTATTGTGAATCTGGTGCAGATGGAGCAGGTAGCGAAAATCAGTTCTACTATCCCGGTCAAAGATTTTTCACCGGATAAATATTTGGTCATGGTGACTAAACTCGGGCAAATCAAGAAAACTAAGTTAGAGGCTTATGGTAATCCGCGTAAAGGCGGGATTATCGGGATTACCCTGGATAAGGATGATGCTTTGATCGGCGTCGAAATGACCGACGGTAAGCAAGAATTACTGATCGGGACCCGGCAGGGCAAAGCGGTGAGATTTTCCGAAGAGAACGTGCGCGATATGGGTAGAGGCGCGCACGGGGTACGCGCGATATCTCTGGGTAAAAAGGACGAAGTTATTGATATGGTTGTCCCCCAAAAAGATTCCACTATCCTTACAGTGACTAGTTTAGGCTTTGCCAAGCGCACAACTATAGACGAATATCGTTTAACCAGCCGCGGCGGCAAAGGCGTGATTAACATTAAAGTCACCGCTAAGAATGGCGAGGCAGTAAATTTAAAAAGTGTAAATGATAATGATGAGCTGATGGTCATTACCCAAAATGGTATATTTTTACGCTGCGCGATAAAAGATATCCGAGAAACCGGGCGCTCTGCCCAAGGCGTACGCCTGATAAAGCTGCAGGCTAAAGACCGGGTTGCCTGTGTTGCTCCGGTAATTGCCGAAGAGGAAGAATAACCTTACGACCCCGTCGTCTAGCCTGGTCTAGGACAAGAGCTTTTCAAGCTCTCGACACGGGTTCAAATCCCGTCGGGGTCACTGAATAATTATGTGCGGAATAGTCGGATACGTCGGAGAGAGGGAAGCTCAGGGTATTTTGTTAAGCGGCCTGAAGCGCCTAGAATACCGTGGTTACGACTCAAGCGGTATCGCCGTAATTAACTCTAAGAAAAGCGCCATATCCTTAAGAAAATCTCCCGGCAAAATCAGCGCGTTAGAAAGGTTAGTCAAAGCCAGGCCCTTATCCGGCACTGTTGGTATAGCCCATACCCGTTGGGCGACGCACGGCGCTCCCACCCAGCCTAATGCCCATCCCCACCAGGATTGTCAAGGCGAGATCGCCCTGGTGCATAACGGGATTATTGAGAATTTTGAGATCCTCAAAAACCGCCTGATTAAAGAAGGCCATACCTTCCGCAGCCAGACAGACACCGAAGTAATCGTCCATTTAATCGAAAAGTTTTATAAGAATATTCCGCTGGAAGAAGCAGTGCGGCGCAGCCTTAAACTACTGGTGGGTTCTTTCGCCATCGGGGTTATTTCATCAAGAGAACCGGGAAAGTTAGTCGGAGCGCGTTCCGGCAGCCCTTTAATTTTAGGTTTAGGTAAGAATGAGAATTTTCTCGCTTCGGATGCGCCCGCGGTTTTAGAGTCAACCAAAGAAATTGTCTTTCTAGATGAAAACGAAGTAGTGGTTTTAACCAAGGAGGGCTTTCAGGTTACGGATCTGGAAGGCAGGCCAAGCGCTAAAAAATCCGTACGCATTAATTGGGATATTACCCAGGCTCAGAAAAACGGCTTTGCGCATTTTATGTTGAAAGAAATCAATGAGCAGCCGAAAATCCTGGAAAGCCTGATAAATTCCAGGATCAACAGGGAATCCGGCAAGATAGATTTTGAAGAACAAAACATCCCTGAAGAAAAGCTTAAAAATATCAAAAATATATTTATCGTCGCCTGCGGCACAGCGTATCACGCCGGTTTGGTGGGAAAGTATGTTTTAGAATCCCTCTGCGCTATCCCGACACAGATAGACGTTTCCAGCGAATTCCGCTATCGCGAACTTTTAATCGGTCCGGATACCCTGGTTATGGCCATAAGTCAGTCCGGAGAGACCGCGGATACCCTGGCCGGGGTAAGGGAGGCCAAAAAACACGGCGCCAGCGTAATCTCTATCTGCAATGTTTTAGGTTCGACTTTGACCCGCGAATCCGACGGTATAATTTATACGCACGCCGGCCCGGAAATCGGGGTGGCCTCGACCAAGGCTTATACCGCCCAGTTAACCGCCCTGTATTTATTCGCTTTTTATCTTGCCGGTATCAGAAACGTTCTTCCCTCGGCTAAAATCAGGAAATACCTGGATGACCTGCGCAAAATTCCCCACCAGCAGGAGTTAATTCTGAAAGAGCAAAATAATATTGCCAGGCTGGCTCGAAAACATTCGCATTTGGGCTCATTTTTGTATTTGGGTAGGAACATTAATTATCCTTCAGCCCTGGAAGGAGCGCTTAAACTGAAAGAGATCTCTTATATCCCCGCTGAAGGCTATGCCGCCGGAGAGATGAAGCATGGGCCCATTGCCTTAATTGATGAGTACCGGGCGGTAGTTTGTATTGCTCCTGCCTCTAAAGTTTATGAAAAGATGGTCTCTAATATCCAGGAGATCCGCTCCCGGCACGGAAAAATTATCGCTATTGCCAGCGTAGGGGACAAAGAAATTACGGAGTTAACCAAAGAAGTCATTTATATCCCTAAGTCCGAAGAATTATTCTCTCCTCTTTTAGTGGCTTTTCCCCTGCAGTTGATAGCTTACCACATTGCCGTAAAACGCGGCTGCGACGTGGACCAGCCGCGCAATTTAGCTAAGTCCGTAACCGTTGAGTAATGCTTTATATAGTCGCTACCCCTATAGGTAATCTAAAGGACATAACCTTTCGCGCTATCGAAGTATTCAAGAGCGTGGATTTGATTGCCTGTGAAGATACCCGGCATACCAAGATCCTTCTGGATCACTATGGTATTACTAAGCCCACCACGAGTTTCTTTCAGCATAATAGATTTACCAAGGCCGAATATCTGCTCGGGCTTTTAAAAGAAGGCAAAAACGTGGCCCTTGTTTCGGATGCCGGCACGCCCGGGATACTGGATCCCGGGTATAATCTGATTAATCTGGCTATCAAGAACGCTATAGAGCTGACTTTTATTCCGGGGCCCGCAGCTTTTGTCAACGCTTTGGTGCTTTCGGGAAAACCCGCCCACGAATTCTATTTTGCCGGTTTCCTGCCGAATAAAAAAATATCCCGCAAGAATAAGCTGAAAGCGTTAAGCGGCTTAAAATGCACGGTTATTTGCTACGAATCGAGCCATCGCATCTTAGCCAGCCTGGAAGATTTAGCGGATGTTTTTGGCGATAGGCAAATCGTGGTTGCCCGGGAATTAACCAAGAAATTTGAAGAAGTTATCCGTTCTACCCCCCAGTTGATCCAGGAGAAGCTGCGTAATTCTAAGCCCCGCGGGGAATTTGTAATTGTAATTTAAATAGGGACAGCGACCATTTTTCTTGGTCGCCTAGAAGAGAAAAATGGTCGCTGTCCCTATTTATTTAGCCTTGACAAGAGAGGCAGATATGCTATACTTAAACAAATTCAAGATAACCTTTAAGCCCAAGCCCTTGAGAGGCTGGCAAGGTGAATAAAATGAAAAAAATTGCTGTAAAAAGTAAAGGAAACCCAACTGCAAATCACGCGGTTGGGTTTTTTGTCGCGGAGGGCGTGCCTTGCTACCTATGAAAGAAAAAGCCAAGATATTAGATAAAGACGCGATTGCCAGAATCGCGACGCGTATCTCCCATGAAATAGTCGAGAAGAATAAAGGCGTAGAAAATCTCTGCCTTATTGGGATACGGAACCGCGGGGTTTATTTAGCCCAGCGTTTAGCCAAATGTATTAAAAATATTGAAGGCGCGGATATTCCTACCGGAGCGCTGGATATAACTTTATACCGGGATGATCTGGCCCTGGCTTCCGGCCAGCCATTGGTGCGTAAGACCGAAATAGATTTTGATATTAACGGTAAAAACCTGATTTTGGTGGATGATGTTTTATATACCGGGCGCACGGTAAGGGCGGCTTTGGATGCGTTGATTGACTTCGGCCGGCCAAAATCCATATCGCTGGCGGTTTTGATTGACCGTGGCCACCGGGAATTGCCGATCCGGGCGGATTACGCCGGTAAAAATATCCCGACTTCCAAGGATGAAGCAGTAGAGGTGCGCCTGCAGGAGACTGAAGGCGTAGACGAAGTCGTAATTGTTGAGAAAAATTAAATGGGTTGGATAAGAAAAGACTTGTTGGGGCTGGAAGAACTAAGTCAAGAAGAATTAGAGCTGATTCTTTCTACCGCCGAGAGTTTTAAAGAGGTTTCTAGCCGCGAGATCAAGAAAGTTCCGGCGTTACGCGGCAAGACCGTGGTAAATTTATTCTACGAACCCTCCACGCGTACCCGTGTTTCCTTTGAGGTGGCTGCCAAAAGGCTCTCCGCCGACGTAATTAATATCGCTACCGAAACCTCAAGTGTCAAAAAGGGCGAGACCCTTATTGATACCGGCAGGAATATTGAAGCGCTGAAAGCCGATATTATAGTTATGCGCCATAATTTTAGCGGCGCGGCAGTCATGCTCGCTCGTCACGTTAATTTAAGCGTAGTCAATGCCGGAGACGGCTGGCATGAACATCCTACCCAGGCCCTCCTGGATATTTTTACCTTAAAGGAAAAGCTGGGTAAGCTTGAGGGTTTGAACGTAAGCATAGTAGGAGATATCGCGCATTCGCGGGTAGCCCGCTCAAATATATGGGGGTTGACTAAATTGGGAGTCAAGGTCACTGTCTGCGCGCCCAAGATGCTTATTCCGGTGGCGATAGAAAAGATGGGCGTAGCGGTTACCAGCGATATAGATGAGGCCTTAAGAAACGCGGACGCCGTAAATGTCTTAAGGATGCAGTTTGAACGCGACGGAGAAACCGCGTTCCCTAAGCAGTTGGAATATTTCAAGGAGTTTGGGATCACGCAAGAGAGATTGAAGAAAGCCAAAAAAGATATTATCGTAATGCACCCGGGGCCGATAAACCGCGGGATCGAGATGTCTAGCGATGTGGCGGATGGGGCAAATTCGGTAATATTGGAGCAGGTCACCAATGGTATCGCGGTGAGAATGGCGGTTTTATTTTTGGTAGCCCAAGCCAACGAAAAAATAAAAAACAATGAAGACTTTAATTAAGGGCGGCAGAGTAGTCGACCCGGCGAATAAAATTGATGCGCTAATGGATATATTAGTGGAAGATTCTAAGATATCCAAAGTAGCTAAAAATATTCAAGGCGCAGCGGATAAGATAATTGATGCGTCGGGCAAAATTGTTCTGCCGGGACTTGTAGATATGCATGTGCATTTGCGGGAGCCGGGCAGGGAAGATAAAGAAACAATCTGCAGCGGCTCAAAGGCTGCTTTAGCCGGCGGAGTGACTAGTGTCCTGGCCATGCCCAATACCTCTCCGGCAATAGACTCAAAAGAAAATATTAAAATTATAAAAACAGCTATCCAAAAAAGCGCCAAGGCCAATTGTTTCATCTGCGCCGCTATTACTAAAGGAAGGCTAGGAGAAGAGTTAAGCGATTTCGCCAGCCTTAAAAAAGAAGGCGCGATTGCCCTCTCTGATGACGGCTCGTCGGTAGATAAGGACGCCCTTATGCTGGAGGCGTTTAAGCAAGCCAAAAAAGAGGATATTCTGGTAATCTGCCATAGCGAAGATAAAAAGCTGGCAGCTGGCGGGGTAGTAAATTTAGGTTTTACTTCTACGCGTCTGGGGTTGCGCGGCATATCAACCGAGTCAGAATATAAAAGGGTTGAGCGCGACATAAGGTTAGCTAAAGAAACCGGCGCCAGGGTGCATATTGCCCACGTAAGCTGCCAAGAATCGCTGGAAATTATTGCCCGGGCCAAAAAAAATAAGGTCAGGGTTACCTGCGAGAGTGCGCCGCATTATTTTACTTTTAATGAAGAAGCGGTCTTAGGTTATGATCCTAATTTTAAAATGAACCCGCCGCTACGCTCTAAAGAGGATATGTTGGCTATCCGTAAAGGTTTGGCCGACGGTTTAATAGACGTGATCGCCTCAGATCACGCTCCGCATACTGAAAATGAAAAGGATATTGAGTTTGAACGCGCGGAATGCGGGGTAATCGGCTTAGAAACCGAATTAGCCGCAGCTATCACAGAGTTGATAGGCAATAACTTATTGGACTGGAGTAAACTGGTCCTCAAAATGTCGTTAAATCCCAGCCGGATTTTAGGCCTGAATAAAGGGACATTAAGCGTCGGCGCTGACGCGGATATTATAGTAGTTGACCCTGAAAGAGAATGGGTAGTAAAAAAAGAAAATTTCTATTCCAAGTCTAAAAACTCATCTTTTATCGGCCGTTCGCTTAAGGGTTTTGTAGAATACACGCTTTGCCAAGGTAAGGTGCACAAATGGAATTCATAGCCGATTTTCATGTCCATTCTAAATACTCGCGGGCTACCAGCCGCAATATGGATGTCAAGAATTTAAGCGAATGGGCGAAGTTAAAAGGAATCACCCTTATAGGCACGGGAGATTTTACGCATCATTTGTGGCTGGAAGAACTAAAACACACCTTAGAAGATTGCGGGAATGGGTTATACCAGCATAATGGGGTCTATTTTATCCTGACTGCCGAGGTAAGCAGCATATATTCCAAAAAAAATAAAACCTACCGCATACACAATGTCATCATCGCTCCATCATTTAAAACCGTGGATAAAATAAATGACAAACTCGGCCGGCTGGGCAACCTGGCCAGCGACGGAAGGCCTATCTTAGGGCTGGATGCCGCAGAACTGGCGCGGATTGTCTTTGGTATTGATGAAAACTGTATACTTGTCCCCGGGCATATCTGGACGCCCTGGTTTTCCCTCTTTGGCTCTATGTCAGGGTTTGACAGGATAGAAGATTGCTTTGAAGAGCAGACACCGAAAATATTTGCTTTGGAAACGGGCCTGTCTTGTTATGATGAAAAAACAGAGGTTTTAACTGAAAATGGCTGGAAGAAGTTCCCTGAAGTCAGCTATTCCGATAAAATTTGCACTTTGAATATTAAGACCGATAGAATTGAATTTCAAATTCCGCAAAGAATTTCTAATTATATTTATAAAGGGAAAATGTATAAACTCAGAACTAAAAGAGTAGATTTATTGGTAACCCCTAATCATAAGCTACTATATAGCCCCTGCGATTTTAGAAACCGTAAGCCTTATTCTTTGAAAGAAGCAGAAAAGTTATTTAATAAATCCAAAATATTGAAAAAAGACGGTATCTGGATTGGAGAGAAACCAAAATATTTTACACTACCCGAAGTTAAAATGCAGCATGGTAGTAGATATTATTCCGGATTTCGTAATAAAAAAGAAAATCGCTTACCTCTAAAACCCTGGCTAAAGTTTTTTGGTTTCTGGCTTGCAGAGGGCTGGACTAGCGAAGGCAAAGAGGGTGATTACAACGTTTGTGTATGTAACAATGATGAAAATTTACTTAATGAAATGAAACAACTTCTTGAGTGCTTCGGTTATAAAGCTTATAAACGAGGTAACTTGGTTCGGGTGAGAGATTTTCAGTTATTTCATTATTTAAGACAGTTTGGTAAATGTTATGATAAATTTATTCCATTGAATATTAAATCTCTCTCGAAAGAATTGTTAGAGATTCTATTACAATACTATATTAAAGGGGACGGGCATATTTACGGAAGATCTGGAAAGGGTTTATCGGCAACAACCACCTCAATTCGTTTGCGTGACGATTTACAGGAGATAGCCCTAAAAATAGGGATTTCTGCGTATTACAAATTAGGCCAGAAAAAAGGTACCCCATTTTCTTCGCCCAGCACAAAAAAGATATACAAACAAAGAAACGATGCCTGGATTATTTATTTTATAAGGCGGAATAAACCAATAATTTTACCCTCAACAATAAAAAAACATAATTATACAGAAAAATGGGTAGATTACGAAGGATGGGTTTTCTGCGTTACTGTTCCTAATCATGTAATTTATATTCGCAGAAACGGTATTCCTCTTTGGTGCGGTAATTCCGACCCAGCAATGAATTGGCGCTTGAGCGCTTTAGATAAGTTTACCTTAATTTCCAATAGTGATGCACATTCACCGCAAAAAATTGGACGTGAGGGCAATGTCTTTGACTGCGAGCTTGATTATAAAACAATAAGAGAAGTTTTAAAGACAAAAGATAAGAAACGGTTTTTATACACCATAGAGTTTTTCCCGGAAGAGGGGAAGTATCATTTTGACGGGCACCGGCTTTGCGGTATCCGTTGGTCGCCGAAGGAAACAAAAGAACACGCTGGCAAGTGCCCAAAATGCGGTAAGCCGGTTACTGTCGGGGTAGTGAACCGTGTAGAAAAATTAGCCGATAGGCCGCAAGGTTTTAAGCCCGAGAACGCCATACCTTTTAAACATTTAATACCTTTGGATGAAATAATCGCCGATGCCAAAGGCGTAGGCAAAACCAGTGTTGCGGTAGAAAGAGATTACCGGAGTTGCCTGAGTAAATTTGGGACAGAGTTTGAAATCCTGATGGCTGCTCCCAAGCAGGATCTGCTTAAAGGTTTACCTCCTAAAGTTGCGGAGGGGGTTCTAAGAGTACGTGAAGGTAAAGTCGATATTCAGGCTGGCTACGATGGCGAATATGGAATAATCTCTATCTTTGGGAAGGAAGAGCCTGGCCAGAAAAACGAAGAACAATTGAGTTTATTTTAACGCGCCTGTGGCCCAACGGATAGGGCGCCAGCCTCCGGAGCTGGATGTGACAGTTCAATTCTGTCCAGGCGCATAAGAATAGTCTATAAGGAGTAATATGAAGAAAGTTATAAGTGTGATTGGAGGTAGAAATTGTACGCCTGAAGTGGAGATAATTGCCCAAGAATTAGGCAAAAAACTCTCAAAAGTGGCGGATATACTCGTTTGTGGGGGTCTAAGTGGAGTAATGGAGGCGGTTTGCTCGGGTTTTAAGGCTGGCGGAGGCCTAACTATAGGCATTATACCAAGTTACAATAAAAATGACGCCAATAAGTTCGTAGATATAGCCTTGCCTACAGGATTAGGATTAGCCAGAAATGTTTTAGTAGTTAAGGCCGCGGATGTAGTTATTGCTTTAGCGGGAAGGGCAGGAACCCTTTCGGAAATTGCTTATTGTATTCAATTCGGGATACCGGTGATTACCCTGAATTCCTGGGATATTCCCGGGGTAATGAAATTAGATTCTGTAGATGAAGTAGTCAATAAAGTCCGGGAGTTGTTAAAGAAGGAGCAGTAATGCCGGAACTGCCGGAAGTGGAAACCATAAAACGCGATCTGGAAAAAGTAATCGTAGGTAAGAAGATTACCGAGGTTTGCGTGCGGAATCGCGCGATTATCCGGGAGCCGGCGGTTTCTGTTTTTAAGAAGGGTCTGGAAGGCGTAGTTATCAAAAATATCTTACGCCGGGCCAAAGTTTTGATATTCGAGTTATCTAACGGCAAATCCTTAGTAATGCACCTTAAGATGACCGGGCAATTAGTTTATCCCGGAGGAGGCAAGAAGAGCCGGGTAGCCTTTCATTTCTCCGACGGCAAAATCCTGGATTTTAACGACCAGAGGCTCTTTGCTGAATTGCGCCTGTTGGATGATTGGCGGACCTTGAAATTCATTCAAAGCCTCGGGCCTGAGCCAGCGGATTTAAGTTTAAAGCAGTTTAAAGATATGTTAAAGGGAAAGAAAACCCGGATTAAGCCGTTATTAATGGACCAGTCGTTTATTGCAGGTATAGGCAACATCTATGCTTCAGAAATTTTATTCCGCGCCAAAATCAATCCTGAGCGCCGGGCGAATGCATTGACGGATAAAGAAAAAGAATTGCTCTTTAAGGCAATCAGTGATATTTTGAATGCGGCTGTGCGCCACGCCGGCTCCTCCGTTGACGATTATGTGCGACTTTCCGGAGAAAAAGGCGGATACGTGAAATATCATAAAGTCTATGGACGGCAAGGTAAGGCCTGCTTAGTCTGTAAGGCAATAATTAAGAAAATTAATCAGGGAGGAAGAGGCACCTATTTTTGCCCCAGGTGCCAAAAGTAAGGAATGAAGAAAAGAATAAAGATTAACGGAACAATTATGGCTTTGGCCATTATCCTGGTCGTGCTCTTCCGGGAAGCATTTTTCCGCCCGAGCAATCCGGGGTGGCTGGAAAATTCTCTAAGGGTAATAGGGCTGCTGGCTATATTTTTGGGCCAGCTTATCCGCGTTTCAGCCAGAGGTTACAAAGCCGAGCATTCTAAGAATAGCCATGCTTTGATTGAAGGCGGGCCCTATAAAATTGTGCGTAATCCTATGTATCTGGGGATCCTTTTAATCGGGCTGGGCGTAGTGCTTATGCTTTTTAACTGGTGGGTAGTCCTGCTATTTCTGTTAATTTTTGCTAGCCGCTACTTCCCGTTAATACTTAGCGAAGAGAAGAAATTGCAGAATATGTTCCCCGGGACTTATGAGGCGTATTGTCGCCGGGTTCCCCGAATGATCCCGCGGCTCGCTAGTTTAATTAAGGAAAGCGGCAGGGAATATTTACCGCTAAAACCAGTTTGGTTTAAAAAAGAGATCAACTCGATAATCCCGCTTTTAATATTAATTGTGGCGTTTTTTCTCTGGAGAAGATGAAAAATTTTCAACTAAAAGCAAAAATATTGGCGCAAACCAAAATAAAGGATAACTACTGGCATTGTGAATTCAGCGCTCCGCAAATCGCTAAAAATGCCCTGCCCGGACAATTTATCAATATCCGGGTAAGCGCTAATTTTGACCCGCTTTTAAGAAGGCCGATTAGCCTACACGGAGTAAGCGCAGCCAAGGTAAAGATTGTTTATGAAGTAGTGGGTAAGGCCACAGAAATCTTAGTGCGCAAGAAAAAAGGCGAGTTTTTGGATATTATCGGGCCTTTGGGCAATGGTTTTGATCTTGGGATGCAGAAGGCAGAAGGCAGAAGGCAAATATTAGTAGCGGGAGGAATGGGTGTCGCTCCGCTGATGTTTCTGGCGGAAAAATTAAAAGTCCCCAGCCTAGTCTTGATTGGAGCAAAGACAAAAAAAGACTTGCTCTGTGTCCAAGAATTTAAAAAATTGGGTTGTAGCGTAAAGATTTCTACCGATGATGGTTCGCTGGGATTCAAAGGCAGGGTAACCGAGTTATTAAGGAATAACTTAACTAAAAGTTGCGCGCTATACGCCTGTGGGCTTAAGCCCATGCTTAAGGTAATTTCAGATATTGCAAATGAATATAATATCCCGGCGCAGGTATCCTTAGAAGAACATATGAGTTGCGGAATTGGCGCATGTTTAGGTTGCGTAGTGAAAACAAAAGAAGGTTTAAAGCGGGTTTGTCAAGAAGGCCCGGTTTTTAAGGCGCAGGATTTAATCTGGTAAAATGATGAAACCCAAAATTTCCGTAGAAATAGGCAAACTTAAATTAAATAACCCGGTCATGGTGGCCTCGGGCACTTTTGGTTACGCCGAAGAATTTAAGGATTTTATGGATGTAAAAAAACTCGGCGCCATTGTTACTAAAACTTTAACTTTAAAACCGCGTAAAGGTAATCCTATGCCGCGCACCTGTGAGACGGCCGCAGGCATGCTTAATTCCATCGGATTAGAGAATCCGGGTTTGGCAATTTTTATCCGGGAGAAACTTCCTTTCTTAAAAAAGACAGGCGTCCCGATAATCATTAGTGTAGCTTCCGAAGAAAAACCCGAAGAATTCCTGGAGTTAGTCGCGCAACTAAATATCATTGAAGAAGTCGCGGCAATTGAATTGAACATTTCTTGCCCTAATATTCAAGGGAAGGAGAGCTTGATTGCGCAGGATCCCGCGGCTACTTATAAAATCGTTCAAGAAGTGCGCAAAATTACCGGCAAAACGCTTATTACCAAGCTTTCTCCCAATGTTACTTCTATCGGTGATATTGCTCAGGCTGCCGAAGACGCAGGGAGCGACGCGGTGGCCTTAATTAATACCTTAAGCGCGATGAGTATAGATGTAGATAAGAGAAGGCCCAAGATTGCCGCCGGAATAGCGGGTTTAAGCGGACCGGCAATCCGGCCGGTAGCCGTAAAGATGGTCTGGGAAGTTTTTAATAAGGTGAAGATCCCGATTATCGGTATGGGCGGGATAATGGATACCGCAAGCGCCCTGGAATTTATTATTGCCGGAGCCAGCGCGGTAAGCGTCGGAACAGCGAATTTTATTAATCCGGGGGTAAGCCTAGAAATAATAGCCGGCTTAAAAGAATACCTGGTTAAAAACAAAATCAGCGATATCCGGGAACTTATGGGAGCCTTGAAAATATGAAATCCGAAATAATTCTGGCTTTGGATGTGGATAGTTTTAGTAAGGCAAAATATTTTGTCAATAAACTTTATCCTAAGATAAAAATATTTAAAGTTGGTATGCAGCTTTATACCGCCCTAGGCCCAAAAATAATCCAAATGATCCATAAAAAAGGGGCACAGGTTTTTCTGGACTTAAAATTTCTCGATATTCCCAACACCGTGGCTAAGGCAGTGCGCGAGGCTGTCCGGCATAAAGTTAAGATGCTCACTCTGCATATTTCCGGCGGTGAAGAGATGCTTAAGGCCGCGGTATCTGCCGCTAAAGATGAAGCCAAAAAACTAAAAATTAAAAAACCCTTATTAATCGGAGTTACGGTTTTGACCAGTAAAAAAACTAATCCCAGCGCCGTACTTAGCCTGGCCAAGGCCGGAATTCAGTCTGGGTTAGACGGAGTGGTTTGCTCGGCGCAAGAAGCCCGCAACCTAAGAAACAAAATCAAAAGAAAATTTGTGATAGTTACTCCCGGGATCAGGTTCCAAGGAGTAGCCAAGAACGACCAAAAACGGACCGCTACTGTAGACGAGGCGATTAAATCCGGAAGTAATTTTTTAGTCATTGGTCGGCCGATATTAGAGGCCAAAGACCCGCTTAAGGCGGCTTTAGAATTGCTGCGCTAACGCCCGAACATATAGGATTGTTCGGCGTGCACTTGTGTGCAAGGAGATAACCCATGTTTAAAAAAATCGCAGTGTTTATTGCTTCCGTTATATTATTGGTGAATATTTGCGGTTGTGTCGCGTTAATAGCCGGAGGCGCGGCCGGAGGAGCCGGGACAGCGGTTTGGCTTTCCGGAAAAATGACCCAATATGTAAACGCTCCTCTGGAACAGGTCACCAAAGTTGCTAAAGACTCGCTGCAATCCCGCAATATGGCCATAATGACCAAAGAAGTTTCTTCTTCAGGGCATGACGTAGTGCAGATAAGAAGCAGAGAGGCCAGCGGTGAAAAAATCCGGATAGACATCCATAAGATTACCGAAACCAGGTCCCGCATTGAAGTGAGGGTGGGCACAATCGTCAGCAATAAGGAAGCAGCGGATAGGATCTTAAAAGGCATTACCGAACGGCTGCAGCTTTCCTCTCTTGCGGAACTTAAGCATTTAAGCTAAAATAGATAACTAATTAAATCTCATCGGGCGGTTGGCGCAATTGGTTAGCGCGCCTGATTTACATTCAGGAGGTTTACAGGTTCAAGTCCTGTACCGCCCACCATGAATTTAGAAGAAAAACTTGTTGCAAGTTAGCTGTATTTAAGCTAAAATTTACATCCTTATGTTCGTGGGGTCGTAGCTTAGCCTGGTTTAAAGCGCCTCCCTGTCACGGAGGAGATCGCGAGTCCGAATCTCGTCGGCCCCGCCACTTAAAATCCGCCTTTGGCGCAGCGCAGGATAGAGTAAAATTACTCCGTAAGCACTTTACGGAGTTTTTTATTGTGGTACAATATAAACATTTAGAACTAAAAGGAGGAAACATGGCTACTATTGAAGATTTCCGGAAATTAGAGTTAAAAATAGCTCAAATTAAAGAGGTTAACGAACATCCTAACGCGGAAAAACTTTTGGTCCTGACCGTGGATTTGGGGGATAAGACCAAGCAGGTAGTTGCCGGGATAAAAAATTTTTATACCAAAGAGACGCTTTTAGGTAAATATGTGGTGGTAGTAGATAATCTTGACCCCGCGGTTTTAAGGGGAGTAGAAAGCCAAGGGATGGTTTTGGCTGGTTCGGATGAGTCAGGTCTTACTATTATAATTCCCGAGAGGCCGTTAAAATTAGGGAGCGTAGTCAAGTGATCAAGCAATTTGTCCCGGAGGTCGCCTGCCTTAAATGCCAGGGCTGCTGCAGATTTAAGGAAATTGACTCAGTCTGGACGCCTTGCCTGTTAGAAGAAGAGGTCCAGGATCTACTGGATAAGGATATCCCCGCGGCGTATATAAATATGCAAAGAAAGATCCAGCCGGTCCCCAATCCTAAAGGAGAAGGGTTTCTCTGCGCTTTTCTAGAAAACCAGAGCAATAAATGCAAGATTTATAACCTGCGGCCTTTCGAGTGCCAGCTTTATCCTTTCCTGATTAACCTGCGGAATAAAAAAGTAGTGCTGACGGTAGATTTAAATTGTCCCTACATAAAAGAGGCTATTAATAAAAAGGAATTTAAGGAGTACGCGGAGTATTTAGCCGCTTACCTTAATTCCAAAGAGCAGTTAGAGATGTTGATGGATAACCCCCAGATTATCCAGGCCTATGAGGATGTTACGGATTTGATAGAACTTAAGTTTCCCGATGCGCCTAAATAAACTCTTCCTGCGCGATAAGAATAAATTTAGTTCTTATTTAAACCTGGAAAGACACGCGTTAGCGGTCTATGCCTTCGCCAATATTTATATCTGGAGAAGATTCTTTGATATACGCTGGGCGGAAATTGCCGGCAGTCTGTGCGTATTTTTTCAGGATAAGATAGGCTCTTTTTTATATATCCCGCCCTTAGGAAAAACCCGGGATCCGCAGGTAGTGCAGGAAAATTTCAAAATCCTGGAACGTTTGAATAAGAATCCGGAGTTTGCGCATATAGAAAATATTGAGGAGAAAGATAAAGGGTTTTACGAAGGCTTAGGGTTAGAATGCGCGTTTAAATCATATGATTATCTTTGCCGCAGAACGGAACTGGCGCAGTTACGCGGGAATAAATTTAAATCTAAACGCTCCAGCTGCAATTTTTTTACCAAGCGCTACGATTTCAGTTACGCCAAGCTTACTTTAAAAGAGAGGGGTAGCTGTTTTAAATTATATAACCTCTGGGCTCAACAGCGTAACTTGGGTAACCCGGATCATATTTATCAGGGTATGTTATCCGATAGCCGGGTTTCCTTAAAAGAAGCGTTGGTTAATTACGCGGATTTAGGCTTTCAGGGTGCGGTAGTAAAAATAGATAAAGAGGTAAAGGGCTTTACTTTCGGGTTTCCTTTAAGCCCGGATACCTTTTGTATATTATACGAGATAACCGATTTATCCGTAAAAGGCCTGGCCCAATTTATCTTCCGCTCCTTCGCCCAGGAACTTAAGAGTTACAAATATATTAATATAATGGATGACTCTGGGCTAGAAAATTTAAAGAAAGTAAAATTATCGTATCACCCGGAGAAATTGGTTCCGGCGTATATTGCTAGAAGAAAACCAACTTCAGGGACGGTTCTCAACTCAAAGCAAAAGTGTCCCCATTAAGGGGACACTTTAAGATTGGCTCGAGAACCGTCCCTAATCTGATATGAATATAGATGAAATAGAATTTGTAATTTTTGACACTGAAACCACCGGCCTTGATCCGTCTTCCGGGGATAGGATAGTGGAGTTGGCGGCTTTAAAATTTAAAGGCCTGGAAAAAATATCTGAGTTTCAGGCGTTGGTCAACCCGGGTAAGCCTGTATCCGAGGCAGCCTTTGCGGTCAATAAAATCAGCGCCGAGATGCTCAAAGACGCGCCCCAGCCCGAAACAGTAATCCCTAAATTTCTAGATTTTATTCAGGGTTCTTGCGTTTGTTCTTACAATGCCTGTTTTGACCTGGAATTTTTAAATAATGAATTAAAAGTTTTAAACCTGCCGGCGTTAAAAGATATCCTGATAATTGACGCGCTGAAGATGGCCAAGCGCGTTCTTCCGGGCTTAGAGCGTTACGCGCTCTGGTTTGTCGCGGATACCCTGGGTATAAAAATAAAGCAACAGCATCGGGCGTTCTCCGACGTAGAACTGACCTTAGCTGTCTTTAATAAATTAAAGGATATCCTTAAGACCAAGGGCATAACAGATTTCAATAAATACCTTGGGTTATTTAGCGTTAATCCCGCGTTGCTGGAAAATATTAATAACCAAAAGATCGCCCAGATCCAGGAAGCTTTAAACTTAAGGGCGCAGATTAAAATTGAATATATTTCTGTTTCCAGCGCCCAGGTTACCCGGCGCGAGGTGGTCCCGAAAGAAATTAAACGCGAGAACGGCAAAGACTATTTAGTGGGTTACTGCTGCCTGAAGCGCCAGGAGCGCTCGTTTCGGGTTGATAATATATTGCATATAGAGATCGTTAATGAAAACACTGGAAATCAAGCTTCCTTTTAAGCTTAAAAAATCGGTTTTGGCCTTAGGCCCGCAGACCAAGAATACGATTTGTTGGGCTAAGGCGGATAGAGCCTGGGTCAGTCCGCTACACGGAGATTTAAGTATACACAAAAGCCTATCTGATTTTGAAAGATGCGCAAAGTATTTTCTAAAAAAACGCCCTAAAATTATTGCCTGCGATTTACATCCGGAGTATCAGTCAACCCGCTACGCTTTTTCCCTACAGAATAGATACCTCATCCGGCCTATCCAACACCACCACGCCCATATCGCTTCCTGCATGGCGGAAAATGGGTTAAAGAACCAAAAGATAATCGGCGTAGCTTTTGACGGGACCGGCTTAGGCGTGGACAACACTATATGGGGAGCGGAATTTTTACTCTGTGATTATAAAAATTTTTCCCGCGGGGCGCATTTAAAAGAAATCCCACTCGTGGGAGGAGAACGCGCCATATTAGAGCCGAGAAGGTTGGTGGCGGCCTGGCTTAATTTTGATCAGGCAATAGATAAAAAGCAGTTATTCCGGAAAATATACCTCTGCGGGATAAATTCTCCCTTAGCTAGCAGCATGGGCCGGTTATTTGATGCTGCCGGGAGCCTTATTTTAGGTAAAGAAAAAGCAAAATTTGAGGCAGAATTGGCGATTGAGCTGGAAAAACTAGCCGCCAAAAATTATCTTAAAACTGCAGGTTATAAGTTTAAAATTAGCAAATCCCCAGAGGGCTATATTTTAGACCCGTCCGGCATTTTTAAACAGATAGTCAGGGATTTAAAAGCGAAGAAACCCCGGGAGCAGATCGCCCAAAAGTTTCACGCGACAGTAGCGCAAATGATTTTAAAGACCTGTTTAATCTTAAGGCGGCAAAGTAAGATCAATAAGGTTGTTTTATCCGGAGGGGTATTCCAAAATAAACTTTTACTTAGTATCTGTTTAGACTTATTATATAAGCAAGGTTTTAAAGTTTTTACGCATCAGCAGTTGTCTTGTAATGACGCGGGCGTTTCTTTGGGACAGGCCGTTATTAGCGGCTATAGAGGTTAAACTATGTGTTTAGGCATACCCATGAAGATCAGAAAGATCAACGCTGATTTTGCCGAGGTTGAATCCGGTAGGCTCTTGCGTAATATCAATATCCAGATGCTCTCCGGGTTAAAATTGGGGGATTATGTCTTGGTTCACGCCGGTTTTGCCATCCAAAAAGTTGACCCGGCCCGGGCCAAAGAAACTTTGAGGATAGTCGATGAAATACGTTGATGAATTCCGTTCTCCCCGGCTGGTTGAGAAAATCGCCGCTAAGATTACCGCGCTAAACCCCGGGAAGAATATTAATATTATGGAAGTCTGCGGAACGCATACGCATAATTTCTTCCGTTTCGGGTTAAATAAGCTCTTACCTAAAAATATAAGATTAATTTCCGGGCCGGGTTGCCCGGTTTGCGTAAGCCCGCAGGCCTACATTGATGCCGCTATTGAACTAGCCAAAAACAAAAATATCATTATCGCTACTTTCGGCGATATGCTGCGCATACCCGGAAGCGCGTCCAGCCTGGAAAAAGAAAAAGCGAAATCCGGAAACGTGGTTGTGGTATACTCTCCACTGGACGCGGTTAGATTGGCTGCCGCTAATCCGGATAAAAAAATAGTATTTTTAGCGGTAGGGTTTGAGACTACCGCTCCGGCAATAGCCTTAAGCGTCCTGGCCGCCAAAAATGGTAAGCTCAAGAATATCTCTTTTTTTTCCGCGTTAAAACTGATCCCGGCGGCTATTGCTTATTTATTGCTGGATAAACGGCTTAAAATAGACGGCTTTTTGTGCCCCGGGCATGTCTCAGCAATCATCGGGACAAAAGATTACGCATTTATCCCGAAAAAATACCAGATAGCTTGTTGCGTTACGGGATTTGAGCCGGTGGATATTTTGGAAGGGGTATATATGATCCTTGAGCAGATAGTCCGGCATAAACCCTATGTCGCCAATCAATATTTGCGCATAGTCACTAAGGCGGGGAATACAAAAGCCAAGAAAATAATGAAGAGGGTTTTTAAAATAAGCGATTCTAACTGGCGCGGTTTTGGGATAATAGCGGATAGCGGCCTGGAGTTAAGAAAAGAATTTGCGAGCTTGAACACCGCGCAAGTTTTTCCTCTCCGCTTAAAGAGCAAATCAAAATTCGCCAGGCTTTGCAGATGCGCGGATATCTTAAAGGGGCTTATTTCCCCGACCAGCTGCTTATTGTTTGCTCGCCGCTGCAGACCGGATAGCCCAATAGGCCCGTGTATGGTTTCAAGTGAGGGCGCGTGTAATGCTTATTACAGGTTCAGGAACTAAGAAAGGTAACTAAGGTATGCCTAAAAGCGACTATTTAGGAAAAGAAAAACGCCGGTACGTACGTTTAGATACGGTCTTTCCGGTACAATTCTATTTGATTAGCCTTGATGGAAAAAGCACTTTATCCGCAGAGTTGCAGGGCTTTACTAACAATTTGAGTAAGGGCGGGATATGTTTGTCTGTGCATAACCTGGATTCCCAATCAGCGCAATTGCTCAAAGAACACAAGGCAAATATCTCTTTAATCATAGATATACCTATTGCCAAAAAACCTATCCGCGCGGTAGCTTGCGCGGCCTGGTTAAAAGAAGATCTTACGAGCGGCAATAAATGTTACATCGGTCTGCATTATGAGTTTATTGATAAGGCCGCTAATAGCAAGCTGATGCGTTATGCTTGGGGCAGGAAGTTATTTATCCCGGTTGCTTTAACGGCGATTATTTTATTAGGGTTGGTCCTGGCCTTAAACAGTTTTATAAATAATAAACTGGAAGAAGGGAATAGGGCTCTGGTCCGCAAGCTCGCCAGTGTTATCCAGGAGGCCGGTCTAGCCAAGCAAAAAATAAAGGATGTCAGCCAGGAGAAAGAAAGTTTACAGGGTCAGATCCAGGGGTTAGAGTCGCGGATTAAGGCAACCGAAGATGAGCGGGCTAAGTTTAAGGATAATACCAGCGTTGAAATCACCGAGCAATCCCGGAAGATATCGGAAAAATCCCAGAAGATAAATGAATTTAATATCTTGCTCCGGCAGTTATCTCAGGAAAAAGAGAGCCTTAAACAACAGCTGGCCTCGGTTAAGATCAAAGAGAGCGTTATATCCGAAGAGCTTTTTCTAATAGATAAAAAGAAAGCGACATTAGAAAAGGCGAATCTGGATAATATGTACCAATGGATAAAGGTGCATCAGAATCCGCGCACCGGGTTAGTCATGAGCTTTGAGGGTGACAGCGATATAAGCGAATGGGCGTTTATATATGACCAATCCCTGGCTGCGCAGGCTTTTACCAACTTCGGAGATTTTGAGCGCGCGCAAAAAATGCTGGATTTTTTTAGTAACAAGGCCAAGAGAAAAGACGGTTTATTGATGAACGCTTATTATGTTAATGACGGCACTCCCGCGGAATTTATAGTGCATAGCGGGCCCAACCTGTGGCTGGGTATTGCCATAGCCCAGTATACCCATAAGACTAAGGATAGAAAATATCTTAATCTGGCCGAAGATATCGCCGGAGGTATTATTAGCCTGCAGAACCAGGATAAAGACGGTGGCCTGCGCGGCGGCCCGAGCGTAGAGTGGTATGCTACGGAGCATAACCTGGATGCCTATGCGTTTTTTAATATGCTATATAGCCTGACGAATAATCAAAAATATCTTGCTGCGCGCGATAAGATCCTTGGTTGGTTAGTCAAGCATACCTATGATAAAATGGATATACCGGTTAAACGCGGCAGGGGTGATTCCACTATAGCTACAGATACTTATGCCTGGTCGATTGCGGCTATAGGCCCACAGAAGCTCAAAGATTTAGGAATGAGCCCGGAGAGGATTATGGAGTTTGCCGAAAATACCTGCGTAGCCGAGGTTGCTTATACCAAGCCCGATGGCCAGAGAGTCAGGATAAAGGGTTTTGATTTCGCGCCTCAAAAGCACGTGGCCCGCGGCGGGGTGGTTTCGTCAGAATGGACCGCGCAAATGGTCATTTCGTTTAAGATAATGGCGGATTATTACCTAAAGAAAGGAATGAGCGCTAAAGGGAATGATTATCAGCTGAAAGCGGATGAATACCTTTCTTCTTTAGGGAATATGATTATATCCAGCCCTTCTCCGTCGGGCCAGGGGGAGAGCTGCCTTCCTTACGCCAGCCAGGATTTCGTAGATACGGGGCACGGCTGGTTTACTCCCAAGGGTAAAGATACCGGTTCGGTTTCCGGGACCGCGTACACGATTTTCGCCTACTATAACTACAATCCCCTGGAATTTAAGTGAGAAACAGATTAGGCTTAATTTACAGTAAGCTGCATTCCCATTTCGGGCCGCAACATTGGTGGCCGGCAGAGAGCCCTTTTGAGGTCATGGTCGGCGCGATCCTTACCCAGAATACCAGCTGGCAAAATGTAGAGAAGGCGATAGCCAATTTAAAAAAACACCAAGTATTAAACCCGCGTAAAATTTATAATTTACCGCAGGCTAAACTCGCTCGCTTAATACGCAGCACCGGCTACTATAATCTAAAAGCCAGGCGCCTGAAAGAGTTCTTGAAGTTTTTTATCAATGAATATGCTGCGAGCGTAAAAAAAATTTCTCAGGCCAAGTCCGGTTCTCTGCGTAAAGAGCTGCTTATGGTAAAAGGAATAGGCCCGGAAACAGCGGATTCAATCTTGCTTTATGCTTTAAACAAACCCGTTTTTGTCATTGACGCCTACACTAAAAGGATATTCTCCCGCCATAAATTACTGCCGCCGGACTGCGCTTATCCGCAAGCGCAAGGTTTATTTATGTCGGGGTTAAAAAAGGACGCGCGATTATTTAATGAATACCACGCTCTTCTGGTAGCGTTGGCCAAAGCCTATTGCCGTAAGTCCAAACCCAAATGTTCTGTTTGCCCACTGGATTTTCTCTGATATTTTGTTATAATAAGATTAGAGTAATTTAAGATGATTAATAAAACACGCCTTATCAGTCTTACCCGTAAGCTTATCCGGATAAATTCTGAAAATCCTCTCCGTGATGAACGTAGAATAGCTGAGTTTGTGCAGGCCTATCTTAAAAGGCTAGGGTTTAAGACCAGGATTTATGAATTTAAGGCCAGGCGCTCTAACGTGGTGGCGTATTTAGAGAGCCCCGGAAGCAAGCATGCGTTGCTTATTACGCCGCACCTGGATACTGTCCCCGCCGGAAAGAATTGGAAATTCAATCCTTTTACGGGCAAGATAGCCAACGGCAGGATTTACGGCTTAGGCGCGACCGATTGTAAAGGTAATCTGGCTTGCGCTATGGAAGCGATAAACAGCCTAGTTCAAGACGGAAGAGTTTTGGGTTATAACCTTATATTTGCGGCTACTGCCGATGAAGAGAGCGGCTCAGGCTTAGGGTTGATCCCGCTTTTGGATAAGAAGATCTTAAAGCCCGACGCCGCGTTAGTCTTGGACTGCGAAGATTTTGAAATCATTGTTGCGCAGAAAGGTCTTATACATCTTAAAGTTAAGATAGAGGGCAAAAGAGCTCACGGTGCCTATCCTCATCTGGGTACTAATGCCATTGACCTGGCCCTGGAAGTTATAAGACAGATAAAAAACTACAAAAAAAACCCTACGGTCAATGTTGGCACAATCAGGGGAGGAGATAAGGTGAATGTTGTGGCTGACTGGTGCGAATTTGAACTGGATTTCAGGTTCTTGCCGGGAATGCGGCCGAAAGATATAATAAGCCGGCTTAAAAGTATTTTAAAGAAATACACAAAAAAATACAAAATAGAAATTGCCGGGATCCAGCAGCCTTATCAAATATCCGAAAAGCACCCTTTAGTCGGTTATTTAAAAAAGGCGATGGCCAGCCAAAAAATTACGCCGGCCATAGAAGGCTCCGCGGGAGCGACGGTAATCACCTTTTTTCAGCATAAAAACATTCCGGCAATCGCCTCGGGATTCGGCTCAAGCGGGCAGGCGCATACCCGTAATGAATATGTAAAGATTGATAATCTTTACCGGGGCGCGCAAGTTTTAGAAAAATTTCTTACGGACTATTTATCAAAGGAGCGATGATGGAAGGGATTAAAATTCTTAAAAGGCCGCGCTTAAAAAAACCGTATCTTATTGTTGCTTGGCCGGGGATGGGAGAAGTAGCTTTTAAGGCCGCCTCTTACCTTGTAGAGCAATTAAAGGCGCAGGAGTTCGCTTCTATAAACCCTGAGGATTTCTTTTATCTGGCCGGAAGCGTAGTCAAGGATGGTTTATTAAACGTGCCGCTTCTTCCGGAGAGTAAATTTTATTTCTGGAAGAATAAAGAAGGCAAAAATGACCTGATTATCTTTTTAAGCAATGCCCAGCCGGATTTAGCCCGGGCGGAAAGCTATTCCAAGATAATTATCCAGGTAGCTAAGAATCTGAAGACGGAGAAGGTGATTAGTTTTGCTTCTATGCCCCTGGCTGTTGACCATACTCAGGATTCCGGAGTATGGTTTGCCGCTACTTCGCCGGATTTAAACAATAGCCTTAAAAAATTACATCTGAATAGTTTAAAAGAGGGCCAAATCAGCGGCATGAACGGTCTCTTTTTGGGTATGGCTAAGAGAGAGGGGCTGGAGGGCGTCTGCCTTTTAGGCGAAATCCCGCTTTATACCATTCAGATTGAAAATCCTAAAGCATCTGCCGCCGTCCTAAGCGCCTTAGCCATGATCATAGGTATACATATTGAGACATCCGGACTTATCGCGCAGGCGCAGACTATGGAAGAAGAGATCAATAAACTTTTAGAATTTTTAAAACTCGCTCCCGCCGCCGCGCAGCCGATCGGCGAAGAGGATATAGAAAAAATAAAAAAGACCTTAAACCAGCTTACCAAGCTGCCTGTTTCCATAAAGGAGAGAATAGAGCAGCTTTTCTCTGAGGCCAAGACAGAGATCTCCAAGGCCAGAGAGTTAAAAGTTGAGCTGGATAAGTGGAGTGTTTATAAAGAATATGAAGACAGGTTTCTGGATTTGTTTAAAAAGACCGGCGAAAAAAATAATTGATGGCTGAGAGCATAGAAGTAGTTTTGTTGGATTTAGGCAATGTCCTGGTTGATTTTGATTATAGAATCAGCGCTAAAAGAATTTCGCATTTTTGCGCCAAGTCCCCGGAAGATATCATTAAACTCTTTTTTTCATCCGCGGCCACGCTTTCTTTTGAAAAGGGTGAGATCTCTCCTCAAGATTTTTTTGGCCAGGTCAAAGAGATGTTGGGTCTAAAACTCTCTTACGAAGCCTTTGTCCCGATCTGGAACGAGGTTTTTTTCTTAAGCGCGAAAAACCGCGGTGTTTTTAGCCTGGTTAACTATTTAAGAGAGTATTATAAGGTAGCCCTGATTTCTAATACCAATATTTTGCACTACGAGTATTTAAAAAAACATTTTCCCGTATTTAATATTTTTCATAATGTATTTGTATCCTGCGAATTAGGATTAATTAAGCCGGACCATTTGATTTATCAAAAAGTGCTCCAAACTCTGAATGTCCCGGCGCAGAGAGTATTTTATACCGACGATAGAATAGACCTGGTCCAAAGCGCTAAAGAATTGGGGATTAAGGCTTTTGTTTTTAGCGGAGTCCGGCGGCTTAAGGCCGATTTGTTAAGCTTGAATATTACCGTTAACTAATATGCTGACCAAAAGAATATTGCTTGGGCACGGAAGCGGCGGAAGACTGACCCATAACCTCATAAAAGAGGTCTTGCTTAAGAAGTTAAATAATCCCATCCTTAGGGAACTCTCCGATAGCGCCGTCATCGACTATAAAGAAAAAATCGCTTTTACCACGGATTCTTTTGTAGTCAGCCCGTTATTTTTCCCCGGCGGGGATATTGGAAAACTGGCGGTAACCGGCACGCTAAATGACCTGGTCATGCTGGGGGCTATCCCGGAGTATCTTTCTTTAGCTTTAATTATGGAAGAAGGGCTTGATCAGGCTATTTTAGAAAAGATAATTTCTTCCATATCTTTTTACGCCAAAAAATCCGGGGTCAGCATTGTTACCGGAGATACGAAAGTAGTAGAGAGAGGCGCCGTAGATAAATTATTTATCAACACCTCCGGGATAGGCCGGCTTGTATCCACGAAAAGGCTTTGTTTAAAAAATATCGCGCCGCGGGATTTAATCATCATCACCGGTAATATCGCCGAGCACGGCTTAAGCGTGTTGGCTAAAAGAAAGGAACTGGATTTAGGATTTAACATTAAAAGCGATTGCAATCCTTTAAACGGATTAATCATCCCGCTTTTAAAAAAATGCCCGGGAGTAAAATTTATGCGCGACCCCACCCGCGGAGGTGTCGCTACAACCTTAAATGAAGTCGCCGAGGGTACAAATCTGGGCGTAGTCATCAACGAGAAAGATATTCCGGTTTCCGCAAAGGTCAGGGTTGCCTGCGAGCTATTAGGCATAGACCCCTTATATGTCGCTAACGAAGGAAAAGCGTTATTAGTGGTTGATCCTAAAGAGGCCGCTAGAATCGTCCGTTTTTTACGAAGGCACCCGTTAGGCCGCCGCTCAAAAATCATCGGCGAAATAGTCAAAGAACCCCAGGGCAGGTTATTACTGCGTACTGTTTTTAACGCGGAACGCGTTTTAGATATGTTGACCGCGCAAACTTTACCGAGGATATGTTAAAATGAAATCATCCAGATATATGCGGCGATTCTATCGTGATTGGGCCAAGGCCAAAGAACTTTATTCTACGCGGGTGACTGCGAAAGAAACAGACTTGCAGATTTTTACCAATAAGCCCTTAAAACCGGATTTTGTTGAAGAGAGGATACGCTCTTACCGCTGGGATATAGAAAATTACATCAACAAAGACCACCGCTTCCTTACCGCCTTAAAACCTATCCCCGTTGAAATCAACGCCGCCTTAATCGTAAAAGATATGAGCAAGCAGGCGCAAATGGCGAATGTCGGTCCGATGAGCACCGTTGCCGGAGCAATCGCCGAATTTCTGGGCAAGGATTTATTAAAAGCCGGATACAAAGAAGTGATTATAGAAAACGGAGGGGACATCTTCTTAAAAACCCGTAAGACCCGTCGGGTCGGCGTATATGTGGGCCGTTCAAAATTGTGGAACAAGTTGCAGTTAGAGATAAAACCCAAAGATACGCCTTTAGGTATTTGCACGTCTTCGGGTACGATCGGCCATTCTTTAAGCTTTGGTTGCGCTGACAGCGTAGTGATTATTTCTAAGAGCGCTTCATTAGCTGATGCCGTAGCTACCGCGACAGCTAACCGCATAAATTCTAAAGAAGATTTACAGAGGGCTTTGGACTTTGCGCGCTCCATTAAAGGAGTTTTAGGAGTAGTCATTATTTTAAAGAATAATCTGATGACCTGGGGAAAGGTGGAATTTGTCCGTTAAATTTCTTGACAAGTACAGTATATTGTGATAAAAAAACATTATAAATACAATATTTAGCGTAATCTTTTAGGAGGTATTAAACTTAAATTGGAAAAATAGGCGTAAGTAGGAGGGCTCTTTAGCAGATTAAGAGCCTTTTTTTATAATAATATGAAAATAGTCGGATTAACCTACGATTTAAGGACAGATTACCAGTTTAAAGAAGGCGATCCTCTGGATGCCAACGCCGAATTTGACCATCCTTCAACTATCGACGTTATTGCTGACGCCATTGCGGCCAACGGTTTTAAAGTAGAACGCATCGGGAATGCCGGAAATCTTCTGGATAAGATCTCTTCTTTAAAAGTAGATATAGTCTTTAATATTTCCGAAGGTCTTACCGGAAGGAACCGGGAATCACAGGTCCCTATTCTGCTGGAAATGGCCGGTATCCCATTTGTGGGAGCAGACGCCTTGACCCTGGGCCTGACTTTAGATAAGGTGATGGCCAAGAAGATTTTTATCTCCGAGAAGATTCCCACCCCGAAATTTTTTGAAGTCAGTTCGGTCGGCGAGCTGACCAATCTTAACCATCATAAGTTCCCGTTAATAGTCAAGCCGCGCTTTGAGGGTTCTTCCAAGGGTTTAAGCGAGAGTTCCCGGGTAGAAACCAGAGAAGAGTTGGCTAAGCAGGTTGAGTATGTTATAAGCGCCTATAAACAACCGGCATTAGTGGAAGAATTTATCTCCGGCCAGGAGTTCACCGTAGCTTTAGTCGGAAACGATCCGGTTGAAGTCCTTCCGATTGTCCAGATCAAGATTGACGGGAGGTTAAAATTAAACGACAAGTTCTATACTTTTGCCCGGATCACTTCGGATAGATTAGAATATATCTGTCCCGCGAAGATCTCCAAGGAGTTAAAGAAAACAATCGACAAGTTGGCCCTAAAGACTTATAAGTCGGTAGAGTGCCGGGATTTCGGCCGGGTGGATTTCCGCGTGGATAATGAAGGCAATCCTTATGTCTTAGAGATTAACCCTCTGCCCTCACTTTCTACGGAAGATGTATTTATGCTGTTGGCGAAAAATATCGGCATAACTTATGAGCAGATGATCGGGAAAATCTTAAACAGCGCGATCAAGAGGCATAATCTTTAATAAAATGAAAATAGCTTTGACTTATAACCTGAAGCAAAAAGACGAAAGCAAACCGGCGGATTATTTTTCGGAGTGCGACAGCGCGGATACGATCAACGCGATTACCAACGCTATCCGAAAAAAAGGCCATGATGTTGAAGCTATAGACGTGGAATACCCAAAGCTGCTCTCTTATTTCCGAAAAAATTCCGTGGATATGGTTTTTAATATTGCCGAGGGCAAATCCGGGAAGTTCCGCGAATCGGAAGTGCCGGCAATCCTGGATTATCTGAATATCCCCTATACAGGCTCGGATACCTTCTCCCTAGCTTTAGCTTTAAATAAAGCCATTACCAAAAAAATCCTCAAAGCGGAAAATATCCCCACGCCGAATTTTCAACTTTTCATAAAAGGAAACGAAGAGCTGGATCCAGCGTTAAGGTTCCCATTAATAGTCAAGCCGAATTGCGAGGGTTCCGCCAAAGGTATCTCTAAGGCCAATGTGGTGAGTAATTCTAAGGACCTGTATAAGAGGGTGAGAGAGACGTTAGAAGTTTATAATCAGGAGGCCTTAGCCGAAGAATTTATTGAAGGCAAAGAGCTTACTGTCGGGATATTAGAAAACGGCAAGACAAAAGCCCTGCCGATTTTAGAGATAGATTTCTCTACCTGTAAGAATAGCGGAGAATATTTTTATTCCTGGAAGATGAAGGAGTATCAGGGGGATAAAGATCTAGGGTTAGTCCCGGCCTTTCATTGCCCGGCGCGGCTGGATAAAGATATTGAGGAGCGGGTTAAAGAAGTGGCGCTGAGGACTCACCGCGCGATTGGCTGCGCGGACATCTCGCGCACCGATATCCGTTTGGATAAATTTAATGTTCCGTATGTGTTAGAGATAAACCCCTTGCCGGGATTAGACCCCAAAGAATCCAACTTTCCGATTATGGCTTACGCCGCCGGGATGAAATATGAAGATCTTATTGAGGCAATAATCTTGAGCGCCTCAGAAAGGAAAGGGCTAAATTGAGTAACGTACAGGCAATTGAAAACCAGAAATTGCAGCAGGAGAGTTCTCCTGTAGTACGCAGTACCAAGAAACCGCGCGATTATCAGCAGATAGCAATTTATAAAGATGTCAATCCTCTGGATTGGGAAGATTGGCATTGGCAGATAAAAAACAGGATTTGTTCTAAAGATATTTTAGCGCAGATTATAAATTTAACTCCCGATGAGGAGAAAGGTATTGATAAGGCCAAAGGAAGATTATCCATGGCCATAACTCCTTATTGGGGAACGTTGCTTGATCCGGAAGACGCCGATTGCCCTCTAAGGCGCCAGGCTGTCCCGGTGGTCCAGGAATTAATGATTTCTCCCCATGAAATGACTGATCCTTGCGCGGAAGACCGGGATTCTCCGGCCCCGCACCTGGTGCATCGTTACCCGGACAGGGTTCTATTATTGGCTACAGACCACTGCGCAATGTACTGCCGCCACTGCACGCGCCGGCGCCTGGTCGGAGACCATGGAGAAAAAGATTCTAATTCTCCGGATAGGTTTGATGCCGCTATAGAATATATAAAAGCTAACCGTAAAATAAGGGACGTGTTAATATCCGGAGGCGACCCGTTAACCCTGGAAGACGAGGAATTGGATGATCTGCTCGGAAAAATCCGCTCTATATCCCACATAGAATTCTTACGGCTGGGTACGCGCATACCCGTCACGCTTCCGCAGCGCATTACGGAAAACTTGGTGAATATAATGAAAAAATATTCGCCGCTTTGGGTAAGCATTCATTTTAACCATCCGAAAGAGATAACCAAACGCGCTAAGATCGCCTGCGATATGTTAGCGGAAGCCGGGATTCCTTTGGGCAGCCAGACTGTGCTTTTAAAAGGGATTAACGACCGGCCGTATATAATGAAAAAACTGGTCCACGAATTACTGCAGATTAGAGTCAGGCCGTATTATATTTATCAATGCGATCCTGTGCGGGGGACCCAGCATTTCCGGACCCCGGTTGCCGTCGGGATCAATATTATGGAAAAATTACGCGGGCATACTTCCGGCTACGCTGTCCCGACTTATGTCATTGACGGTCCGGGAGGCGGCGGGAAAATACCCGTCGGGCCGAATTATATTCTTTCCCAGGCCAAGGGAAAGTACGTCCTGCGTAACTACAAAGGCAAGATCTATACCTACCTGGAATAAACTGTTCGTTTTTTGTCCATTAATCTTAGGAATCTCTTCGGAGAGTAGAGAGCTATGGATGTCAGGAATAAACGAAATTTTATCCTTTTAGGGCATGCTCAGTCCGGCAAGACCACACTCGCGGAGAGCATGCTTTATTTCTCTAAGGCCACCACCCGTAAAGGCAAAGTTGAAGATGGGACGACTGTCAGTGACTACAGCTTTGACGAGATAGAAAAGAAAAATTCCATCAATTTAAGCCTGCTCTTTTGTGAATATCAGGGTAACCAGATCCAGATTGTGGATACACCCGGTTACGCGGATTTCTTCGGTGAGGTTGTCGCCGGGGCCCGCGCGGTAGATAGCGCTCTTATTGTGGTGGACGCCACAGCCGGTGTCCAGGTAGGGACTGAGCGCGCCTGGGATATCGCCCAGGAAAATAACCTTCCCTGCATGATTTTTATCAATAAGATGGATAAAGAAGGCGCGGATGTGAATAAGGTTTTAGCGGACCTAAAATCCAGCCTTTCCAAAAATTGCGTAATCATAGAATCTTTGGAAGACCCGCTTTTAATGGAAGCAATCGCTGAGAGCGACGACAGCCTTTTGGAAAAATACCTGGCGGTTTTAAGGCTCTCCCTGGAAGAGATAAAAAGCGGTCTGGCTCAGGCAGTTATGCAACGTAAGCTCTTCCCCGTTGTGGTTGGTTCGGCGCTTACCGATAAAGGGATTAAAGATTTGCTGGACGATGTTTTACAATATCTGCCCAGTCCTCTGGATAGGGCTCCCGTAATAGCGGATAATCCGTTAAAAACGGGTGAGAAAAAAGAAGTTATTTTAAAAGAAGAGGCGTCTTTCTCAGCGTTTGTCTTTAAGAATATTTCAGACCCTTTTGTCGGCCAGCTTACGTTGTTGCGCGTTTTTTCCGGCATGCTTGCGGCAAATTCGGGTTTTTACAACGTAAGCCGCAGTCTTAAAGAAAGAATAGGACCGATATATTTTCTGCAGGGCAAGGGTGAACGCCAAGTGGACAGCGCGCATTGCGGGGATATTGTCGCTATCGCTAAATTAAAGAATACGGGAGTCTCGGATTCGCTGGCGCAGGAAAAAGAGCAGTTTTTATTTGAGCCGATTGTTTTCCCCGAGCCGGCGATATCAGCGTCGGTCAAGCCCAAATCCCGCGAGGACGAAGAAAAAATTTCTGACGCCTTGCATAAACTGGCGGCGGAAGACCATACGTTCGGGGTCAGGCACGACCCGCAGACCAAAGAGTTGGTTGTTTCCGGGCTGGGCGACTTGCACTTAGCGGTTATGGTCGGCAGGATGAAAAAAAGATTTAATGTCGCGGTGGATTTAGGCACGCCGAAAGTATCCTATAAAGAGACGATCTCTAAAAGCGCTAAGGTGCAGGGTAAATTCAAGCGCCAATCCGGCGGTCGCGGCCAATACGGAGATTGCTGGTTAGAGGTAAGCCCTTTAGGACGGGGCAAGGGCCTGGAGTTCGTAGATAAGATAGTCGGAGGGGCAATACCGCGCAATTTTATTCCTTCGGTGGAAAAAGGCGTGCGCCAGGCTTCCTTAGAAGGCGCGGTCGCGGGTTACCCCATTGAAGATATCCGGGTGACTTTAGTTGACGGTTCATACCATGAGGTGGACTCTTCGGATATGGCTTTTCAAATCGCCGGGGCGATGGCTTTACGCAAGGCGGTTATGGAAGCCGGCCCGGTATTATTAGAGCCGATAATGGATATTGAGATATATATTCCGGAAGAATGCCTGGGAACGATTTCCGGAGATATTAATTCCCGCCGGGGCAGGATCATGGGTATGGAGATAAAAGGCAAACAACAGGTAGTCAAAGTGCAGGCGCCGCTAGCGGAGATGTTTAAGTACGCCAATGACCTGCGTTCAATAACCGCGGGCAAAGGCTCTTACACAATGCGTTTTTCGCATTACGAAGAAGTGCCGCATAAGTTTGCCGCATCAATAATCACTCAATATCAAGCCACCAAAAAACAGGAAGAACAATAAGATAAGGAGTAGTGTATAGTGAAGATTAGTGTAATCGGACTGCCCGGCTTAAACCCCGGAAAACATAATATTAAGGATTCTCGTCTTGATCAAGTGGATAGCATAACTAAAGCCAAGAAGAGGACCTACATTCAAGTTGAAGTCGTTTCCGAAAACGGGGCAATAGACGCGGACGCGATTTTAGTCGTCAAAAATTCATCCTCGGACGTAATCTTAAAAGACCTGGAATTTGTGGAGACGCGGCTGGCGCGGGCCACCGAGGAAGCGGAAAAGAATTTATTTAACAAACTAAAGGGCATACTGGAAAAAGAGGAATTTATCTCCCGCGCGGCTTTAAACCCCGACGAGAAAAAAGAATTGGTTAAATACGGTTTACTTAGCGCTAAACCGGTTATTGTCGCTAGCGAGCAAGACCTGGAAGACCAAAACAGTTTATTACTCAGGGCCTTAAAAGAGGGAGGCTTTCTGAGCTTTTTTACAACCGGCGAAAAAGAGACCCGGGCCTGGCTTATAAGATGTGGAGATACTGCCTGGGTCGCTTCGGGCGCGATACATTCGGATATACAGCAGGGTTTTATCCGGGCCGAAATTATCGCTTTCCAGGATTTTATGGAATGCGGTGGTGAATCCAAGGCTAAGCAGGCGGGTAAAATGCGCCTTGAGCCCAAAGAATACATCATGCAGGACTGTGATCTGGCAAACTTTCGGTTTAATAAATAGGGAGAGATTATAATGGTGAAGATTAAACGGGCGTTGATCAGCGTATCGGATAAAACAGGAATATTAGATTTCGCGAAAGAGTTAAATAAATTCGGCGTGGAAATCCTCTCTACGGGTGGCACGGCAAAATTATTGCGCGAAAATAATATTCCGGTAAAAGAAGTATCCGAATATACGGGATTTCCGGAGATGCTTGACGGCCGGGTTAAAACGCTGCATCCCAAAATACACGGCGGGCTTCTGGCTTTGCGGGATAACCCCGAGCATATGGCTACGCTCAAAGATCATGGTATCGGTTTAATCGATATGGTAGCGGTAAATCTTTATCCGTTTGAAAAAACCACCCAAAAACCCGGGGTAGCGATAGAAGAGGTGATTGAAAATATTGATATCGGCGGGCCGTCCATGCTGCGCTCCGCCGCTAAAAATCACCGCTCAGTAGCGGTTATCTGTAATCCGGGAAGGTACCCCCAGGTCATCGAAGAATTAAAGAAAAATAACGGCTGCCTGCCGGATAGCCTTTTACGCGATTTAGGCATTGAAGTTTTTAGCCGCACATCCCAATACGATGGAGCGATATTTGCGTATCTTAACAAATGGAATAACGGCTCTAAAACAGCAGCAATAGGCATTTTCCCCGATACGCTTACTTTATCTTTTGAAAAAATTCAGGATTTACGTTACGGCGAGAATCCCCATCAAAAAGCAGCCTTCTACAAAGAAAAAGGGAAGTCGGTAGGGTTGATAAACCTTAAGCAATTACAGGGTAAAGAGTTATCTTTTAATAATATATTGGATTTAAATGCCGCTTTGGAATTAGTGCGGGAATTCAGCCAACCAGCTGCGGTAATCGTCAAACATAATAATCCCTGCGGAGTGGCTGAAGATAAAACTCTGGAAAAAGCATTTTTATACGCCTGGAAGTGTGACCCGCTCTCCGCTTTCGGCGGAATTGTCGCTTTAAACCGTAAGCTGGATTTAAAAACCGCTAAAGTGATAGCTAAAAGTGGATTCTTAGAATGTATTATCGCTCCCGGGTTTGAACAGGAAACGCTAGAGTTATTTAAAGAAAAAAAGAATTTACGCATTTTGGAATTTTATGGCTTAGAGCCGATAAACGAGCCGGAGTTTAAACGCGTAAGCGGCGGGTTGTTACTCCAGGATAAAGATTTGGCGACCCTGGATTTAAATAACCTGAAAGTGGTTACTAAAAGAAAGCCGACCAAGCAAGAGATGACTAGTTTGATTTTTGGTTGGAAAGTAGCCAAGCATGTAAAATCCAACGCCATTATTTTAACCAAGGGGACTAGGGCCGTCGGCATCGGCGCGGGGCAGATGTCCCGGGTGGATTCAGTTATGATTGCTAAGAAAAAATCCGGCAAGTTAAGCGCCAATTCCTGTTTAGCTTCCGACGCCTTCTTCCCTAAGCCGGACGCTATTTCCTGGGCCCATAAAGCCGGCGCTAAAGCGATAATCCAGCCCGGCGGCTCAATCGCCGACCAGAATCCAGGCCTGCGACAAATATAAAATCGCCATGGTTACTACCGGCATAAGGCACTTCAGGCACTAATGAAATGTCCTACCCAGAAGCTCTCCGATACCTGGAATCTTTTGTCAACTACGAAAAGTTTTCCAGCTACCCTTATCAAGAAGCCTTAAACTTAAAACGCGTTCAGGGTTTTTTAAATTTAGTCAAGAATCCCGAGCGTTCCTTAAGATTTATCCACGTAGCCGGAACAAAAGGCAAAGGCTCAACCTGCGCTTTTATTACCTATATATTAAGGGAAGCCGGGTTTAAAACCGGCTTATATACTTCTCCGCACCTAATTGATTTTAGAGAACGCATCAGGATTTTAAATAGGGACAGCGACCATTTTTCTTGGTCGCATAGACAGAAAAATGGTCGCTGTCCCTATTTAAGTGACTTTGAAGGAATGATCTCTAAGCGCAAACTGGCCAGCTTAGTGGATAGATTAAAACCCGCGCTAGAAAAATATAACCGCGTTTCAATTTACGGCGCGCTTTCCTTTTTTGAAATATGCACAGTTTTAGCTTTTATGTATTTCAAAGACGAAGGGGTAGACTTAGCGGTTTTAGAGACCGGATTAGGCGGGAGGCTGGACGCCACTAATATTGTTGAGCCTAAAGTGTGCGTTCTTACCCCCATAAGTTATGAGCATATGGATAAATTAGGTCATACCTTAAAGAAGATAGCGGCGGAGAAAGCCGGGATTATTAAAAGAAATTCAATTGTTATTTCCGCGCCGCAAGTGAAAGAAGCAGGAAGAGTTATCAGTGATAAATGTAAGCAAGAAAATGCCAAACTATTCCTGGTAGGAAAAGATATAAAATATAGCGGCTCGGAGAATAAATTCAGAGTCACTACCCCTTACGCAGACTACAAAGATTTAAAGATAAGATTATGCGGCCGGCATCAAGTGCTGAACGCCGCAATGGCCCTGGCCGCAGTTAGCGCTCTCGGTAAGTGTAATATCAAAGTCCGGATTGATTCTATCAAGAAAGGGCTCTATAATACTTTATGGCCGGGTAGATGCGAGGTCGTGGCTAAAAATCCTCTCATAATCCTGGATGGCGCGCAAAACGCCGCTTCGGCAAAGGTTTTAAAAAAAGCGGTTCAAGAAAGGTTTCGTTACCGCAAGCTTATCCTTATACTCGGAGTTTCTAACGATAAAGATATAAAAGGGATCGCGGATGAGCTTTATGCTTTAGCCGGTACAGTTATATTAACCAAAGCGAATAATTCGCGCGCAACTGATCCGAGAATCCTCGCCGGATATTTTAGAAAAAAAGATAAATATATCACTAATGGCCTAGCCGAAGCTAAAATATTGGCCCAGAAGCTGGCTAAAAAGGAAGACCTGATATTAGTTACCGGCTCTCTTTTTGTGGTAGGCGAATTCAAAAATGATAAATCACGACTTAACTGATACAATCGCGGCGATTGCCACCCCTGTCGGTGAGGGCGGGATAGGGATAGTGCGTATTAGCGGTAAGCTGGCGTTAGCTATCGCGGATAAGATATTTATTTCTCCCGCCGGAAAATTACCATCAACGCTTAAAACTTATACTACGCATTATGGGACAATCGTCAAGGGCAAAAAGGTGATTGATGAAGTCATCCTTACGATTATGCGCTCCCCCAAGTCTTACACAAGAGAAGATATAGTTGAAATAAATTGCCACGGCGGAATAGTCGCTTTGCGGGGAGTGCTGGACCTGGTTTTAGCCAGCGGCGCGCGTATGGCTAGGCCGGGAGAATTTACCAAACGCGCGTTTCTAAACGGCAGGATTGATCTTACTCAGGCCGAGGCGGTCTTAGATATAATCCGGGCTAAAACCGATTCCGCTTTAAAGACGGGAATTGAGCAGCTAAAAGGCTCGCTCTCTAAGCAGATAAATAAATACAGGGAACTTTTATTAAACATACTCGCGCAATTAGAGGCAGGTATTGATTTTCCGGAAGAGTTAGTTTCTACGGAGGATTTAAAAACCATATCCAGAAAACTAGATGAGGTTCATAATGGCTTGGAGGGGTTGATTAAAGATTCCCGCCTGGCCAGGATATTACGCGAAGGAATACATGTGGTTATCTGCGGAAAACCCAACGTCGGAAAATCATCCCTTTTAAACGCGCTGCTTAAAGAGGAGCGCTCAATAGTCACTCCTATTGCCGGGACTACCCGCGACACGATAGAAGAGGTAATAGATATTCAAGGAATACCGGTTAGGATAGTGGATACTGCCGGGATATTGGAGCCGCGGGATTTAGTGGAAAAAGAAGCGGTCAAGCGCTCAAAGGAACAGATTGCCGCTGCGGATTTAATAATTATTTTATTTGACGCTAGCAAGAAGCTCTCCCCGGAAGACCTCTTTCTTATCCGGAAATTAAAGAAAAAAAAGGTTATCGCTTTAATAAATAAGTCCGACCTTAAGCAGAAAATTGAAAAAGGAAGGTTAGAAAAGATATTTAAGAGCGTAGTAGATATATCGGCTAAAAAACTGATCAATATAGATCTTTTGGAAAAGGCTATCGCGGATTTAGTTTACGGCGGCTCAGTTGCCCAGGCTGAATCATTACTGGTGGCTAATTTAAGGCACAGAAATATGATTCAAAAGGCGAAGATTATTATTGCGCAAGCCCGCGAATCGTTAGATAATAGCTTGCCAGCGGAATTTATTGCTCAGGATTTAAAAGAGGCGTTAGGGCATCTGGATGAAGTATCCGGCAGGAAGTTTTCCGAGGATTTATTGGATAAGATATTCTCGGAATTTTGTATCGGTAAATAAATAGGATATAAATAGGGACAGCGACCATTTTTCTTGGTCGCCTAGACAGAAAAACGGTCGCTGTCCCTATTTAATCAGGGAGAATTATGAATAAGAAAAAGATTGAGAGAGCAGTGTACGATATATTGGAAGCGATAGGCGAGAACCCGAAGAAAAAGGACCTTCTGGAAACTCCTAAGCGCGTAGCTGAAATGTACGAAGAAATATTTTCCGGTATCAAGCAGGACCCCGAGAAAGAGTTAGAAGTTATTTTAGACCAGAAACATCATGAAATCATCCTACTTAAAGGAATACCTCTCTACTCGATCTGCGAACATCATTTGCTTCCTTTTGTGGGTAAGGCCAGCATAGCTTATATCCCTAAGAGTGGCCGGGTTACGGGTTTGAGTAAATTAGCCCGGGTGGTAGATATTTTAGCCCACCGGCCGCAAGTACAGGAGCGCCTGACTACCCAGATAGCCGAGATTATTATGTCTAAATTAAGGCCCTTAGGGGTAATGGTGGTTATTGAGGCTGAACATATGTGCATGTCTTTGCGCGGAGTAAGGAAACCCGGGACGCTTACCATTACCTCAGCCGTGCGCGGTATATTTAAAGAGAATGAAAAGACGCGCTCAGAGGCCTTAGCTTTGATTAAATCTTAGAATCTTAGGGACGGTTCTCAAGCCAATCTCAAAGTGTCCCCTAACAGGGGACACTTTTGCTTTGAGTTGAGAACCGTCCCTGACTGATGGAGGAATATTATGACGCATAAAAGCCAAGGTAAGTCATCACTAGGGATGGAAGCCAATATTGCCGCGCTCTTAAGCTACCTTTTGGGTTTTGTCTCCGGGATAATCTTTTACGCTTTAGAGAAAGAAAATAAGTTTGTGCGTTTCCACGCGATGCAATCGATCGTGGTTTTCGCGTTTTTATTTGTTTTAAACATGGTCGTAAAACTCTTACCTTTAATAGGTTGGACCATCTCCACTCTTTTGGGCATAATAGGCATAGTCATCTGGGTTCTCCTTATGGTTAAAGCCTACAACGGAGAATATTTCAAACTGCCGGTTGCCGGAGAGATTGCCGAGAAAAACTCCTAAAGAAAGCGCTTTCTAAAACACTGGATATTCCCTTGAAACCCGTAGGAATCAAGGGCATACTAGTAATGCATAGTCAAACAGGCCATTATGCCTGCGCCAGACAGGAGAGCGTTAACCGATGCCCGGTAATTATCCTCAAGAAAAAAGGAAGCTAGTCCGTTTTCTCATCACTATACCCTTAAAACACATTAAGATCAGCATGAGAAGTTTTAACTCCTCCTGCACTCATGACATAAGCGCGCAAGGCGTAGGCCTGATCACTCCCGAGGAGCTTCCCGTAAATACCCCTTTAATTTTATGCCTTAAGATTCCGGATAACGGAGAAGAGATATCTTTAGAGGCAGAGGTAGTCTGGTCAACGCGAATGTCTTCTGAGCAATACCGCTCCGGCCTTAAGCTTAAAAATAATCCGATCAAACCCATCCCCCTCGTATTAAGGACAATTTATTCCAAATTATAATCTTGATTGACATACCCCGCTGGAAGTAGTATCATATCTTTAATCGTCTAACTGACCCAATAATAAAAAACTAAGATGACCAAAATTAAAACTCAAGTTTCCATAATCCTCGCGGTTATATTCCTGTCGGGTTGCGCCTGCTATAGTTTTAAAAAAGGCGAGTCTCCCTACAATAACGGTTTTGTAGCCTCAAGATACGGCAGAGTACTTCCTGAATATACCATCGGTAAAGACAATTCTGTCCCGGATGAAGCGGTAGCTAAGGAACGCTTCAAAAGGCGTAGGATTGAAGTCGAGGCTTATTATAAAAAAATGGGTTATATTAAAAACCGCTTTAGACAGATGTTTATTGACCCGCCTTTTTTTATGATTCAGGCTGTATCCGGTGTGTTCTATATGCCATCAGTAGCTATCAATGATTACAAATATAATCACGATGCCGCATATAAAGAGAAGATAGACAAACAGGAAGATGCTGAGTATAGGGCTGAAAAAGAGCGGCTCAGGGTTTTAAAGGAGAAACTAAACTCTTACATTCAGAATGATTTACAGAAAGAAACGCCCGCAGTCGCGCCAACCGCAGAACCGGTTAAAAAAGAATCTTTGCCACCGGAAAAGGCCAAGCCAGTTGTTAGTGAAGAAGCTCTTGCGCCTAAGGCCGTAGAAGCTCCTGCCAAGGAAGTGGCTGCGAAGATTCCTAACGCGGTTATCGTTGCTAAACCCCTGAAAGGGGTTTCGCCTTTAACTGTGCAATTTTACGGTTCTAAATCTTCTTCTCCCAACGGCAGGATAATCTCTTATCTTTGGGATTTTGGCGACGGAGATACCTCTACAAAGAAGAATCCTATGAATACCTACTGGAGCACAACCTACGGCTCGCGTAAACATTGAAGTACTTTCAAAATAAAACTCTTTAAATAGGGACAGCGACCGTTTTTTGTCTATGCGACCAAAAAAACGGTCGCTGTCCCTATTTAATTCGATTTTTGAGTTTTAGCTGAAATAAAAGATATTGTAAATATTAGGGATACGTCAAAACCGCCTCTTACTTTCAAAACCCCGAAAATAGCTATTTTTAGCAAAATAAACCCTTCAAATTTATCAAATCCCAAAAATCTCCGCTTCCGACGGAAAAATCAAAGATTTTACTTGACAAAATGTATAATATGCTTTATCATTTGTTATTATATTATAGTACTTACTATAATACACTATATACTGCTATTTGTTCTGCATTTAAAAAAAGGAGCACTAATGAACAAAACCTTAATCTCACCTATTGAAATCAGTAAAAAATACAACATCTCCTATCAAACAATAAATTATTACACTAATCTGGGTTTATTAAAAGTGCGCCGGCGCGAAGGAAATAACCGGTTGTATAACAACAGGGAAGTGCGCTCGGGGTTAAGCAGGATAACGAAATTAAAGAGCCAGGGTTATTCCTTGCATCTTATCCGCGGGATTGTCATGAAAGAACAATGAGCTATTACTCGGTATTAGGCCTGAATAAAGAACCTTTTTCCACCAGCCCCGACCCGGAGTTTTTCTACGAGTCCAACGAGCATAAAGCCTGTCTCCTGCGGGTATTGGTAGAAATACGGCTGCGCCGGGGCTTAAGCGTTATTTTAGGAGATGTAGGCGTTGGTAAGACCACACTTTCACGTAAGCTTTTTCAGATGCTTAAAGAAAGACCGGATATACTTTTTTATATGGTGTTGGACCCGACTACCCCCAACGAAGAACTATTTCTGGAGTCATTAGTGCGGACGTTTAATATCCAGGATGAGCTCAAAACTTCACCCAGCATACTGGATTATAAAGAGGCGATCAAAAAATTTCTTTTTCAAAAAGGCGTAGAGGAAAATAAAACAATAGTTTTTGTTATAGACGAAGCCCAAAAACTTAATCCGGCTGCTTTGGAGATGCTACGCGTTTTATTAAATTATGAGACTAATGAATATAAATTATTGCAGCTGGTTTTATTCTCGCAGATGGAGCTTTTGCCCCGGATAAAAGAGATTAAAAACTTTTTTGACCGGATAGTGCTTAAATATGTTATTAACCCTCTGGATGAAAAAGAGACCAGGGACATGATTAATTTTCGGTTGCAGCAGTCGGGCTTTAACTCAGAGCTGAAACTCTTTACCGATGAGGCAATTAGCGAGATCCATCATTATAGCCAGGGTTACCCGCGCAGGATCAACCTGATTTGCCATAACGCGCTAAGGAATCTGATCACCTCTAACCGGACAGTGATCGACGCTACCTTAGTGCGGGACCTGATAGCCAGGAGCGCAGTATAACAATGGATAAAGGGACCTCCGACGAAAGACTGCTTAAATTGATTGAAGGTGGCGCCGCGGGCGAAGCTAAACGCAAACAAAATATCGGCATAAGCCCTAAAAAATCATTCTCCGAGCTTATGCAGACGTCTAAATTTAATCTAAGTTTGAAGGCGATTAAGGAGTTTAAACCCAATATCGTCGTCCTGAATAAAGGGTTAATGGTGTTGGCGGCAATAGTCACGGTCATACTGATCTATAGCCTTTTTAGCGGGCCGGTCTTTTCAGCCTCTAATGCAGCATATTTTACTTCTGCCGATGTCTCTGCCGTAGCCAAACAATTATCCGCGAAAGAAAATCCGGGTTTGCTCCGCAAAAATATATTAAGCCAGGACATTAAGCGGAATGTTTTCCTGGCTCCGGGAACCAAGCTCACCTCGCTTACAGAAGCCGCCTCCGCCAATGTAACCGAGGTCGCTAAAGACCTAAAATTAGTGGGGATTATCTGGTCAGCTAACCCGGAGGTAATGATCGAATACGGAAAAGATTCCCGGACCTATACCTTAAAGAAAGGGGATTCTTTTAACGGAGATCAATTTAAGGTTAAAGATGTTGCGCGTAACTTTGCGGTCTTAGAAGTTTCTATTGACGGTAGAGTAAACGAGTATGTGTTAAGATGAGCCGGCTGCGTTCTTTCTTTATATTTACGGTCATCTGTTTATTGAGTTTTAACTTCCTGTTGGCCCAGGACGCTAAAGAAGCTAAAATGAACGAACTACTGGAAAAACCTCTGCCAACAGAAGAAAAAAAGATTTCGCTGGATTTAAAAGGCATAGACATCAATGAGCTCTTTAAGGTGCTTTCGGAGAAAAGCGGGATGACGATTATTACTACGCCCGAAGTAAAGGGAAGAGTGACTGTTTTTATGGATAACCTTTCTTTTAGCGACGCGTTGGATGTAGTCGCGACTATGCAGGATTTAGCTTACGAAAAAAAAGCCAACGTAGTCAAGGTGATGACCAAGGCTGAATACGAAAAGTCCTTCGGCAAGAAATTTGACGAGCGTAAAGAGACCCGGACCATAAGGCTCACCTACGCTAAGCCGGCTAACGTTATGACCGTGATCACTTCCCTGAAGTCGGATTTAGGAAAAATAATTTCGGATGATTCTACCGGGACAATCATTATTACGGATACACCGCAATCATTGGCGCTTCTGGAAGATACTATCAAAGAGTTGGATAAACCGCTGGAGTCGGCGGTCTTTGACATTAATTACGCGCGTTTCGCGGATTTAAAAGGCTACCTTAATGATTTAATCACTCCGGGAGTGGGCCAGATTATTGTGGATGAAAGAAGCGCTAAAGTCGTGGTTACTGACCTGCCGCAAAGGCTGGTCAGGATAAGGAAGCTTATGGAAGAACTTGACGAGCAGAGCAGGCAGGTGCTTATTACCGGAGAAATAGTTGAAATTACGCTCAACAATACATTCAAGAGCGGCATCCAATGGGAAAAACTTTTCTCAAAACTTCATGAACTTGACTTAGTGGGGAATTTTCCGGTTAGCCCCGCACTTTCTAGTTATGGCAAGATTAGCTTAGGGACAGTGCCTACTAACAATTACAATGTGGTGATTAATTTGCTTAACGATTATGGCACTACCAGGGTCTTGACCCGCCCCAGGATAGTAGTGGTAAATAAAGAAGAAGCCAAACTTCTTGTAGGAACCCGCGAAGCCTATGTGACATCGGCGCAGAGCCAGGCTGAGACTACTACTGTTACCTCCGAGAGCGTCCAGTTTATTGATGTGGGGGTCAAGCTCACTGTTGTTCCTACGATAGGCACGGACGGTTATATAACTATGAAGATAAAGCCAGAAGTCTCTACCGTTATAGATACCCTGACAACCGCCGCCGGCACACAGGTGCCGATAGTATCGACTTCTCAGTCAGAATCGGTAGTCAAGATCAAAGATGGTTCAACCCTGATTATAACCGGGCTTATGAAAAATACCGAGACCCGCGATAATGTCGGTTATCCTAAACTATCCCGGATACCCGTTGTAGGGTCGTTATTCGGCAACATAACAAAAGAGAATGAGAAAACCGAACTGGTTATATTTATAACTCCTAAGATCATCACCGGCGCCGGTAATACCGGCCGCGAGAAAATATGAAAATAATATTAAATAGGGACCGGAAAATAGGGACAGCGACCGTTTTTCCTGAAGCTAAGGGTTGTTGGAAAAACGGTCGCTGTCCCTATTTTCTCCTATTAATTCTTATTTTAACCGCTGCGTTTTCAGTTTGTTACGGCCTTGAAGAAAAGCAGACGGTAGCGCAGAGCGCTTCTTCGGATAAGATATCCCTTGACCTTAAAAATGTGGATATTGTTGAGCTCCTGCGTATCGTATCGCTTAAGACCGGTAAGACCATTGTCCCCAGTAAAGGTATAAGCGGCCGCATAACTATATATTTAAGCAATGTAGTCTTTGACGATGTCTTAGATATAATCCTGCTTACTCAGCAGCTCTCCTTATATAAGAAAGGCGACGTCTATTATGTAATGACCGAAGCCGAATACAAAAAAATGTACGGTAAAGATTACTCTGACCTAAGAACGATAGAGACAGTCAAGCTTACTTATGCCAAACCCTCGATAATTTTTAACGCCCTGGGCCAGTTAAAATCTGACGTGGGTAAGATCGTGGTTGATGAAACCAGCGGCACATTAATACTCATTGACGTCCCGGATAAGCTGGAGTTGCTGAAGAAAACGATAGTCGAGTTGGACCAGCCGTTAGGCACAACCGTTTTCAACCTTAACTATGCCAAGCCGGCAGACGCTAAGACCCAGTTGAATGCGGCGATAACTCAAGGCACCGGCGAAGTGATTATTGATGAGAGAAGCGGAAAAGCCATAGTAACTGACCTGCCTAAAAAAATGGAGAAGATAGGGATGCTGGTCCGGGAACTGGATGAAGAATCCCGGCAGGTCTATGTGGAAGCGGATGTAATAGAACTTACCTTAAACAATGAATTCTCCAGAGGCATAGACTGGCAGAAGGTATTTGAAGCAGCGGTAAAGAACGGGCTTACTTTCACCGGGTATTTTCCGGTTACCCTGACTAACTATCAAACGATTGCCGTGAATACAACGACCAGCACCAACCACGCCGTAATTCAGTTCCTTAATACTTATGGAAAGACAAATATAATCTCGCAGCCCAGGATTGCCGTGGTTAATAATGAAGAAGCCAACCTTATGGTCGGTATACGCGACGCCTATATTACTCAGACCCAGAGCCAGGCAACTTCGACCACGGTTACTTCGGAGTCAGTAGAATTTGTAGATGTGGGCGTTAAACTGAAGATTGTTCCCCGCATCGGCGCCGACGGATATATCACTATGAAATTAAAACCGGAAGTCAGCTCTGTCGCCGAGACAATCACCACTAAACTTGGCAGCCGCATCCCGATCGTGCAGACCTCCCAGTCCGAAACTGTGGTGAAAGTAAAAGACGGGACGATGATCATGATCGCCGGGATGACCAAGAACACGGAGACCGACTCTATCACGGGTTGGCCGAAACTTGCCCGGATACCTCTGTTAGGTATTTTTTTTGGTAACCGCGAAAAAGTAAGTACTAAAACCGAGGTGATAATATTTCTTACTCCGCATATTATGCGCGCTGACGCTAACCTTCAAGGGGCAAAAATAACGCAGATTGTCCCTAAGGAGTACCTGCCTGAAAATTTACAGGATAAAGTTACCCGGGATGAAGCCTTGGAAGATGTAGCCTTGAATTTAAGCCAGCCGAGCGTGCCAGAAAAAGCGATTCAGGTGGATTTATCCATACCCGATACGCAATTCAACGCTAAAGATTTTTATCAAAAAGGATTAAGCGCGCAGAGCCAGGCCAATACGAAAGCCGCGGCGGAATATTTCCTCAAGGCGGTGGAACTGGATAATCAATTTTCCGCGGCGTATAATAATTTAGGTATTATTTATGAGCAGCAGGGTAAACCGAACAAAGCCGAAGAGATGTATATTAAGGCTATTACGGTTGACCCGCAGTATGCGCCGGCATACTCTAACCTGGCTCTAATTAACGAAGAGAGGGGCAATACCGCTAAAGCCCTGGATTACTGGCGCAAGCGCGTTGCATATGGCGACCCCGAAGATGACTGGACCAAGGGCGCGATTGAGCATATCAAAGAACTGGAAAAATAATGACAGCACGAGGAATTAGATGGAAGGGATAAAGCCGCTAAATTTTAAAGAAAAAAAACTGCTCTTCGCGTTCGCGTTTCTAATTTTGCTGACGTTAGCCATCGGCCTGGTCGGGATGTCCCAGATCCAACGGCTTAACCGCAGCATTGAAGGTTTAGGCAAACATAACATCAAGCTGGAGGGAGCAGTGCTGGAGATGCGCGTGAATAACACGATATACGCTATGGGTATCCGGAATTACGTTTTTTGGAAAGCCTCGCGTTACCTGGGCGCGGCGCCCATGGCCATAAACTTAAACAAGATCCTTTTAGCCGGCGATAATTTTAAAAAGCAGCTTAAGCTTTACCGCGATAGCGCGTATCTTACCCAGCAAAAAGAATGGGCTGATTCTATCGCTGTTTCTTTTAATGAATTGCTGGCGCTGGGTGCGCGGATTGTAGAGATAACCGATAATAGCGCAGGGGAAAAGATAAACGACGCCGCGAATAATTTACTTATGGTATTTGAGAACCGCGTTTATAAGATAGACGAATTCCTGGATAGTTTTATGGGCAAGGCCAACTTAAATGAAGTAGAGCAGCAGATGTTTATGGCTAACGCGAATAAAGAGCAAGCGATTTTTTTCTTAAGGCTTACTTTGTTGGGCGCTTTGGCCAGCGGGACAATGATCGCCGTCTCCGTCTACCGGCGCAGGCTTAAAGAACACAATTACCGCCAGCAGCTTTTTAACCGGATGATTAATATAGAAGAGAGCGAACGCCAAAAATTATCTACCGCCGTGCATGATGAGATGGGCCAGGGTTTAAGCGCGCTAAAGATATATCTGGGGCTTCTTTCGCAGGAATTATACGGCAGCCCCGAAGAGTTAAAGTCAAAAGTGGAAGAATGTAAAAAGATAACTTCCGGCCTGATCGAGAAAAGCCATAATATCTCCTTTTTACTGCGGCCGCCGGATTTAGACGAAGTCGGGTTGTTAGAAAGTTTAGAGTCGCTGCTTCTGGAATCCCAGCATCTTACCGGAGTAGAGTATATTTTCCAAAAGCCCGAAAGTTCATTGGAGCTTCCTCCGGAATTCAGCCTGCTTATTTATCGCATAACGCAGGAGTTGCTTACGAATATGGCTAAATACGCCAAGGCCAAAAATGTGGAAGTGAGCATAAAGAGAAACTCCGGCTCGGTGGAATTATTTTACCGCGATAACGGCCAGGGTTTTGATTACAATCAGGCAGCGCATAAATTTTTAAGGCGGCAGGAAGATAAATTTCGCCTCGGGCTTCTGGGCTTAAAAGAGAGAGTAGAAGTGCTGGACGGCTCAATGTTTATAAATTCAAGTTTAGGAAAAGGGATGAGCGTATCTGTTACGCTCCCGATTTAAAGATAAAAAGAAAAATGGAAAACAACACATTTAAATTAACGATACACTTCCCGGCGATGGGCAATATCGAGAATCTTTACAAGCCTTTCTCGGTCGTCAACAGCATAAATTATCCTGTAATCTCCGACACGCAGGCGATAATAAAAAGTATCGCGCAGTTTTTTACTGCCAAAAGGCCGGGGATTGACTTCCAGCGAAACGAGCTTTGGGGTAATACGATTTTGGAGAGAGGAGTTGAGTTTCCTAAATTGGTGTTCGGCGCTGGGGACGATTTCGACCCGATAATCCATCAAGAGTTTTTTTCTTTGCGGAGTCCGGTTAAGAAAATCTTTAACGGCCGGGAGGATTGGCAATTACGCGTTTCAGCAATGGTCAGATCAATAATGTCTTCCCTTAAACGGGCGTTATGTATAAGGCCGAATAATACCGCGTTCTGTTCGGCCCTGGGTAATGCGCCGAATGCGGTAAGAAAAACTTCTGCTTTAGCTTGTACGGCTGTCATCGGTAAACCTCCTTTACAGGACAAATTTACCACAGTACCTACTATGTGTCAAGGGGAAAACTACCCAGAAAACTACCCAGAAAATATTAGACTTAGTGCGTCAAAATCCCTCTATAACGCGGGAGGAGCTTGCAAAGGCCATTGGTTTAAGTAATGCCGGAATCAAGTTTAATTTAAATAAAATGAAGAAAGAAAATTTACTACGAAGAATTGGCCCTGATAAAGGCGGGCATTGGAAGGCTATTAGAATTTAAATATGGCTACAAAAATTGCGATAGTTGATGATCACGGAATAATCCGCGCGGGGATCAAAAGCGTATTGGCCGGGCACTCTGAATACGAAATCTGCGCTGAGGGTTCTAACGGAGAAGAGGCGCTAAAGATCGCGGAAGAATTTAAGCCCGACATTTTACTTTTAGATATCTCCATGCCCAAACTGGGAGGGCTGGATATTATAGCCAGAGTCAAGCGCGTATCCGCGCAAACAAAAATAATTATTATTTCGGTACATAAGCTCGGGGCGTATGTTTTAAAAGCTTTGCGCCAGGGCGTAAGCGGTTACCTGAATAAAGACAATGTGGCCGAAGAATTGATTATAGCGCTGGGAAGAGTCTCTAGCGGTAAGGTTTATTTGGGCCAAACTACCGCCGAATATCTGGCTCAATCAGTGAAAGAGCCCAAAAAATCGGCGCTGGAAAACATATTAAATGAACGGGAAATGGATATATTGCGTTTGGTGGCTGAAGGCAAGACTGCCAAAGAAATGGCGGAGGTTTTATTTTTAAGCCGGCGGACAATTGAGAATTATAAGAACAGCATACTTAAAAAATTGAATTTACACAAAACCAGCGACCTGATTAAGTATTCTTTTGAAAATAAGGTGCTTGAGGTTTAAGATGGAAAATGTCCATTCTGAAATGTCCAATGTGGAGGCTAAGGTAAAAAGAGTAATAAGCGCAGGTTTATTGAGTAGTTTTACAATGGTTATTTAGATTGACAAATAGTATAATTATGATAGAGATTAATAAAGAGACTAATATGAAAAGAAAAGAGAGAAAATATAGTAGTCATTGCGAGGAGCCGAAGGCGACGCGGCAATCCCTGAAAGCGAGATTGCTTCGCCACTGCGTGGCTCGCAATGACACCTGGAGTGCCTTCGCAATGACGTCAATGTTTGTTTTAGTGTTTTTATGCTCTTTTCTTTTTGTAAGCTTAGCCTTCGCCGAAGTCGCCACACTGCAAAAATCCGTAATCTGGAGCGCGGATAAGACCAGCGATTATAAACTGCCGGAAATTTCCGGAGGCGTTTATTTAGCGCAGGATTTCATAGCCACTGACGGCCAGATAAAAAGCCTCACCGCAAACTGGCAAGCTTCAGGAAAAATCAGTTTGGAAGTCAGCGCGGACAGCGGCCTGCATTATTATCCGGTGACTAACGGAGTGCCCTTAAAAAATAATTTTGTCAGCGGCGACCGCCTGCGTTGGCGGGCCACAGCCTTAAGCGCTGACGCGAAACTTTCCGCGGTAAATATCAATTACACCGACACTAAAGGATTATTGGGGAATTTCGGCGAGCCGTCTTTAAGCGGATTTTTATACCGTAAAGAAGTAGTCTTAAAAAATTATTCCGGCCAGGACCTCTACAATTACCAATTAAAATTAAAGATCGCCGAAGCGCAAACAGTTAAAGATGCCGATATCAATTTAGAGGGGCATACCTTAGCGGATTTTAAGGATATCCGCTTTAGCGCGGCTGATGGACAGACCCCGCTGCCTTATTATCTGGAAAGTTTAGAAGGCGCGACCGGCAGTCGCACAGCTACAGTCTGGGTCAAGGTTCCGCAAATCCCGACAACGGGAGTAATTTTTTATTTGTATTACGGCAATGACGCGGCCGCAGGGCTTTCTGATCCCAACGCGACCTTTGATTTTTACGAAGATTTTACCGCTACAACTCTGGATAAAAATAAATGGGTTTTGCATACCGAGCCAAAAGGGAGCGCCGAGTTGACCAGCGGCGCGATAAAACTGGACGCGGCGGAAATAATCACCAAAGAATTCCAATTTAAGGAAGGAATAATTGAGTATTCCTGTTCGTCAGAAAGCGGTTTTGAAAACAGCTTAAACATCCGGAACAAAAATGAAGAATCTTATGACAGCCCTATCTGGCTGGCCTACGCCTCCATCTATAAAGGCGCTGAACATTGCATCGCGGTTGACGGCATTGTAAAAGTAAATGATTCTTTGGCTAAGCTGACTGTTGCCGGAGAAAAATATAACTACCGGATAACCCTGGATAGCGGAAAGATTGTTTTCCAACGGCTGGGGATTGCTTCGCCCGCCGAAGGCGGACTCGCAATGACGGAAGTTCAGGCCAGCGCAGCCTATAATATTGACCCGCTGCCTAAGGCTGGGTATTTGTCCTTACGCTCAGGAGGCGACGGAAGCGGGAAAAATATTATTTATTTTGGCGCTATCCGCGCGCGTAAAGCCGCAGCCACTTTACCGGCAATATATAATATAGGTAAGGAAGAAGGGGTAACCCCGCCTGTTTTTGTGGATACCAAGATCGCGTCCAACGGAGAACTGGTCCTGAAAGACGACGCCACCAGCGGTTATTATTTACGCAATATATCCACCGCCAGTTTACCTGTCCGGATTATGATCCCTTCCTGGAAGATGGATGCGTCTGATAGCGCGGAGCTGGAGGTTAGAATTTCCGCGGATAAGGGAGAGAGTTATAAGAAATCCTGTGAAAGCGAAAAATTCTATTACGCGTCTAAGAAAGATTTTGATCCGGGAACAGGCCTTAAGGTCCGCTTGGATATTTCGCGGCCAAGAACTGTTTTAGCAACCGGCGGCCTTTCTAAGTTTTCTTTAGATTACCGACCGGGCAAGATTAATATTATTTCTCCTAACGGAGGAGAGACCTGGGCCGCGGGGACAGAAAAAGAAATTACCTGGATCGCCTCGGAATATGAAGCCAGTTATCCTTTTAACGCCGCCTATTCTACCGATGGCGGGAAAAATTATACCTTGATTGCCGAAAACATCCCGAATAGCGGAAGCTACCTGTGGAATCCTGTGGCTGAGGGTAAAAATATGTTGATTAAAATAGCGGACGCCAATGACGCGAATATTTTTGACCTTTCGGATAATACGCTCAATACGCAAGCGGCAGTAGAAGCCAGCGATTACCTGACTACCGGCACAGGCAAATGGAGCAGCGCTGCCGCGTGGGTAAGCAAGAAGACGCCGGGATTAAGCACGGAAGTAACCCTAAGCAACAACGCCACTATTTACGCTGACCAGCCGGTCTCCTTCCGCAGCTTGACTATCGGCGACGGCAGCGGAAAAAATACGACTACGCTTATGCTTAAGGCCGGGGTAAATAAGGGCTGCCAGGAGATAATCGTGCGTAAGGGCGGTAGATTAATCCAGGACGGCCAGGAGCAGACAGTTATCAAAGGTAATCTTACAGTCAAGTCAGCCGGCATATTGACCCATACAGCAGGCACAAAATTGGATATTGCAGCCGATAGCATAAATATTGAACCGGGATCTATGGTGGACGCCAGCGGAATAGATAATAATAGCGGCGGCTCAATAAAACTTAGCGCGGTAGGCAATTTTTATATTTATAGTTCCATCACCGCCGACGGTAAAGAAGGCAGCGGCGCAAGCGGTGGCTCAATAAGCTTAAGCGCGGATAAATTCGGCGGCAGCAATGCCGCGATACACGCAGAAGGCGCCTCAGCAGCAGAAGTTGGCGGCGATGGCGGCCAGATTAATATAATAGGTAAGGGCGGAACAATAACCGGCACAATCTACGCTAACGGCGGCAAGGCCAAGGTTAACGGAAAGCCGGGTTCAATAGTGCTTAAATAGGGAGAGGCAGAGAGATGTCTAAGAAAATAAAAGGTAAAGTGAAGATAGGTTTGCTGATTCTCTTTACGCTTTTAAGCGTGTCCCTTCTGCTTATTAA
>JAPLLX010000006.1 GCA_026387335.1 Candidatus Omnitrophota bacterium
GATTCGGCAACGTCGGTTCAGGGGTAGTCAAGATTTTGCGCGAGCGCAAGGCGCTCTTGCTTGAGAAAACCGGACTGGATATAAATATTAAAAAAATTGCCGACCTGAATATCTCCTCGCGGCGCAACGTCAGCGTGAATAAAGAACTGCTTACCCGCGACGTAAAAGAGATCATCAATAACCCGCAAATAGATATTTTGGTGGAATTAATCGGCGGGATCCACCCGGCTAAAGAATTTATTCTTGAGGCCTTAAGGAAGGGTAAAAACGTGGTCACCGCTAATAAAGCGCTTCTGGCCCAGGCCGGACAAGAATTATTTACTGAGGCAACTGACCGCGGAAAGAATATTTATTTTGAGGCATCGGTGGGTGCCGGTATACCGATTATAAAATCCCTGCGCGAAGGCCTGGTGGCCAATAGATTTAACAGCATCTTCGGCATCGTCAACGGCACCTCTAATTATATATTATCTTCTATGTCCAAAAATAATTGCAGTTTTCTAGACGCGCTTAAAGAAGCCAGGGCTAAAGGATTCGCGGAAAAGGACCCTACTTTGGATATAGAAGGGATGGATTCGGCGCATAAGTTAATTTTGCTTACGTATCTGGCGTTTGGAAAATTCGTTGATTTAAAAGACGTTTTTATTGAAGGCATCTCGCGGATCTCTTTAGCGGATGTAAACTACGCTAAAGAATTGGGCTTTGAAATAAAACTACTGGCCATTGCCAAAAAAGAAGCCGAGGGTCTAGAGGTAAGGGTGCATCCTACGCTTATACCCAAGGGGCATTTATTATCTTCGGTTGAAGGCGTCTTTAACGCTATCTATGTCTCTAGCGACTTAGCCGGAAATTTATTATTTTACGGGCCCGGAGCAGGACAATCATCCGCTGCCTCGGCGATAGTTTCAGACTTAGTGGATTTAACCCAGGATATCAAAGCCGGGCTCTTTAGGCCTACCTTAAAAACTGTGGCGGATAAAACCGTGAAGAGGTTACTCAATATTGACGATTTTGAAAGCCGATATTACATCCGCTTTATGGCTCTGGATAAACCGGGAGTGCTGGCTAAGGTATCGGGGATCCTGGCTAAATTCGGCATAAGCATTGCTTCGGTTACTCAGAAAGAGCGCTCCAGGACGCAACTGGTTCCTATAGTCATGCTTATTCACCAGGCAAAAGAGAAGGATATGCGCAGCGCTCTAAGCATGATTGACCGAATGGACGCCATAAAAGAAAAATCAGTGGCAATCAGGATGGAGGAAGTGTGAAATACTTAGGGGTAATTGATAAATACAGGAAATACCTTCCGCTAACAGATAAGACACCGATAATTACCTTAAACGAAGGCAATACTCCTTTGATTTATTCCGCTAATTTAAGTAAGCTTTTAGGAAACGGTTTGGAAGTTTACCTGAAATATGAGGGCCTCAACCCGACAGGCTCTTTTAAAGACAGAGGCATGACTATGGCCATCTCTAAAGCCTGTGAAGCAGGGGCTAAAGCGGTCATGTGCGCTTCAACCGGAAATACTTCGGCTTCCGCAGCTGCCTATGCGGCAAGAGCCGGTATAAAATGCATTGTCCTTATACCAAACGGAGCGATTGCTTTAGGAAAATTAAGCCAGGCTCTTATTCACGGAGCGACTGTTTTAGCGGTAGAAGGAAATTTTGATGCTGCTTTAAACCTGGCCCGGGAGATTACTGCCGAATATCCCATCACCCTGGTAAATTCGCTTAACCCTTTTCGTATTGAAGGCCAGAAAACAGCGAGCTTTGAAATATGCGAATTTTTAGGTGATGCCCCGGATTTTCAGGTTATGCCCGTAGGTAACGCCGGAAATATTACTGCTTACTGGAAAGGGTATAAAGAATATAAAAAAGCGGGTGAGTCTAAGAAACTTCCCAAAATGCTGGGTTTTCAGGCGGAAGGAGCCGCGCCTATTGTAAGAGGCCACCCCATAAAGGACCCGGAAACAATCGCGACTGCTATACGTATCGGTAACCCCGCCAGCTGGATTCAGGCTGAAGAAGCCAGAGATGAGTCAGGCGGATTAATTGATATGGTTTCCGATAAAGAGATTCTGGAAGCGTACAAAGAGCTGGCTAGTCATGATGGAGTATTTGTTGAGCCTGCTTCAGCCGCGTCAGTCGCCGGGTTGATTAAGCTTAACCAAAACGGTTACTTTAAAGATAAGACTCCGGCAAAATTAGTCTGCATATTGACCGGCCACGGCTTAAAAGATCCGGATAGGGCTGTAAAGAGCGTAAATGAACCGCGCTTAATCCAGCCGGATAAGAAAGCGATATTAAAAGAGATCGGTTATTAAATAAAAGAGTCCTGATTACTGCTGGCCCTACCTGGGTCCCGATAGACGCGGTCAGGGTAATCAGTAATAGCGCAACCGGGAGGACCGGAATCTTATTGGCTGAAGATTTGGCCAAAAAGGGTGCCCGGGTCACGCTTATATTAGGGCCGGTTGAGAATTGCTGTATTGATAAAAGGATAAAGGTCATCCGTTTTAGCTTCTTTAAGGAGTTGAACCGTTTATTAAAGAACGAACTTAAAAAGAAGCGTTATGATATTGTGCTACATTCCGCGGCAGTTTCTGATTACCGGCCGGCGCAAGAGAGAAAAAATAAACTTAACTCGCATAATAAAAAGTTGACATTAATCCTTAAACAGACGCCTAAGATGATTGACTATTTACGTAAGGAGAGCCCCTGCTCTTTCTTAATCGGGTTTAAATTTGAACCTCAAGCGTCTAAAAGATCACTGATAAAGCAAGCCCGTTTGCTTATGCGCAGGGCGCATCTGGACCTAGTGGTAGCTAATAGTCTGGTTAAGAATAACTATGTAGCCTATCTGGTTAAGGCAAAAAATAAATATGGCCCGTTTTTAAAAAAAGAAAGGCTGAGCCGAGGTTTAATCGGTTTGATTGAAAAAATAATATGAAATATATTGTTTTAGTCTGCGATGGAATGAGTGATTACCCCATTAAAGAGCTGGGTGAACGCACGCCGATAGAGGCGGCTAAAACCCCGAATATGGATTTTATCGCTAAACACGGAAGGTTAGGCCGGGCCAGGACTATTCCCGCTGGATTCACCCCCGGTTCAGATGTAGCCCAAATCAGCATTTTTGGCTATGACCCTAAAAAATATTATACCGGACGCGGCCCGCTGGAAGCGGCAAACTTAGGGGTCCAATTGGAAGATGACGACGTAGCCTTCCGCTGTAACCTGGTCACGGTTTCCGCTGATAAGCTTACGGATTATAGCGCCGGGCACATCAGCTCAAAAGAAGCAGGGATTCTGATTAAGTTTATTGACCAAAACCTGGGCACCAACCGGATTAAATTCTATTCCGGCATAAGCTACCGGCACTTAATGGTCGCCAAGAGAGGTACAGACGAACATCTTGAAAATGTTTCCTGCAAGCCTCCGCACGATATAACCGGACAAAAGATATCCGCAAATCTGCCCAAAGGCGACGGTAGCGATATACTGATTAAATTAATGGATGAATCGCGCTCTATTCTGAGCAAACATGAAATAAACCTTGTGCGCATTGACCTAAAAGAAAATCCCGCGAATATGATCTGGCTTTGGGGCCAAGGCAAGCGCCCGAGCATGCCGAAGTTTAGCGAAAAATATAATCTGGCCGGCAGCGTTATATCCGCCGTAGATTTAATTAAAGGGCTGGGTAAACTTTTAGGATTAGAGGTAATTAATGTCCCCGGAGCAACGGGTTATTACGACACTAACTACGAAGGAAAAGCCAAAGCCGCGCTAAAATCACTGGAAAATAATGATTTTGTATTTGTCCATGTGGAAGCGGCTGACGAAGCCGGCCATAACGGGGATTTAAGAGAGAAAATCACCGCTATCGAAAGGTTTGACCAGTTGGTTTTAGGGACTATACTCCAAGCTTTTAAACATAAGCATAATTTCAGGATAATGGTTTTACCGGACCACGCTACTCCGGTTTCACTCAAGACGCACATCGGCGACCCCGTGCCTTTCGGAATATTCGGGCAAGATGTCATTGCCAGAGGTTTCTTAAATTACAGCGAGAAGGAAGCGCAAAAATCCGACCTTTATTTTGAAAAAGGCCATGAATTGATGGATTTTTTCATTAAAGATGCCGGTAAAACCTAGGGGACAGTCACCTGGGGAGCGTCCCCACATAAATAAGGAGAGAAATGAGCAGGAAGTTGATTGTTCAGAAATTTGGCGGCTCATCTGTTGCCAATGTTGAACGCATACAGCGGGTTGCGGAAAGGGTGGTCAGCTATAAGAAGAAAAAGCGCGATTTAGTCGTGGTAGTCTCGGCGCTAGGAGACACAACCGATGAATTGATTGAGTTGGCGAATAAGATTAACTCTGAACCCAGCGAGCGCGAAATGGATATGTTACTATCCACGGGAGAACAGATTTCGGTCGCGCTTTTGGCTATGGCCATACATAAATTAGGATTTGAAGCGATATCATTTACCGGTTCGCAGGTCGGCATTATTACCGATACAAGCCACACCCGGGCCAGGATCATTAAGATTAACGCGGATAAAATCAAAGAAGCCTTAAAACAGGATAAGATTGTTATTGTCGCCGGTTTTCAAGGAGTAACCTTGAATCAGGATATTACTACCCTGGGCCGGGGAGGCTCGGACTTAACCGCTGTGGCTTTAGCTAAGGAATTAAAAGCGGATGAATGCGAAATATACACCGACGTAAAAGGGATTTACACTACTGACCCCAGAATTGAACCTAAAGCCAAAAAAATAAAGGCCTTAACCTATGATGAAAGGCTGGAGATGGCTTCTCTTGGCGCCCAGGTAATGCAGGCGCGCTCTATTGAAGTGGCTAAAAAATTTGGTGTTCCTATACACGTGCGCTCAAGCTTTACGCGGGAAACCGGAACGATGATCATTAAGGAGGTTAAAAACATGGAAGAGGTTGTTGTTTCTGCGGTGACTTTAAATAAAGGAGAATCCAAGATCACGATTTGCAATGTCCCTGACCGTCCGGGTGTCGCCGCTAAGATATTCAACGGCCTGGCCATTAAGGGAGTAAGCGTAGATATGATCGTCCAAAATGTCAGTCACCTGCGTCAAACAGATATATCCTTTACCGTCAGTAAGGTGGGAGCAGCCAAAACCTTTAAAACAACTAAGAAGATAGCTAAGTCCCTGGGTACAGGCGAAATCTTAGAGGATGATAATATCGCGCGCGTCTCTATTGTCGGGGTAGGAATGAAGTCCCATCCCGGGGTAGCCGCCAAGATGTTTGAGGTCCTCGCCGACAACAAAATTAATATTGAGATGATTTCTACTTCCGATATAAGTATCTCCTGTATAATTCAAAAGAAGTTTGCCGAGATAGCGGTCAAAGCGCTGCATGAAAAATTCGGTTTAGCAAAATAGCGGGGGAAAATTATGCCTAAAGTAAAAATATATGATACTACTTTGCGCGACGGCGCTCAGGGCGAAGGTATTTCTTACTCCGTGATGGATAAGATAAATATCGCTAAAGAACTGGATATGCTGGGTATCCAATATATTGAAGGCGGTTGGCCCGGCTCAAATCCTAAGGATATGGAATTTTACCTTAAAATGTCCAAGGTCAGGCTTTTAAACAGTAAACTCGCCGCGTTCAGCATGACGCGTAGGTTAAATACCAAAGCCAGCGAAGACATAAATATAAAATCCCTGATTAAATCCCAGGCCCAAATTATCACTATCGTAGGTAAAACTTGGGACCTGCACGTTACGGATGTCTTAAAGACGACCCTTGATGAAAACCTGGATATGATTAAAGATACAGTCGGCTTTCTGACATCCTGTGGCTTAACCGTATTTTACGATGCTGAACATTTCTTTGACGCGTATAAATCAAATAAGGAGTACGCGCTAAAGACTTTACTTACTGCCCAGGAGGCGGGAGCGCAAGCTTTATGTCTTTGCGATACTAACGGAGGCACGCTAACTTGCGAAGTTTCAAAAGTCATCTCTGAAATCAGAGACAAAATTAAAGTCAGCCTGGGTATTCATTGCCATAATGACGCCGGGGTTGCTATTGCCAATTCGCTTGTAGCGGTAGAAGCAGGATGCGATATGGTCCAAGGGACTATCAACGGCATTGGCGAAAGAAGCGGGAACGCCGATCTAATCGCTATCATCGCTAATCTTAAGTTAAAGATGGGCCGGGATTGCATTCCGGATGATAAATTAAAGGAACTAACCCATGTCTCACATTTTGTAAGCGAAATAAGCAATCTTAAACCTCGCCAAGACCAACCTTATGTCGGCGAATCCAGCTTCGCGCACAAAGGCGGGATGCATATCAACGCGATAATGAAAAACTCCCGGACTTATGAACATATTGACCCTACATTAGTAGGAAATCACCGCAGAATTTTAGTTTCGGAACTTGCTGGAAAAACAGGGGTATTAATCCGGGCGAAAGATATGGATCTGGATTTAAGCAAAGAAGACCCCAAGACCAAAAAAATCCTGCAGCTCGTCCAGAAACTGGAACACGAAGGCTATCATTTTGAAGCGGCTGAAGCGTCATTTGAGTTACTGATGAAGCGCGCGCTCAAAAAATACAAAAAATTCTTTGAATTGGAAGGCTTCAGGGTTGTAATTGAAAAAAAGTCTAAAGATAAGATAACTACCGAGGCGATCATCCGCATCAAGGTTAAAGGCGTAAAGGAACATACCGCCGCTGATGGCGACGGTCCGGTCAACGCTTTGGATAACGCTTTGCGTAAAGCTTTAAAACAATTTTATCCCACGCTCTCTAAGATGCATCTATCCGACTTTAAGGTGCGCGTTTTGGATGAAAAAGCAGGCACTGCCGCAAAAGTAAGAGTACTTATCCAATCTCAGGATGAAACCGACGCCTGGAATACTATCGGCGTCTCAGGAAATATCATAGAAGCCAGTTGGCAGGCGCTATTAGACAGCATAGAGTATAAACTTCTAAAAGATAACGTGAAATGATAGATGAAATTCCAAAGCAATATAATCCCAAAGAGACAGAGGACAAGTGGTATAAATTTTGGGAAGAGAGCAATTTCTTCGCGGCAAAGCCAAACCCTGCTAAAAAACCGTTTACAATAGTCATTCCTCCGCCCAATGTAACCGGGATCCTGCATATGGGCCACGCCTTAAACAATACTATTCAGGATATCCTTATTCGCTACCAAAGAATGCAAGGAAAAGAAACACTTTGGATGCCGGGGACTGACCACGCCGGTATAGCGACTCAAAATGTAGTCGAAAAAGCTATAGCCAAGGAAGGATTAAAACGTCAGGATTTGGGGCGCGAAAAATTTATTCAGCGTGTCTGGCTCTGGAAAGAGCAATATGGCTCAACCATCATCCGCCAGCTTAAAAAACTGGGAGCGTCCTGCGATTGGCCGCGCGAACGCTTTACCATGGATGAGGAGTATTCCAAAGCAGTAAAAAATGCCTTCGTTATTCTTTGGAGAAAGGGATTGATTTATCAAGACGATAAAATTATTAACTGGTGCCCGCGCTGCCAAACCGCGCTCTCGGATGAAGAAGCGCCCCACCGCGAACTCCAGGGGAACCTTTATTACCTTAGATATCCTTTAAAAGATAATCCGCAGGAATGTGTTGTCGTGGCGACTACGCGGCCGGAAACCCTGCTCGGCGATACTGCGGTTGCGGTTAATCCTAAAGATAAACGCTATAAAAAGTTAATCGGGAAAATCTTAATCCTGCCTTTAATCAATCGGGAAATCAAAGTTATCGCGGATAGTATAGTCGATATGAAATTCGGGACCGGAGCAGTCAAAGTCACGCCTAGCCATGACCCTAATGACTATTCCTTAGGCAAAAAACACCGCCTGGAATTTATCAATGTAATGCATCCCGACGGCAAGATGAATGAATTTGCCGGAGATTATAAGGATATGGACCGCTTTGAAGCCAGGGAAGTAATACTGGAGGATTTAAAAGAAAAGAAGTTATTAGAAAAAGTTGAGCCGCATCCCTTAAGTGCCGGGCATTGCTACCGCTGCCATACCATTATTGAACCGTATCTTTCCAGGCAGTGGTTTGTCAAAATGGCCTCCTTAGCTAAACCGGCGATAGAAGCAGTTAAAAAAGGTAAAATCAAATTCCACCCCCAGCGCTGGACTAAAGTTTACTTAAACTGGATGGAGAATATCCAGGACTGGTGCATCTCGCGGCAAATCTGGTGGGGCCACCGTATTCCAATATGGTATTGTTTAGATTGTAAAAAGAATACGGCCAGCGTGGAAACACCGCTAAAGTGCGACGAATGCGGCTGCGTAAACATTAAACAGGATGAGGACGTCTTAGACACCTGGTTTTCCTCCTGGCTCTGGCCTTTTGCCACTTTTAAAAATAAAGAAGACCTAAAATATTTTTATCCCACTTCAACTCTGGTCACCGCGCCGGAAATCATTTTTTTCTGGGTAGCCAGAATGATTATGGCCGGCCTGGAATTCCAAAAAGATATTCCCTTTAAGGATGTCTATATCCACGGGACAGTTCGCGATATAGAAGGCAAGAAAATGTCCAAGTCTTTAGGGAACATTATTGACCCCTTAGAGATTACTAATGAATACGGCTGTGATGCCCTGCGTTTTAGCCTTATTTCGATAACAGCGCAGGGACAAGACGTATATCTATCTAAAGAGAGGTTTGAGCAGGGAAGGAATTTTGCCAATAAGATCTGGAATGCCTCCAGGTTTATTTTGATGAATCTGGATACTTCAGTAATAAAAACCGACCTCTGCGTTTTCTTTAAAAAAGAGGATTTGAGTTTAGTTAACCGCTGGATATTGAGCAGATTTTATTCAACCCTTAAAAGCGTAGAGAAGTATCTGGATAATTATCAGTTTAACGAAGCAGCCAACCTGCTTTACGGGTTCTTCTGGCATGAATTCTGCGACTGGTACCTGGAATTAATCAAATCTGAAATCAAGAATCCGCATAATCAGGTAGTCATGTATAAAATACTGGAAAAATTCCTACGGGCGCTCCATCCCTTCATGCCTTTTATCACGGAAGAGATATGGCAGAAACTTCCGCACGAAGGTAGTTCAATTATGCTTACGGCCTGGCCGCACCTGCAAGAGAATATTATTGAACCTAAGATTGAAAATATAATGGAAGAAGCCCTGGAAATCATCACCAATATCAGGAATATGCGCCTAGGGCTGGAAATCCCCCCTCAAGCGGATAACGTCAGCGTAAAAATATCTGTCCCCGATAAAAATAAAAGAGCCGTGTTAGAGTCTGCTGCTAACCACATAAAGAATCTGGCCAGATTAAATAAAGTAGAGATTTTAGGCGAATATAAGCGGGCTGAGAGAGAATTTAGCTCGGTATTCAAGGATAAGCATATCACTATACCGCTATCCGGAGTTATTGATATTGAAAAACATCAGGAGAAGATAAGCTTAAAGATAGCTAAAGCGGAATCAGATATAAAGTTAAAAGAAAAGATGCTCTCCGATAAAAACTTTTTAAAACGGGCGCCTCAGGAGATCGTGGAAAAGGAGAGAGAGAAATTAAATAACCTAAAAGATGAGGTGCAAAAACTAAAAGGAGTAAAAGATGGCCTTAGGTAAATATTTTCTTTCTGAAAGCACACCAAAGCTCAACCAGGATAAGCTGGATTACATTGTCCGTCACGCCTTAATTGAAGACATCGGAAGGGGCGATATCACTACTCAGCTGACCATCCCCAAAGATAAAACAATCAGCGCGCATATTTTATTCAAGGAAAAGGCGGTCGTTTGCGGAATGGATGTAGCTGAACATGTTTTTAAGGCAATTGACCCGGCAATTATATTCAAACCTATGGCTGAAGACGGTAAAGAAGTCAGGGCGGGTAAGATTATTGCCCGCATTTCAGGCAAAGCCGCCAATATCCTAAGCGCAGAGAGAGTCGCGCTTAACCTCTTAAGCCTGCTTTCCGGCATAGCCACCAAAACCAGAGAATATGTTGAGCATATCGAGCCTTACAAAGCCAAAATAACGGATACCCGTAAAACTTTTCCGGGTTTAAGAGATCTGCAGAAATACGCCGTGCGCGTCGGTGGCGGGCATAACCACCGGATGGGCCTGGATGAAATGATCTTAATTAAAGATAACCATATTAAGGTTACTGAAGGTTATGAAAAGCTCCCCAGCGTGCCCAAAGGTTTTAAAATTGAGGTCGAAGTGCAAAACCTGGACGAATTTAAGCACGCTCTTTATTTTAAGCCGGATGTGATCATGCTGGATAATATGAGCATTGAAAATATGCAAGAGGCGGTCAAGATCAGAAATAACACCGAATTTAAGAGCCACCATCCTCCTACTATGCTGGAGGCGAGCGGAGGAGTTGATTTTGATTCGGTGAGAAAAATTGCCGCTATAGGCATCGATATCATCTCTATCGGGGAACTAACGCATTCAATTAAAGCAATTGATATGAGCTTAGAGGTAATCTAACTTGCCGGATTTTAAGCTTGTCTCAAAGTATAAACCTTGCGGCGACCAGCCCAAGGCGATAAAAGAACTCACCCAAAACATTGCTTCAGGCGAGCGCTACTCTACACTCTTAGGCGTTACCGGCTCAGGGAAAACTTTTACCCTGGCTAACGCGATAGCCAAACTAAATCTTCCGGTTTTAGTAATCTCGCATAATAAAACTTTAGCTGCCCAACTTTATTCTGAATTTAAAGAATTCTTTCCGCAGAACGCGGTAGAATATTTTGTAAGTTATTACGATTATTACCAACCCGAGGCCTATATACCTTCAACAGATACCTATATCGAAAAAGACGCTTCCATTAACGAGCGGCTGGACCGCCTGCGCCTATCGGCCACTACTTCATTAATGAGCCGCCGGGATGTTATTATTGTCGCTTCGGTCTCCTGTATTTATAATCTGGGTGACCCGCAAAGTTACCAGGAAATGCTGGTTTTGTTAGAGCAAGGCCAAGCGCTTAACCGCGATGAGTTAATCGCTAAATTCATCCAGATACAATATGAAAGAAACGATTATGAGTTTGTGCGCGGAAGGTTAAGAGTAAGAGGAGATGTGCTGGAGATTTTTCCCTCGTATCAGGAAAAGGCAATACGCCTGGAGTTAAATAACGACAAAATCGAAAAAATATCCGAGTTTAACCCGGTTTCGGGCCAAATTATCAGTCGACTGGAAAAAATCGCGATTTATCCGGCCAAACATTTTATTATTTCACAGGACAAGATCGATACAAGCCTTAACTCCATAAGAAAAGAATTGGAAGATCAGCTTAAAATTTTAAAATCTCAAAACAAATTATTAGAGGCTCAGAGGCTGGAATCCCGGACTAAATATGATCTGGAAATGTTAAAAGAAATCGGCTACTGCCACGGCATAGAAAACTATTCACGCCACCTTTCCGGCAAACCGGCGGGCTCACGCCCCTATTCTTTAATTGATTATTTTCCGGATAAATTCCTTACTGTTATCGATGAATCGCATGTAAGCATACCTCAAATCCGTGGAATGTATGAAGGGGATAAGGCCAGAAAAGAAGTGCTGGTAAAATATGGTTTCCGCTTACCCTCATGCTTGGATAACCGCCCCTTAAAGTTCGAAGAGTTCAATAAATTGATAAAACAAGTTGTTTTTGTTTCAGCTACACCCAATGAATATGAAATTAAGCAAAGCGAAAATAAACTAATCCAGCAGATTATCCGGCCAACCGGTTTAATTGACCCTGAAATCGTCATTCGTCCCTCTGAAGATCAAATCGAAGATTTAATCGTAGAGGTTAAAGCGCGCGCCAAACTTAACGAGCGCGTCCTTGTTACTACCCTGACCAAACGCACTGCCGAAGATTTAACTGCCTACTTGGAAGAAAAGGGGTTAAAAGTAAAATACCTGCACTCGGATATCCAAACCATCGAGCGTTCTACCATTCTTAGGGATTTAAGAAAGAAAAAATTCGACTGCCTTGTGGGAATAAATTTGTTAAGAGAGGGGTTGGACTTACCGGAAGTTTCACTTGTCGCAATTCTTGATGCTGACAAAGAAGGATTTCTGCGTTCAGCAACCAGCTTAATCCAGGTTTCCGGAAGAGCAGCGCGTAATATCAATGGAAAAGTAATAATGTACGCGGATACGGTTACCGGCTCGATGAAGAAAGCTATTCAAGAAAGCAACCGCCGAAGAGTAATACAATTGGAATTTAACAAAACAAACAAAATCAACCCGCGCTCAATCGAAAAAGCCATAAAAGAAGGGATCGAGGACTTAGCTAGCGCTGAAGAATTCGTAGTCAATCTTACCGGAGAAGCAAGGGATGAATTTGAGTTGCGAAAATATATTTCCGAGCTAGAATATGAGATGGAACTTGCGGCAAGGAACCTCCAGTTTGAAAAAGCCGCGTTAATCCGGGACAAAATAAAGGAAATGAGAAATGCTACTAGCCATTGATATAGGTAATACCAATATATCATTCGCTTTATTCGGAAGAGAACGGATTTATAAAATATGGGATATCCCGGTTAAACATTACACTAAAACCCGGCTCCTTAAACATATAAAAGATACCCGGCTAAGCGCCGCGCTTATCTGCAGCGTCGTTCCTAAAATAACCGGTAGGCTTTGCTCGGATATAAATAACATCACGAATATAAAGCCTAAGGTTATCGGCAAAGATATCAAAGTTCCTCTTAAGAATCTCTACCTGAATAAAAAACAGCTTGGGCCTGACCGCCTGACTAACGCCTATGCCGCCAGCCAAATTTACCCTCTTCCAGCTATAGTAGTTAACTGCGGCACAGCCATAACAATAGATGCTGTATCTAAAAACAAAGAATACCTTGGCGGTTTTATCATTCCGGGACTGTCTTCTTCGCTATCCGCATTAAACTTGTCTACGGCGCTCTTACCCAAAGTTAAAATTATCCCGGCGTCAGGCTCAATCGGCAGGAATACCCGGACCTGTATTCTAAACGGAGTAATTATTGGGAGCGCCGCGGCAGTAGACGCCTTAATTCTAAAGATCCGGCTTAAGGCTGGGGGCAATACCCAGGTCATAGGCACCGGAGGAAATATTGATTTGATAAAAAAATTTTCCCGGTATATAATAAAAACAGACAAGGAACTTTTATTAAAAGGTATCTTTCTTCTCTTTAAAAATGCGTTTAAAAACAATTAAATTTATTACCAGCGCTGCATTAGTCATTTTATCTTTTTTGACTGGACAATCCTGCGTCTGCCTTGCCCAAGAAACAGCTGCTCCTGCCCAAGCTGTTGAAACCGGAGTATCCCTTGAACAGGCTCTGAAGAATGTCGAAACTCAAAAAGCCAAAGAGCGAAAAGCCCTGGCCCTAAAATACAGCAACCAGCTAAACCTGGTGCTTGCTAACTGGCTATTCCAGAGAGAAGCTCTGAAAAAATCCCAGCTTAACGCAGCTATTGAACAAGACTGGGATAAACTTTCCGATCGGTACTTTTCTAGTGTGCATAGCGAATATTATTTAAAAGGATTTAATTACGGTATTTTAAGCAGCGAGATTAAAGAAACTGAATCGCTCACCGCGCCTATAAAAGCCCAGGTAATAATCAGGGAAAAAATATACGCGGAGCAATACCATAATCCAGATATAAGCGATATTGATCCTTATTGCTTTACCGTTATCAGCTCCATAACGTTAAATATGGAACACCGCCAGGATAATTTTGTAATAACCGGTACTGATATTAAAATGCTGTCGAAAGATAATAATGATTACCCTGAAGAACTAAAAAAACTAAGGTTCTAACTTTTTGTAAAAAAACTTGACAAAATTTTTTTTTTGATTATAATTAGCACTCTTAGAGATAAAGTGCTAAAATTAACCAAATTTAAAGGAGGGGAATTATGGAAATGAAACCATTAGGAGACCGCATCGTAGTTAGGCCTTTAGAGGCTGAAACAAAGACCAAGGGCGGAATAGTCCTGCCGGATACAGCAAAAGAAAAACCACAAGAGGGTAAAGTTGTAGCTGTAGGAAGAGGAAAAACCTTAGAAAGTGGCACAATTCAAGCTCCGGAAGTTAAAGTAGGCGATAAGGTATTATATGGAAAATATTCCGGTAATGAAATCACCACCAAAGAAGGCGAAGAGCTACTGGTTATGCGTGAAGAAGACATCTTAATGATTATTAAATAAGGAGGAGAGTAATGGCAAAACAGTTGATCTACCAGGATGAAGCCCGCAGAAAGCTTTTAAGCGGGGTTGAACAGTTAGCCCGCGCGGTAAAAGTAACTTTAGGGCCAAAAGGACGTAACGTAGTAATTGATAAGAAATTCGGTTCTCCGACTATCACTAAAGACGGAGTAACCGTAGCCAAAGAGATCGACTTAGAAGACCCCTATGAAAATATGGGCGCTCAAATGGTCAAAGAAGTCGCTGAAAAGACTTCGGATATAGCCGGTGACGGAACTACCACCGCCACGGTTTTAGCCGAAGCGATCTACCGCGAAGGCTTAAAAAACGTTACCGCCGGCGCAAATCCGATGGCTTTAAAACGCGGAATCGAAAAAGCGGTAGAAAAAATTGTTGAGGAATTAGCTAAATTAGCTAAACCTATTAACGCCAGAGAAAAGAAAGAAGTAGCCCAAGTCGCTTCCATTGCGGCTAACGGCGATACAACTATCGGCGACCTGATCGCTGAAGCTATGGAAAAAGTCGGCAAAGACGGTGTGATTACAGTTGAAGAAGCTAAGGCTACCGCTACTTCCTTAGAATTAGTTGAGGGTATGCAGTTTGACCAGGGCTATTTATCCCCTTATTTTGTCACTGATGCCGAAAGAATGGAGTGTGTTTTAGAGGATGCTTATATCTTAATCCATGAGAAAAAGATAGCTACTTTAAAAGACCTTCTTCCTTTACTGGAAAAAATCGCCCGTACCGGAAAGCCGCTCTTGATTCTGGCGGAAGAAGTTGAAGGCGAGGCATTAGCGACATTGGTCGTGAATAACTTAAAAAGAACATTTGTTTCCTGCGCAGTCAAGGCCCCGGGATATGGCGATAGAAGAAAAGCCATGCTTGAGGATATTGCAATTCTAACCGGCGGCAATGCCATAACTGAAGACTTAGGGATCAAGCTGGAAAATGTTGACCTTGAGGATCTAGGCCGCGCTAAAAAAGTAAAGATTGACAAAGAAAATACGACTATCGTTGAAGGCGCGGGCAAACAGGCAGGAGTAACTGCCCGTATCGCTCAACTTAAAAAACAGATCGACGAAACTGATTCGGATTACGATAAGGAAAAACTGCAGGAACGCCTGGCTAAATTAGCCGGTGGCGTAGCAGTTATAAATGTGGGTGCAGCGACCGAAACAGAGATGAAGGAAAAGAAGGCTCGCGTAGAAGACGCGTTGCATGCGACCCGCGCAGCTGTTGAAGAGGGTATAATCCCGGGCGGCGGCGTTGCTTTGCTCCGTTGCATTCCCGCTTTAGACAAACTAAAGCTTGAAGGTGACGAGAAGATCGGCGTGGATATAGTCAGGCGTTCATTGGAAGAGCCGATCAGGCAGATTACCCAGAACGCCGGGCTAGAAGGTTCAGTAGTAGTGCAAAGGGTAAAACAGGAAAAAACCAATGTCGGTTATGATGTTTCTCAGGATGACTACGTGGATATGATCGAAGCCGGCGTAATTGATCCTAAGAAAGTTACGCGTTCAGCCTTACAGAACGCAGCCAGCATCGCTTCATTACTTCTGACTACCGAAGCTTTGATCGCGGATAAGCCGGAAAAAGAAGACAAAATGCCGGGTATGCCAGGTGGTGGAATGGGTGGCATGGGCGGTATGGGAGGCATGGGAGGATATTAATCCCATAAGGTTACCTAACCAAAGGGACGGCTCTGACAGAGCCGTCCCTTTTTCTTTCTAAAATAATGGTTGACAAATCAGCTGCGCTGGTGTAAAATTCACTATCCTTTCGTTAAAATTCAGCAAAAATGAGACAAAAATTCGTAAATTATTGATAAATAATAACTTACATACTAGAGGAGAGGCTGAAAAATGGCAGAGTGGATAGGTATAGGCAGGCGCGCTCGTAGATGTTATGGCTTTGATGAAATTGCCCTGGTTCCCGGGGCCCAAACAGTTAACCCTAACGAAGTTAGTATTTCTCTTGATATAGGCGGAAGAAAATTCAAAGTCCCGATTTTAGCCGCGGCTATGGACGGCGTAGTAGATGTTAATTTTGCCGTTGAGATGTCGAATTTAGGCGGTATCGCGGTTTTAAACCTGGACGGCGTCCAAACCCGGTATGAAAATCCGGCAAAAGTCCTGGCCGAAATTGCCCAGGCCAGCCCCCAAAAAGCAACCCAGTTAATCCAGTCATTATACACACCGGCCATCCAAGAAAAACTAATCTTAAAAAGAGTTTCTGAAATAAAGAAGAAAAAAGGCACGGCTGTAGTAAGCTGTATTCCGGCGAATGCCGAAAGATTTTCTAAGCTCGCTATCTCTGCCGGCGCGGATATCTTTGTCATCCAGTCTACAGTCACTACCACCAGGCACCTATCCAAGGAATATAAAACTTTAGATTTATTTAAATTCTGTAAAGCCACCAAAATCCCGGTTATTCTGGGTAACTGCGTGACCTACGAAACCACCATTGAACTAATGGAGACCGGGGCCGCGGCCTTGCTTATCGGCGTCGGCCCGGGAGCAGCTTGCACAACCCGGGGCGTATTAGGCATAGGCGTGCCGCAGGTGACCGCAACCGTTGACGCAGCCGGAGCGCGCGACTTCTATTACAAAAGAACAGGAAGATATATACCTATTATTACTGACGGCGGAATGAACCGCGGAGGAGATATTTGCAAGGCTTTTGCCTGCGGGGCGGACAGCGTAATGATCGGTTCGAGTTTTGCCCGGGCAAAAGAAGCTCCGGGAGGAGGCTATCACTGGGGTATGGCTACTTCCCATATGAATTTGCCGCGCGGCACCCGTATTCAAGTCGGCACCACCGGCTCTTTAAAAGAAATCCTTTTCGGGCCGGCTAGGGTTGACGACGGCTCGCAGAATTTAATCGGAGCGCTGAAAACCTCCATGGGGTCATTAGGCGCCTCAAACTTAAAAGAAATGCACGATGTGGAAATTATTATCGCTCCTTCGATCCAGACTGAAGGAAAAATATTCCAGGTCGGCCAACGCGTAGGAATGGGAAAATGACCAGACAAACAGTATTGATTTTAGATTTTGGTTCGCAATACACGCAATTAATCGCCAGGCGCGTAAGAGAAAGCAAAGTCTTTTCCAAAATCATTCCTTTTAATACGCCGGCAAAAGAGATAGCCAGCTTAAGTCCCAAAGGATTGATCCTCTCCGGAGGCCCGGCCTCGGTTGTGAACAAAAAAAGCCCTCTCCCGGATAAGGGAATATTTAAATTAGGGATCCCGATTCTGGGGATCTGCTACGGAATGCAGGTCATATCGGAAATGCTGGAAGGTAGGGTCAAACACACCCGCGAGCGCGAATACGGTAAAGTGGAATTATTTATAGACGATAACCGGGATCTCTTCAGCCATATGCCGGGAAATTTCACCTGCTGGGCCAGCCACGGCGATTTTGTAACCAAAGTCCCCTCAGGATTTCATGTCAGCGCCCATACTATGAGTACGCCGGTCGCGGCCATCAGTAACCAAAAAAGAAAAATATTCGGAGTGCAATTTCACCCCGAAGTAACGCATACCGAAAAAGGAAACCAGATTTTAAGCAACTTTTTATTTAAGGTCTGCGGCTGCCTTAGCCGCTGGACCATGCAATCATTCATCAAAGAGACTATTGAGAATATTAAAAAGACTGCCGGCCGGGATAAGGTTGTTTTGGGCCTAAGCGGCGGAGTAGATTCTTCCGTAGCCGCGCTATTACTGCATAAGGCGATAGGGAAAAACTCCCGCTGTATATTTATCAATAACGGATTACTAAGAAAAGATGAACCTGAACAGGTAAAACGGGTCTTCCGCGATGTTTACCACCTGAATTTAGGTTACGTTGATAGAAGCAAAAAATTCCTCGGCCGCTTAAAAGGGGTGACTGACCCTGAAGAAAAAAGAAAGATTATCGGCGATGAATTCGTCAAGACGTTTGAAGAAGAAGCAGCCAAGGTAAAAGGGGTAAAATACCTTGCTCAGGGAACATTATACCCGGACGTGATTGAATCCATATCCGCTACCGGTGCTCCTAGCCGTAAAATCAAGAGCCACCATAATGTAGGAGGCTTACCCGCCCATATGAAACTAAAACTTATTGAGCCTTTGCGCGAAATATTCAAAGATGAGGTCCGCGCGATAGGCAGGGAGTTAGGATTGCCTGACGCGATAATCCAGCGCCAGCCGTTTCCCGGACCAGGGCTAGCTATAAGGATAATCGGCGAGATCACCGAAGAACGCCTGAATATCCTGCGCGAAGTCGATAAACGGGTGGTTGACGAAATAAGGGCTGCCGGATTATATGAAGAGATATGGCAATCCTTTGCTATATTGCTCCCGATAAAAAGCGTAGGGATAATGGGCGATGAGCGCACCTATGAAAATGTCGTGGCTTTAAGGTGCGTCTCTAGCTTTGACGGAATGACCGCTGACTGGGTCAAGCTTCCTTATGAAGTAATGGGAAAAATTTCCAACCGCATCATCAATGAAGTAAAAGGCGTCAACCGCGTTGTTTACGATATAAGCTCAAAGCCTCCCGCAACCATAGAGTGGGAATGAGAAGTGAGTTTATCCACTTACACCTACACACCCAATTTAGCCTTCTTGACGGCGCCTGCCGCATACCCGAGCTCCTGAATCTGGCCAAACTTTACAAGATGGATTCCCTGGCTATTACCGACCATGGTAATATGTTCGGGGCGGTTGATTTTTATCTGGAAGCCCAAAAAGCGGGAATAAAACCCATCATTGGTTGCGAAGTTTATGTCGCGCCAAAGAGCCGTCTGGACAGAGAATCCCGCGGCATTGATGAAGCAGCTTACCATTTAATACTCTTAGCCAGAAATGAATCCGGGTATCATAATTTAATGAAGCTGGTTTCCATAGCTTACCTGGAAGGCTTCTATTATCGGCCCCGCATAGACAAAGAAATCCTTAGCCAATATTCCAAGGGCCTGATCGGCCTGAGCGCCTGCTTAAAAGGCGAAATACCGTCATTAATCCAGCAAAAACGCTTTAACGACGCCTTGAAACTTAGCGATACCTACCTGAACATCTTTGAAAAAGATTGTTTTTATTTGGAGCTGCAGGAAAACTCCATACCTGAACAGGAAGTTGTCAATAAAGGACTGATTAAAATAGGAAAAGAATTAAACCTGCCCTTAGTCGCCACCAACGACGTGCATTACCTGACCCGTGACCGGGCCCAGGCCCACGAGGCGCTTTTATGCATTCAGACCCAGACCACCCTGGATGATCCTAACCGGATGCGTTTCCAGACGAATGAATTCTATTTTAAATCTCCCCAGGAGATGAAGGATATTTTTAAGGAGATCCCGGAAGCTATTGCGAACACTTGCGAAATTGCTTCCCGCTGTAATTTAGAATTAGAATTTAATAAAGTGCATCTTCCTAAATATGAGCCTCCAGTAGGCAAAACAAAAGAAGAATACTTAAAAGAACTCTGCGCGGCCGGACTTAAGGATAAATATGAAAAGGTTACTCCGGAAGTAAGCGAAAGGCTGGAACATGAACTTAAGATTATCCAAGATATGGGCTTTGTCAGCTACTTCCTCATTGTCTGGGATTTTATTCATTACGCTAAAAGCCAAGGGATCCCCGTCGGCCCGGGCAGAGGCTCGGCAGCCGGAAGCTTAGTCAGCTATCTTCTGAGCATAACCGATTTAGACCCCCTGGATTACGGCCTGCTTTTTGAAAGATTCTTAAACCCCGAGAGAACGGGCCTTCCCGATATAGATATAGACTTCTGCTACGAAAGAAGGCAGGAAGTCATTGATTATGTTACTAAAAAATACGGACAGGAGAATGTCGCCCAGATTATTACCTTCGGGACAATGCAGGCGCGCGCGGTTGTCCGCGATGTAGGCAGGGTCATGGGGATGAGTTACGCGGATGTTGACCGGATCGCTAAAATGATCCCGCCGGAACTGGATATGACGCTTAAAAAAGCGCTGGAGAGCGAGCCTGAACTGAATAATCTTTATAAGAACGACCCGGAAGTAACCAAACTTATTAACACCGGACTATCATTAGAAGGCTTAAATCGTCACGCCTCGGTCCACGCGGCCGGAGTGGTTATCGCGGATAAACCGCTGAACAATTACAGCCCGCTTTTTAAAACCAGCGACGACCAGATAACTACCGGCTTTAGTATGGGCATTTTGGAAAAAATCGGTTTATTAAAAGTTGATTTCTTAGGGTTAAGGACGCTCACCGTAATTGATCAGGCGTTAAAAATAATCAAAGAAACAAAAGGCAAGGATATCCAAATACGCAAACTCCCGCTGGATGACCAAAAGACTTACCAACTTCTGGCTCAAGCCAAGACTATGGGCGTATTTCAGGTGGAAAGTTCCGGGATGCGCGACCTGCTTAAAAAGTTAGAACCGGAGCGTTTTGAGGATTTAATCGCCCTGCTTGCGCTATACCGGCCCGGCCCGATCGGTTCCGGGATGCTTAATGACTTTATTAAGCGCAAACATAAACTTGTCCCTATTAAATATGAACATCCTAAATTGGAAACAGTGCTTAAAGAAACTTACGGGATCATGGTCTATCAGGAACAGATCATGCAAATCGCCTCCCTCTTAGGCGGATTTAGCCTGGCCCAGGCGGATATTTTGCGCAAGGCTATGGGTAAAAAGATTCCGGAGGTCATGGAAAAACAAAGAAGTAATTTTATCCACGGTTCGGTTAAAAACGGGATAAAAGAATCCACCGCGGCAAAAATCTTTGATTTAATCGAGTATTTTTCAGGCTACGGCTTCAACAAATCTCATTCCACGGCCTACGCGCTTATTTCTTACCGCACGGCTTACTTAAAAGCGAACTATCCGGTGGAGTTTATGACGGCGCTCTTAACTTCCGAACGGGACAATACGGATAAAATAGTTGAATATGTAAACGAGGCCCAACGTATGGGCCTTAAGGTCCTGCCGCCGGATATCAACTCAAGCGAAGCTTTATTTAAAATCGTGGACAATCAAACAATACGCTTTGGCATGTTGGCGATTAAAAATGTAGGAGTAGGAGCGGTGGAGTCAATAATTGAAGCCAGAAAATCCTCCCAGTTTGGCTCTTTGGAAGATTTATGCCAGCGCGTGGATTTACGCCTGGCTAACCGTAAGGTCCTGGAAAGTTTGATTAAATGCGGAGCCCTGGATTCTTTTAATATGGCCCGGGCCAAGATGGTTGCTTCCTTAGATATGATATTAGAATCTGCTTCCCGCAGCCAAAAAGATAAAGCCAAGGGCCAGCTTTCTTTCTTTGATAAAAATTTATCCGCCACCAATGGCTTTAAGCGCTCTTCGACTGAGCTGCCTCAGGTCCATGAGTGGCCGGAACCGCAGTTATTGGCATTTGAAAAGGATATGCTGGGATTTTATGTAAGCGGACATCCTTTGGCGCGTTACGCCCGGCAGCTAAAACGCTTTGTTTCTTCGTCTATAAATGACCTGCATCAGCATAAAGATGAAGATGAAATAAAAATTGTCGGCCTGATCTCTAAAATCAAACATACTATAACCCGGGCTAAACAGGAGAAGATGGCTATTTTAAAATTGGAAGACCTGGAAGGTTCAGTGGAACTCCTGGTTTTTCCCCGGGCATTTCAGAAAGTATCCCGTTATATCCAGCCGAATAGCGTAGTTTTAGTCAGAGGCACCTTAAACCTGAAAGAAGATACTCCTAAGGTCCTGGTAAACGACCTTTTCCCGTTTGATGAAATATACAAACTTATCACCGCGATGAGCATTAACCTTTCCGGCCTAAGAGAGAATGTTTTTGAAAGTTTAAAAGAACTGCTGGCTGCTTCCCGCGGGAATATCCCGATATACCTGAATTTAGATACTCCGGCAAAATCCCGGGTCCAATTAGTAGTAGGTGAAGGGCTCTATGTTTCTGTCTCCGAGAAATTAATTAAGGATATAGAGGACCTCCTGGGCGAAGAAAGGCTCTCCTTAGTAGTATAATATAAAGTTTGACTTGACATCGTAACTTTTTGCTGTTATTATACTTAGAAAATAAAGCTGTCATTAACAGGCTGTCAGGGAGGATAAAATGACTAAAAAAGATATTATCTTAAAAGTAGCGGACGACACCGGTTTAAAACAGATAGACGTTAAAGCTGTAGTCCAGAAGACCTTTGATTGTATCGTAGAGGCATTGGTCAGAGGGGAAAAAATAGAATTGCGTAATTTCGGAGTCTTTAAGATTAAACAGCGCAAAAGCCGCACAGGCAGAAACCCGCGTACCAACCAGATCATCCCTGTCCCACCGAGAAAAGTAGTAGTCTTTAAATCCGGATTAGAGATGAAACAAAGAGTAAAATAACCTACATACTGCATACTAATTACTGCATATTTATATATTAATGTTTAAAAGAGTATCCGGCACTAAAGATATTTTACCTGATGAAGCAATCCTCTGGCAGCGCTTAGAGGAGATTAGCCGCAATATATTTTCTTTGTATAACTTCCGGGAAATCCGCCCGCCGCTGATTGAAGAAGCGGCATTATTTAACCGCTCGCTCGGCGAATCCGCAGAAATAGTCAAGAAACAGATGTTCCTTATCCAGAACAAAGATGAAACTTACGCGCTGCGGCCCGAAGGTACGGCCTCTATCGTGCGTGCTTACATTGAAAACAACTTTCAGAAGCTGGGCGGTTTTGCCAAATTTTATTATATCGGTCCGATGTTTCGGCTTGAGCGGCCGCAAAAGGGGCGCTTAAGGCAATTTCATCATATCGGGGCTGAAGCCATCGGCTCACTTGAGCCGGAGTTAGATATTGAGATGCTTTCCTTAGCAGATACCCTGCTACGTAATTTTTCCATAGAAGGCTATAAGATTAGGCTCAACACGCTTGGTTGCGCGAATGACAAGGATAAATTAGTGGAAACCTTGCGTAAAAACCTTAAAAACAAGACCGCAGCTCTCTGCCCGGAATGCAATAAACGACTAAGTATTAACCCTTTAAGGATTTTAGATTGTAAGAACGAACCCTGCAAAGAAGTAGTCAAAGGGTTAAAAATTTCAAATGAATACCTCTGTGCTGATTGTAAGAAACATTTTAATAAGGTCAGAGAGGGCCTGGATTCCTTAAAGATTGACTACGAAGTGAGCCCGCATCTTGTGCGCGGCCTGGATTATTACACCGGGACAGTCTTTGAAATATCCCATAATGAACTAGGGGCTCAGGACGCAATAGGCGCCGGAGGCAGGTATAATAACTTAGTTAAAGAATTAGGCGGTGCTTGTGCCGGAGCGATTGGCTTTGCGTTTGGAATAGAGAGGCTACTTATGGCATCCCCAAAAAAGGAAGAAGCGGCCCTTGAAAAGAAACTTGTTTATTTGATCGCCCTCGGAGATAAAGCCAGATCTTACGGCTTGAAATTATTAGCCGAATTGCGCAAGAATAATATCCCCAGCGATACGGATTACGAAAATAAATCCATTAAAGGGGCTCTGCGCCAGGCCAACGATCTAGGGGCGTGGCTGGTTTTAATTATCGGGGATAATGAGCTCGCTAAAGGCGTAATCACCTTAAAAGATATGCTCTCCGGAGTCCAAAAAGAGATTAAAGCTGAAGATATTCTAAAGGAAATCAAATGCTAAGGACCCAGACTTGCGGCGAATTAACCGCTAAAGATGCCGATAAGGAAGTAACGCTTTGCGGTTGGGTAGCCCGCAGGCGCGATCACGGAAAACTTATCTTTATTGATATCAGGGATAGGTCTGGTTTTACCCAAGTTGTCTTTATACCTAAAGAATCTGGAGATGCCTATAAGTCAGCTCAGGAGTTAAGGAATGAGTTCGTCATCCGGTTAACCGGTAAGGTTAATCAGCGGCCGCCAGGCACTGTAAATTCTAAATTAAACACGGGGGAAATAGAGGTTTTAGCTACGGGCTTAGAAATCTTAAATCCCAGCGCAAATCCGCCTTTTGAAATCATTGACGATTCAGATATTACGGAGGACGCCCGGCTTAAATACAGGTACCTGGACTTAAGGCGGCAAAAAGTATTTAATAAACTGCTCTTACGCAGCAACCTTTATAAAATTATCCGGGCCTATCTAGATACGCAGGGATTTATTGAATGCGAAACCCCGATCCTGACTAAATCCACTCCCGAAGGGGCCCGCGATTATCTGGTTCCCTCGCGGCTTAATTTGGGACAGTTTTACGCGCTTCCGCAATCGCCCCAGTTATTTAAACAGATCTTAATGGTCGCCGGAATCGAAAAGTACTACCAGATCGCCAAATGTTTCCGCGATGAGGATTTAAGGGCTGACCGGCAACCGGAATTTACCCAGTTGGATCTAGAGATGTCGTTTATTAACGAAGAGGATGTCTATTCCGTGATTGAAGAACTAATCTACAGGATTTTTAAACAACTTAAGGGGATAGAATTAAAAATACCGTTTGCGCGCATGACTTTTGACGAAGCGCAAAAAAAATACAATACGGATAAACCGGACCTGCGTAAAGATTTTAATACGGAGTTTGCTCTTAGCTGGATAGTGGATTTCCCTCTATTTAAATATAATACCGAGGAGAAACGCTGGGAAAGCGAACACCATCCTTTTACCGCTCCGGCGGAAGCTGACCTGGATGCCCTTGAGAAATCTCCGGACAAAGTAAAATCGCGCTCCTACGATTTAGTCTTAAATGGCGTAGAATTAGGTTCGGGCTCCATAAGGATCCATAATCAGAAACTACAGGAGAAAATATTTAAAATAATCGGGATAGATAAAGAGAGCGCCCGGCAACGTTTCGGTTTTCTGCTGGAAGCTTTTCAATTCGGAGCGCCACCCCACGGCGGCTTTGCCTTTGGCATAGATAGGCTTCTGACTATTCTATCCGGCGAAACAAGCATAAGAGAAGTAATAACTTTCCCTAAGACGAGCGCGGGAGTCTGCCCTCTAACAGGCGCGCCTTCGGATGTAGATGAAAAACAACTGAAAGAACTAGGTTTAATTATTAAGAAAGGAAGGGAGCAGAAATGAAAAACCAGAAGTTATTCTATTTTTTAGCGTTAACATCGGTTTTAGTCTTATCCGGCTGCGTTGCCAGGACCTATCCTTTAACCAGGGACAGAGTTGATCAGGATTTAGCCAGCGGTAACCGTGGTTTCCTTATGGGCAAGTCTTCTTCTGAGTCAGCTTCCCCAAGAAAAGAAACCCGCACAATAAGAGTATTTGAATTTGAGTTTGGCCGAACTTACAAAACGGATAAAACCTGCGCCCCTGTTACTACTGTTACTAAAGAGGCTAGCGCGGAAAATGTCTCTGCGGAGCCGCTAATTGAGGCTACCAGCACAGTTTCGCAAAAATATACCGTAGGTAAGAATGATACCTTGCAAAAGATATCCCAGAAATTCTACGGCACAAGCAAAAATTGGATGAAGATTTACAACGCCAATACTGATGTATTAAAAGGCCCGGACAGGGTTTATCCCGGACAAATATTAAATATCCCGGATATCTCTACAGGCACGCTGCCTGCCAACGAACTAAAAGAGCCAAAAGAAAACCTTAAATAAGAATAACTAAATAAAGGGATAAAAAGGGGACGGTTCTATTAAGATAGCCATAAGCTTAGAGCCGTCCCTAAATTGATATGGATAAGATAATTAAATTACAAACTCATCGGGAAGCGCAGGAACTGCTTGGCCTGCACGATGCCAAGGCTAAGCTTATCGAAGAAGAATTTAAGGTAAAGATTACCCTGCGCGGAGGCCACCTGAAATTAAGCGGCAGCGCCACCAATATTAAGAAAGCCTGCGGGTTAATTGAATACCTCCTGAAGGCTTACCGCTTAGGACAGGAAGAGACGGGTAAACTGGACTTAGCCTGTCTTATCGCTAATTTCAAAAACACCAAAAAAGAAGGCTCTCTGGATATTCCTGAATACGCGATTATCCGCGCTTCAACCGGAAAACAAATCGGCCCTAAAACCACCGGGCAACGCGAATATGTGGAAGCCATAAAAAAACACGATATTGTTTTCGGTATCGGCCCGGCAGGCACGGGAAAAACTTACCTGGCTATGAGTTGCGCGGTGGAAGCCTTAAAAAAACAGGAAGTCCGCAGGATCATCCTTACCCGGCCGGCTATTGAAGCCGGCGAATCATTAGGCTTCCTACCCGGCGATATGCAGGAAAAAATATCTCCGTATCTGCGGCCCTTATATGACGCACTTTACGATATGGTGGAAGCGGAGCGTATTGAAAAATACCTGGAAACCGGGATTATTGAAGTCGCACCCCTGGCTTATATGCGGGGCCGGACACTGAACGACGCTTTCATTGTCCTGGATGAAGCGCAAAACTGCACCGCCGAACAAATGAAGATGTTCCTGACCCGTCTGGGGTTTGACTCCAAAGCCGTTATTACCGGAGATATAACTCAAAGCGATCTCCCTAACGGAAAACCCCTGGGGCTCCTGCAGGCGCAGGATATCCTAAGCAGTACCGACGGAATTAAATTTATCTACTTTAGCGGCTCGGATGTGGTAAGGCACGCGTTAGTGCAAAGGATCATTGAGGCGTATGATAAAGCTGGCCGAAAAAATTAATTATAAACTAATCATAATTTTAGCGCTGATCGTTATTTTTAGCGCGATAGCCCGGATTAACCTGGCTATCGCGCTATTCTTAGCGGTTTTATATTCCTACCTGAAACTAAGGGGTTTGAATATAAAAAACTGTAACTTACTTAATCTTTCACTGCTTTTTCTAGTCTTCTGCGCCGCAGGTTACTTTATAATAAAACAGGGCCTGCCGATATATTATATCCCGTTTGCCGCGGTGCCGATGCTAACAACCCTGCTATTTAACAACCTGGAATTATCCTTACTGATTACGCTGGGTTCCAGCGTCTCAATTGCTTCCTTCTCCGTAAACCCTTTAGAAATAATCCTCTTTTCTCTGATCAATGGGCTAGTATCCAGCGTCCTTGTTTTAGGCGCCCGTAAACGTAACACTGTTATCCGGGCCGGGATCGTTACGGCCTGCTTTCAGATCTTAACCTTATTACTCATTGAGCATTTATGGGTCGGCCCGCCGGAGCGCTACCTGGCTCTTTTTCTTAACGGGATAATCTCCAGTATTATCGTCTTAGGAGTCTTGCCTGTTTTTGAATACCTGTTTAATACCGCCACCAATATTAGTTTGCTGGAATTAGCGGATTTTCATCATCCGCTTTTACAACGGCTGGTTCAGGAGGCTCCGGGCACTTACCACCATAGCTTAATAGTAGGAAATCTTTCCGAGACTGCCTGCCGCGCGATTGGGGCAAACGCTTTACTGGCTAGAATCGGGGCCTATTACCATGATATCGGTAAACTGCAAAAACCGGAGTATTTTAGCGAAAATCAATTCCGGGAACTGAGTAAACACGGCAACCTTTCTCCCAGTATGAGTAAATTAGTAATCATGAACCATGTCAAAGAAGGAATAGAGCTGGCTAAAAAATACCGGCTTAATCCGCCCTTAATAGATTTTATTCAACAGCACCACGGCAACAGCCTGGTTTATTATTTTTACCGCAAGGCCCTGGAAAGCATTGAAGAGGACCAGGATGTAAAAGAAGAGGGCTTTCGTTATCCGGGACCCAAACCAAATTCCAAAGAAACCGCCGTAGTCCTACTGGCCGATTCGGTAGAAGCCGCGGGAAGGGCCTTAAGGGATCCAGCGCCGGCCAAGATTGAAGAGCTGGTGCATAAAGTAATCAATAACAAATTTATCGACGGCCAGCTGGATGAATGCGAGTTAACCCTAAAAGACCTGGAAAAGATTTCAGTAGTATTTATCCGGTTGCTCTGCGGCATATACCATAACCGGACAAACTATCCTGAAAGCGAAAGAATTGAAAATAACCATAAGAAATCTTCAAAAAAAGATCCCCATCTATCCGACAAGGATAAAAAAGTCAATCCTTAAGGCCTTAAAAGGCGAAGGCGTTAAACGCGGTGAAATAACTGTCTCTTTTGTAAACGACAGAACGATCGCCAAACTCAACTCTAAATACTTAAAAAAGAGCCAGCCTACGGATGTACTGGCCTTTAACTTGGGGAGCCTGGATGCAAAGGCAAAAAATATTTTTGCCGATATAATCGTATCCGCCCAGACAGCCAGGCGTAATGCCAAAATTTATAAAACTACGCTTTCCTACGAATTAAACCTATATTCTGTTCACGGAGTCCTGCATATCCTTGGTTATAACGATCATGATCCAAAAGAGATAAAAATCATGCGTAAGAAAGAAACTGGTTATGTCAATTCATAAGACCGAAGCAATAGTTTTAAGGCGCTTTGATTTTCACGAAACCTCGCTCATTGTGGATCTATATACCCGCGACTTTGGCAGGCTAAGCGGTTTGCTCAAAGGCATCCGCACAGAGCCGGATAAATTCGCTAGCTCCCTAGAGGTATCTTCGCATAACGACGTTATATTTTATAAAAAAACCAACACCACCCTGCATCTGGTCAGCGCCTGCGACTTAAAGGATAACTTCTTTAATATCCGCCGCAGCCTGCTTAAGGCGGGCCTGATGGGGGTGATGATGGAGTTAGTCGCCTCAGTCATGCAACCTGAAGATAAAAATGAAGATATCTTTAATCTGGCTTTAGAATGCCTCAAAGAACTGGAAACTACCAATAGCCCGGAAAAGGTGACGACTATTTTTAAAATTAAGATACTTGCGCTTTCCGGCTTTAAGCCGCATTTTGATTCCTGCGTATCCTGCTCCAATAGGATACTTGGCCAATCCAAGTTTTCTTTAAGCTTAGGGGGACTTTTGTGCGAAAAATGCTATTATAAAGACTTAAGCGCCCGCAGCATATTCCGCGGGACGATCGCCTCAATATTGTATATTGAAAAAAATAATTTTAAAAATAACTTAAATCTGGGGCTAAACCCGCAAATCAAGAAAGAACTGGAAATAATCCTCAACGCTTTTTTAAATTTTCATTTGGAGAAAGAACTTAAATCGCAAAAGGTCTTAAATAAGTTAGCGGCCCATATATAACCTGCTAAAATTTTAGGCAGGCAGAAAGGATATTATGAAAATAGTCATAGTAGGCCCTGGAGCAATGGGTTGCCTGTTGGCGGCTTTTTTATCTAAAATCAAGGAAGAGGTATGGATCCTTGATTATAATAAAGAGCGGGCTGAAAAAATTAACAAATCCGGAATAAACCTGACCGGGTTATCCGGAGAGTGGACTTCTAAACCCAAAGCCAGCTCTGATATTAAAGATATCGGGACCGCTGACCTGCTTATTATATGCGTCAAATCTTACGATACCAAAGCCGCGATAACCCATTCCAAGGCGCTAATCGGCCAAAATACCTCGGTCTTAACCCTGCAGAACGGCATCGGTAATATTGAAATTATAAGCGAGGCGATCGGGCCGGAGAGGATCATCGGCGGAGTGACTAACCTGGGCGCAACTTTGCTCGACGTAGGCAAAACTAAGCACGCCGGAAAAGGCGAAACTGTGATCGGCCGAGTCGATGGGAAAATTACGGTCGAGATGCGTTCCATACGCGAGATCTTTAATCGGGCCGGATTAGAGATGCGTATTTCAAAAGATATAAAAAGCCTGCTTTGGTCAAAATTAATTATTAATGTCGGCATTAACGCTTTAACCGCCATAACCCGGCTGAAAAACGGTAGATTAACGGAGTTTGAAGGCCCGCGTAAGATCATGCGCGAGGCCGTTACCGAAGCAGTGCGTATAGCTAAACGCAAAAAGATAAAACTTATTTATGACGATCCGTTAGCTAAGGTGGAGGCGGTATGCGAGGCTACGGCGGAAAACATCTCTTCGATGCTGCAGGATATCGAGCGTAAAAAACGCACTGAAATAGATTTCATAAACGGGGTAATCGTGCGACTGGGGCAGGAATTAGGTATCCCGGTCCCGGTAAACACTATACTTATGGATTTAGTCAAAACTATTGAAGCAAGCCATAAGCTAAAGCCTTAATCAGGAATAGCCCTTAACTAAATGTTTAAAAAAATCTTTCCTGTATTATGTATATCTTGCGCTTTTATATTCGGCCTACTGCTGTTAAGCGGCTGCGAGAATCGAGAACTTTATCGCCAGGCGCGCGTAATGCTGGGCACATTTATAGAAGTCAACTCCACCGACCCTCGAGCGGCAAAAATCGTATTTAACGAAATCAAGCGTATTGAAAATTTGTTAAGCAAGTATGAACCGGAAAGCGAAATAACGAAATTAAATAAAACAGGTTACTTAAAGGCCAGCCCGGAAACATTCTATATTATAAAAAAATCAAAAGAGTTTTACAAGGCATCTGGCGGCGCCTTTGACATAACCGTAGCCCCGCTTATGGATATCTGGGGCTTTACGGATAAAGAATACAAGATACCTAAAAAGACTCAAATAAAAGATGCTTTAAGACTGGTAGGAACGGATAAAATTATTTTGCAGGAATCTAATAATGTGATACAATTTGAACTTTCCGGAATGAAAATAGACCTGGGCGCGATAGCTAAAGGTTATTGCCTGGATTGCGCGGCCAAAAAGTTAAGGGAGGCGGGGATTAAAAATTGCCTGATCAATGCCGGGGGCCAGGTTTATTGTTTAGGGACGCGTTGGAATAAACCCTGGAGAATAGGGATAGCTAACTCCCGGGGGGATCGCTTAAGCGGGTATTTAGAGTTGAAAAATAAATTCGCAGCGACCTCCGGAGATTATGAACAATACTTCATTAAAAATAAAAAACGTTACGCGCATATACTAAACCCTCAAACTGGTTATCCGGCTAACTCCAAGATTACTTCAGTAACGGTTATAGCCGATAACGGGTTAACAGCGGACGCCTTAGCTACGGCAATTTTTGTCCTGGGGAAAGATAAAGGAAATGAACTAAGCAAAAAATTTAACGATATTCAGGTTAAAATATATGAATAATACTCCTAAAACCTTTATCTTTCTTTACTACATTATCAAACTTCCGGTCATTGATGCCAATACGGGCAAAAGAATCGGCCGGGTTCTGGACCTGGCCGCGGCCTTAAAGGAAATGTATCCTAAGGTGACCGGATTAATCATGCGCGACAAAGAAGGCAAGAAAAACTATATCCCCTGGAAGAATGTAAAGATGCTGACGGAAGAAAAAGGGGTTTTTGTAGAAAATACCCCGGAGGCATTTCAGCCGGATTTTAAATTAGCGGAAAACGAAATATTACTTAAAGAAACATTCCTGGATAAGCAGATCGTAGATATTCATGGTTCAAAAGTAGTCCGGGTCAACGACCTGCATCTTTTAAGGGAAGGCTTGAATCTTTGGGTAGTGCACATGGACATAGGTATCACCGGCTTAATTCGCAGGTTAGGCTGCATTAAAATATTCAATTTTATCGTCAATCTTGTTTCTTCTTATGAACTGCAAGACAGATTAATCTCCTGGAAACACGTCCAGCCTATAAACGGGCCGATTGGAAACGATTCCCTGTCGTTAAAAGTACACCATTCAAAATTAGCCGAACTGCATCCGGCGGATATCGCGGATATTATTATCGACTTAGGGACAGAAGAAAGGTTAAATATTCTAAAATCCATGGACAGCGCCACTGCGGCCAGCACTATTCAAGAGCTCCCTTTAAGGGTGCGCCTGCAAGTCGCCGACCTCCTGGATCAAAAATCCCTGGTAGATATCATTAACGAAATGGCCATAGATGAAGTTGTGGATTTATTTTCGCAATTACCCAAAAAGAAGATAACAAATTTATTTTCCCGGCTCCCAGAGGAAAAAGTGGCGCAAATTTCTGACCTCCTTGGCCATGCCCAGGATATCGCCGGAAGTATAATGAACACAGAGTTTGTTTCCCTGAAACACAATATGACCGCGGGAATGGTTTTGGAAAAAATAAAAGAGGTAAAAAAGAAGATCTCCGTTTATTATATTTATGTCCTGGATGATGCTGATCTATTAGTAGGAGTCTTAACCTTACAGCAACTACTCATGGCTCCTGCGGAGAAAATAATCTCGGAATTTATGCGTAAACGCGTCGCCAAAGTCAAGGTGAACACCAAGATAAAAGATGTGGCGGAGGTTTTTTATAAATATGATTTTACTGTAGTTCCGGTTATTGATAAATCCGGTAAAATGCAAGGAATAATCACTATGAAGGACGCTTTTGAATCAGTATTTCATCAGATACGCCAAGAAACAGAGGAAATTAAATGAAATTCCTAGATAAAATCAAAGAAAACCCGATGATGCGCAATCTAATAATATTCCTGGCTATCCTCGGGCCCGGAATCATTACCGGCAGTGTAGATAATGACGCGGGTGGTATTACCACTTATTCCGTAGCCGGCGCGTTATATGGCTACAAGTTGTTATGGACATTAATCCCATCTTTTGTGATTTTAGCTGTAGTGCAGGAGATGAACGCCAGGATGGGTATTGTTACAGGCAAAGGCTTAGCTGACCTTATCCGCGAGAATTTCGGGGTTAAGATCACCTTTTTTATATTTTTAGGCCTGGTTGCCGCGGATATCGGGAATACCGCGACGGAATTTGCCGGTGTTGCCGGAAGTATGGATATCTTCGGAGTAAGTAAATACCTATCTGTGCCCCTGGTTGCGCTGGGCGTCTGGATACTTGTAGTCAAAGGCGACTATAAAATATCAGAGAGAATCTTCCTGCTTTTTAGCTTTTGTCTTTTATCTTATATAGTATCCGCTATCCTAGCCAAGCCAGATTGGGCGCAAATCGGCTCTTCCTTGATAAACCCGACAATGCATCTGACTAAAGATTACTTAGGTATGGTTTTGGGTATAGTCGGCACAACCATCGCGCCCTGGATGCAATTTTATATGCAATCAGCAGTCATCGAAAAACGGATCAAGATAGAGGATTATAAATTTGTGGTGCTGGATGTGATTATCGGATGCCTGGCAACGATTGTGGTGGCGTTTTTCATTATGGTTGCCTGCGCCGCTACGCTGCATCAAAACGGAATAGTAATAAACGAAGCTAAAGACGCGGCAATATCCCTAAAGCCATTCGCCGGAATATTCGCTTCACAACTTTTTGCTTTCGGGTTATTTGTAGCTTCGGTATTCTCCGCCACCATACTTCCTCTGGCTACAGCATTTTATGTCTGCGAGGCATTTGGTTTTGAAGCCGGAATAAATAAAAAGATCAATGAAGCCCCTCAATTCTACGCCTTGTTTACGTTTATCATAGTAATCGCCGTAATCATAATTCTTATACCCAACGCTCCGCTTATCGCCATTACCATCTGGTCGCAGATAATCAATGCCATGCTTTTACCGGTAGTGCTCATATCAATGATCAGCATGGTCAATAACAAGAAAATAATGGGGGAATATACCAACAATAAATTCCAGAACGCGGTAGGCTGGTCAACCACTATAGTATTGATCGCGCTTACTTTTATGCTTATAATTTCGCCTTTGATCACTTATCTTCTAAGGTTTTTCAAATAAAATAGGTTTGGAGGGATTAATATGCACAAAGTAACGATTAGTGAAATTTTAGCTTTAAAAGGCAAGCGTAAAATCACTATGCTGACTGCCTATGACTATCCAATAGCCGGCCTAGTGGATAGGGCAGGGCTGGATATGATTTTAGTGGGCGATTCGCTGGCGAATGTGGTTTTAGGCCTGGATTCTACAACTAAAGTCGGAATGAACGAGATGCTGCATCACGCCAAAGCCGTGACCCGGGCAGTAAAAGAGGCGCTGGTAATCGGCGATATGCCTTATGCATCCTACCAGCTTAACTCCGCAGAATCGGTAAAAAATGCCCAGAGATTTATCTCTGAGGCAAATTGCCAGGCGGTAAAACTAGAGTGGTTTCCAGATTGCCCGAAAGTAACCGAAGAAATACTTAAAGCCGGAATACCTGTTATGGGCCATATCGGGCTCACTCCGCAAACCGCGGATCAACTAGGAGGATTTAAAGTCCAGGGCAAAGATGCCAATGCCGCCCGCAGGCTTATTGAACAGGCGCAATTACTGGAAAAACTGGGATGTTTTTCAATAGTCCTGGAATGTGTTCCGGATAAAATAGCGCAGATGATTACTCAGAAATTAAAAATACCGACCATCGGAATCGGAGCAGGGTTGTATTGCGACGGACAAGTATTAGTGATCAATGACATGCTTGGGCTCTTTGAACGCTATACGCCTAAGTTCGTCAAAAAATACGTGAATCTTTCGCCATTGATCCTTAAGGCGATAGAAGATTTTAAAGAAGAGGTTTTGCAGGAAAAATTCCCCGCGCCTGAACACACCTTTACCATTAAAGTTGACGAGTTAAATAAAATATGAAAAACGCGCTTATAAAATTTCTATTGAATGCTATCGTCTTAGGTTTGGCCTGCGCGTTTGTGATTAAATTCGCCGCCCCGCAGATCCTGCGGGCCTATATCCAGATAGGTATCGGCGATTGCTCAAAAATACCTATCCTCTGCCTGGCTCCCCAAGAGCCGCTGGTACTCTTGGCTATAGATAAAAACTATGCCCAGGAGCTTATTCCTCTGGAATTTCCCAAAACCAGAATCAGCGCTCCTAAAGGTTTTAAAGTGGTCCAGGAACTAGTAAAGAAACCCTACTACAAAAAGAAGAGGCCGCGTAACGCCGAGTCCGTTATTTACATATTACACCAGCCGGCGGGTTTTTTTATAAACCTTTTTCCCCAGGTTAAGCAGGTAGGGATAAAGGACAACTATGAATTTATGTATAGCCTTATGTCCGCGCGCCAGGCAGAAATCAATAATCTCAAAGACGCTTTTTTTGTTATCCTGAAAAGCATTTTTACTCCTGATCTAGGGGACCAGAGGACAGCTAAGATGATCCGATTCAAATCAGAAGAGAGGAATTATTTCATTAACTATAATTTATCCGGCCCGGTTAACTTTTTTGACTGCAGCATAATCACTAAATCCGGAGATTTCTTTAAAGTCTATATAAAAGATACCGGTAAGGTATTGGACCTGAATAAAGCATTTACTATCGCATCCGGCATTAATTAGGGAGAAAAATGGTCGCTGTCCCTAATTATACTTGATTTTTATTCCAAACTATGCTAAAAATAAAGGACTTATGAGCGAAAACTTGATGGAGAAGGTCGTTTCCCTCTGTAAAAGAAGAGGATTTATATTCCAATCCTCGGATATTTACGGGGGTTTAAGCAACACCTGGGATTACGGGCCCTACGGTGTAGAGCTTAAAAACAACCTTAAGCGCGCCTGGTGGAAGGCCAATGTCTACGAGCGTTACGATATCCTAGGAATGGATGCGGCTATCCTTATGCACCCTAAAGTTTGGGAAGCCAGCGGCCATGTCCAGAATTTTTTTGATTTAAAGAGCGACTGCAAATCCTGTAAAAAACGTTTTAAAAGCGCTGACCTTAAAGATAAAAACAAATGCCCGGAATGCGGGGGAGCGCTGACTGAAGCCCGTCCTTTTAACCTGATGTTTAAGACCTATCAGGGACCGATAGAAGAGAGCGGGAATGAAATATATATGCGTCCGGAAACCGCGCAGGGGATGTTGGTAAATTTCTTAAATATTCTGGACTCCCGCCACCCTAAGCTTCCGTTTGGCCTGGCCCAAATCGGCAAGGCCTTCCGCAATGAAATCACTCCCGGTAATTTTACCTTCCGTACGCGCGAATTTGAACAGATGGAGATTGAATATTTTGTAAAGCCGCTTGACGCGGATAAAGCGCTGGAAGATTGGATAACCTATCGCTTTAACTGGTATCTTGACTTAGGCCTAAAAAAAGAATCTTTAAGAAAACGCTCACATGGTAAAGACGAGCTGGCGCATTATGCGCGAGCTTGCACAGATATAGAATATAATTTTCCTTTTGGCTGGAGCGAATTAGAGGGTATTGCTAACCGTACGGATTTTGATTTAAAGCAGCATTCGCAATACAGCGGCAGGGACCTGCAGTATTTTGATGACTCAACAAAAGAAAGGTTTTATCCTTATATAATCGAACCTTCGGGCGGAGTGGACCGGGCAGTATTGGCATTTCTAGTTGACGCTTACAATGAAGAAAAGGTCAGGGATGATACGCGCGTAGTCTTAAAACTCCATAAGGACCTGGCTCCCACCAAAGTGGCAGTGCTGCCGCTCTTAAGAAACAGGCCCGAGATTGTGGAGCTAGCTAAAAAAATCGCTCAGGATTTGAAGAAAACAATAATCACGGTATATGACGATACCGGCGCAATCGGGAAACTTTACAGAAGACAGGATGAAGTAGGCACGCTTTATTGTGTTACGGTTGATGTGCAGAGCCTGGAGGACAAACAGGTGACTGTGCGCCAGCGTGACACAATGTTACAGGAGAGAATTTCGATAGATAAACTAAAAGAGTACTTGTCCAACAAACTTACCTAAGAAAGGCAGGGTTTTAAAGGAAATGAGTAGCAAAAAATACGTTTACTCCTTCGGCGGCGGCAAAGCGGACGGCAACGAAAGCATGAAAAATCTTCTGGGTGGCAAAGGCGCGAATCTCGCGGAAATGGCCGGCCATAAAAATTTAAAGCTTCCTGTTCCTCCCGGATTTACTCTTACCACGGAAGTCTGCACCTATTATTACGAACATAAAAAGTCTTATCCTAAAGAACTGAAAGCCCAGGTGGAAAAAGCGCTTTCTACCGTCGAGAAACTTATGGGCAGGAAATTCGGCGACTCTGTAAATCCGTTACTGGTTTCTGTTAGAAGCGGCGCCCGCAAGTCCATGCCCGGAATGATGGAGACTGTTTTAAACGTAGGGTTGACTGAAAAAACAATTCCCGGCTTAATCAAACAAGCAGGCGGCAATGAACGTTTTGTTTACGATGCCTACCGCAGGCTGATTACGATGTACTCCGACGTTGTAATGGAAAAAGCAGCCGGCATAGAGCCAAAAGATGATATGGGCATCCGTAAGCAGCTTGAGCGGATCATGGATGAGGTTAAACTTAAAAGGGGCTCCAAGGCCGATACGGATTTAACTCTTTCCGACCTAAAAGATATCTGCGCAAAATATAAAATAAAAATTAAAGAAGTCTTGGGCCAAGAATTCCCGGATGAACCGCTGCAGCAGCTGTGGGGCGGAATAGGCGCGGTATTTGCTTCCTGGAACGGAAAACGCGCGATAAGTTACCGCCGCATTGAAGGGATTCCTGACGAATGGGGAACCGCGGTAAACGTGCAGACTATGGTTTTTGGAAATATGGGCAATGACTCCGCAACCGGTGTAGCCTTTACTCGTAATCCCGGAAACGGCGACCCGTATTTTTACGGAGAATTTTTAATCAATGCCCAGGGCGAAGACGTAGTCGCGGGTATCCGCACTCCTGCGCCAATTAACACTTTTTCCCAATCAGCGCACAATAAAGACCTGGTGACTCTTGAAAAAGCAATGCCACAAATTTATAAAGAGCTTTTTACCATTCAAGAACGCTTAGAAAACCATTATCGCGATATGCAGGATATTGAATTTACCATTGAAAAAGGCCGGCTCTTTATGCTGCAATGCCGCGTGGGAAAACGTAACGGCCCGGCAGCAGTGCGCATGTGTATGGATATGATCAAAGAAAAACTAATTAAAAAAGAAGAAGCAGTTATGCGCGTAACACCCAGCCAATTAGACGAGCTGCTGCATCCGATTATTAACCCTAAGGTAGAGGCGGTAAGTAAGCCCTTGGTTAAAGGTTTACCTGCCGGCCCCGGAGGCGCTTGCGGACAGATTGTTTTTACGGCCCGCGACGCGGTAGAATGGAAACTCCAGGGTAAAAAAGTAATACTCCTACGCGAAGAGACAAATCCGGAAGACGTTGAAGGTATGCGCGCGGCAGAGGCAATCCTTACTGCCCGCGGCGGAATGACTTCCCACGCAGCCTTAGTTGCCCGCGGTTGGGGCAAATGCTGTATCGTAGGTTGTAGCGCTTTGCATGTTGATTCAGGAAACAAGACAATCAACGCCGGCGGAAAAACCTTAAAAGAAGGCGATTGGATCACCTTAAACGGAACCAAAGGCGCGGTCTACGAAGGCAAGCTTCCGATGATGGATGCCTCCGAAGAAAATACCACGCTGATGGACTTCTTAAAAATCTGCGGCAGCATTAAAAAACTGGGTATCCGCACTAACGCCGAAACCCCGGAGGACGCGGCTAAAGCCCGCCAATTCGGAGCAGAAGGAATAGGATTATTCAGGACCGAGCATATGTTCTATGGTAAAGGCGCGGATGAACCGTTATTTATCCTGCGTAAAATGATCATTTCAAAAACAACGGAGGAAAGGAAAAAAGCGACCGAAGAGTTGTTCCCGTATGTTAAGAAGGACATTAAAGGGACACTGGCGGCAATGGACGGCTTTCCTGTAGTCATCCGCTTACTTGATCCGCCGCTGCATGAGTTTGTCCCTCGCGAGCAGGCAAAGTTAGAAGAGCTGGCCCGAGAGTTAAATATCAGTATGGAAGAACTCTCTAAGCGCGCTAACAACCTGCATGAATCTAACCCGATGATGGGCCATCGCGGCGTACGCTTAGGCATAACCTATCCTGAAATCAGCGCGATGCAAATCCGCGCTATATTTGAAGCTGCTGCTGAATTGCTCCAAGAAGGTAAAAAACCTTATCCGGAAATTATGATCCCGGTTGTCTGCGATGTTAAAGAGCTTGATGACCAACTCGTCATAGCCAAGACGGTTTACGCTCAAACTTTGAAAAAATACAATATTAAAGCAATCAAGCATATGTTTGGAACAATGATTGAAATCCCGCGCGCAGCACTAGTCGCAGATAAAATAGCCACAGTGGCCCAATTCTTCTCCTTCGGGACCAATGATCTGACCCAGATGGGCTTTGGATTTTCCCGCGATGATATCGGAAGCTTTATGCCGGAATACATTAAAAAAGACATCCTAGCGGAAGACCCCTTCCAGAGCATTGACCAGGAAGGAATCGGCCAACTGATTGAGATCGCCATTGAAAGAGGAAGAAAGACCCGTAAGAACCTAGAAGTAGGTATCTGCGGTGAACATGGCGGTGAGCCCAAGTCAGTTGAGTTCTGCCATAAGGTAGGAATGGATTATGTCAGTTGTTCGCCGTTTCGCGTTCCAATCGCTAAACTGGCGGCGGCCCAAGCAGTATTAAGGGATAAAAAAAGGAAATAACTTAGGATACAGGGACGGTTCTCAACTCAAAGCAAAAGTGTCCCCAAATAGGGGACGCTTTAAGATTGGCTTGAGAACCGTCCTGACTGAAACCATGGAAGCATTAAGAACATACCTTAAGGAAATCCGCGATATTCCCTTGCTAACGGCAAGCGAAGAAATTTCTTTAAGCAAAAAAATAAAAAGAGGCGATGAACAGGCGCGCAAACAAATGATCCAGGCCAACCTACGCCTGGTAATCAACATCGCCAAAAGATATATGCGCCTGGGTACACCTTTCCTGGATCTTATTGAAGAAGGTAACCTGGGGTTAATGAAAGCCGTGGAAAAATTTGATCATCGTAAGGGATTCCGCTTCTCAACTTACGCGGCCTGGTGGATCAAGCAAGGGATCACCCGCTCGCTCTCCGAGCAGGGTAAGATGATCCGCGTGCCTGTCTATATGAATGATATGATCACCAAGTGGCGAAAAACCAAGGAGCGGATGAGCCAAAAATCAAAACGCCTACCTTCCGACGACGAAATCGCCAAAAAATTAAAGATACCCCAAGATAAAGTTACTCAGATAAACTTTTGGATGTCCACTTCCACTTCATCGCTGGAAGCGCCAATCGGTGAAGATAGCGAAGGCAAAGTCTCGGATTTAATCGAAGATACAACTTCTTTACAGCCGGACAGCGAAATTGAACACCTGCTGGATAAAGAACGCGTGGAAAACCTCCTGGAGATCATGAATGACCGGGAGAGGGAAATCCTGGATATGCGCTTTGGCCTGGCGGACAAAAAACCGCATACCCTGGCGGAAGTAGCCAAGAAATTAGGGGTTTCCAGAGAACGCATACGCCAGATTGAAGAAACAGCCCTGATGAAAATAAGAAAATTTGTGGAAGGGACAAAGGGAGAATTATGAAAAATAATCCCCTTTTAGAAAAGGCCATAAGAAACATCGTTGATTTTCCCAAAGCCGGGATTATCTTTCGCGACATCACCTCTTTAATTCAAAATAAATCCGCCTTTAAAAAAGCCGTAAACCTCTTATGTAATAAATATAAAGGTAAGAAAATCGATAAGGTGGTCGGGGTAGAAGCGCGGGGATTCATTTTTGGCGCGGCCATTGCCCATAAAATCGGCGCCGGATTTATCCCGGTGCGTAAAAAAGGGAAACTACCTTGTAAAACCATATCCGCTACCTATGAATTAGAATACGGAACAGACACCTTAGAGATCCACGAAGACGCGATAAAGCCGGGTGAAAGTATCCTTATTATTGACGACCTTTTGGCTACGGGCGGCACCGTAAAAGCAGTGACTGGCCTGGTTAATCAACTAAAAGGCAGGATTCAGGGAATCGGATTTGTAATTGAGCTGGTTGACCTTAAGGGCAAAGAAAAACTAAAAGGATACCCGGTTTTTTCGCTGGTAAAGTTCCGAGGCCATTAGAGCGAATTGCCCCTGTAGCTCATAAGGATAGAGCAACAGTTTCCTAAACTGTGTGTGGCAGGTTCGATTCCTGCCAGGGGCATATTAAAATTATGATGTATAATTACAATCTTCACGCGCATACTTTTTTAAGTGACGGGGAATTACTTCCTTCGGAAGTAGCCGTGCGCTATATGGCGGCCGGTTATAAAACGATTGCAATTACTGACCACGCTGATTACAGCAATATTAAACCGGCGCTGGCGGCAATAGTGGAATTTTGCCGCAGGTGGCCGAAAAACTCTTCTATACAAATACTGCCGGGAATAGAATTAACCCACCTGCCGCCTGAGCAATTTAAGCCTTTAGCTAATTACGCCAGAAAACAGGGAGCTAAAATTATTATCGCGCATGGCGAGACTACAGTTGAGCCGGTAGTAAAAGAGACCAATAAACTGGCGCTTTTGGCTGATATTGATATACTGGCCCATCCCGGGTTGATTAACGACGCCGATACGCTGCTGGCTAAAGAAAAAGGAGTATTCCTGGAGATTACCAGCCGCCGGGGACATTGTGAGACTAACGCGCATGTAGTTAAACAAGCCAGGCAATTCGGCGCGAAATTAATCCTGAATAACGACAGCCACTCTCCGGAAGATATTATTACTCCGGCGCAATTAGTTAATATAGGAATAGAGGCGGGCTTAGCTAAAGATGAAATAGAGAAAATTTATACGGATGTAACCACTTTCTTAGCAAAGTAATACCCCGCGCTTATAAGGAATTGCGCGGGTATGCCCTTGTGGGCAAAGGAGGTAAGATGAAACTTTTTAAGCAACTGCTGATTGTTATTTTTCTTCTAACTACTCTTTCCGGGTGCGCTGCATTAACCAATAAAGAGAGCGAAACACCGGCCTTACAAGCCCAGTCAATTTTAAAGTTTCCGGATTTACCTGTGCCGGCCGGATTTAAAATCCTGGCGAAAGATTCCTATTCCTTTGAAAGCTCCGGCATGCGCGTAGGACTGTTAAGATACCAGGGCAAAGGCACTTTAGACCAGGTAGTTAATTTTTACAAAGAGCAGATGCCCATGTATAACTGGGCCCTCCTGAACATTACGGAATACGGCGACTGCATAATGAATTTTGACCGCGACATAGAGAGCTGTATTATCAGCATTAATGTCAAAGGAGGCTCTTGCGTAATTAACTTAGCCTTTGGCCCGAAATCTCAAATCTCGCCAAAGAAATCTAAGCAAAAAACACTTGACAAATAACAGGTTATGTGTTAAAAAAGAACAAAGTGTGGCGGAATATCATCTAGGCGCATACATCCTTAAGCCTAGTTTTATATAAAAATAGAGCAAGGTATCATAAAAAAGGAGGAGAAAGAAAATGAGTAAACGCTTAATTGTGGTACTTGCGCTTCTCTTTGTAGTTGGCATAGCTTGTGCCGCCTACGCTGAAGTGCAAAACGTCAAGGTATCCGGTGATATCTTGGTAAGTGGAGTAGCCAGGGAACATTTCAATCTACAAAGCAGCCGCCCAGGAGCCAAAAGCTTCCTAAAACAAAGCTTCCTTATGTCCCAAATCAGAGTACGTATTGATGCCGACCTTACTGATAATGTTATGGCAACTGTAAGGCTCATCAATGAAAGAGTTTGGAACGGGCAGAATGATTCTTCTAGCAGCGGAAATTCAAATGTTGATCTGGACCTCGCTTATGTTACCTTAAAGGAATTCTTGTATTCTCCTTTAAGTTTAACTGTAGGCCGTCAGGAAATCCGCTTTGGTAATGGCTTGATTATGGGTAATGCTAAAGTAGCAAACACATCTACCAGGATACCTACTGATTTAACCGAAAGAAAAGCATTTGATGCAATTCGGGCTACTTTAAACTATGACCCGCTCGTAGTTGATTTTATTTATGCCAAAGTAAGACAAGCTGACAACAGCGATAACACAGATACTGTTAATAACGACGATACAAATACTATCAATTTAGCTGGAATTAACGCAGCCTATGCCTTAAACAAAAATACTAATGTTTCAGCATATTACTACATCAAAAAAGATAGATATAAAAATGATGCTGCTGATGCAGACACCAGGCAAAAAGCTGATATGGTAAACACTATCGGCGCTTTAATTACAAGCGCTCCGATTGAAAACCTTACTGCATCTTTGGAAGCTGCTTATCAGTTTGGCAGAAATGACAGCACAATCACAAATCAGAAAGAGCATAACGCCTGGTCTTTACAGGCTATGGCAGATTATACATTTGCCAAGGTCAAAACAACTCCTATGATCGGCGCTTCCTATACATATCTATCCGGAAGCAAGAACAATACTAGTGAGACCAGAAATTCTGGTTGGGATCCTATGTTCTATGACCAGAAGCTGAATAACATCGTTTATACGCTTCTGCCGTTTACGAACATGAGCGTTTTCAATTTAAAAGCAAGCTGCAAACCAGTTGAAGATGTTACCATAGGTGCTGTTTACGGATATTATGATGTTGCTAAAAAGAGCCATGGGTCAATTACTTGCCCAAATAATTATGATGGTACAGGTTCATATTACACCGGCGCGACCTATACCGGCAAATCCCATCTTGGTGATGCTTTAGATATCACTGCTACCTACGACTACACTGAAGATGTGCAGTTTGGATTAACTGGCGGTTATTTTAGACCCGGCCGTGGAATTTCCATTGACGGAAAAGATGCACAACAGTTAATCGGTTCAATGAAGGTTACATTCTAAGACAACTTATGTAGAAACACTCGACCCTCAGGGGAGCAATCCCCTGAGGGTTTTTTAATAAACTTATGCTTAATCTCGCCTTTATCTTCCATATGCACCAACCGTATTATAAAGATCTCCTTACTCAAAAGGCAGATCTACCCTGGGTCAGGCTGCACGGAGTCAAAGATTACCTGGATATGGTGCAGATATTAGAGAAATACCCTAAAATCCATAAAACTTTTAATGTTGTGCCGTCTTTACTGGAACAAATTGAAGACTACGGCTGCGGGAACATTAAAGACAAGTTTCTTGAGCTTTCATACAAGGCAGCTAAAGACCTAACCCCAGACGAAAAAACCTTTATTCTGAAGAACTTTTTTTCTATTAATAAGGACAGGGTAATTTCGTTTTTCCCGCGTTATTATGAATTATATTTTAAGAAACAAAGGGGAGGGGAATTTAGCACTAATGATTATCTGGACCTGCAGGTCTGGTTTAACCTCGCCTGGATTGACCCGTCTTTTCGCCTGAAATTCCCGGAATTAAAAGCAACTGTCGCCAAAGGCAGATTTTTTAGCGAAGAAGAGAAACGCGTTGTCCTGGATAAACAGTTAATAATTTTAAAAGATATAATCCCTAACTACAATAAATTTCGGGAGAGCGGACAAATTGAATTAAGCGTTACCCCGTATTATCATCCGATACTTCCCCTACTTTATAGCACGAATAGCGCCAAAGAAGCTAACCGGCAAAGCCTGCTTCCTAAAGAAGAATTCCGTTACCCTCAGGACGCTTTGGCCCAAATTGACTCTAGTGTTACATTTTATCAGGAGAGGTTTAAAATAGCGCCACAAGGTATGTGGCCATCCGAAGAATCAGTCAGCGAAAGTATCCTTGGGCCTATAATAAATTCCGGAATAAAGTGGATAGTTAGCGACGAGGCAATACTCTTTAAATCTTTAAATAAAAAGAGACGGGATACTCAGCTCCTCTATCAACCTCACTTGTTAAAGAGGGAGGAGGGGGAATTAAACATAGTCTTTCGCGACCGCAACCTCTCGGATTTAATTGGATTTACTTACCATACCTGGAAAGCTGAAAACGCGGTTATGGATTTTATAGGGCATCTAGATGACATAAACAAGGCGTTTAAGAACGAGGATATACTGGTGGTCATAGCCATGGACGGAGAAAATGCCTGGGAATATTACGCTAATGACGGCCAGGATTTCCTAAACTTGCTTTATCAGCGCTTAAGCGAATCTAGCTCTATTAAAACAACCACGGTATCCGAATATTTAAAGACCCACCAGACAAAATCTAAAATCCGGCATTTATGCGCCGGTTCCTGGATTTACGGTAATTTTAATAAATGGATGGCTAATCCGTATAAAACTAAAGCCTGGGATTGGCTCTTAGAAGCCAGGAAAAAACTGGATAAAATAAATAAAGACCTTAGCGCTGAGAAACTAACCCTGGCCTGGAAACAAATTTACATACTCGAAGGTAGCGATTGGTTCTGGTGGTACGGAGAAGACCCGGATGGCTCTTTTGATAAGCTCTTTCGCCGGCACTTAAACAACTTCTACGCGATTATTGGAGAAATTCCTCCGGATTATTTACAGAGCCCTCTAAGTACTTGACATTCAAGGCCTTTTGTGTTATAAATAGTGCAAGTTAAAATGGATAAAAAAGATATCTACGAACATTTAGCCAAGATTTATCTTGACGCTTCTTCTAAGAAGAAAAAACGCAACAAGGCTTACCCGAAACTTTTCCAGAATCTTTTCATCGTAAGCATATTTGTGGTGATCGGCCTGGCGAGTACTTTATTTTCTTCCGCATCTAAGAAGCAGGCCTTGCATTCGGAAACCGCCCTGGTCCTGCAGAATGATCCCGCTAAAATAAATTTTAATTTTAACCCCGCTAAAAAAGAAATCTACACCCTTAACCTAAACCGCCTTAATATAGCCCATTCTAAGGCCTTGGGTTTTTCAGTCAGGAATATCTCCCCTAAGGATAAAATAACTTTAAGGATCGAATTTACCAACGCCTTTAAAGAAAGATCTGAGGTCTACATCCGGGCTATTCCTTCTAAGTGGCAGGATTTTAAAATCAACTTAGCGGAATTTAAGAATATAACTGACTGGTCAGAAATGACGACTCTGGCTTTTTCGGTTGAAGAATGGAACGCCGCGCAAAAAAAAGGCGTGGTTTATATAGACAATGTCCGGCTTCTTAAAACATGAAAGGAGAATTTTAAACCATGCGCATAATAGCGATCACTAACCAAAAAGGCGGCTGTGGCAAAACTACCACCTCGGTCAATTTAGCTGCGTCTTTAGCCACTAACGGCCGCAAAGTGCTCTTGATTGACCTTGACCCTCAGTCACACGCTACATTAGGCTTAAATATAAAAGCTCCTTTAAGTATTTATAATGTCCTCTCTAAAACCGCGCATCAAAAGGCCAAGCTTGATGAGATCATCCAGAATATCAGCCCGGATTTTGATATAGCACCATCTAGCATTATTTTAAGCACAATCGAACAAGAATTATCCGGAGAAATCGGAAGAGAATCCCGGCTCTGGGATACCTTAAGCGCTTTTAAGGGATGCTACGATTACGTGCTGATAGATTGCCCGCCGAACTTAGGTATTTTAACTATAAACGCCATACGCGCGGCCACTGAAGTAATTATCCCGGTTGAGGCCAGCAGATTTTCACTGGAGGGTATGGACCAGTTGCTTGGCATAATCAACTTAGTCCGCGACCGCTTAAACCATGAAGTCAGTTGTAGAATACTGGTAACGAACTTTGATTCACGGCTAGCGCATTCCTTTAAGATGCTGACGAAGATAAAGACTGATTTTAAAGAGAGACTCTTTAGCAATATCATCCATGTGAATGTCCGGTTAAAAGAAGCCCAAAATCAGGGCACGCATATATTTAATTTTGACAAATACTGCCGCGGGGCAAAAGATTATTTCAGCCTTTCCCGGGAAATAATTACTCTGGAAAAAGAACCTAAGCCGGCTACAGTTAAACCGATAGCGGTTTTAGAGAAGAAGATGAATGAAATACTCAAAAAAGAACTGCCTAAGCTTAATGAAGTAATCTTCTCGGTTTTCGCGCCGGAGGCAAAAGAAGTCTATGTCGCGGGAGAATTCAATAACTGGAAACTGGAAGATTCCGGCCGGATGCTTAAAAATAACGGCACCTGGAGCAAAAAATTAAACTTAAACGGCGGCAAATACCGCTATCGCTTTGTTATTGACGGAAACTGGATTGAGGATTCCGCTAATCCTTTGAAAGAAGTCAATCCTTACGGTTCAGTTGATTCCCTGATTGAAATAAGCAGCAAAAAATAGTACCCCGCGCTTATAAGGAATTGCGCGGGTATGCCCGTGTGGGCAAGGAGGTACGTATGGCGCTAAAGAAGAAGCTGAAGAAAAAAGCAGTAAAGAAAGCGGCCAAAAGAAAACCTTTAAAGAAAAAAACCGCTAAGAGAGTAGCCAGTAAGAAGAAACCCGCCAAGAAAGTCGTATCCAAAAGAAAAACCTCGGTTGCTAAAGTTAAACGGCCCAAGGAAAAAGTAATTGGTAATATTACGCATTATTTTCCGCATGTGCAGGCTGCGGTAATTAAATTAAAGGCACCCCTAGCGGTTGGCGACACAATCAAGATTAAAGGCCACACAACAGACTTTAACCAAACCATAAGCTCTATGCAGATTGACCATGTTCCTGTGAATTTGGCTAAAATAGGGCAAGAGATAGGCTTACTGGTGAATTCCCGGGTTAGGCAGCACGATTTAGTCTATAAAGTATAAAAAGGAGGGGAGCGGTGAGACTTTCAGAGGTAGAAAAGAAAGCGAAAGTCCTAGGGATTAAAGACACCTGGAGGCTTTCCAAGAAAGAGTTAATCAAGACTATCCAGCGCGTAGAAGGTAACTCTACCTGCTTTGGGACCGGTAAAAACTCCTGTGACCAGCTAACCTGCTGCTGGAGGGGCGACTGCGTAAGATGAAATACCACTGCCAGATTTGCGACCGCGACATTGATGATTTTGCCAGCCTTGCCCATATAAAAGCTGAGGAGTATCTGTTGGATCTAATCCGACGCGACCATCCTGAATGGCATGAGAAAAAGAAGACCTGCCATAAATGCGTTGAATACTACCGTAAATTAGTCAAGGAAAACGAAGTTTAACCAGCGCGCTTTAAGGCCTGTTCTTAACCGGATAGGCCTTAAAAATGAACTATTTTCGGGTAAGTACCCATAATAAATACGGTGTTAAAACCCGGTAAGTCTAAGTAAATGCAGACTCGAGGCAGGCCCAAAAAATACAGGATAGTGCATCTTGACCCTAAGATAAGCCAGTTTAGCCCAAGGGGTAAGCCCGGTAGGCCAAATGAGGTAGATCTGAGTATGGATGAGTTTGAGGCTATGCGGCTAAACGACTATATGGGATTACCGCAGAAAGAAGCAGCCAAATCCATGCATATATCCCAGCAAACCTTTAGCCGGATACTCAAGAAAGCGCATAGAAGCATTGCTAGCGGCTTAATCAACGGAAATACCATAAAGATCCAGGGCGGCCATTACGTATTCAGTTCCCGCGAAGAAGATCCTAATCCCAACGTAAAACAACCCGGCGAAAACACCTAAAAGCAAGGTAGATTTACCCTTAAAAACCTTGTTTTTCCCCTCAGCACACCTTGTGCTCAACTTCCTATAATATATCTTATGTTAACTTCAGCATATTGGCTAAGCTGCTTTAACCTCTTGTTTGGTAATGGTTTAGCTTATACCTGTATTTTCCTGTGAATAAGCGTTTTTTCATTTACTTAAACTTACCGCCTTCTTTTAAGCTTAACACCCAAGGAAGGATTTATGCGGGAATTTACCGGGATTTTTTGCCTTTAATCGCCTATTTTACTTTCGGGTTAAAATAACCTGGGCAGGAAAAATGGAACTCTCTCCAAAGCGGCTATTGATTCTATCCGTAGCCTTAATCAAGGCCTCTCTGCGTTTTTCCTCAGTTAATAAAGGCAGGTAGCTTTGCCGGCTTAAACCACTGGCAGTTACTCCCAAGGCTCGGATTTTATAGCCTTTTTTAGGCATCCTAGCCATCACTCTAAGGGATCTTAGGTATATCTCATAGCTATCATTAGTGGCGCTAGAGAAGGTTTTTTGGGCTAAGAAATCGCCTGCTTGGGGGTTGTTTAACCAAAGATGCACAGTCCTGGCTATCAAGTTTTGCTGGCGCAGGCGCTGGCCAACCATCTCTGACAATAGCCTGATCCAGGCCAAGATAAACTGGGGGTTTCCGGATGCGCTGGGTAAAGTGTAGGAATGGCTTATGGACTTAGGCTGCTCCTTACTTTCATCAGCTTCCTCAAACTTACCGGGATTTTCATCAAAGAACTCCGGCAGCTTTAAATACAGGTCCCAACAGGTCTTTAAACCTTGGGCTATGAAAGCCTGGCCGGTTTTACCCGCCATCCCGCAGAGCTTACCTATCGCGGTACGAGCTAAGACCTCTTTAAAGTTAGACTCATTTATCAGGGTTAGGCCATTGGGCTTATTGATTTTAGAGGCAAGCTTAGCTAAGAGCCAGTTCTTGGCTAGACCTATGGAAGCAGTGATGTTAAAGTTTGCATATATTTGCTCCCGGATCCTTTCGGCAAGCTTAAGCGGCTCTGGATGCTCCAGAATATCCATCTGGAATTCATCAACTGAAGCATAATTCAGTATGAACCCATAGCCCTTAAGCAGTTCAAAAATCTGCTCTGAAGTCCAGATATACTTAGCCTGGTCCGCGGCTACAAATTCCAGATTTGGACATAGGTTAAAGGCATCTTTTGAAGGCATCCCAGAATGGATCCCTAAAGTTTTGGCTTCATAGCTAGCGGCGCAGACCACAGTGCGCATTTTATTGGCGCGCGAACCCACGATTAAAGGCTTTCCCAAAAGGTGCGGGTTTATAGCCTGCTCAATTGAGGCAAAAAACGCGTCCATATCAATATGCAGAATCATATAAACCTCAGGGACGGTTCTCAACTCAAAGCAAAAGTGTCCCCTGTTAGGGGACACTTTGAGATTAGCTTGAGAACCGTCCCTAACTAATCAGCTTATCAATCTGCCAGCGGAAGGTGGAATTATTAAATGAAATCTGATATAACTGGCCCAAGCAGCTAACCGAGAAATAATTAACTAACGCCTGGCCTAAGCGCTCCTGCCAATTGTAAGTGATAGTTTCAATCTGGTATTCTTTATTATTCCAGGTGAAGCTTTTAGGAAAAATCCTGGCGTTCTTAAAATAAGCTAGGACCTCAATCCGTTCGTCTAGTTCATCCGGATTAAAACCTTGGGGTTGCGGCTCAAACCTATCCCAGCGGGCCTTAGGATTAAAACTATTTTGATTCATATTTCCTGATTACTGTCATCAACTTCCCGATTACCTTAAATTCTTCAAAAATTGGCGGGTAATTCGGGTTAGCCGCTTCCAAATGATATTTATTGCTTTTACGAATCAACCTTTTTAAGGTAACTTCATTATCATCCAAAAGCGCGGCTACAATCGCATTATTCTCAGCATAGGGCTGTTTCTTGATAATCGCCACATCGCCTTCCAAGATACCGGCATTAACCATACTATCGCCCTTCACCTTTAAAGCAAAAACATCGTCAAAGCCTAAACGGCCCAAAAAGAGATTATCCACATCCACGTACCCTTGAATTTCTTCATAAGCCAGATTTGGCTTGCCAGCCATAATGGTGCCGATTATGGGTATTTTATTACAGCTCGCGCGTTCAGTTAATTCCAAAGCCCGGGATTTATTATTCATACGCCGTACCAAACCTTTCTGTTGTAAAGCCTTTAAGTAATCTCTCGCTGTGCCGGTAGATTTAAATCCCAGCTCCCCTGCTATCTCTCTGATAGTAGGAGGAAGCCTCTCCCCTACCTTTTTGCGGATAAAATTAAGCACCTTTTCCTGCTTTGGCGTCAGAAACGGCTTCTCTTTCATGTTTATAGGTATACCACACATTTGTGTGGTTTGTCAAGAAAAAAAATAAGGGGAATTAAAGATCTACGCTTGTGACTGTTATGGTGGGTGTCTTAGGGCAAAAAAATGGTATGCCGTTATCTAATGTACCAAACTCTAAGGCTGCGCTTACATCAAAAGAAACCCTTATTTTATGATCAACGATACCGTTTGTAATCGTAATCGCTGAAAAAGACTTCTCTTGCGCGGTGACATCTGTATCTAAAACCAAAGTATCGCAGTCGGCTGCAGAACCAGAAGTAGATGCAACGGAAACCGTCCGGCCATCTATAGGCTGAATCGTAGTCTCTGCAGTGGTATGATAGGATCCAGAAGTTCCCCTTATTTTAAACGCTTTGGACACAGTGACCTTGCACGTCGCATAAGTACCGTCAGGTACCTCTAAGCCTGATAGGAAATTTCCTACAGATTGGCCTGCTGCGCCTGAAGCTATATCCAGCGCGCTTGACACACCAGTGTATGCCGTAACCCAATCTCCGGTACTGCTATTTTTAAGTTCAAATTTAGTTATCTTGACTTCGTATTTCGCAGCTGCGACCAATATTCCAGCAAAACATAAAGGGCTAAACAGCAATACAGACGAAATTACTAAAACTAGTTTTACGATATTCTGCTTCATAGTTCTTTTATCCACTCAATCCGCCTTCTATCGTTAATCCTGTGCCTTTACTTACGGTTGATTTTATAAGAGTTATATCAAAGTCTCTGACTACCCTATCCAGCACTCTATCCTCTAAATTAATTTTGGGATACGCGGTTGTAACTGAGGTTATATCATTCATAATTTCCCTTGGCGAGAACGAGGTAAAGGCAAAGGTAAGCGCTCCTTCAAATTTATAACCGGCTTCATCTCTTTTGGTGTCATTAAACATTTCAAAATTAAGCCTGGAGTATTTCATCGGAGTAAATTCAGCCCGGAATTTCCAGCCGTATTTATTTTTAAAATGTTCAAAATTATACCAATCGCCTCCCCCGTATACTTTTACCGAAGGAATATATGGTAGCGGCATACCCAACTCCCAGTCAAAACCATTAGCTACCTTTTCATAATACTTATTTAAAAAATCTTCGCCTACCAGGTGCCTACCAGAAATCGCTATATAAGTATTTAGCCTGGCTTCTGTTAACGCCCAAAAGCAGGCTTTCCCAAAAGATTTTCCTTAGGCCAAAACCAATGTTATACTTTGGCCTTTCACCTTGGGAAGATATGCGGGTTTGATTAAAAATCACTATATCTTTAAATTGTGAACCAAACAAAGGCTGGATTGTTTCTATAAAATACTGCGGTTTTTGGTCAGAACCGGCTTGTACTGTAAAATTCGTACGCCTGACCCATTCCGGGACAACCCAAGAATCTTCCTGATCATCTTCTTTTTTTACTTTTTCTTTGGGGGATCCTAGCTTATTAACAGTATTATCAGCTTTTTTCAATTCAGCGAGATGGAATGAAGAATCAACGGCCCTATCTGATGAAGCTGCGGAAAGATATGTGGAAGGAAAACAGAATGAAATGAAAAAGACTAAAATTATCTTTTTATTCATTTGAAATAGTCTATTACTATCTATTTTATTTGTCAAGAACTTTTTTTTGCGCTTTGTATGGTTTGTCCAGAAAAAATAAGGGCTGAACGATTAAGCCCAGCCCTTAAGGTAAAACTAACTCTTAGTTTTCTCCTGATAAACCTCCAGCACTTCATTGGTATCTTTATCAATAAATACCCAGATATCCGGAAGCGGCTCTTTATAATCAAAAAGGACTATCTTGTAGTTCTTCAGGAAACCCCTGCGCATGATCCCGTGATTTGGCGATTGGTCCTCCCCTACTAAATAACCCGCCCTTTCATTCCAGAGTTTTCCGCCCTCGTCATAAATAACATCGACATCTTTAACGTCAAAATTATTCGCTTTCACCGCTTCGGTAGCTATAGCAATAACCTCGCTATTTGTTTTCTCCTGCGCGTAAAGCCAAGCTACGCCTAGAAATAAGCACATTACCATTAACGCCATTATTGTGAATTTCTTCATCCCTTCCCCTTTCTAAATGCCAATTTTTCTTAACGTCCTTCGTTCTTACGCTTGGAATAACATTCTTTACAGTATATCGGACGGTCTTCTCTGGGTTTAAAAGGTACTTCGCACTCTTTTTTACATTCTGAACAAATCGCCTTGTGCATCTCTCTTGGTCCACCGAATCCACCGCCGCCGCCTTGATACGCCATGTTTCCTCCTTTTTTATCCAGCCTTACTTATGCTGGTTCCGGTTATTTTTTTATATGGTATTCCTGTAATGACTTAAGACAAATATCGCTTCCCTGCATTGCCTCAATCGCTTCCACGCTGGCCCGGGCAGCGGCCATAGTGGTAATATAGGGCAATTTATGCTGAATAGCCATTATCCGGATATAGCTGTCATCAAACTTGCTGGCCCGGCCAACAGGAGTATTTAAAATTAAATTAACCTCCTTATTTTTAATCGCATCGGCGATATTGGGCCTACCCTCATGCAGCTTTTTAATAGGAGAGCTCTCTATGCCTTTGCCTTTAAGAAACGCGCCGGTGTTTTCAGTGGCAAAAATAGAAAACCCTAATTTTTTAAGCCGGCGGGCAATATCCACTACCTCTTCTTTATCTTTATCATTCACCGTCAGTAATACACTTCCGGAAAGCGGCAGCTTTAAGCCGGCTGCTTCCTGGGCCTTATAAAAGGCCAGGCCAAAGGTATCGGCAATCCCCATTACCTCTCCGGTGGCTTTCATCTCCGGCCCTAAAACCGGGTCAACTTCCGGAAACATATTAAACGGAAAGACCGCTTCCTTTACCCCAAACCAGGCAAGTTTGCGTTTTTCATCTAATTCCGGAAAATCCTTTAATTTTTTCCCCAGCATTAATTGGGTGGCGATACGCGCGATGAGGACCCCGGTGACTTTTGAGACAACCGGAACAGTGCGGGAAGCGCGCGGGTTTGCCTCTAAAATATAAACCTTATCATTGCAAATCGCGTATTGAATATTCATTAAACCCACGACTTTCAAAGTAGTAGCGATTTTATGGGTATACTTCCGGATAGTTTCTAAATGCTCCGGTTTAATCGAGCGGGATGGAATCGCGCAGGCGGAATCTCCGGAATGAATCCCTGCGTATTCAATATGCTCCATAATTGCGGCGACAAATGTATCATTGCCGTCCGAGAGCGCGTCTACTTCAGTTTCCAGCGCGTTATCCAGGAAGCGGTCAATAAGCATCGGGAATTCGGGACGCACCTGTATTGCTTCCAGCGCGCATTTACGCAGCATAGCCTCATCGTAAATGATCTCCATTCCCCTGCCGCCTAAAACAAAAGAAGGCCGCACCATTAAGGGATAGCCTATTGCGTTAGCGATCTTAACTGCCTCATCCAGCGAACGGGCAGTCCCGCTCTCCGGTTGGGGAATATCTAACTCGATCATTTTCTGCCTGAAGAGTTCGCGGTCCTCGGCAAAAGCGATACTTTCAGGAGTCGTCCCTAAAATCTTTACCCCGCATTCTTTTAACTCCTGGGCAATGTTTAAGGGAGTCTGGCCGCCAAACTGCACAATCACACCAGCGGGCTTTTCCTTTTCATAAATTGCTAAAACATCTTCAATGGTGAGCGGCTCAAAATAAAGTTTATTGGAAGTATCGTAATCGGTAGAGACTGTTTCCGGATTACAATTAACCATTATTGACTCCAAACCAGCGTCGCGCAGCGCGAAAGCCGCGTGCACGCAGGTATAATCAAATTCAATACCCTGGCCGATACGGTTAGGCCCGCCGCCTAAAATCATAATCTTCTTACGGCTGGATACCGGAACTTCGTCCTTTCCCGGGCTGTAAGTAGAATAATAATATTTGGCATCTTCTACCCCGCTCACCGGGACTGCCTCAAACCTGGCGATTTTACCCAGCTTAACCCTGCGCAGCCTAACCTCTGATTCCTTTACGCTGAAAAGTTTGGCCATATATTTATCCGCAAAACCCCATTCCTTGGCTTTGAGCAACTGGGCATCGGGTAATTTATTCCAGGTATAGGTTAAAAGTTTTTCTTCAAAATCCACTAACTCTTTTATCTCATTTATGAACCACTCGCCGATATACGTCATCTCATACAATTCATTAACGCCCATTCCTTTACGCAAGGCTTCATACATAAGAAAAATCCGTTCACTGGACGGCATGCTCAAGCGCTGTTTTAACTCATCGAGAGATAATTCTTTGAAATTTTTTGCTCCTCCTACGCCATACCTGCCGATTTCCAGCGAACGTATGGACTTCTGGAAGGCCTCCTTAAAAGTTTTACCTATACTCATCACTTCGCCGACTGCTTTCATTTGGGTCCCTAAAATATCTTTTGCCTTGGGGAATTTTTCAAATGCCCAACGGGCGAATTTAATTACCACATAGTCACCGCTAGGGGTATATTTTTCCAGGGTCCCATCCCTCCAGTAAGGGATTTCATCCAACGTAAGGCCTGCGGCAAGTTTTGTTGACACAGAAGCAATCGGAAAACCGGTTGCCTTTGAGGCCAATGCCGATGAACGCGAGGTGCGCGGGTTAATTTCAATTACAACCAAACGATCATCTTTTTTATTATGCGCAAACTGGATATTGGTTCCGCCAACTACTCCAATCGCGTCAACAATCTTATAGGATAACTCCTGCATCCTAATCTGCAACTCCTGCGGGACAGTAAGCATAGGCGCAACGCAGAAACTGTCTCCGGTATGTACACCCATCGCGTCTATGTTCTCAATAAAACAAACAGTGATCTTCTGGTTTTTATTATCCCGCACTACCTCAAGCTCAAGTTCCTCCCATCCGATTACCGCCTCTTCCACTAAAATCTGATGGACTAAACTCATATTTAACCCGCGCTGGGCAATCACTCTTAATTCTTCAACATTGTAGACTATCCCGCCGCCGGTCCCGCCTAATGTATATGCCGGCCGGATTACTACCGGATAGCCTAATTTTGAGGCAATGACTTCAGCTTCTTCTACACAAAGAGCAATCTCTGATTGCGGAACAGGAATACCTAATTGTTTCATAGTTTGCTTAAAGACTTCCCGGTCCTCTCCGCGCTCAATCGCGTCAGCTTTGACTCCGATTACTTCCACTCCGTATTTTTTCAAAACCCCGGATTTAAAAAGGCTGGAAGCCAGGTTCAGGCCGGTCTGACCGCCTAAATTCGGAAGTAAGGCGTCGGGTTTTTCTTTCGCGATTATCTTTTCCAGGCTTTCCGGAGTAAGCGGCTCAATATAGGTCCTGTCCGCCATTTCCGGGTCAGTCATAATCGTGGCCGGATTAGAATTAACTAAGACAATTTCATAACCTTCTTTCCTAAGCGCCTTACAGGCTTGCGTGCCGGAATAATCAAACTCGCAGGCCTGGCCGATAATAATCGGGCCCGATCCAATAATTAATACTTTTTTAATATCTGAACGCCGGGGCATAACTCCTCCTTGCGCAGAAGCGCATCCACCTCGCCCGATTGGAGTGGCGAGTGTATGCTTTCTGCATAACCGGCCTATTGCCGCACTGGGCGGCACACCCGCCATTCCGATATGGCGGGGTGCTAGATAAGGCCGGGTGTATTAACGATAATTACCAAAACTAAGCGGAATGGAAAAATCTAATCCTCTTAGGTGAACGATGACTGCCTGTAATTCATCTTTTTTAGCGGAACTGACCTTTATCTTCTCTCCTTCTATTTGAGTCTGCACTTTTAAACCTAACCCTTTTATAATGCCGGCCAATTCTTTGGCCTTTTCTTTTTCAATACCCATACAAATTTGAACTGTCTGGCGCAGATAACCTTCAAAGGCCTTTTCCGGATCATTAAATTTAAGGGACTTAAGAGAAACTCCTCTTTTAGCCAGCCGCGTAGCCAGCATATCAGTAAGGGCGCGCAGCTTAAATTCATCATCCGCGACTAAAGTAATTTTCTCTTCTTTACGATCAAAAACAATGGAAGCCTTGCTATCTTTAAAATCATAGCGTTGAGCCAGTTCCTTACACGCTTGATTTACCGCGTTATCCACTTCCTGTAAATCAACTTCCGAAACAATATCAAATGAAAAATTTGCCATATCTATTTCTCCTTAAGCCTTACAACTCTATGAGTTCGTAATCCAGGCTGCCTAAGCCGATGCTTTGAGCGTATTCCAGTTGCTTAATTCCATCCTGGTCAGGATGCGTAGCTTTAAAGATATCTTTGCCGCTTGCCTTATTCACTAAATCTAAACTGGCCTTATCAATGCTTACCGGGTCAAGTGCAGCAAGTATTCCGACATCCGGCGCTATCCGCGGGTTATCCGCGCCCCAACAGTCGCACTCTTTATTTATTTTAAGCGCAAAATTTATAAAAGCTGACCGGTTCTTCTTATCTTTAAGCACCGCTAAGCTATATTCAGCCATCTTACTCTGGGTCTTATCCCCTGCCGCAAAGTCTATAAACATCGCCATAGTCGGACAAACTGCCATACAGCTGGCGCAACCAATACATTTTGTTTTATCTATTACGGACTTCTTTTTTTCAATGCGAATCGCCTTTACCGGGCATATTCTGGCGCATTCAGCGCAGCCAATACATTTATCTAAATGGACAACCGGAGAAACATCGCAATGCTGGGCAAGCTTGCCATCTCTAGTGGCACAACCCATACCGATATTCTTTATTGCCCCTCCAAAGCCGGTCAGTATATGGCCCTTAAAATGGCTGACTGCGACAAGCGCATCCGCGTCGATAAAAATACGGGCGACTTTAGCAGTTTTAATAAATTCTTGGTTAATCGGTATCTCAATTTTATCGGCTACGCTATTATCGTCAGGGATAATAAGCTCAACCCCTACCGCTTCTCTGGTAAAACCGTGCTCGTAAGCAACTGCCAAGTGGTCTTTAGAATTCAGGCGCCGGCCGCGATAAAGCGTGTTGGCGTCTGATAAAAACGCTTTTCCGCCCCGGCTAGCGATAGCCTCGCAGATTACGGCCGCATGAGCGGGATTTACAAAGCCGGTATTGCCTTCTTCGCCGAAATGGATCTTTACCGCAACTTTATATTCTTCCTGAATAAAATCAAATAGCGAGCTTTCTTTAAGCAGCCGCTTGATCTTTGCGTTGATAACGTAAATGTTATCTGCCGGGCCTACCGGGATAAAATATACTTTGCTTGCCATAAGAGAAAGATACTCCTGAGAGATCCCAAGAATACGATTACGACCAAAGAAATCATCACCCCGCAAAGACCGGCATTTAAGTTGCCTTGCAAATTATGTTTAGGCAAATAATTACCGGTAATACTTAAGACGCCGGCAACCACTGTTGTGGCAAACATAAAGAGCGCCGGAATAAAAGTAACCAGGGAATAGCTCCACTTTTTAGTATGCCTGAGGATAAATAAGGTCCCGATGAGCAAGGCCAGAGTTGCCAAAAGCTGATTAGCCACTCCAAACATCGGCCAGATAGTGGAGATTTCCCCATTATACACCATATACCCCCAGAAAGTAGTGATAATCCCGGCGGTAAGCATAATCCCCCATAAAGATTTAGTTATTTTTTGCCTGGGACTGCCTAATTTTACCAGTTCTTCCAGGATATAGCGGGCTACGCGCGTACCGGTATCCACTGTAGTCAAGATAAAAAGCGCCTCAAACATAATCGCGAAATGATACCAATAACCCATAAGCGCCTTCATCCCGGGGATAGCGGATAAAATTACCGACATTCCGGCTGCTAGAGAGACCGCCCCTCCGGTTCTTCCGGCTAATACCTCCCCGGTCATCTTTTCTATCTCCGCCAGATGAGTAACGCTTAGCCCTAATTTCTGAAAGACATCTACCGGCACATTGATCGCAAAATAATCACCCGGCAAAAGCACGGTCGCCGCGATTAAAGCCATAATAGAAACTACTGCCTCCACCAGCATCGCGCCAAATCCGATCATCCGGATATCTGACTCTTTATTGATCATTTTAGGAGTAGTCCCGGAACTTATCAGGCTATGAAATCCGCTGATCGCGCCGCAGGCAATGGTAATACAGACAAACGGCCAGACCTTTCCCGGGATGATCGGCCCGCCTCCGTGAATAAAACTCGTTACTGCCGGCATATTTAAGCGCGGATTAACCACAAATATCCCCACTACCAAAAGTAAAATAGTCCCTATCTTCATATATGAACTCATATAATCGCGCGGGCACAATAAAAGCCATACCGGAAGAACCGAAGCGATAAATCCGTAAATAGGAAGAATTATGGAAAGCTGGGGTTTAGAAAATAAAAAATAGTGGCCGAATGCGGATTTAGAAAATGGTTCGCCCAAAACTACACCGGCAGTGACTATTAGAACTCCGATTAAAGATGCTTCAAATATTTTACCCGGCCGCAGCTTATACATATACAAAGCGACAATTAAAGCTGCCGGAATTGTAATAGCGATAGTAAATGTCGCCCAGGAACTCTCGCTAAGCGCGTTAACCACAACTAGGGCCAACCCGGCTAAAGCGGTAATAATAATAAAGAGAACAGCAAAACCTGTAGCTAGCCCCGCTGTTTTACCGATATTCTTACGCGCAAGACGGGTAAGCGAAAGCCCTTTTGTCCTTACCGAAGCAAAAAGGATGACTGTATCGTGCACAGCGCCGCCTAAAACCGCTCCGATAAGAATCCATAAAAAACCGGGCAGATATCCAAACTGCGCGGCTAAGACCGGGCCGACTAAAGGCCCGGCTCCGGAAATCGCGGCAAAGTGGTGTCCAAAAAGCACAAATTTATTGGTAGGATGATAATCCCGGCCATCCTTATAGGTATGGCCGGGCGTAGGACGTTTATCGTTAAGTACAAGAATCTTAGTTATGATAAACTTGGCGTAAAAGCGGTAGGCCAGGGCAAATACCAGCAGGCTGACTATTACTAAGGTTAAGGCGTGCATTTATGTTGATTAATCCAATATTATCTCTTGAAATGGCCCAGGGGAGACTGCAACAGAACCTGTAAAAGGATAATCCATTGACATAATAGCGAATAAAATTAAGGCTATGGTTGCCGAAAGTAAAACCCCCATGATGATTTGGGCCTTAAGATTCTCCACCCCAAACAAGAATGTAAAAGAAATAGTAGCTACAGCCCCTGCTACTAAAACAAACCACAATAAAGGCTGCATTCCGCTCCTGGAATCCATCAAGCGCAACCTCCTAAGCTCCCTAAAGGAATTTAACTTACGCACTGATTCATCAAAGAATGATTGCTCGGTCGAGTTTTTGGGCGCGTAAGTCGTATATAATTCCCAGACTTGTTTCATTAATTTCTCTACTTCCGGGCTCATCTGGCCCCTGGACATAGTCTTCCATTCATATTTAATCACCGCATCCCTATATTCCTGTAATAAAACGCTTACCTTGGCCCTAAAATCAGGCGAGAGGCCTTCGGCATCCCGGTAAATATCAGCCAGCGAATTTGCTTCCTGCTGCACGTTAGAATTTGATTTATCAAAACTCACCCAGACAGTAACCACGACAAACGCCAAAAGCACCGAATAAATCGCGCCCATTACCCCAAGAAGCGGATCCGCGACATCATGATGTAATTTTAATTTATGGTGGGGAATTAGACGGCGCGTAATTAACACCCCAACCACGGTCAAAAGCACAGCCCCTCCTACCACCAGAAAACCTAAAACAAAAAAAGGGACTTCTACTAACAACCTTTGCATTATGGGCATTTATTTCTCCTGGATTAAAAAACCTTATCTAGATTTATCTAAATCTATTATCCGGGTGTTCCCGAATATTGTTTTAGTGACCGGCTTGGAAAGATTACTTAACTTATCGGTGACTTCGCTGATACGCTCAAAATTACCCTTAATGGCAGTCAACCTATCCCGCATCTCCTGCGGAAGTTCCAGTTTCTTGGCTTCATCCTCAATCAACTGAAAGTTGCCTCTTATAACCAATAGCGGATTGCTTATCTCATCCCCCAAAGCCAGGGTAGTCTCGGTTATGGCGGCCAGCCTGTTCTTTTCAATCAATTCGGTGATCAAAGACATGAGCATCTTCCTGCCCACAACTATGCCTAAGATAAAAACTACTACCGTAAAGAACATAACGTAACCTATTTCTCCCACAAAAACCTTAAAAGAAGAAATCTTGGTCGCTAATAAATAGACAAAAACCAGAAAGGGGATAATTCCGATAAGAGATATTGTCATATTGAAATTACGTCTTTCTTTTAGAATAAGCTCTTTAATAGTCATTATTTCCTCTCCGCCTGTTTATAGACAGGCTATTTTTAAGTATGATCAATAAAACAACATAAGAAATTGCCGCCAGCAATAAAGAAATAACCAAATACCCGGTTACAACCGGTAGGGCTATCTTTAAAATTGAGGCGCTAAAGAAGTTTTGCCAATGCCAATTGCTTATAACCAGAGCCCAATCAGACTTTAGGCTTGGCCAACTTACATTAAATATAGCAGAACCGGTTTTAATTGCCAAGAGAAAAGTTACCAAACTTAGCCAGGTATTGGTAAGCAGGCTTGAGGCTAAGGCGCTGGCGCGGTTGGCCCTGAATACAAATGCCAGAAACAAAGCTGCCAATGGCCCTGTCCCGGGTAAAATACCGGCAAAAACACCTAAGCCAAAGCCAAAAGCTATCCTTTGAGGTGTATCGTTAATCTTAAAAAGCTTCTCGTATAAGAAATCTTTTATTTTTAGAAATACGCTTTTAGCCTTCTCTTTATCCATCTTTTAATACTGATTTTATATTTACTCCGGCAAACCTTTCTGAGGCCAATGATTCCTGGACCCAGCCGTTGTGTAAATTATACTTATCCATAATCTCTTTAGCCTGTGTATATTCCTTAAGTTTCAGCCGCCGGCTGATTTCTTTAAACTCTTGGGCCCTATGATACGGCAGATACTGGCTCATCAGGCTTATGTAAGTATCCGTAGATAGCTCTTGAGCAATAAACTGCATAATTTTTTCTGTCCCGGAAATATTATTAGGCAAAACCAGGTGCCTGATGATTATCCCGCGTTCCATTATTCCGTTTTCATCCAGTTGAGCGTTTCCCACCTGCCTGAACATCTCCTTTAAGGCCTGACGGTTATATTCCGGATAACCCTCGGCTAGAGAAAACTTAACCGCGCAAGGCTCATCGGCATAACGCATATCCGGTAAATATATATCTATAATACCGTCGAGTAACTGGATGATTTCAGGCAATTCATAACCGCTGGTATTATAAACCAGCGGGATGTTTAGCCCCAAAGTAATAGCTATTTTTAAACTTTTAAGGATCTGCGGCAATACATGCGTAGGAGTGACTAAATTGATGTTATGGCACTCCCGAGACTGTAATTCCAGCATATAACCGGCTAAATCCTGAAACTCAACTTCTCTTCCCCTGCCCATCTGGCTGAATTCATAATTCTGGCAGTAAACACATCCCATATTGCAATTTGAAAAGAAGATCGTGCCTGAACCTTTCACTCCTGAAATGGCTGGCTCCTCTCCTCTATGCGCCATATAGCTATAAACCTTGGGCTTGCATCCGGTTTTACAAAAACCCCGTTCACCCTTGAGCCGGTTGACTTTACATTTACGCGGGCAAATAACGCAAGCCTTAAGCATCTCTTCCAGCTTCTTAATGGCCGCATCAAGTTTGCCGTTTTGAAAAGACTCTAAATAAACCGGTCTAACGCTTTTTTGTTTGTTCGGCATACATTTCTCTGATCTGATTGAAAATATCTATGTACTCACTGGTCCGAAAATCAGGGTAGGTCCACTGCCAACTTTGAAAGCTTTTACCCTGGTAAAACAAAGTAGTCTCCGCGTATATTCCTTTATCCAGATATATGCGGTGCACGTAATCCTTAGTTGAAGCTAAAACAAGTTTGGCTAAATCCAGGTATCCCGGGTCAATATTGACCCGGCGCTTATTTTGGGAAGATAGTTTTCTTTCGATATTATTGGTGAGGATCTTTATTCCCGCGATTTGCTCAAGGCGGATGAGTTTACGAAAGCTTAAAAATATCCTGGATAGGCCATCCCCGAATTCTTCCCTGTAATAATCTGTCCGGTTAAACGGGAGCTCTGGGCTTACAAAATCAATTTTGCCAAAACGCCGGACAAGGAGTAATTTCGCTTGATTAAATGCCTGAATATCTTTGAAGATAAAACCGATGACCAGCTTAACCGGATTATGAGGAGTTATTTTCCCCATCTCTTGCTTGCAGGGGTTTTTAAAGAGGAGTTTACGGGAAGAAATTGATTTATGTATTCGGTTATTACCTTACGCTGGGAATTATTTATCCGGTTAAAGAAAATAGCTATATTAAAACCTTCTTTTTCCTTATCTTCTGTCCGCACAATCACTCCCTGACAGTCAATAGTATAGTTCTTTTTATCTTCTTTTGTTTTAACCGGAAGGGTTAATTTAATCGAAACCCTGGTAAACGGAGGGATATATTTCTTTATCTGGCAATAAGCGCCTACGCAGCTTATATTTTGCGTGCTGGTAGAAAAATCATAGCCGTTCGCCGCGACCTTAAAAGGGAGTTTCTTATCCAGGCGCGGGTGGACTCTTCTTTCTATTGCGGTCTTGGTCATTTTTCTTCGGTTTTAGCCTTTTTGATAAAATTTGACCAGCATCTTTTGGTGCAATAAAGCTTGCCGTCGCGGTAGTAACGCCTTATTTTCTTTATCGGCTTGTTACAGCTTAAGCAATTTGTCTGCTTCTCTTCCTTGGGCTTGGCTTCGGCTGCAACAGGAGCAGCTGTTTTAGCTTGTTCAGTGACCATCTTCTTTTAGTTTCCTTTCTTTCTTTAAAACCTGGTTGTTTGCATCTTGATGTAATCTTCCAGATAATTCCTCTCTAGCGGATCAATCTCCAGGAATTCAACGCCTAACTTATTTCTTTCGCAATGCGGCAGCGGCTGACACCAGGCCACCCTTCCGATCGGATGCAGCACCCTGGATAAAACGTCAATTTCCAGCATCAGAGGGGTTTGGGGGGCCAGGAACTTATTCGTATTAAAAGCTACTCCGCTGGCGCTTATATTATTAGAAACAACATTGTCAAATTCCGATGGGAGGCCTCTTACCTGATAGCGTATTTGCGCCCGCAGGTCTATTCTGGGAGCACGCCTTTTAACCTCTTGATTGGTAAACAAGTTTTCCTTCTTTCCAAATAAGAGGAAGCCGTGGCTTTACTTCCATTTAGGAAAATATAGCACATATTCACGCATATGTCAATCACCCTCTTAAAATGCTAACGCCAAGCCCCGGCTAGAGCCCAGCATACGCTCTTTACAATAAACTAATTTTTGTTATAATGAATTTGAAAGAGGACTAAATGTATTGTAACTTTTACGGACTAAAAGAGCGGCCATTTAATGTTACATCGGATCCGGATTTCTTTTTTTTAAGCGCAAAACATAAAGAAGCGCTGGCCCACCTGCATTACGGAGTCAGTCAACGCAAAGGGATTATTGTTCTGACCGGCGAAATCGGGACCGGCAAAACTACCATCTGTAGATTTTTTATTAACCAGCTGGAAAAAAATGTCCGCACCGCCCTCATCCTTAACCCCCACTTCTCGGAAATACAGTTGCTGGAAGCCATAGTCCGGGACTTTGGGATACGCGCGAACAATAAAAACCGCTTAGGCCTGGTCAGAGAATTGAACACCTTCCTGCTTAATGAATCCGGCTGCGGGAATAATGTAGTCCTGATAATCGATGAGGCTCAGAATTTAAAACCCGCGGTCCTTGAGCAGGTACGCCTGCTTTCCAATCTTGAGACAGAAAAAGAAAAATTACTCCAGGTAATATTGGTAGGCCAGCCGGAGTTAAACACCCGGCTAAATCTCTATGAACTACGCCAGTTAAGGCAAAGGATAATGGTGCGTTACCATATCCTTCCGTTAGAACGCTTTGAGATCAGGGATTATATTCAACACCGCCTTAATGTCGCCGGATTAACCAGCGGAATTGAGTTTAGCGATGATGCTATTATGGCTATTGCGGATTTTTCTAGCGGCACGCCGCGCTTAATCAATATGATCTGCGACCGGGCACTGCTCGCGGGTTTTAGCGCTGAAACAAAAAAAATAGGCCGGGATATTATCAATAGATGCCTTGAGGAACTAAACAGCTATGTCGCGGAGGGACGCCTGTGAGCATAATTTATGACGCCTTAATGAAAGTGCAAAAAAATTTCAACAAAGAAACTACTACCGCTAAAACTTCCCCCCCACCCCAAACATCTAGGCCAGTTCATCCAAAAATAAGAATGAAGTTTATTCTTATCTATATAGTTGTAGTCTGTCTGGGATTGATATTAGGTAATTTCGCGTATAATTTCTTTGCTCATCCCAAGAATATCGTTAGCCCACCTCTGCCTACTCCCATTAAGCCGGAACCCGTAGCCCCGGTTATAAATACGGAAGCACCAGCGGCGGCCGCAGCCAGCGGCGTAAGCCTCCCCAGCCCGGTTCCTGAACCGACACTGGTTTTAAATGGCGTCTTCTTTGAGCAGGGCGATGGCTATGCCTTAATTAATAATAAAATTATGCGCCTGGGAGATGAAATCAGCCATGCTAAAGTAAAAGAAATTACGATAGACGGCGTGGTGTTGGAATTTGAAGGAAAAACAATAAAACTATCCAGCCCTTCTTAAAACACTTGGCTGCTTAATCCTATTTTTAAGCGCCTTTTCGATTATTTCTAAAGGCACGTTTTCCACAATTTTTACTTTTCCTAATCCAGTAATTAAAACCAGCCTGTTTTTCGCTCCGCTAAATTTCTTATCCCTATAAAAAGCCTGCATCAGCTCATTTAAGCGGATACTCTCAATTTTTGTCGGTAGGCCGGCTTTTTTTATTAAAGACTCTACCCTTTTATTTAAGCTAGAGTTTATAAGTTTAAGGCTTTGGCTTATGTCTAAAGCGATAAGCATCCCCAGGGCCACCGCTTCGCCATGGTTATACTTCTTAAAACTAAAAGCAGCTTCAATGGCATGAGCCAGGGTATGCCCGAAATTTAAGGCCGTGCGTATACCTTTGGCTTCCCTTTCATCTCTGCCGACAATATCCGCCTTAATCAAACTAGAAGACCTAACTATACGCTCTAAGGCTAAAACTTTAAGCTTAAGGATATTCCGGTATTCTCTCTCTAAATAGGTAAATAACCGACTGTCCTTTATTATGCCGTATTTGATTACTTCGGCCAGCCCCGCGCGCAACTGCCGGATATCCAGGCTCTTAAGCAGACAACAATCGCTAAGGACCAGGCGCGGCTGATAAATCGCTCCGATTAAGTTCTTGCCTTCCTTTAAATCCACCGCGGTCTTTCCTCCGATCGCCGAATCCACCTGAGCAAGTAAAGTAGTAGGTATCTGTATGTAAGGAATACCCCGCTTATAAATTGAGGCGACTAAACCGCTTAAATCGCCGACGACTCCCCCTCCTAAGGCAATAATAAATACGCGCTTCTTCAGGTCAAATTTTGCCAGGTCATTGATTACCGCGGTTAAAACAGGAATGGATTTGCTTTTTTCAGTGTCCGGAATAACTTTTATCTTAAAATTTAGGCCGGATTTTTTTAATTCCCTGATCAGGCCGCGGGAACATCTTTCTTTAACATAAGTATTGGTGATTATGTAAGCGGAGTTTCCGATATCCAGTTTTTTAATATACTTACCCAGTAAAGGGATTATATCCGTACCGATAACTATATCGTAAGAACGTTTATCCAATTTTACTCTAATGGTACGCATCTCTAAACTCCCAAAAGCCTTAATATAAACTCTACCCCCGGCCAAACCAGCCAGTTCAAAGCCCCCATCCAGATAAGGGCCAGCAATATAATAAAAGAATACGGTTCAATAGCGGCGTAACTGGAAGCCAAAGGCTCAGGAAGCAGGCCTGCCAATATGCGGGAGCCATCCAAGGGCGGTATGGGTATAAGGTTAAAAACCCCCAAGACAACATTTATAGCAATCAGGTTTATAATTAAAGCCACCGCCAACTGCGGCAAAGGCATAACTTTTATAAGGAGAGCCAATAGACAAGCGAAAGCAAAGTTGGCTAACGGGCCTCCTGCCCCGATTAAAACCATATCCCTTTTGGGGTTTTTTAATGCCCAATAATTTACCGGAATCGGTTTGGCCGCGCCAAAGACAAACCTGCCACCGGAAGTGATAAAAAGAAAGAGAGGTAAAAGAAAGGTCCAGAAAATATCTACGTGGGCCAGCGGGTTAAGAGTCAATCTCCCGGAATATTTGGCGGTAGGATCTCCCAATTTATAGGCTATCCAGCCATGAGCGAACTCATGAACACTCATAGCAATAATCAAAAGGCCAAACGATATAGCAAAAGATAAAAGCACGCCTGAATTTAGGCTCAACTTACAACCTCGATTATCTTAACTTCTATTATGGGATATTTGGCGCCAGTCGCACTGATTATTTTACCGATAACCTTGACCTTTTGGTGGTTCAGGGCGTTCAGGGTAGAGCGGTTACCTTTAAGCAAGAATATTTGATTATCCGCGGTTAGAAGTTTGTGGGTGGCCGACCGCATAAATACCACTCCATAAGGCTTAACTGTACCCACAAGGAGAATATTACTCTCTTCATCCTGAGCGGGCTTAAGAGTTTGAGCGCTAGTTAAAACCGAAGCTTTATTAATAAACCTTTTATGGACCCAACCAAAACTGTTTTGAATGGGTTCAATTTTATACCAATCCCCTAATTCAGAAATCACATTTACTATTTCATTTCTATCGGCTACGCCGACAATAGGGGCTGACTCCGAAGGTTTCGAGCGGATATTAACCCGCTCTCCTAAGACCTTGGCGCTTACACATTGTTTAATACTTAAGGTTGTTGGCGCAGCTGGCTGGCTTTCTGTATATTTTATACAGGTAGCTAAAGACTTTTTGATGTAGAGAGCCAGGCTTTTAGGGAGCCTTACCTTATACCATTCATACTGCTCTAAAATAACCTCTAGCCGCTCTCCTTTATCTAAAACGGATAATACTGCCGCGGTAGTTGTCGCGTCCGCGCGCAGGTTAATATTATCAGCATTAATCTCACCGCTAAATGGCAGATCTTCAGCGCAACAAAAGCTAAAAAATAACGCCAAGCTAGCTAATACCAAAGAGGAGACTTTTAAGGGATAATTTAAGCTCATAAACTATTTCTTTTCCTGAGCTTTACCTGCCGCTTTAGGAGCAGCCGCCTTAGGAGCAGCTTCTTTACCGGCGGCTGGCGCAGCTGCTGCTGGGGCGCCTTCGGCAACTGTTGTTTCCGCTACTTTTTCGGCTTTTTCCTTCTTGATCTTGATCCTTAAGGTCTTTATCTTCGGTAAACCGTAAACCCGGTCTCCTTCTTTCCACTGGTTTTTCTCCTGCATGATCCGGATACGCTCGGTGCGCTTGAGCACCGACCTCTGTTTTTTATCCTGCTCCGATGTCGCTAATGATGGATGTATTGACATTGTATTTACAACCTCCTTATTTGGCAGCTTCCGTATCTCCTACTCAATTCCGATAATAAAGGCTGCGCGGTTTCTTTATTAGGAAAATTCCCCACACACAAGATGACATAACTACCCTTGTTTAACAAAATCGCGCTCAGGCCCCGCTTTTTAATGTTTTCCGCTTCTTTCTGGGCGTTAGCTTTAGTTTTAAAGCTAGCTACCTGGATGGTAAAAGCCCCCTGCTTTTGCGCGGTTAGAGGAACAACCTGCGTAAGAGCTTCTTCTTTTCTGACTATTACCGCAGGGGCAGGCGCTGTATTTTGCGGCTTGACCAAAACCAACTGCTTACCTTGCTCATTCAATATGTTTCTTTTGCCCTTCTCCACCCCGGCGGAAAAAGCGATGATCCCAGTGACCAAAAAAGCGATAATAATAAGTACTGTTTTTTCATGAGCCCAGATACGCTCAATGATCCCGTTACCGGAATTAACCTTAAGGTGGCTGGAGTCACTTGCCTGCGCGAATAACTCCATCTGGGGGTTACTTTGCTTTTCCATTTAATTAGTTATTGATTTAGGCTTATCTTGTTTAAGGTAAACCTTGGTATTGATCTTCTTGATTATTTTTAAAAAAGCCTCTACAACCCGGGGGTCAAATTGCGTACCGCTCTTTTTCTTTATTTCCTTTATCGCCGAGCTTATATCTTTTCTTTCCCGATACGGCCGTCCGTAAACCATAGCCTCAAAAGCGTCCGCCACCGCCATAATCCGCGCTCCCTCCGGAATCTGGCCTTTTTTCAGATGGGACGGATAACCTGTCCCGTTATATTTTTCATGATGGTGCATTATAATCGGTATAACCGGCCGCAATACCTGTAATGGCCGTAATATCTGCGCGCCCTTCACAGGATGTTTTTTAATAATAGCGTACTCTCTGGCCGTAAGCTTAGTGGTTTTAGTCAATATCTCCGGCGGAATATCCACCTTGCCTGTATCATGCAGGAGGCTGGCGTATTTTAAACTCTGGATCTGCTTTTCATCCAGGTGCATCTGATGGCCTATGGCGGTAACCAACCGGCTAAAATACGGCGAATGCGTATATTCCTGAGGAACGCGCGTATCTAATAAGGTGACCAGGGATTTAATACTCCCTAAAACAATTTTCTGCTGATCCTCGTAAAGCTGCAGGTTCCTTATCCCGATTATTGCCTGCTCTATCAAAGTCATCAGGGTCTCTTGGTCCGTTCTCTCAAAGGAATGCGCGCCTTTTTTGCGCTTCAAGATAATAATTCCGATAAGGTCATCCGAAATTAAAGGAGCAGCCATAAAAATGCCCTGGATCATAACCGAGCTGGTCCGGATTATCTTCTTTTCTATCCGGTTAACTATGCGGATCCTTTGGTCAGTGCAATACTTGTTTTTCCCGCTGATAATGCATTTTAAAACAGAGTATTTTTTTGTCGCGTCCAGCATAATAATCTGGCAATAATCGGCAGTTAATATCTGGCTGATCAGCCGGGCCAGACGGGGTATTAAATCGGTTAAATCATAAGTGGAATTAACCAGCCTGTAAATGCTATGGATGGTAGATATTAGGTTTTTATACCTTTTTGTAGGGGTCAAATAGTTTTTTGTATTCATCTAAAGCATACCTATCGGTCATTCCGGCGATATAATCGCAGACTGAACGTTTTACGCCATCGCGTTTAATCCTCTTTTGAATTTTATCAGGAAGCTGCCTGGGGTTAGCTATATAAACCTTAAATAATTCCTGTATAAAACGCTTGGCTTTAATGCTCATCCGCACTACGCGGTAGTGATTATACAGCCTCTCCATAAGAAAGGCGCGCAGCGGTTTTCTTAATTTTAGCATATCCTGGCTAAAAGTGACAACTTTTTTATCTATTTTCTTGGCATCCATATAGGACTTAAGCTTTAATTTTATGATGTTCCTCTGAGTCTCCCGGATCAAATCTGTCACTTGCAAGTCAATTAACGAGCGGATAATCAGGTACCTGCGTTTTTCCGGAGAAATTTTAGGGTATTTCTTAGTGATATTTCTGTTTAGCTCGCTCCAAATGGGCAGCTCTTCTAAATCCGCTTCCTTGATTAACCCGGAAGCCAGCCCGTCATCCAGGTCATGGTTATCATAAGCTATCTCATCAGCGATATCAACTACCTGCGTTTCCAAAGTAGGAGATTCTTGCGGAGCCAGGCCTTTTATCCTTGTGCTTAGGTCAAAAGCCGTTGAATGCTTGGCTATCCCTTCTCTTACTTCCCAGGTTAAATTAATTCCGGGGAAATCCGGATACCTTTCTTCCAGATAATCTACGACTCTTAAGCCCTGGGTGTTATGGTTAAACCCTCCGCATTGAGACATTAATTCATTTAGGGCGTCCTCTCCGGAATGGCCGAAGGCAGTGTGACCTAAATCATGGGCGAGAGCGATGGCCTCGGTTAAATCCATATTTAAATGCAGGACACTGGCTATAGTCCGGGCTATTTGAGCTACTTCAAGGGTATGCGTAAGTCTGGTGCGGTAATCATCGCCTTCATGATTGACAAATACCTGGGTCTTATACTCAAGCCGCCTAAAGGCAGCGGAATGCACGATTCTATCGCGGTCGCGCTGATAAACCGACCGGTAAGGATGCTCCTTTTCCGGGTAGACCCTTCCTCGGCTATCCTTGCTCTTCATGGCGTAAGGCGCCAGGATCAGGCCTTCAATATCTTTAATCTGTTTTGGATTGGGCATTTTTTAATTGTTTACACAACTCCTCTAAAGACTGCGAAATTACTTTTGCCCCGGCTAACGCGGGCATAAAATTAGTATCGCCTACCCAGCGCGGGACTATATGCACGTGCAAATGCCCGGTAATGCCGGCGCCCGCGCTGCGGGATAAATTTATCCCTATATTATACCCCTGAGGCCTCAAGGTTTTAGCTAGAAGTTTTTGAGCTCTTTTAATGGCCTTAAACAAATCCAACGCCTCTATATCCTTTAATTGCTCAAGCGAACGCACGTGCCTCAATGGAGAAACCAGGATATGCCCGTTGTTATACGGATAGATATTCAGCATCGCGATGGAATGCTCGGTCTTAAAGACAACATAATTATTTTTCCCGGCCCGGGCACTACAAAATATGCAGCCTTTTTTCTTTATATTCCTTATATATTTGATTCTCCAGGGAGCCCAAAGTTTATCCATATTATAATTGAACTATCCTTGATTCTATATTATCGTTAATCTCGATTATTCCATAGGTATTAACGGCAGCAAAGACTTTATCCGTCGGGCTGCCGGGATTAAAAAACAGTATGCCTGCCCGCTTTTCGTTCAGCGCGGAATGCGAATGCCCGAATATAATTATATCCGGCTTATCATTCTTAAATTCAGCGCTTAAGGTATCCACCATGCTGCTGGGAGCGCCGCAGCCGTGGTAGAGCCCTATCTTAAAATTACCTACTTTAAAAATTTCCTTTTGGGTAAGTTCTTCCCTTATCTCCTGCGGGTCCATATTCCCCCAAACCGCTTTAACATTCTTACAAAGCGATTTAAGCTCTTTAAACAACTCCGGGCTTACAAAATCTCCCGCGTGAACCAACATATCCGCGCTCTTTATTTCTTCCAGCAATTTCGCCGGCAGCCTATCTGCCCTTTCAGGAAGATGCGTATCCGAAATCACTACTATCTTCAATCCCCCTCCTCTTTAAGCGATTACCCGCGGCTTAGAATACAGATCCAGCATTTGATTCAGGTTATTAATATCCCAGGTCCAGATTTTCTCTTCCAGAGCCCTAAGCCTAGTGTTCGTATCAATATCTTTAAGCGTCACGATTATCTTCCGCTGTAGCTTATGCCTGTACCTGCGGCATTCCCTGGAAAATTCTACCACATCCTCTTCGCTCAGCTGCTCCTGCTTAACCGCTACCAGCCAGAGGCTATCGTTAGAACGGCCGATTAAACCGTTTTTAAGGATGCGGCTATGGAACTCTAACGGCTTGATTTCGCGAAAATGATTCAGGCGGACTCTCCTTTGCTCCATCTGGACCATTTCGTCTTCAAACGACCCCAATAACTCATTCATCCGCTCCATAAGCGGCTTCTGGGCATTAAGTATAAATTCCTGGATCATTCCTTCCAGGCTGTCGCGGAATTTATTCTTCTGGCTTCTGGCGTCAAAAGTCAAAGAGGAGAGTTTTTCCTGGTAGACGAATTTCATCCAAAAACTAAAGACCCGGTCATTGATCTTTAAGAAATCCCCGCTGCGGGTGACCGCATCCAGCTCCAATAAATGCGTGACCCGGGAAATCAAATCTTTCTTTTGCAGGCGTAAAAGTTGGGAAATATCCTTGATCCGGTTCCGGCCGCTGGAAATTAGATAAAGTATAGATATGTAATCGTTACTGCAGGGATGGTCCAGGAAACTTTTTATATAATTAGAGAACCTTTGGTTAAGGATACCGCTGGATTCAAAAAGAAGGTTTTCCAAAATCTCCGCGAGAGAGCCTTCTTTATTTTTAAGGAGCGCGTCAGCCACTACCTCAAGGTACATAGGATAACCGCCGGTAAAATGGACGATGAAATTATTTAAAGGGAGAGCCAGATTTATACCGGAGAGCCTAAGGCCTAAATATTCACTGCTGGATTTAACGTCAAACGGCTCAACCGTTATGACTTCAAAGTTACCGAATAAAAGAGATAGGTTTTTAGAAAGTATGTTCTTGGCCTTAAGCTTCATTGAGCTGACGATAATATACATCGTATTCTTATTGGTAATAAGCAACTTAGACCATTCCCGGTAAAGATTCAGGAAACCTATTGCCTCAAGATTTTGGAATTCGTCAAATATCACTACGCAGGATTTTCCTGTTTCCTGGTAGAGGACTTCGCAGAGAAGATTTAATTCGGTGAATATACTTTTCTTCTTCCTTTTATTCAGGCTGCTTAGGATAAACTTGGCTTTTTCTACTGTTTTGGGCGCGAACCTTTCCGACTTATTGATTAAGAAATCCAGATCTTCTTTTAAGACCATCGCGCTGTTATTAAGAAAATTATAAAACAGGACCCCGATAAATCTTTTGGCAAAAGAATTAAGCGATTCCGGACGCACGTCAAGATAGAGGCTGATGATGCGGTTATCCTGAAATTTATTCAGGAAATTAAATATTATAGAGGTTTTGCCTACCAGTTCATCGCCGATTATGGCAATATTCTGACGGTAATTGTCTTTTAAGCCGCTTACGCGCTTAACCAATATCTCTTCATAAGCCTTACGGCCAAAGAATATCTTCTTCATCATGGTAAATAAAATAACGGGTTTTGCGCAAGATGTCCCCGGCGTACTTCAAAATGTAAATATATGCCCCTGTCTCTTCCGCCGGAGCCGGCCTTAGCGATATTCGTTCCTTTGCGCACGATATCTCCGGCCTGGACAAACACCTCGGCGTTCCTTCCATAAACGGTAAATAACCCGTCGCTATGTTCAATAATTATAGTTTTGCCTAATCCGGCAAAATCCTTATCCACAAAAACTATTCTACCGCTCCTGGAAGCCAACACATCCACAGAACCATAGGGCGCTATATTTATGCCTTTGTTGAGCATATTATTAATGTTCTGGCCAAAGGTCCCGGTCACTCTCCCGCGTAACGGCCAGATAAAATCATCATTGTCGTCATATTGAATAGCCTGCGTTTGGGGTTGAGAACGATTGGGAATAAAAACCTGCTGGCCTACCTCTACCGCCGTAGTATCGGCTATGCGGTTTACCCTAGCCAATTCTTCCAGATCCACTCCATAAATCTTGGATATCTTCCAGAGGGTTTGGCCTTTTTCTACTTTATGGTAAATACCTCTTATGCCCAAAGGCGCCTTTAGCGCGGCAGGCTTTATATAAGGCGCGGTCGCGCAACCGACTAATCCCAGAACCATAAAAATCATTACCGCTATTCTTTTCATTTTCTCTGTGCTTACTATATTTGGAGCGGGCGAAGGGAATTGAACCCTCCTATCCAGCTTGGGAAGCTGGTGTTCTACCGATGAACTACGCCCGCATACACTCATCCATCAACTTAATAGAACAATACTTCCCGCACATTGTGCATACGTCATTATTCCGTGGCACAGACGATTTACGGTACTCTCCGGCTTTTAGCGGGTCTATAGAAAGCTTGATCTGTTTTTTCCAATCGCGCTTTAAACGGGCCAAAGAAATCTGCCTATCCCATTCAATCGAACGTTTATTGTTTTTAACAATGTCGGCGGCGTGAGCGGCGATCCTTGAGGCGATTATCCCTTCTCGAACATCATTAGCTGAGGGATGCCTTAAATGTTCGGCCGGAGTGACATAACATAAAAAATCCGCTCCGCAACTGGCAGCCAAAGCCCCGCCTATCGCGGCGTTAATATGATCGTAACCGCTGGCTACATCCGTTACTAACGGGCCTAAAACATAAAAAGGCGCGCCAAAACAAAGTTTTTTCTCTAGCCTTATATTCTTCTCAATTTGATTTAAAGGCACATGTCCCGGGCCTTCAATCATGACCTGGACATTCCTTTTTTTGGCCCGCTTACTCAACTCTCCTAAAGTCTTTAATTCCGCGATTTGGGACTTATCCGTAGCGTCCAAGATGGAGCCCGGACGCATCCCGTCCCCTAAACTTAAAACCACATCATACTCATAGGCAATATCCAGTATTTCATCAAAATATTCATAGAAAGGATTTTCCTGGTTATGGAAAGAGATCCAGTTAGCGATTATTGCCCCGCCCCGGGAAACAATGCTCAGTATTCTTTTATTTTTTTTAAGTATTTGAATATTTTTTTGGGTAACGCCTGAATGAATGGTAAAGAAATCCACTCCTTCTTTGGCCTGCTCCCTTAAAACATCCAGCATATCCAACGCAGTAAATTTAAGGAAGTTCCCTTCCCTTTTTTGGGCATTGACCGCTATTTCATATACCGGGACTGTGCCTAAAGGAACAGTTGAACGCTGGAGGATCTCTTTACGGATGCGCCTTAAATTTCCGCCAACGCTTAAATCCATAACCGCATCGGCTCCGAATTTTAGGGAAACGTCTAACTTTGCGAGTTCAACTTTCAGGCTGGATTTATCTGTTGAGGTGCCTAGATTAGAATTTACTTTAGTGCGTAACCCAAAACCCACGGCGCAGGGCTGAGCTAGTTTGTGATATTTATTCTTAAGTATGACAACTTTACCTTCTTTAATATATTTCAAAAGGCTTATTTGGCGGACTCCTTCTTCCCGCGCGATTTTACGCATCAAAGGAGTAATGATATTTTTCTTAGCGAACTCAAGCTGCGTCATTTGATCTCTTTTAGCTTAGTGGCAAAAAAACTTGCGGACCTAAAACTATCCTTAGAGCTTAAAATTGCCCGGCATAACGCTATTCTATTTATTCCGGATGCCACAATCTTTTTTAAGTTAATACGGTTTATATTTCCTATGGCAAAAACCGGTATTTTAATTCTTTGGCTTAAACCACTTAAGCCTTTTAGGCCTATCGGTTGGCAATCCCGTTTTGTTTTTGTCTTAAATATCGGCCCGATTCCTATATAATCGGCGCCTTCTTTTTGGGCTTTAAGCGCCTGCTTCAGGTTTGAACAGGAGACCCCGATAATCTTATTTCTGCCCAGCAGGCGTCTGGCCTCCTGAATCGGAATATCCTTTTGACCGATATGTAAACCATCGCTTCCGGAAAGCTTGGCAATATCCGGATTGTCATTAACGATAAAGAGCGTAGGCGTATTTTTGAGTTCTTGATTAAGGAGAATAGCCTCTTCCAAGAGAACTTCCGGGAAAGAGCTTTTATCCCTTAACTGGATCATATCTACGCCGGATTTGGCTAGCTTCCTGGCAGTATCTAAAACAGAACGCTTGAATACATCTTTATCCAGGATTAGATATAGACGAGATTTTTCCAGCAGCTTTCTTCTCAATCTCATAAATTTTATACCTGATTCTTTTAAATTTAAGAGCAGAATTTATGTTGATAAGTTTACTGAATTCTTCTAAAACCCGCGTTGATTCTTTCACCCGCTGGATATTGGCAAAAAAAACATCCTTCAGGCTGCCGCGTTTCAATTCATTCCCTTGGAGTTTCCTGCCCACATCCTTCTCGGCCGATCTTTCTTTAAGGAGTAAGGACCGCGGAACTAAGGTTCTGGTCAGGGCATCAATTTCGTGCCTTAATTTCTTCAACTGAAGCGTGAGAGCCCGGTTATTTAATATAAAACGGGTAACTTCCTCGCAGACGCGTAAGCCTTCTTTTAAACGGTTAATATTGGCGTCAATGATCCGGTTAACTGTACTCTTTTTATTTTGCTTTAGCAATTTTCTTTATCAGGTTAGTAGTGGAAAGCCCTTTTACTAACTTTATGGTTGAGACTTTTCCCCCGTAAGCTTCGACAAGATCGCTTCCGATTATCTTATTCTTCTTCCAGTCCGCTCCCTTAATTAAAATGTCCGGTTTAACCGCTTTTATTATTTTCAGAGGGGTAGTTTCCTTAAATAAAGTGAGATAGTCAATACTCTCTAGGCTAGCTAATAGCTTAAGGCGATTAGCTTCATCCACTATAGGCCTGTTTTTGCCTTTAATCTTTCTAACGGATGAATCGCTGTTAACGGCTACAACTAAGATATCGCCTTTAGCTTTTGAATCCTGAAGGTACTTAGCGTGGCCGTAATGTAAAATATCAAAACAACCATTGGTAAAAACAATCTTTTTGCCTTGTTTTCTTAGTTTGGCTAGCTCTCTTTTAAGGGATTTTAAAGATTTGATTTTTCTCATCAAGAAATGCCGGCTTCTTCTATTAGTTCGCATATAATATGCCCTATTACGATATGGGCTTCCTGGATGCGGGCAGTAACACTTGAAGGGACAATCAAAGATATATCGGCTAACTTTACTATCTCCCCTCCGTCTCCTCCGGTTAAAGCTATTGTCTTAAGCCCCATCTTCTTAGCTTGTTTAAACCCTAATGCCACATTTTTTGCCCTGCCGCTGGTAGATATGCCCAGGGCCACATCAAATTTTCCGGCTAAAGCTTCGATCTGCCGGGCAAAAACAACTTCATAACCAAAATCATTGGCTAAAGCGGTAATTACGGATGTATTCGCGGTTAAGGCTATCGCGCCTAAAGCCGGACGGTCTTTTTTAAACCTTCCCACGAGTTCGGCAGCTATATGCTGGGCGTCACTGGCCGAACCACCGTTACCAAATATAATTAATTTTCCGCCTTTCCTAAGCGACTCGATTATTGCTGCGGAGATCTTAAGTATTGCACTGACTTCACTCTTTAATAGCTCTTCTTTAACCTGAATGCTCTCTAATATAATCTCTTTAACTCTTTCTCGCATTTAAATACCTCCCCTACGGTTAACCAAAGAATACTTTGGCGATTTCGTAGAGTTCCATATCTACGGTCTTTAAAGCCTTAACCGCGTCAGCTAAAGGAACATCGATTATTTTCATTCCTTGCAGAGCAACCATTCTGGCGAATTTCTTATTTTTAATTAATTCTACCGCCTTTACCCCCAATCTTGTCCCTAAAACTCGGTCAAATGCTGTCGGTGACCCGCCTCTTTGTATATGGCCCAAAACGCTGACCCTAGTTTCATAACCGGTCCTCTTTTCTATTTCATTGCCTAATGCCTCGCCAATCCCGCCTAAGCGCACATGGCCAAATGAATCCAGCTTCTGCTCCTGGGTGATCATTCCTTTATCGCTAAATTGGGCGCCTTCAGCTACGACCACGATGCTGAATGTTTTACCCCTGGAATGCCTTCTTTTAATTATATTGCAGACTTCTTCAATATCAATAGGGACCTCCGGGATTAAAACCACATCCGCACCTCCGGCAATACCCGCTTCCACGGCAATCCAACCGGCATGCCTGCCCATTACTTCAGCCACGATAATACGGTGATGGCTTTCAGCGGTAGTATGCAAGCGGTCAATACATTCAGTCGCGACATTTAAAGCAGTATCAAAACCAAAGGTATAATCTGTCGCTGAAAGATCATTATCTATTGTTTTAGGCACGCCGACAATGTTCGGTATCCCGTCTTGGGTCAACTTAGAAGCGACACCTAAAGTATCCTCTCCGCCGACAGCCACTAACGCGTATAAACCCATCTTCTTAAAATTTTCTTTAACCTTCTTTAACTCTTCTTCGTTTTTGTAGGGGTTAGTCCGGGATGTGCCTAATATAGTCCCGCCCTTAGGCAATATGCCGGAGACCGCGTTTAAATTTAAAGGCATTGTGTCGTTTTCCACTAAACCCTTCCAGCCGTTTTTTATACCGACCACCTCATAGCCTTCTAAGAAAGATTTCCTCACCACCGCCCGAATGACCGGGTTTAAACCGGGGCAATCCCCCCCGCCTGTCAGTATTCCGATTTTTTCCATCTTATCCTCTCCTTAAATATTATACCTTGCCATAGCCGCTGAATGGAACAATAGGCCCTTCCTTTTCAAGGTCTTTCTTTCTTTTGTCTTTTTCGTCTATAGTGATAATTTTAGCCACGTGAATCTTAACGGTAATTTGTTCCTCAATACCTAAAACTTCCTGTATTTTAGACTTGGTTATATCTTGAAGCCGCGAGGTTAATTCCGGGATATTCGCCTCTTGCTTTAAGACTACCCTTAGGTCTACAATAATACCCTTTTTGGTGGCGATAACATCCGGCCTTAATTCCTTAATTTCAGGAATTACCCCGGCGAGCCTGCGGATCAGGTCTTCTACCGCTGATAAGGCGATGGTCACTTCTCCGGATGAAGTCGTAAAGGCGATTGTTTTCTCGCGTTGCAGACGGCCCAGAATCAATTGGGCGAAAGATAAACTTATAAGGATCAATAAAAGCCCGGAGAGCCCGATTATAACCCGGGAATTGGAGCTGCTTTGAGTATAAATGAATAGATTATTTATATCCTGAGGCTGAAGTAAATTTAAGGCAAAAACAATTAAAACTATTCCCGCTAAGATAATTACCGAAGAGTAAAACAAAACTCCCAGAACCGTAAATATCCTCATATAGTGCCCCTTTCTATGCCCTGGACATTAACGTCTATATCCTTTACCGAAAGATTGGTCATTCTCTCCAACGCCTGCCGCACATTCTCCTGAACCTTACTGGCTACTTCCGGAATATTGTAGCCATATTTGATAAACAAGGGAATTTCAACTTTTACTTCATCGGACTTATTTATCTCAATTTTTATCGCCGAAGAAGACGGCTTTCCCATTAATTCCAAAATCCTGCTTTTAAGGTTTGTTCCAAGGCGCTTGACTCCCTCAATCTCCAGAGAAGCCAAGGAAGATACGGAAGCTATCGCGTTTTTGTGTATGCGTATAAGCCCCAGGTCTGTGCGCGAATTATCCTGCTGCATTACTATTCTCCTTTTATTTCTTCTTTAAACATATCCTGGACAAAATGCGTGGAGATATCGCCTTTTAAGAAAAGCGGATCAGACATAAGCTTAAGATGAAACGGTATAGTTGTCTTTATCGGCGCGATATGGAATTCACTTAATGCCCTGCGCATTATCCTTATCGCTTCCTGACGGTTATTGCCATGAACAATCAACTTAGCTATGAGAGAATCGTAATAAGGAGGGATTTCATAACCCGCGTAAATATGCGTATCCACGCGCACGTTCGGGCCCCCGGGTAAAACCAGGCTCTCAATCCTGCCGGGAGAAGGCATAAAATTATTATCCGGGTCTTCGGCGTTAATCCGGCATTCAATTGCTACGCCCTTAATATGGATATCTTCCTGCTTAATTTTAAGTTTTTCTCCCGCGGCCACCCGTATCTGTTCCTTAATCAGGTCGATCCCGGTAACCATCTCCGTGACCGGATGCTCAACCTGGATACGGGTATTCATTTCCATAAAATAGAAATTATTTGTTTTTTCATCCAGCAGAAATTCGATTGTCCCGCAGCTCACATAATTTATAGACTTTATGCCCTTAAGGACCATTTCTCCCAGACGCTTGCGCATTTTGCTGTCAACCGCCGATGAAGGAGATTCTTCCAGCAGCTTTTGATGGCGCCTTTGAATACTGCAATCCCTCTCGCCCAGTTGTAAAATATGGCCCTGGCGATCCCCGATAATCTGGACTTCAATATGCCGGGGCTCCTCAATATACTTTTCAATATAAACATTGGGATTGCCGAAATTCGCTTCGGCTTCGGATTGAGCGGTCATCAGGCTAGAGACCAGGGTAAGGTCATTGTGGCAAATACGCATGCCCTTGCCGCCGCCGCCGGCAGCAGCCTTAATAATTACCGGATAGCCTATGGCTTTAGCTGTCTTAAGGGCTTCTTCTTTACTCTTAATTACCGCGGCGCTCCCCGGGACAATAGGCAAACCCGCCTTATGCATGGATGAACGCGCAGCCATCTTATCGCCCATAAGCCGGATATTCTCCGGGGTAGGTCCGATAAAAGTGATCTTGCAGGATTCACAAATTTCCGCGAAATGCGGATTTTCCGCCAGGAACCCATAACCCGGATGTATTGCTTCGACATCAGTGATTTCCGCTGCACTTATAATCGCCGGTATGTTTAAATAACTATTGGCGGAAGACGCCTGGCCTATGCAGATAGCTTCGTCGGCAAACCGCACGTGCAAGGAATCCCTGTCGGCCTGGGAATAAACAGCGACAGTCCGGATCCCTAATTCGTGACAGGCACGGATAATTCTTAAGGCGATTTCGCCTCGGTTGGCAATGAGAATTTTTGAGAACATATTATTTAGAGAGGCTCGATTAGAAATACGGGCTGCCCGAATTCTACGGGCTCAGCGTTATCAACAAGGATCTCCAGGATTTTACCCCGGACCTCTGATTTTATCTCGTTCATCAGTTTCATTGCTTCAATTATACAGATGACCTGGCCTGGCTCAATATTCTGGCCTACTTCCACATAGGCCGCGGCTTCCGGGCTGGGAGAACGATAAAATGTTCCGACCATAGGCGATTTTACTTCTAATGTCTTAACGGAAGATTCTTTGGCCGTTTCAACAATCTGTTTTAGCCCTGCTTCAGTTACTGCCTGTCTCTCTACGACGATGGGCCCATTATAGCTTTCCGTTCCCAAGGAGGTTTTTTTAAGCCGGATACGCATGCCTTCTTTTTCTATTTCCAGTTCCACCAGGCCGTTTTCATTCATAAGGTTAATCATCTCTTTGATTTCTTTGACGTTCATTTAAGGCTCCTCTTTAATTGACCCGCTCCACATATTGGCCGGTACGGGTATCCACTTTGATCTTGTCGCCTACATCAATGAACAAAGGCACCTGAATATTAGCGCCGGTTTCGATTTCCGCCGGTTTGGTCCCGCTTTTAGCGGTATCGCCTTTTATCCCGGGCTCAGTATTAACGATCTTGACCTCAATAAAATTAGGGAGATTAACAGTAAGGGCTTCATTTTTGTAAAAATAACCCATTACTTCTATATTATCCTTCAGGAACCTTTTATTATCACCTATACTGTCCTCGGAAACAGCGATCTCTTCAAAATTATCCTGGTCCATAAAATGAAAAAGGTGGCCCGAGTAATACTGATACTGAAGTTTTCTTTCGTCCACAAAAGCCTGGTCTATCTTCTCGTCTCCGCGGAAAGTCTTCTCTTGGATATTGGAGTTTTTCATATTTCTTAACCTGGCCCGCACAAAAGCCGCGCCCTTGCCGGGCTTGACATGCTGGGCGTCAACGACGACATAAACTACGTCATCAACTAATATGGTGACTCCGGATTTTATTTCATTTATGGATAAAGCCACTGAGCACCTCGCATCCTTTCTTAGTCACCAAAACCATATCTTCTATTCTGATCCCAAACCTACCCGGCAGATATATAGCCGGCTCCACCGTAAAAACCATACCCGGGATCAAAATACCGTCATTTTTCGCCGATACACTCGGCGCTTCATGCGTCTCCAGGCCTATTCCGTGGCCTAAACTATGCCCGAAGTATTTCGCGTAACCTTTGTCCGCGATATACTTACGCGCCACCCCATCAATCCGGGCGATCTCTGCGCCAGGTTTAATCCTACTTATCGCCCTGCCTTGCGCTTTAAGGACTATATTGTAAATCCGACGGGTAAGACTGTTTATTTTATCTAAAAAGTAAACCCTTGTCAAGTCAGATTTGTACCCACAATAGTCGACCCCGATATCAACTAATACCGGCTCGTTCTTTTGCGCCTTTCTTTGGCCCGGCCGATGATGGGGAAAGGCCGAATTAGGCCCTGAAGCGACAATAATATCAAATGCCGCCCCGATTGCCCCGTGATAACGGATAAATCGTTCTAATTCCGCGGCAATTTCCAGTTCTTTTAAACCCGGCCTAAGAAAACCCTTTATGAATTCCAGGGCCAAACCTGTAATCCTAAGCGCTTCCCTTATTTTATCTAGTTCCTTGGGCTCTTTAATCAGCCTTAAGGTTTCAATTAAATTATGGGTGGGGATCAGATACGCCCTGGACTTAAAACTCTCTTTAATCTTCTTATACTCGGCATAGGGCATATGCCTTTCTTCAAAACCAATCCTCTTTAAATCTAAGTCCAGGGAGGTTTTGGCAATAAGCTCAAATACTGAAGCCTCGATCCTCTTTAGGCTTACGGATTTAAGTTTTGGCTTTACCTCTTCAGTATATCTGGAATCGGTAAAGTAAATCCTTTCTTTTTTTGCTACTAAGAGATACGCCTCAGAAGAGTTAAATCCGGTAAGGTAAGCTATGTTCGCGGGAGTGGAAACAATTAAGCCGTCCAGATTTTCTTTTACCAGCCTGTTTAATAAATTTCGTAGGCGCGCTTTCATTATGCATTCAGTAAATCCAAAAGGGCCTCAAGCCCTAAGGTATAGCTTTTATAGCCAAAACCCATAATTGTGCCTTGGACTACGGGGCTGATGAGGGATTTATGCCGGAATTCTTCACGGGAATAAATATTAGAGATATGCACTTCTATTGTCAATACGCCCGAGGCGGCTAACGCGTCCCTTATGGCTACACTAGTATGGGTGTAGGCCGCCGGATTAATTAAAATCGCGTTAAATTTGAGCCTGGCTTGGCCAATCAAATCCACAATCTCTCCCTCATGGTTAGATTGCTTAATCATCAGGGATACTTTATTCTTTTTAGCGATTTTCTTTAGTTCCTTATTAATGGCCTCCAAAGTCACTTTGCCGTAGACCTTAGGCTCTCTTTGGCCTAACAGATTCAGGTTCGGGCCGTGAATGACTAAAATTTTTTTCATTCTCATTCCGCCTCATCAATAAGCATTACCGGGATACCGTCTTTTACCGGATATTTCTTCCCGCATTTTTTACAGACAATCCTGCTCTTCTTGAATTCCACGTCGCCTTTACAGGCGGGGCAAGCTAAGATATCCAACAGTTCCTTATCCATCATTTAATTTCTCCTTGGCCAGGGATAGTTTTATTTTTAGAAAGATAGAACGTCCTTAATTCATAGAGGAAATTTTCCAGCAGGCTGGCTTCCGCGTCGGTTAAATTCCCTTTAGTCTTTTCCTGAAGCATACCCAGCGTATCAATAATTAATTTTGCCTGCGGCAAATCTTCCTCGGTCTTTTGGGTAACCGGATTGGGAATCTGGCCCAGAAATATCGTGGCCTGCAGGCAGAGTGTAGAAATAAAAAACTTAAAATCAGGAATAGGAGGAGTAAATTCTTTTTTATTTTCGTCCATATTATTCTAGGATTATACCGGCATATCCTACCACCGAGCTTCTATCTCCTGTCGCCTCCGAGCTTGTCTGGTAATTAGCCAAGCGGGCGGTTTTAGCGCCTAAGGCCCGGGCCGCGCTGAGCATGACTATAACCGGCGCGTAACCACACATGGAAATATTATATTGTCCTATTACTTCCAACAATTTATCCGGGTCAAGCTCTAGTATAGCATCTATCGCGATTTTATCTTTTGTCTCTGCCTTTTCCTGCGGCTCATAATGCGTCATATCTGAACTGGCTAAAAGCAGGACTTTATCCTCTAGGCTGTTCTTTTTTATGACCCGGGAGATGTCTTCCCCTATTTTCTTAAGAACAGTTAAATCATCCGACATAAACGCTATCGGCACGATCTCAAAGCTTTTCTTGAAATACTGCAATAGCGGCAGCTGAACTTCTAAAGAATGCTCTTGAGCGTGGGCTAGAAAATCGTTTTTTAGGTACCCGCAAGACCCTAAGATATTTTTGGCTAATTGAGCGTCAATATTTACTTGGCCCAACGGCGTAACCCAAGAACCCTCAGCCATTATGCTGTAGGCTTCGCCAAAACCGGTATGATTCGGGCCTAAGAGGATTACCTTATCTCTTATATTTATTCCAGCCAGTGTCTGAGCGGCAACCTTGCCTGAATATTTATATCCTGCGTGAGGAAGCATGCAGGCGATAGCGTTAACCTTAGAACTCTTGGAATCCAGGAAACCGTTGATGACTTTTTTTATATCCGCGGCTGACGCGGGATAAAACTGCCCCGCCACTATAGCCTGGCGCGTTTTAGATAAGCCCATCAAATATTCTTTCCAGAAGCTCTTTGCTATTTTTAATATCTTTGGCTGTAGCCGGTTGATGCGCTTCAATAACTTTTAAGGTCTCTTTTTTCAGGTAAGGCTTAAGCATGGAAAAATCCAGATCTCCGCTGGCCGGCGCCTGATGATCCCGGCAACCTATTACATTATGTATATGCGCGCCGATCATTGCCTTACCGTATAATTCCAGATAGTCTTGTTGAGCGTAAAAACCTAAATTCTCCATCACCCGGGCGTGGCCTGTATCATGCCAATAAAAAATTCGGGAAGATTTGAATTCTCCTAAGATTACGCCTAACTCTTCTAAGTTGGGAATTTCGCGGTAATAAAACCTGTTTTCTACGCCTAGATATACGGATTTCTCCGCGGCGTATTTATTTAACTCTTCCAGGCTGCTCAGGGTATAATCAAGAAACGGGGTGGCGATACTGGCCCTATCCCTGAGGAACTCCTGTTTAACCAAGCGGTAACTTTCTGTATCTTTTAGCCCCCGGTCATAAAGATCAATGAGTTTCCTGGTCTGATCCTCCATTTCCACCCTACCGCAGTGTAAAATAACCACTTGGGCTCCCAAGAGGCTGGCTGTATCTATAGTCCTCTTGGTATATTTTAAGGCCTGGGCTCTTTCTTCCTTATCAAAAGAAGATATTGAATAACAATCAGGCAGGGCGTCTTTACGCTGGAACTCATCTGGTATGGGGCAGAAATTATGCACGCTCCTGACTTTAAGTTTGAGCTTTTCCTTTAACGCGGCTATCTCGGATACCATTAAAGGAGTAAGGTTAAAACTCAACTCTAAATCCGTAAAGCCGAGCTTGCTTATCTCAAAGAGCATATCTCTTGCTTTAGCGTAACGCAAGGCGTTCCAAGAAGTTGAAAGGGCAAGAGGCATTGTTATTTTCTTCTCTCTTTGGCTTTCTTTCTCTTGCGCTCGCTGGGCTTCTCGTAATGTTTGCGATCCCGGACTTCTCTGAGGATACCTTCCTGCTCTATCTTCTTCTTAAAACGGCGCAAGGCTGACTCAAAAGACTCGTCTTTCTTAACTTCGACTTCTGACAATATAATCATCTCCTTTCATTTAGAAATATTGGGCTAAAATCTTCAATATTTGGTTTTAATATACCACTCTTTACAGGGAGTGTCAACAGCTTGTATATCCTATTAGCGTCTGCCTTGTCTTGTTTCTCGCAGGGCCGCACGATTTTCCCCAGCGTGGAAAATCGTGCTCGGCTACTCGGCTGCGCTCTCGCTAATTCTTGGATAGCGGGCGAACCCTGCCCGCTCCGCCTGCGTTACGCCCTGCTCCGAAACAAACCAAGTCATCCGCTAATGTAATCTATAGATATTTTGCTTGAGGGTATTGTTAAGCGTGCAATTAGAAATTTTTCGGCAAATGTGTGCAAGGCTTTACGGCGAGTGTAGGCAATACCCTTTAGCGTGAGGAACCTTGCGCTGCCGGAGCGAGCCGTAAACCGTAGCACACGGCGAAAAATTTCGCACGCGAACAATACCCGAAGAGCGAGATATCAATAATTATGTAGAAAAAGATAGCTAACGAATCGGGTTATTCGACTTCAAAAGAGATTACTACGTTGAAGGAGAGCTGGGAATAGTCCAGTTCTTTGGGGAATTTCGGGAAGGGAGAGGCGTTTTTCACGCTGGCTAAAGCAACATCTTTAAGATAAGGCGCGCCTTGAGACTTTTCCTCCACTAACCGCACATCTTTAAGATATCCGGCGCTTGAGATTATAAAAGTAATATATACCTCTCCGGTATCGTTGCGGTTATAATTTTGATAGGCTGCCCGGCGGATTTTTTCGCGCACAATCTGATAATAGCTTATATAAGAAGGATTTCCGATTTTACCCATATCCACCGCCGGCAGGGTTATCTTCTTCTTTATCGCGATTATATCCGGCTTAATTAAGGCCGGCCGCTCAAGGATGAATTCTTTACGGGCGGCCTGCATATTGGATTTAGAGATAGCCTCCCTCTCTACAAAAGGCGGAGGATTCCTCTTCTCCATGTTAAGCTTAGAAGACAAATCTAACAACGGTTCCCTTTTTGGTGGACTGGCCTTTTTTAGGCCCTTATTTAATTCCGGCTTTTCAGTTTTCGGCTGCTTAATATAATTGATTTCAATCTTGCGGTTCTCCTGCGCAGAAGAAAAAAACAGGTAACCCGAATTTTGGGCCACTATAACAGCGTGGACCGTAAAAGAGGCCAGAAAAGCAATTTGAAAACTGCGGTTGGATAACATATATTTATATTAACATAAAATTATATTTTTTTAAAGCCTTACTGCATTGCCTAGAATTCTGCTTTAAGGCCGCCAGTAAAAGAAAAACCCGGCATGGGATAACCATCCTGAATCTGATATTTACGATTTAGAAGATTATCTATATAGCCAAAACAAGTTATACCCGACTTAAATTTCTTGGATGCACTAAGCCCAAAAATATAAAAACTTTTTACCTTGATGTCATTACCAGCATCACCATATCTTATACCTGTAAATTGGCCTTTTAATTCAATAGTCAACCCATTATGATCATTATATTTCAAACCAGCATCAATCTTATTCTCCGGTTGATAAAGAAGATATTTATGTGTTTGGGTATCCTTAGCGATTAAAAATGAATAATCTAGCCCTAGTTCAAGGTTACCAGTAATAAATATTTTATTCTCGAATTCCAACCCTTGAATTACCGCGGATGCTACATTTGTCGGCCGCCATACATTATTGCTATCTGGAGACCATTGGATAAGCTGTTTGTAATCACTATAAAAATAATTTAGCTTCGAAGTAAGGTACTGATTTATCTTTGCCTCAACGCCAACTTCTTCACTTAGGCCTTTTTCTGGATTAAGGTTAGGATTCCCATCTGCCTCATAACCAGGATACGCCACATGAGGATAATACAAATCATTAAAAGTAGGCGCGCGGAATGAACGAGCAACTAAGGCATGAATCTTTACACTCTCATTAAATTTGTAAAGCATGCTTAAACTGGGATCTGTTGCTAAGCCGAAATTAGAATAATCATCAATACGGCAGCTAAGATTGATATTCATTTTTTTATCAAATAAATCTAGGATATTCTCCAGGTATCCGGCGTTAACATTATATTTATGCTTTCCGCTAGTAGTACTATCGTTTAGGTTCCCTACATAATTAAATCCAAACACAACCTTATATATATCCCACAACTGCTCATCCAACTGTAAATTAAAACCTCTTACCGTAGTAGCCTCATTAATTTGAGTATAAGTGGTTGCCAGTCGGTCGTAATTCTGATAAGCCCTAGCAGATAACTCGGTTTTTACATCCGGTTTAAAATTCCAGCTAAAATCAAAGAATCTTTTTAGTGTATTTTGTTTATCGCCAACATCAAGTGCGGTTATTGATCCCGGAAGACCTGATTTACTTTTATAAAAGCCGGAATTAAACTTTAAATTGTTTTCGTTATTGAGTTCATACCCTAATTTTAAATTACAATCTTCGGTATTAAGTTCGGAATTCGGGCGGAAACCTGCGGAACTCTCATATCCTCCGCTAATCAGAAAATCAAATTTTGAAACATTTACTCCGTAAAGCATGCGCTCAATATAAGTTCGAGCAGTACCAAAACTTGAATATAGTTCTGCCTTTTGACCTTTTTTAGGGGGATCCTTAGTAATAATATTCACCACCCCTCCCATTGCCGAGCTACCGTACAAGCTTGAACCGGGTCCATGCATAACCTCAACCTGAGATATATTATCTAAAGGCATACTAGATAAATCCACTACGCCATCTCTTGGGTTATTGATTGGCCGGCCATCCATTAAAACTAAGACTTGAGCGGAAGTAGAGCCGCGCATCCTGATGTTTTTATTGGTGCCCGGCCCGCCATAGTTGCTTATATCAACGGAAGTAAGCTCAGTTAAGGCATCGGCTAAATTTTGCGCTCCACCTCTTTCCATTTCTTTGGAGGTAACTACATCTACTGTGCGACCGATATCTCCAACGGATTCTTCTATTCTTGAAGGAGTGACTACGATTTTATCTAACTCAACATCTTCTGCGCGGGCTGTGCCTGACAGGATTATTACCAATAACGCGGGGATGAACGATTTTCTACAAACATTTTTCATTATAAATTCCTTTCCTCTTCTCCGAAAGTACTTTCCCTGATAAATGATCGTCCGGGCTTTCACTATAAGAAATTTTAGTGTTTACCGTTGCGGGACAGCGCCTGGGCTCTCACCAGGACTTCCTCCATTTATCCGGTTTTGTATCCTTAAAGAAGCTTTAAGAGTATTCTTGAATATCTAAGAACCAGTGTTTCCAGAAACTTTCTTTGATTATCGGTTCAGCCTTTAATATTTTAATCGGTTTTCTGAATATCGGCCCATCAACCACCAAAGTATGGAATTCTCCTTTCTCCCCACAGGGACAAATTCCCTTTTTCTTTAACTCCTCAACTAATTCTTTATCAATATAGCGGCCAAGAAATTCTTTACCCATTATATCCGCCTTACAACTGACAATGATTGCCTTAAATCCTGCCTTTATAAACTCATCAACAATGCTCTCCGGGTCATTATTCCAAAGCGGCTCTATGGCGTTAATATTCAAATCGCCGCAGACCCGCTCGATCCAGCTTTCATGTTCTAGAAGATAGATGTCACCAAAAACCATAGAGCCGATATCCTTACCCCTTAATTCAGTAACAGCAGCCTTAAATTCTTCTTCATATTTCTGCATATCCGGACTGACTTCTTTCTGCGTAAGAGGCACTCCGATTAAATCCGCCTGGAACTTTAACAATCTTCCTTCAATTCCATGAAAGCAACCCCGTTTTGACTCCCTTGAAATAAAGTTTAAAAGCAATTTTACATCAAAACCCTGCTTGATTGCCCTATAATAAGCCAAACAGCTGTCTTTGCCTCCACTCCACGATGATATTGCTTTTTGATTATCCATATATCACCCCCCTTGTAATACAAACAATTAATAAAGTAATAACTTCGGTTAATTCGATTGTCGCTCCTAACGTATCTCCGGTTATTCCACCGATTTTTCTACTGGCAAATCTGCCGAATAGATAAACAAAACCGGCTATAATTAATAACGCGATTAACCCTTTAATCTGCCAAATCGCAAATGAAAATACTAAAACCGATATTAATGCCAGTACAAAAATCCCCGGTGTCCTGCCTTGCATAAAAATCTTAGCCTTACCTTCCCTGCGGGCATAAGGGAATAAAAATATAGCCGCTACCACTGACCAGCGGCTTAAAAGGCACATAAGAAGTAACGCGGTTATCTTTAATGGCGCCTGTAGCGCAGCAAGTAAACCGATTTTTAACAAGATAACGCTGATAACGCTTAAAACCCCCATTACCCCGATGTGCGGGTCGCGCATAATTGCCAGCATTTCATCTTTAGGTTTATTGCTTAAGAAAGCATCCGCTGTATCGGAAAGCCCGTCCAGATGCATACCCCCGGTAAGAGCGATCAAGGCAACTACCAAGATTACGTTCGATGTAAAAGAAGGAAAATTCAGAATTGATATAATATAATTTATTCCCAAAAGAACCAACCCGATAAGCAACCCAACAAGCGGAAAATACGCTGCGGCTTTAGCTATCTTTTTCTCACCTGCATCTTTAATTTTAAGCGGTATAAGAGTCAGGAATTGAACTGCTAATAGGAAACTACTCATTTATTCTTCTCCGAAACATTGGCGCTCTTAAAAGTAGCCATCTGGGTCAGGATCTTTATCGCGGCATCAGCTAATCCTATACCCAAAGCCCCGCCTGTGCCTTCGCCAAGCCTTAAATCCAGATCCAAGAGCGGTTTCAACCCTAAATAATTTAAAATTATCTTATGCCCGCTCTCTACAGAACAATGCGCCGAAATCATATAATCTTTTACCTTGGGCTCTAAGTTATAAGCGACCAACGCCGCAGATCCCGAGATAAATCCATCAATAACCACAGGAACTTTTTTAGAAGCGGCAGCCAGGATTATCCCGGCTAATCCGCTTATCTCAAAACCGCCAACTTTAGCTAAAACATCAATAGGATCAGAAGAATCAGGCTGGTTTAAGGATAACGCTTTCTTAATAATATCTATTTTATTTTTAAGGCCCTTATCGTCAAGGCCGGCGCCCCGGCCGGTTATTTCTTCAACCGGTTTCTTAGTAAAACAGAAAGTTATAGCGCTGGCAGCGGTGGTATTACCAATGCCCATCTCCCCTATCCCTACGATATCAATCCCTTTCCTGTATTCATTCTCAAATATTTCTATACCCGTTTCAATCGCTTTTATTGCCTCTTCTCTGGTCATTGCCGCGCCCTTAGCCATATTCTTTGTTCCATAATTAATTTTCTTAACCACCAGTCTGGGATCAGGCTCTAAATCGACACAAACACCCATATCCACAACCACTACTCTTGCTCCAACGTGAGCGGCTAAAACATTTATTCCCGCGCCGCCCCTTAAAAAATTATAGACCATTTGAGCGGTAACTTCTTTAGGATAGGCGCTTACCCCTTCATCAGTAACTCCGTGGTCGCTAGCTAAGGTAAAAATTACTTTATTCTTCAGTTGCGGATTTTCTTTTGCCGTTATACCGCATATTTGCTTAGCTAATTCCTCTAACCTGCCTAAACTTCCCAAAGGCTTAGTTAAATTATCCAACCTACTTTGAGCCTCCCGCATAATAACGGTATCTAGACCGGAAATATTCCTGATTACCTCATTTATCTTCTCCACTTATTTTTCTCCTTTTATTTTCAGCGGTAGGCCCGAAATAGTAAAATAAACTTCCCCGGCTTCTTTGGCTATCGTTTGATTGACCCTTCCGGCAATATCGCGGAAGGCTCTTCCCAATTTATTATCCGGCACAATCCCTAAACCTACTTCATTAGAAACCAAAATTACCTTGGCTTTCTTTTTCTTTAAAACAACTACCAAATCTTCAATCTTTTTAAGGATTTGCTCCTGGCTCTTCCCGGACAAAATAAGATTGGAGACCAAAAGAGTCAAACAATCAATGATTATGCAGTCGAATGAATCGCCGATTTTTGTCATTAAATCCGCTAATTCTTTCGGCTCTTCAAAAGTTTTCCAGTTCTTCGGCCGGGATGCCTGATGCTTCAAGATACGTTCTCGCATTTCTTTATCCAAACCCTGGCCAGTAGCAATAAAAGCCACTTTCTTCTTCCCTTTTGCCAAACTTAAAGCCTGCGCGCTCTTTCCGCTCCTTGCTCCCCCTAAAATTAAAATTATCTTATTCATAACTTACTCCAAGTGTTTTGTCTTGTTGAATTGTTTTATCCTGGGTTTCCCTTTTTTGTATTCAATCACGGTCAGGCTGGTCGCTTTCGGGACATAGCGCCAGAAATTATTTTTTTTCAATATACCGCATACTAATATTCCGATCACCCCTCCGTGGCAGACTATGGCCAGGTCTTTTCCGCTATTTAACCGGACAATCTTCTCTATGGCTTGATTGACTCTTTTTTTAAACACGCTCATCGGCTCAGCTTTAGGTATACAATCCTGATAAGGATCGCTCAACCATTTTTTATAAGCTAAAGGGTATTTTTTCATAATCTCTTTATGTTTTAAGCCTTCCAGGACACCGAAATTAATCTCCCTTAAAGCGCGCACCCGGATAATTTTGCATTCTTTAAAGAGGATCCGGCCAGTCTGGAGCGCACGCGACCTATCGCTAGAATAAATCTTATCGAACTTAAAGGATTTTAAACTTTTGGCTAAACTCTTAGCCTGCTCCTCTCCTTCTTTACTTAAGCCTACATCCCGAAAGCCGCAATAACGGCCTTTCTTATTCCATTCAGTCACTCCATGGCGGATCAAAGTAAGCCTGGTCACCATTATTTCTCTCCCGGGACCAAAATCACGTTCGGCCTGCCTGTAACAGGATTATTATTTACCAGGACAATAGTCTTATATACCGCCTCGATATTCTTATAGGTCAGCACATCTTCAGGGGTTCCTTCTTTGAATATGGAGCCGCTATCCAACAAACAGATGCGGTTGCAGTAAGCGCTGGCCAGGTTTAGATCGTGTAAAACCATAACAATAGTCAGGTTACTCTGACGATTGAGTTTATTCAGCAGATCCATAATCTGTATCTGATGTCCGATATCAAGATGCGAGGTCGGCTCATCCAGAAATAAAAGCACCGGCTCCTGAGCCAGGGAGCGCGCGATTACTACTCTCTGGCGCTCTCCCGCGCTTAGTTCATCAATCCTTTTGTCTTTTAAATCCGAAGAATCCGTTAAGGCCAAGGCCCTTTCGGAAATATCGAAATCTTTTTTAGTTTCAAACTGCAGTCTCTTTAGATGCGGGATCCTTCCCATTAAAACCAGTTCCAGCGCGCTAAAGGAAAAACTGGTAGAGATATCCTGGGCAACAAACGCTACGCTCCGGCAGAATTCCTTTAAATCCATATTAAAAATATTTTTACCCTGAAAATAAATACCGCCTTTGCGCGGATATATTACGCGGGAACTTAAGCGTAAAAGCGTAGTCTTACCGGAGCCATTAGGACCGATAATCCCCATAAAATCACCCGGATTGATCTCCAGAGAAACATTTCTGATAATATCCAATTTAAAATACCCGGCGCTCAAATTACTTATTTTAAAAAATGCCTTCATCAAATCCTTTTTCCCCGTTTTAATAAAATAATAAAGGCCGGCGCTCCGATCATCGCGGTAATCACTCCGATAGGGATCTCAACCGGAGCGAATAGGGTGCGCGCGAAAACATCACAGACTATCATAAATATGGAAGCCGCCAGGCAAGTAGTTGGGATTAACATCCTATGATTCGGCCCTACAATCGACCGCATCATATGCGGCACAATCAAACCTACAAACCCGATTATTCCGCAAATACAAATCAGGCTGGCAGTGATTAAGGAAGTAGTAACGATTAAAATATTTTTAACCTTATGCATATCTATCCCCAGGTGCACGGCTTCCTCTTCGCCCAGCTGAATCGCATTCAGGTCCTGGGCAAAAGCATAAATCACGCCTATCCCTGATATTACCGGTATTGAAATTAAAAGGACTAACTTCCAGTCATAAACCTGCAAGGAACCCCACAACCACCAGTTCATTTCATGCATAGCCTCATCGCCGAAGAGAGAAACCAAAAAGACTATTATTGAAGAGAAAGCTACCGAGATGATTACCCCGGAAAGAATCAGGGATTTATCCGCTATTTTTTTTCTTTCGGCAGACAAGGTATAAACTAAAACAATACTTACCAGCGCTCCCAGGAATGCTGCCAGAGGCATATAGATCCTGGAAAGGCCTAGAATCACCGCTATTACCGCTGCCAGTCCTGCGCCGCTAGAAGTTCCTAAAAGGTAGGGTTCAGCTAACGGGTTTCTTAAAATTGCCTGCAGGGCTATACCGGAAACCGCTAAGCCGCTTCCGACAAGAATAGCCGCCAGTATTCTAAGCAGGCGCAGATTAAGAATAACCGCGTTATCTTTAAATAAAAGATTGACTAAGGGAATATGCACCGCGCCCTTCACTAACCCCAGGATTACCGCTAGGCAAAGTAGTAAAAATAAGACCAGTAATGTTTTCTTTAAGCGTTTAATTATCATTGAGAATAAAATCGTTTATAGAGCTCTCTTAATCCTTGCGTAATTCTTGGGCCTGGCCTAAGTAATGTATCCGGATCAATATCATTAAATACCCGCTTATTCCTTACTGCTTCAATATTCTTCCAGCCAAAACGCCCCTCTACCAGCTTTAAAGGAGATTCTTTATCCATGTAAGCCATAATAATACAACCGGGATTAAGGCTGATTACCTTCTCCGCGCTAAAATAACAGTAAGGCCGCGGGACATCATGCGCGACATTGATACCTCCCGCTAAAATAATAAGTTCGTCAATAATTGAACCGGCCCCCGCGGTCATCAGCGGCTCATGCCAAATCTCGACAAAAACCTTGACCCTCTTTTCTTGAGGTATAAGCCTCACCTTTACGCTTATCTCCTCAATATCATCTTCCATATTCTTAATTAAGGCGAGCGCCTCTTTATCTTTATGGGTAATCGAACCTATATCCTTAATGGATTTAAGCAATTCCTCCATAGTCTTAGGATAAGCCACATAGAGATTAAATCCTAAACGCCTTAATTCCTCGACGACCGGCGCCTGCTCCAGACCAGTACAGAAAATATAATCCGGCTTCAATGATATTATAGTCTCGATGTTGGGATGGCTAAAATCTCCGACCTTAGCCTTATTTTTAGTTAAGAGAGGATAATTACAATATGAACTCACTCCAATAATATTCTTATCCAGTCCTAAGGCAAAAAGAATCTCGGTTGTTGAAGGCGCCAGAGAAATGTATTTCGCAGCGGCTTCTGCCTTGGCCCAGATTATCGATAGGAATATTATGCTGACTATTATTTTCTTCATACAATACACCCGGTAACAAAAAACCCGATCCGGCATTTCTGCCTGAATCGGGCTGCACCCTAATAATACTATGGCCCATTCCACGAGGCGAATCTACTGATATAGGCAGGTCTTCTGGCTTGGGGTCGCTCTACTCGCTTTTTAGCCTTCCCATCCAAATCCGGACAGTGGCTTAACTCTCTAGCTTTCGTCACCCTTACAGCGGCGGGACCGCATCAGCTTATCACTGATTTCCCTAACCTATAATTAAATGGCTTTGCCTAAATGAAGGCAAACCATGGCCTTGCGGCCAATTATCTTCTCTACTTTAACACTCAGAAAATATTTGTCAACAAAATTTTAGCCAACTTTTAGAATTCAATACCCTTTCGCGCCCGGAGGCCCTTCTTGAAATAATGTTTTCTCTCTCTTATCTCGCTGACTAAATCCGCTAACTTTATAATATCCGGGTGAGCGTAGCGGCCGGTAAGGATCAATTCTGTTTTCTTGGGTAGACTTTTTAGAAGGCTTAAAACATCTTTTAAATCGACGAGTTTAAGTTTTAAAGCAATGTTTATTTCATCAAGCACGATTAATGAATAACTTTTGTCTCGAATTGCTTTTTTTGCCGCTACTAATCCGGCTTGCGCCAGCTTAATATCTTCTTCCCGAGGTAAATGCCGAATAAAACATTTTGACCCAAATTGTTCGACTTTTATATTCTTAAATTTCTTCAGAGAATGCAATTCACAGTAATCTTTGCCTTTTAAGAATTGACAGATATATACCTTATGGCCTGCGCCGCTTGCCCTTAAAGCCAAACCCAGCGCCGCCGTAGTCTTTCCTTTTCCATTACCGGTATAGACTTGAATCAAGGTAACCTCACTTTGACCCTTTGATAACCAGCCTCAAGAATCTGAAGGTATCCACAAAGGGATTAATCTGGCTCTTTTCTCCCCTGTAAACAGTCTTCACAGGGACTGATTCAATTTTAAAACCTAAACGCGCAGCTTTAATTAAAATCTCGGTTTCTGTCTCAAACTTATTTGTTTTTAGCTCAACCTTCTCAAGAACAGCCCTTTTTATCAACCTGAACCCGCATTGCGTATCGGGAATACTCTGTTTGCTTAAAACTGATATTACCAACGACATAAATTTATTCGTGATAACCCGCAACCAGGGCATATCCTTGGTCTGGCGCATGCGGTTTCCTACAAATACATCGCTCCGGGATTTTAGGGCTTGGTGTATTAAGCAGGATAAATCCTCAGGCAGGTGCTGGCCGTCTCCGTCCATAGTTATTACAGCGTCAAAATCATGCGTAAGCGCGTACTTAAAACCTTTTTTTAAACACGCTCCCTTTCCTTCATTAACCGGATTTATTAAAACTACAGCCCCGGCGCTGGAGGCGATTCTAGCGGTAGAATCTGTTGAGCCGTCATCTACCACTAAAACATCCAGGTTACTCTCCTTAATCTGCTTAACCAGCCTGAATATTTCTTTTGCTTCGTTATATGTCGGTATAATAACGCAGGTAATCATTCTTTCCAAAATCTTCTAAACATATACCACTGATCGGGATAACGCCTTATATAATCTTCAAAGACAGTTTTATACCTTCTAATTATTTCTTTGACGTCCTTTTCTTTATCTGTGCCGGGCTCATATTCAATTGGTTTATCCATTATCAGATCAAAGCTATCATCGGCATTACGCAGCATAAATGCGGGGACTATCTTAGCCTTGGTCTGTAAAGAAAGAACAGCCGGGCCCAAAGGAAAAATTGTCGGCTTACCGAAGAAATCCATGACTATCCCCTTACCTACAAAGTCACGGTCACCGACTAAAGCTAATACCTCATTCCTTCTTAAGGCCTTAATACACCCTTTAGCCGCATTCCCCAGAGGAAGGACATGCACGCCCTTACTTTGCCTCTGACCGTTAAAAAACGCGTTAACTTTCTTAGATTTATGCGGGAGGGCAACTGTAAGAAAAGAATACCCCAGCATTGAAACAACTACCGCTCCCAATTCCCAGTTTCCCAAATGCGCGCTAGCCAGTATTACTCCATTGCTCTCTGACAAAGAGCTATCCACATAATGCATATTCTTTACGTGTATATTTTCTTTAATATATTCCATATCCAGCTTATGAAACCGGAAGAAATCAACAAGGTACTTGGCAAAATTATGAAATAATTTCTTGCGGATAATAACCAATTCACAGGAAGATTTTTCCGGGAATATTATTTTAAGGTTTTCTAAAACTCTACGGCGGTCAATAAAAGCAAACGCGGAATATAAATCTCCCGCAAAAATCCCTAGGCGATAAGCTGTCTTTAAAGGTAGACTTAAAGCCAAAAACTGAGCGAACCTATAGAATAAATAGCTAAACATTATGGATTCTTAAGCAAAAACCTGGCTATATCCATACTGGAATTAGGCTTGCTTATTTGTTTTGCGCAGGCGCAAAGTTGAGCTAATTTATTGGGGTTCTTAAGTAGATCTTCGATAACCAGGTTAATCTTAGCCGGGTCCTCTATTTTAAGCGCGGCTCCTTTTTGAATAAGATAAGTGGTATTATTCGCCTCTTGCCCCGGTAAGGGCTTGATGATGATCATCGGCTTACCCTTGGCCAGGACTTCGGATGTAGTCACTCCTCCGGGTTTGCTTATTACAATATCCGCAATATACATTAACTCATTAATGTTTTGCGTATAGCCAAAAAGCAATATCTTTTTTCTGTATTTACGTATTTTACGCTTTAAAGAATTGTATAATTTCTTATTAGTCCCGGTTATGACAATCTCTTGTATTGGGCCATTAACTTTTTCCAGAGACTTTACGATCGTTTTTATAGGGCCTAAGCCTTGTCCGCCTCCCATAATCAATATCGTCGGAAGATGGGAAGAAAGTCTATGTTTGTGAAAAACGTTATTTCTATCCAGATTTTCGTTAAATTTAGGGTCAAAAGGAATACCCAGTGATTTTACCTTCTGCGCGCTTACCCCTTTCTTTATCAGACGTAAGCTCACATCATCGGACGGAGTAATATAATAGTCTACTGCGTCATAAACCCAATAGGAATGCGGGATATAATCGGTTAAAACCGCGACTAGCGGTAAATTCAATCCGTATTTATTTTTATAATACGCGACCATCCCGCAGGGAAATGCCTGAGTGCAAACGACTATATCGGGCTTAAGCCTCTCAAAAAGCCGTTTTAGTTTTGGCGAATTATTTTTATGGACGTTTTGCTTGGCCTTCTCCAGGCTTTTAGCGACTTTGGGGTTGTCATAAAGATAATCCCAAATCTGAGGGGCGATCTTGATTATCCCCATATAAATACTATTAACTATTTTCTCGGCTAAGGGGTTAGTATAATTGAAAGCATTAATATTGGTGATTTCCGCGTTCGGTTCCAATATCTTAATGGCCTTCTCAATAGCCAAAGTCGCATTATGATGACCGGAGACTTCCGAAATGTACATTAAAACTATGCGTTTTCGCTGCATGTATTTTTAGAATTTCCCTTCTTCGCACAATTCCAGAAAGGCTTTTGTTACGTAGGGATTAAACTGAAGATTACTTAATTTCTTAATTTCTTTTACGGCATCATTTTTGTATAAGGCTGCCCGATACGGCCTATCCGAAGTCATGGCGTCAAAAGAATCCGCTACGGATATTATAGACGCGATCAAAGGAATCTCATCCCCCTTCAAACCCTCCGGATAGCCTAAACCATCCGGCCTTTCATGATGATATTTTATTCCGGCTAAAGAATGTTCCAGCTCCTTTATCGGCTTGAGGATGGTTACACCGATTAAAGGATGTTCTTTTATTTTATTTCTTTCGCCGATAGTCAAACTTCCTCTTTTATTCAGTATCTGCTCAGGAACGCCGATCTTACCGACATCATGCAGAAGACTGGCTATATGCAGGCTTTCAATGAATTTACTATCCATTGTTTTTTTATTCTTTTGGGCGAGCCTTTTGGCGATTTCAATGCTTAAATTAGTCACCCTGGTGGTATGGCCATGCGTATAGTTATCCTTTGCCTCTATGGCAGCGACGAGCGCGATAGTAGTCCGCATAAAAAGCTGGTGTTTCTTATCCAGCTCGGATTTGAGTTCTTTAAAGAGATAGGAATTTCTTATGGCCATGGACATATTGGACGCCAGGGCAACAAAAAAATCTAACTCTCTTTTGGTAAACCTGCTTCCGTCTTTTTTCTTACCCAAGAGCAGAACACCCAAGAGGTCATCCCGGTAATAACTTGGAACGCAACTGACGGTCTCTAGTAACTGCATCTGATAAAGCACATCGGTCAAAAGATGCTTCAAACGTTCCTTAGTACTGGCTGCCTTTATGGCGGCCTGCGCGTTTTCCAGGGTTAAGACATCATTATTAAATAAAAGCCGGTTATTGCGCTCCCTAAAATAGCGGATAAGCGAATCATCTTTATCAAAACAGGCCAAACCTACCGGTATTTTTTTGGCTAGAGAGCCGCCGGAAACAGTAAGGAGATAGGCCTGGCGTTCCGGCTTATAAAGAAGAATACTGGCGTGCTCAACATTCATTTTATCCACCACCATGCGCACGATTATTTTGATCAGCAGGTCCGGGTCATGCACGAAAATCATATTCCGCGCGGCAGTCTCTAATTCTTTTTTGAAATCAATGGCCATATTTTTTAACTTTCTTCAAGCGTACCCAAAGTATCGCCCGGTTTTACTGTCTGGCCTTCGGCAAAGATTATTTCCGTAAGCGTCCCCGAAGATGGGCTGGGCAGGTTAAAGGTGGCTTTGTCTGTAGTAAGCTCGACCAGATCGTCTTTTTCATTAACCTTCTCGCCGGTTTTAAAATACCAGTAGGAAACAGTTGCCTTTTGAATGCCTTCGCTTAATTCCGGTAAAATTACTTTAACCATTTTATATCCTTTATTTCGCCTAAAATATAATTACCCCTGTATCGCTCATCCTCTTTTTTTCCCCCTTAGCCGGCTCTTTATTCACGACTATGCCGGAAAGAGGAGGAGTGGTTGACGCAAGCTCTTCCTGCTTTAGGCTATTGGAAGCGGAATTTTGAGATTGAAAAACTCTTGCCTCTCTCTTTTGGTCCACGGAAATACTCAGCCTGCTCTCAACCGGAACCGCCCCAACAATAGTAACCGCTGGTTTGACTTCCGAAAGCCCTTGTTCCATAATTGCAACCGGAGGCTCTCGATTAACAGAGTATTCCTGAGCCCTGACTTCTTCGTTAACCGCGCTGGTAACTTTATTTAGATGTGAATTAATAGACCTTAAAACCATAAAGATGACCGCGCCTATAATAATCAAAAGAATGAATTTGTTCCTCTTTCCCATAATTAATCCTCCTGCCAGGCTAAAGTCACATAATCTCCGGTGGTGGGGAAAAACGGAGGCGGCGTATCCAACATTCTTGAGTCATAAGTATAATTTTTGGAATATCCGGTTAATTTCTCTCCGCCTATTCCGTCAAAAGTGCCCACTGGCCCGCGCTGGTCTTGAATAATTCCGCCATAAACAGTCAACGTTCCTTTAGGCGAACCTTTCCACCAATTTTCAAGCATAAAAGAGGTATTGAGAGCCATGATTGAAGCGTCGACTTCCAGGTTATAAGAGGCGCTACTGGCAATAGTCACATCGCTCTCCGAAATAAGGCCAAGCATATTGGTTGAACTGGGGTTAACCCGCGGATTATTGAAATAAGTAGTACTACCGACTATTATTACATCGCCGCTTGCTCCGGCAGTAAGCCTTCCATTTAACGTCCCGGAAACAGTAAGCGTTCCGTTATCCACAAAAAGCGCGCCATTAGCCGGAAGCGGACGAGCTGTCAAAGTGCAACAGTGGCTGCAACTACCTGTGCAATTAGCGTAATAATAGTCGTTATTAGTAATATCCATAGTTCCGGTAGAATTTAAAACTACAGTTGCATCATCATTTAACCTTAAGCCGCCGCTTGATGACGCGTTGCGTAGATAAGTAGCCTGCCGGGGCATATTGACAGAGTTAGACCCAAGCGTTAGGCCCCCGTTAAAAGCAGGCGTATCATAAGGAGAGTTGGTTGAATTACTCGAAACAATATTGTTCCCGTTATTAAAGTAGTTAATCTGGTCGTTAGTCGAGCGCACCTCGCCGTCAAAGATCGGGCCGGGGTTATGCCCGGCTATATTGAGCTGGCCATTGGTATGAGTCGGCCCGTTGAGATGATCCTGATCCCAAAACCAGACATTTGAGCTTCCGTAATTCTCTCCATCGGTAAACCAGATATATCTGGCATAATTATCCACCTGAACAATGTTAGTAAGCCTTTTACTTATGTTCCCTGCAATTCCTACGGAAACAATCTTATATCTGCGCATGGTCCCGTATAACCCTAAATCCGTGATTGTTACAGCATAGGTGCCGACAGGCGAAAGTGTCCCCGGGAAATCACTTGCCGAGCCGTCTCTTAACTGTTGAACAGCTTTATCCAGCCCTGATTCAGCCAGATCAAAAGCCTGCATCTGCTTTTTAAACAAGTTAACGGCGCTATTCTGGCCGATGCTCGCGTTGACAAAGGTAATAACAAAAACGATCAGCACCGCTACCACCAGATACGTAGCGATAAGCGCGATACCCTTTTTATTAGCCGCCAGCTTATGGATATATCCCATATTAATTCCTCAGCTTTACAACAAACTCGCCGGTATCCTGAACCAACCTGCCGGTATTCGAAACCTTACTTGCCGTTAAATTAACCTGGATAGTTTCATTCTGCGTTCTGGTAAATTGCAACCCCGTGATATTATTGGCGATAATTGTAGTAGCCCCCCCGCTAACTGCTCGCTGAATCCGATTAGAGGCGTTTAGCGAATAGGTTATATTCGGCGACCACTCTATATCCCCCGCCGTAGTAACAACATATCCATCCCCGTTTAAATCCTGAGGTATTTTAAACACAACGGAACTAGCGGGGCTGTTTAACGTTATATTTATTTTAGCCGGGCTGGTTTCGTTTAATTCCTGCCCCATAACGATAATCGAGCGGGCAATCTCCTGCCTCAGCTGAATACTTACATCCGCGTTCAACCACGAGCGTTGGCCTATGGATAAAACCAGAAAAAGCGACACTATTAAAATAGCGAGAACAACACTCGTAACCATAATCTCTACCAGAGTAAAACCACGCATAGTTTACCTGTTCGCAATCTGGGTGATTAATTCCATCGGAGAGTCTATGATACCGTTTCCGTTAGTATCCTCTCCGGAATTAAGACTGCCGTTTAAGTTTACGTCTTCGCCGAGTACCCTGTTTCCTTGCCGCCAACAAACACTTACCGTTGCTGTCAGGATCTTAGGCGCGGTTGCGTTGTCTATATCTATATACACCACACCCATATTAGCCGGCATATTGTTTACGCTAAAAGTCAAGGCCCAACGATTGGTAGCCACATTAGTCAGGTTATAAAAATTTCCGTTCAACCTTATCTGAGGCTGCACTTTGTCGGAAAGAGTAGTAAAGGGAGTAGCCCGGATTTGTTCGATAACTCCTTGAGAGGCTGAAGCAGCGATGTTAGTATTCTTGGAAATACTTACTAAGTTAAAAGAAGCAAGATAAGTAGCTAAAATCCCGCAAAGGGCAAAACCCAGAATACCTACAGCCAGAAGAACCTCGGCCAAGGTAAATCCGCTTTTAGCTAAACTCCTAGCCAACTTTAACCGCATGATCGCTCCCGATACTTGACTCTAGCGTATTTATGAATTTTTTCTTAAAATCTTCCGCGCAAATATTATTCCCTAATTCTGACTCAACAGACGTTATCATTATATCCATACCGCAGGGCCTAATCAAGGAAAAATTGGCTAAATCGTCCCGTTTAATATTAATACTTAACCCGTGAAAAGTGATCCAGTTTCTGACCGCAATACCGATAGAAGCTATTTTACGCTCCCCAACCCAGACACCGGTCAGGCCTAGGCGCCTTTTTCCTTTTATCCCGCACTCGCTTAATGCGCTGATAATTAGCCCTTCCAGGAACCTTAAGAACCAATTAATATCTTTTTTTAGATAATTCAGGTTAAATACCGGATATACGGTTAACTGGCCCGGACCGTGATAAGTAACATCACCACCCCGCTCCACATCATAAATAGTTATTCCTTTATTTTTTAGTTCCTCGACGGAAACGGTAATATTGCTTTTTTTAGCGCTTCTACCGCAGGTAATAACCGGATAATGCCGGCAAATAACCAAAACTTTATCCAAAACCCCACTTTTTACCTCCTGGAATAATTCCCTTTGTAAGGCATAAGCCTCCGGGAAACTAACCAGGCCTAAGTCAATTATTTTTAAAGCCATTTTATTAATATTATCTTAATGCTTCGGTTATGGTTTCGCAAAGGGTGGGGTGAGCAAATAAAGTTTGGCGCAGGTTTTTTACAGTAAGAGAATTCCGGACGGCTAAAGTCATTATCCCGATTAATTCCGTTGCTTTTGGCCCGATGATGGAAGCGCCTATGACCATACCGGATTTTTTCTCCGAGATAATTTTTAGGAATCCCTCTGTTTCATCCATTATCCGGGCCATACCTGAACCCAGGAAATCAAACCTATGGATATCTATATCTATTCCTTTGGATTCAGCTTTATCTTCATTCAGGCCGATAGAACCAATCTCAGGCTCGGTAAAAATACAGGCCGGGACAGAAGTTAAATCGTCAGGCTTAGCATTAGCCGGATCAGCTAGATTCTGGACCGCTAAAATACCCTGATAACCGGCAAAGTGGGCCAGCATGATTTTAGAAGCGCAATCACCGGCCGCGTAAATATTTTTTATATTTGTGCGCAGGTAATCGTCAACAATGACCCTGCCTTTATCCAGCCCTATACCCAGTTTTTCCAATCCTAAGCTTTGAGTTTGAGGGGTTCTTCCGACACAGACTAAGAGAGTATCAAAGTCAGCTGGATTAAAAGTTAGGTCATCAGTATTAGTGTTTACCTTGATCCCCTTCTTTTTAAACTGGGTTTCTATTTTTTTGGCCACTTCTTTATCTTCTTCCGGAAGAAGCTGGGGCATCTTCTCAACAATAGTGACTTTTGAACCGAGAATGGAAAAAAGGCTGGCGAACTCGCAGCCTATTACCCCGCCGCCGATTATTAAAAGGGTGCCGGGGATCTTTTTAAGAGAAAGGATTTCATCACTAGAGAGGACTTTCTGGGAATCGAATTTAAATTGCGCCAGTTCGTATGGTCTGGAGCCACTGGCAATAAGAATGTTTTTTGCCTGGAGAGTTCCACTAGAAACCTTTATCTCCTGAGGCGAGATTATTTGGGCTGGGCTAGCTATAAAATCAATGCCGCTGAGCCTGGATCGCATTCCGGACCTTAACTGTTGGATTAGCTTATCTTTTCTATCCTGAATCTTGCTAAAATCCAGCGCCGGCTCCGGCGTATTAATGCCGAAAGCGGAAGATTTCTTGATAAGGTTAAATACTTTAGCGGATTGAATTAATGTTTTGGTGGGGATACAGCCAAGATTCAGGCAGGTGCCGCCTATTTCCGATCTATCCACTAAGGCGCATTTAAGCCCAAGTTGTTTTGCTTTTAGGCTGGCGTTAAAACCAGCCCAACCCGCGCCGATTATAGCTAAATCATACATAGGTTATTAGCCAACAGGCAATTGCCGCAATAAATTCCGGATAGAATCAGCTGAATGCAAAAACTTTTCTTTCTCTTCCTCGCTTAAATCCAGCTCAATGATATTCTCAATCCCGGTCTTACCCAGGCGGCAGGGGACTCCGATACAGGTATCTTTAATTCCATACTCGCCGCTTAAATAGGCGCAGACGCCTAAAATCTTTTTTTCATCTTTAGCGACAGCCTTGACTACTTCCGTAACCGCCGCCGATGGAGCAAAGAAAGCGCTGCCGCTTCCTAAAAATGCAACAATTTCAGCGCCCCTTCCTACAGTCTTATCTACCAGGCTAGCAATTTTCTCTTTATTTAAAAACTTTTCCAGGCTTACCCCTTTTATCTTGGTATGTTTAGCCAAAGGCAACATCCCCTCACCATGCGCGCCGATTACAACCGCGTCTATATCCGCCGGCTGCAGGTTTAATTCCTCAGAAATGAGATTAGCGAATCTTGAGGCATCCAGGCTAATCCCCATCCCCAAAACTTTATTTTTAGAAAAACCCGTGACTTTCAAGGCTAAATAAGTCATCAGGTCAAGCGGATTAGTAACCATGATAACAACCGAATTAGCGGCTAACGACTTTATACTTAAACATACTTCTTTTAATATCTGGCTGTTCTTGGCTAAAAGCTCTTCCCGGGTCATTCCGGGTTTACGGGCTAAGCCAGCGGTAATCACCACGATATCAGAATCCCGGATAGCGTTTATATCGTCAGAACCCTGAACATTATAATTAATTTTTAATATTGAACGGGCATCCTCTAGATCCAGGGCTTTTCCTTTAGCCAGGCCTTTAGCAATATCAACAAGCACAACATCGCCCAGGCCGCATTGGGCAATGCGCATAGCACTTATTGCCCCCACATTTCCCGCTCCGATAATACTTATTTTCATTGATTACTTCTCTTTTATTTTTTGGATAATTGCGTCGGCCATTTGAGCAGTGCCGACAATTCCAGATTCGCTGGGGCTAGGCTTAAAATCGTAGGTGACCTCTTTTCCCTCAGAAATGACTTCTTTTACCGCGTTCTCTAAAATACGGGCGGCTCTATCTTCTTTTAGGTATTCAAGCATAAGCACGCCGGATAAAATCATCGCGGTAGGATTTACTTTATTTAACCCCTTGTATTTCGGCGCTGAACCATGGACCGCCTCAAATACCGCCATATCTTTTCCGATATTTGCTCCGGGAGCAATACCCAATCCGCCGATTAAGCCGGCGCATAAATCTGAAAGGATATCCCCGTATAAGTTAGGCAGGACTAAAACATCGTAGAGATGAGGTTTCTGGACCAATTGCATGCACATATTATCAACTATGGATTCCCCGAAAGCGATTCTCCCCGCGTAATCTTTGGCCACTTCCCGTCCCGTCTTTAAGAAGAGGCCGTCGGTAAACTTCATAATATTAGCCTTATGCACGATAGTAACTTTTTTACGATTATGCTCTAAAGCGTATTCAAAAGCAAACTTGACTATTCTTTCGGAACCGCTTTTAGATATAGGCTTAATGGAAATTCCGGAATCCGGGCGGATCTTCTTCTTAGTTGCCTCTGCAATCTCTTGAATGAGTTTTCTAGTTTCGCTTTTTCCTTCTTCAAACTCTATCCCCGCGTAAAGGTCTTCGCTATTTTCACGCACAATCACCAAATCAATATTTTTATAAAGGCTTCTTACCCCGGGATAAGTTTTTGCCGGACGAACACAAGCGTATAAATCTAAAGCCTGCCTTAGAGCCACATTAACCGAACGAAAGCCCTCGCCGATAGGCGTGATTATCGGGCCCTTAAGAGCGACTTTATTTCTTTTTATGGAATCAATGGTGGATTTTGGAAGCAACTCACCCGTTTTCTCCAAAGCCTCGGTCCCGGCTAAAGCCTCTTCCCAATCAATTTTTACGCCGGTAGCCTCTATACATCTCCTGGCGGCCGCGCTTACTTCAGGCCCTATACCGTCTCCGGGAATTAAGGTGACTTTATGGCTCATTTAGACCTTAAGCTCTCCATGTTTCTTATAATAACTGATTATGCCGCCTTCTTTAAGCAGCTCCTGCATAAATTTAGGGAAGGGTTTTATCGGCAGGTCCATATTCTTAGTCATATTTCTGACTATGCCTTTATCTAAATCTATATCGATTAAATCGCTTTCGGCTATCTTATCCGTATCTGTTTCGATCAGGGCCAAACCGATGTTAAAGGCGTTACGGTAAAATATGCGGGCAAAACTCTTGGCTAAAACAGCTACCAGGCCGGCCTCTTTTATCACTAAAGGAGCCTGTTCGCGCGATGAGCCCATTCCAAAATTACTGCCGGCTACTATCAGGGATTTACCCGGAATGATTTTGGCGGCAAAGCCCGGGTCAATATCTTCCATAATATGCTTAGCCAGCTCTTGCATATCGGTAATGGCAAATTTATACCTTCCGGAAATAATAAAATCCGTATTAATATTATCGCCTAACTTTAGAGCCTTACCTTCCAGTTTCATAGTTGCCTGAATTCGTCCTGGTTTTTAACCTTAGAAAGCGCGACATCTAAAGTGATCAAACCTTTTTGGGTCAACTCCTTTAAACATTTATCCATAGTCTTCATTCCGTATTGCGAGCCTGTCTGCATAAGCGTAGGTATCTGCTCAATCTCCTGTTCGCGGATAAGGTTTCTAATTCCGGAGGTGCCGATCATTATTTCTGTAGCCAACACTCTTCCCTTACCGGATGCATGCGGAAGCAACAATTGCGAAACCACACCTTGAAGACAATCTGCCAATTGCAATTTTACCTGCTGCTGCTGGTACGGAGGGAAGACGTCAATAATCCTTTCAATGGTTTGCGGCGCGTCCGGAGTGTGTAAAGTCGCTAAAACCAAGTGGCCGGTTTCCGCCGCGGTCAAAGCAGTAGATATGGTCTCTAAGTCCCGCATTTCTCCCACAACAATAACATTGGGGTCCTGGCGCAGCGCGTGTTTTAAGGCATCGGCAAAAGATCGCGTATCCGAATAAACTTCCCGCTGCTTAATAACGCTCTTTTCATTTTTATATATAAATTCAATCGGGTCCTCTATGCACATAATCAGGCATTCTTTTTCCTTATTAATCAAATCAATCATGGTAGCCAGGGTCGTGGTTTTTCCCATACCGGTAGGCCCGGTAACCAAAACTAAACCGTTTGGCCTACGGGCCAGGTCACTGATGATCTGCGGAAGCCCTAATTTCTCAACTGTGGGAATCTCTAATGGCACGCGCCTGAATGCCGCTTCCGGAGAACCTTTTTGTAAATGGACATTGACGCGAAACCTATCCAATCCCGGCAGGGCAAGAGAAAAATCCAGCTCCAGGTCCTTTTCAAACATCTCCTTCTGAGTATTGGTCAATATGCCATAAATCATGCGTTTGAGGTCCTGTTTATCCAAGGGAGGAAATTCCGTGCGGTGGAGACTACCGTCAATACGTAAAATCGGAGGCTCATTTTCGGTTATATGCAAATCAGAAGCGCCTTTAGCAATACACATTAAAAGCAATTCCCTTATTTCCATTATTGCCTCCCTGCCCAGAAGGGCGCACCGACGCAAATCCGATCAGCGTCGGGTGTAACTCATAAAACCAAATTATTAAAGAAAAATTTTTGGATCAGTAATACAGCCTTTGATTGCCGAAGCAGCCACGGTTGCCGGAGAAGCTAAATATATAAAAGCGTTAGGATTACCCATCCTGCCTTTAAAATTCCTGTTCGCTGTGGATATGACTATTTCTCCATCGCTGGGGATACCGTTATGCGTGCCTACGCATGGCCCGCATCCCGGAGACAGGATTATTGCCCCGGCTTCTATAAATACATTCACTAACTTTAACTTTATGGCGCTAAGTAATACTGACCGCGAGCTGGGAGCAATGATCAGCCGCACACCCGCAGCCACTCTCCTACCTTTTAATATTTTAGCAGCAATTTTAAGATCTTGCAACCTTCCATTTGTGCAGGTGCCTAAAAACGCTTCGTTTATCTTTATCTCCTTTAATTCCTCTGCCGGCCTGGCGTTATCCACGCAGTGGGGGCTGGATACCTGAGGCTTAAGTCCGGATATATCAAACTCCCAAACTTTTTCATATGCAGCATCGCAGTCAGCGAAAACAGGCTTTATTTTATCCTTGGCTACTCCCTGAGATCTTAACCAGTCAATGGTCGTTTTATCAACCGGCATGAACCCGCACTTAGCGCCCATTTCTACTACCATATTACTCATAGTGAAACGGCCATCCATATCCATCTTATCGATCACCGGGCCGCAAAATTCAACTGCCCTGTAAGTCGCTCCATCCGCTTTTATTTCAGTGATAATACGCAGTATTATATCCTTGGCAAAAATACCTTTAGGGGTCTTGCCTTTAACAATGATCTTTAAAGTTCCCGGCACTTTAAACCAATTCTTACCGGTGGCCAAGGTAATAGCTAAATCCGTTGAGCCGACTCCTGTAGAAAAAGCGGCTAAGGCTCCGTAGGTACAGGTATGCGAGTCAGCGCCTAAAACCAGGGCACCAGGTAGGATTGCACCGGATTCCGGGATCACCTGATGGCATACGCCGCAACCGACATCAAAAATATTCTGACCAAACTCTTGAGCGAAACCGCGCATCTTTTTATGCACCCGCGATACGCCTTCGCTGGGAGAGGGCGCGCTATGATCGATCACCATGCAAAAAGCTGTCTTTAATTCTTTTACTCCCAACTCCTTTATCCTATCGATTATAATTGAACTGGTCCCATCCTGGCCAAAGGTAAAGTCCACTTGGCAAACAGCAAAATCACCGGCCTTCAGGTCCTTTCCAGCGTGAGCGCTTAATATTTTTTCGGCTATTGTCTTACTCATTTTTTAACCACTCTTCTAACCTGTCCATTCCCTCGAATTAGCTGTGCCTCTGGCGTTTACAGCTAATTCGCACTTGCCTCTGGCAAGTGTAATGTTACCTTAAAGCCCCTTTAACCACTCCTCTAGTCTATCCATACCCTTTTCAAGCTGTTCAGAGCTGGCCGCAAAACTTATACGTATATAATCATCTGCCCCAAAGCCATTCCCCGGGATGATACTTAAATATTTTTCATCCAATAGGCGGTTAGCAACTTCCACAGAACTTAAACCTGTTTTAGAGATATCGCAAAAAATATAAAAAGCCCCCTTCGGGATAATTGGAGTTATCTTAGGCATTGCCTTAAGCCTATTAATGCAATAATCCCTTCTCTCCTGAAATTGACGGCATATTTCTTTAAAGAAACTTTCCGGGGCGCCTAACGCCGCGATGCCCGCTTTCTGGGCGATAGAGTTAGGATTAGACGTTGAATGATCCTGCAGCCGCGCTATGGCCTCGGCCACATCCACCGGCGCGCCTAAGTAACCTATACGCCATCCGGTCATCGAGTAACTTTTGGATAAGCCATTTACCGTAACCGTTAGATTATAAATATCTTTATTAAAACCGGCTGGGGATATATGTTTAGAGCCGTCATAAATAAGCTTTTCATAGATCTCATCACTGATTACAAAAATATTATTCTTCACGCATATTGCGGCAATCTCCTCTAATTCATCTTGCGTATAGACGCAACCTGTAGGATTTGCAGGGCTATTTAAAATCAGGACTTTGGTTTTTGCGGTTATCTGCTTGGTTAATTCGGCCGGAGTAATTTTAAAATTATTCTTGGCCTGGGTTTGGCCAAAACGCGGGGTGCCATCACAGAGATTCACCATTTCCGGGTAGCTTACCCAATAAGGAGAAGGTATAAGGACCTGGTCTCCCGGATTAACCAAAACTAATAAAGTATTAAATATACTATGTTTTGCTCCGCAGGAGACAACTATCTGGTCAGGCGCATATTCCAGAGAATTATCTTTTTTAAATTTAGCGCAGATTAATTTCTTTAATTCGGGGATTCCCGTGGTGGGGGTATACTTGGTAAAACCAGTTTTAATTGCTTCGATCGCGGCAGCCTTAACAAAATCAGGAGTATCAAAATCCGGTTCTCCTGCGGCCAAAGTCACAATATCAAACCCTTCAGATTTTAATTTTTTAGCCTTTGAGGTTACAGCCAGAGTTGAAGAGGGATTTATTTTCGCCAGACGCTGAGCCAACCTCGTATCTATTTGCATAGGCAAAATTTAGTTTTATAGAGAATCCCTTTCTTTCTTAAAAATACTCCTTATCCCGCCTAAGAATTTCTTGGCTGGCTTCTTGCTAACCGGGGGCTTCTCTTTTACGGCCTCCTCACGGCTTTCGGGTTTCTTTTCTCCAACTGTTGTCACGCTACCGGCCTCAGGCTTAGCTGAATCTTCGGCTTTAGCTTCTTTTGTCTTTTTGACTTTCTTTATTTTTAACTTTTGTTCGGTAAGTTCAAAGATTACCAGGCTGGCATCATCGCCGCGGCGTTTACCCAGGTTAATGATCCTGGTGTAACCGCTTGCTCTTTTTGCGAAACGCAGCCCTATTTCATTAAAAAGCATAGCTACCAGCTTATGGTCCCCAAGGATCCTGAAGGCCTCTCTTTTGGCGCTTAGCGTATTGGCCTTGGCTAAAGAAATAAGCTTCTCGGCCAGTGGCCTGACTGCCTTGGCCCTATGCAGCGTGGTTTTCATACTCTCATACAAAAGCAAATTCCTGGCTAAGCTTTTAATCGTAGCATCACTCCAAGCGGTAAAACGGTTTAGTTGTAATCTTTTATTTTTATGGCGCATATTTTTAAGCTTTCTTTATTTTTTTGGGGTCAACTTGCATGCCCAAGGTCAATCCCATACCCATAAGCAGCTCTTTTATTTCGGTCAATGATTTTTTCCCGAAGTTCTTGAAACCCAACATCTCGTCCTCGGATTTCCTGACTAAGTCGGCAATAATCTTGATTCCGGCTTCGCGCAGGCAATTTGAACTACGCACTGAAAGTTCCAGCTCGGAAATCGGGAGCCTTAATTTCTCGTATAAAGCTACCTCTTCCTTAGTCATCTCCAATTCTTCCTCTTGCGTATCGTCAGGCAATTGCCCGAAATTAACAAATACATCCAAGTGTCTTTGGAGTATATTGGAGGCGTATAATAACGCGTCTTTCGGCGATATCGCGCCGTTGGTGAATATTTCCAGGATAAGTTTGTCATAATCTGTGCGCTGCCCGACGCGGGTATTCTCCACAAAAAAATTAATCTTCTTTATAGGAGTAAACACCGCATCCACCGGGATAACGCCTATTGCCTTATCTTCCTTTTTATTCAACTCCGCAGGTACATAACCGCGGCCGCGGGAGACTTCCATCTCAATATTCAATTTGGTATCTTTGGTCAAGGTGGCGATGTGTAAATCCGGATTGATGATTTCAATCGTCTCATCAACCTCAATATCTTTAGCCCGGATTTCGCCTTTAGAATTGGTTTTGATATATATGGTCTTGGGTATCTTGGAATGGGAATTCAAGACCAGGCTCTTAATATTCAGGATCAATTCCGGAACATCTTCCAGGATGCCGGGTAGAGTGGAAAATTCATGCTGGGCTCCTGAAATCTTAACGCTGGTTACCGCGCTTCCTTCAATAGAAGAAAACAAAACTCTTCTTAAAGAATTACCTAAGGTAACGCCGTATCCCCTTTCAAACGGGGCAGCGGAAAATTTTCCGTAAGTATTGGTATAAGTAGCCTCGTCACACTCAAGCCTCTTTGGTAGTTGAAAATCTCTCCATTTTATACCCATCTATTGTTCCTCCTCTTATAATTGCGTTCGTTACTTAGAGTACAACTCTACAATCAATTGTTCTTGTATAGGCTGTTGGATATCTTCTTTACCGGGCAGTCTTAAAACCTTACCGCTTAAATCGGCTAAGCTAAATTCCAACCAGCTGGGCACAGTCCTGTCTTTAGATAATTCCAGGTTATCTTTTATTTTAATCTGGGCTTTTTCTTTAGCCTTAACCTGAATAACATCTCCCTGCGCGACTAGAAAAGAAGGAATATTTACCCGGTGGCCGTTGACCGTAATAAAATTATGCCGGACAACCTGGCGGGCCTGCGACCTGGAAATGCCTAAACCCAGACGAAAAACTACATTATCCAGTCTTCGCTCCAATAATTGCAACAAGACTTTACCGGTTACGCCCTTAGTCTTGGAGGCAACCTTAAAATACGTGCGGAATTGTTTTTCCAGGACCCCGTAAATCCGCTTTACTTTTTGTTTTTCTTTTAACTGCAGGCCGTAGTTAGAAAGCTTGCTTCTTCTTTTACCTCCCTGGCCATGCTGTCCCGGGGGATAAGCCCTCTTGTTGATGGGGCATTTTTCTGTCGTGCACTTTGTCCCTTTCAGGAAAAGTTTTTCTCCGTGCCTGCGGCACAACCTGCAAACTGCGTCAATATACCGTGCCATAAATTATACTCTCCTTTTCTTCTTCGGACGACATCCGTTATGCGGTATAGGAGTGACATCTTTGATTAAAGTTATAATCAAACCCGAAGCCTGAAGCGCCCTTATCGCGCTCTCCCTGCCAAAACCCGGTCCCTTGACGCGCACTTCAACATCTTTAATACCTATCTCTTTGGCTTTCCTGGCCGCGTCAGATGCGGCAATTTGAGCGGCAAAAGGCGTAGATTTCTTGGAACCGCTATAACCTACAATACCCGGAGCAGACCAAACCAGCACATTACCCTGCTTATCGGTTATGGTAATAATAGTATTATTAAAACTTGCCTGAATATGGGCGATACCGCTACTTACGCCTCTGGCCAGCTTCTTCTTTTTAGCTCTTTCTTTTGTCGCCATCTAATTCTCCTCTTTCTGTATTTTTAAATTTATTTCGCCGGTTTAGGCGCGCTCTTCGCTGGTTCGGCTTTCTTAATGATCGCCATATTGCCCCTGCGCGGGCCTTTTCTGGTCCGGGCATTAGTACGCGTGCGCTGGCCTCTAGACGGAAGCCCTTTTTTATGCCTTGAGCCCCGGTAAGAACCGATATCCATCAGGCGCTTAATGTTTTGAGCAATATCCCTGCGCAAATCACCTTCCAGGCGCAATCCGCTTTTTTGTAAAGTATTGGTTATGCGGGCAACCTCTTCTTCGTTTAAATCTTTTGCCCGCTTGGCAGCATCAATATTTATTTCTTTGAGTATTTTAGCGGATAAGGCCCTGCCTATACCATAAAGATAAGTCAAGGATATATCGATCCGTTTTTCTTTAGGTATATCCACACCCAGTATTCTCGGCATTTTTGTCTCCTATATTAAAACCGGCTTTAGCCTTGTCTTTGCTTATGCTTGGGGTTAGAACAAATCACCCTGACCACACCGGCTCTTCTAACAACTTTACACTTATCGCAAATCCTTCTTACTGACGCTTTTACTTTCATTTTATTTAACCCTAAAGGTAATCCTTCCTCTGCTCAAATCATAAGGAGAAAGCTCTAACTTCACTTTATCGCCCGGTAAAATCCTTATAAAATTCATGCGCATCTTTCCGGATACATGCGCCAATACTATGTGGCCGTTCTCTAACTCCACCTTGAACATCGCGTTAGGTAAAGCCTCAATGATCTTTCCTTCGGTTTCAATCAGTTCTTCTTTAGGCATAAAACCCCTAGTTTACTCCCGGGTTTTACCCGTCGCCTTTCAGCTTACGGGCTAAAATCCCTATTTCGTGAGAATCTTGGGCCCTTTTGCGGTTATCGCCACTGTATGTTCAAAATGCGCTGAAGGGGACCGGTCTTTGGTAACCGCGGTCCAGCCGTTATCCAGGATCTCGGCCTCCCATCCGCCCATATTAATCATCGGCTCAATAGCCAGGACCATGCCTTCTTTTAGCAGTGGACCGTGGCCGGCCTGGCCAAAATTAGGGATCTCCGGCTCTTCATGCAGGCTTAGCCCTATTCCGTGCCCGACAAATTGGCGCACGACAGAAAAATGGTTAGCTTCCGCGTATTTCTGGATACGCGCGGATATATCCAACAGATGATTTCCTGCCTGGGCTTCTTTTATACCTTCGGCTAAAGCGATCCTGGTAACCTCGATCAGCTTTTTTACCTTTGCCGGTACTTTACCTAGCGCTAAGGTTATTGCCGCGTCTGAGAAATAGCCTTGGTAATTTACGCCTAAATCTAAACCTATAATATCTCCCTCTGCTAATATCCTATCCGAGGGGATACCATGCACAATCTCTTCATTTACTGAAGTGCATACTGTTGCCGGAAAACCCTTATAACCTTTAAACGCAGGGAGAGCGCCTTTAGCCCTCACCAGCTCTTCGGCTAAGGCATCAATTTCACGGGTCCTGATTCCTACCTTTATCTTCCCCTCTAACTCCCGCATCACAAAACCCAGGATCTTTCCGGAGCGCTCAAGTATCTGAAGTTCTTTTTCAGACTTTAAGGGAATCATGCAATTTTTTAGTAAGAGCAACTATTTCGTTAAGGACAATGCCTGCGTCACCGTCAGCAACCAGGCGGTATAATTTATTTTTATCCTGATAATATTTTATGAGGCTAGAAACTTCATTTTTATAAACTTCCAGCCTCTTCTTAATGGTCTCTTCTTTATCATCCGTCCTTTGGAAAAGAGAGCCTGAACATTTATCACAAATCCCATTTTTTTTGGGCGGCATATTGGTTATGTGGAAATTTGCGCCGCAAGTACTGCAGACGAGCCTTCCGGAAAGCCGCTGGATAATAACAGCGTCGCTAGAATCCAGGTAGACTACCATATCTACATCTAAATTCCTCTGCTTAAATATCTCTTCCAGAGTCAAGGCTTGGGCGAAATTACGCGGGTATCCGTCAAGTATAAAACCTTTCTTTATGTCGGCTTGAGAAAACCTGTCCGAAAGCATCTTACTCATAAGCTCATCCGGCACAAGCAACCCCCGCTCCATAAAATCTTTTGCTTCTTTGCCTAGAGTAGTACCTTCTTTAACATTTTGCCTTAAGATATCGCCCGTGGATATATGCGCTATTTTTAAGCTTTCCGCTAATTTTTTTGCCTGCGTGCCCTTACCTGCCCCCGGAGGACCCAATAATATAATACGCATTACCTTCTTCCTTTAATGTGGCTGCCTTTTATAAAACCTTCGTAATGGTGCGTTAACAAATGTGATTCTATTTGTTTTAATGTATCTAACATGACTCCCACGATAATCAATATACCTGTCCCGCCAAAGAAAGAAGCGACTAAGTAAGGCACTTTCAGCCAAGCCATAATAAAATCCGGAAATATAGCGATTATAACAATAAATACCGCGCCGGCTAAAGTAATCCTGGTCATTACGTAATCCAGAAATTCCGCTGTAGGAGCGCCAGGCCGTATCCCGGGGATAAACCCGCCGTACTTTTTCATATTTTCGGATAGATCCTGAGGGTTAAAGACGATCGCCGTATAAAAATAACAAAAGAACATTATCAGAAGCGCGTAAACTGCGGTATAAAGCACATGCCCGCGGATCAGGCCTTCAGCCAATCTCTGGAAGGCGGGATTTGGTATAAATGAGGCTAATGTCGCCGGAAATAGTATTATGGACTGCGCAAAGATAATCGCGATAACTCCGGAAGTGTCTACCTTTAAGGGTATGTAGGTAGATTGTCCACCATAAATCTTTCGGCCTACGATCCTGCGCGCGTATTGCACCGGTATTTTTCTCTGCCCCTGAGTGATCATAATTACCGCAAAAACTACTCCCACCAGGAACACCGCCATAATCACCAGGGTAAACGGCTGGATCTGTCGGCGAGCTGAGGCAAAAGGCGAAACTAAAACATATAGCTGGTGCATTGCCGCCGGGATCCTGGAGATGATACCCGCGGTAATTATTAAGGATATACCATTACCAATACCTCTCTCCTGGATCTGCTCTCCCAGCCACATAATAAATATAGTGCCTGTAGTTAAAGTCAGGACAGTTATGATCCGAAAGCCCCATCCCGGAGACATGACTATTCTTAAGCCCTCAAAGCGCGCCGGGTTCTCTAGCCACAAAGCAATAAAATACGATTGGATTAAGGCTAAGGCGACTGTCCCGTAGCGGGTAAGCTGGTTTATCTTTTCATAACCGGCTTTGCCTTCCTTGGCTATCTTTTCTAACGCCGGGATAACCGCGGTTAAAAGCTGCATAATGATGGATGAGGATATATAAGGCATAATCCCCAAGGCAAATATAGTCAGCTTCTCCATTGCCCCGCCGGAAAACATATTGATTATGCCAAAGATCGTCCCCCCTTGCGTCTTAGAGATACGCGCAAAAAATTCCGCTAACGCCGCTCCGTCTATCCCGGGGGTGGGAACATAACAACCTACTCTATATACCGCAATTAGTGCGCCGGTAATAATCAAGCGCCTCTTTAAATCCGGTATCTTAAAGGAATTGACTAACGCGCTAAACATTTATTACTTCTACGCTCCCGCCTGCCTTTTTAATTTCTTCCGAGGCCTTTTTGGAAAAAGCATGAGCTTGTATCTTAATCGGGTTCTTAATTTCACCCTCTCCCAATATCTTTACGAGCCCCTCTTTATCCTTGATTAATCCTTTGGCCCTCAACAATTCCGGGTTAATCACATTTTCTTTTATCTTGGCGAGATTCGCTAAATTTACGATCTGGTATTCTTTCTTGAATAGGCTATTGAATCCTCTCTTAGGCATCTTACGGATCAAAGGAGATTGTCCCCCTTCAAAACCTAAGTAAAAATGCCTCCCTGCGCGGGAAGTCTGGCCCTTAGAGCCGCGGGTAGAAGTCTTTCCATGCCCGGAGCTGGAGCCTCTTCCTAAATATTTCCTTCCTTTATGAGCGCCTGCGGGAGCTTTTAAATTAAATAAACCTATGGATTGCGGGGAATCTGTTTTTTTTGTTTTCTTGACTGTTGTTTTACTTTTCATTTTTAAGCCTTAAGGCTTTTTAAGCCCTCAACTGTAGCTTTAATGACATTGATCGGGTTATTAGACTTTAAGCACTTAGTTAATATATCTTTAATTCCGGCGGCTTCGCATATAGCGCGTACCGGGCCGGCCGCGATTACCCCCGTGCCTTCTGACGCCGGCTTGAGCATGACTTTTGCCGCTCCGAAATGACCGATAACTTCATGCGGTATAGTCGAACCTTCCAACTGCACCCTAAAAAGGCTCTTCTTAGCTTTAGTCAGGGATTTACGTATGGCATCAGCCACTTCGTTGGCTTTATCCAGGGCAAAACCCACTCTTCCTTTGGTATCACCGACGACTACCAGGGCGCTAAAATGCAGCTTCTTACCGCCTTTGGTAACTTTAGTTACACGGTTAATAGTAATTACCTTTTCGATTAATTCCGGCTGCTGCTCAATATTTAATTCACGCATAAGTTAAAACTCCAATCCGCCTTTTCTTAAATGTTCGGCAAATTCCTTCACCCGGCCATGGTATAAATAACCTGCCCGGTCAAATATGATCTTCGTGATCCCCTTTTCCTTGGCCATCTTGGAAAAAACCTCTCCAAATATGCCTGCAGCTTTAATATTACCGGCGTTAGCCGCTTTTTGCTTGAATTCCTTATTCGCCGTAGAGAAAGAAAATAATATTTTATTATCGGTATCATCAATAACCTGGGCCGAAAGATTATTTAAGCTACGCTTAATGACTAAGCGCGGTTTATCTTTTGAGCCCTGCATTTTTAACCTGATCCGGCGATGCCTTTTAAGCCTGGAAAGTTCTTTTTTATTCATCTTTATTTCCCGCCGCTGGTTGCCTGGGCCTTGCCGACTTTTTTCTTCACATATTCCCCGACAAAACGGATCCCTTTGCCCTTATATGGCTCCGGAGGACATATGGCGCGTATCTCAGTCGCAATCTTACCCACTAATTGTTTATCGATCCCCCTGATGACTAATTGCGTCGGTTTAGGAGTCTCGATTTTTATGCCGGAAGGTATCGTAAAATTCACCGGGTGCGAAAACCCTAAACTCATATTTAAGGCATCGCCCTGCACTGCCGCTTTAAACCCTACGCCGATTATTTCGAGTTCTTTTACGTAGCCTTCAGTTACTCCCTTGATCATATTGACTATCAGGGCCCGGTATAAACCGTGCAAGGACTTATCCATTTTTGTATCCGCTACCCGCGTTACCTTAACTTGCCCTTCGGTAATTTCCAGATTAATCCGGGGAGAAAGAACCAGGTCCAGTTTACCTTTGGCCCCTTCAACTAAAATAACGTTATCTTTAACTTCCACTTTCACGCCTTTGGGGACAACTATAAGTTTTTTACCTATTCGAGACATATATTTTCCTTACCAGATATAACCGATGACCTCTCCGCCTAAGCTATTCTCGCGGGCATCTTTATCAGTCATAATACCTTTAGATGTAGAAATAATCGCTAGGCCCCTGCCTCTTAAAACTACCGGTACCTTTTTGTGCTTTACGTATAACCGCAATCCCGGCCGCGAAATACGCTTGATACTCCTTAATGCCGGTTTTTCCGCGATGTATTTCAGATAAATACGGGCCTGACCCTGTTTTTTATCCTCAATTAATTTAAAATTATCAATATACCCTTCTTTTTTTAATATCTCCAGGATTGACTTTATGGTATTGGAAGCCGGCACATCCACGGTATCCTTTTTCGTCATGATTGCGTTACGAATAATCGTGAAAACATCGGCTATTAAATCTGTTCTAGACATTTACCCCCCAATTTTTCCTGATTTTACGCTCTCAACAGCTACCAGCTGGCTTTCTTTACACCCGGTATTAAACCCTGCCAGGCAAGCTCCCGGAAACATATGCGGCACAACTGAAACCTGCGTAAGTATCCGCCGGACCTTCCGCAAATAGCGCAACGGTTATGCTTGCGGCTGGAAAATTTTGCCGGCCTCTTCCATCTTGCGATTTGTGAATTTTTAGCCATAATCCTTCTTTAATCCTTATCGGTTTTAAAAGGCATACCGCATAATTTTAAGATCAGGCGAGCCTCTTCTTTTGATTTCACGTTCTTGATCACAATGGTTATATCCATACCCTGGGTGCGGGTTAATTTATCGTATTCAATTTCAGGGAATATGCCCTGTTCGCTTAAGCCCAGTGTATAATTTCCCGCTTTATCAAAGGCATCGGCGGATACGCCCCTGAAATCACGTATACGCGGAAGGGCTGTATTAACCAGGCGGTCTAAAAACTCATACATCATAAAACGCCGTAGCGTTACCTTACAGCCTACCGGAGAGCCTTGCCTGGTCTTAAAATTCGCGATTGCTTTCTTGGCCCGGCGCATAATAGGCTTTTGGCCGGTGATTAGCGCCAGCTCATCCATAGCTCTCTCCAGGATCTTTACATCTTGCAAGGCCTCGCCCACGCCCATATTAACCACAATCTTATCTATACGCGGTACAGCCATTCTATTTTTTATTTTTAATTCCTGCATTAACTGCGGGACTATCTCTTTCCTGTACTTCTCCAGTAATCTGGGTACGGATTTGTTTTCCATTATATTGCCTCTTTACAGGATTTACAAATTCTGGACTTGCTTCCGTCTTGCAGAAGAGTAAAACCCACCCTTACGGCCCGGTCGCAATGCTTACAGACTAACATAATATTGCCTAAGGATATGGGCATTTCAATTGAAACAATTCCGCCCTGTTGATCCTGGCGCGTCTGACGCTTATGTTTCTTGGCTAAATTTATCCCTTCCACCAGAGCGCGTTTTCTATCCGGAAACACCTGTATGACCTTACCCTTCTTGCCTTTATCTTTTCCGGTTACAGCCTGAATAATATCGCCTTTTCTTATTTTTTGCATTTTATATAACCTCAGGAGCCAAAGATATGATCTTAGAGAAATTCTTCTCTCTTAATTCCCGGGCTACCGGCCCGAATACGCGGGTACCTCTAGGATTAAACTGATTATCTATAAAAACTACGGCATTCCGGTCAAATCTTAAGACTGAGCCGTCTTTACGCCTTATAGCCTTGCGGGTCCTGACGATGACTGCCTTAGCTACTTCACCCTTCTTTATTGTGGCATCGGGAGAAGATTCCTTGATATTTACATTCACCACATCCCCGATCTCGGCATTAGGGCAATTTTTCTTGCCCAGCACTCCGATGAGCGACGCCCGTTTTGCTCCCGTATTATCTGCCACATCTAATATAGAGCGTAACTGAATAGACATCTTAAATCTCCCCCCCGGCTAAAATAGCAGGCTCTTTTACCGCTAGCTTATGGACCTCTGGCGCCTTCTGGATAACCTTAGTAACCCTAAAATGCTTATCCTTAGAAAGAGGCCGGGTCTCTTCTATCGCTACGGTATCGCCTGTTTTAGCGATTTTTTCCTCGTCATGAGCCTTAAATTTATTGAAAGTCTTACCTATCCGGGAATATTTAGCGTGCTTACTCATCTGCATGACCCGCACCACTACGGTCTTCTGCATCTTATCGCTTACCACTATCCCAATGAATTCTTTTCTTTTTCCCATTTTATTTTTCTTTCTTAGTGCTCAAAATTGTTTCTACGACTGCCAGTTCCCTTTTCACCACTGAAAACATATGCGGCTTTTCTACCCTGCCGGAATAGCGCTGAATATTCAGCTTAAAAAGTTCATCCTTCAAAGCCTTTTCTTTCTCCAGCAATTCGCCTCTTGATAAATTAACTAACTCTTTTGCTTTAAGTTTCTTGGCCATATTATTTATGTATACGGGTGATAAACTTCGTCCGCAGCGGTAATTTATAAGCTACGAGCCTAAAGCACTGACGGGCATACTCTTCGGGAACGCCGCCGAGCTCAAATAAAATCCTGCCTCTTTTAACCACAGCCACCCAGTGATCAAGGTCGCCCTTACCCTTACCCATACGCACTTCCGCCGGCTTCTTAGTTATAGATTTATCCGGGAAAATTCTTATCCAAAGCTTCCCGCCTTTATGCAGCTGCCTGGCGATGATCACGCGGGCTGCTTCAATCTGCGTATTTTTTATCCATCCGTTAGCCAAAACCTTTAATCCAAATTCGCCAAAGGCCAGATCCGCTCCGCTGGTGGCGATGCCCCTACGCTGGCCCTTTTGCAATTTACGGTATTTTACTCTCTTGGGCATTAAAGGCATTAATGAGTCTCCTTATTTGCCTTTTGCTCTTCAACTCTTGTTTCAATTACCTGGACGGATTTTTTCCCCAATATGTCGCCTTTATAAATCCAGACTTTTACGCCTATTAGGCCATAAGTAGTAAGGCTCTCGGCAAAACCATAATCTATATCCGCACGCAGTGTCTGCAGCGGGACTTTTCCTAATTTATAAGTTTCGGTTCGCGACATTTCAGCTCCGTTAAGCCGTCCGGCGCAACAAACACGAATACCCTTTACTCCGGCATTTATGGATTGCTCCATAGCCCGTTTTACGGCCCGGCGAAAGGCCACTCTTTTTTCCATCTGAAAAGCGACATTTTCCGCTACCAGCTGGGCCTCCCAAGCCGGATTCTTTATTTCTTCAATATCAATGGCTATCTCCTGCTTGACCATGCTATTTAAATCTTCTCTTAAGCGTTCTATGTCTGCGCCATGCCGTCCGATGATGATCCCGGGGCGGGCGCTGAATATCCTGACCTTTACCTTATCCGCTAACCTTTCAATTACAATCTTAGAGACCGCCGCCTGCTTGAATCTTTTCTTGATAAACTTACGGATATTCCAATCCTGATATATAAACTTAGGGTAATCTTTATGCCCGGCAAACCAACGGGAATGCCAGTTCTTGATAAAACCGATCCTTAAAATTAGAGGACTTACCTTTTGACCCATGTATTTATTCTCCTGATTTCAAATCTAATTCTATCCTGATGTGGGAAGTGCGTTTTAAAATAGGTTGCGCCCGGCCAAAAGCCGCGGCCTTAAACCTCTTCCAGCTTGGCCCCGGGTTACAGACTGCTTTTGAAATATAAAGCTGTTCGGCATTAAATCCTTTGACCTTGGCATTGGCAATAACTGATCTTAAAATCTTGATCAGATGCTCCTTAGGCCTTTTATTTATGTTTAAAAGGATAGCTACCGCCAGAAGCGCGTCTTTACCGCGGATCAGATCCAATACCTGCCTGACCTTTGGCGGTGAAAGCCTCAAAAATTTTCCTTCTGCTTTGGCGATCATCTTAAGTCTTCTCTAACGCTTTCTTGGCCTTTACGCCGCCATGCTTCCTGAATATGCGGGTAGGCGCGAATTCACCTAACTTATGCCCCACCATATTTTCGGTCACAAAAACAGGGACGTGTTTTTTACCATCATGCACGGCAAAAGTCAAGCCGACAAAATCCGGTATCACAGTGGAACTCCTGGACCAGGTCTTAATCGCCTGGCGCGTTCCGGATTTACGCAGCTGATCAACTTTTCTTAACAATCTCTCTTCAACAAAAGGGCCCTTCTTTAATGAACGTGGCATTATGGTTTCCTTCTTTTAATAATAAACTTATTAGAATAACGGTTCGGCTTTCTGGTCCGATAACCTTTTGTGGGCTTACCCCAGGGAGTAACCGGATGCGGATTACCTTGTCCGGATTTTCCTTCACCGCCGCCGTGCGGATGATCCACAGGATTCATCGCTAAGCCTCTAGATTGCGGCTTTACGCCCAACCATCTATTTCTTCCGGCTTTGCCTAAATAAAGCGCTTCATGTTCTACGTTCCCAACCTGACCGATAGTAGCATGACAATCAAGGCTGACTAATCTCACTTCGCCGGAAGGAAGCTTAATGTGCGCAAAGTCGCCTTCTTTAGCCATTATCTGGGCGCTAGAGCCGGCAGAACGAACAACCTGTCCGCCCTGGCCTTTACTTAATTCTAAATTATGGATAAGTGTACCTGAAGGTATATTCCTTAAAAGTAGGCAGTTGCCGGTCTGAATTTCTGCTTCCTTTTGGTTACTGGAAATAACCGCTTGGCCTACACTCAAACCCACAGGAGCTAATATATACCTTCTCTCCTTATTCGGATACTCGATCAAGGCTATCCGGCAGGAACGGTTAGGATCATATTCAATAGCGATGATCTTGCCCGAAACCTCCAAGACATCCCGTTTAAAATCAATAACCCTCAACATCCTCTTATGTCCGCCGCCGCGGTGCCGGGAAGTAATCCTTCCGTAAGAGTTCCTGCCGCCGCTCTTCTTTAAAGGCCGCAATAGGCGCTTTTCCGGCGTATCCTTAGTAATTTCTAAGAAATCCGGCCCGGTCATGTGCCGGCGTGAAGGTGTTGTAGGTTTAAAATATTTTAATCCCATAATTAAGCTACCTCTATCTTTTGCCCTGCTTTTAAAGTAACCACGGCTTTCTTGGCATCCGGAGTCCTGCCTAATTGATGCCTAACCCTTTTTAATTTTCCCACAGAGACAAAAGTATTTACATCCTTGACTTTGACTTTATATAATTGCTCCACCGCATGTTTAATCTGAATTTTATTTGCCTTAATACTCACCAAAAAAAGATATTTCGCGTCCGGCTCATAGAGAGTCGATTTTTCGGTACGCATCAAAGACTTGATTATATCCTGCGCATAAATCATTTTTTCAACCTGTTAGAAAGCTCGGTTAACCCGTCTTTAGTAATGACTAATTTTTTATGGGTCAACACTTCATAAACATTCGTATCGCTGGCCAAATTAAACCTTAAGAAATCTATATTTCTTAAAGCAAGTTTTGCCTTAGCCCCTACTTTATCCAGTAATAAAAGCACGCCGGCGGATTTCTTATCTTCTTTATTATTTACCTTAAGATTAGAGAATAATTTTAAAGCTTCTTTAGTCTTAGAACTATCGATTTTAAGCTCATCCAGCACTATTAAATTATTTTCTTTTACCTTGGCATTAAGGCTGGATTTTAAAGCGACGTTTTTTATTTTATCCGGTAGCGTGTAAGAAAAATCCCGCGGATGCGGTCCGAAAATTACGCCGCCGTGCCGCCAGAGCGGTGAACGGGTGGAACCTACGCGGGCCCGTCCGGTGCCCTTCTGTTTCCAGGGTTTTTTGCCTCCTCCGGAAACCTCGCCTCTGGTCTTGGTGGCGGCTAGTCCTTTTCTTTGATTCGCGCGATACGCGTTAATAGCCTGATACATGGCCTCAGAATTCACTATGCCGTCAAACACAGAAGTATTCAGCTTTACGCTATCCACTTCTTTGCCTTGCGCGTTATATATAGGTAAGGTTATGGCTTCCATCTTTTACTTTTTCGCATCCTTAGCTGCTGCCGCCGCGGCTTTAATAACCTTAGCCACTTTTTTCTTGGCTTTACGGATTATAACGTAACCGTTCTTAAATCCCGGGACAGCGCCCTTAATTAGAAGTATATTGTTTTCTTTGTCTATCTTGACTATCTTTAAATTCTGGGTAGTTACACCTAATGCCCCCATATGGCCGGGCATATGATGGCCCTTAAATACTCTTCCGGGTGTAGTAGATGAGCCTATTGAACCCACGCGGCGATGCGATGTTGAGCCGTGAGTCATCGGCCCTCCCTGCCAATGCCAGCGCTTCATACCTCCCTGGAAACCCTTGCCAATTGAAACGCCGCTGACATCCACAAAATCTCCCTGAGTAAAAATATCCACCTTAATCTCTTCGCCGACTTTATATTCTTTTGACTGCTCCTTAGGGACCTCTCTTATAAATTTACGCGCCTCTATATTTAACTTCTTAAAATAACCCGCGATAGGTCTCTTCAGGCGCTTCTCCTTAATCAAATCAAAACCCAGTTGGATATTCTTTTCTTTAACCGCCAACACCGGGCAGGGCCCGGCTTCAACAGCGGTGACATTAACTAGAGCGCCGTCCTCAGCAAAAATCTGCGTCATGCCTATTTTTTTGCCTAATATACCGGTCATTTTATCTCAACATCCACCCCTGCGGGCAGATTCAGTTTTCTTAATGAATCAATCGTCTTGGCTGTTGGTTCGAATATATCGATGAGCCTTTTATGCGTGGATAAATCGAACTGCTCGCGCGACTTCTTATCAATAACCGGAGAACGTAAAACTGTGTAGATCTCTCTTCTGGTAGGAAGAGGAACCGGGCCGGCGATTTTGGCGCCGGTCCGTTTAACAGTTTCAACAATCTCTAAGACCGCCTGGTCCAAGAGACGATGATCATAAGCTTTTAATTTTATCCGTATCTTTTGAGCAACTGACATATTTTTTAGGCGATTATCTCGGTAACAACACCAGCGCCTACGGTATGGCCGCCTTCGCGGATGGCGAAGCGCGATTCCTTTTCCATGGCGATAGGTGTGATTAATTCCACATCTAGATTAATATTATCCCCGGGCATAACCATCTCTACACCTGTCGGGAGTGTCACATTTCCGGTAACATCGGTTGTCCGGAAATAGAACTGCGGCCGGTAACCTTTGAAGAAGGGAGTATGCCTTCCGCCTTCTTCTTTGGTTAAGATATAAACCTGGGCCTTAAATTTGGTATGTGGAGTAATGGATTTAGGAGCAGCAATAACCATACCACGTTCAATATCGTCCTTTTCTACGCCTCTTAAGAGCAACCCTACATTATCTCCGGCATGCCCTTCATCCAGGAGCTTGCGGAACATTTCTATTCCGGTAACTACTGACTTCTTTACTTCCGGCCTTAAACCTATGATCTCGACTTCTTCGCTTAATTTTACTTTACCGCGCTCTATTCTTCCGGTGGCAACCGTACCTCTACCTTCAATACTGAATACGTCTTCCACTGCCATCAAAAGCGGTTTATCCATGTCTCTTACCGGTAAAGGAATAAACTCATCGCAAGCCTTGATCAAGTCTAAAATCGGTTTGCAATCCGCGCTGGCCGGATCGTTCACTGCGGCCATTGCCTTAGAAGCGCTACCGCGGATAATCGGTGTTTTATCTCCGGGATACCCGTATTTAGTAAGCAACTCTCGGACTTCCATTTCCACTAAGTCCAAAAGTTCGTTATCCGTAACCAAATCTACTTTATTTAAGAACACGACCATTGAGGGAACGTTTACCTGCCTGGCCAAAAGAATATGCTCTCTGGTCTGAGGCATAGGGCCGTCAGCAGCAGAAACAACGAGGATTGCGCCGTCCATCTGCGCAGCTCCGGTGATCATATTCTTAATGTAGTCAGCGTGACCCGGGCAGTCGATATGCGCGTAATGCCGGGCATCTGATTCGTATTCAACGTGGGCAACAGAAATAGTAACGGTCTTGGTATCGTCTCTTACTGTTCCGCCTTTAGCAATATCAGCATATGCCTTAGCGGTAGCCTTACCCAGCTTAGCCGAAATATTAACAATAGCAGCAGTCAAAGTAGTTTTACCGTGGTCAATGTGGCCGATAGTTCCGATGTTAACGTGTGGCTTATTTCTTACAAATTTCTCTTTAGCCATTTTTTCTCCTCCTTGCCCCTAAGGGCACACCCGCGCAATTCCTTATAAGCGCGGGGTGTGTTTTTTAACGAAAACTCTTCCTGGTCGAACCGGTAGCGGCGAAACCCGTAACGATCTTTTCTGCTATATGTGCAGGCACTTCGGTGTAAAACGAAGGCTCTATTGTATAGGATGCGCGGCCCTGTGTCAAGGATCTTATTATAGTCGCGTAATTAAAAACTTCAGCTAGCGGAATGTTCGCGCGTATGGTGCGTAAGTTCAGGCGCTGGGCCAAGGAAATTATTTTGGCCCGTCGGGAACTCAAATCCCCGATAACCTGGCCCATAAACTCTTCCGGGACAACTACTTCCATATCCATAATCGGCTCCAATAAAACAGGGTTGCCTTTTTTTAAACCGTCATTAAATGCCAGCGAGCCGGCCATCTGAAACGCTAATTCCGAAGAATCAACTTCATGAAAAGACCCGTCGATTAAAAGGACTTTGACATCGGTAACCGGATACCCGGCTAAGACGCCGGATTTTGCCGCGCCAAATACCCCCTGCTTTACTGCCGGTATATATTCACGCGGGATAGACCCGCTTTTAATTTTATCTTCAAAAGTAATCCCTGTCCCAGGGGTCTCCTGCGGTTCCATCTCAATAACGCAATGCCCATATTGGCCGCGGCCGCCGGACTGGGAGATAAACTTGCCCACTGACCTTACTTTTTTCCTTAAGGTTTCCCGGTAGGCTACCTGAGGCTGGCCTACCTGAGCTTCAACGTTAAATTCGCGTAAAATCCTGTCAATAATTATCTCCAGATGTAACTGACCCATACCCGCGATAAGAGTCTGTCCGGTCTCCTGATTATAAGTTACGCGGAAAGACGGATCCTCATCTTCAAGTTTATGTAAGGCTAACCCCAATTTCTCCTGAGCGTCCTTAGATGCCGGCTCAATGGCCTGCTGAATAACCGGCTCAGGGAAACGCATTGCTTCAATTAATATATGGTTATTTTCCGTGCACAGAGTTTCTCCGGTCTTAGTATCTTTTAATCCCACCAGAGCCGCGATCTCACCGCAAGAAATACTCTCTACAACTTCCTGACGGTTAGCGTGCATCTTAACGATCTTGGTGACTCTTTCTCTTTCTCTTTTAGAAGCGTTATAGATATATGTACCGGAACTTAAAACCCCTGAATATACCCGGGTAAAGAATATTTTTCCGACATAAGGGTCAGTGGCTACCTTAAAACATAACGCGCAGAAAGGCGCTTTTTCAGAAGCCTTGATCTCTTCAAATTCGCCTGTTTCCGGATTTGTCCCTTTAATCGCCGGAACATCAACAGGAGAAGGCAGATAATCTTTTACCGCGTCGAGTACCAGTTGGACCCCTTTATTTTTAAAAGCCGCTCCGCAAAGGACCGGAACAAATTTATTGGCAATAACGCTCTTTCTTATCGCGGTTTTCAATTCCGCAACCGGTATATCCTTGCCGTGTAAATAATCTTCCATTATCTTATCATCGACTTCAGCCAACCTCTCAAGCATGACCGTGCGCTGTTTGTCGGCTTCTGGCAAAGCCTGCGCAGGGATCTCCTGGATTTCAAAATCTTTACCTAAATCATCTTTATAATAAATAAGTTTCTTTTCCACTAAATCTATGATGCCTTTAAACTCCCCGTCTTTTCCGAAAGGAAGCTGGATGGGAGCAGCATTTGCGCCTAACCTCTTATGCATCTGGTCTATGGCCTCCAGGAAATTAGCGCCGGTCCTATCCATTTTATTTACAAAAGCGATCCGCGGGACTTCATAGCGGTCAGCCTGGCGCCAGACTGTCTCGGATTGCGGCTCGACTCCGCCTACTCCGCAGAAAACCACTACTGCGCCGTCTAAAACCTTCAACGATCTTTCAACTTCAATAGTAAAATCCACGTGGCCGGGAGTATCAATAAGGTTAATATGTACATCTTTCCAGATGCAGGTAGTCGCGGCCGCGGTAATCGTAATGCCTCTCTCCTGCTCCTGGACCATCCAGTCCATGGTCGCCGTCCCTTCATGGACTTCCCCTAATTTATAATTTCTACCGGTATAAAAAAGGATGCGCTCGCTGGTTGTAGTTTTCCCAGCGTCAATATGGGCGATAATCCCGATATTCCTGATTTTTTCTAATGGAACTTTTTCCATATTATATTACCACCTAAAATGAGCAAACGCCTTGTTGGCTTCCGCCATCTTATGGGTATCATCTCTTTTCTTTATGGCTGAACCTTCGCCTTTATACGCCGCGATAATCTCTTCCGCCAGTTTCTGATCCATCGGCCTGCCTTTTTTATTCTGGGCAAAATCCCTCATCCAGCGTAAAGCTATTGATGTTCCACGCTCCTGGCGTACTTCAATCGGGACCTGATAAGTCGCGCCACCCACTCGGCGGGGCTTGACTTCCAGGCGGGGCCGGGCATTATCCAGCGCTTTGTAAAAAACCTTTAAGATATCCTGCTCATTAAGGTTTTTCTTTACGATCTCAAACGCGCCGTAAACAATTTTCTCGGCAATAGATTTCTTGCCTTCAACCATAACCATATTCACGAATTTCGCAACGATCTTGCTGTTAAGTTTCGGGTCCGCTAATATTACTTTTTCCTGGGCTTTTCTGCGTCTCATTTAGGCCTCTTTGCTCCGTATTTTGAACGTGATCTTCTTCTCTGGTTAACTCCTGCGGCATCCAATGTGCCTCTTACAATATGATACCTTACCCCGGGCAAGTCCTTAACCCGGCCTCCCCTGACTAAAACTATGGAATGTTCCTGTAGGTTATGCCCTTCTCCCGGGATATAGGCGGTGACTTCTATCCCCGTAGTCAACCTGACCCTGGCAATCTTACGCAGGGCTGAGTTTGGCTTTTTAGGCGTCATAGTGCGCACCTGTAAACATACACCGCGCCTCTGGGGGCAACCCTTTAAAGCCGGAGATTTACTCTTTTTATTCTTGGACCTTCTTCCTAACCTGATCAACTGCGAAATTGTGGGCATATGCTTATTCCTCTTTTTTTTCTTTTAATGTTTTTACGACTTCAATATCCCGATGATCGCGGAACCCTGTCCCTGCCGGAATAAGATGTCCGACGATAACATTCTCTTTCAAACCGAATAGCTCATCGCGTTTTCCGGATGTGGCGGCTTCCGTGAGCACCCGGGTCGTCTCCTGGAAGCTGGCGGCTGAGATAAAACTTTCGGTGGTAAGTGAGGCTTTGGTAATGCCTAATAACAACGGCGTAGCTATCGCGGGCTTTGCGCCCTTTTTAATTACTCTGGAGTTTTCCTTCTGGAATGTCCATTTATCCACCTGTTGGGTAGCCAAAAATTCTGTATCGCCCGGATCCTCAACCCGCACCTTCTTTAACATCTGGCGGATGATCAATTCAATATGTTTATCGTTGATCCGCACTCCCTGCAAGCGGTATACTTCCTGGACCTCATTAACCAAATATTCCTGTAAAACTTTATCTCCGCAGACCCGTAAAATATCCTGTAAGACTACCGGTCCGTCGGTTAGCTGCTGGCCCGCATCCACCTTGTCACCTTTATAAACATTAGGATGCTTTCCGTGCGGTATAACATATTCTCTCTGCATACCGGTTGTTGATTTTACGATGATTACCCTCTGGCCTTTTTTCGTCTCACCGAATTCTACAAAGCCGTCTATTTCGCTGATAATCGCCGGATCCTTAGGCCGCCTGGCTTCAAACAACTCCGCCACGCGCGGAAGGCCGCCGGTAATATCTCTGGTCTTAACGACCATGCGCGGTATCTTAGCTAACAGGTCGCCGCCGTCAACTTTCTGGCCATCCTTAACCATAATATGCGCTCCGATGGGAATAGGATAGATCCCTAATACTTCTTTTGAGCTATCCAGAATTACGATCTGAGGATGGAATTCCTGCTTATGTTCCACAACCACGCGCTCAATTAACTTGGTCACCGGATTCAGCTCTTCCTTGATAGAGACATCTTCCTTTAAATCTTCGTATTTTACGGTTCCGGCGACTTCCGTTAAAACCGGCAGGGTATAAGGATCCCAATGGATAAAAGCTACGTCCTTGGCCACTTCTCCCGCGTCAGCAACATTAATAAACGCGCCCTGAGGAATAGCAAAACGCTCTAATTCTCTTCCCTGTTTGTCATTAATACTCAAGAAACCGTTTCTATTTAAAACAATAAATTCTTTATTCTTGGCGACTATCCTTAAGTTATGATACTTGAGTATACCTTTGTTCTTAGATTTGATAAATGACTGTTCAACTTTCCGGGAAGCTGTACCGCCGATATGGAAGGTCCTCATGGTTAACTGGGTTCCGGGCTCGCCGATACTCTGCGCCGCTACCACTCCTACTGCTTCTCCCAACTCCGCCATTCTTCCTGTAGCCAGGTTCTTTCCGTAACATTTAGTGCAAACTCCTCGGCCGCTCTCGCAGGTCAGGACACTGCGGATGCGTATTTTCTCGATCCCCAGCTTCTCGATCATCTCCGCCTGCTCTTCGGGTATATCTGAACCTGCGGCCACAATGACTTCATCGGTAATAATATCCACAATATTATCCAGGGCCACCCGGCCGATTATACGGTCCTTTAGCGATACCACTTCTTCATCACCTTCAATAATCGCTGAAACTGTAATACCGTTAAGAGTACCACAGTCTTCCTCGGCAACAATGACTTCCTGGGCTACATCTACTAACCTGCGGGTCAGGTAACCGGCGTCGGCGGTTTTTAAGGCGGTATCGGCCAGACCTTTGCGCGCGCCGTGGGTAGAGATAAAATATTCCAAAACATTCAGGCCTTCCTTGAAATTTGCGGTAATCGGACTTTCAATGATTTCTCCCGAAGGTTTAGCCATAAGCCCGCGCATTCCGGCTAGCTGCCTGATCTGTAAACGGGAGCCTCTGGCGCCGGAATCGGCCATCATAAATATGGGGTTAAATGCATCCATCCCCTTAAATAACAAATCTGAAATTTCGTCTGTCGCATGCGTCCAGATATCAATAATCTTAGACTTGCGCTCGCTGTCCGTAATAACACCGCGGCGATACTGCTCTTCCACCTTAGCTACTCTTTCTTTAGAATCTTTTAAAACTTCCTGCTTGGCTGCTGGAACCTGAAGGTCATCAATACCGATAGAGATGCCGCCGAGTGTCCCGATTTCAAAACCCAACCTCTTAATATCGTCAAGAAAACTAATCAACGCTGCGTGGCCAAACCTTTTGTAACAATCAACCACAAGATCACTGACCTTAGCCTTATTTAATTCCTTGTTCACAAAACCAAATTCTTTAGGTAAAACCTGATTAAAGATTACCCTGCCTACTGTAGTAGCTATGCTTTGTTTTCCCGGAATTAACTTCTTTTGATCCAAGTCAAAAACATCCTCTACTCTCACCTTAATCTTAGTGTGTAAAGCTACCACGCCGTCCTGATGGGCAATGATTACTTCATCGGCATTCGCGAAACTCATGCCCTCTCCAATTGCTCCTGATTTTTCTTTGGTAAGATAGTGCACCCCCAGGATTATATCCTGCGTGGGAGATATGACTGGCCGGCCGTCAGCGGGAGAAAATACATTATTAGAAGCCAACATTAAAATCTTGGCTTCTAATTGGGATTCCAGGGATAGCGGCACGTGAACAGCCATCTGGTCGCCGTCAAAGTCAGCGTTAAAAGCTGTACAAACTAACGGATGGATTTTTATGGATTTACCTTCGATCAGAAGCGGCTGGAATGCCTGGATGCCTAAACGGTGCAAGGTAGGCGCGCGGTTCAACAATACCGGATGATCCTTAATCACCTCATCCAGTATATCCCAAACTTCGATCTTGCCGCGCTCAACCATACGCCGAGCGCCTTTAATAGTATGCACAAATCCTTTTTCTCTCAGTTTCTTAATAATAAACGGCTCAAACAATTCCAAGGCCATCTGTTTAGGAAGCCCGCACTCATGAAGCTTTAATTCGGGTCCGACAACAATGACCGAACGGCCGGAGTAATCTACGCGCTTACCTAATAGGTTCTGCCGGAAACGGCCCTGTTTGCCCTTTAACATATCGGAAAGGGATTTTAAAGGACGGTTATTCGCGCCCATTACGGCTTTACCATGCCTGCCGTTATCTAAAAGCGCATCGACTGCCTCCTGCAACATGCGCTTTTCATTGCGGATGATGATTTCCGGGGCGTTCAACTCCATTAACTTTTTTAAACGATTATTCCGGTTAATTACCCTACGGTATAAATCATTAAGGTCTGAAGTGGCAAATCTTCCGCCGTCTAACGGCACCAGCGGCCTTAAGTCCGGAGGGATGACCGGCAAGATCTCCAAAATCATCCAATCGGCGTTATTACCGGATTTCTTAAAATCTTCAACGATCTTTAAGCTCTTTAAGCCTTTACGGTTATTTAAAGCATCTTTTGACTTTTCCAGGTCCCGGCGTAATTTACGGCACTGCGCGTCCAAATCCAGTTCTTTTAAGAGGTCTCTTACTGCTTCGGCGCCGATCTTAGCCTTAAAATTAGAGCCATACTTGCCAAGAGCCTCCTGATATTTTTCTTCGGTCAAAAGCTCTTTTTTCTTTAAAGGAGTGGTTCCGGAGTCAATAACGACATACTCTTCATAATAAATAATTTTTTCTAAGTCCCTTAACCCTATATCCAGTAAAGCCGACATTCGAGAGGGGACTGCTTTAAAGAACCAAATATGGGTAACCGCGGTGGCCAACTCAATATGGCCCATACGCTCGCGTCTTACCGAAGAGCGGTCAACGGTAACCCCGCAACGGTCGCAGGTTATTCCTTTAAATTTAATGCCTTTATATTTGCCGCAGTTACATTCCCAATCGCGCACCGGCCCGAATATCTTTTCACAAAAAAGCCCGTCTTTTTCCGGTTTTAACGTGCGGTAATTGATTGTTTCGGCTTTTTTTACTTCCCCTTTGGACCAAGATTTAATTATCTGAGGGCTAGCGATCTTAATTGAAATACTATCGAAAGAAACTATCTCATCCATTATTTTACCTTTTCTGTCCGGATATCAAGACACAGACCCTGCAATTCCTTGATTAAAACATTAAATGACTCAGGTGTGCCGTGAGTCAGACGCTGTTCACCTTTAACAATAGCTTCGTAAATTCTGGTCCTTCCTGAAACATCATCGCTCTTTACAGTGAGCATTTCCTGCAAAGTAAATGCCGCGCCGTAGGCCTCTAAGGCCCAGACTTCCATTTCGCCTAATCTCTGCCCGCCGAATTGCGCCTTGCCGCCTAATGGCTGCTGGGTGACCAGAGAATACGGGCCGATGGAACGGGCGTGGATCTTCTCATCAACCAAGTGGATGAGTTTCATTACATACATATAACCTATTGTTACTCTATGGTCAAACGGCTCGCCGCTATATCCATCATACAATTGGATCTTCCCGTCTTCAGGAAGTCCGGCTTTTTTAAGCATCTCTTTAATTTCTTTCTCTGACGCTCCGTCAAAAACCGGAGTGCCTACATAAAGGCCGAGTGTTTTTGCCGCCCAACCCAAATGGCACTCTAAAATCTGGCCTACGTTCATACGGCTGGGAACACCTAACGGATTTAAAACTACTTCTACAGGAGTGCCATCAGGCAAATAAGGCATATCTTCTTCGGGCATAATCCGGGCAACCACACCCTTATTCCCGTGCCTTCCCGCTAATTTATCTCCTTCGGAAAGCCTGCGCTTGGTAGCGATATAAACCACTACTCTTTTTAAGACACCGGCGGGAAGTTCGTCTCCGCGCCTGACCTTTTCGATCTCCTGCTCCTGCTCGGAAAGCAATTCCTGCACCTGTTCATCAAAAGAAGCGGCTAAAATCTTGGCCTCTTCATTATCGCTAAAATCATATTTTTCTATTTTCTTCTTATCCACGCCTAAAAGCTGGCTCAAACGGGCAATCTTCTCAGTCTGCACAAATTCCACTTCCTGCTTATAATAAGCTTTCAGTTCCCGGATTTTGGCTAACTCCTTACTCTTCTCTTCTTTGGTTTTCCTGCCCCTGTCTTTACGCGCGAAAACATGCACATCGATGACTACGCCTTGAACACCCGGAGGGACAATCAAAGAAGTATCCCGCACATCCCCGGCTTTCTCACCGAATATAGCCCTTAAAAGCCTTTCTTCCGGCGATGGTTCGGAATCAGTCTTAGGTGTGATTTTACCTACTAATATGTCTCCGGGGGTAACTTCCGCGCCTATGCGGATAATCCCGCCTTCGTCCAGATTAGCCAGGGCCTCTTCGCTGACATTGGGAATATCGCGAGTAATCTCTTCATTGCCTAAACGGGTCTCTGTAGCCTCAATATCAAATTCTTCTATATGGATAGAGGTAAAAGCGTCTTCTTGGACCAATTTCTCGCTTATTAAAATAGCGTCTTCAAAGTTATAACCTCGCCAGGGCATAAATGAAACTAACACATTCTTGCCCAAAGCTAATTCGCCGTTCTTAGTAGCAATACCGTCGGCAATCACATCGCCCTGTTCGACCTTTTCACCCAGCCTGACAATCGGCCTCTGATTAATGCAGGTATCGTTGTTGGTGCGCAGAAATTTCTTTAGATGGTAAATTTTCTTTCCGACTGTAATTGAAGAAGCGTCAATACTGGTGACCTTGCCTGACTCTTGGGCCACCAGGACTGTCCCGGAATCGCGGGCAACTTTTTCTTCCATTTCGGTCCCGACAAAAGGCGCTTCAGTAATCATTAAAGGCACACCCTGTCTTTGCATATTTGAGCCCATAAGCGCTCGGTTAGCGTCATCATGCTCTAAAAACGGAATTAAAGACGCGGCAACGGAAACCAATTGCTTCGGAGAAACATCCATATATTGCACCTGTTTGCCAGCTACTTTCGGGAAATCATTTTTATAGCGGCAAGATACCTCTTTTTCTACAAAGTATCCGCTTTCATCCAAAAGAACGTTGGCCTGAGCAATAACCTTATCTTCTTCAATGTCGGCGGTAAGATAATCAATTTTTTTAGTAACCCTGCCGTCTTCCACCTTGCGATACGGAGTTTCAATAAGACCTAAAGTATTTACCCTGGCAAAAGTGCTTAAGGAGGCGATTAAACCGATATTCGGGCCTTCGGGAGTTTCAATAGGGCAAACCCGGCCATAATGCGAAGGATGAATATCTCTTACTTCAAACCCCGCGCGTTCACGAGATAAACCACCCGGGCCTAAAGCGCTTAAGCGCCTCTTGTGGGTCATTTCAGCCAAAGGATTTATTTGGTCCATAAACTGGGATAACTGGCTGCGGCCGAAGAAATCCCGGATCTGGTTAGACAATAACTTGGAATTGATCAGATAATGCACATTAACATTATCAAATTCGCCTAATATACTTAATCTTTCGCGGATAGACCTTTCCACGCGCGACAGACCTATACGCACCTGGTTCTGGACTAATTCTCCGACGGTCTTGACCCTGCGGTTTCCTAAATGGTCAATATCGTCAATTTTTCCAATGCCGGAATTTAAATTGATCAAATACTCTATCACCTTAATCACGGTATCGGAATCCAGAACTCTTTTTTCCAGGGACACGTCCATCCCTAATTTTCTATTCAGGATAAATCGGCCTGCCCGCTCTAAATCGTAACGGGCAGTATCAAAGAATAGCCTGTAAAATAAAGCCTCCGCCGCCTCTTTGGTTACCGGTTCGGTCGGCCGCATTTTGCGGTAAAAATCCATATAGGCTTCTTCTTTATTCTTAGTGTAATCTTTTTTGAGGGTATTGGTGATTTCCGGGTACTCTTTACCGAAGGCGGCGATTATATCCTTGTCTTCGGAAAAACCGAGTATCCTTAAGATCTGGGTTGCGGGAAAATTTCGGCGGCGGTCAACATAAGCTAAGACTGTTTCAGTAAGGTCATATTTAAACTCCAGCCACGCGCCGCGATAAGGAATTACCCTTCCGTAAAATATCTTTTTACCGGTCGGATGGAGCTCTTCTTCAAAAGATACTCCGGGAGATCGTTGTAACTGACTGACCACCACCCGCTCATCGCCATTAATGATGAACGTGCCGGTCTCAGTCATCAACGGAATCTCGCCGAAATAAGCATCCTGCTCCTTGGTTTCTTTAGGAGTAGTCAGGCGGAATTTTACCTTAAGGGGAAGGGCATAGGAGAGGCTTCTGATCTTAGACTCAGCCAGGCTATATTTTGGCTTACCTAAAGAATAGCTGATGAATTCCAGCTTAACCGAGCGATTTGGGCTTTCAATCGGGAATATCTCGCTAAAGACTTCCTGGAGCCCCTGATGCTTTTTTTCTCCGGGCTTGGCATTTAATTGCAAAAACTCAGCGTACGCCTCAAGTTGAACATCCAAAAGATTAGGTATATTATATACTTCTTTTATCTTGGCAAAGCTTTTTCTCTTTAGCATATTGTCCCGTATTTTAGGGTAGCTTAAGAAATTTACCCAAAGCTACCGTTACTGACAGATATATTATTTAAGCTCTACTGTGGCTCCGGCTGCTTCCAGTTTCTTCTTTAATTCTTCGGCTTCTTCTTTAGTTGCGCCTTCTTTAATCGGCTTAGGAGCTCCATCAACTAAATCTTTGGCTTCTTTTAAGCCAAGACTGGTAATGGTGCGCACCTCTTTGATAACGGCGATCTTACTTGCGCCTGCGCTGGTTAAAACTACCGTAAAAGTAGATTTCTCTTCAGCTACCGGAGCTGCGCCTGCGCCTGTACCGGCTGCGGGAGCGGCCATCATCGGCATATTCGCCTTTACCCCGAATTTTTCCTCAAGGGCCTTGACTAAATCCGCCAGCTCTAACACCGTCATACCCTCTATGGATTTAATCATCTCGTCTAATTTTGTACTTGCCATCTTCTTCCTCCTTTTAACTTGTCTTTTTTTGTTTTATCTGGTCTAAACAATAAACAAATTTCGCCAATACCTGGTTTAGGGTTATAACCAAACCTGATATTGGCGAATTTAATGCCCAGACTACCTGGGCGCGTAAAACTTCCTTGGCGGGAAGCTTGGACATATATTCTATATCGGACTTTTGGATAATCTTATCTTTTAAGAAACCACCCTCAAGCTTCAATTGCTCGTGCTCTCTGCTAAAATTACAGAGCGCCCGGGATGTGGCCACCGGCTCATCCTTAATAAAAATCAGGCCGCAGGGCCCGTCTATATTTTTGATTAAAGGTTCCAGGGTAGAATCCTTAAAAGCGCGCCGGGCGACGCTATTCTTCACTACAAACAAAGAAGCGTGTCCGCCTTTTAAGGTCTGCCTTAAAGAACACAGATCCGGGCTCTTGACCCCGGAATATTTAACGATAAATACCGCCTCGGATCCCTTTAACGTGTTCTTGATGCGGTTCTCGGAAGCCTCTTTAAATATTAACCCTAACTTTTTCATAAGTTTACACCGCTAATTTTAAACCCGGATTCATGGAAGTCGCAATGGATAGGCTGCGCATAAACTTTCCTTTTATGGATGCGGGTTTGGCCTCATTTAGCGCTTCGATGACCCTGGAGGCGTTATCATATAATTTATCTTCACTGAAAGACGCTTTTCCTACTGAAAGATGTACTCCGCCTTGCTTATCCACGCGGAATTCGACCTTACCCTTTTTAACGTCTTCAATAGCTTTTAATATATCATTGGTAACCGTCCCGGTTTTAGGACTGGGCATAAGGCCCCGGGGGCCTAAGATCTTGCCTAACTTACTTAAGTCTTTCATCATCTCCGGAGTGGCAATGGCGCAATCAAAATCCATGAATCCCGCGGCTACTTTATCTATAAGTTCGATGCCGCCGACAAAATCTGCGTTGGCCGTACGGGCAATTTTTTCATGTTCACCTTTGCAAAAAACCGCGACCCGGACTTTCTTCCCCGTGCCATGGGGTAAAATAACCGTACCCCGGACCATCTGATCAGATTTCTTGGTATCTACCAATAAATGAAAATGCAAATCAACCGAGCTGTCAAACTTAGGCAAAGACATCTTCTTTAAGATACTAATGGCTTCTTTAAGTTGATAGACCTTATCTACTTCTGTTTGCTTTTGCGATTCCTTATATCTTTTGCTGCGAGTCTTCATAGTGGATTATCCCTCAACCACAATACCCATGCTGCGGGCTGTGCCGGTAATGACCTTGACTGCCTGGTCCATATCCGAAGTATTTAAATCCGCCATCTTCTGTTTGGCAATCTCCTCTACCTGCTTGCGCGTGACTTTACCGATGATCTCCTTACCGCTTATACCGGAAGCTTTAGCTAAATTCGCGGCTCGCTTCAGGAGCACCGAAGAAGGAGGGCTCTTGATTATAAAAGTAAATGACCGGTCATCGTAAACGCTTATAACCACGGGTAAGATCAACCCATCCCTGCCCTTGGTCTGGTCATTAAACTGCTTGCAAAACTGCATAATATTGACCCCGTGCTGGCCTAATGCGGGGCCGACCGGAGGCGCAGGGTTGGCCTGAGCTGCCGGAACATGTAATTTAATTTGCGCCTTAATCGCTTTCTTAGCCATATTTATACTTTCTCAACTTGCCAGTATTCTAATTCCACCGGCGTAGAGCGCCCAAAAATAGAAACACTTACCTTAATCTTACCCTTTTCCGGGTGGATCTCGTCGATTGTCCCGTTAAAATTCTGGAATGGCCCTTCGGTGACCCTTACCTGTTCGCCTTTCTCAAAAACGATCTTAGGGCTGGGTTTAACTTGAGTATCCTTTGTCTTCTTTAAAATATTATCTACTTCGATTTGCGGCAGGGGCATAGGTTTCTTTCCTAAGCCTATAAATCCGGTGACTCCGGGAGAGCTTTTAACAAACAAATAAGTCTGCTCATTCAGTTCCATCTCAATCAATAAATAACCGGGGAAAAACTTCCTTTGAGAAATTTTCTTTTTGCCTGAACGGACCTCAGAAACCTGCTCGGTAGGAATGATCACGCTGGAAATCGCGTCCTGCATACCGCTAACGGCAATCTTGTTCTCTAAAGAGGTCTTGACCTTATCCTCTAATCCTGTTTGTGTGTGCACTACGTACCAGCTCTTCATTATTTAAATAAAAGGCTTAATAACTTGGAGAGGAATACATCCAGTACCCCGATAAAAACACCCAAAGCTACAGTGACTACGATGACGACCAGGGTGGAAGCTAATAATTCTTCGCGGGTGCTCCAGGCGACCTTTCCCAGTTCTGCCTTAACCTCTTTTATAAAATTAACAGGTTTTGCGAATATTCCCATAACTTACTCTTTTTTTACCCTCTACCGCTTTCTAACTACAGGAGCGGCAGGACTTGAACCTGCAGTCACGGTTTTGGAGACCGTTGGTTTGCCATTAACCGACGCCCCTATCATTAGTTATTTCGTTTCTTTATGCGGGGTATGCTTATGACAGGACTTACAGAATTTACTGATTTCTAAACGGTCCTGATGCAGTTTTTTATTTTTTGTCGTCGTATAATTTCTATTTTTGCAAACCGTACACTCTAATGTGATTATTTCGCGCATATAATTTTAAGCTGGAGACGAGAATTGAACTCGTGACCCCGTCCTTACCAAGGACGTGCTCTGCCAACTGAGCTACTCCAGCATTTTTTTTGTTGGATACCTTGCCGGAGAAATTATCCTAAATATAAAAAAAAACCCACCAGAAGAATTCAAAAAAAAGAATTCTCTTTGTTCCCTTTTATCCTGTAATTAAAGTATTATGAATCCTGAATTTACGTGAGCAATAGAATATATACCGGATTGGCGGGTTTGTCAAGTATTTTTTAATAAATATTGTGTATTTGCCAAAAGCGCAAAGTTTTCCAAAGTCAGGCATTCCGGCCTGGTCTTAGGGTTTAAGCTGGATTGCTTAAAGAAAATATCCAAAACTTCCGGAGAAACCAACTCTAAGAGGCTGTTTTTCAATGTCTTTCTCCTCTGGTTAAAAGCTCCCCGGATGATACTGAATAATAGTCCTTCATCTTTCACCAAGACTGCGGGAAATTCCCTTATTTTCAACTCCAGGAACGCGGAATCAACTTTGGGAGCCGGCTTAAAGCAATTTTTGCTGATCTCAAAAATGATCCTGGGTAAAGTATAATATTGCACAAAACAACTGAACGACCCGTAATCTTTATTGCCGGGCAAGGAAACGACCCTTTTGGCAAATTCTTTCTGGACCGTGATAAATATAGCGGATAACGACTTACGGAAATTTAAGAGCCGCTCAATTATAGGGCTGGATATATAATAAGGGATATTGCCGAATACCTTTATCCTGGATTTAATCTTATTCTCTTTAATAAACCCGGCTAAATCAAATTTCAGGATATCCTGATTAATTATTTGTATATTTTTACGCTCACTCAGTGTCTGGGTTAAAAGGTCATAGAGCCTCTTGTCAATTTCAATGCCGTAAACCTGCTTAATCTTGGCGGCAATGAGCCCGGTCAATTCGCCTCGGCCCGAGCCTACTTCCAAAACAATATCATCCGGCTTTAAATCCAGAGAGTTAATTATCTTAAGCCTTATGTTTTGATCGATTAGAAAATTCTGGCCTAAACTCTTTTTAGGTTTGTGCATTTTATGGCAAGTTTAATCGCGGCGATCATTGAACTCGGATCGGCTAAGCGCGGGGTCTTAGCAATGTCAAAGGCCGTCCCGTGAAGAGGCGAAGTCCTTATAAAGGGAAGTCCCAGAGTCATATTGGCGCCCGCAGCGAAACCGGTCAGCTTTAAGGGTATGAGTGCTTGATCATGATACAAAGCAATCAGGCAATCGTATTTACCCTGATAAGCCCGCAGGATAGCCACGTCAGCTGCCAGGGGACCGTCAATATTAATTCCTTTTCTCAACATTTTAAGCGCGGGCTGCATAATTTCCTTTTCTTCTTTTCCGATTAAACCGTTCTCGGAAGCATGCGGATTAAGGCTGCAGAGCGCTAAGCGCGGATTCTGTATACCAAAAAGGTTTTTAAGCGCCTTAAAAACAATAGAGACATCTTTGCATAGCTTATCTTTGGATAATGCCGCCGGCACTGCTTTTAACGGTATATGCCTGGTAATGAGGCCAAACTTTAAAAAATCATTAAGCAACAGCATAACTACCTCTTCGACCCCTGTTTTATTAAGAAAATATTCCGTGTGGCCGCCATACTTATAGCCCGCTTTTATTACAGCTTCCTTAGATATAGGGGCGGTCACCAGGCAATCAATTTCTTTCCTGCGCAATAGATCCAAAGCCTTATCCAGATACTCAATAGACGCTCTCCCATACTCAGCGCTTATTTTCCCGCGGGAGAATTTCTGGCGGTTGATATTGCCTAAATCTACCAACCTGGCTGCGCTTAAATCCTTTAACAGATGACCGTCGCCGATGACCACAAAGTCCGCCAGGTTTTTAAGTTTATTGACTGCCTTAAGGGTTATAGCCGGGCCTATTCCGGAAGGATCCCCTATAGTAATGCCGACTCTGATTTTATTTGATTTTAATATAGGATTTATTTTTAAGCTCATCTAACCATTTAACAAGTTCTTCCTGCATTTTCTTCTCAAAAATAAACGACTGGATTTTATACTGGACATCGCTAAGGGAAAGCTGTTTGGAGGGGATTATATTAATCAGCCTGAACACATAATATTTATCATCCATCTTGACGACACTTGATACTTCATTAACCCCGAGGCTAAAAACCGCCTCCTCAATCTCCTTCTTTAAATTTTCTTTCCTTAGCACGCTAAACTTATTAACCGTAAAAGGGTATCTTCCCGCCAGTTCTTCGGCGCTCTTACCGGCCTTTAAATTATAGGCGAAGCTATCCGCCAAATCTTCACTCTCAAAAGCGAAGGCCTCAAACTCCCTCTCTTCACCGGAAGAGAAATCCTTCTTCTTGTCTTCATAAAACTTAGTCACCTCATCCGGCCTTACGCTTATTTTACTGCGCACTTTCTGCTCGATTATCCCATACATAAGGAATTGTTCCCTTATCTTGTTTTCAATATCCGCCTGGGTAAGCCCCTGTTTCATCAGGTCCGCCTGGAACTGCGCGTCGGAATTATAACGCTTCTTTATTTCACTTATCCTGGACTTTACCCTGCCTTCATCAAAAACTACCTTTTCTTTTCTAGCCTCCTGGAGGATCAAACGATCCTCAATAAGCCGGTTTAACAAATCCAACTTGGCTGAAGAAATTTTCTCCTCAAGGTCCTTTCCTTTATACTCCCGGGAAAATTGCAATCTCATAAAATTAAGGAAATCATTTAAATCCTTCTGGGTTATCACATCATTATTCACGATAGCTACTATCTGATCCTGCGCGTATAGAAAGCAGGCAGTATTTAGTATGCAGCCTGCCGGAAGGATAAGATAAAAAAATAAAATAAACTTTAAGTTAATTATGCGTTTCATTAAACACCCCGGTCTTTTTAAAAGTATCAATTGCCTCCCTTAATAATCGGCAATAAAGGTCAAAACCGATAGCCGAAATAAAACCGTGCTGCTCTAACCCTAACAAGTTTCCCGCTCCCCTTATCTCTAAATCCTCCATGGCGATATTAAAACCGCTCCCCAGTTGCGTATAACTCTGGATCGCGTCCAATCTCTTACGGGCGTCCTTCTCTAAAACCATATTTTTAGGCACCATAAAATAGGCGTAGGCTTTGCGGTTAAATCTGCCTACCCTTCCGCGCAATTGATGCAAATCGGATAACCCGAACATCTGCGCGTTATTCACGATTATAGTATTGGCGTTAGGAATATCAATTCCCGATTCAATGATCATTGTAGAGATTAAACAATCCACGCGGCCCTTCAGGAATTCAGACATTACTCCTTCCAGTTCGCTGGGATGCATTTGTCCGTGCCCTACTGCCAGGCGCACATTCTTAGGCAGAATTTTAGCCAGCCTCTCTTTTATTTCTTGAATATCTTCTACCCGGTTGTGCAGAAAGAAGACCTGGCCCCGACGGGCTACCTCCCTTAAAATAGCCTGGCGGATTAAATCGTCATCATATTCTACCACAATCGTCTTTATAGGCAACCTATTTTCCGGAGGCGTATTGATAACGGATAAATCGCGGCTGCCCATCAAGCTCATATACAAAGTCCTGGGTATGGGGGTGGCGGTCAAGGTAAGGACGTTGGCGGAAAATTTAAGCTTCTTTAACTTCTCTTTATTTTTTACCCCAAAACGCTGCTCTTCGTCAATGATTACCAGGCCCAAATCTTTAAAGGATACATCATCTGAAAGCAGCCTATGCGTACCTATTACTATATCCACAAAACCTTCCCTTAAGCCCCGCACAACTTCTTTCTGCTCATCCTTAGTCTTAAAACGGCAAAGGAGCTGGATATTTATAGGAAATTCCGTAAGCCGCGAACTAAAGTTTTGATAATGCTGTTCAGCTAATATTGTCGTGGGGACCAGATAGGCTACCTGTTTACCGTCCATTACCGCCTTAAAAGCAGAGCGCATAGCGACTTCCGTCTTGCCATATCCGACATCTCCGCAAAGCAGCCTATCCATCAGCTTTCCGGACTCCATATCCTGCTTCACCTCTAAAACAACAGTTGCCTGATCCGGAGTCTCCTGGTAAGGAAAAGTCTCCTCAAACTTAATCTGCCAGGCTGTATCCTTAGAATAAACAAAACCTTTTGTGCTAACGCGCATTGCCTGCAGGCTTAATAAATCCCAGGCCATCTTTTGAATACCCTTGTAAGCCCGCTGTTTTACCCTGGACCATTCTTTTCCTCCCAGACGGTAGAGCTTCGGCCGCTTAGCGTGAAATGCGATATATTTCTGCACCAGGTGCATGGACTCAACCGGGACATAAAGTTTCTCCGTACGGTCATACTCAATGACTAGATGGTCTTTAAGCTTATCGCCGGACTCAATCTTATTTAAACCTAAAAACCTGCCCACGCCATGCTCATTATGCACGACATAATCGCCTATCTTTAGATCCAGAAAACCGGATAACGGAAAATCTTCGGTTATCGGCGTAGTCTTTAAGGTTCCTGGCTTTCGGATAGGCAGAATAATGGCTAACTTATGCTCCCAAAGAGGCTCGCCCGTGGAAGGATTAAAAGTTTTGATCGATGATATTATATCGTTATTTAATTCTATGCGGATAGGAAGCTCAAATGAATTGGGGAAAATATCGATGATCCCGCCGCGGCGGGCGAAATCGCCTTCAACCAGTATAGCATCCTGTCTCTTATAGCCAAAATCAACTAAAATGGCCAAGAGCTTTTCTAAATCAGTCTCCTGGCCGGAATATAGCTTAAGGGATTTAAACATCCGTAATATTTATCTAGCCTAAAACTTACTATCTATTTGGAGCGCTTGCGGCCCCAGGCAAGAACTAAAGGCGAAGCAATAAAAACTGTAGAATATACGCCTGAAATGAAACCTACTAACAAGGCAAAAGCAAAGTTATTTAATACCGCTCCTCCGTAGAGAAAAATGGCCAGAACAACCAATAAAGTCACTCCGGAAGTAAGTATGGTCCTGGAGAGTGTCTGGTTTACGCTTAAATTAATCAACTCATAAAGGCTGAGTTTCTGATAAGTACGCATATTCTCCCTGACCCGGTCATAAATGACGATCGTATCATTAATAGAATAACCGGCAATAGTCAAAAAAGCGGTAATACTCAAGAGGTCAATGGGCCTGCCCGTAACAACCAGGGCCCCAAAAGTTATCAGGACATCATGGATAAGAGCGATTACGCCGGCAATAGCAAAATTCATATGCTTAAACCTGAAAGCCACATAGACTAGTATGATGACTAAAGACCAAACTAGAGCCCATATGGCTTTTTCTTTTAAATGTTTCCCGGCTACAGGGCCGACGCGTTCAATCTTTAAAATCTGGATATCCTGTTTAGGAAAGGCCTCTTTTAATTTAGAGGTCAAAATCTCGCTTTTATCTTCGACAGTACGGATTAAGACCGCCTTAGGGTTCTCTTTAAATTGCTGTATAGAGGCATCGCCCAAACCTACATCTTTTAATACGCCGCGTATTTTATCCACGTCCGGGACTTCTTTAAAACTGTATTCCTGCATTGAGCCTCCGGCAAAATCAATCCCGTAGACGCTGTCTCCCTTTTTAAAATAAGCCGCCAGCCCGATGATTATGACAATAAGTGAAAGAGCGTAAAAAAACCTGCGCTTCTTAATAAAGTCGATTTTAGTCTGGCCGATTAATCTAAGCATCGGTAGCGTCTTCAGCCACCCCAAACTTAACAAGATTTCAAATATGGTCCGCGTTACTACTATCGCGGTAAACATGCTCGCGATTAAACCTATGGTCAAGGTTACGCCAAAACCTTTTATTGAGCCTGTTCCCAACCAGATCAAAATAATTGCCGCAAATAGTGTAGTCAGATTAGAGTCAAAGATCGCGCTAAAGGCCTTGGAATAACCATTAGTTATGGCAGCCCGCAAATTCCTGCCGAGGTTTAATTCTTCACGGATACGTTCATTAATTAAAACGTTAGCGTCTACGGCCATACCTAAAGATAAAACCATGCCGGCAATTCCGGGCAAAGTCAAAGTTGCGGAGAATTCCGGTAATAAATACGGGAGTGCTCCTAACACGCCTAAAATCATAAACAAATTGAATATAAGCGCGATATTGGCGATCAAGCCGGCTAAAAGATAATAAACCGCCATAAAAACAAAAACAAGTATACCCCCGACTATGCTGGCTTTTACGCCGCTATTTATAGAGTCCTGGCCTAATAGAGGCCCGATAGTCCGCTCTTCTTCAATATAAAGCGGCGCGGGCAAAGCGCCTGACCTTAACACATTCGCCAGGTCCTGGGCCTGTTCAACGCTGAAACGCCCGGTAATCACTGCTTCCCCCGAAGGAATAGCTTCCCGGATATTTGGGGCTGACTGTACTTTACCGTCTAAAACAATGGCTAATCTTTTCCCGACGTTAGCCGCAGTCACTTCCGCAAACTTCTTAGCCCCTTCAGCGTTAAAACGCAAAGAGACTACCGGCTCGTTAAATTGGCTTGAGCTAAAATGCACGGATGCGTCAGTCAAGGCCTCGCCGATCAAAGCTGTATTTTTTTCCACTAAAATCGGCGCATTATCATCCTGGACATACTTTAATTCATAGCCCTCAGGGACTTTTCCGGCTAACGCTTCGGTTAAACCCGCTTGATCCGAAGAAACCAGCTTAAATTCCAGCAAGGCGACTTTCCCGATCAACTCCCTGGCCCGCTCCCTATCCGTAAAACCAGCCAACTCCACTACTATTTCATCAATACCGTGCTTCTGGATCAAGGGTTCCCGTACACCGTAGCTATCTATCCTCTTTCTGATGACCTCCATGGCCCGGTCTGCGGCATCTACTCTGGCGTTTTCCGGAATTTTAGCTGTATCCACCTTAAGCAAAAGATGCATCCCTCCTTTTAGATCCAATCCCAGATTGATCCTCTTATCTAAAGGAAAGGTAAAATAAACGCACAATCCCATAATTGCCAGTATAAAAACGGATTTATAAATAACCCTTTTCTCCATTTTCCCTTTTTCTCCTTGAGTATTCGCTGGTTACGCTTTTTTAATAACCGCTATGCAATTCTTTTCCAGCTCAATCTTTACATTCTCATCTATTCTTAAGATTATTGTTTTTTCTTTGACATTGACAATAGTCCCGTGTATTCCGCTGGAAGTGACTACTTCGTCATTTTTATTAAGATTACCCAGCATCTTCTGGTGCTCTTTTTCCTTCTGTCTTTGCGGCCGGATCAGCATAAAATAAAAAATAACAAAAATAAGCGCTAAAGGAACCAGATTAATTATCGAGTTAGTTGCTTGAGGCTGCATTTTTCTTCTCCTTCTTTATAAGGCTCTTAACGGTGGCTGAAACTTGAGCGCCATTTTTAATCCAATACTGGATTCGCTCTGACTTTAATCTTGCCTCACCGGTTGTAGGAACATAGAACCCCAACTCTTCCAGGACTCTGCCGTCCCGGCCGGTTCGCTCATCATAAGCGGCAACCCGGAAATGCGGCTTACCTTTGGGATTTTTTCCGATTCTTCTTAAACGAATATGAACCGCCATTTTTTACTCCTCCTATAATAAATTGTTAATATCCAATCACCAAATCCCAATGTCAAATGAAATCCCAATGACCCAATGTCCAGATTGGGACTTGAGATTTGAAGTTTCATTCGTCATTGAAACTTGGATATTGGTCATTTACCAGTATTACTATTTGATAATTGCCTCTATCAACGCTTTAGCTTTATTCACTGTCTCAAAATATTCTTTTTCCGGGACGGAATCCGCTACGATTCCGGCGCCAGCCTGAACATAGGCATACCCGTTTTTCATAAGGATCGTCCTTATAGTAATGCAGGTATCCATATTATGCGAGAAGCTAAAATAACCGACGCATCCTGCGTAAGGGCCGCGCCTGGTGTTTTCCAATTCGTCGATAATCTCCATCGCGCGGATTTTGGGGCTGCCGGAAACTGTCCCTGCGGGAAAGGTGGCTTTCAATACATCATAAATATCATAACGTTTATTGTCAAGCCTTCCTTTTACATCGCTCACTAAATGCATGACATGCGAATATTTCTCCACGCTCATAAATTCATCCACTTCTACTGTCCCCACACGGCTCACCCTCCCTAAATCATTCCTCCCTAAATCCACCAGCATAAGATGTTCAGCTCTTTCTTTTTTATCGTTAATCAATTCCTTAGCCAATTTTTTATCTTCTTTTTCATCTCTGCCGCGCGGCCGCGTACCGGCAATAGGGCGAGTCTCAATTATTCCGTCCTCGCAACGCACCAGCATTTCAGGAGAAGCCCCGACTAGATACATATCTTTTAGTTGTAAGTAATACATATAGGGAGAAGGATTCAGGCTGCGTAAAGCCCGGTAAATCCTAAACGGATCCTTATCCGTAATAAGCTTAAAGCGTTGAGACGGAACAACCTGAATAATATCCCCTTTTTTAATATACTTTTTGGCCTCTCTGACTGCGTTCTCAAATTCGTTCTTCTTAAAATTTGAGCTAAATTTCATTTTTTGAGGAAGAGCTTCATTCTCGTTTTCATCAAGCGGCTGGTTAAAATCTACCTGAATAGATTCTATCCTGCAAACAGCTTTATTATATAAAGCGCTCTTTGCGGCTGTTGAAAGTTTTCCTTTAGGCAAAATCACATTGCTTACGATCTTAATATTGTGATTAACATGGTCAAAAACCAATAGGGTATCCGCCAGCATCAAAACACTATCCGGCACCTTAAGCTCATCCGGATTTTTATCGGGTATATTTTCAAAAAACCTGACCGTATCATAACCTATATACCCAACCAGCCCCCCGCAGAAACGCGGCAGGCCGCGAACTTCGACGCTTTTAAAATCCCGCATTATCTTTTTTATTTCATCGATGGGAGTGGATTTAGTAACAAATTTTCTGACCGCTTTCCTGGCGGAATAATTTATTTCAATTTTCCGGCCCTTAGATTTAAATACTAAGGCCGGAACGCTCCCTAAAAATGAATAGCGGGCGACCTTCTCTTGTCCTTCTACAGATTCCAATAAGAAAGCGTAATTATCTTTACTTATCTTTAAAAAGGCAGAGACCGGAGTCTCAAGATCGGCGTTGATTTCCTTATAGACCGGGATCACATTGCCTCTCTTGGTCAACCTTAAGAATTCTTTTAATGGAGGATGGATCATTTTATCTTCCTAAAAAAACAACTTCTATTTCCCGTGTGGCAAGCTACGCCTACTTGGCGCACCTTGATTAAAAGCGCGTCCAGATCACAGTCATATTGAATGGATTTGACAAATTGAAAATGCCCGCTAGTCGAGCCTTTGACCCAATACTCTTTACGCGAGCGCGACCAAAAACAGGTCTTGCCCATCTTTATGGTCCGGCGCATTGACTCTTTGTTCATATAGGCCAGCATCAGCACTTCGCCTGTTTTATAATCCTGTATTATTGCCGGGATTAATCCGGATTTATCAAACTTAAAATCGCTTAAACTAACCTTGGCTTTTTTTATCATAATCTAACCGGGATTCCCTTCTCCCTTAAATATTCCTTTACCTGTTTTATGGAATACGTCCCGTAATGGAATAGCGACGCGGCCAGAGCGGCATCCGCTCCAGTCTGAGCAAAGCATTCATAAAAATCTTCCAGCTTTCCCGCTCCCCCCGAAGCAATAACCGGAACAGTTACTGCCGAACTTATTGTTTTAGTCAGAGCTAGATCATACCCGTCCTTGGTCCCATCATAATCCATGCTAGTCAGAAGAATTTCGCCAGCTCCAAATTCGGCTCCCTGTTTTGCCCACTCTAGGGCATCCAAACCCGTCGGAGTCCTGCCTCCGTTAACATAGACTTCCCAACCTTCTTTAACTTTCTTAGCATCAATAGCCAGGACAATACACTGGCTACCGAATTTCTTGGATGCATCCTTAATCAACTCCGGAAACCTCACCGCCTGAGTATTTATAGATACCTTTTCTGCCCCGGCGTTTAAAAGATTTCTTATATCGGCTAAGTCGCCGACTCCACCGCCGACAGTAAAAGGCATAAAAATATTCTTGGCTATGTTTTCTACCAACTCTACGAGGGTCTTGCGTTTTTCCACGCTGGCAGTAATATCCAGAAAAACCAGTTCATCCGCCTCTTGAGCATCGTAGAGCTTGGCTACACTTACAGGGTCGCCGGCGTCTTTTAGGCCCAGAAACTTTACGCCTTTTACCACCCTGCCGTCTTTAATATCCAGGCACGGTATAATTCGTTTAGCAAGCATAACTGTTATTTTGTTTTTTGATTCAGGTACTCGCCTAACAAAGCCCAGGTTTTCTTATTGGCCTTGCCGTTAATTGTTAAATTATTCGCTTTCTGGAACGCTTTTAGCGCCTCACGGGTCTGTTTACCCATATGGCCGTCAATGTTTCCCGGGTCATAACCGGCATTTTTCAAAGCTGTCTGAACATCTTTTACCTTAGGATGTTTAACGCTGGCTGACTTTTCTTTAACCTGCGCCGCTTCTGCTTCAACCTTAGCTTGTTGCTCATTAGCCTTATTTAAAGCCTCCTGTAATCCACTGATCTCCTGATCCTTGCTTTGAACCTGCGCTTCTAAAACCGAGACTTTATTCTTTAAACCCTGCATCTCCAAATCTTTCTGTTTGCCTGCGGTAGCGCATCCAGCCAGCGATATAGTAAATACAGTTATAAACACAACAACAAATACTTTCTTAAACATGTTTCCTCCTTGCCCACAAGGGCACACCGGCCGATCCGATAAGGCCGGGTGTAACTCCCTAAGATAATTTTAAGGCCTGAGGTAAAGTAAACTTTCCCTCATACAAAGCCTTACCCACAATAACCGCGCTGACTCCATCTTTCTCTAAACCTTTTAACCTATGTAAATCCTCCAAGCTTGAGACTCCTCCTGAGGCGATAATTTTTAAACCGGTTAATTTTAAAAGTTTCTTAAGCTCTTTTATGTTCGGCCCGGTGAGAGTGCCGTCTTTTAGTGTATCGGTATAAATCAATTCCCTAAATCCCAGCTTCTTTAAATAAAGGCTAAAATTTGCTGCTTCGGTATTTTTATATCCGGTTTTCCAGCCCCGCACCATAATCTGGCCGTTGGCGGCATCAACTCCCACAATAACCTTATTTTTAAATTTTTTAAAAGCCTTGATTAAGAATTCTTTATCTTCAACGGCTTGCGTCCCCAAAACTACCCGGGCTACTCCCGCCTTTAAAACATCCTCAATTGCCTCTATATCCCTAATTCCCCCTCCGAATTCCACCGGAACTTTAATCTGTTTGGCTATCTCCTTAACCACCCCTAAATTCTTAGGCTTACCGCTAAAAGCTCCGTCAAGATCCACTATATGCAAAAATTTCGCTCCCTGAGCCACCCAATGCTTGGCGACTTTAAGCGGGTCTTTGGAATAAACCTTTTTATTGGATCTACCTTGCACAAATCTTACCACGCAACCGTCTTTTAAATCTATCGCCGGAATAATCAACATAGGTTAACAAAGTTCTCCAACATCTTTAAACCGATCCTTTGGCTTTTTTCAGGGTGAAATTGCGCGCCGTATACATTGCCCTTGCAGACAACACAAGAAAAATCAATCCCGTAGCCGCAAACCGCCGCATTTACATCTTTTTCATCCGGCTCAGGATAATAAGAATGGCAGAAATAGGCGTAGGCAGCATCCGGAATATCTTTTAACAATAAACATCCGCTTTTGGTTATCTTTAGCTGGTTCCAGCCCATATGGGGAACCTTTAAATTTTTAACGGAAAACTTCTTTACCGCGCCTTTGATTAACCCCAAGCCCTTGCGTTTAGGCGCCTCTTCACTTTTTTCAAATAAAAGCTGCATACCTAAACAGATCCCTAAGAATGGTTTTTTATTTTTTACCTCATTTTTAATTATAGCAGACAAACCCTGTTTATCCAGTTCCTCCATTGCGTCGCCAAATGCGCCTACTCCGGGCAAGACTATTTTCCGACAGGCGGCAATTTCCTTAGGGTTATTACTGACCTTAGTTTTAGCGCCGTAAAGTTCCAGCGCCTTTTTTACGCTATGAATATTACCCATACCGTAATCAATTATCGCGATCATTAATCAATTACCCCTTTAGTAGAAGGAATTCCCTTTCTGCGGGGATCGATCTGCGTAGCTATATCCAAAGCAATACCTAAAGCCTTAAAGATTGCTTCTAAAATTGTATGCAAATCAGGATTGAATGGCCCAACTTTTACATTAAGGGTTGCTCCTAAATGTTTTGCAAAAGATTCGAAAAAATGCTCCGCATCTTTAATTGAGTAACCATCAACTGTTACTAAAGCACTCCGAGTCGTACTAGGGTCAGTTTCGGCTTTCAAACTTAAATACCCCCTGCCGCTTATATCAACGGTTACACTAGCTTCCACTTCTTCCATTGGTGCAGAAGCTGAGCCAATACGATTGATTCCTTTTTTATCACCTAAGGCTTTCTTAAACGCCTGCCCTAAAACTATACCCACATCTTCATTAGTATGGTGAATATCTATATTAAAATCACCCCTCTTAACAATTATTTCTAAATCGAAGTGACCCCAATAAGCAAATAAATCCAGCATATGATCAAGAAGACCGATACCTGTATTAATTTTCCTTTCTTCAGTACCATCGATGTTTAATTTATACGAAATCTCAGTTTCGTTTGTCTTTCGTGTATCTTCAGATATCCTCATTTCAATTTTTCTCCTTTATTCAAACCTCGCCTTTACTGAATCAATGTGCTTGCCTAAGCCTTCGATTCCGGCAATTTTTTCCAAAGGTTCGCGCATTTTTTCCAGGGCCTTCTTGGAATAACTGATGATGTGATTGCTTTTCATAAAATCACAGACGGATAACCCGGAAAAAAATCTGGCAGTCCCGCCTGTCGGTAAAACATGACTTGGCCCGGCAACATAATCGCCGACAGCAGTCGGGCTATACGGGCCTAAAAATATTGCTCCGGCGTTCTTTATTCCTTTAAGCAGCCGCTTAGGATTCTGCACTAAAATTTCAAGGTGCTCAGGCGCGATCCTATTACTAACCTCAACTGCCTGCTCTAGATTTTTAGTCAAGATAATATAACCATCCTGGCCGTCAGACTGGGACTTCACCTGTTGGGCCAAGGCTTTAGAATTGGTAATTAACACCGCTAAACCTTTGGCGTGCTCTTTTTGAGCGGCTAAATCCGCGATGATAAATTTCGGATCGCTAAAGCGGTTAGCGATAACCACTAGTTCCGTAGGGCCGGCGATCATATCGATATCCACCTGGCCAAAGACCTGCCTCTTGGCTTCGCTCACATAAATATTTCCCGGGCCGACAATTTTATCCACCGCCGGGATTGTCTTTGTGCCGTAAGCTAAGGCGGCGATTCCCTGAGCGCCACCTACCCGATAAACCTCATCCACCTTTAATAAATCCGCCATTACCAATATGTGCGGATTAATTTGACCGTTTTTATTCGGCGGGCTGATCAGAACGATTTTTTTAACTCCGGCAATTTTAGCCGGAAGGACAGTCATATAAACCGTGGAAACCAATGGCGCGGTTCCGGCTGGGATATAAATTCCCACGCGCTCCAGAGGCGTATAGTTTTCTCCCAATACCACCCCATCACTATCCTTAATTCTCCAGGATTTTTTCAGGGTCTTGCGGTAAAAACGGTTCACGTTTTCAATTACCGTCTTAAGGCTGGCTACAAAATTCGGACTGATATTCTGATACGCTCCGCTGATTTCAATTTCCGATACCTTAAGCTGCCTGGGCATTAATTTAACACCATCAAACTTCTTGGTATATTTCAACAAGGCGTCATCGCCAAATGAACGCACGTCATCAATTATCTTTTTTACCTTGTCTTCAACCCGGGGTTTTTTAAATGCGCCGCGATTGTAGATTTTTTCTAACTGTTTGCTCCCAAAACGGATTATCTTCATGGGTTAATTACCTTTCTTAATTCCTCCATAGCCTTTCCTAAATTTTCAGGCTTTGACCCGCCTGCCTGCGCGAAATCCGGCCTTCCGCCTCCTGAACCGCCGATAAGCGGGGCAACCTGACGGATCAATACTCCCGCATCCAAACCCTTAGATAATAAATCCTGCGTAACCGCGATAACCAAATACGCTTTTCTTTGCTCATTATCCTGCGAACCTAAAGCAATCACCCCCTGCTTTAACTCCTCCTTTAACTTATCCGCCAGAAGTCTTAAAGCATTCATATCTAAACCAATCTCAAGTGAAGAAACGACATTTACGCCATTTATCTTTATACTCTTACTTATAAGCCTGGGTATTGCATCCTTCAAGCTGTTATTTACTTCGAAGTTGCGCTTCTTCTCTTGCTCCTTTAACTCTTTTAGTTTATCTCTCTTCCTAGATTCTTCAATACCTTTTTGTTCTTCGTCCTTAATAAACTGCTCGGCAAAACTACCGGTCACTCCTTCAATCCTTCTTATACCGCTGGCAACCGAACCTTCGCTGATTATCTTTATAAGGCCAATTTTACTGATATTATCAAGATGTGTCCCCCCGCACAATTCTTTAGAAATATCTCCGATACTCACCACGCGCACACACTCGCCATATTTTTCCTCAAAAAATGCCAATGCCCCTTCTTTCTTGGCCTCTTTTAAAGGCATCTCCTTACAACTTACTGCCTGATGTTTATAAACATACTCGTTAGCTACCTCTTCCACCCTGGCCATCTCTTCTTTGGACAAACCTTTGAAATGCGTAAAATCAAAACGGAATCTATCTTCGGCAACCAATGAGCCCTGTTGCTGAACATGGGTTCCTAAGACTTTGCGTAAAGCTGCCTGCAATATATGCGTAGCCGTATGGTTCCTGGCGATAGACATTCTGCGTTCAAAATCAATTTCTACTTTTACCTCATCAGCAATTTTAAAAGTTCCTACCGTTACTTTGCCCCAATGAAAATGTACCTTATCATGAATATCAGTATCCTCAACTCTAAAGATACTCTCACCTTTAATTATCTTACCAGTATCGCCAACCTGTCCACCTGATTCAGGATAAAAAACAGTTTTATCTAATATTATTTCGAATGTCTCTCCAACACTTGCCATTTCTACCAACTTATTATTCTTAATAATCTTTAAGATTTTTGCTGCGCATTTAAATTCTTTATAACCTAAGAATTTTGTTTCTTTTACTTTCAAGTTTAAGTCTTTAACGCTAAAAACATCCCCTTTCATCGCGCTACCCAACTTTGAACGCGCCCTCTGCTCTTCCATGGCCTGTTCAAATGCCTTTTTCGAAAAACTTACCCTATGTTTATCTAACCATTGACGAGTCAACTCAAAAGGAATTCCATAAGTATCATGTAACAAAAAGGCCATATTCCCTACAGTTTCAGCATTTGGCTTATCTATAAATTCGGTAAACTTACTTTTGAATAATTCCTCGCTAGAACCAAGCCCATTAATAAAGTTTTTTTCTTCAGCTAAGACTATCTGAGCGATCTCCTCCCGTTGATTAATTAATTCCGGATAAGGCTTACGCATTATTTCAGCCACTATTGGCACCAAACGATCAAGAAAATGATCTTTAATCCCCAGGCTCATTAAATGGAGACTAGCCTTACGTATTATTTTTCTTACTACATACCCTCTTCCTTCATTCGAAGGCAAGACTCCGTCATAAATACAAAAAACCACTGCCCGGATATGATCAGCTATGGCATAAACTATTTTTAATTTAGGACTACGCGGCACAGCATTACAAATTTCTTTTACTATCGGCTGGAATAATTCCGTCTCAAAATTATTCTGTTTACCCTGCATGACCGCAGCTAACCTCTCTAAACCCATACCCGTATCAATATTTTTATTGGGAAGAGGTTCTAAAGAACCGTCTTCTTTACGGTTAAACTGGGTAAAAACCAGGTTCCAAATCTCCACAAACCTGCCGCAGCTGCAGGAAGGATCACAAATCTTTTCACCGCAACCCACATCAGCGCCAAAATCATAAAATATTTCAGAGCAAGGGCCGCAAGGCCCGTTTGGGCCTTTTGTTTTGGCTTCAGCCGGCCAGAAATTATCTTTATCGCCAAGTTTAATAATTTTCTTAACCGGTATGCCTATTTTATCTTTCCAAATCTTATAGGCCTCAGCATCATCTTGATAGACCGAAACCCAAAGCTTATCTTCCTTAATTTTTAACTCTTTAGTCAGGAATTCCCAGGCCCAGGCAATCGCTTCATCTTTAAAATAATCGCCAAAGGAAAAATTCCCCAGCATTTCAAAAAACGTATGGTGGCTGGAAGTTTTACCAACCTTATCCAAATCATCAGTGCGCAGGCAACGTTGGGAAGTAGCCGCGCGCTTAAAACCTGAATCAAACCCTAAAAATTCCTTTTTAAACTGGTTCATCCCCGCGGGAGTAAATAATACCGTGGGGTCATCCTTAGGCACAAGCGAATCGCTTTCCACGATTTTGTGTTTTTGGGATTTAAAAAACTCGAGGAATTTTTCTCTTAAAGAATCTACCTGCATAGTTGATTTAATGTATCGATGATAACTTCGGGCGAGAATCCGCGGCGCGCTAAATATGCGTAAACCCGTCTCTTGGCGCTAATCTGATCAATTCCTTTTAATCTGCTTAATCTCCCTTTGGCTAAATCTAAAACTGTTTCAACTTCGGAATAATCTTTAACCTTGGCTGTCTCTGCCTCAATTATTTCTTTATCTACCCCCTTTTGCCTTAACTCCTGCTTGATTCTTCTTAATCCTAAGGGCCTTTTCAAGCGCGAGTTAATCCAGGCCCTGGCAAAAATATTATCGTCAATAAATCTTTTCTCTTTCAGGAAAGAAACTACTTCTTTAATCGTCTCTTCGGGAATTTTCTTAAGCTTTAGACGTCCGACTAGCTCATTAACGCTACGCAGCCGGAATTTAAGCAAAAGAAACGCGTAATCCCGAGCCTTATCAAAAGATTCTGCCCGTTTATTCAACGCTCAGTTTTTTCCTGACTTCTTTTTCTATCGCGTCCTGCAGTTTAGGATTTTCCTTCAAGGCCTTAATCGCCGCGTCTCTACCTTGTCCGAGTTTTTCATTATTAAATGAGAGCCAGGTCCCGGACTTAGTGATTATTTCCATATTCACGCCAGCGTCGATTACCGCTGCGGTCTTAGCGATTCCTTCGTTGTGCAGGATATCAAACTCGGCCTCACGAAAAGGCGGAGCAATCTTATTCTTCACCACTCTTACTCTGACATGATTACCGATGACTTTATCCCCTTCTTTTAAGTAAGCGATTCTACGTACATCTAATCTTACCGATGAATAAAATTTTAGCGCCCGGCCTCCCGGAGTAGTTTCCGGTGAACCGAACATCACCCCGATCTTCTCCCGCAGCTGATTAATAAAGATTACCGTAGTTCGCGATTTACTAATGGCGCTGGTCAATTTACGCAAGGCCTGCGACATCAACCGCGCCTGAAGCCCCATATGCGAATCTCCCATCTCGCCTTCGATTTCAGCCCGCGGAGTAAGCGCGGCAACCGAATCAATAACTACCAGATCTACGGCATTTGAACGCACCAGTGTCTCGGCTATCTCTAAAGCCTGTTCTCCGGTATCCGGCTGCGAAATTAAAAGGTCATCCAGGTTTACACCGATCAACTTGGCGTAAGTAGAATCAAAAGCGTGCTCAGCGTCAATAAACGCGGCTACCCCGCCTTTTTTCTGGTTTTCCCTGATCGCGGTCAAAGTAAGTGTTGTTTTTCCGGATGCTTCCGGACCGAATATCTCGACTACCCTGCCACGAGGCAAGCCGCCCACGCCTAAAGCCACATCTAAAGTAAGCGCGCCGGTAGAGATAGTCTCCACATTCGCCTTGGTGTGGCTGCCCAGCTTCATAATCGAACCTTTGCCAAACTGTTTCTCAATCTGAGCCAAAGCCAATTCTAACGCCTTAGAACGATCAGAAATATTCTGCGCTACCTCATCTTTTTTCTCTTTGGTAACCATAACTACCTCCAATTTAGTAAGTTTTAGATTCAATATTATATCCTGCCCCCGCCCCACTGTCAAACAAATAATACCCTCCTTTCTACTATAATAGACGCAGGGGTATACGAAATCTAACGTAGGACAAAGTTGACAGCCGGCCTAAAATATGCTACATTTAATGACTATGGAAGAAACTACCAAACTAAAACAGGAACTTGAGCGCACTAAGACCGAGCTGGGCATACTTTATGAAATCTCCAATGCCATGCGCACCACCTTAAAACTGGATGAAATCCTTTATATCATCCTTACCGGCGTAACTGCGCATATAGGCTTAGGCTTTAACCGCGCCCTGCTCTTTTTAATTAACGAAAAGGAAGGCTTGATCGAAGGCAAAATGGGGATCGGGCCGGATTCCGGCGAAGAGGCCAACCGCATTTGGGGCCAGATAGAAGGCGAAAAAATGGACCTGGATGACCTGATTAGCGCTTATAAATTCTCCAGTAACGACAATAACGGTTTTGAATCCGGATTTAATAAACAGGTACAGCAGATCAAGGTTTCACTGGCTGATAAAAATGAAAATCTGCTATCTCTAGTGGCCCTGGAAGGAATGCCCCTGCATCTTACAAAAGAAACAATCGCTAATTACCGGAACTCTTCGATCGTCCAATCATTAAAAAGCGAGGAATTGGTCCTAATCCCTTTAAAGGCCAAAGATAAGATAAACGGCATAATTGTCGCGGATAACTTTATTACCCGCGAACCAATCAGTAAAGATGACCTGCATATGCTGGCCATGCTCGCTAACCAGGCAGGCTTAGCCATTGAAAATTCCCAACTCTATGAGAAAACCGTAATGCTGGCGCATATGGATTCCCTGACGCAGCTTTGGAACCACGGGTATTTTCAGTATCTCTTGCAGACAGAATTAGAAAAATCCCGGGCGGAAAAAGCTCCGCTTAGTCTGATCATGCTGGATATTGACCATTTTAAAATTTACAATGACACTCTGGGTCATCAAGCTGGAGATAAGATCTTAACCGAATTAGCTTTACTCCTTAAGGATCAATCACGTAAAATGGATTTTGTCTGCCGCTACGGCGGAGAAGAATTCGCGATGGTCCTGCCCCAGGCGGACAAAAAAGAAGCGTTCTTAATCGCCGAACGCTTGAGGATGGATATTGAAAAACACGCCTTTAGCCACGAAGATATATTTCCTACTAAGAAACTCACCGTCAGCCTCGGTCTTGCGTCTTTTCCCGAGGACGGGTTAGTCCCTGCCGAACTTGTTGCGGCTTCCGACAAGGCTTTATATCAGGCCAAGAATAAAGGAAGAAATAACACCTGCTGTTAAACCGCTACGGCTTCGTCTTTTACTTCCGCTGCGTCCTCTTTCTTATCGTGAGCAAATTTAACTGAAACAATCTTAGATATCCCGGAATTCTCCATAGTGATCCCATACATGACATTGGCGTTAATAATAGTCTTTTTATTATGGGTAATCACAATAAACTGCGAGCCTTTGGCAAATTCCTGCAACACCCTTGAGAACCTGTCCACATTCGCCTCATCCAATGCCGCGTCGATCTCATCCAGGATACAGAAAGGCGAAGGCTTTACTTTGAATATGGCAAAGATAAGAGCGATAGCCGACATGGATTTCTCGCCGCCCGATAATAAAAGCACATTTTGTAACTTCTTGCCCGGAGGCCGGCAAATAATTTCAATACCTGACTCCAGGGGATCCTGTTCATCGATCAGATACACCTGAGCGTCTCCGCCGTTAAAAAGCAGGCGGAAATAGTTACGGAATTCCTCCCGCACCTTCTGGAACGTCTCCATAAACATCTGCTTAGTGGTACGGTTAATTTTTAATATCGCCTGATGCAGCGATTCTTTGGCCGTCATAAGGTCTGTCTGCTGCTGGATAAGGAAATCATAACGTTTCTTCAATTCATCATACTCTTCAATGGCTACCAGGTTTACCGTTCCGCAAGAATCCAACTTCTTCTTTAGCTCAGCAATCTCCTGAACCAACGCGTTGACATCTATACCCTCGGGGATAGACTCAATACCCTCTAAATCTATTTTATAGGCCTGCAGCATCCTCTCTTTGATACCCGCGTATTTATAATCTATATCTTTATCCAGCATCTGTAATTCATAAAGCTTATCTTTAAGATTATCCAACTCCAGCCTATCTGCCTCAATTTTAGCCGTTACATCTCCGGTGCCCTCGGAAACCTGGGCGTAGCGCGACTGGGCATCCTTAAGCAGGCCCGATTTAGCCTCGATATCTTTATTATGCTCCCTGATCTTTAATTCACAGTCACCTGTTTCTTCCTTAAAAGAAGCGATCTTTTGGATAGAATCTTCGATCTGCTTCTCGGTATTCTTTAAATTTTCTTTATCCCGGCTAAAGGTATCTTCTAAAATATTAAGCGTTTCTTCGTCTGAAATTACCCGCTTATGCAAAGACTCTAATTCCGTCTTAACTTGGGTAATCGCTACCAGTAACTCTTCCCGGGATTTATTGTTTAAGGTAACGCTATCCTCTTCCTGTAAAATAGAATCTTCGGCCAGCCTCTGGCTATTATTTAATTCGCTAAGAGAGCCCTGAGCGGTAAGAATATTCGCCTCCAACACGGAAAGTTCTTTCTGCGTGTCATTAAGCTCTAATATAATAATATCCTCTTCCTCTTTAATTTTATTAAACTGCTCTAAAATTGTTGAGCGGGAAGTTTCTTTATTCGCCAGGTAAATTTCCTGCGCACGCAACTCCTGTTGCAAAGATGAAATCGCCTTATTCATCCCCTCGATCCCGGCCTCCTTAGACTGTTTTGTATTTTTTAAAACATCCAGTTCCCCCAGGATCTTAGCGATTTTTTCATCGATTTTACGCGTATCCAATTCAATGGGCTTGGCTTCGCCGGTCAGTTTAAAATTAGCCGGAAGATAAGCCTTATCTTCATCAGTCAGGCCGCTAAAATCATTTATTTTAATCACCAGGCCGCTGGTCTTCTCTGTAGGGAGTTTATCTAAATACACAACCGCATTCATTGTCTCAGCTGTATCCAGGTATTTTTCCTTGAGTTTCTCCAGAAATTCTTTGTGCGATTCTAATGTCAGTTTTTGCCTTTCCAGATCCTCAATTTCCGTGTTAATCCCGCTTAACGCCAGCCCTTCCCCTTCTAAATCGCTCTTTACTGCCGTAATTTTTTGCAATAAATCACTGACTATAGCCTTCACCGAATCAACTTCCTGCGTAACCTTACTTAAACTTTCTTCAGTAATGGCTTTTTCTTCATATACTTTTGCTTTATCAATTTCAAGCCTCTTCTTTCGTGAAATAAACACCTGCTGCTGGGAGTTAAATTCGGAAATCTGGTTTCTGGCCGCGGCTAACCTCACCACCAGATCCATTATCTCTTTCTTTAAACTTACAATTTTGGCTAAAGAGTTTTTTATATTTTGGGCATGAATACTTATCTGTTCTTCCTTCCCGGTCAAAGCGCGGGATTTTTCCTCAATAATACTTTTTAAGCCTTGGTACTCCCGCCTTACTTCATTTAATTTTTGTTCGTCAACAATGAGCTTACTCCTTACTTCGCCTATCTGTCCCTCTAAGGCGGCCTTGGCCCCTTCTAATTCCAAAGTTTTTTCTTTATTAAAGTTTATCCGTTCATTATTCCGGATTACCTGACTTTCCAAATTGAGCAGGTCGTTCTTTACCAACATTATATTCTCTTCCAGGACCTTTAGTTCGCTTGAGCGGGAGGCGATTTTCGCTTCTTGTTCGTGAATAACCTTTAAAAGCCCTTCTTCCCGCAGCTGCAGCTCTTTTAACTGGGAGATAACCTTATCCTTTTGGGTTAAAAGTTCCCTTTTAGTTAAAACCCCCTGCTCTACCTCTTTATTCTTAAGCTCTTCAAAAATCTCTCTGTATTTACGCGCGCGGTTAGCCTGACGCTCAAGGCTTCCGATTTGACGCTTTACCTCAATGACTATATCGTTGACCCGCAAAAGATTCTGCTCGGTTTCTTCTAACCTGCGGGTAGCTTCTCTTTTCTGAGCTTTGTATTTGGTGATCCCGGAGGCCTCATCAAAAACTAAACGCCTATCCTCCGGCCTTGAACTTAAGACCAGGTCAATCTTGCCTTGAGCGATTATAGAATAACTCTCGGCCCCTATACCGGTGCCTAAAAGCAAATCTAAAATATCCTTCAGGCGGACCTGACTCTTATTCAAAAGGTATTCGCTTTCTCCCGAACGAAAGAGCCTGCGGGTAATCGCGACTTCGTCATTATCAAAATTAAAAAAACGGGCCTGGTTATCAAACGTCAAAGTCACTTCAGCCATGCCTAACGGCTCCTTATTATCCGTGCCGTTAAATATGACATCCAACATCTCCGAGCCGCGCAAAGACTTAGCTGACTGCTCGCCTAAAACCCAACGTATGGAATCAAAGATATTAGATTTACCGCAGCCATTCGGCCCCACGACCGCGGTAATGCCCGGCTCAAAATGTAAGGTGGTCTTATCGCAGAAAGATTTAAAGCCTAACAGTTCAAGTTTTTTAAAGTACATGTTTTCTCCTTAATCTAATGCTGTTGGGACTGGTTCTCCAGCCACGCGTCAATTTTATCTTTTTTAAACCGCCACTGCCCTACTAATTTCAGCGCAGGGATCTTATTATGTTTTACCCAATCATAAATAGTCCGGCGGGTAACTTTCAGGTAACCCGCTAAATCTTCAATCGTCATTAATCCGCTGCTGAGCATATCTTCTCCTTAAAGGAACAATTGTTCACATTATAGGGAAAGAAATAATTCTTGTCAAGGAAAATCTTAACATCCCTTGACATAAAGATGCAATTAGGGCTATTATGTTGATAAATGATGCAGGAATATGCTAAATAATCTTAGCATTAACTCTATGGCGGGCAATGACTTATTTATAAAAACCAGGTTATCAAGGCACCTAAAAACATCCAGGTAGCAAAGGGAAGATTTTTTTTAACAATTCTATCCGCATGCAGGTCTACTATCCTTTGAAACAGCGGCGCCAAAAGTATGACTAACAAAGTTTTTCCCAATATGCTTTTTATATCCAGGACAAACCGCTCCCAGGGGTAATCCATCTTTAAAAAAACATAGCCCATTAAAATTAAAAGGGCTAAGGATATCATTTTGATATTTTTGTTAAAAAATCTGGAAAGCGGCGTAAACACAAATAAAGAAATTACTATAAGAATATTCTGATCGCCTGGAATCCTGCTCCCAAACAGATTGTATAGCGACACATTGATCACCTTAAACAACAAAAAAAAGAAAAAAAACCCCAACAGGATATCACCGGCTTTGACTATATTAAATTTTGCCAGCTTTCCCTTAATGAACCCATAAATCTTATCTCCAGGCTTAGAAAAATTAAACGTATTAGCAAAATAAACCCCGGACTTCACAATCAAAAATATGGTAGGCGGTATAAAAATAGCCGACAATAATAAAAAGGCGGCAAAATAATAATTAAAATATACTTTAGAATATTGTCCTATAGGGATAAGCGCAACATAACAAACAAACAACTTAGCATCGCCGGCCCCCCACATTCTAAAATGCCATAATACGTAAGCAACCAAACCGCTGATGAGCAAGTTTATGCACCATTTATCAAAGTTCCAGGTTAAGCCAGGGTTGGTCAGAGAGGGCTTACAGAAAATCCAAATCAAGGCGTAAGCAAAAAAAGAATAAAGCAGGCCAAGGATGACCCATTTATTTTTAATCTTGCTTTCCTTTATATCTTCGTAACTGGTAATAAAACCGATAAGAAGAATTATGGGTAGGAAAATTACATTGCTTGCCATAGTTTAGACTCTAGAGGTACGCTTGCTTACTTCCGAAACCATTTTTTTAAATTCCGAGTAAGTACCGCCGGCTAATTTTAAGTATTTATAGTAATACATTACGTAGCTATAATTAAATAATATCCCCCGGCTTATCCTATATTCCCCGTTATGCCTTAAAACAAAGGCCAGATCCATCCAATTATCCAGGTTATCCGGATTAAGCGCAATCGCCTTTAAAAAATATTCCTTGGCCTTCTTGAAATCCTCACTAATATAATAAACATACCCGGCTAAAGCCAGGATGGTCTCATCCTCTTGCGCTTTTAACCAATCATTGATTTTTCCTTTTAATTGATTAAACTTCGAAGGGCAGGAATAATATAAAACTGCTAATTGAGGAAAGAGCGAGTCCTCCCTCTCGGCATAACCGGATACATTATTAGTTTTGCGGGGGAAAATCCGGAAGCCGCAGATAATGTCGAATTCTTCAGGAATAGTCATTTAGTTAAATTGGATAATAAAAGGGGTTTCGGGAGCAAACTGCTTTTTTTGCCATTTGATTCTTTTTATCGCCCTGCCCCTTTTTAAGATTACCGTATCCTTACCTTCCAAAAATACACAATCGCCTCTTTTTAAATCAGCTTCATAAAGGTTATTCTCCGGCATCTGCCCGATAAAATAAACATTTTTATAATATATCCTTTTATTTTTTATCTCACCCTCAAAAGCGTAAAATTTTCTCTCGTAAAAGACAAGCAGAGGCAATTTCAGATGCCTGTCAATATTCCTGACTAATTCCGGTTCCTCCTCATAAATAGCGCTCCTTATCTTCTTGGTCAAACTCAGGGTCTTGGCGCAATCATAAGAACAGGGCATATGATAAATATAAGAATACGTCACATCTTTAGTAAAAGGGTTGCACAGGAACGGATGCTTACCTTGAGGCGTATTTTTTAGTATCTCATAAAGGTGGCTGTACTTATTCCAGTTATTATATTTCCGAAAGAAAGCGACACAGCAGGCCGGATAGCCCAGGTCATGCCCGAATTTGAAAGCGTCTATCAACGGTTTATCGATAACCCTGTTTTTTATGATCAAAGGGTACCATCCGTTTCGAAGAGCCTTATCTAAGTTATTTTTTGTTTTAGCTACGAAGACATGGACAGCGCTATTGACCCGCGGCTGATTTAACGGCAAGCCAAAAGCGGTAGTGGTAGTTAAACGCTCCCTGCCCACAATACCCATAGGTAGATCTGTTTTTTTGACTACATCAAAAATAGTATCTGGCTCAACAAAAAGCCCGTAGCTGGCACATATATTATTATACGCCTTAAGCCTGTTTACCGGTATCCAATCATCCATACAGGGCTTGATTCCCTTAATGGTAGCCATAATCATTACCAATTGGCCGCTATAGCCTTTTATCTCCACAAATTCCCTGCAGAACTTTTTAGGCAAAAATGGCTCAAACATTATTTAATAGGTTTAAATTCATTCCAACCAAAAATCTCCGGATATTCACGCCAAGGCCCCTCGCAACATTTAAAATACCTGCATTTCTTACAATTCGGTCCCTTAAGCTTCCCCTCTTCCTTGCGCCAACGGCTGAAATCCTCATTTATCTTTACATCAAAAACCTTGGTTTCCGGTATATGCTGCTCCGCTATACAATCCCGGTATTTGCCCAAAAGACAATAAGGTATCGCCTCTGTCCTGACGATCCTGCCTCTGGCGATCCCGATCTTTAAACCTTTTTTGACATAAGGCATGATCTCTTTTTTCCGGGGGACTATAAAACTAATATTCTTAAGGGCATTCCCTAAAATATGAGGATAAGCAAATTGATACTGCGGTACGCCTAAATCGATCAGAAAATCAGCGATTTCGGGTAAGAAACGGTAGTTTTTCTGGTTAATGACCGTATTCGTGACCACCATCTTACCTAAGGATAAAATATTTTTAATACCCGCGCTACTCTGTTGGAAACTTCCTCTGGCGCCGGTAAGGTAATCATGTAACCTGGCATTATGTCCATGGATAGATACGGCAAACATATCCGCCCCTGCCTTAATTATATCCCTACAAAAATCTTTATAAACAAACATCCGGCCATTAGTCTGAAGCTGCACCTTATACCCTAAACCCTTGGCAAAACTGACCAATCCTATGATATTAGGCCTTAAGGTAAGTTCACCGCCGGTAAATACCACCTCCCCAAAAGCTTTCCTGGACTTTTTTAAAATCTCCTTGATCTCTTGATCGCTCTTATCGGGGCAAAAATCCCTTTTATCGCCCTGTACGCAAAATTTACAGTGGTTATTGCATTTAAAACTAACCTTGATGTCAATACGATTCATCTAAAATATACTCCTATTTCTTTATTTTCCAGCGTTAAATACGACACGCCGGCGGAGATACCCTCTATTATAGCACCGGTAGAAATTAACCAGCTATTTAATCGCGCTGGGACAGGCTTCATAATAGGCTGTAACGATTTAAATGGGGTCGGCTTTTTAAGGCGGGCCCAAATTTTAACTGATTCAATGCGGGACGTTTTATCTATGCGATAAAGAAAACCGATATGTCTTAAGGGAATCTTCCCTATGACAGCAAGATAATGCCCCAGATATATATCTTTGCTGTTTTGATATTTCCTGTACGCCCTTGGTATATCAGATAGATTAAACGCGGGACGTAAAATTGTATAAATTTTAAGCCGGCAACAACCATTATGTAAAAAATCAATTCCTATCGCGTCAAACTGCGTATCTAAAAAATTGTTTTTTAATTTCAGCCAGCTTAAACCTAAAAGAGCGCAGAGCCTCTCCATTAAATAACCGCATTGAGCGTTATCGCTGATAACGCTAAGATATATTTTCATTACAGGCGGTTTGTTTTTTTTAAGCGTATACCCGAATTGAACAGGCCAGGAGGTATCATCCATAGAAGAAGTCAGGTCTTTTAGTATATTTAAATTAAACCTAAAACCTGATTCCTTATTCACGTAGCTGATTATACTGGCGATAGATTCAATCCTTTTCTTCCTTAAGACCCTGATTTTATTATAAGGAAGACCCGGCTTGTAAAAATTAAGGTGGAGTAATCGGATAGCTCTTTCAGAAGAAACAAGCGAAGACTCAAATGTATTCAGGCCGCCGGAGGATCCGCCAAGACTACTGCTCCAGAGCATTTTTGTAATCTTATTCAGGTCTAATGACGAATAAATATCCCATTTTTTAGTTAAGGATAAGATTAAATTTTGTACCTGGGCGCCTTGCATATTCTAACCTACTCAAAAATACGTTTTTTTGCTTCTTGGACATATTCCTTAAAGATCGGATCACTTTTTGCTTTTTTCAATACTTCCCTGGCTAGATCAACGGAACAAGAATCGCGTATTTGTAAAACCTTATTGAAATTTACACCTTTAGTGGCCTCTGTTTGGACTTCATTACTGCTGTAATTTCTCCAACATTGCCTGCATTGAGCACAGCCCGGATCATGCTTACAAAATCGGTATTTATTTTTTAGTCCTTCCTGGATGTCTCCTATTATATATTTTTCTTTATCTTTGGAATTGATCAAAAAGGGAGAAAAGGCCAGCGTGCCATCCGGATGGACCTCCAGACTCCCAAAAAATGGACACTCTTTATCCCGGCTACTTATTCTTTTATCTTTTAGTTCGCGGTTGACCGTATTGAGAAAGATAAAATTCCCTCTCTTAATATTAGCATATATATATTGCCTTAATTTAACCATTCCTTTTTGGAAACACTCTTTTTGCTTTATACTCCAGCTAAATCGCCGGCTACAGATAGGCTCGATATTAATACTGCTAAACCCTAAATCCGTTAAATAGAGCAAATTATTGTATATTTTATCCGCTAAAGCGGGCAATACCCCGAATAAGGCACAAAGTTTTTCTTGTTTTATATTCTTTAAAGCCAGGGGGAGCTTGTTCAATACAGCGTCAAACGAACCCTTTTGATTGCCAAAAACCCTATTTTTATCGTGATAGTCTTTACGGCCATCCAAACTAATGGCTAATCCTATTTTGGCCTTTTTGAAAAAGCTTAATTGTCGCTGATTCAATAAAATTCCATTTGTGCCCAAAGAGATGCTTAAAGACTTCTTAACCGATCTTGCTCTTTTTTGGGCAAAGTTTATTATTCTTTTAACGAGCTTGAATTTTAAAAGAGGTTCGCCTCCGTAGAGCATAAGTAGTTTTTGATTACCCGGTGAATTTAAAAACAGGGTTATTGCTTTAATGGCGACCGGATAGGTTATTGTTTGGTTGTTTTTATACACAAAACAATAGCGGCAATCTAAAATACACTCAGTGGTGACGGTTAACCTCAGAAGATAGATCTCTTTGTTAAATTGGACGGGTAAATTAGTCAACATATTGTTTTGTCAAGCAGCCATTTTCCGGCAATCCCTGCAGAGTTTTGTTTTCCAAAATCTCAGTTTTCTCTTTTCTTTATACCTCAGAGCGTCTAAAGGACTTAAAAAGAATTTCCCTTTGAATCTTTTGTTTAAATCAACAGGACAGGCGTATTCATAGCCATCCCATCCGATAAATGCATAGTTATCAAACAAAAACGAACAGCAAAAAACCGGATTTGCCGAACAAAAATAACCGAATATTCTTTTGTTCACGCTAGATTTTGGCCTAAGGCTAGAAAAATGATTTGCGGGTTTCCCCCGGTCAGCAAAAGGCACCAGGTTGACTAAGGCCTTCCGGCTGCTCCAATATTGGATGATTTTACTTTCCTCTTTAAGGTTTAGATTAGTGACTACTATATTTATCCTGACCTGAATATTACTTTTTGCATCCAGCAAAGAGTCGATATTCCTTTTAACCTGGTTAAACCGCGAACCCAAGCACATTTTTTCGTATATTTCCCTCTTTAAACTGGGGAAATTAATATCTACGCGATCAACCCGGGAATCTATAAATTGCTCCCTGATTTTGCTATCCATCAATAGACCGTTCGTAGAAATGCCCACCCGCAGGCCCTTGCGTTTTGCATATTTAATAATTTCCATCAAATGGCCGTGCAGCAGCGGCTCACCCAAACCACACAGATATATACCCTCATATTTATCGCTACTTAACCTGGAAATGATCTTTTGGCATAAGAGATAATCCATCGCCCCGATATTAAATAATTTCTCCCGCGGGCAAAAAACACAGTTTAGATTACATTCATTAGTTATCTCGATCTCCGCTATTTTAGGGACATTCATATTTAGTTTCCGCATAGATCCAACAGGGCTACTTTCGGCAAACGCCGATTAATGTTGTATAATCACTGCCTGATTTAAATCCTTCAATAACATCTTTATTTTGCCCGAAAATTTCAAAGTCACCGAAATTTCCCAATAATTTCCTAAATTCAAGGTAAGAATACTCTCTCTTATGAAAAGGATTTTCCGGGTAGAATCTATCCCGGCGGGCATTTAAAGGAGTGGAAATCAAAAAAAATGCGCTGCGTTTCATCAATTCTAAAACTTTCTTCAGGAAAATAGCGGCGAACTTATATTTATGATGTTCTATAAACTCAAAAGCAATTATTGTGTCAAACGTTTTAGGATGATTGAAGGAAAAAAAATCGCTGTTCTGAAAACGCGATTTTCGGGTTAAGTAGTTTTTATTCGCGAAATCTATGGCCTCTTTAGAGATGTCTATGCCGGTAAGCGAAGAATATAAACTGGCGTTTAATTCCCGTAATCCGTATCCTGTCCCGCAGCCGATATCTAAAACCTTTCCCTTAATATATTTATTGGCGAATCTATACCTGGCGATATGCTCGGGTATAATTCCCCGGAGAAAAGTAGCAGAGTGTAAAATGGGGTCGATTCTTTCCTGATAAATTATTTTTTTTAGTCCGGATAAAATTTTGTTTTTCCCGTTTAAATGATGCCTGCGGGAATCTTTAATGACCACAACTTTGCCAGCGGTATAATCTAAATCAAATTGCCACTTGGCCTCACCTTTCAGATGGGTAGCTGGATCCTTGAGCCTACGCAATTGTTCAGGTATATACTCAAATAGTTTATCGTTCTCCCACTTCTCCTTGAACAAGCAGAAACCTTTTCTTAAATCCGCCAGCCTCTTATTCATATCTTTATAAGAACTGCCGTTGTAATGATAGACGAACAGATTCTTACAGACTCCGACCTGAAACCCGGATTTTATCAGTCTAAAACAGAGATCTATGTCGTCAAAGTAGCCCGCTGGCGACACCTTAAATAATTCATCGAAATATCCGCACTTTTTAAACACTGACCTTTTAACAACCATACAGGCGCCAAAAATATAAGGGGAACCTTGAAAACCATTTTCCCCTTCCTTATCCAGCAAGTGATTTATTTGGTTTACTTTATTTTCTAACCGGCTACCGGCTAGGCCCGTTGATTTAAATTGTAGGTATTGGTGGGGGTTGATTGAATCATTAAAGAGCGGCCCTAGAGCGGCGACCCGCGCAGAATAATAAAATCCTCGGATTATTTTTCTTACCCAATTATCCGGTAAGACCACATCATTGTCGATTATGGCCACCACCCGGGCTTTAGACGCTTTAATTCCTAAATTTACACTCTTGGTCCTGCCTAAATTTGTATTATTCGTAATGCAGATTATATTCTTTTCTTTTTTTAACCTTTCCAGGTAATTAATCAAAGCGGCTTCGCTGGAGGCGTCGTTGATTATTATAATTCTGTAAGGGCAACGCGTAGACCTAAAGATAGAACTAATGCATCTTTTAGTTAATAAATAATTATTATAAACGGGGACTATAATGTCTATTGGGGTTACGCTGGCAAACATATTATCATTCCTTAGGATTAATCGGGATACCGGACATTTATATTTAAAGCCTTTAGAAACCCCCGGACTTTTATCACCTTTCCCGCTTGCAATCCGTTACTCCCTCTCCCATTTTCATTATCTAGATAGCTGTCGACGTCAACGCGGATAGAATCTAATCCTGATTTCTTAAGTGACTTAAGTAGCCCGAATGAAATATGCGCGAGGCTCTCCACTCTAGTTTGAAAAGACCAAGGGAAAGAATAAATTTTCCCGTTCTTTATCTCAACTGAAAGCTTAGCCACAAATTCCTTCGCCCGGGTCGCATCTTTAAGAAAATCATCTTCAATAAAATCTACATATTTATCATCAACATACAAAAATAGATCCTTAATCTTATTTATTATGGTCTGCGCAGTATTATTCCCGGTTTGTATGCGGGCTATCCGGTATTTGGAAAAATACTCTGATAATAAATAATGCGGTAAAGGACGGAAAATCCGCTTAGCCTTTAATAACTGGCCCGCTTTGCTCCCCAAGGAACCCTCGACAACAACAGGTATAGCGAACCGGGATTTAATGCGCCGGGCTAACCTTTTGATTTCTTCAATTTGAGCAGGCTCGCCTCCGACAAGACCGATACGAATCAATTTATTTTTTCCGGCTAATTCTATGATTTTTCTGGATAAATGAGGCTCCTGCCTGGCATCGAGAATTTTAACTTTTATATTATTTCTTACTAACGGTTCCGCTAATTCCAAAAGCTCTAAAGGATAAACAGAGGCATCATTTTCCTTTCCGGAAGCCAGATAGATCAACAACACATCAACAGGGCCTGGCGGGACTGTTTTGGCTATGGAATCAAAAATCGTTTTAGGTTGATAGGCAAGTTCGATTTTCGTCTTTAATTTATCTTGTTCTCTAATTAAATTCTCCATCCGCATGATAACCGACGTCCTGTACATAATTTCCGAACAGGGAACCTTACCGCCTAAATCATACGCCTTGGTGCCTTCCCTGTCTGAATAGTAGAAACAACTCATTAAATCAAAATGCCCGAACAACGAGAATAGACTGTTAAAGTCTTTCCGGCTCTCCCCCGGAAAGCCATAAATCAAGTGCGTCCTCAGATCGATTTTCTGGTTTATCCTTTTGATATCGGCTAAAATATTTAGAACGGCGTTAATATTATAGCTCCTGTTCATTAGCTTAAGCAAACGGGCAGAAACTGTCTGAATCGGAACATTCAGAGAGTCAATTTTTTTAAAGACGTTTTTATCGATATGGGGGTACAATTTTAGCAGCCGGTTAGGCTCAAAATATAAAATTCCCAAAGAATCAAAACTATCCCCGAGCTCGCCGCATAATAAATTCAAAAGCTCGGCAAAATTAGTCTTGATGTCTAAACCGTAACTACCGCAATCATCAGCCAATAAGAAAAACTTTCTTAATCCGGATTTTATCCCCAGTTTAAACTCACGCAGTATCTGTTCCGGAGCTTTACTTTCAATATTTCCCTTGGCTTTTTTGATTATGCAATATGAGCAATTATTAACGCACCCCTGGCCGATCTGTATATAGCCATACTCCAACTCTCCAATACGATCGGAGCAAAAATATTTGTTCAGCTTGCCCGTATAGACATCTTCCATTTTTATTTTTGCTGAAAAAATCTCGTCAAATTTCGTTAGCTCTTTCGGACCTACGGCGATTATCCTTTTATCCCGGGGGAGGTCTCGGTTGATTTTAGGAAGGCATCCACAGACTATTATCTGTTTTTTAGACGCAAATCTTTCTATCAAGGGCTCTAGTAAAGACAACGCTTCGTTTTCGCGCCTTTTATCAAAAGCGCAGGTAGTAATAATAATAAAATCGGCTTCTTCCGGATTATCAACTATCCAAAAACCGTTTCTTTCGAAGAAAGAATACAACTGGCTTCCTAAATAGGCGTTAGTCTTGCAGAATTTAAAACTAGTGGTTAAATAAACCTTATTAATTTTTGTTTTTCGCATAATCAAAAAAATACTGGTAACGCCGGCAACCCGTAGAATCCATTGCCCACTTTTTGTATATTTTGCTTATCTTGGCCTGAATTTTTCTGCGTTTGATTGTTTTATTTACGTAGTAAACAAGAAGGGCCAGCCTTTCTTCTTCATTCATGCCGGCTAATAGAGAATTTTGATGATTACGCTTTAAATAGAGAAGTTTATTAATTGTTTTAATCCTTCCGACCTCCTCCATTCTTATGAATAGATCCACGTCTTCGATATAACCAAACCGTTTCCTAAATCTTAGCCAACCGATTTTTTCTAAGTACCCCCTATTAAGCAAATACGGCTGGCTCACATTTCCAGGATTTAGCGGTAATCCAAATTTCTTAAGGCGTAAAGGCACGCTGAATTTACCGCCTAAAATATGCGGGCTTAACTGCTTCCAAGAAACAATATTTTCTTCTATTTCATAAGAACAACCGCGGGCAATCGCGAAATTTTTATTTTTCTCTATAAAATCAGTGAACTCTTCCACGCAACCAGGCATAAGCATATCGTCATCGTCAAGAGGCAGGATATATTTTAAACGGGTAAGCTTAAAAAGCCTTTGCCTAGTGACACCTATACCGCATTTTTTCTGGGAGTATCTCCTTATTTTACCTTGGCCTTTGAATCTACTGATTATTTCCTCTATGCGTTGCTTTTCAACAGGAGTCGGCCCATCAAGCAAGATCACCAATTCCCAATTATTGCTAGTTTGATCAATTACGCTTTTAATTGCCGGAAAAAGGAATCTACTCCTGGTTACGGGCATCTGTACGGATATCATCGCACGCCTCTAAAATTAAGGTTTTATCCAAGGATGCTAAATTCAACGGGTCTATTTTCCTCCGCCTGACCCGGCTTTTCATTTCTTTCAGCCACCCATTGTATTTAAATTTATTGGCCAAATACAGGCTTAATCCGTCAAGGTCGCGGTTATTTAGATAATACAATCTTGCCCAAAATGATTTATCGCTTCCGCTCCAAAGAGAAAAGAAGTTTCCCTTAAATTTCCCTTTCATATAAGTTTGGAGAAAAAATAAATTATCTTCCCGGCTGCGCACCCTGCCGTTAAGCTTAAACGATTTAACCCCTAAATCCCGGTAGAATTCTAAATCCTCCGGCCGTATACAGGGAGAGGTTAAGATATAATTAACATCCGTGATCATCTTTCTTATGCATTCCCGCTTAAAATAATCCCGGTCAAAGAACCGACTCTTATTGAAGAGCCCGACAAAGTAATAGTGATCTTTATTAAATGCGCAATTGTATAAGCAATCACTATTTACAATCAATTTAATCTCTAGTCCCATTTTTTTAGATAACTTAAGCAGGCGTTTAAGATTAGGCACCTCTCTATTGACATCAATGGAAGGCGTAAGCATATTAATTTTATAATCCCTTAGCTGCGCCAGTTGCGCTGAATTCTTAATGTTAGCTACGGTGGAAATATTCAATTTATGGTCCCTGAACTTACGCGTAACAATATCCATCAGGCTTAGGCTGCTGACAGAGAGCTCATCCACCCCCAAGCCAAAGATCATCTTAATAAAATCAATTAACTCATTTTTCTTTTTCGGGTCGGTCTCAAATCTATGCATGAAAGGAGAATTCAGGGTATATTCAAATACAAAACCAAGTTTATGCAGATAGGTTAGGTAACCTTTAAGTTTCCTGGGAGAGACTGACGGTAAGTTAAATGGCGACCTGGCTGACGGCCAGACAGATGGATTAAGGCAGCCGTAAAAGGTTTTCACCCTTATTAGCTTATTTTTGAATTTCGCATTCAAATTTACTATAGCCTCAACTTCATCCTTGTTAAAGCTGGCTGGATAACTAAAATTTACCATTATTTCCCCGGAATTAGCTTCTTTTTGGTATTATATTCTGTCTTCCGGCAATCCGCAAGCACTTTCAATCCAGCAAAATAAATTGAAATCGGAAAGTTAATATGGTTTAATAAGCAAGAGAGTTCGATACACTCTTCTAAAAACCTTACCTAAATATGGCTATATTCGGCTTTAGTGAAGACAATCCCGGTTTACTCGACAGAATGACCGGTTATCTTAAGGGACAAAAACCGGGCAAGGCTTATAAATTTTGCGCTAAAAATATTTGCCTGGCCTATGCGGATAAACTTCATAACGGCGATCCCAGAAATAACTTTGCTGTTTGCGATGGCAAAAAAACAATTGCGCTTATTCTGGAGGGCCATATTTATAATACCCGGGATTTTGCGGCTGAATCAATCATTTGGCTATATAAAGAATACGGCTTAGATTTCATTAAGCGCCTGGAAGGAGAATTTACGTTTGTGCTCTATGATAGCCTGGCAGGTAAATTGATTTTTTACCGGGATGAATTTGGAACAAAACCTCTGTATTACTCTTATAAGAACGGAAAAATAATTTTTGCTTCAGAAATAAAAGCGATCTTCCGCCACCCCCTCAAACGAGAATTTAACCTTGAGGCGCTCGTTGAGCAATCAATATTAGGATTTACTTATAACGATAAAACTATATTTTCCGGAATTTATTCCCTGCCGGCCGGCATTCCTACTCTATTCGACCTAAAGACACAAGCTTTTTCCTACCCCTCCTATCGCCCTAAAAAAGGCTCTCGGAAAAATAATTTAACCGAGCTAGAAATTATCCAAAGGACAGAGAAACTAATCGTTGAATCTAGCCAGCGTAAGATTGCTTCGGAAAAAGAGATCGGCTTATATTTATCGGGAGGAGTAGATTCAACTTTAATCGCGGATATAATCCGGAACAATAAAATACGCGTAAACGCGTATTCCCTAAAGGGCCAAAAAAACCGCGCAGACTTATTTTATGCCGCAAAAAACGCTCAAAAATACGGTTTTCAGCATCAGATAATCGCAATAAAGGAAACCGAGGCTTTGCGTTTTTTACCCGCGGCTTGTTACCACGTTGAAAATATCTGGTTTCAGATGGCTAAAGTATACCTTTTTCTTCATAAAATAAAGGGTAATCAGCGGGTGAATTTATGGGGTATCGGCACTGAAGAATTCTTTAAAGGATTGGCTTCGCATATAAATCAGGAGGGATTCAGGAACTATTTAACCAATAGAATAACCAAAAAATACCCCCAGGCAAAGATAGTTCTTCCCTGGGCCCAAGAAATGCTTAGGCATCCGGCAAAGATAATGTTTGATGAAATTGCGCTGCGCACTCTTCTCTACCAAATAAGACTAATTTACCAGGTTTCGGCAAGTGTTAATCAAGAAGCGCGTTTTCCATACCTCTCTCAGAAAATAAGGAATTTCCTGGAACAAATACCCCAAAAATTACATACTCAGAATGCTAACCCAAAATATATCATCCGGCAGATCGCCAAGACGCGAGGATTAAAATATAACAACAGGTTTAAATTAGGATTTGATACCTCTTTGGATATGGAAGTTACTGCCAAATCCCTAAGGGAATTGTTTCCAAAAATAAAACCTAAACTAAAAAATCTAAAATTGTTTTCCGGTTTAAAATTTAACGCGGAGGAGATAATCTGTTTGGATATCTTAGACCGGGTAATGCTCAAAGAGACAAATCATTATAGCCAAGATTTACAAACAATATACCGGATTTAATCAGGCATCAAAACCCAGACCCGTGATATCAATAACCTTGCGCAGGTCTTTGTATTTTTTAAGTCGCAGCAATTTATTAAACAAATCTAGGCTGTTTTTTAATTCTACCCCGCAGGCCTTTTTAGTAGCTGAATAAGGGTAAACATCTACCCTGGAAAAACTAAACCTTTTTAAGAAATCTAAAGTCTGGACCAAATCATCTTTAGTCTCACCCGGGAATCCGACAATAATATCGGTAGTCAAACGTAGATTACGCACCTTGCGGCATAATTTATTAAACAACATCCGCAAGTAGGCGGAATCATATTTTCTACGCATCATCTTTAAAATACGATCGGAAGCCGACTGGATAGGAACACTTATTTCTTTATTGATCTTATCATTTAAGATGAGCTCCATAAGCTTATCCGATAAATCGTTGGGATAAAATTCCAAATAAAATACCTCCAGATTAGTCTGGGCTAAAATAAATTCTAATAACTGAGTGAAGGTAAAATGTTTGTTCCGCGGGTCATGCCAACCGCCCATGCAGGGCCCGCCAAATTCAATCCTCTTTATCCCTCTTAACCCCAACTGCCTAATCTGCTTTTTAACCTCACTAAAACTGACATTCCTATTTTTCCGCAGGCAGGGGCAAATACAATAACGGCAATAATTATTGCACCCATTTTCTATTAATATTATCCCGGAATTAAGAGTGTTACGGTAAACCGGTTTATTAGATGAGGCTAGTGTTTTTCTTAAATATCCGGCAATGCCTTCTTCCCTTATAAATAATATATTCCGGAGACCTTTTATCTTGGTCTCTGGCAATGACGAGGATGGATAACTCAAGGAACAACCGCTTAATATTATCAAAGCTTCTTTATTGACCCTCCTAATGTAAAACAAAAAATTCTTTACAAATTTTTCTAAGTAAGCGGTTATCGGGCAGGCATAAATAATAAAAACCTTTGCTTTGAAAGCCAGGCGTCTTTCTTGCGAATCGCGGAAGAAATCCCGGTCATCTCCAAAATATTGGTTATAGATAGAAAAGGAATTCTCTAAGGCAAAAGTTAACTGTTGCGCTTGGAACCGGTTAGCCGCGCAACCGTAAGATTTAATAAAAATGTCCGGATTTTTATTATTTTTAGGCATCTCTAAAAATACAGATATTTCATATCGGCCCGCTTAATCCTGCCGGCTAGAGGAGAAAGTACTGCCCTGCATTTAGCAATAATTTTTTGATCATAAAAATATTTAGAAAAAATGGCGTACTCGCCCATATTAGCCGATTTAGAGCATAAAAATCCCGGTGTATCTTTAATTTTTTTTCTTGTTTTTAAATAGGCTATTTCTTTAGCGAAAACCTTATCCGGGTCTTTTTTAAAAATATCCCTGAATCTCTCTTTGCTGACCCTGCCGTAACGCAGCCAACTGGTTATAAAATATATCATTTCATCTCTTTGGGTTAGGCGGCAGGTTGATTGAATCGGGAGCTTCCCTTGGTTTAAAGAATAACAGTATTTATCCGGGTCGTTAAGATTAACGTATCTTGAATAACCGGTGGCATGAGAGACCGCCCCGGCTCCTAGACCTAAAAATGGGCTGTTGTGTTCTATCGCATCGGAGAGTTGGACATTCCGAGCTGCCGGGTTTAGGCCGTTAGCGTCAAATTCTATCGCCGCGTATCCGGCTTGCCTAATAACTGCCTGGCTGATTTTGGCCAAACGCTCTCTTAGATCCATCTCTTCTTTAGAAAGCTGGCCTCCGGCTTGCATAAATGCGGTTAAGGCTGTCGGATAAAAGGGATGGATATGGATCAATTCGGGCCGCAGCCGAATTACCTCCTCAAGGGTTTTCAAAACACTCTTAGCGGTTTGCCCGCTTAATCCTACCATTAAATCAACATTAATGTTGGCTATTCCGGCGTTGCGGGCATCCTGAAAACAGCGCTCAAATGATTCTTTTGACTGATAGCGATTAGCGGACTCTAGGACCCGGCTATCTAAACTTTGGATACCTATAGTCAGCCTATTCACGCCGTATTTCTTTAATAATTTGAGCTTAGTCCAAGATAAAAAATCAGGATTCCCCTCAAAGGATATTTGTCGGCATTGATTAAGGTTAAAACTCATATACAGAGCATCAAATAACTCTTTTAATTGGCCTAAGCTTAATAAAGCTGGCGTGCCGCCGCCAAGATAAACTGAAGATAGGGGAAATTTTGCGAATAATGGTTTATAGATTTTTATTTCTTTCTTTAAGGCGGCGAGGTAATCTTTTAATGCGGCCCTTTGCGCTAACTCTTGAGAAAAATAACGGCAGAATGAACATTTTTGCTTGCAAAAGGGTATGTGCACATATAACCCCAGGTGCCTAAAATTATTGGCCAAGGATTTTGACCATGACCTTAAGATTTCCCGGTTTGAACGGGCTTTCCCCCACAAAAACATCGGGGGATATTGAATAGTGTAACCGCTAAAATCCGTATTAGCGATTCCCTCGGTGATACGCTTGAACAAAAAATCGTTATTTTCCATAACATTTAATTAAGCAATTGCCGGGTCCCGTAAATTTTAGTAAACAAGCGGTTCCGGTGAAGTTTTCTTTCTATTTCGAGAAAGGTATGGATATAAATCTGAGACAAGCGGCAGAATTGGGGAAAGTAGCGCTTAAAATCTAAGCCCCAAGAAGAAAAATAAATATAATGCCCAACCGGGCAGAAGCAGTATCTTAAATATTTACATCTATTGCAATCCTTACCGGTTAATTCCCTTATTTCTTTTCTCTTTTGGGCTAAGAGCTTAAGCCGTAAACGGTTATTTATCCCTTTATGGATATCCCCGATAATAAATTTTTTTCTTTCCGGCTGGGCTATAGAAAATACTTTATCGCAGCAATAAAAATTCCCCTCCCAACCTAAGTGGATTTTCTGGCAACGAATGGGTTTATAAAGCCCTTTTCCTCTTATAAATGTACCCAATAAAGAATTTTCAAAAATATCTTTACTATCTTTGGCTTTCTCAAAGATAGAGATATAGAAATCGCTAAACTCCCGGAATGCTGATTCGGCTTTATCTAAGCCAGCTTTTGACCATTGGGTGTAAAGGTTAGGGAAGAAATTAATGCGGTTAAACCCCAGATTCCGGAGATATTTTATATTTTTGAGCAGGCCGCTGATTGTCTGAGGCGTAAAGACTAAAGCGGAATATATTTTATGTCTGGTGTTATCCAGATCCAGTCGCTTTAAGTTCCCGGCTAGGCGATCATGACTAGAGCCATATGCTTTGCGCTTGAAAGGACGGTTGGAGTCTTGAACCTTTTTCTGGCCGTCTATACTGACTGTGGTTATAATCCTGTTTTCTTTTAAAAAACTTGACCGGCTGGGAGTCAGAAGAGTACCGTTAGTAACAACCGTAACCGCTAATTTTGAACTTCCCTTATTCTGCTGAATATAATGATACAGCTTTTTTAACTTTCCAAACCTTAAACAAGGTTCCCCGCCGACAAAATTTATACTCTTAGTGTTTCCGGGAGATGTTAAAAAAAAACTACGGCCTTCTTTAACTGCTCAACATCCAGTTCTTTATCTTTACAACTGTCCTTTTTAACGAAACAATAATGGCAATCTAAATTACAGTGCTTGGTCAAAAAGATGTTCAACGCCTCGGGATGACTTTCTAACACCATCCCCCTCCTCGCCCATGGTTACCGTGGTTAGAGTGGTTAGAGTGGTTAGAGTGGTTACTATGGTTGGTGTGCGAACTGGAATGTGGCGTAGAGGAAGTATGGCCGCCTCCCCCCCCAGAGACGAGCGAGTTACTATGGCTGGAATGACTGGCATGCTGGGCCTGAGCGCCTTTAGGTTCTAGCATCATTCCCAATACGGCTAAAGATATGCCTAATTTAGCAATATTCTTCTTAGAGGCGTTCCCTTCTTCATTAAAAAGAAAGTCTTTAATATTTCTTTTAGTAACGGGCAATTTTTTATTCACCTTCTTATGGAGCTTTTTTTTCATTACGCGCCTCCTTATTAAGGGTAGCACAATATTTCTGGATAAATTCTTCAAATCCCTCATACTTTTCACAAGTAGTTTCGTCCCCGCTGATATAACCCTGGCACATTAATCTTATATTAGGATCTTTTATTCCGTTGCATTTAGCAAGATTCTTTTCCTTAATCGCTTTTATATAAATGACTTTATCTACACAAAAATCATTCTTGCACAGTTTAACGTTTCCGGTGGTAAAAGCCCTGCATTCATTGCGTTCTGCTTCATTTTGCGCCTTTTCACAGACAGAACTATCATTGTTCAGCACTCCTTGCATAAATAGTTTAAACCCTTCACTATTCCGGTCCTTCCAGGAATTCATCAATTGCAGGCTGTTAAAGCCGGACTTAAAAAATCTGCCGTATATACCCTGATACTCGGTAAAATTAACCCGGCAGTCTTCCAGAAGAGAAGGTTGTAAACTAAGTTTGCCGCATTCCTCTATATCATCCTTTACCACTGAACGGCAGTAGATACAACCAGTTAGAAGCTCCACTATCGGGGCCACTCGGGGATCATTAAAGTCTACCTTGTTAATATAAAAATCCTTAGAGCAATCTGCTGGCTTTTTTTCTTGAGGATAAGTCTCCACTTCTTGGGGATAATCCTCGATTAACTCGGCTTCGCTAAAAAGGAAAGAAAAATGGCTACTCAACATAAGAGAAACCAGAGACAGGAAGATGACCTTTAGGGCTAGTTTAAATTTGTCCATTATCAGCTCCTCATCACCCATTTATAAAATATATCCTTTATCTTCTCATCTTTGAGCTTAATAAATAAATAATCCAAAATACCCTTATTGATCTGGCACCAAAATGCGGACTTATTAAAAATGTTCCCATTTATGGTATAATTCTGCAAAGGACATACCCCGCAATAGGGTTTATATACGCACTGGCTGCATTCGGGAAGATTATCCAGGCATGACGCTATGCACATCGTTTTTACCACGTTACTCTTAAAAAAATCCCTGTGCGAACCGGTCCTTACATTACCCAGCCTAAAAGATTCGTCTTTCTGCCGGCTCATCATCCTTCCTTCGTCACAGGCATAAACATCGCCATTAAAATTATAAGCCATTTGCCCTGTCCCTGCCCCGCAGGGAGAACGCAAATCAACATAACCCGGATCTTTATCCGTCAAAATTTTAGTTAAAAATATCACGGCGAACCTTTCCCGAAAATCTTTGCCTTTCATATTCAAATCTATTATATGATCCAAAGCCTTTTTATAAAAAGTAAGGAAATCCTGCCCGGAGAAAGCTAACCTCTTCCATACCTTCTTATTAGTCCCAAACGGGCTTAGCGGCCTTAAATGCATCCCTTCCAGCCCTAATTTTACATATTCATTGACAATTTCTTTCGGAAAAGGAAGGGCCAGGCGGGTAATCGTAGCCAGAGCGAACGGCTTATGGCAGGAATTTGCTTTTTTATACTCCCTTATTAATCTTTTCAGCCATTTAACCGTATTTTTATGACTATTTTTATTCCCCAGAGTAACCCTGCATTTGTTATGCACCTTTTCGGGCCCATCCAATGAAGTGCATATATGGATATCGTTCTTTAAAAGGTACTTAACTATTTTCTCATTCATAAAGGTCAAATTGGATACAACGGTAAAACGCAAGTCCTTCTTGGCTTTTTTGTTCTTCTCTTGAGCATACCGAACAATAAATTTTATAATTTCAAAATTGACTAAGGGTTCGCCTCCCTGAAATTCAATAGTAATTCCTTTATTGGCAGATTCAAAAATCCTATCGACAACTTTTTCAGCCGTAGCTATATCCATATCTAATTCATTTTCCTTAAGATCCCGGGAACTTGCCTGACAATAAATACACTTATGGTCGCATCTTAAAGTAACTACCACAATATGTAAAGCGGTGCCTGCACTCCTTAAAAACATATTTTTTTGCACGTATCTTTGGGCCAGGTTATCAAAGTTTAACTGACCCCGGATAAAACCTTTATTCCGCAACTGGGAATACTCTTGGGGCGAAGCTTGTTCTATTTTACCGCTAAGGAAGGCGTTAAAACTTGGGGGCTGCAAAAAAATATAATCCCCTATGACATTAGTCAGCAAATATTGCCCGTTTAACCGCTTAAATTGAAAGAAACCGACCTTCTGTCTATCTATCTTTTCAGACTCTAGCAACATTTCTTGGTCGCTCCTAAGACGTAATTGTTAAATTCATCTACAAATATATCCTTGACCTGCGTATCTATATTCTCTATTTTTACTTCTAGGTAATCTTTACAATCCTTGACCCTGAATTTTGCCAGATGAGCATAAGCAAGGATCGCTTTCTGGATCGCCTTTTTTTTATAAAACCGAGTATTAAATCTTACGTTTTCTGGCATTTTTCTGTTTTCTATGTTTCTTTTTCCAAGGCAAAGCTATACCTAAAGGATCATCCTGATAATCCAGTTTTTCGGAAAGACTGACTACACCCGGACCCGGTAAAGTAGTATATAAAGCGCGGCCAACGATATATTCCCTGATCTTTTTGTTATTCTTACTTATCTCGTATCTTAAGGCGCAGCGCAATAGCTCATTCTTGAATTCACCTTTTAACGCTTCCAGTTTTTTACCCGCAACCTTGCCTTTACTTTTAAAAAAAACCTTAATCTGATTTCCCTTAAGATCGCTATCCAAAAAAATGTAGACGCGGTCAATAAATAAATAACAAGCATTCAAAATAGCTTCTAAAGGATAGATTCTTGCGCTTAGCTTAATCTCCACTAAACTCCGCTCCTTCCTAAACTTAAGATTCCCTTAAGGTGACACAAAATAATCTACCGTACTCACCCATTTACTTTTATTTTTAACCCATACGTCACTAGCCGCGATCTCACCGTTAACATCCAGTTCCGTCTGAACGCCCCCGTAGCTAGCTGCGCTGGTCGCTCCAATATTCACCTGCCCCTGGACAATAAGGCCGTTACTGGGCAGAGTGGTTGCTCTATACCCGGAGCCGATGGACATCTGGTCCGAGCGCAATTCTATATAACTACCGTAGGGCGAGGGATAGTAGGTAGCGATGGGGATGTTTTCTCCGGCAAAAACAGTTATATATCCTAAAAAAGATACCGCGATAATTAATAATAACTTCTTCATTGGAGGCCTTTAATTAACCGCAGCATAAAAAAGATCCGGACGTAGGTATATCATAAGTAGTGGGGCTAGTGCCATATATTGGCTGAAACCAACTATACGTAGTCCCTGAACCGCAGAGGGTATTTCCAGTATTAGGTCCATATGTCTTCATTGTACACCAGCTCAGACTCCCCAGCCATTTACTTTTATTTTTAACCCATACGTCACTAGCCGCGATCTCACCGTTAACATCCAGTTCCGTCTGAACGCCCCCGTAGCTAGCTGCGCTGGTCGCTCCAATACTCACCTGCCCCTCGATAATAAGGCCGTTACTGGGCAGAGTGGTTGCTCTATACCCGGAGCCGATGGACATCTGGTCCGAGCGTAGATTCGCGTAAACTCCGTAAGGCGAAGGATAATAAGTGGTAATGGTCAGATCTTCTGAAAAAGCAAAAGGGAAGGAAATTATAATTAAACCTATAGAAATTACTAACGTGGTAAAAAATTTATTCATTGCACCTCTTAGCATAATTCCTACTTGACCCTGCCCGCTCTTAAGAATAAATTATCATAACTCCTGCAATGAGTCAAGTTAAAACAGGTGCGCCTTGACCCTGGCAATATCTTCTCCCTGCTTAAGCTCATTTATGAAATTTTCCATATTCTTCTCCCAGGCCCTATCCGTAAAAAAATAACGCGCGAGGTACTTATTCATTCGCCGCGGATCTTTAAACTTCCTGTTCATTAAAAATACGAACTGGACAGGCCTGAAATAATCAATCTTATTGCGGTCCAGGCACTCTAAGAAACGGGAATACCGGTATTCCATCAATTTCCTAGCCATATCCCACTTCCAACCCCGGAATTCATCATAGGCAAACTCAAAACCCGGATTTGATTGCTCCCTAACATTAATAATCCTGTATTTTGCGCAAGATCTAAACATCAGACTTTCCGGTTTAAGCACAAACCTGTTTAAATTAACTCCTTTAATATACGCATTATTATCTCTTATGAATTCCAGCGTGGAAATGATATCCTGGCTCGTCTCAAAAGGCAAACCGATCAACAGGTCTATCTCTACCCAGATGCCCAGGTCATGGCATAGTTTTAAAATATGGGAAGCGTGTTTAAGGTCAATGACTTTACCTATGTATTTCTGCAGTTTAATACCGGCGGATTCCAATCCGATCACCAGCCTTACTGCCCCCGCTTCTTTTAAACGCAAAAGTATTTCTTTATCCAGGTTATTAAAGGTGGCGCAGTCGGTAAACTTTATCTTTAGGCGCTCTTTTGCTATCTTATCGGTAAGATCCCGGACAGTCTGCTTGGTTGGATTGATATTCGAATTCAGAAAAAAGAAGTCCTGCGTCTTATGTTCCCGTTTAAGAAATTTTAGTTCGCGGATTATCCTATCGTAATCCTTTATCTTAAATCCGGGTTTTCCGGATAATTCACAAAATATACAGCTATTCTGGCAGCCTTCGATAAACGTATACGGGAGCAATAAAGGAAGTGATTTTGAAACGCCGGTATATCTGGATAAATTGCTTATCCGCCCTGAATGCGGGAGAAACTCCGAGATTATAGTATTCCTGCTGTATTTATATAGGCTAAGCGGAAACCCCTTAAAATTCGGCTCTAAGAAAATCCGGGGAAGTTTCGGGTTAAGCTTGTTTTTGACGTTTAAAAAATCAATAAAGCTGTCTATACTGGAAGTCTGGTAATCTATAAGGCCTGCCTCTCGGTAAGCCGGCAGCTCGAAATTAGCGACGATTATCACGCCATAGCTATCTTTTATCTTCTTCATCAGGCAGGCGGCGATAGCCTGGCTGTTGATTCTATCCAACGACGGGTAATGCCCGGAAAAACAGACATAATCATACCCCGAAAAATCTGTTAAGGCCATTACTTTTGCGGTTTCCGCATCAATCTCAGCGCAAGCAGACCCGCGTAGGTAATCATTGACTCTGGCTTGGTCCAGAAAAACATCCGTTTTTATGCTCCCCTTTACCAAAGACCTGTAAAGTTTGACATAAAGATCGTCGATATCATGCTCTATATTATTCTGGCTTAAAGCCGAACTTACTAGCGCCAGGCCCAAAGGAGGCATGAAGGCATGATAGAAATAGTAAGGGGTAAGAACTAATTTCACTTTCATAGTTTTGTAAATAGCTATCTATTAACGCTTAAGGGTTTCTTGGAATTTTTTAATTAAGGCAGGGATAATTTCAAAAAGGTCGCCGACTATTCCATAAGTAGCTACCTTAAAAATAGGAGCTTCGGGGTCTTTATTAATGGCTACGATTATTTTTGAGGATTGCATACCGACCAAGTGCTGGATCTGGCCGGATATTCCGCAGGCAAAATAAATCTTCGGGGCGACGGTGCGTCCGGTCTGGCCCACCTGGTGCGAATAAGGCATCCAGCCGGCGTCAACTGCCGCGCGGGATGAACCAACGGCAGCGCCTAAAACCTGGGCCAATTCTTTTAATATCTTGAAATTTTCCGGGCTCCCCATTCCGCGGCCGCCGGAGACAATGATATCCGCTTCAGATAAGTTGATCAATGATTCGACTTCCTCCACTATATCTAACAATTTCGTCCGCGAAAAATATAAAGAACTATCAAAGCTCTCTTTTATAATCTTACCTTTGCGCTTTTTATCTGCCGGCAGAGGTTGGAAGACTTTATGCCTGACTGTCGCCATCTGCGGACGGTAATTCGGAGAGATGATTGTCGCCATAATGTTCCCGCCAAACGCCGGACGAGTCTGAAGCAAGATCTTTTTATCCGGGTCAATATCCAGCCCAGTGCAATCCGCGGTCAGGCCGGCCTTAATATTGATGGCTACCCGCGAAATAAGCGAACGGCCGATATTGGTAGCTCCGCACAATAGAATCTCCGGTTTATGTTTTTTAATCAACTCCACTAATATATTTGTATAAGGCTCGTCCTGGAAATTAGCTAATTCCGCAGCCTCGACTAAATAAATATTATCAGCGCCGCAGAAAATTAATTCGTCCAGCTGGTCTTCCATTTTATTGCCTATTAAAACGCCGCTTACAGCGCAGCCGATTTTCTTGGCTAATTCTTGAGCCTTACCTAAAAGTTCATAGGCCACCGACTGAACTTTACCGTTTTTCTGCTCTAAAAATACCCAGATACCCTTATAATCCTTAATATCCGGAAGCTCGCATTTAGCCAAAGTCTTCTCAATTAAAACCGCCTTAAATTTACAGGCGTCTTGGCAGGCTCCGCAGAGAGTACACTTATGTAAATCAATGATTGCCTTTTTGTCCATAATGCGGATGGCATCAAATGGACAGGCTTTCAGGCATAAGGTGCAACCTGTGCACTTCTCAATGATAATCTGAATTGACATTATGAGATAACCTCGCTTCTTAATAATTCCACTATCTGAGCCGCGATCTCCGGAACCTCGCCTTTAAGCATCTGGCCTCCGACTCTTTGCGGCGGAGTAAAAATCTTCACTACTTGTGTGGGCGAACCGCACAAACCAATGTTCTGCGGGTCCAAATCTAAATCTTTCTGACCCCACATAATAATTTTGGCTGCTTTCGCGCGGATCATCCCTTTTAAAGAAGGAATCCGCGGTTCGTTTATCTCCTTAACTACGGTAAGTAAAGCCGGTAAGGGTGTTTCAATAATCTCAAACCCTTCCTCCAGCATTCTTTCTACGCGCATGGATTTGTCCGTTGCTTCTTCTACTTTCTTAACGTAAGTTACCTGCGGGATATTTAAATGCGTGGATATTCCGGGGCCGACCTGCGCGGTATCTCCGTCCGAAGCCTGCTTACCGCAGATAATCAAATCAAAGGCGCCGATTTTTTTAATTGCTCCGGACAAAGTATAACTTGTCGCCCAGGTGTCGCTTCCGGCAAATGCCCGGTCACAGACTAAAACCCCTTCGTCAGCTCCCATGGAAATCGCTTCGCGTAAAGCTCCGTCTGCTTGCGGAGGGCCCATGGTTACAATCGTAACCTTACCTCCAAACCTTTCTTTAAGCCGCACGCCTTCTTCAATAGCATACATATCAAAAGGATTGATAATGGATTTTACCCCTTCGCGGATCAAAGTGTTGGTTTCCGGATTTATCCTGACTTCAGTGGTTTCAGGGACCTGTTTTATGCAGACGATAATATTCATTTTATTTCGCCATCTCTCTAATCAACTGTAAACCTATAATATTACGCTGGATCTGGTTTGTCCCTTCGTAGATCTGAGTGATCTTGGCGTCGCGGACATATTTCTCAATTGGATAATCTTTCATATAACCGTATCCGCCGAAAATCTGCAGGGCATCTACAGTCACCTTCATCGCCACATCCGAAGCATACATCTTAGCCATAGCCGATTCCTTAGAGACATCTCTTGAGCCGGCGTCAATTGCCCGGGCGCAAGAATATACTAATGCCCTGGCCGCCTCAATTTCGGTCGCCATATCCGCGAGCATCCATTGAATACCCTGGAAACTGGAAATTGATTTTCCGAACTGATGCCTCTCTTTGGCGTATTTTACGGCTAATTCCAGAGCGCCCTGGGCGATCCCTAAAGCCTGCGCCGCAACCCCCGGACGGGACATATCAAAAGTCCTCATAGTGACGATAAAACCCATACCTTCTTTAGCCAGTAAATTCTTAGCGGGAATTTTACAATCGGTAAATATTAATTCGCGGGTGGAAGATGCGCGGATACCGAATTTATCTTCTTTTTTACCGAAGGTAAACCCCGGAGTCCCTTTTTCAACGATAAAAGCTGACGCACCGCGCGCGCCTTTGTCCTTATTAGTCATAGCAATAACAGTATAAGTTTCCGCATCGCCGCCATTAGTAATAAAATGCTTTAGGCCGTTTAAAATATAATGCTCGCCTTCTTTTTTAGCGGTAGTCTTTATGGCGGAAGCGTCTGAGCCGGCTTCCGGTTCAGTTATGCCAAAAGCCGCGACTTTTTTACCGCTGGCTAAATCCGGAAGGTATTTCTTCTTTTGTTCATCATTGCCGAATAAAACTATCGGGAAAGTCCCTAACGCCGAGGCTGCGTAGCAAACAGCGATACCGCCGCAGGCGCGGGAGAGCTCTTCGGTAGCTAAGCAAAGGTTAGTGATATTGACACCCATTCCGCCGTACTCTTCAGGTATAAATAAACCGAAAAGGTCGGATTCTCCGATGACCTTAAGCACATCCCAGGGGTATTCTTCGCTGATATCGTATTTGGCTGCCGCGGGACGCACCTTCTCTTCGGCGATCTTATGCGCTAATTCCTTGATCATCTTTTGTTCATCGGTAAACAAATAATCCATGTTTCCTCCTGTTTAATTCCAAAAATTATAACATAAAATAATTATTTTACAAGATTTTTAGCAAGGCAATCTCATTACAATCGGGGAATTTGCAGCAGTTAATGCATTCTGCCCAAATCTTATGCGGGAGGCTCTCATGCTTAACGTGTTTAAACCCGAACTTTTTAAAATATCCCGGTTTATAGGTGAGTACAAATATCTTCTTTGCACCTAAATCAGCTGCTTCCTCTAAACAAACCTCCACTAATTCCCTGCCTATGCCCTTACCCTGGTATTTTTTGGCTACGGCCACAGATTTAATTTCCGCTAAATTATCCCAAGAGATATGTAGAGCGCTGCAGCCCACAACTTTTCCGCTATCTTCAACCACCCAGAAATCTCGTAGATTTTCATATAACTCATTAAGCGAACGGCTGAGCATTATATTCTTGCGGGCGAAAGAATTGATCAGCTCTTGAATCGGTTTTATATCTTTGATTTTTGCTTTACGGATCATTTTATTTCTGTCCCTTTAGCTACGACTACAATACCCGAGTCACTGACAAAAAACTTTTTCTTATCCTCAGCTAAATCATACCCAATGACTACTCCTTGAGGGATATTGACGTCTTTATCAATGATCGCTCTCTTGATTTTAGCGTAACGGCTGACATTTACGCCTTCCATCAGGATTGAATCATAAACTTCGGAAAAACTATTTACCCGCACATTCGGAGAAAGGATTGAGCGCTGCACTTTTCCGCCGGAGACGACACAGCCGCCGGAGACTATGGAATCCAGGACCAAGCCGACCCTGCCGGCGATCTCCTCGCCTGAATGCACGGTCTTAGCCGGAGCGAATTGCTCCTGAAAAGTCCGGATCGGCCAATCCTTATCATACATATTAAAAGTCGGCGCGGCCTGGATCAGATCCATATTCGCCTCGTAATAAGCGTCGATTGTCCCAATATCCCGCCAATACTGGCCGCCATTCTTATTTTCACTGGTAAAATTGTAAGCAACAACCTTAAGTCCCTTCTTTAACATCTGCGGGATAATATCTTTGCCGAAATCGTGGCTCGAGCCGATTTTCTTAGCATCCTCATGCAGTTCTTCTTCAATTACAGGATGCTTAAAGACATAGATCCCCATGGAAGCGTATATTGTATCCGGCTTTCCGGGTATGATTTTGGGAGATTTGGGCTTTTCCTGAAAACCGACTACCCTGTTGGAATTATCCGCCTCTACCACGCCAAAATGCGTGGACTTTTCTTTGGCAACTTCCACTACGCCGACAGTTAAATCCGCGTCATTATCGCGGTGGAAATCAATCATATTATAATAATTCATTTTATAGACGTGGTCGCCGGCAAGGATCAAGACTTCATCAGGCTTATCCATTTCCAAAGTATAAAGATTCTGGTATATCGCATCTGCCGTCCCCAAATACCAGGAATCACCCACTCTTTGCTGCGCCGGAAGTAGTTCAATAAATTGCGCCAGCTCCGAAGGAAGAAAATTCCAGCCTAAGCGGATATGCCGCTGGAGCGAAGATGATTTATACTGCGTCAGGATATAAATCCTACGTAACCCGGAATTAATACAGTTACTCAAAGTAAAATCAATTATCCTGTATATGCCGCCAAAAGGGACCGCGGGCTTGGTCCTGTCTTTGGTCAAAGGAAGCAGCCTCTCTCCTTTACCTCCGGCCATGATAAATGTTAAAACTTTGCGCATCATTTTAGGAACGCTCCGAATATACCGTGCCTGACCATCATCACGGCGATCGCTGCCAGTAAAATATACATAATTTTAGAAAACGCCCGCGTGCCGCTGGGGCCGATAACTTTCATAATCAGATCTGCCTTAGCCAAAGTAACCCAAACAATACCCATATTTAATACTAACGAAACTAGGGTCGGCATAAGGCCATAAGTATTCATCATCATCAATGTCGTAGTCAGGACTGCCGGGCCGGTAATTAAAGGCGTACCTAAAGGAAATACGCCTAAGTCCTTGTCATGGTTATGCATTAAGCTGTCTTTTTGGGCGCCGGGAAAGAGCAGGCGTACGGAAAGAACGAATAATAATACGCCTCCGGCAATTTGAAAATCCGGGATAGTTACACCCAGGAGCGAAAATACCCACTTACCTATGCACATAAAGATAATCGCGACAGCTGTGGATGTCCTTACAGCGTCCAGGATTATCTTGTGCTTGTGTTTTTTGGTCGCGCTTTCGACCAAAGACAGAAAAATCGGAATATTGGCAACGGCATCCACCGCTACGAATATAGGAATAAACGCCAGTATATAGGGCCTAAGTAGCTCTGTCATAGTATTAAATTATACTCCCTAAATTCCGCTGCTTCAAGTATTTATTATTACTTGGAGCGCTTGAAGGTTATCTTGGAATAAGCGGGGAAATCGTGGCGGAACTTGTATATTCGCGTAGTTACGTCGGTAGCGAAAAGGTCGCCGAAATAAGTTGGCCCGCCAAAAGCCGCGCTGGCCAGGCTTCCCGCATTCAATAGTATATTTCCGGCATGCCCCGCGACGCCTTTGCGGGCTTTCCAATAATAATGCAGCACATAAAGGCTGTTGTAGAAATCAGTTGTTGTAGCCGGAGTGTACGGTAATAATTTATTTACAGCTGCTTTATCAGTAAGATAATGCGCTGTTGGAGGAGTATCCGCAAGATCAAATTCTCTGTGCGCTATTTCGTGGGTAACTATAGAGGCTAAAATAACTTTCCGGTAGTTATAATAAAACTCATAGACATATCTTATAAAATATTCCGGAATATATATAGTATAGCTAATATCTCCGGGTAGTTCCTTATCTACCCCCACCTGGGGAATACCCGCTGTTTTCGTTTCTCTTTCAGAGCATATTTTTATTTTGTAATTATATTTTAGACCGGGATGGATCTTAAGATTACTGATCAATTTGGCGCAGATAGATTCTACGTCATTATGGTAGCTTGGCGGAGGATTATAATATTTTGAGGAAAAATTTATGGCAGCGCAGCCGGATAAGAATAAGGATGAAATTAAAATAATTGTAATATTCTTCATAGTCAGCCTACTCTATTCTTTTAATCAATGGGAGACAAAGAAAGCTGGTGACTGCGGATAAAACAATCAGCCATTTCAGGCCGACGAGCGGTAAAAGAAAAGCGCCGGATAAATTGCTCATAACCAGCGCCAAATTGCTTACGCTGCATAAAAGCGCGAATGACGTTGCCTCCAGTCCAGGAATAGAATTCCGGGCCATAAAATCCATAACCATAATAAAAATAAACATGCCTACGAGGCTATAAATTACATCATAAATTACCGCGGTAACCGGCGTATAATAAAGGTAGCTTAAAGTAGTCAAGGCGCCCAGGAATACCGACCAGAATAACCACTTCTTAATATTTATCTTTTCGCTGAATTTATAATATAAGAGCGAACCAACAATGCCAAATACTGTTGCAATTGTCCCTAAAACGCCTATCCAGATCTTGCCCCATTTAAAGGCATCCCGTTGTATGAAAAATAACGGCGTGCCGAAGGAAGGCGAATACCTGTATAAAAATATAAACAAGCCGACTATAAGCAGATTTTTATTGGTAAAAAGTTTCTTTAAGTCAACGCTTAAGGTTGAAGCTGCTTTCTCCACGGTCATATAATCTTCTTCTTTATAAAAATACGTAGGCAGGGCCACAAGCAAATAAACCGGCACAAGGCACAAATATCCTGCCTGATACCCCCATTTCTCGGCGATATACCCACCTCCTATTCCGGTAAGGAGCCCGGCAATAGAAATAGAGATCCACTGCACACTCTGGATCCTACCGGTGGCTTTGTATTTTTTGCCTTCAACGCACATGATCCCGTCAACAGCCACATCCCGGAAAGCGGCGTTAGCCGAATTTATCATTAAGATGACAATCAGTAGAAAAAGCGGTAGCTTTAATAATCCTACTAATAAGACCAAAGCTATATCCAAGACCAAAGCGATAAAGACCCAGATACGTTTATTAAAGAAATGGTCAATAACATAGCCGATTAGTGGCTTGATGAGCCAGGCAAAGATAATGATGCTGGAGATTACCATTATCTTTTCAGGAGAGAAATTCAGGGTCTCTTTAAAATAGTAGAATAAACCCTGGGAAGGAAGGCCTTCGATGCCTTGGGTGAAATAAACCGCGCTGCTTAAAGCAAATATCCAGAATAAATTTTTATTTCTGATCGGCTTTAGGGGTTTCCTGCGGTTTTGCTGGGGTCTGCGCAGTTGCGGTAGTTGTAGCAGCTGGCGCTGCCGCAGGCGCCTGCCCTGTTGTCAGAGGCGATTGATTTTGCGCTACAGGAGCTGGCCTAACATTAGAAAGCAATGATCTGCTCTGTTTTACCGAGAGAATCGCCAAACTTAAACAGGTAAAAAAGAACACTACTGACAATACGGTAGTTGCCCGGGTCAGAAACGCGTTAGTCTTTGTGCCAAACATTGACTCCACTCCGGCAAAGCTTTCCACTAACCCGCCGCCGCGGCCTCTTTGGATTAAAACCAGAGTTATTAATAACGCACAAGCCACTACATGCAGAACAATAAGTAAAGTTATCATTTTATCACCTCGGCAGCTTTCTTGACTATGTCAGCGAAACTCTCAACCTGAAGGCTTGCTCCGCCCACCAGGGCTCCGTCAAGATCAGGCTGTTGCATTAATTCAATTATATTCTCCGGCTTAACACTTCCGCCGTATTGTATTCTTACCTGAGCCGCTACTTCCTGGTCGTAAAGCTTGACTAGAAGATCGCGGATATATTTATGGGCTTCCTGCGCCTGAGCCGGCGTTGCGGTCTTGCCTGTTCCTATTGCCCAGACCGGTTCATAAGCAATAACCAGTTTTAAAACATCCTCTTTACCGATTTCACGCAGGCCGTTTTGCACATGGTCTTTTAATACATCCAAGGTTTTGCCTGCTTCTCTCTCTTTTAATGTCTCGCCAACGCAGAGGATCGGAGTAAGCGCGTTTATCAAGGCTGCTTTAATCTTTTTATTCACGGTCTCATTGGTCTCTCCAAAAAACTGCCTGCGTTCAGAGTGGCCGATAATAACAAAGCTGCATCCGGCGTCTTTAAGCATCTTGCCGGACACCTCTCCGGTAAACGCGCCTTCATCCTGCCAATAAAGGTCTTGAGCCCCCAGCATAATATCCGACTCCGAGATGACTTCCGAGACTTCACTTAACGCGGTAAACGCCGGACACAGGACAACATCAATTCCCTGATTATCCAATTTAAAAAGCTCGCGCTTCAAGCCGTTAGCTAATTCAATGGCCTCTTTTATCGTCTTATACATCTTCCAGTTTCCGGCAATTATGGTTTTTCTCATTTGTGGCTTTGGCTATCGGAGGCCAAACCACGGCCCTCCGTCCTGTCACTCAAAGCAGCTACACCGGGTAAAGTTTTACCCTCCAGGTATTCCAGGCTTGCTCCGCCTCCGGTTGATATATGCGTCATCTTGCTCTCTAATTTAAATTTTACTATCGCCGCAGCCGTATCCCCGCCGCCGATAATAGTAGTTGCCTTAAGGTTACTCACAAAATTCGCTACCTCCCTGGTCCCTTGGCTAAAAGCATCCATTTCAAAGATACCTAACGGCCCGTTCCAAACAATGGTCTTGGCGGATTTTAATTTATCTTCAAACAACTTAATAGTCTTTGGCCCTATATCAACGGCGATCTTGCCTTCAGGTATTTCTTCGCCTACAATTTCTGTTTTGGCGTTCGCCTCAATTTTATCCACGACTAAATTATCTATTGGAAGGATTATTTCTTTTTTCAGGGATTTTGCCTGCTCTAAAATCGACTTGGCCAAATCTAACTTATCTTTTTCTAACTTGGAATTTCCTATTTGCTTGCCTTGGGCTTTTAAGAAAGTATAGGCCATGCCACCGCCAACGATAATAGCGTCGGCTTTAGGAAGCAGATTTTCAATCATACCTATCTTATCCGAAACTTTTGCTCCGCCTAAGATTACCATAAACGGCTTAGCCGGATTTTGCACAGCATTGCCTAAATATTGAATCTCTTTTTCCAGTAAAAAACCGGCCGCGGATTTTAAGAAGTGCGTTACTCCTTCGGTTGAGGCATGCGCCCGGTGGGCTGTCCCAAAAGCGTCGTTAACAAAAACATCGGCTAAGCTGGCCAATTGCCTGGCAAAACCAGCGTCATTCGCCTCTTCTTCGGCGTGGAAACGCAGATTTTCTAAAAGGACTACCTTCTCTTTAGACGAATCGATTTCTTTCTTTATATTTTCACCGACACAATCGCTTAAGAATAAGACGTCTTGGGCTAATAACTCTTTTAGGCGCATAGCCACAGGCTTTAGGCTGTATTTAGCCACAATCTGGCCATCCGGCCGGCCTAAATGGCTCATCAATATCAATTTCTTAACTCCCTGCCCCAGGATATATTTAATCGTGGGCAGGGTCGCCTGAATCCGCGTATCATCGGTAATATTTAAGTTCGCATCCTGCGGCACGTTAAAATCCGCCCGCAGCAATACAGTCTTACCCTTAAAATCAATATCTTTCACCGTTAATTTTGCCAACTAAGGACTCCTCTTCCCTAATAAAAAATAGAGCTATAATATATATTAAATCGTTATGGCTGTCAAACCCTTTTTCTTCCCCTATTTATCTTTGATGACCTTTCCTTCCACATCTATCGCGTTATTTTGCTTGTTGCGCTGGCGAGTATAAGCAAACCTGCGCAGGCTGATAAAAGAAGTAAGGAAAAGAGCCAACAGTAATATCCCTTCAATAGCCAGCCACTGGCTGGTACTAAAGAATAACCGGCCAAAGAATAGATTTAATATTACTAATAAAGGAATGAAACAACCGCTGCAACCTATGAACATTCTTAGAATTTCTCCCAATGGATTACATCTTTAAGACTTCGCTTATCCGCCAACTTAAAACTATGCTTAGCTAAAGGAAAACCTAAAGCGATCAAACTCACTAATTTCAACTCTGGCCCAACGCCTAATAATTTCGCGACCTCAGCGCAGTAAGGTTTCTTATCTCCGGCTACCCAGCAAGAGCCGATACCTAAAGCCGTAGCGGCATTTAAAATATTTACGGTAGCGCTGCATCCATCCTCAAGATAATATTTGGTATCCGCGCAAAATACCGCGATACAGGCTCGAGCCTGGGCCATAAACCTTCCGTTCTCGGCTAATTCGCTGAATTTCTTTAGAGTTTCACTATTAGTAACTATTATAAACTCCCAGGGTTGGACATTTCTGGCCGTAGGAGAAAACCTGGCCACATCCACCATCTCTTCCAGGGTTTTCCTGGGTATATCCTTATTTTGAAAAACCCGGATACTTCTTCTGGATTTGAGAATATCTATGGCGTTCATT
>JAPLLX010000002.1 GCA_026387335.1 Candidatus Omnitrophota bacterium
CGTCAATGGCACGGCGTTCGTGGATTTCTCAAGCCCGGGAGCCCTGACCAATTATATTGGCCAATACCTGGTGATTAAAGACAGCGCAGGCAAGACCCTCCAGGGCTATATTAAGGAAGCGGGGACAGGGGAGACGTTGGGTAATGAAATAAGTGCCGATGTCCCATTCAATAACGCTGCGGCATGGACCATAGGTTCTGGTTGGAGTGTTGCCGGAGGAACGGGGGCTAGTGATGGGACGGCTAGTAATTCCCTGTGGCAATCTTCGGTTATACCCGACACAAGTGTCTCCAAACTATTTAAGTCTGTTTCGACGGTTGTCAGAACATCCGGCACGCTTAGGATATTTATTGGGGGAAATGTTTTTGTTTCCAAGACGGCAAGCAGTACCTACACGGATTACATTACTCCAACCACAAGCTCAAACAGACATATTGAGCTACATTCAGATTCCTTTGTTGGAAACGTAGATAATTGGAGTGTTAAGCAAGTCCTCACGCCCTCCGCCACCGGCGTAAAGATCGTTTCTACTTCCGCTGGTTCAACTTACAATTGGGGAACGCAGGACTCCGGCTTTAACCCGAATAGCACAAGCTTCACCTATGAAATCCGACCCGCTTCTTTCACGGTCGGTTCAGACGCACGCGGCGTTATCTTTGATCCTTCCACTAACTCGGTGTGGGTGACAAATATGGGTTCTGGCAGCGTAAGCAAACTCCGCGCTTCTGACGGCATAAACCTTGGCACTTATGGCGTCGGCGGAGGGCCCTATGGCATCGCCTTTGATTCCTCCACTAACTCTATCTGGGTGGCGAATTCTTATTCTAGCAGCGTAAGCAAATTGCGCGCTTCTGACGGCGCAAGCCTTGGTACTTATAACACTGGCGCTTGGGGTATTGCCTTTGATCCTTCCACCAACTCGGTATGGGTAGGGCAAACTTTCAATCCTGGCGGCTTAAGCAAATTGCGCGCTTCTGACGGCGCTATTCTTGGCACTTATACCGCTGCCCAACCATGGAACGTTGCTTTTGATTCCTCCACTAACTCCATCTGGGTAGCAAGTTATAGTGGTCCCACCGTAACCAAACTACTCGCCTCGGACATCTCTGCTCTTAGTACTTATACTATTGGTTTTAGCCCATACGGCGTTGCCTTTGATTCCTCCACCAACTTCGTGTGGGTGGCAAATGGTAACTCTAACACCGTAATCAAGCTCCAGTCCACTGACGGCGCTATTCTTGGCACTTATGGCGTCGGCGGAGGGCCCTATGGCATCGCCTTTGATCCCTCTACAAACTCGGTGTGGGTGGCGAATATGGGCGATAGCACCGTAAGTAAACTTCGCTTGTCTGATGGCACTAAGCTTGCGGTTTATCCTGCTGGCTCACAACCATACAATGTTGCTTTTGACTCTTCCACCAACTCCATCTGGGTGGCAAATGGTAGCTCCGGCACCGTAACCAAAATCAAGGCGCTGGATACTGTCAAGGCCGGGGATTATACTGTTGGCACACTCCCAGAAGCTGTCGCCTTTGATTCTTCCACCAACTCGGTGTGGGTGACAAATCGTACTAATAACACTGTAAGCAAACTCCGTGCTTCTGACAGCGCTAACCTTGGCACTTATACCGTTGGCGCAAATCCACGTGGCGTCACCTTTGATTCCTCCACCAACTCGGTGTGGGTGACAAATTTTGGCTCTACTGCTGTAATCAAGCTCCGTGCCTCTGATGGTTCAAGTCTTGGTACTTATACTGTTGGCTCAGGTCCATACAACGTCGCCTTTGATTCTTCCACCAACTCGGTGTGGGTGACAAATTATAGTGGTAACACCGTAAGCAAGCTTAGGGCCTCTGACGGCACTAATCTTGGTATCTATACCGTCGGCACAGGCCCAACCAGCATTATTTTTGATTTATTCACCGGTTCCATCTGGGCGGCAAATAAAAACTCCAATACTGTCTCCAAGCTCAGCGCCACTAACGGTACTAATCTTGGCACTTATACCGTTGGCGCAAATCCACGTGGCGTCGCCTTTGATTCTTCCACCAACTCGGTGTGGGTAGTAAATTATGGTTCTACCACCGTAAGCAAGCTTAGGGCCTCTGACGGAAGTATTCTTGGTACTTATACTGTTGGCTCAGGTCCATACAGTGTTGCCTTTGATTCAACCACTAATTCTATCTGGGTGGCAAATTATGGCTCTAACAACGTCTCTAAACTCCGTGCCGCTGACGGCGCTAAGATTGCTGATTATCCTACTGGCATAAACCCAACTGGTAATGCCTTTGATTCTTCCACCAGCTCCATCTGGGTGGTAAATCAAGGTTCTGACACCGTAAGCAAATACCCTGTTGCCCCGTATTCCAATACCGGCACATTTACCTCGCGCGTAATTGACACCGGCGCAAGCAATACCTTAAGCACTGTAAGTTACACCGCCACTCTGCCGACGGGCACTAATATACAATTCCAGATTGCCGGCAGCAGCGATAATGTTACCTGGACGGATTTTGTCGGCCCGGGCGGAACCAGCGCCACTTATTTTATTTCCGGCCAGAGTATCCCGGCGGAATTTACCAGCTACCGTTACCTTAAGTATAAAGTCACGTTGACCACCAGCAGTCCGACTGCCGCGCCCGTATTATCCGATGTCTCTATCGGCTTTAGCTCTACGGTTACTGCGCAAGGCACCATCACCGACGCCTCGGATAATAACTTTGGGGTGGTTGCCGGCGGCATCAGCTCAGCCAGCATTACTCCGCCATTAAACTATGTCATCAATAATAATTTTGCCACTGGCACAACTCCGCAAGGCCTGGCGTTTGACGCAATCACTAATTCTATGTGGGTGGCTAACGGCGGCGCCAGTTCCTTAACTAAACTGCGCGTTTCTGACGGCGCAAACCTGGGTACCTACAACATCGGCACCAGCCCCTTAGGCGTGGCTTTTGAGTCTTACACTAATTCTATTTGGGTAGCGAATTTCGGCTCGGCTAAAGTAAATAAAGTGCGCACCACCGACGGCAGCATCCTCGGCACCTACACGGTTGGCGCAAGTCCGCGCAACCTTACCTTTGACTCGGTAACCAATTCTATCTGGATAACCAATAGCGCAGCCAATACCATAAGCAAGATTAGGCCGACTGACGGCGTTCCTGTCGGCACCTTTACTGTCGGCACCAGCCCTTACGGCATTGCTTTTGATTCAGCTACTAATTCTATCTGGGTGGCTAACTCCGGCTCCAATTATTTAAGCAAAGTTCGGCCAACTGACGGCACGACTTTGGCTACTTACGCTACGGACGTCAGCCCGTATGGCGTGGCTTTTGATTCTTCCACCTACTCTATCTGGGCAGCGAACAACGGCTCAGGCACCACGACTAAAGTCAATGTTGTTTCAAGTGGCAGTATTGGGCAGACAAATATGAAATTAAGCGCGGTCAACGGCACGGCGTTTGTGGATTTCTCCACCGCCGGCACGCTCACGCCTTATATAGGTAAGTATCTTGTAGTCACGGATAGCGCAGGCAAAAAGATAACCGGCTGGATTAAATCTGTAGGCACCGGTGAGACGTTGGGAAGCGAGATGTTGGATGATCCTACATTCGATGATACTTCTAAATGGACGAAAGATGCGGGGTGGACTGTATCAGGAGGTAAGGCAGTTGCTGCCAACGCTGCCAATGAAGCAAAAATTGTTCAGACTAAATCTAAGACTGTTTTTGGATTATACAAACAAGTCGTGACATGTGACTCTTATACCCAAGGAGTTTATCGTTTAGTGCCTGGCTGGTATGCCGAAACTCCCAATAACTCCAGCATTGGAAGTAAAACAGTATATCAAACAATAGCAACTTCATCTCAAGGTATTGCCGGTACTTCTATTTGTCCAATTGGGACTCCAGCACTTATTGCAACTTTTACTGATATTTCACTTAAGCAAGTCCTCGCTCCTTCCACTACTGGCGTGACTATTGTTTCCACCAGCGCTGGGTCAACCCAGAATTGGGAATCTAAGGACCCGAATTTTACTTATAATGGCGCTTGCACTTACCAGATTTACGACACCGCGCCGACCAGCGGCGCAATAACGCAGGCAAATACCAAGATAAGCTCAGTGGCCGGCACAGCATTCGTGGACTTCTCTACCGCCGGCACGCTCACGCCTTTTGTCGGCAAATATCTGGTGGTAACTGACAGCACTCATAAGCGCATTGAAGGCTGGATTAAGGTAGCAGGGACGGGGGAGACGTATGGAGGGGAGCGAATCACAGTAGAAGATGACAGGACATTTGCGAGTGATACTGGGTTTTGGGGTAAGGATACAGGTTGGGATATAAATACAACAACATCGGGCAAAGCTCATGTTGGTTCTTCTGTAGCTAATAAAGCCATGTATCATGATATTGGTGCTACGGCAGGCAACCTGTATGTCCTAACTGGAACTTTGTCAGATTATGTTGGCGGAGCTTTTGTATTTCAAATAAACGATCAATTCTCTGCTGCTGCAAAGAGTAATGGTTCTTTCAGTTTGTATGTAACAGCTAAAGTGGGTACAAACAGCTGGAATTATCTTCGAGCCGATGGCTCAGGAAATACATTTGATATAGATAACGTTTCCATTAAGCAAGTCCTTACGCCCTCAACTACCGGCGTGACTATAGTTTCAACTTCCGCTGGCACGGCTTACAACTGGGCAGCGCAGGATACCAGCTTTAACGCCAATGACTCAAGCGGCTACACTTACCAGATTTATGACACTGCTCCGGCAACGAGCGCGAGCGCTATAACTCAGGCAAATACCAAATTAAGCCTGGTTAATGGCGTGGCGTTTGCGGATTTCTCTACCGCTAACATTCTTACTTCTAATATAGGAAAATACCTGGTGGTCAAGGATAGCTCTGGAAATCGCGCAGAAGGTTGGATTAAGGCAGTCGGGACAGGAGAGACGTATTCAGCGGAACTTTGCAATGACACAAATTTTAATAACTCAAGCAACTGGACATTAGAATCTGGATGGTCTATAGCTGGAAATAAACTCATTGCGACAAGTGTACCCAATAATAATACAGCTAAACAAATGAATACTTTTTCTGGAAGCGCATTGGGTAAACTTATAAAAACAGTTACAACATATGATTCTATTACTGCTGGCGATGGGCTTCAGCTTGGAGGTGATGGTGTAACTGGTTACTTTGGTATTATGAGAACAGCAGGAGGGACATATACAGAATATCAAACTATTAATAATTCTGATACTCGGTATTCATTTAGATCTTCGTCTTATGGCGATAACAGTAATAGTGGTCAAATCAGTTATACATCGTGGAAGCAAATCCTTACCCCCTCTACCACCGGCGTAACTATTGTTTCAACTAAAGCCGGCCCAACTTATAACTGGACATACAAGGACTCCAGCTTTAGCCCGAATGACGCCAGCGGTTACACTTATGAAATCTTCGCTGCGCCTCCAACCACCGGTAACGCTGGCACCAGCCCGATAGGCATCTGTTTTGACTCAGTGACCAGTTCAATGTGGGTGGCCAATTCCGGCTCAGGCAATGTTTCGCGCTTACGCGTTACTGATGGCGCGTCCCTGGGCACTTTTAATACCGGCGCAGGCGCGTTTGGCGTAAGCTTTGATACTTACACCGGCTCTGTCTGGGTAACGAATTCTACTGCCAACACCGTAACCAAAATCAGCCCGAGTTTAGCCGCGGGAGCGGTAGGAAATGTAGGGATTAGCTTGACTACTGCTAACCCTATTCCGGCAGATGGCAAGATTATTATTACTTTCCCGGCGGGCTTTGCGCTTAGTTCAGGCGCGACTACTACCGCGACTTCTTTAACCATAGACGGGACGCTGACCGTAGGTATTAACGGACAGGTCGTTACCATAACCCGCAGCGGCGGAACAGCTACTCCCGCGGGAAACCAGCGGATCACTTTAAGCAATGTAAAGAACCCGACAACAGCCGGCACCACCGGCACTTACAGTATTGAGACGCAGACCGCTGCCAGCTACAGCATTGATAAGATCGCCTCTATCCCCGGCTCATTGATTATCAGCGCTTCCAGCAGCTCGCTTACCTTAAATTCGCCGGATGATATTACTGCCGGCGGCTCACGCGCTGCTTATACCTTGACCCGCTACGACCAATTCAATAACTTAAGCACATCCATTGCGGAGACATTCTACCTCTATACTACTTCCACCGGAGCAAATGCCGGATTCTATGCCGCGGCAACTGGCGGCAGTAAGATTACCAGTATTACTATCGGCCCAGGCGCGTCCGCGGTTAATGTTTATTATTACGATGAGAAAATGGGCGCTTACACTATCACTGCTTCGGATAACGCGACAGCCGCGGACGGCGCAAGCGGAATCGCTGACGCCACTGATGCGCTCAATGTCAAGCACGCTATTCCCGACCATTTGAAATTCGTTACCAACAACATTGCTACGCAACAGGTCAGCGTGGCCTTTACCTTACCGCAGATTGTGGCAGTGGATGCTTATGACAATACCTTGACTAATGATTACAGCGCGACAGCTTATTCCGGCAGCAAAACCATAAGCTACATTTTAAGCGGAGCAAGCAACGCGCCGGATAATAACGCCAACGATGATTTTACTGGCGCTACGCCGGTTACCTTTACTAATGGCGTTTCACCCACGCCTTCAACCTTGAGCGTTATTTTATATCGCAGCCAAGCCACGACGCTTACCGCGAAGGATATAACTTCCGGCGAGAATACCCTTCCCGGAACGAACATTGCTTCTAACCAGTTTACGGTCAATCCGCTGGGCGCGGTCAAGCTGGCCTTTAAACAGCAGCCGTCCACACCCGCGATTATCAACGCTAATTTTGCCACTCCTCCGAAAGTAAGCATCCGGGATACCTATGGCAACCAGACTGCCGATACCCATAATATTAGACTACAGGCCTCTACCCGCACCACGCCGTCTTTCCAACAGGCGCCAGGCACTTTAACCACCGGCCTTACGGATAACATTATGGCGGCAACCAACGGCGAAGCGGATTATGCCAGCATCCAATACAGCGCGGTAGGGGACATTTACCTTTACGCGACAGACACCACCAATACCCAGCTGGCCTCGGCCTACTCTGTCAAGGTTAGCTTAAATACTACTTCCACTTCCACGGTGGAAGCAGCCAGCCCGAAGCAGGATAATTTTAACCTGATACCTACGTATGATAATGTCAACGGAAATAAGTTTATTGTGCTTAAGTTTAAGGTGCATGATCATAGCGGCGACGTAACTAACACGCTGATTGACCAAATCAAGGTGGCTATCGCCGGAACAGCCGGCGCTGTCAATGCCCCGACTGATATGGCCTGGGCCGGCCTGTATGTCGGCGCTACGCCGGTGCGCGAGGACCTGACTGCTACTATCGCCAAAGACGCTACTGACAACAACTACTATATTACCTTTGGAAGCACCCCGAACAGCGATTCGTCAGCTACTCTTTACAGCATCCCTGAAGGCGATTCAGTAGAATTCACCGTCTATATTTATATGAAACACGGCAAGCTCACCGCGGTTGAAGGCAATAACTATACCTTCGGCATTAATGAGAGTAATATCGGCACAGACCTGGGCACATCCTCAAGGATGAGCGCCAATACTTCTAGCGTGGATACGGTTACCGGTACTATCCAGGTGAATGTATCCGCTATTGAGGTGGCCACTAGCGACGGCTTAAGCACAGGTACTGTAACTGCCGGCTCGCCTATCCAGTTAATGCTGAGGGGAACCGACGCCAACAAGAATATTGATATACATTATACGGGCAACCATAATTTTGTCTTCAGCGGTTTAGACAGCGCGGGGGTGGACCCGGATATTTATTATCCAACGATAAATAATTATGTAAATTCCAGCAGCGCGCAATTCGGCAGCCTGATCGCTATACCGTTTAGTAGCGGGTGTTCTACTATCAGCCCGTCTAATGCTGCGACTCTTACAGCCTATAAAGCGCAGGCAGCTTCAGTTTTGGCGCAGGATACCGACCACACTGCTTACAGCCAGTTTGGCTTAAGCCTTACGGTTAATGGCGCGGCCGCGCACACTATTGCTGCCGTAGGCGCGACCAGCCAGTCAGGGAGCCTGAACCAGGCCCTGCCGGTATTTACGACTGGCGTTACGGATATATATACTAACCCTGTTTCCGCGGTACCGGTTATTTTTACGGTGACTAACGCGTCAGGCGCCACCGGCTATAAATTAGGCGATGTCGCCAATACACACCAGCTTACGGTGAATACCGACTCCAACGGACAGGCAGCCGTTACTTTGACTTTGGGCAATCAGTCCGGCGCTTATCCGGTGACGGCAGCTGCCAGCCTGGACGGCACGGCATTAAGCGGCTCGCCGGTTAGTTTTAGCGCCACAGCTTATACCCTCGGCTCTGTACAGATAGACAGTGGAAACAACCAGTCCGGACAAGTTACCGCATTGCTTACTCTGCCGTTAAAGGTAAAAGTAGTGGATAATTCCGCAACGCCTTTAGGCATCCAGAACCAGGTCGTAACCTTTGCTATTTCCGCGTATCCTAACGGAGCTACCCTTTATAAATTAGGCACGACAGACGGCACTACTCAGATTAGCGCGATTACTGACACCAGCGGTTTTGCTTCTACCACCTTTACTCTGGGCACTAAGTCCGGGATTTTAGGCGCTTACAAGGTAACTGCCAGCTCAGGTAATCTTACTCCTGCTGAGTTTAGCGCCGCGGCAACACCCAAACCCGCGACCAAGGTAGCTTTTGTGCCGACGCTGGTAACTTCAGTCAAGGCAGGGATTATCTCGGATACGTTTACCATCGCCACCCAGGATGAATATAGCAATAATTCTAATCTCGTCAGCGCGTTCTCTTTAAATAGCTCAAGCGGCTCCGGGCTTTTCTATTCCAATAGCGCCGGCACAGGCGCGACGATTTCATCAGTAAACATCGCCAGCGGCAGCACGGCTACTTTCTGGTATAAGGATGCGGTTACCGGCAGCGCTAATATCACGGTAACCCAGACCTCTCCCGTAGTGACTCCGGCGCCAAGCGCTGTGCAGGCAATAAGCATCGTCCCCGGTAATTCCGGCCGCTTTACTGTTACCGGCGATAGCCACGCCACGGACACCATTGTTACCGGAGAATATAAAGATATCACTATCAGCCTTTATGATGACCAGGGCAATAAGATGACGGATTTCAATGACGATTTGGCAGTGGTTCTCTCCGGCGCCGCTCCCGCGCCGAGCGGGCAGTATGCGACCTGCACCGATAAGGGTGGCGTAGCGCGAAACTTTGGCAGCAATACTACTTTAGATTTTACAGCTGGAGACGCCACAGCCAGGGTAAGGCTTTATAAGGCAGAGACGCCTGCTTGGATCAAGGTCAGTATCCCCGGCACCTCAGTAACTACTGTGAACAACGATACATTCAGTTTCACGGTCAGGCACGGAGACGCCAACCACCTGAAGTTTGATAATAATATAGTGGCTGCGCCTACAGCCGGCCAGAGATTTGAATTAGTAGGGACAGGGGGAGTGAGTATTCATCTCAACGCCGTGGATACTTATGATAATACCTGTAACGGCGCAAACGGCTCAACAGCCTATTCGCAGGCCATACCGGTCAGCTTTAAATTGGTTGACGAGAATGGCGCTGACGTTTCCCTGCTTAGCCCGGATGGCGCGGATAAAGATAAGTTCCAGGACCAGTATTATAATAACCCGACGACGATTACTTTTAGCAGCGGCGTTTCCAGCGTAACCCTCAGCGCCCAGCTTTACTACGCTAAGGCCGTGAAGATCGTCGCCAGCAGCTCCGGCTATTTAAACGGCACCAACGTTCCTTCTAACTTGTTTACCGTTACTTCAGATTCAGCCACCAAGCTGACTTTTAACCAGCAGCCTTCCAGCAGCTGTATTACTTCCCAGGCCCTGGCCCCCCAACAGCCGAAGGTTGCGGCTGCCGACCAGTATGGCAACCCGTTCTCCGGGACGCCGGTCACTGTTGACCTGGCGGCGGTGGTGCGTTCGTCGGATAACACCGCGTATGTAGCGGCGACCAACGGCGCTTTAAGCCCGGCCGGTAATTTATCCGTAGCTACGGCCAGCGGCCTAGCGACTTATAGCGGGCTGACTTATAATTATCCGGAAAATATCTTCCTGATGGCTACGGTTTCCGGCGCAAGCTTGACTCCGGCCTATTCATCGCAGATAGCTTTTAGCACCGCGTCGGACACTACGCTTACCGCCGGCGCGCTCGTCAAGCCGACAGAGATTTCCGCCTTAGCCAATACCTCGGACCTGAAAGTCAACATCTTTGATTTTGTGATTACCGACGCCGGCACTGACGGGTATAGCACCGTCATTAAGCAAATCGCGATTCAGCGCGATACAACCAGTGTCACTCCTGACACCACTACCGGCTGGCTCACTTATATCGCGGGAGCTTCCATCACCGACGGGACAACCGTAATACCCTCTAACGCGGTGGAAAATAACCAGATCACCTTCGGTACCGGCAACGACACGATATATTCCGTGGCCAAAGGCAACCCCAAGACCTTTAACGTAAGTATATACCTGAAGACTACTTTACCGGCGCACGCGGATGGCAAGGTGATTGCTTTGAAGATGGATCCCAGCGCCAATATTACTTTAGCCGCGCTCAGCTCAAAATTCAGCCCGTCTGCCTCGGTGATTACCGCTTCACCCGCGGTCTCTGTAGTAGCGACGAATTTCATTATCACCGGTTCCTCCATAATGAACGCTGGCGAGGCGCAGAATATTTCCATCAAGGCGGTGGATACCCGCTCGAACATTGACTGGGATTACACCGGAGATAAATATCTGACCTTTAGCGGCGCGAGCTTATCGCCTAAAGGCGACGCTGCGACGATAAATAATACGGCTTTCGGCACAGAAACGTCCATTAACTTTAAGGACGGCCTGAATAATGCCGCAAGTTCAGCAGTAGAGATGAAGTTATATACCGCCGAAGTAGCGGTGATTAAAGCCACGGATACGCGGACCACTCCAAATCTGAGCACGGCCAATAGCAGCGCCTTGGGCGTGACAGTTTCCGGCGGCAGCGCCACCAGTTTATCCTGGCTCATCCAGCCGCAAGCGGTGATAGTAGAGAACGCGCCGTGGGCAGGATTCAGCGTGACAGCCGCGGATACTTATGGCAATACCTCTTCCAGCACCACGGAGGTAACCGTTACTCCTTCTGCCGGCACTGTAGTCACTTCCTCGGGCGCCACAGTCAATGCCCAGGCAGGCGTGGCCACGTTCTATAATTTTGCCATAAAAGACCTGATTGACGGCCAGAAGATAACGGTAACCGCGGCAATGTTAGACAGCCAGAGCCAGGTAATCGGCACCACGCCATCCAGCTCGGTTACGGTTTATAAGCAATATGTGGTTACTTATAATGCTAAAGACTATACCGACGGCACGGCGCTGACCGAATGTCAGCTTAAAGCAGTCAAAGACGGAATAACGGTAGCAGGTTTCCCGATGAGCGGCAACAGCCCGTTTAGCTTTAGCCTGCCTTACGGAATATATACTTTTACCGTGACTAAAGATAAGTATGTGGATGAAAATGATGTCAAGACCGCCGGAGCAGACGCGGATTACCTGGACGGAAAATATGACGATAAGATTTCCTGGACAGTTAACGCCACGAGCCTGGTGGAGGCGACCTCCGACTATCTGGTGGGGAGCGCGTTTGTCTATGATGAGAGCACGGATAAACTTTCCATCAGGGCCTGGATCAATAAGCGCGGAAAACTGGTGGTTAGCGATAGCGCTAATAGCCTGGGCTCGGCCACCATAAACATTTATAATGACGCCACCAGCACGTGGCTTACACCTATCACCATAGCGAATAATACCGGCGGAGTTTATTTAACCGAGATAGCTAATGTGGTAGCGAATAGCTATCTGGCTTCCGGCAAGACCTATTTTGCCAAAGTGCAGATTAATTACGGCGGAGTCAGCGGCGACGCGCGCGCCTATGAAGCCGGCACGACCTTTAGCGTTACCGTCAGCCAGACCTTAAAGTCGCTGACCAGCGCCATTTCAACGGTAACCGCCAATATCGCCAGCCAGACCAGCGAGATCAAGGGTGTAGTTAAGGACGAGATTAAGAAACAAGTTGATGAGGTTATCGTGCCGAAGATTACGGATGTCAAGACCGAAACAGCCCAAATACTTACGGCAACCGGCACAGCATCATTGCAGACCAAACTGGATGAGGTCAAGACTCAGGTAGTCAATGAAGTGCAGCCGAGCGTAAAATCCGGGATCCTTAACCGCGAGACTGCGGTTAAGCAGGGCGCGACCATCAAGATACGTTACCGCACGACTACCGGCTTAACTCCGTATTTAAACCTCTACAGCCCCAAGGATGTCCTGCTCCTTTCCAGTAAGGCGATGACTGAGGTAGGCGTTACCGGTATTTATGAATACGCGGTAGCCTTCATTTCCGGATGGGGCGTTGGCGATTTTACGATAATTTGCTCTGAGCCGACTAAGGGGACAGTGGACGCCTTGGTTATCACCGTCAGGCAATACGATATAGAAAGTGTTTCTAATGACGTCTCAGCCGTAATGGGCTCTACCGCCGGCATCACCGGGTTAAAGGGCGTTACCGACACAATAGGCGCGCAGTTTACCGATATGGATAAATTGTTGACTAAGATCAGTAAAGATGTCGCCGGCAAGCTCGGGGATGCTAAGGCCGCGGTCAATGATTTGGCCAGCGCCTTTAAGCAGCTGGAGGATATGAGCAAGCAGATCAAGGATATCGGCGGGACCACGGGCATTAATTTGGAAAAACTTTACGAGGTCTCTAAAGACAAGAAAGAAGATATCACTTATATCAAGAATAAGAGCGAAGAGTTGAAAGCCGCGATGGAGATCAACCAGAAGATGATTGAGAACGTCGCCAAGAAACCTATAGTCCAGACTTGGTTTGAATTCAAATAATAAATAGGGACAGCGACCGTTTTTCTGGTCGCTTCGCTTAGAGAAAAATGGTCGCTGTCCCTATTTAAAATCTATTGAACATTAAAATTTATCTGTTAAAATACAAATTATGGATATGAAAATGCGGGTCACATTTTTAATCCTTATTTCATTTTTGCTTTTTGCTTCAGCCCAGGCAGCCAACAGCATAACCTTGCGCCTGATGGCGGTAAACCCTTCAGATTCAGAGCAGACAGTCCCGATTAAAGTTTACCTTCCGTTAGAAGTAAAGCCCGAAGATGTTATTTATAGGGGCGACCTGGAGGTCGCTTATGACGCCCAGCAGGGGAGTTACTATGTTTTCGGCGAATACCAGCTGAAACCCAAAGAGACTTTAGAAAAAGAGATAGAGATTAAAGATGTCTGGCTCATTGATGAGTCGCAGATAGCCCTTTTACGGCAGGAAGCCAAGGAGGTCCTGGGCGCGTTTGAGAAAACTAAATACCTTGAGCGGGCGACGCTGCTCTATAGCGGGATAGATAAGAAACTTAAAGAGGTAGAGCAGATGCAGGATCTGTCTGCCGCTAGCCCGGGTTATAAGATATCCAATTATCGTAATAGTTTAAGCTTGTTGAATTCCGCCAAGGCCGACCTGCTGGCGGCGAAAACACTTTTGTCTGAAGTAGCGCCTAAGGGACTGACCAGGTTTACCTGGAAGATTTTCCTGTTTATTGTTGTTTTTCTGGGAGTGCTGGGTTTGGGTTTCTTTATTATCTGGCAGCGCCAGACCAAGCTGGAAGAAGAGCAAAAGCCCCAGCAGCAGGAATAAATCCCCTTACAAGCAAGCCATAACATAGAACCGTCCCTATTGTTAATTAATAATGAAAAATAATTATGCCTTTATTGATAGCCAAAATTTGAATCTTGCTATACGGGAACAAGATTGGCAACTTGATTTTAAGAGATTTAGAAAATATTTAGAGGATAAATACGATGTTACCAAGGCATTTCTTTTTATAGGTTATATTGCCACAAACGCAAGTTTATATACATCATTGCAAGAGGACGGTTATATTCTGATTTTTAAACCAACATTATCTTTACCTGATGGCAGAGTAAAGGGAAATATTGACGCAGAGTTAGTGCTTCATGCAATGATAGAATACCCGAATTACGATAAGGCGCTGGTAGTTACCGGGGACGGCGATTTCCACTGCCTTATTGATTACCTGAAAAGACAAGATAAATTAGCCAAGTTAGTTATTCCAAATCAATATAAATTTTCTTCACTTCTGAGGAAGTTCGGCCAGTATATGGTTTTTATGAATGGCTTAAAGGAAAAGTTGAAGTATAAATAAAAAGAGAGGCATTGCCGCGGGACGAACCCTTTGGCTAACCTCTCATCGTGATTCAATAAAAGTATATAATATTAATGCCTATCTGTCAAGCAAAAAGGGGTATGAGATACGAGCAAAATAGAACTCGTCATTACGAGGAGCGTTACATTTCGTCATTGCTTTACTCACTACGCTCGTTCGCAATGACTGGTTTTCTCATTTCACTGGCTGCTTTAGCCCAAGCTGAGGTAACTGCTTCTTATTGGCAGACCAGCAAATCCCAGCATTTTATAATTTATTATCAGGAAGCCCCCGCCGGATTTGTTGACGAGCTTATTAATAAAGCCGAAAACTATTATAACGGCATTGTTGATGAATTAGGCTACCGGAGGATGGATTTCTGGAGCTGGGATAACCGCGCCAAAATCTATCTTTATAAAAATGCCGATGATTTTCATACCGATACCCAGCGTTCTGCCTGGGCAGGAGCGGTAGTCTCGGTGCGTAACCGAATAATGAAAACTTTTGTCGGGCAAGAACATTTTTTTGACTCATTGCTACCACATGAGATGACGCACATTATATTCCGGGAGTTTATCGGAGTAAATACTCCGTTGCCTCTTTGGATTGACGAAGGTGTAGCCAGTTCTCAAGAGAAAAGTAACCTTTACGCGCGTATGCAGATAGCTAAGGACCTGGTCGCCAAAAACCAGTATATTAAACTGGATAAGTTTTCGGAAATAAGCAAGCCCGGAGAGGATACTGTCGCGCCGGATATTTTTTATTCAGAGGCGGCGTCCCTGATTGTTTTCCTTATCCGGGACAAAGGAAGAGAACGCTTCCTGGATTTTAGCCGCTCCTTACGCGATGGGATAGATTGGAAGAGCGCCTTATTAAAGACTTATAATTTTTTGACTCTGGAAGAATTGGAGAAGGAGTGGAAAAATTATATGCTAAAAAATAAATAGGGACAGCGACCGTTTTTTCTGGTCGCTTCGCTTAAGAGAAAAATGGTCGCTGTCCCTATTTATGTTCTTTGATAAAATATCTTAGTTAGATTCCCTTATTTCTGGCGTCTATTAATAGTAGAGGAAAGGAGGGAAACTAACATGCCTAGAATTGCCAGAGTTGTAGCGATAGGTCAGCCTCACCATATTACGCAAAGAGGTAATTACCAGCAAGAGGTGTTTCTTAGCGCGGATAACCGAAAACAATACCTTGCCTGGATTAATGAATATAGCGTAAAATACGGGGTTTCTATTTTGGCCTATTGCTTAATGCTAAACCATGTTCATTTTATCGCTGTTCCTTATGAAAACGACTCGTTGGCTAAAACATTTAACACCGCCCATATGCGTTATGCCCAGTATCTTAATAAAAAATTGAAGCAGCGCGGGCATCTTTGGCAGGGACGTTTTTATTCCTGTGTATTGGATCAATCTCATCTTATACTTGCCGCTCGTTATATTGAAAGGAATCCTGCGCGCGCCGGTATTGTAGATAAACCTTGGCAGTGGTTATGGTCAAGCGCCGCCTTACATACGGGCAGGGAGAATGACGGGTTGATTAAATTAGGGGATCTTTTCAGAATTATAGATATGTCAAGCGTCTCGTGGGAGAAATACATTGATTCCGCGGAAGAGGACAATTTTTTACAGAATATAAGAAAGCATACATACGCCGGTCGTCCCCTCGGGGCGCCGGAATTTACTACAGATTTAGAGGAAAAATGCGGTAGAAGGCTATGCGCGCTGCCGATAGGAAGACCAAGAGTATTAAATAGGGACAGCGACCGTTTTTCTGGTCGCTTCACTTAAGAAAAAAATGGTCGCTGTCCCTATTTAATTATAAGGAGGATTGATGCCGCAGGAGATAAACATCCTGGTTTTTGAAGATGATCTGACCGCAGCCGGCCTGTTGGAGTCTGCCCTTAAATCCGCGGGTTACCGCGTCTGGATGGCAACAACCGCGCGCGAAGCGCTGGATTTATTGCGGGCTAACACCTTTCCGGTAGCAATCGCTGAGCTGCGTTCTTCCAAAATGAACGGCATTCAGTTCACTCAGGAAGTGCACAAGATATCTCAGGGCACGAATGTATTGGTTATCACGCTTTATTCTTTTATCAATTCCGCGATTGAGGCCATGGAAGCCGGAGCCTACGGTTATATTACCAAGCCTTTGAACAGTTCAGAGATACGTATTGTGGTTGAGCGGGCGGCAGAAAGGTTTTTCCTTCTTTCGACCAGCGATGAAAAGGACTATTTTGTGGATTTAGCTGTGCGCGACGGGCTCACTGGGCTTTTTAACCGCCGCTATTTCAATGAGTTAATTAATATTGAAATTAACCGGATAAAACGCTCGCCGGCCACGCTTTCCTTACTAATGCTTGACATTGACAATTTTAAAAATTATAATGATACTCAAGGCCATCCGGCGGGAGACGAGTTGCTTAAAAAAGCCGCCAAGGTCTTTAAAAATTCCGTGCGGGCGGTGGATATGGTCTGCCGCTACGGCGGGGAGGAATTTATTGTAATGCTCCCGCAGACGGCCAAGGCCGTAGCCCAGATAATCGCCGAGCGGCTGCGCGTGCAAACCGGGCTTTATTTGCCGACGACGGTCAGCATTGGTATCGCCACGCTTCCGGAAGACGCGCAAAGCGCGGAGGATTTGATTCAGAAAGCGGACGACGCCCTTTATCAAGCCAAAAAGAGCGGCAAGAATAAATGGTGCGCGGCTTAAAATATGCGCCTGGCGATACTTGATCCTAAAAAGGCAATTTGGCAGGGGATGGCCAAGAAGGTGACTTTGCCGGCGGCCGACGGAGAAATGTGCGTACTGGATTTTCATCAGCCTTTTGTAGTCAGGCTGGCCAAAGGCAAGATAACTTTTTCCGGTGAGAACCTTCCGGCTCGGCAGCCGGGTATTCCTATAAAAGACGGTATCGCTTTTATGCGCTCAAATTCTTTGACTGTTTTCGCCCAGACTTAAATAATATATGTCCACATTCGCCTTAATTCTAGTTATGATTTTAAGCACTGCCGGCCCGGCCGCGGTCATTGCCCTGGTGGGTTTTTCCGCGGTCAAGTCCATAGCGCGTAATCCTTCCGCCTCCCCCAAAATATTCATAGTCATGATCTTGGCTTTTATTTTTTCAGAAGCGATCGCGATTTTGGCGCTTCTGATTTTATATAATCTTTTTACCAAGTAGAGGAATAAATAGGGACAGCGACCATTTTTCCCTGGTCGCCTAGACAGAAAAATGGTCGCTGTCCCTATTTAAAAACACTATGCTCGTCCAGCTTTTAGCCATCCAGATAGTCACTTTCATAGCCATTATATTTTTATTGCGTTTTCTTTTCTCGCGCCATCTTAAGGTCGCCTTGGATAGGCTGAATACCTTGCATGAAGAAAACCTGGCCAAAGAAGAAGAGCTGAATGAGGAGTTGAAAAGGGCCAAAGAAGAGAGTCAGGCGGAAATAGAAAAAGGCAAAGAAGAGGCCGAGGTCATTATTGAAGACTCTAAAAAAGAAGCCACGCGGATACGCTTAACCCTTGAAGAAGAGGCCAAGGCCCAAGCGGCCAAGATCGTCGCTATGGGTAAAGTTGATGCCGAGAAAATGAAGGAGAGTGTGTCCAGGGATATACAAGGCCAGAGCGTGGAATTGGCCTCCAGAATGATCTCCGAGCTGCTTATTGAAGCGGATAAAGTTGCCCTGCAATACCAGTTTGCCAATGAGATAATCGCAGAGATTGCCCGCCTGCCCAAAGAGCAGTTTAACGTCCAGGCCAAAGACATAAAAGTCACCTCCAGTTATCCTTTGCTGGACAGGCAAAGAGACGAGTTACAAAAGGTTTTAGGCGAAAAATTAGAGGGGGCCTTTAAGATCAAAGAGCAGATAGACCCCAAGCTTATCGGAGGGCTCATCCTGGATATAGGCGGTATGGTTATTGACGGGACCTTAAAGAACAAGCTGCAAAGAATCATTCCTTACCTTAAATGACACAAAAATAAAATATGAAAGTTGGCGCGTTAGACATAAGGGAAGTCGGCAGAATAGAAGAGCTTAAGCAGGGGATTGTGAAGATCAGCGGCCTGCCGAATTGTTCTTACGGGGAAGTCATTGAGCTGGAAAACGGGCTCAAGGGGATGATCATTGAATTTAACCCGGAATACGCCTTTGGCGTTGTTTTCGGCGATGAGCGTAAAATCAAAGTCGGTGATACAGTCTCCAGCCGCGGCGGCCTGCTGAATGTCCCGGTGGGAGACGGGTTTATCGGCCGGGTGGTGAATTCTCTGGCCCAACCTATTGACGGAAAAGGCAAGATCGAGGGATCCGAATTCCATCCGGTTTTTCACGAAGCAGCCGGGGTCATGGAGAGGGAGCCCATAGACCAAACCTTGCACACCGGAATAAAAATAATTGATATGCTCGTCCCTTTAGGCAAGGGCCAGCGCGAACTTATCGTCGGAGACCGTCAGATAGGCAAGACCTCCATCGGCCTGGATACGATAATCAACCAGAAAGGCAAAAACGTAATTTGCATATATTGCTGGATAGGCGGAAGTTCCGCCGCCTTTAATAAAATAATTCAAACTCTGCGCCAGCACGGGGCAATGGATTATGTCTTAGGAGTTTGCGCTTCGGCCGGCTCAGCCACATCTGAACAATATATCTGCCCTTACACCGCCGCCGCGCTGGGCGAATATTTTATGAATAGCGGCAGGGATGTTTTGGTCATATTTGATGACCTGACCAAACACAGCTGGGTCTACCGGCAGATGTCCCTGCTTCTTGAACGCGCTCCGGGAAGAGAGGCCTATCCCGGCGATATATTCTTCCTGCATTCGCAACTTATGGAACGGGCCGGAAGGCTAAAAAAAGAATTTGGCGGCGGCTCAATGACCTTTCTGCCTTTTGCCGAGACGCTGCAGGGGGATATTACCGGTTATATCTGTTCCAATATAGTCTCCATGACCGACGGGCAGATTTACTTAAATACGGGTTTGTTCCAGGAAGGTTTTAAGCCGGCCATAGACCTGGAGCTCTCGGTTTCGCGTATTGGAAGCAAGGTGCAGTGCCCGGCAATCCGGGCTTTAAGCGCGGGCCTGCGTTATGAATATGTGCGTTTCCGTTCACTCTTGCGGCTTACGCGTTTAAGAACCAAGCTTAGCCCGGAAGCAGCCGAACAATTGCAGCGGGGCAAGGCCCTGTATGAACTTTTAATCCAGGAGAATAACTCGCCTATTTCTCAGGCCGAAGAGATCGCTGTTTTTTACGCTTTTCACCAAAAGATACTGGAGGCCATAGGAATAGAGCAGGTCAGGTATTTTAAAAATAATTTTTTCTCTTATCTATCCAGCCATAACGGCGAACTCGTTGACCAGCTTAATACAAGAGGGGAACTGAGCGAAGATGTGAAGATGCAGCTGGATAAGGCGATAAAAGAATTTTTCCGCAGCTCTAAGATAGGATAGAAGATTGCGTCATTGCGAACCCCGCCTATGGCGGGGTGAAGCAATCTCTGAATATGAGTAATAAAGCAGGTTTTGTTTATCTTATGACAAACAAAATGAATACGGTAATTTATACAGGAGTTACAAGCGACCTTCAAAAAAGAATTTATGAACATAAAGAAAAATTAGTTGATGGTTTTACTAAGAAATATAATGTTAATAGATTAGTTTATTACGAGATATTTGATGGTATAGAAGATGCAATCACAAGGGAAAAACAAATTAAAGCGGGTTCGCGGAAGAAGAAGTTAGATTTAATTAGTTCTATTAACCCTGATTTCAAAGACCTTTATTATGAATTATGAGATTGCTTCGGCTGCCTGCAGCAGCCTCGCAATGACGCAAAGGATAAATAAATGATACCCGCTGGCAGGCTGAAATCCAACATGCAGTTTAACCGCAACCTCGGGGACTTGATCGAGGTTATGAAACTGGCGGCAACTTCACAGTTTAATCAGTTCCGCCTGCGCGAAGAACCCTCGCTGGATTTTGTCCAGCTGCTGGATGAAGTCTTCGCGGTACTGCTGGCATCAGGGATAAAAAGCGATTTGCTTACGCCTAATGCAGCGCTGCCCGCGCTTATTCTCGTGGTAAGTTCCGATGAGGGGTTCCTGGGAGAATTGAACTTCCTCCTGGTGAATAAACTTATGGATATTAAAAGGCCCCAGGATAGCGTTGTCTGCGTCGGCGAGCAGGGCGCGCATTACTTAAGAGAGATAGAGGTGAATTTTTCGTCTTTTGATTCTCCGGGGGAAAAGATCGATCCCGAAAGGTTAGGCAAGATAAGAGATTATATTTTAAAGCAGTATTTAAGCCGGGCAGTGGGCAGTGTTTATGTAATCTATTCGCGTTTTATCAATATTACTTCCCAGCAGACGGAGTTGGAGGCGTTGTTGCCGCTGGCCCAGGATGCGTCTTCTTCCAGGAAGCCGTTAAGCAATCTTTTGATTGAGCCGGACGCCCGGTCAGTGATAAAAGGCTGGATTAAATTTTGGCTGGACTTTAGATTTTATCAGATATTCTGGTCGGCCAAGCTGGCGGAGTTTGCCGCCCGGATCATGCATCTGGAGGGAAGCGTCCAGGAATTAGGTAAGATCAATACGCATTTACGCATGGAATATTTTAAATACTTACACGGGCTCTCGGATAAATCCATACGCGAACTTTCGGCTTCGCGCCTGTTGGAGAAGAATAAATAAATATGGACAATTGCCCAGCTAAGGTAGTCGCGGTTTATGGGTCAGTGGTTGACGCGCAATTTGACGCGCACTCTGCCATGCCCAACGTTGGCGCGATGCTCAAAGTTCGCCTGCCTGAGGAAAAGGAAATCGGATTGCAGGTGGTGGAGCACCGCGGAAACAATGTCTGCCGGTGCATAGCTTTAGGGTTTACTTATGGCGTCTCCCGCAATATGCCGGTCAGCCTGCAGGATAAAGAATTAGCTATTCCTGCTGATCTGAATAAACTTTACGGCAGGGTGTTGAACGCCCTGGCTCAGCCCATTGACCACAAAGGAGAATTTGACCTTACCGATTCCATACCCTTAAAAAACCTGTCTTTAGCTTCTGAGACGCAGGTTAATTTAGACGTTGAAATAAAGCCCGAGGTCATTTATACCGGGATTAAAATGATCGATCTTTTGTTTCCTTTGCTTAAGGGCTCTAAAAGCGGCCTACTCGGAGGAGCTGCCTGCGGCAAGACTATCCTTATCCTGGAAATCATCCATAATATAATCAGCTACCAGAGCGGGACCTGTATTTTTGCCGGTGTAGGAGAGCGTATCCGCGAAGGCAACGAACTTTACCATGAATTTTCCCGCGCGGACCTGCTTAAGCGTTCTATATTGATATTCGGACAGATGAACGAATCTCCGGGCATGCGTTTTGAAGCGGCGCATACCGCGGTTGCCTTGGCCGAATATATGCTTCACCAGAGAAAAGACGTCCTTTTCTTTATGGATAATATTTTCCGTTTTGTCCAGGCAGGCAGCGAACTCTCTATTCTCCTCGGCCGTATTCCTTCCGAAGGAGGCTATCAATCTACGCTGACCAGCGAAATAAGCCAGCTGCACGAAAAAATCCGTTCGGAAAGAGGTTCAAGCATTACCGCCATTGAAGCAGTATATGTGCCTGCAGACGACCTTACTGACCCGGCGGTTGTGGCCATATTCGCGCATATGGATAACTTAATCGTGCTTTCGCGTTCCCTCGTCCAGCGGGGGCTGTATCCGGCGATCGACCCGTTACAGTCATCAGCCAATTCTTTGAGCCCGGCTATTGTCGGCAGAAGGCATTTTGATGTGGCCCAGGATGTATTGCGCCATTTCCGGCGTTACGATGAGTTGGAGAGGATCGTTTCCATTATCGGCAAGGAAGAGCTTTCTTCAGAGGAGAGAATAATCTTTGACCGGGCTAAAAAGCTGCAGAATTTTCTCTCCCAGCCGTTTTTTACCGCCGAGGTTTATACCGGAAAATCCGGAGTCTATGTTTCTCTGGAGGATACGATCAGCGGTTGCGAGAGGATAATGAGCGGAGAATTGGATAAGGTAGATGAAGCCAAGCTCTACTCTATAGGCAAACTGGAGATTAAAAATGGCCAATAAACTATTAGGCGAAATTCTGGTTAAAAAAGGCTACATTACGCAGGAGCAATTAATGCAGGTGCTTAAAGAATCCGGAGGCCAGGAGGATATGCTGGGCCGGACCCTTGTAAGCAAAGGCCTGCTTAAGGAAGATGATTTACTTAAGGTGCTTTCCGAGCAATTCAATATTCCGTATTATCCGCACCTCAAAGAGATAAATATTTCTGCCGAAGCAGTGAGGGTTGTCCCGGCAAAGTTCGTCCAGCATTATGGTTTTATGCCGCTTACCCTGGAGGACGGAATTCTTACGGTGGCGGTATTTAATCCTATGGATGTATGGCTCGCGGAAAATATTAAACTTAATCTTGGCTTTAGCGTGCGCAGGGTCTTGACTACGCGCCACGAGGTGGAAGAGGGGATACTCAAACACTACGGCTCTGTTGCCGGCACCGTGGATAAGATAATGGAAGGAAAACAGGGCCCGGGAACGCATGTTAAAGATGAAAGCGTAGAAGATATTGAGAAGAACGCGGAAGAGGCCTCGGTAATCAAACTGGTTAACCAGATAATCAGCGAAGCAATTAAGATGCGGGCTACTGATATCCACATCGAGATATACGTGAATAAGGTAGTCCTGCGTTATCGCGTTGACGGGGTATTACGCGAGATGCGTATGCCTTCCGACGCCTATTATATAGAACCGGCAATAGTCTCCCGTATAAAGATCATGTGCCATTTGGATGTTGTGGAGCACCGCATACCGCAGGACGGCCGGGCCAAGGTGCGTTTGCTTGACGGCCAGGAAGTAGATTTGCGAGTTTCCATTTTACAGGGATATTACGGTGAAAACGTGGTTATCCGTATTCTGCCGACGCATATCCTGTTGGATTTAGATAAAATAGGGTTTTTACCGGACGACTTAAAGATTATCGTAAAGCTGATCCAAAAACCGCACGGGATTATTTTGATTACCGGCCCGACGGGTAGCGGCAAGACCACCACCCTTTATACCTGTCTTAGCCGCCTGAACCGCAAAGAAGTCAAGATCATCAGTATTGAGGACCCGGTTGAATACGCCATTGAAGGCATAACCCAGATACACGTGAACCCTAAGGTCGGACTTACTTTTGCCAGCGCCTTAAGAAGCGTGCTGCGGCATGACCCGGATATCATGATGATCGGAGAGATCCGCGATTCCGAGACCGCGGATTTAGCTATACGCTCGTCGCTTACCGGGCATCTGGTTTTTTCCACCCTGCACACTAATGATTCTGCTTCCGGTATTGCCCGGCTTATGGATATGGGAGTTGAGCCGTATTTGTTAGCTTCTTCGGTGGAAGTTATAATCGCGCAAAGGCTGGTGCGCCTTACTTGCCAGCAGTGTAAAGGCAAGGGCTGCGAGGCCTGCAGCGAAACCGGGTTTAAGGGCAGAAAGCCGATATACGAAATAATGCTGATTGACGACGCTATCCGCACGATGATCACCGAACATAAGAGCTCAGGAGAGATCAAAGCCAGGGCGATTAAAAACGGTATGCATACGCTTATGGAGAACGGTATGCAGCTGGTTGCGCAGGGCCTGACTACCAAGGAAGAAATAATGCGTGTCGTAGAGCTAGAATAAATAGGGACAGCGACCATTTTTTCCTGGTCGCATAGATAGAAAAATGGTCGCTGTCCCTATTTATTACGGAGAAATAAATGATATTTTTATACAAAGCCAAAAAGAGTTTAAATGAGATAGTTGAAGGTAGATTAGAAAAGGATAGCGTTGAGCAGGTTATTGAAGAGCTGCAGTCAAAAGGCCTGGTTCCGGTTTCTGTTGAGCCGCAAGAGATAAAAATCGCCCCAGATTCGCCCGCAGAAGCGACGACCGTCAAGAAGCCGGTTTTAAGGTTTAGGAGCGGGAAGTGGGGGTTAAAACAGCTGGTCCTCTTTACGCAAAAATTATACAACTTGATAAACTCCCGCGTGGAGTTACTCAGCGCCCTTAGGCTTTTAGAGAAAAATTGCGAAAACCCGACGGAGAAGGCGCTCTTAGAAGATATCATCAAGAATATTAAGGACGGCATAGCTTTTTCCGGGTGCCTTAACCGTTATCCGCAGTATTTTCCCCAGCTTTACGTCCACATAATACATACCGGAGAGACCACCGGTAAATTAAAAGAGGCGCTGTCGCAGCTTTTGGATTACTTGCGCCGGGTCGAGGATTTAAAGAGTAAAGTCAAACAGGCGCTGGCGTATCCGATATTTATGACCGTCGTCGGTATAGGCACGATCTGCGTTATGCTGACTTTTGTCCTTCCGCGCCTGGCGAGTATGTTTGACGATTACAATGCCCAGCTCCCGATGCCTACGCTCATTTTACTTAATACCGCGGGGTTCGTTAAACATTACTGGTTGTTCATCGCGGCATTTTTTATTTTTCTTATTTTTGTCCTCAAGTTTAGCTCTCAAGGGAAAGAAAGCTTCTTCTCGCGGTTAAAATACCACATTCCGATAGCCAAAGATATCGTTTATAAGCAGTCAGTGGAAAATTTCTCAAGAAGCATCGCCCTGCTTTTACAAAGCGGAGTTACACTTCTTGCCGCGCTTAAAGATGCCGCCTTTGTTATCGGTAATCCGGTTTACATTGAACAGCTGGAACAGGTGCGTAAGGATATCAGCGAGGGCGGCACCTTCTCCGGATCGCTGGCAAAATTCAAGATATTTCCGGATTTTTTTGTGCAGATGATCCGTGTCGGAGAAGAGGGCGGAAGGCTGGACCAGGTGCTTTTGGATATAGCCGATTCCTACGAGAAGGATATCGAAGCTGACCTGAAGGTAGTCAGTTCCCTTATTGAGCCGGCGATAATATTAGTCCTGGGTTTGGTCATCGGAGGCATGGTCATTGCCATGCTTTTACCGATATTTAATATGAACAGCCTTTTCGGCAGCTAATTAATAGGGACAGCGACCATTTTTTTCTGGCCGTTTAGATAAAAAAAATGGTCGCTGTCCCTATTTAAATATGAAAACAAAAGTAATAATAGAGCTTTCCGAGCGCTGGCTTAAAGTCACGATTGGCCGCAAGGTTTCTGTTGATCCTATATTGAACACAGACCCGGCGACAATAGCCGCGTTATTAACTTCAGTTTTTAAGCAGAGTAAATGCGGCAAGGATCTGGAAGTCTTTGTGGTTTTAAGCCGCAACAAAATAACCGTGCGCCGCGTCGACCTGCCTTCGCAAGACCCCAAAGAAATCGAGCAGATGCTTGGGCTCTATCTTATCCGTCAGATCCCGTATCATAAAGAAGAGGTTTTCTGGGCCTATCAGAATTTGGGTTTTGACGGGATAAGCAACAGCCATATACTCTTGGCTATAGCCCTAAAGAATATGTTCAGGAACATCGTGACTTCGTTTGGGCCGCTGAATCTGTTACCTGAATCTATATTGATGAGCTCTCAAGGGTTGATCCATTATGTTTCCGACGCGCTTAAAGATAAGAGCGTTTTACAGGGGCCGTATTTAATACTGGATATAGATACTAATTACAGCGAGCTGATCCTGGTCAACAAGCAAAAATTAAATTCCAGCGTAGTCCTGGCCCAGGGCGCCGAGCAATTGAAAGATGAGCGGGAAAAAGACAGGTTTATTGTTGAGCTTAAGCAGGGTTTGGTGGCCTTTAATAGCGAGGTCCCCGACGTAAAAGCGGAGAGACTCTTTTTAAGCGGAGCCTCAGAAGCTCAGCTGGTTATTGTGGAAGCAGCTTTAGCCAGGGACTTTAATATAAAGGCGCAATATGTCTCGACAAAGGATTATGATAGTTTTAACCCGGGTCAGCCCAAAGAGCTTTCGCTTTCAGCAGCGCTGGGTTTTAGCTCCCAGGTAGCCAGAGACGATATAAAGTTCATCCTTCCGGAGTTACAGATAAAGAAGGAGATGCAGGCCAAGGCCCGCCAGCTTATGGTTTTAGGGGTATGCCTGGTTTACATATTTATTATGTTCTGCGCGATCGGCCTGGTAAGGATGGCCCAGAAACAATCTTATTCCGCCAACCTTAAGGCTAAAGTAAAGAGCCTGGCTAAGGATACGCAGGAGCTGGAGGATATAACCAATAAGCTTAAGGTGGCCAAACAATATGTAAACCCCAAGGCTTCTGTCCTTACGTTGCTTTATGAACTTTCTCGCTTTTGCCCCGAGGGTATAACCATCACAAATTTCAACTGGGAATTGGGAAAGACTTTTTCTTTCCGGGGCTACGCGCAACAAATTCCGGATATATTGGCATTCACCAATACTTTGAGCAATTCCGAATATTTTAAAGGCGCGCAAAACCGTTATACCCGCAGGCGTACCGTCAAAGACAGGGAGATGGTTGATTTTGAAATCGTAATTAAATAGGGACAGCGACCATTTTTCTGGTCGCTCAGCTAAGAGAAAAACGGTCGCTGTCCCTATTTAAAATAGAATGATGAAATTAAATAATAAAGAGAAGACTTTAGCAACATTAGTAGGTTTGGTCCTGGCTATTTTTTTGCTCAAGGCCTTTGTCTTCGGTCCGATATTTGAGAAGATTACGACTTATAACCAGGAGATTGAACAATCTAAGATGGCCATACGTAAATTTATGGCCCTTGAGCATAACCGCAGCGAAATTCTTAAAGCCCAGAAGCAGATAGAAGGATATTCCAGCCTTAAAGGCTCTGACGAAGACAAAACTGCCATGGTTATGAGCAAGGTTGAGGCTGAGGCCCGCAAAGCCAAATTGCAGGTATCGGATATGAGCCCGGGCGGATCCAGTAAAACAAAAGGGGGGGCGGTTATTTATAGCATACAGCTGCGCGCAGAGGGGAAATTAGATGATATATTGAATTTTCTATCCGGAATTGAAAAAGCCAGCACTCTTTTGCAGGTAGCTAAGCTGACGTTATCCAATAAGGATGAAATCAGCGATGTGCTTAAACTGGAAGTAATTGTTTTGGGAGTGTCATTTTCCTAGAGGAGGTTATTATGAGAAAAGGTTTTACTTTAATCGAACTGATGCTTGTAGTTATTATTATCGGCGTTTTGTCGGCGATGGTCGTGCCGCGGCTGGCCGGACGCTCAGAGCAGGCCAGGATACAGGCGGCAAAAACAGATATTAACTCCAGTATTCCCCTGGCGCTTGACCTCTATGAGATGGATATGGGAAACTTTCCGGAAAGCCTGGACTATTTAAGGACGCGGCCCGGAACCGGAGATAGCTGGCGCGGGCCATATCTAAAAAAGAAACCGCTGGATCCCTGGGGTAAAGCTTATATTTATAAAGCTCCGGGCGAGCATAACCAGGACGGCTATGACCTTTATTCCATGGGGCCAGACGGCCAGGCGGGTACAAGCGACGATATCGTAAACTGGGGTGAATAGGCTTAAAGGTTTTACTCTGATTGAAGTGATGATAAGCGTGCTTATTCTGGGCACAGGCTTGGCGGTTGTCGCCAATTCTTACCTCTCCGCGGTCAGAGGTATAAATAGCGCCCAGAATAATATTCAGGCGACGCTTTTGGCAAAAGAAAAATTTGACGAGTTGGAGCTGTCCAGTTTAATGAAAAAAGGATTGACCGCGTTTTCTGCCAACGATACCCTAAAATCTTCAGGCAAAACTTACAAATACGACCTGAGTATTACAGAAATAGCCGAACCAGAATATATTTCTGAATACCTGGTTAAAACCTGCCTTACGCTAAGCTGGCAGGAAAAGAACGTCACCAAAAATGCCACTCTTTCCACTTATTTTCCTAAATATAAAGAAGAGAAAGCCAGCAAGAGCCTTTAGCCTTGTTGAGCTACTCATCGCGGTCTCCATATTCGCCGTAGTCAGTATCGCTGTTTATTCCACTTTTAGTTCAGGTTTAGACGTATTACGCAAGGTTAAGAATATTGACTTGGCCCAGCAGATGTTCCTGCTTAAGCAGGAAAGATTTGCTAAGGATTTAAGGCAGACAGTTTTATTACGTAAACCCTTATTCTTAGGTTTAAAAGACAAGGTAAGCTTCGGAGCCATTGTTAACGATTGGCCCTGTCGCCTGACTTACGCGTTTGATAATTCTACTCAAAGCCTGACGCGCAATACCGATAAACTAAGCGATATACTCACCAGCGAAGGAAAGATTGAAGTTGAGTCCAAGTCCAAACCAACGGTTTTCATCCCCAAAGTAAAAAAAGCGGAATTTTCATATCTCTACCTGGATTTAAAGAAAAATGTTTACAGCTGGACTGAAGAATGGAAAGAGAAATTTCTGCCTCTGGCGGTAAAACTAAACATTTCAATCGGAAACCAAGATTATGCCACGACTGTATTTTTGCCCACAGCGTAAAAACGGAAGTATAATCATGATCTGCCTTTGGATAATGGTGATCCTGGGCATCCTGGGCATGGGCCTTACCGGGCTGGTATTCCAGGAGATAAGGTTTTCTTCGGCTATTTCGCGTTTGAATTTATCTTTACCTATGGCTAAAGCCGCCCTCAGGGTAGTTTTTTATGAAAGGGCCGCGGATACTACCCCGGATTACGATACCCTGCAGGAATTAGCGACGGAGAAGAGCGTATCCATATGCGGTAGTAACCCCTACAAATACTATTTTGTAGATAAGCAGACTGTTCAAGATTCCGAAGAGATTATAGATGAGAGCGCGCTGATCAATATAAATCTGGCTTCTCTGGATGTGCTTAAGAGGTTACCCGGCGTAGATGAAGATATGGCGGATAAAATCGCTAACGCGGGCTTTCGTCCCTACTCTTCGATCAATGAAGTTCTTTTGGTAGAGGGCGTGACAGTCGAAAAATTCCGGCTTTTTAAGGATATGGTTACTGTTTACGGCAAGGGAAAGGTAAATATCAATACCGCCAGTAAGGCGGTTTTGGTTTGCCTGGGTTTAGATGAGGAATTAGCGGATATAATCTTGCGTTATCGTAAGGTGCATAGAATAGAGCCGAAAAAAGATAAAGACGGCAATCCTATCGGCCCGCAAGACGAATGTGGATTCTCAAGCCTATCTTCATTGGTTACGGACCTGCGCGAGTTTTCCAGTTTAGGCCTGCGCCAGGAACAGGATCTATTGAGCCTGCAGAATTCTTTGGCCGTAAAATCAGGATACCTGCGATTTAATATAGTCCCCCAAATAAACAACAAGACCGGCACGCATTATTCCGTGGTTATTAATCCCGAGACAAAGAAAATTGTTTCCTGGAGAGAGTATTAAATATTTTATTGCGGACTTTCCTTGTTGGCTATAGCCTTTTGGATCTCGGCTACGACCGTATTCAGGTCAAACGGTTTTATAAGATAACCCACCACGCCAAGTTTGTAGGCCCTTTTGATATCTACCAGGTCGCTTAGCCCGGACATTATTATTATCGGAATGGTCTGGGCTTCTGCGTCGCTGTTTAACATCCGGCAGATTTCAAATCCGTCCAAATCCGGCATAAGCAGGTCCAGGAGGATAAGGTGGGGTTCAAAGTTTTTGATTAATTTGATCAGTTGCTCAGGCTCCTTAGAGACCATGACTTCAAAACCTTTAGAAGTCAGCAGTTCTTTAAGCATGGACAATACTTCTTCCCGGTCGTCAGCGATAAAGATTTTTTTCTTGGGCATAACTTCCTTGGGTTAATTTAATTATTAGTATAGCGATATTTTTTTACTTAGTCAATAGTTAACAGGAAAGAGCTACCCTAGCCGGTTGACTTCTTGGCTCAGGCGGCGTATAATTAATAAATATGGAAAATAGAAATACGCAGATATTAGATAATGTCCTTAAGCGCTTACTTTTGTTTTTCTTTTTCTGCCTACTCGTAGTTTATGCTTCCCGCGAGGTCGCCGACCTCGATCTTTGGCTGCATTTAAAAACAGGGGAGTATATCCTCCAGCACAAAACTATTCCCCCCGGAGATATTTTCGCGTTTACTATTTATGGCAAGCCTTGGATAAACCACGAATGGCTTTTTCAAGTGATCACCTATTTATTCCATGCGGCTTGGGGCCCTACCGGCTTGATTCTCATGCAAAATATCATCGTTGTCTTGACCTTCCTGTTTTTGTGGATGGCCTTTCGCCGCCGGAACAATCTTATGTTGATTTTTAGCGTCCTCTATCTGGCAGTGCTGGCGTCGGCTTATCGTTTTATGATCAGGCCGGATATCTTTAGCCTGCTTTTCCTTAGCGCCTATCTTTGCGTATTGAAAGATTTTAACGAAAATAATTCTGCTTGGATATGGATATTGCCTTTTGCCCAGATCATCTGGGTAAATATCCACGGTTTTGCTTTTGCCGGGCCGCTACTCGTCGGTGTATTCTTATTGAGCGAGTTTATCAAAAGGATGGGCTTAGGGAATAATGTGCGGCGTTTGGATAACCGGCAGGTAAAACAGCTTTTTATGCTATTAGCGATATTACTACTGGTTTCTTTTATCAACCCTTATGGCTCTAAAGGAGCTTTTTATCCGTTTTTGGTTTTAGAGCAGATATCCGGCAAAGGAAAAGTAATCTTTCAATACGTCAAAGAACTTGCCTCACCGATTAATCCTAAAAATCTCTTTGACGGGGGGCGCTTCCTTTATTATAAAGTACTGCTTATTGTTTCATTTTTTAGTTTTATTTTTAACCGCAAGCGGATAAATATCGCCGATTTACTTCTGTGGCTTTTCTTCCTTTTTTCTTCCCTGGTTGCCGCCAGAAACGCGGCTATTTTTGCGATCGTAGCGGCCTTTGTGACTTTAAATAACGCGCAACTTTTCTGGGAAAACAGGGGACCTCTATTCTCCGGGTGGCGTAAGAGCATTCTTTCTCCCATTCTAAAATACCTGTGCGTGGCGGCCTTATTTTACTATCCGGCAAGAGGCGCGCAACAATTCCTGGAGCTTGTAGCTGATTCTCTGGGTACTTACGCCTTAAAATCCAGCCGAAATGGCGTGGCCGAAGCTACCTATCCCCAGAAGGCCGTGGATTTCCTGCTTAAAAATAATTTCCCCAAGTATATGTTCAATGATTTTAACTCCGGTTCTTTCTTAGTCTACAATGTTTTTCCCCGCAGACAGGTCTTTATAGACGGAAGGACAGAGCTTTACGGCCCGGATTTCTTTTCCGATTATGCTTTGGCCGGAAGCGGAGAGAAGGAGGTAATCGAGAAGATAATTAAGAAATACGCTATCAAGGCGTTCTTCCTGACTATTTCTGCGCATGACCTTCAGGACGGGCTCATAGATTATTTGCTTTATAATCCAGACTGGAAGATCGTCTATCTGGATGAAGCGGCAATTATTTTTGTCCAGGATATCCCGGAAAATAGGGCTTTGATCAAAAAGTTTCAGATTAATTTAAAAGATTGGGAGCCGCCAAGTTTAAGGCCTTTAAAAAACAGCAATATTTTCCCGTATCCGTTTGCGTATCTTTACCGGGCGCGTTTTTTCCATAGACACGCTCTTTACGCCAATGCCGCCAAAGAATCCCGGGTTATTCTTTCTTTGGTCCCCAATAACCAAGAAGCTTTGGATTTTATAGAGGAGGCCTGTTTTAACCGGGCGTTGATTGCGTCGAATAAGGGAGAGCTGGATCAGGCTATCTTGGATTATTCGAAGGTAATAGAGATTAACCCCCAGAACGCCAACGCCTATAACAACCGGGCGGTCGCTTTTTTCTGGAAGCAGGAATACGCCAAAAGCTGGAAAGACGTGCAGAGCGCGCAAATGTTGGGATTTAAGGTCCACCCCGGATTTATTCAACAACTTAAAGCATCCTCCGGGAAGGAAGAATGAAGGTTTTAAGATTAATAATCCCTGTCCAGGCTGCGGTATTGCACCGCCTCGGAAAGATGCTCCGTTTGAATATCCGCGTTTCCCGCTAAATCCGCAAGCGTCCGGGAAATTTTCAAGATCTTGTCATATGCCCGGGCGCTAAAATTTAACTCGGCCATCGCCAGCTTCAGTAATTCGTTTTCCTCTTTGCCCAACGCGCAAAACTTTCTTACCTGCTTGTGGCTCATTTGAGCGTTACACCCGATACCTTCATCCTTAAACCTGGCTCTTTGTATATCACGGGCCTTATTTACTCTTTCCTGGATTTGGGCAGAACTTTCCGCCGGCAGATTACTGGATAACTCCTGGTATTTGGCAGCTGGCACTTCAATATGGATATCTATTCTATCCAGAAGCGGGCCGGAAATCTTCGCGCGGTAGCTGGCGATTTTAGTTGTGTTACAGCGGCAGGCCTTATGCGGATCGGTAAAATACCCGCAAGGGCAAGGGTTCATCGCAGCTACCAGGACAAATGCCGCGGGAAAGGTTACGGATTTAAATATCCGCGCTACGCGGATCGAGCCGTCTTCTAACGGCTGGCGCAAGGCCTCAAGGCAGTCGCGCCGGAATTCCGGAAGTTCGTCCAGAAAAAGCACTCCCTGATGCGCTAAGCTGATTTCTCCCGGGATAGGTATCGAGCCGCCGCCAACCATTGCCGCGCTGGATATGGTGTGATGCAGAGAACGGAACGGCCGGGTAGAGATAATCCCGTTTTTATTTACCAAAGCGCCGACCACCGAATGTATCTTACTTACCTCCAGCATTTCTTCCAGCGTTAAATCCGGCATAATCGTAGGAATTCTTTTGGCGAGCATAGTTTTGCCGCTTCCCGGCGGCCCGATCATTAGGATATTGTGTCCTCCGGCAATAGCTACCTCTAGGGCTCTTTTAGCCAGAAATTGGCCCTTTACTTCCGAGAAATCCACGCGGTGAAGGTTCTTATTTTCAGATAAGCTTAATAGATCCAGCCGGAAGGGTTTAAGCATCCCGGGATTGTTTAAGAATTCCACGCTTTCCCTAAGTGTCTTGAGCGCAAATACCGAAACCCCCGAGACTATAGCCGCTTCTTTGGCGTTTTGTTCCGGTAGGATAACTCGGTTAGAGGCAGAATTTGCCGCAGCCATAGCTATTGGTAACGCTCCTCTTATCGGCCTAAGCGTTCCATCTAAAGCAAGCTCCCCTAAAATAAAGTATCCGGATAACCCGGAGCTGTTGATCTGGCCAGTTGCCGCCAGTATGCCTAAAGCAATCCCTAAATCAAAGCAAGCGCCTTCTTTTCGAATTCCGGATGGCGCAAGGCTTAGCGTGATCCTTTCCGCCGGCCAGTTAAACCCCGAGTTTTTAATCGCGCTCTTGACCCTTTCCCGGCTTTCTTTTACCGCGGAATCCGGCAGGCCAACCATATTTACCGCTGGCAACCCCCGGGAAACATCTACTTCTATCTCTACAGGGTAAGCTTCTATGCCGTGTAACCCAAAACTTAAAGCCCGCGCCAGCATCTTTACCTCCCTTTGCTTTAATAGACGTAATAAGGGAGGAAATCTAACCAAATAATTTAATAGCCATTGACTAAGAGAAAAGGCTTGCAATTTGACCTCTTGATTATATAATATTTCATTATGAATAAGCGGAGCCTTAAAAACATCCTTATCCTGCTTTTGGTGAGCAGTTCTATTTTTCTTGTGCTTAGATATGTCTCTTCCCTAAAAGAGAACATCGCGGCGCTTGAAAATCAGAAGCAAAACCTCTTGCAGGAACTGGAGAAAGAGAAACAGGCCCTGGAAAAAGAAAAAGCGTCTGTCCAGCAACTGACTACTAAAAACGCCGGGCTGAAAAATTATTTAAAAGGCGCCCACAAGAGGCTGAATAAAGCATTTACGGTTTTAGACAAGGCCGAAGAGAAGATGGATAAGCTGAACGCCCAATTTTCCATACTTAAGGCGGAGAATGGCGCGCTTTTAGAGGAAAAAGATAGGATCGCCAAGGAAAACGCAGCAATGAAGATGAAGCTGAATTCCATAGATGAACTTAAAAAGGCGATAAGGGAACTTAAAAGACAGGTGCAAATAGAGGGTAATCGCGGCTTTTTGATTAAAGATGGCCAGCCGACTTCTGCCGCAAAGATCAAAATAGAAGTGGTCCCTGCCTCAAGGTAACAACCATGAGAGAAATATTTTTACAACTATCCCAGAATAAGATTTTTATCACTACGCTTTCCGCCTGGTTGATTGCCCAGGCCCTAAAGGTATTTATCGGGGTTGTGCAAAAGAAGAGGCTGGATTTTCGTTTATTTGTGGGGACAGGTGGTATGCCCTCGGCCCACGTAGCGGGCGCGGCCTGTTTAGCGACAGCCATAGGTTTAGAATACGGTTTCCAAAGCGTCAATTTCGCCCTGGCTGCTTCCTTCGCCATAGTGGTTATGTTTGACGCCCAGGGGGTCAGGCGGGCGACCGGGAAACAGGCGCGCATATTAAATAAAATAACCGACGATATTTATTGGCAGGGTAAAATTCACGACGGCCGCTTACGCGAGCTTATCGGCCACACCCCCCTAGAGGTCATCGGAGGATTTTTTGTCGGTGTGCTCATAGCAATATTGGCGCATTAAATAATTTAGAAAGGAAGAGTAAAGTGAATAAAAGAGTCTGGATAACCGGCGGTATAATATTGCTAGTCTTAATTTTGTTAGTGTCATTTTCCTTCAAAAAAGGCAGTTCTTCTTTTCCCGGACAAAAGCCAGCCGGGCCAACCTCCCAGGCCCTTTTAAGCCAAGCCAAGGCTTTACAGGCTAAGAGTGACCTGCTGGGAGCAAAAGCTGCCTACCAGAAGCTGGTAAATGATTTTCCCAATTCCGGCGAGGTAATGAATTGGCAGAATAAGATAGAAGATATAAATATTAAACTTTTGTTCTCGCCCGCGCTGACTCCTAAGAGCGCGCTTTATGAGATAAAGCCGGGAGACACGCTTACCAAGATCGCCCGGGAATTTAAAACTACTCCGGATTTAATAAAAAAGAGCAATAATCTAAGCGATGACCGGATCAACCCGGGCAGGAAAATCAAAGTCTGGGTAGCGCCTTTTAGTATCCTCGTAGACAAGTCTCAGAATATCCTGATCCTTAAGAGCGACGAGGAGATAATCAAGACTTATATCGTGTCAACGGGGAAGAATAATTCTACTCCTGTAGGAAATTTCAAAATTACCTCTAAATTAATCAATCCCACCTGGTTTAAGGCCGGAGCGGTTGTACCGGCAGGCACCCCGGAAAATATATTGGGCACGCGTTGGATGGGCATAGATAGACCCAGTTACGGAATACACGGCACCACTGAGCCCCAAAGCTTAGGCAAGCAGGTCACGCAAGGTTGTGTGCGTATGTCTAATCCGGAAGTGGAAGAACTCTATACAATAGTCCCTGTCGGCACAGAAGTAGTTATCGTTGACTAAACAATCCTAAATGAGATCGCCACGCCCGCCACTTAATTGATAGCGGGCTCGCGATGACAAGGAAATGGCAGGATTAGATTTTGAAAAACCTATTGCTGAATTAGAAAAGAAAATCCAGGAATTAAGGCATTTTGTCTCGGATAAAAAGATAGACCTTTCTTCCGAAGTAAAACGCCTGGAAGATAAGCTGGAGCATCTTAAGAAAGATACCTACACTAATCTTTCCGCCTGGCAGAGGGTGCAGCTTGCCCGCCATCCGCAAAGGCCCTATACTTTAGATTATATCAATCTGTTTATAACGGATTTTATAGAAATACACGGAGACAGGCACTTTGCCGATGATAAAGCCATTGTCTGCGGCTTAGGCAAATTGGATAAACACAAAATTGCGGTTATCGGGCATCAAAAGGGCAGGGACACTAAGGAGAATCTCCAGCGTAATTTCGGCTGCGCCCATCCGGAAGGATACCGTAAGGCGCTTAGAGTTATGCAGTTGGCGGAAGAATTCAATTTACCCGTGGTGATTTTCATTGATACTCCCGGAGCCTATCCGGGCATAGGAGCGGAAGAGCGCGGGCAATCCCAGGCCATCGCGTTTAACTTGAGGGAGATGGCCTCTTTGGCTACGCCAATACTCTCTATAGTCATAGGAGAAGGCGGCTCAGGCGGAGCTTTAGGGGTGGGAGTAGCTGACCGGGTCTGTATATTAGAAAATTCATATTATTCCGTTATATCTCCCGAAGGTTGCGCGGCAATATTATGGAAGGATGGTTCAAAGGCGCCTCAGGCAGCCGAAGTCTTAAAACTGACCGGCGCTGATTTGCTGGCCCTTAAGATTATTGATGAAGTGATCCCGGAGCCGTTAGGCGGCGCTCACCGGGATGTACAGAAAACAGCCCAGAATTTAAAAGAGGTAATAGTGAGAAACCTCAAAGAATTAAAAGCAATAGATAAAGAAGAACTCTTAAAATTAAGGTATAAGAAATTCCGCAGTATGGGTGTTGTGGCATGATTGAGCAGGAACTATTATTATTAGGGTTACTCAGGGAAGGCCCCAAGCACGGCTACGATATCAAGACTAAGATCAAACATATACTCTCCTTATTTGCCGGAGTAGAATTAAAATCCATATATTATCCGTTACGCATACTTGAAAAAAGAGGCCTGGTAGCAAAAAGGACGCTTAAACCGGGGAACAGGCCCAAGCGCATAGTTTACGCCCTGACTCCCAAAGGCCAAAGCCGCTTTAACGAGCTTCTGGGCAAGAGCCTGCTTAACCTGAAAAGGCCGCAGTTTAGCCTGGATTTAAGCCTCTATTTCTTGCACTACATGAAGCCTCAAGCCGCCTGCCGGCGCTTGCGCGCAAGATTGCATATGCTGAATAAAATCTCCCGCGGCCTTGAACAGATGATTAAGAAATCCTCGAAAGATAAGACTGTCTCCCTGGGGCGCATACTGGAGCATAACGTAAAGATGCTCAATACCGAATCCCGGTTTATCTCCTGGCTTATTGAGTCGATACATTAACCAATTTTTCTTGACACTGGCGGGATTATCTAATAAAATATAGCTAATTTGAATAGTAAAATTTTACTATATTATAAGAGGAATAAAACTCGTGGATTGGGATAAGGTTACGCAGGAAAAGCTTAAAATCATTGTCTCTAAGATCCCTGTTTTTCACCGCCATATTACCGAGCAGGCAGTGACTAAAGGGGCGCAAGAGCATGCCGCCAGAAGGAATTCCGCTAAGATAGAGGAGATAGATGTGATTAACGCCTTCTTCTCGGATGTCCCGGCCGCTTTTTACAGTATGATGGTCAGGCTCCTGGAGCAAAACGGGTTTGATTATAAAAAATACGGTTTTCCCAAAAATAGGGATGGGAGAACCGTCCCTGGAAAGTTATGAAAATAGCAGTAATCGGCGCAGGCGCCATAGGCAGTTTAGTCGCGGGTTACCTAAAATTAAAAGGCGAAGATGTATATCTTGTCGGCCATAGCGATGCGGTTAAGGCGGTAAGAGAAAACGGCCTTAAGATTTCCGGAAGACGCGGTGACTTTAAGGTTGAGTTAGGCATCTACGAGATGCTTATCTCCCAGCCGGAACTTTTAATACTGGCGACAAAAACCCAGGATATTGAGCAGGCGCTCAAAGACAATCTTGGCCTGATTAAAGAGACCGTTGTTTTGACTACGCAGAACGGTATTCAGGCGGAGAAGATAGTTGCCGGGTTTATCCCTAAAAGTAATATTTTCTCAAGCATAGTGATGTTCGGCGCTACTTATTTAGAGCCGGGTAAAGTTGTGCATAACTTTGAAGGTAGCTGGGTTTTAGGGAGCATATTCTCTGAGATAACTGACCCCCGGATGCTTTCCTTAAGCCTGGTTTTGAATAAGGCGTTTCCCGCGGTTATCAGTAATGAGATAGCTGAGATGAAATACCTGAAGATCTTTGTCAATGCCAACAATTGCATCCCGGCTATATTAGGGGTAAGTATGCAGGAAGCCTTTCTCTCTCCCGAAGTGAGCAAAATAAGCATAGCTATCTGGAAAGAAGGTTTTCAGATAATATCAAAATTAGGGATTAAACTGGCTTCTCTGCCGGGTTTTCCGATAGAAAATATAACCCGGCTTATTTCCGTACCCAGCGATGAGGCCGCTAAAGTTTTCTCAGGGATCATGAGCAAATTAAGCAAGGATCCGCTCTACGGATCGATTTTACAGAGCATTAAAAGGGGAAGGTCCTCAGAGATCGATTACATCAACGGAGAATTTGTAAATTTAGCCGATGAGCACGGGCTAAAAGCGGACTTAAACCGAAAGTTAGTTCAGATGGTGCATGAAGTTGAAAAAACAAAGAGATTTTTTACCAAGGATGAGTTCTTAAGCGCGGTTAAGGATTATTAAACTAAAATGTCTGGAGTAAGTTCACCTTTCCCAAAACTAAAACTCACGGTTAGCGCAGTTGCGGGCGTTTGTTACCACGGATATAAAGCCGGCGATGAGATTATCCTGGAAGATTTTACGCATCCGCCTAAGCATTTTTGCCTGGGGCTGGCCCACGCGTTATTTCCCGTCATATACGCTTTAAGTTTCGGCGCTAAATTCGGCTTCCGCGATAATCAGCGTTCGCTGCTGGTGACTTGTCCTGACGGAGGGAAGCTGGAATTTAAAGCCGAGATTTTAGACAAAGACGGCAAGGTGGAAACTTTAGCTAAAGACCCGAATCATAAATTTAATCCTAAAAAGATGGTCATTGAAGTGGTTAAGGCAAAAGGAAAATGCACATTTGGGTATAAGGTGGGAGATAAATGGGAGACTCTGGGGTTAAAATGCATACCCGGATTCTGCGGCGCGGCGTTTCATACCGCTTTTCCGGCGCTGTTTGCCTTAAATTTCGGAGCTAAGTTTTTCTTTATGGATAATCCGGATGCGATTGATACCGTAACCTGCCCTGATGGAGGGAACATTGTTTTTAAGGTAACGAGAGTAGAAGAGGAGAAAAAATAATTTTATGAATAAACGTAGAGTAGTGATTACGGGAATCGGAGTAGTTTCTCCTAATGGTATCGGTAAAGATAAAGTTTATCAGGCGATGTGTAACGGCGTATCCGGGATAAGGCGGGTAGATGGTTTTGATGTCTCGGTATTTAATACCAAGATTGCCGCCGAGGTGCGGGATTTTGATCCGTTCAAATTAGGGCTTAACCATGACGAAGCTGTGCGTATGGATAGATACGTGCAGTTTGGAGTCGTCGCCGGAAATATGGCAATTAAGGATAGCGGGATTGATTTTTCTAAAATTGACCCCGGGCGCGTAGGGGTTTGCCTGGCCAACGCTATCTGCGGGACAAAATATATGGAAGAAGAATTTGCCTTCGTAACCGACGACGGTAAAAATCCCATTGATCCGTCAAAGGTCAGGCCGGACCTCTATGATGCGGCGATGTTTAATACGCCTTCCATTGAATTATCGGCCAAATACCATCTTAAGGGAATATGCAACACTCTTTCTACGGGTTGCACAGCCGGGACTGACGCGCTCGGATTTGGCCTGGAGACCATCCAGGACGGCGAGGAGGATGTTATGATTTGCGGCGCTGCCGAAGCTCCGATTACGCCGATTACTTTTGGCGCGTTTGATGTGGTGAATGTTTTATCCTGCCGCAATGATGACCCGCAAGGGTCAAGCCGCCCTTTTGATAATAAGCGTGACGGTTTTGTCTTAAGCGAAGGCGCCGGGATTTTAATCTTAGAGGAGTTAAACCACGCGTTGAAACGCAACGCCCGCATTTATTGCGAAGTTTTAGGATTCGGCACTAGCTGTAACGCCTTTCATATGACTGACCTTCCCGGAGACGGAGACGCTATGACCAACTGTATAACCCTGGCCTTAAAAGATTCCGGGATCAAACCGCGGGAGATAGACTATATCAGCGCCCACGGTTCCAGCACCAAGATGAACGATATATTTGAAACTAATGCTTACAAGACAGTTTTTGGCGACTACGCCTATAAGCTTCCCATAAGCTCGCTTAAATCTATGATCGGCCATCCCTTAGCCGCGGCCAACGCCGTTGAGCTTACCGTATGTTCAATGATTTTTGAGAAGAATATCCTTCCGCCGACCATCAACCAGGAAGAAAAAGACCCTTTATGCGACTTGAATTACATTCCGAATAAGGCCATTGAAAAGAAAGTAGACACCATTATTAAAACCAGCTCGGGTTTTTCCGGGATTCATTCTTCGTTGATATTAAGGAGATATAGTGGATAAAATAGCGGTTACAGGCATAGGCATAGTTAGCCCTTCAGGGATAAATAAAAGGCAATTTTGGGCGAATATAAAAGCCGGCCGCTCTTTTGTCAAAGAGATTACCCGCTTTGACGCTTCCAAATACCCATCACGTATCGCCGGTCAAATTGACGAATTAAATAAATACAGCAATATTTCCGAGAGGCTGCTGAAAAAAATCGACGCCTTTTCGCACATGGCCCTGATCGCCTCGGAATTAGCGCTGCAGGACGCCGGAATTGATATAAAAAATGAAGACCCGAACTTAGTCGGCATATTTTTAGGCAACGCTATCGGCGGCTGGCTTTATGCCGAGACTGAGCTACGCGATTTGTATATTGAAGGCCGCGAGGGAGTATCGCCCTATATGGCTTCAGCTTGGTTTCCCGCCGCGCCGCAAGGCCAGGTATCCATTTATTACGGTATCAAAGGTTTTTCTAAAACAGTAGTCGCGGACAGGGCCAGTTCCTTGATGGCTTTAGGTTACGCCCGAAAAGTCTTAAATAAAAATAAACTTAATATGATTTTATCCGGCGGAATGGAAGCGCCGGTTACGCCCTACGCTCTTTTATGCTGCAGCACTTACGGAGCTCTTTCCAAAAATAATGCTCGTCCCCAAGAAGCTTACCGGCCTTTTGATAAAAAGCGCGACGGTTGCGTGATTGGCGAAGGCGCCGGAATCGTGGTTATGGAGAGCATCGCGCGCGCGGCTAAAAGAGGGGTAAAGCCGTTGGCTTATATTTCAGGATACGCCGCGACCTGCGACGGGCTAGACCGGATTAATTGCGCCAGCGACGGTAAGGAGTTAGCCCGGGCGATTACCTTAGCGCTGGCTGACGCAAAAACTAACGCCGGCGAAATTGATTACATAAGCTTAGACGGACTGGCCCTGGATTTATGGGATAACTCCGAGTTAAGCGCGATAAAAAGTATTTTTAAAGAAAGGGCAAAGGATATTCCGCTGAGTTGCCCTAAATCCATGTTTGGGAATTTGCTGGGAGCCTCGGGAGTAGTGGATATGATTACTACTATTTTGGCAATGGAGAATAATCTTATACCGGTTACCTTAAATTTGGAGGAGCCCAGCGTTAAAGGGTTTAATTATGTTACTAAAGAAGCAAAGGAACATAAAATAAATAAGGCCTTGGTAATCTCGCGCGGAAGAGGCGGGATAAATTCGGTCTTAGTAGTGGAAAAGTAAAAAGTTAGAGGAGGAATTATGAAGATTTTATTTGTTATGCCGAAAGTCGGAGCCTGGGCAACGCACGGAATACACCGTTCACCAAATCAGCTCTACGCCCATTGGGCAGCGTACGCGCGCGAAAGAGGGTATGAGGACGTAGCGGTTATAGACGGTAAGGCTGACCAGATACCTATGGAGCAGTTGGTTGAGCAGGTAAAGCAGAAGAATCCCGATATCGTGGTCATGGGCGAACAGCTGCACGGTTATGGCGGCTACGGAGTTTTACGCCATTTTAAGGATGCCGCCGCCGGTATAAAAAAAGCGCTTCCTAAAACAAAAATTATTCTGGGCGGGTTATGGTATTCGGCAATGCCCGTACCGACATTAGAGGAAAATCCCGCTGTAGATTTTGTAGTGATGGGCGAAGAGGAGTCTTTTGGGGACCTGATTGAAGCAATAGATAAAAATAAGCCTCTTAAAGACGTGGGTGGAGTAACTTCGCGCATTGATGGCCAAATCGTTATGGGGCCGCATAAACCGTTGCTGGAAGATTTGGATAAGTTACCCCTGCCGGCTTATGATTTGTTTCCTATGGATAAATATGTGGGTCACACTTATTGGAAGCCTTTTGTGGATATGGTTACTTCCCGCGGATGTCCATCGGCTTGCACTTTTTGTTATGAATGGGACCAGTTTGACCCCCGCTCTCCGTCGGATTTCCTGAAGTGGCGGGCTAAATCCCCGGAAAGAGTTATGGAAGAACTTAATCTTCTACACAGAAAATACGGGGTTAAAGTCGTGGTTATTCAGGATGATAATTTCAATGTCGATCCGGCGAGGGTGAAAAAATTCTGCGAGCTGAAGAAAGCGTCTAATAATCCGATTAAATGGGTTTCTCTGGGCCGGGCGATAGATTGGGTTAATTGCGAATCCATCCTGCCCTTAATGAAGGAAAACGGTTTATTTATGGGCGTTTTCGGCATTGAGGTTACCACTCAGTCAGAGCTTAAGAAAATCGCTAAAGGTATCACCATTGATCAGATCAAGAAAACTATAGAGATGTTCCGTAAAAACGATATCGCCATTGTCGCCGATATTATGATGGGTTTTGATTATGATACCGAAGAAATTGTTAAGCAGCGTTTTGAGTTTACTGACCAGGTGGACCCGGATGTCCTCTGGGTGGGTTATGTTACTCCCGCTCCGAATTCACCAATGTGGAGGATTGCTTTAAAGAAAAAGTGGATGGACCCTAAGAAGGTAGATTTTAGCCAATGGGACTTTTTGCATCCGGTAATTCCTACGGACCATCTTTCCACAGAAGACTTAGGGCGCCTGGGTTCATGGTGTATGCGGGAATTTTTCTCCAAGCCCGGCCGCATTAATAGGATCATGGAGAGCAATTTTGATCCTTTGGCCAAGCTTTGTTTCAAGGATGTTATGGATGGTATTAACAAGTGGGAAGCAGCCGCGACCAAGGGCGAAGTGCAGATATAAGCTAGCGGAGGAAAGATGGAGACAAAACAGAAAATTAAAGAAGTGCTGGTTGACCTGCTTAAGGTAAAGCCTGAAGAATTAAAAGATGCTGTTGCCTTGCAAGAGAGTATCGGCGTAGATTCTACCGAAATAGTGGAATCGGTTATCGCCCTGGAAAAGGCGTTTGGGGTGAAACTTAGCCCGAAAGAGATTACCAAGTCTTCCAGTATAGACGATATCGCGATAGTTGTGCAGTCCAAACTTAAAGCCTAAATGAAGATAATTGACTTAAGCCTTCCTATAGACGATAAGGCGTTTGAAGTCCACAAGGTAGCCATTGAACGGGTGACCCATAAGGCGGGAGTGGAGAAATTTAACCGCGTGATTATGGGGAAAACTCTCTCCGGGAGGATCAAGTATCTCCTCGGTAAGCGCATACTTAAGAAAGAAGACCTGCCTGACGAGGAATTTTTATCGCTGGAAATAGTGCATTCTCCTGTTCACATCGGCACCCACCTGGATTACTCATTCCATTACGGCTCAAAATCAGAGGGTAGGCCTTCCAAGACCGCGGAAGATATCCCGCTGGAATATTGTTATCAGGATGGCGTTAAGCTGGATTTGACCCACAAAAAACCCAACGAAACAATTTCATCAACTGACATTGAAGCGGCGCTCTCAAAAATCAATTATAAATTAAAACCTTGGGATATTGTTTTCCTATTTACCGGAGCGGATAAGTTTTACGGCTCCCCGCAGTATTTCTCGGATTATCCGGGAATTGATATTTCGGCGATAGATTATCTTCTAGATAGAGGGATAAAGATTTTTGGCGTAGATACTATGGGCATAGACAGGCCATACAGGTTTATGTTAAAAGAGTTCTTAGAGAAAAAAGACCCTAAGGCGCTCTACCCGGCGCATTTCTACGGCAGGAAAAGAGAGTTTATCCATATTGAAAGGCTGGCGAATTTAGAAAAACTTCCGGCTTTCGGATTTAAGGTAATTTGTTTTCCGGTAAAGATTAAACAGACCGGAGCAGCATGGTCGAGAGTAGTTGCCATATTATAAGGGAGGTTAAGATGGGACATACTTGTAATTCAATTATAATTAACGCGCCGTATGATCTGGTTTTTGATATTTCTAACGATATACCGCGTTGGACTGAATTATTCGGAAGTGAATACAAGAAAGCGGAGATTGTAAAAAGAGAAGAGAATAAGATTACTTTTCGCCTGACCGATGATGAGGATAAATCCTGGATTTCCTGGAGGTTATTGTTTAAGGATAAATTTTTTACTTATTCCGAAAGGCAGGAGCCGAAATTTCCGTTTAAATATATGAAGATCGTCTGGCTCTATACGCAAAAGCCGGAAGGAACAGCGCTAACCTGGATACAACATTTTGAAATGGACGACAAAGCTAAATTTAACGATGAGCAGGTAGAAGGTTTTATCAACAAGCATTCCAAAGACAATCTTTTAATTTTTAAGAATGTGATTGAAAAGGCAGCAGCAAAGTAATTTTAGGAGGTAACCCATGAATCAGGAATTAAAAGGTAAGGTAGCGATTGTAACAGGAGCCAGCCGGGGTATTGGTAAGGCCCTGGCCTGCACCGCGGCAAGTCTTGGGATTAATTTAGCTATTGCCGCCCGCGGCGAAGGACCGTTAAAAGAAACAGCTGATGAGATCGCCAAGAAATACAAGGTAGATGTATTAGCTGTTCCTTGTGATGTCACTAAATTAGAAGATTTAGAGAATTTGGTGAACAAAGCCAAGGAAAAATTTGGTAAAATCGATATTTTGATCAATAACGCCGGAGTTTCATCCCAATATCCATTCCAGGAGCAGCCGATTGAGGATTTTGAAAGGCTGGCCCATACGAATTATTTAGGATATGTGCGCCTGATCCGTTTGGTTATTAACGATATGATTAAGAATAAGTCCGGGGCGATAATCAATATGGTTTCCGGCTCAACCCTTTGCGACCCGCTACCAAGGAATTTTATCGTCTATAGTTCGCTTAAAGTCGGTTTACGCGCTTTTTCCAAGGGCCTTTTCTGGGAACTACGCGACCACGGTATAAAAGTAACTTCGATATTGCCCGGAGTTACGGACACTGATCTGACCGGTAAATTAAAAGAGATTACCAGCCAAACTTCCAGGCTGATGAGCACCGAGGCAATTGAAGACGCGGTGAGGTTTGCTCTGACCGTGCCAGCGAATGTCTGTCCGTTAGAGATTGCCGTAATTAATCAACAGACACCCTGGACCGCGCCGGTAATACCATTTGAGCAGAAGCATCCCGGGAAATAAAAACACCCGGCCCTATCGGATGGGCCGGTGTTGTCCTGGTGGACAAAAGGAGAGAACTGATGAAAAGAATGATTTTGGCGGTAGTACTATTCTTAAGCGTTACAGGAATATGCTTAGCGGCTGAGAATTTATTGATTGATGATTTTGAGGTAGCTGTCTCCGGAGGCCTGGAAGGAACAGTTGACTTTGGCGCTGGTAACGGTTCATCCGTAAATGTAACCGCAGCTACGGATATTAAAAATACGGGAAAGCAGTCTTTAAAAGTTGACTATGATGCTGTCCCCGGAGGATATATCTATGTTGCCAAAGGTAAGGGCCTAGATGCCAAGAATACTGAGTGGCTAGTTAAGCCTGAAGATATTAAGTGGGAAGATTATAAGGCGTTCTCATTCTATATGTATGGCACGGATTCTAAAGCTAGGATAGCTTTTGACATTAAAGACAACGGAGATGAGCTTTGGCGTTTTGTGGTCGAGGATAATTTTAATGGCTGGAAGCAGATTGTCTGCGACTTTGATAAATTCTTAGTCCGTGACGACTGGCAGCCTAACAGTTCCGATAAAAACGCGAAAATTGATTTTCCGATAAAGATCTTTCAGCTTGAGCCGTTGCCTGCGTCAAAAGGCACGCTTTATTTTGATACCGTAGAATTGGTTAAAAAATGATGAACAAACTGGATTTAAAAAATTTGAAAAAACGCTACCTCATCTGGTTTTATAAAACTACCAGAGAGGCGCTGGATAAAATTGAACGCAAATTTACGCAAAGCGAAATCGACCGCTTTATCTTAAAAGAGCTTAAAAGAGCTGATAAGGAGAAAGCCGCCGAATCTTTTATCGCCCAATTTGAGGAGTATATCCGGAAAAAAGAACAGGATGGGTTGAGCTTAAAATTTGAGAATAAAAAGCCAAAGCCGCATTATGTATTCCTGGTTTTAAAGCTGGAGGCGATCCAGAAGGCTATCGTGAAGGAATTAGGGAAAAAAGCGCTGGAAGAGATAAAGTTACTTTATGAAATAGAGATGACTGAGCGTATATTAAGGAATACGGAACACTAAAATGATTATTGACAGCCATAGCCATTGGTTGCCGGAAGGCATAATCAACAACGCTCATTTTTATCATAAGGGTTGGGGTGATATTGAGGCTCAACTTAAGATGATGGATGAGGCAGGAATTGATAAGGCGGTTTTGTCATATCCGACAACCGACGCGCACCTAAAGTTGGGCAGTATATCCGAAGTCGTGCGCATATTTAATGACCATGTCGGCAAAATCATTCAAATTTATCCGGATAGGTTTATCGGCGCGGCGATCCTCCCGATAGATCACCAACCGGATATGCTTAAAGAGCTAAAACGCGCGACCGAAGAATTAGGTTTTAAGGCCGTGTCTCTAGCGACCAGTTACGCCGGAATTTATTTGGACGACGCAAGATTCCTGGAAGTATACAAGATCGCGCAAAGCCAAAACTTGCCGATTTTTGTACACTCACAGATTGTAAAACCGATAGGCAGCGAGCGCGTAGAGGACCCGTTGCTTACGCCGGTGATTGAATATGTCTTTGATACGACGATGTGCATAGGCAAACTCTTAATGGCGGATATTTTACGCGATTATAAAGTGAAATTTATCTTTGGTTACTTTGGCGGAGTAACGCCATTCCTGGCGAATAGATTTGACGCGACCTATCAGATGCTGCGAGGAATGAATTTTGTTAAGGATTTAGGAGCTAACCCCAGCGAATACTTAAAAAATATTTATGTGGATACCAGCGGAGATAAGACGCAAGCGAATTTCTCGGCGGCGCTGGAATTATTAGGGCCCAAGCATATTTTATGGGGGAGCGACTGGCCGGCGAAGAAAGACATCGCTACAGGAATCCAAGCAGTCAAAAACTTAGCAATATCCGATGCGGATAAAAATAATATTTTAGGCGGTAATTTAGCTAGTATATTAGCTCTTTAATACTGTTATTTGATATTTCGCCTGCGGGTATTGTTCGCGCACGAAAATTTTCGCCGAGTGCTTCGGCTTACGACTCACTCCCGGAAGGACTTACGCTAGGAAGAATTCCTCCGTTCGTCGTAATTCCTCGCACTCTTTTGCCGAAAATTTTCTAATTGTGCGCTTCACAACACCCTCCGGTAAAATATCTATAATCAATAGAATATAGGGAAACGGCTCTAAGAGTTTCCGCTTAAGTTTGAGTCCCCGTAGGGATATAAAGGTTGGTAATTAAGAATAGGAGGCTGATTGATGAACACAGAAGTTAAAAAGAACATAGGTATGGGTGTTGTAATAGGTATTATTGTTTTCAGTATATGCTATTTGTTAGTACAGCCAATGTTAAACTTTATAACTCCTAAATTCCTTAATTTAATCGCAAAATGCTTCTCTTTTCTTTCTAACGCAATATATGCGAATGCCGCCTACAGAAACACAAATAGCTACGATTCCTTTCTTTTTACTTTTCTTATGGAATCTTTTGCTTTTGTTTTTCTGATTGCATTAGCACTATCTTTTATAACTAAAGATAGATTCAGGAAATTCGTTGGAAATCTTCCAGAACCCAAACTATGGCCCATACGGATTGTTTGTATAATTGCGTTTCTATTGATTGGAATAATGTCAATAGTAGAATACTCTAATGATTACTTGAATCTGCGATTTTCCCATAAAGTTACAATTATCGCTCCCTATTTATCTAATCAAGCAGAAAAAGAATTACTGGCGCAATGGGCTTTAATGAAGAATAAAAAAGATTATGAAAGTTTGGATAATTTGCTCAAAAATTATGCGCAAGCAAATAATATAAAAGAACCAAAAAGTCTATGGAAATAAAGGTGATAATTCTATTTTAGCGGGTGACACGGTGACGGATTCCTTACTTTCCCGCAGGGCGAATGCCCGAGGACAAAGTAAGGTGGCACCGTGGCAGGACCCGCTGAATCAGGCGGGCTAGAGCAAGCGTAAGGGTATAATAAAAATAAAGGAGAATCCAATATGCAGATGGTTAAGGATATACATTTAACAGGTAAGGACTTGACGGATATGGTGCAGTTGAGGCCACAGGACGTAGGCAAATACGCGATTGTCCCCGGCCCAAAAGACAGGCTGGAGACCTTAATCAAGAAAATTGAAAATCCGGTGCGGAATTTTTCATTTATGGAATACACGATGTACACCGGGACATTTGAAGGGATAAAGCTTAGCGCGATTAACGGCGGAAGGTTCTCCACCGATACTTCCATCACGACTGAGGTAATGTGCAACGCGAAAATTGAGAATATAATCCGCGTAGGAACCGCCGGCAGCCTGGACGAGAATATAAAAGTAGGGGATTTATTCGTGGTAGATGAAGTAATCCGCGGCGATGGAGTTACCCCTTATTATGTAAATAAAGATTTTAAAACTGTCGCGGATAAGAAAATTTCCGATACGCTTTATCAGGTTGGTAAAGATATGGGCTTGACTATCCATCGCGGCAAGGCCTGGACAACGGATGCGCTCTTACGCGAGACCAGAGAAATCGTGGAAGCCAAGCGTAAAGAGGGAGCAAGAGTAGTAGATATGGTTTCTTCAACCTTATTAACTATCGCGCAAACTTATAATATCAAGGCCGGTTCAATTTTAGCGGTCAGTGATAATGTCGTAACCGGTGAAATGGGCTTTATGAATCCTTTATATTATATGGCGGAGTCTAATATCTTAAAGATAGCCTTGGAAGCAGTTAAAAAATTAGAGGGAAAATGAAATTTTCTCCATTATTTTGGCCGATCCAGTTTAAGAACGGCATAATTTATATTCTTGACGAAACTCTTCTGCCCCAGAAACTTGCTTATATAAAGGCCAGGAATTATAAAGAGGCCTGTCGCGCTATCAAAGAGATGAAGACTCGGGCTGTAGGCCAAGTGCTCCTGGTGATGTATATTTTTCTGCAGTTGGTTAAACAAAAAAAACAAAAAGATTTAGTTAAGGTTGCTAAAGTCGTAAATGCTACTCGTCCGACTCTCTCTTTTAAATTTTTAACCGATATGGTTTTAGGTTGGGCAAAGAGCAGGGTCCCTTTAGAAAAATGCATTCTGGGATTCCTGGAAGGCTTGAAATGCAGCCGTATCAGGCAGGCAGAAGAGGCCTCCAAATTAATTAAAAACGGGGATGTAATACTTACGCATTGCAATATCAGCGGGCTGATGCCTTTAATAGCTGAATTTTGCGCTAGAGAAGGCAAAGGAGTAAAATTTTTCGCGACGGAAACCCGGCCATATCTACAAGGTTCGCGCTTAACTGCCTGGGAATTAAAACGGCAGGGTTTTGACGTGACCTTGATTACCGACGGGATGGTGGCCGCGGTTATGTCTCAAGGGAAAGTGAATAAGGTTATTGTCGGAGCCGACCATTTAGCCCAAAACGGCGACATTGCCAATAAAATCGGCACTTACGCTATAGCGGTGTTAGCCCGGCATTTTAAGATACCTTTTTATGTTTTATGCCCGCCGGCTTCAGGGTTAAAAAGCGGGAAAGATATTAAGATCGAGATACGTCCGGATAAAGAAATGTTAGAGTATCAGGGCTTGCGCCTGGCGCCCAAAGGGGTAAAAGGATATTACCCGGCATTTGATGTTACTCCTAATGGATTAATTACTAAACATATACCTTTGGAGATTAAAAGATGATTTTCGGTAAAGAGCGAAAGATAAAAAATGAAATAATTAAAGTTGGGAAACGGCTTTATCAAACCGGCCTGACTGTGGCTAAATCCGGGAACTTAAGCGCAAGGCTGGATAATGAGAATATCCTTATCACGGCTACCGGGACATCTCTGGGAAATCTAAAATATAAAGATATCGTGAAAGTTAATTGGCAATCCGGCGAAACACGCGGTGGAATCAAGCCCAGTTCGGAGCTGCCTTTACATATTTTGGTTTATAAAAACTTCGGCGCCCGGGCAGTTATCCACGCTCACCCGTCTTTAATCAACGGGTATTTCGCGGTTACCTCGGATTTAAAGGCTTTAACTTTTGAGACTAAATTTTATCTTGGCAATGTTCCGGTAATCGAACAGGATACGCCTACTGTGACTAAGCCTGAAGCGGTAATAAGCGCGTTAAAGGTAAATAATCTGGTCGTCCTTAAGAATCACGGCATAGTCGCTATCGCGGATAAATTTTGCGACGGCCTGAATCTGGCCGAAGCGTTAGAAGAGGCTGTGCGCTCTCTGGCAGTTGCCAGAATATTTGATAAAAGCGTGCTTGATGATTTGGATAAAGCGCTAAAGCAGGAGCTTACGCAGAACGCCCGCTTACCCATGTTTTCTAAAGACCATATCCAGGCGATTGTAGATCTGGTAAATAAGGATGAATTCATCGCTCAAAAAGGGAGAGAGTTGGATTTGACGCTGAAACTTGCCATAAAATTAGACGGGAGCGATAAGGCCTATAAATTTAATTTTGAAAAAGGTAAAATCATAAGATTGGATTTTGACGCTGACGCGCCATTTGTAATTTCAGCTCCTGCCGAGGTTTGGGAACAGGTTTTTTTAGGAAAACTTGATTGTTTCGTGGCGGTTACACAGGGAAAGATGAAGCTATCCGGCCAGTTGGGGCAGCTCTCTAAGTGGTATGTGCCTTTTACCCGGCTGTTCGGGATATTTAAGGAAGTAAAAATAAAATGATCCAAAGTTATCCGCTGTACATAAATGGAAAATTTATCGAAACCAAAGAAAAGCAGAGCATTATTAATCCTTCAACTGGGAAGGTGATCGCTGAGGCCTCGCTTGCCTCCTTAAAAGAGGTAGAGTTAGCGTTAGATAGCGCGCGTTCCGCTTTTGATAAAGGAGAGTGGTCGCGGTTACCATCGGAGCAGCGAAAGAAATTTATTTCCCGGATTGCCCAGGGTATCTTAGATAATGCGGGAGAGCTAGCGGAATTAGAGAGCGTTAATACCGGAAAGCCGATCAAGGAAACTACTTTTATGGATATTCCTTCAGCGGCCAAGGCCTTTGAGTACGCGGCTAATAATTTTGAAAGTTTCTTAACGGCTGAAGATTTAAAAATATCTGAAGAGGCAAAAGCAAATTTACGCCGCGAGCCAGTCGGGGTGGTAGTTTTGATCATCCCCTGGAATTACCCGCTTTTAATCGCCTGTTGGAAGTTAGCCTCGGCTTTAGCCGCCGGTAACACTGTGGTATTAAAACCTTCCAGCCTTACTCCTTTAAGCGCCCTTAAATTGGCGCAGATCCTCCATGAGGCAGCTCTTCCTGCGGGAGTAGTAAATGTGATTAACGGAAGCGGCCCGAAAATCGGCGAAGTCCTATGTAGCGATAAAAGAGTGGATATGGTCTCTTTTACCGGAAGCAATGAGACAGGCAGGCAGATCTTAGAGTATTCCTCCGCAAATATTAAGAAATCGATTATGGAGTTGGGTGGTAAAAGCGCGAGTTTAATTTTTAGCGATTGCGATATAGATACCGTGGTAAATAGTTCGCTTTGCTCAATATTCCTCAACCAGGGCCAGATGTGCACAGCTATGTCGCGTATATTTATCCAGGATAAAATATATGATAAATTTGTGGCTAGTTTCGTCCAAAAGGCCAAAGCCTTAAAGCTGGGGGTGGCCCAAGCCCATGAGACTCAAATGGGGCCGTTAATCAGCGATAGCCAGCGGAAAAAAGTTATTGCCTATATTGAAAAAGCCCGGGCCGAGGGCGCGAAAATATTATGCGGCGGAAAAATTCCGCAAAATCCGGAACTAAAAAACGGGTATTTCTTTGAGCCAACGGTTATGGCTAATGTCAGCGCGCATATGCATATTTTTAGAGAAGAGGTATTTGGCCCGGTTGCTATTGTGGGTAAGTTTTCCGACGCTAACCAAGCCGTAGAGTTGGCTAACGCCAGCGATTTTGGCCTGGCCTCCTGCATCTGGACTAAAGACACTGCTTTTGCCCAAAATTTAGCCGAACAAATTAATTCCGGGGTCGTCTGGATAAACACTTACGGAATGTTTTATAATCAGCTTCCTTACGGCGGGTTTAAGAGAAGCGGTTTTGGCAAGGAATTGGGCAGGGAGGGGTTCTTAGAATACACCCGGCTTAAGAATATAGTTATTGACCAGTCACTAGACAATAAGCCCTTGGTTAGCCACTGGTATGGATTTTAAATAATGAGAGTTGTCTTATCTATATTATTTTGGATAGGTAGCACCGTAATAACAATAATATTATTTTGCGTTGTTTTTGTTGTCGTTATAACCACCTTTCCTTTTGATAAAAAAAGGAAGATCGCCCACGCCCAGTGTTTCTGGTGGTCGTCCTGCGTTCTCAAGATGAATCCGTTCTGGAGATTAAGCGTCAAGGGGCTAGAGAATATTGACCGGAATAAAACCTACGTGATCATCGCCAATCATCAGAGCATGGCCGATATAGCCGTGCTTTATAAGACCCATATGCAGTTTAAGTGGGTCGCTAAAGACGGCCTTTTTAAAGTTCCTTTTATCGGATGGTGTCTCTCTCTAACTAAACATATAAGTTTAGAGCGCGGGGAGTTCGCCAGTATAAAAAAAGTTTACCGGGAAGCGGCCCAGTGGCTGCGTAAAGATATGTCGGTATTATTTTTCCCTGAAGGCACCCGCAGCGATACGGATAAAATGAACGTTTTCCAAAACGGCGCCTTTAAGCTGGCGATAAAAGAAAAGAAACCCGTGCTTCCTATCCGTATTAGCGGTACCCGCGACGCTATCTCTAAAGGGAGTTGGGTATTTAAAACAAAAGTTTCTACGACTATTACTGTATTGCCGGCTATTGATACGAGTTCATTAAACCCGGGCGATTTCGCTAGTTTACGGAATGCGGTTTTTAACAAAATAGCAGGAGGCGCGTTATGAAAAACAGGTTTTTAATCCTAGGCTTGAGTATTTTAGGCGCGTTGTTAATATTTGATACCGGATACCTTATCGGCAGGGGTGAGCAAATAGAGCAGGCCAAAAGGACGCTCGAAAAAAGGAGGAGCTTTTTTGTCTGCGCGATGACCTCCAAAGAAACGGATCGCGCGATTATAATGACTATTAACCTTCCGGGTTTAGATAAAAAAGATATCAATCTTGAGGTTAGGGGCAGGTATCTGACCATTCAGGTGAAAAAGAGTAAAGAAACTAATTTTGTGCAGATTATCACCTTGCCTCAAGATATAAAGGCTCAAAAAATAAGCGCCGAGTACGATGAAGATACCCTGAGGATTACTATACCTAAGGCCAAAGCGGCAAATACCAAGGCGCTTTCAGTAATCAAGGTCCCCTTAAGATAACCCAGGAGAAATTTCTAATTGAACAAGCCCGGATTTAGTAGTAAAATACAGGGCAATGGGAAAAAATAAAAGTTTTCGTCTTCAACTCTTTCAATATAAAAGGGTTGATTTTTTTTATATTTTAATCTGCTTAGCTTGTACTCTTCTTGTTTTTACTCAAGCCTCAAGCGAAAATGAAAACAAAGATAGCCCGGTTGTCCTTTCTTCGCTAAAAGACGCCATCAATATCGCCCTCAAGAGTAATCTCAACATCCAAATGCAGGAAAAAGAGGTCGCTGCCAGCCGTTCCGATATCATAGTGGCTAAAAGCGTATTTTTCCCTCAGCTAAGCCTGGACGCCAGCTATACTCATAATGACAAGGTTTTCGCCGAGAATATATTCACCGGGTTTAAGAACGATAATAGCCTGGGTCTTGCCTTAAACCAGAGTATTTACAGCGGCGGAGCGAATTACGCGAATTTTAAGCAAGCCATCCTTAAATTAAAAATACAGGAAGAGACACTTAGGTCCCGCAAGCTGGATATAGAGTTTGAAGCAAAAAGGCTTTATTACGGCCTGCTCCTTGCCTATGAAACAGAGCGGATAACCGAGGATCTCTTTAATCAGGCCAAAGCGCATTATGAAGACGTAAAACAGAAGTTTAGCCAAGGCACAGCCTCCAGGTTTGACGTTTTACAATCCAGCGTGCAGGTCTCTAAGATTATGCCGGAGTTGGTAAAAGCCAAGAACGCGGTGGAATTGATAAAGGCGGACCTTAAGAAATTGTTAAAGATTAAGATGTTGGATGACTTAAAGGTTGAAGATAAACTCGGCTACTCCTTGGTCGATATTAATGAACCGGAATTCTTAAAAGTAGCCTATTTAAACCAGCCGGCTATGAATTTGAAAACTTTAGGGATTGATGTAAATAAATGGGCGATCCAATTGGCCAAGGCTACTAACCGGCCGCAGGTCAATGCCGGGTTTAATTATAACTTACGCTCTAATAACCTAGGCAATATTACGGATAGCCAGTATCGTAACTGGAACGCTGGTATAGCGGTAAGCGTGCCCATATTTGACGGATTTTCTTCCAAAGGGAAAGTGGATGCCGCCAAGGTGCGTTATGAAGAGGCGTTCCTGGATAAAGAAAATATAGCGGACCAGATAGCGGTAGATATAAAGAAGGCCTGTCTGGACTTAAAGCAGTCAAAATCAATCATTGATTATACAAAAGATAATATCGGAGAAGCTAAAGAGGCTTTAAAGATTTCCGAAGTAAGCTATGACAATGGCGAGGGGACCAACCTGGATATATTGGACGCGCAGGTTTCCTTAAGCCAGATAGAAAAGGATTATTCTAACGGGATTTACGATTATCTTATGGCCCAGGCTTTTCTGGATAAGACGATGGCCAGGTTTTCTTTAGGGGAGGAAAAAAATGAAAAAAAGAGCTAATTTTATAATAATCATTATCGCCGCGGCGATCATCGCGTTATTATTATTTTTATATGTTCAAGAGATTAGAAAAGAGCATAATCATACGATTAAGGTCTCCGGAAACATTGAAGGAGACGATGTGCGCCTTTCTTTTCGCGTTGAAGGCCAGATCGAAGAGCTTTTAACCGATGAGGGGATGATTATTAAAAAAGGCGATATAGTGGCTAAGCTGAAGACCGACGAACTCTCTAAAATTCGGGATAATGCCGACGGCGCTTTAAGGGCGACAGAGTTTGAATACGCGCTGGCTAAAATTGATTATGAGCGGGCAGAGAACCTGCTTACCGCCGGAGCCACGACTACCCAAAAGCGGGACGCGGCTAAAACCAAAGCTGATTCCTTGAAGGCGGAAATTGAAAAACTCAAGGCTTCTTTGGATCTGGCCCAGACTAGGTTAGATTTTACGAGTTTAATTTCTCCTCTTGATGGTTATGTGTTGATTAAAAGCGCTCTACCCGGAGAAGTGGTCCAGATAGGCGCTCCGGTATTTACTGCTGTTGACCTGGATACTCTTTGGGTCACTGCTTATATAAATGAGACGGATTTAGGCAGGGTAAAGCTGAATCAGAAGGCGGATGTGCAGACAGATACTTATCGCGGCAAGAAATATAGCGGCCGGGTTTCATTTATATCCTCACAAACAGAATTCACTCCCAAATACATCCAGACTGCTGAAGAAATAGTCAAATATGTTTACAGGATAAAAGTCAGAGTGGATAATTCCAGCCTGGACCTTAAGCCCGGGATGCCCGCAGACGCCTATATTATGGCTGACTAAGCCGCTTCTCTTATGGTTACCATAAAGACTGAAAACCTCACCCGTAAATTCGCTAATCTTACAGCTTTGGACCAGCTTAATCTTGAGGTCCAGGAAGGGGAGATTTTCGGATTAGTCGGGCCGGACGGAGCAGGTAAAACTACTACTATGCGCCTTTTGACCGGAATATTAGATCCCACCGAAGGGCAAGCCTGGGTTTATAATAAGCACACCGTAAAGCAAGCAGAGGAGTTAAAAGAGCATATCGCTTATATGTCTCAGCGCTTCGGGCTTTATGAAGAGTTAAGCGTAATGGAGAATATTAATTTTTACGCCGATGTTTACGGCGTGGCAAAAGATAAGCGCGGTGAAGCAATTGAACGGTTGCTGGGATTTTCCGGGCTACTGCCTTTTAAGGAGCGCTTTGCCGGAAAGCTCTCCGGCGGAATGAAGCAAAAATTGGGGCTGGCCTGCGCTCTTATACATACACCGAAAGTTTTATTTCTGGATGAACCCACCAACGGAGTTGACCCTGTATCGCGCAGGGATTTCTGGAAGATACTCTACGATTTGCTTAAAGAGAAGGTGACTATATTCTGTTCCACCTGCTATCTGGATGAGGCTGAGCGCTGCCGCAGGGTAGGGCTTATGCACAAAGGCAAGCTCCTGCGCTGCGATACGCCGGGGAATATTAAGAAAGAATGCAATGTTAAAACCTTGGAAGAAGCCTTTATCCATATAGTTAACGCATATGAAAGAAAATAGCCTGAATAATATAGCCGTAAGCGTGCAAGACTTAGAAAAAAAATTCGGAGCTTTTACCGCGGTCAACCGGATAAACTTTGAAGTTAAGCGGGGAGAGATTTTTGGATTTTTAGGGCCTAACGGCGCGGGAAAATCTACCACTATCAGGATGCTCTGTGGTATCATTCCCCCGACTTCAGGCAAAGGTGAGGTAGGAGGTTTTGATATTATCAAAGAGCAGTATAAGATTAAAGAAAATATCGGTTATATGTCGCAGAAGTTTTCGCTCTATAATGATCTAACCATAGAAGAGAACATTAATTTTTATAGCGGGATATATAAAATCCCCCAAAAAGAAAAAAAAGAACGCCTGGAATTAACTATCCGCACCGCCGGGCTTGAGGGTATGGAATCAAATCTTACCGCGACCCTGGCCGGAGGCTGGAAGCAGCGCCTGGCTTTAGGGTGCGCGTTAATCCATAAGCCTAAAATTATATTTTTGGATGAACCGACTTCCGGGGTTGATCCTATTACCAGAAATAATTTCTGGAATATTATTAAAGGGCTGGCTCAAGAAGGGGTGACTGTTTTTGTCACCACCCATTATATGGATGAGGCGGAAAATTGTAACCGGATGGTCTTGATTTATCACGGCACAATTATTGCCAGCGGCTCTCCGGAAGAAATGAAGACTAAGTGTATGCAGAATGAGGTGCTGGAAATTACTTTGGATAACGCCCAAGACTGGCTGGATAAAATCGCTGAAATCGAGGGGGTTAAAGAAGCAGCGCTTTTCGGCGCGGATATCCACGCTGTTGTCTATGACAGCGCAAAATCTATTCCCCAGATAAAAGAATTCCTGCAAAAAGAGGGAGTGCAGGGAGCGGGCATTATTAAGATTTCTCCGTCGCTAGAGGATGTCTTTGTCTCCTCAATAGAAAACTATGATGCGGCTCAACCTAAGAAGAATTAAGGCTATAGCCTGGAAGGAATTTATCCAGATCCGGCGCGACCCGCGTTCCCTGGGGTTAGCCCTGGCTATTCCCATATTCCTGCTTTTAATTTTTGGTTACGGGCTCTCTCTGGATATTGACCATGTACGCACTCTGGTCTGGAACCAGGATGCCTCTTCTGAGCTGACCCGGGATTTCCTGTTAAATTTTCAGAATTCCAAGTATTTTAAGATCATAGGCTACACGGATAACTACCGGGAAATTGAACATAAGATTGATAGCGGCCAAATATTGCTGGCGTTGGTCATTCCTAAAGATTTCTCATTTTATATTAAGTCCGGTAAAACTGCTCCGTTGCAGCTGATTGTGGACGGAAGCGATGCCAATACCGCTACAATAGCTCTGGGGTATGTACGAACAGTCGTTGCCAACTACAATGTGAATCTCTTAAGCAGCGCGATGGCGTCCCAAGGATTAAAACCGGTTAAAGCGCCTGAGGCCCGCTCGAGGATCTGGTTTAATATGGGCCTGGTCAGCACCTGGTTCATTGTCCCCGGAGTAATCGCCATGATCATTATGATCATTGCCGCGCTCCTTACTTCCATTTGCGTCGCCCGGGAGTGGGAGAGGGGAACGATGGAGCAATTGATTTCAACTCCCGTAAAAGCCCCGGAATTAATACTGGGTAAACTCGTACCCTATTTTACCATCGGTTTCTTTGACCTTACGGTGGGAGTGTTGATGGCCAGGATTTTATTTAGTATTCCTTTCAGAGGTAGTTATCTTATACTTATTATTTTAAGCGCGCTATTTTTAATCGGCGCCCTATCCCAGGGAATATTAATTTCGGTAGTTGCCCGGACGCAGTTGATGGCCTCTCAACTTGCCAGCCTCTCTACACTTCTGCCGACCATGCTCCTATCCGGGTTTATCTACCCGATTTTTAATATGCCTAAAGTCATACAGGCGGTCACTTACTTTATCCCCGCGCGCTATTACATTGTCGTCTTAAGAGAATCATTCTTAAAAGGCGGGTCTATACTTGCTCTCTGGGATGAAACAGTTTTTCTGATATTATTTGCCGCGATGATGTTAGGTCTGGCAATGCGAAAATTTAAGAAAAAGGTGGCTTAAGCTATGTTTGAACGTTCCAAGGCGATTTTAATCAAAGAATTTAAACAGATATTCCGCGACCCGCGGATGAAGACAGTGATTTTTATCACCCCGCTTATTCAGATACTCCTCTTTGGTTATGCCGCCAATAAGGATATCACTTATGTTCCCACGGCTATTCTTGACCGGGATAATACGGCAGAAAGCAGGGAACTCCTGCGCCGGTTTACCTATTCTAAATATTTTATACCTGAGCATTATATCTTTAGCGAGAAAGAACAGAACCGGGTCCTGGATAAGGGCCTGGTCAATACGGTTATCCACATTGACCGCGGGTTTGGCCGAGCGCTCACCGCCGATAAAGACGCGAATATCCAGCTGGCCTTTGACGGCACAGATTCAAATACAGCCATGATTGTTATGGGTTATGCTAATACGATTATGAGCAATTACGTCTATGACCTGATGCAGGAAGAGGCTGACGCCAGCGGCAGGGTGAGCAGTGTGCCGAGCGTAGATTTAAGGGAACGCGCCTGGTTTAACGGGAATCTTATTTCCAGGAACTATTATCTTCCGGGGGTGATCGCCATTATCGTGACCATGATGTCTCTTTTACTGACCTCTATGGCTATAGTCAAAGAGAAAGAAATCGGCACAATGGAACAGTTGATTGTCAGCCCTCTAAAGCCGCTTGACCTTATTGTGGGTAAACTTCTTCCTTTTGCCATAATCTCGCTGGTTCAGATTACGCTGGTGACCATATTGGGGGTGCTTTGGTTTCATATACCATTAAGGGGGAGCCTACCGCTGCTGCTATTATCTACCTGCGTATATTTATTTACTACTTTAGGGATAGGACTTTTTATTTCCACGATATCCTCAACCCAGCAGGAGGCGATGATGTCGGTTTTTCTTTTTTATATGCCGACAGTCCTCTTATCCGGGTTTGCCTATCCGATAGCCAATATGCCCCAGGTGATCCAGTGGTTTACTTTTATCAACCCTTTACGCTATTTTATGGTGGTTGTCCGCAGCATATTCTTAAAAGGAGTGGGGCTTGACATTCTCTGGACGCAGCTTGTCCCGTTATTGATTATGGGGATTTTAGTCATTAGTTTCAGCGCCCTGAGGTTCCGCAAGAGCTTAGGGTAGTTAGAAAAGAATTAAGATGAAAAATAGCGTTTTGAATGGTAAAATGAGGCTATGAAAACTTTTATACTTTTGTTTCAGTGCAGGGACCAAAAAGGGATTGTCGCTAAACTGGCGGATTTTATTTTTAAGGCCGGCGGTAATATCATTAACGCTGACCAGTATTCTACGGACCCGGCAGGCGGATATTTCTTTATCAGAGTAGAGTTTCTAATTAACGCGCCATCAGGGAAAGCTGCCCTAGAGAAGGGTTTAAGCGTTATCGCTAAGAGCTTACAGGCGAAGTTTTCGCTCTATGATAAGGAAAAACCGCTGCGTATGGGCATATGCGTTTCTAGCCCCGGGCATTGCCTGGCGGAGATATTATATTTATGGAGAGAGCGGGAGTTAAACGTAGATACACCTTTGGTCATCTCTAACTTTGAGGGGCACCGGGAATTCGCCAGGCAGTATAAGGTCCCGTTTTATTTTATTCCGGCGACTAAGAATAGCCGCAGGGAAGGAGAATTATTAAAGATAGTTTCTCGAGACACTGATTTTTTGGTGCTCGCCCGCTATATGCTTGTGCTATCTAAGAAATTCCTTAACGCTTATGGCAAAGACATTATAAATATTCATCACGGGTTTCTGCCTTCGTTTAAAGGGAGTAATCCTTATGGGCAGGCGCTTAATCAAGGCGTTAAGGTGATCGGCGCGACCAGTCATTTTGTGGCTGAAAAACTGGATACTGGCCCGATTATTACCCAGGAAGTAGAATACGTCTCGCATAAAGATGCCTTAAAGGATTTGGTGCGTAAGGGTAAGAATTTAGAGAAGAGGGCATTAGTTGAGGCTATCCGCGCCTATATTGACTACCGCGTCATTAAACACAATAATAAAACCATAGTCTTTTAATAGGGACAGCGACCATTTTTCTTGGTCGCAGAGAAGAGAAAAATGGTCGCTGTCCCTATTTATAGGAAACTAAAGATGAAACGAGTCAATAAAATTATATTATGGGTCTTAGTTTCGTTTTTTAGCCTTTTTATCCTCGCTAATATCGCAATCTCCGTATTTGCCAAACAAATAGTGGTTAAGCAGATAGAGCAGAATTTAAAACTACCCGCGACTCTTGGGTCCATCAGGCTCGCGTTTCCTTTCTCAATAGATTTAAATGAACTTACAGTCGGTGATTTATTTAAGGCTAAGCGGTTATCTGTTTCGCCTAACCTATTGGGCTTTTTTGCGGGTAAGATTGTGCTTGACCGGGTAGCTTTGGTCAATCCGGTGATTAATCTCAAGCAGGCTAACGATGGGAGTTTGAATTTACCAAAGTTAGAACAAAAAGGCAAACAACCGCCGGTTTATCTATTGAGCTTAAGTATAAAAAACGGTGAGTTTATCTTTACCGATAAAAAAATTAGTCCTTTAGGCTATAAGGTTATTTTAGGAAGTATAGACGTTAATATTTCTAAAGTCTTACTCCCGGTGACTTCGCTTAAAACAAATTTTAAGGTTTCTTTAGATGTGTTGGATTCTAATAATATGAAATTAGGGAGCGCGGGGCTTACAGGTTGGGTTGACTTTGGGCCTAAAGATATGGATGGTATTTTAACCGTAAAAGACCTTGACCTCACTTATTTTTCTCCCTATTACGGGAATTTTATCTCTAGTAAGAAACTCCTTTCAGCTAAACTCAATATAAATTCTACTTTTAAATCCGAAAATAATAACCTGAAAATCCTGACTGACTTTAAGCTTGCAAATTTAGTTTATGCGCAAGAAGAAGAAAGCGGGCTTGCGGAGTTAGACCTGACCAAGAACGCCTTGGATTTCTTCACCGATTCCAAAGGAAATCTGAATTTAGAGTTTGAGGTTAATACAAAACTGGATAATCCCAGTATAAGCGTTTCCGAACTTAAAAAAATCATCCTCAAGACTGCGGCTAAAAACCTCTCTAACCAATCTCCGCAAGACCTGATCACAAAAGTGAATGATAATATTGAACAATTTAAGGCCATAGGTAAGACCTTAAAAAGCATATTTAAAGGCGAATAAAGATGAGCGAACATAAGCCTAAATCTATCCAGAATATTGAAGAAAAAATGGAATCACTGGATACAAATTCATTGCGTTATCATATACTGGAGAGCGCTAAGAATTTTAAAATCTCCTGGATCGAACTTGGGCGTTCACTTTACTCGGTATGGAAAGATAAATTATATAAGGATTGGGGTTTTAGCACGTTTGATATATATACCGCTAAAGAGATTGGAATAAGGAAACCTACGGCTATGAAGCTTCTGCGTTCGTATTATTTTCTGGAGAAAGAAGAACCGGCATATTTAAAAAATGACTATACCGAAGCAGCCAAGGTCCCCAGTTATGAGGCAGTGGATCTGTTGCGTAAGGCAAAAGATAAGAAAAACCTGGATGCGCAGGATTATTCTAAACTAAAAAAAGAAATTTTTGAGGATGGCAAAGATATCCAATCGGTAAAGCGGGATTTAACTTCTTTAATCCGGCAAAGGGAAGAGCTGGAGCCGCAAGAGGCGTATAAGAGAAGAAGGGTAGCGACCTTAAGAAGATTTATCGGCAGCTTAAAAGCGTTAAAACAGGAGGCAGAGATATCCAAATTGCTTCCCATGGCGCTTATTAAGGACGCTGGGGAGCTGATAAAGAAGATAGAAGAGCAAATTGAGAATAAATAGGGACAGCGACCATTTTTCTTGGTCGCAGAGAAGAGAAAAATGGTCGCTGTCCCTATTTATCATAAGATGAATATAATTAAAATACTGGAAGAGAGAGCGCTGAATACCCCGGATAAACCCGCGGTATTTTTTAGGGAGCAGGTTATTTCATTCTTTAAGCTTAAGGATGTATCTGCTCGTCTCGCCGGAGCTTTGAAGAAATTAGGCGTGAATAAGGGCGATAAAATAGCGCTATACCTGCCGAGTTGGCCGGAGTATATTTTTAGTTACTTGAGCATCTGGCGCCTGGGTGCTGTAGCCGTGCCTTTAGATTTTATGCTCACCGAAGATGAGCTGGTGGCCTGCCTTACGCATTCCGCAGCCAAAATTTTAATTGCCAAATCTAAGGCCAACCTCTCTTTGGATGCACTTAAGAAAAGATGTCCGGGGTTAAAGCAGATAATCACCTGTCAGGATAAAGCCGAGGGGTTTTTATTTTTTGATGAATGCGTGGAAAAAAGCGAAGCGCAAGGTATGAACGCGGATGTGCAGGATAAAGATTACGCGATTATTTTTTATACCTCCGGGACCACCGGAAAACCCAAAGGGGTGTTAATAAATTATCTGCAATTAAGCGCTCCTCCAAAATCTATGGAGTTTTTTGTCAATTCGGATTTAAGCGCTAAAGATACGACTTTATGCGCCCTACCTTTTTCGCATCTGGGAGGGTTGATTTATATCCAGAACACAGTTGTTTTTGGCCTGAAGCTGGTTTTAATGGAGCGTTTTATCCCTTCGGAATTTTTAAAGAACATCCAAAACTATAAAGTTAACTTTTTCTGGCTCGTTCCTTCCATGTATTACGCGCTCTTACAATTAAAAGAATTTGAAACATTTGATTTGAGTTCTTTGCGTTGGATAGTTACTTTCGGCGCTTCTAATTCCGCGGATGCCCTGCGCAGATTCCATCAGTTCTGCCCTAAGGCGCATCTTTTAAACGGTTGGGGCCTGACCGAGACCAACGCGCCCAGCGTAGTCTTGGCTATGGGCTCAAAAAAAATAGAAAGCGTGGGCAGGCCTGCTCCGTGGATAGAGGTAAAGGTATTTGACGATACGGATAAAGAAGTTAAAACAGGCCAAGTCGGAGAGATTGTGGTTAAAAGTTGGGTAGTTACCGACGGGTATTATAAGGATACCGCCCTGACCAAAGAAACTTTTAAGAACGGATGGTTTCATACAGGAGATTTGGGTAAATTTGACCCTGAAGGCGACCTCTATATCGTCGGCAGGAAAAAAGAGATGATCAAAGTGGGCGGAGAGATTGTTTTTGAGCCGGAGGTAGAGTCGGTAATTTACCGGCATCCGGATGTTGCCGAAGCAGCGGTTGTCGGCGTTACGGATAAATTAAGGGGAGAGTTGCCTAAGGCCTGGGTGGTTTTAAAAGATGGCAAGGCATTAAGCGAAGAAGACCTGCGTTATTTTTGCCGGGAGCACCTGGCGCATTTTAAGATCCCGCATTATTTTGAATTTGTGAAGTCGCTTCCCAAAAATCGTACCGGAAAAATTGACAAAGAGCAACTCAGGGACGGTTCTCAAGCCAATCTTAAAGTGTCCCCTTTATGGGGACACTTTTGCTTTGAGTTGAGAACCGTCCCTAACTGTCTATGGAAGATATCACGAAGTTGTCCCTTGAGGAACTGGAAGATAAACTTAAAGGTAGTGGCGCTAAAGGCTATCATGCCGGCCAGATTTTCTCCTGGATTTATAATAAAGCAACCCTGGATTTCGCTGAAATGAGCGATTTGCCGAAAGACTTAAGGGAGAAATTAAAAGAAAAATTTATTATTACCGGGCTTAAAGTCGCCAAGCGGTTGGAGTCCAGCGACGGGACTAAAAAAATACTCTTTAGATTGCAGGACGCAAATCTTATTGAGGCGGTGATTATTCCTTCTAAAGAAAGAGTCACAGGTTGCGTCTCGACACAGGTAGGCTGCAAATTTGCCTGCCGGTTTTGCGCCAGCGGACAAGGCAGATTTAAACGCAATCTTACATTTGCAGAAATAATAGGCGAAGTCTTATATCTAAAGAAGGAAGCATTACCGGGTAAGCTTACGCATCTGGTCTTTATGGGGACAGGTGAGCCGCTGGATAATTATGCGGAAGTGATGAAGGCGGTAAGAATCATTAATTCCCCGTCAGCTTTTAATATCGGAGCGCGCAGGATCACCATTTCAACCAGCGGAATAATCCCGGGTATCCAGAAGCTCTCCGGCGAAGGCCTACAAATAGAATTATCGGTTTCATTGCATGCGGCCGACGAAAAACTAAGGTCTGAACTTATGCCGGTTAATAAAATATATCCGTTAAAAGAACTGATTAATACTTGCAAGAAATACAGTTTAGATACTAACCGCCAGGTGACCTTGGAATATATTTTAATTAAAGGCGTAAATTCAGAGTTGCAACACGCCCAGGACTTAAGAAAATTGCTGAGCGGATTTCCGTTGGCTAAAATTAACCTTATCCCGTCTAATGCTATAAAGGAGCTTAATATAGAGCCACCCGGAAGGCCGGAGGTACTTTTATTTAAGGAATATCTCGTTAAGAACGGCTTAAATGTTACTTTGCGCAGAGAACGCGGAGGAGATATCGAGGCTGCCTGCGGGCAATTGAGATTAAAATATGCTGAAAAATAAATTAAAGACAGTTGCTTTAGTTGCAATTATTTTGGGTTTTGGCATAACCGCGTTACTCCTGAACGTTAAAAGAGAGATTAAGAATACAAACTCAAACGGGAAAAATATAATTTGCTACGGCGATAGTATTACTTTTGGCTATGGAGTTAATCCCGGGGAAGATTATCCTACTGCTTTGGCCAAGATAGTAAATAGGCCGGTGATAAATGTAGGTGTAGACGGAGACACTTCCACCGAAGGATTGCAGAGGATAAAGCAGGATGTCCTGGAAAAGGAGCCTTATATTGTTTTAATTGAATTTACCGGGAATGATTTTCTTAAAAAAATCCCTATGGATTTGACAATTAGCAATATTAAGGAGATGGTTAGAGAGATCCAAGGTAGAGGCGCGATGACTGCCATTGTTGACGTAAGCGCCGGTTTATTCCTATTTGATTACCGCGTAAGGCTTTATCTACTTGCCCGCCAGACAGGCTCAATTTTTATTCCCGCCACTTTAAGCGGAATAATAACCAACCCGAGCATGAAGAGCGATTTTATGCATCCTAACGCCTCCGGATACAAAATAGTCGCCCAGCGCGTGTATCAGACGATTGAGCCATATTTAAACAAACCCCAAAAATAAAAAAATGGGCCATTGATATTTATAGCCCATTTTATAAATGCCGGGAGAGGGAGTTGAACCCACATGAGCTTGCGCTCAACAGCTTTTGAGGCTGCCGCGTATGCCATTTCGCCATCCCGGCGATATTTTAATAGTTGACGCCAGTTATTTTATATTCTAAAATAGCAAAGGTCAATAGATATAATTACGGGGCTGTAGCTCAGCTGGGAGAGCACTTGCATGGCATGCAAGGGGTCAGGAGTTCAATCCTCCTCAGCTCCACCAAATTTTTGCGACAAGCAAAATTAAGGACGGATATCCTCCGTCCTTTTATGGTTAGAAGAGCTATTGACGCTCCACTTCCAGAGAGGTATAATTTAAAGGCTATGATTTTAGGAGCGCATATATCCGGGGTAGGTAAGATTTATCAAACACTTGATCGCGCGCATGAATTAAAGTGCCAGACCATGCAGATTTTTGCCCGCAATCCCCAGCAATGGCGCGCAGGCAATTTAGACTCTAAAGATATAGAAGAATTCAAGCTCAGGCGCAAAAAATTTCATATTGACCCTGTTTTTATCCATATCTCTTACCTGATTAACCTGGCTTCGCCTAACCCTAAACTTTATCAGGGTTCAATCCGGGCTTATGTTGAAGATATGCAGGATGCGGATAAATTAAAAGCCGATTACATTGTCACGCATATGGGTAGCCATAAGGAGACCTCTGAAGAAGCCGGGATAAAAAGGCTGGTTGTGGCTTTGAATAAAATCCTCAGCCAAACTAAGGGTTCTAAAGTGGGGATATTGCTGGAGAATACCTCCGGTAGCGGTTCCTGGCTGGGGTATACCTTCGCTCATCAGAAAAAAATTATCGCCGGATTAAAAGAAAAATCGCGCGTGGGGCTTTGTTTAGATACAGCGCACGCTTATTTAGCCGGTTACGATATAGCGACCAAGAAAGGCCTGGATAAAATGCTGGCTGAGGTTGATGCTCAAGTCGGCTTAAAACTGCTTAAGCTCATTCATTTAAATGACGCTTACGGAAAGTTAGCTTCGCATCATGACCGGCATGACCATATCGGTAAAGGGAGCATAGGTTTAGAGGGAATGCAAAGAATCATAAATCATCCGAAATTAAAGAATATTCCGATGATTTTAGAGACGCCTAAGGATGATGAAACCAGCGACGCGTTGAATCTGGCGTTGGTGAGAAAACTAAGTAAAAATTAAAAATTATGTATTACGAATTTAGAAAAATAGAAAAAAAGTGGCAGAGAAATTGGCAGAAAGCTAAATCTTTTTGCGCCCGGATAGCGCCCGACAAGAAAAAGTACTATCTTCTGGAGATGTTCCCTTACCCATCGGGGAAGATCCATATGGGCCATGTGCGCAATTATACTATCGGCGACGTGGCCAGCCGTTTTAAGATCCTGGAAGGTTATAATGTTATGCATCCGATGGGATTTGACGCTTTTGGCCAGCCCGCGGAGAACGCCGCGATAAAAAATAAGACCAAGCCGGATGCCTGGACGCATAAATGCATCCGTGAGATGGAAAATGAGCTTAAGAAGATGGGTTTTTCTTATGACTGGGAACGGGAAGTCTCTACCTGCGACAGCTCATATTATAAGTGGAACCAGTGGATTTTCTTAAAGATGCTTGAGCGAGGCCTGGCCTATAAAAAAGCTTCTGCCGTGAATTGGTGCCCGAATTGCGCGACTACTTTAGCCAATGAAGAGGTGGTTGATGGAGGCTGCTGGCGCTGCCAGGCAAAAGTAGAACAAAAAGATCTGGAGCAATGGTATTTGAATATTACCGAATATAAAGAACGGCTTTTAGAGGATTTGCGACAATTGTCCAACTGGCCCGAACGCGTAGTGAGTATGCAGGAAAATTGGATCGGTAAAAGCCAGGGTGTGGAGATTTATTTTAAATTGAAAGACAGTAAACGAACAATTTCGGTTTTTACGACGCGCGTTGACACGATTTTTGGCGCAACTTACATTGTTTTAGCTCCGGAACATCCTTTGGTTAAGGAGTTAATTAAAGGTAAGCCGCAGGAGAATGCAGCGCTGAAATTTATTGATAAAGTAGCCCAAGAGAGCAAGGTTGTGCGCGCGTCTTCGGATGTTAAGAAGGAAGGTATTTTTACCGGAAGTTTCGCGGTCAATCCGGTAAATAACGAAGAAGTCCCGGTTTGGCTCGCGGATTACGTTTTAATGGAGTATGGGACAGGCGCGATTATGGCTGTGCCCACGCATGACCAACGGGATTTCCTTTTTGCCAAAGAGCACGGCTTAGGAATGCGGGTTGTCATTCAGCCTAAAGAAAAAAATGTTCAGTCTATAGATGAATTAACCGAAGCCTATGAAGGCGAAGGCCGGCAAGTTAATTCCGGAGAGTTTGACGGTCTATCCAGTCAGGAAGCTAAAATAAAAATTGCCGAATGGATGGAGAGGAAGGGGATCGGAAAGATCCAAACGCATTGGCGCTTACGCGACTGGCTCATTTCGCGGCAGCGTTATTGGGGGACTCCTATTCCGGTTATTTATTGCCCTAAGTGCGGGGTTGTCCCGGTTCCTTATAAAGATTTGCCGGTCGAACTCCCTAAAGACGCTCCTTTTACCGGGGAGGGAGGTAACCCCTTAGGCAAGGTGAAAAAATTCGTGGAAGTAAAATGCCCCAAGTGTAAAGGCCTGGCCCGTCGGGAAACCGATACCATGGCTACTTTTTTTGACTCTTCCTGGTATTTCCTGAGGTTCTGCTCGCCAAAATTTAAAAACGGCCCGTTTGATGAAAAAGAAACCGCGTATTGGATGACAGTTGACCAGTATATCGGCGGGATAGAGCATGCGATTTTACATCTTTTGTATTCGCGTTTCTTTACGAAATTTTTTAAAGATATCGGTATGATAAATTTTGATGAACCATTTAACCGCTTGCTTACCCAGGGGATGGTTTTAAAAGATGGCGAAGTTATGTCTAAGTCCAAAGGCAATATTGTTGACCCGGATATTATGATTCAAAAATACGGAGCGGATACTTTGAGGCTTTTTATTTTATTTGCCGCGCCTCCAGAAACCGAACTGGAATGGGATGACCGGGGCTTAGAAGGCAGCCATAAATTCTTAAACCGCGTCTGGCGCATTCAGGAAAATTTAAAAGATAAAGCTGACCCGGCTTTAGCTCGAGCGCTGCATAAGACAATAAAAAAAGTTACGCAGGATTTCCGGGAATTTAAATTTAACACCGCTATAGCCAGTATGATGGAGTTAACCAATGCGATTTACCAGTCCGCGGCGGATAAAGATGTTTTTTCTAAGTTAATCATTATGCTTAGCCCAATTTGTCCGCATTTTTGTGAAGAACTCTGGCAGATATTGGGAAACAAAGGAAGCGTTTTAAAAGCGGGCTGGCCGGAAGTCGATCCGCATATGCTGGTTGAAGATAGCCTGACTATTGTCATTCAGGTTAACGGTAAAGTGCGTTTAAAAATTGAAGTGCCCGCGGAAATCGCGGAAAGCCAGCTTAAAGAAATGGTTTTAGCTGACGCAAGACTGACCCCCTGGATTCAAAATAAGCCTGTCAAAAATTTTATCCTCGTCCCCAAAAAACTCATCAATATCGTAGTCTAAATTAGTTAGGGACGGTTCTCAAGCTAATCTTAAAGTGTCCCCATTAAGGGGACACTTTAGCTTTGAGTTGAGAACCGTCCCTAATATTTAGTTAGATTTTGTTTCCTGCCACGTCTATTAGAGCAGGAGGTGGGAAGATGGTTAACTTTACGCAGGAGGAGAGAAAGGTTGTTTTGTTTCTGGGAATAGTTGCGCTATTGGGGGTGGGGGTAAATTTTGCGGCCAAACAGTTTGGCCCAGGCAAAAGTATAGCCAGTTTTTCCGAGGATTTAGGGAAAGTAGATTTAAACAGCGCGGATAAAAAACTCCTTATGGGAGTATCCGGCATCGGAGAAAAGCTGGCCGGCCGGATTATTGAATACCGTGATAAACATGAAGGTTTTGGCGATCTAAATGAGCTTAGAGATATAAAAGGAGTCAGTGATTCTAAATTCGTAAAAATAAAAGAATATCTAGCCATTAAATGAAGCTTAATTTAGCCTGGATTACGCTTTGGTTTTGCGCTGGAATAACCTTCGCGTGCTTTATAATAATTCCCTTTTGGCTTCTTTATTCCATCGCCCTTATCCTGCTTGTCGCCGTTATCTTTTTTCTGAAAAAAGATTTTACAGGTAGGGTATTGTTTTTAAGTTTAATCTTTATCCTCGGAGCGCTCCTTTTAAGTAATGCCTGTGCCTTGCCTAAGGCGCATATATCCAAGTTTATCTTTTACAAAAATAACACAATATTCGCGGTTAAAGGTTTTCTTAACAGCGAGCCTGCCGTAAAAGAAAGGAAAACCTATTTTAACTTTACTACTCAAGAGTTACGATTTAATAAGAGCAGTTATAAATGCTCCGGGGATATTTTCGTCATCCTAAAAAGCCCGGAAGATCTATCCTACGGAGAAGCTTTAATTTTAAGAGGAAGCCTGCATAAGCCGTTTAAGCTTTACCGGAAGGATCTAGCCGCAATCATGCGCGTAAATAATCCCGCCTCTATCATAAAGCTGCATAAAAATTACGGCCAGCCGCTGCAAAAGCTCGCATTTTATATTAAGGGAGAGATAGAAAAAACAATTTACCAAAGGCTTTCTCCTTTAACCGCTAGCATTTTGGATGCGATGGTTTTGGGCGATAAGAAAAATATCCCGGCAGTAGTTTACGATTCAATGGCCAAAACAGGCACAGTGCATATCCTGGTTGTCAGTGGTTTTAATGTGGGTATTGTCGCGTTTATAATTATGCTTTCTTTTAAGGTCTTGCGTTTTCCCCGCAAGGTGAGGTATATCCTGGCAATATTTTGCGTAATAATTTATTGCTTGGCTACGGGCGCGTCTGCTCCGGTTGTGCGCGCGACTACTATGGCCGTATTCTTCTTAACCGGGTTTCTTATAAGAAGGGAGCCGGATATCCGCAATTCATTTTCCTTGGCCGTGTTATTTATCCTCTTAATTAACCCAAAAGAGCTGTTTTCTATAAGTTTCCAGCTTTCTTTTGTGAGCGTAGCGGCAATAGTCTTTCTTTACCCTCAACTTAGAATATTTTTCCGAGTTGATTCCTTTAGACCTAAGGTTTTCAGGCTCTTAGCCGAAAGCGCACTGGTTTCATTATCCGCCTGGCTGGGCACCCTGGGATTTATCGCTTATTATTTCAGGTTTTTTTCGCCCGTTACCGTCTTAGCGAATTTATTTATTGTCCCATTAGCCACCTTAATCACACTCTCCGGTTTTAGCCTGGCGGTCATTTCTCTGGTTTTCCCGGCTGGCGCGGGTTTCTTTGCTTGCGCCAATGAGTTCTTCGTGGCCCTGCTTTTGGCTGCTAATAATATGCTTGTCCGCCTGCCTTTTGCTTACCTATATCTGTGATTTTCACCCTTAATCTGTTTGACAAATAAGGCCCCTTGTGTTAAAGTTGTAATGTTATGCGACGGATAATTTTAAGTTTCTGTATTATTTTTACCTTAACGGCCAGTCCGGCCTACCCCTTTTGGATCTGGACTCCCAAAACCGGCAAATGGGTAAACCCCAAGAATGTCGCCAAAGATAGCCCTAAGGCCCAGTTTGATTTTGCCAAAGACTTCTACAGCGAGAAAAAGTACCCTGATGCCCTGCGGGAATTTAAAAAACTGCTTAAGACTTATCCTAAATCTTTTGAGGCCTCGGAAGCCCAATATTACCTGGGGCTCATTGAGGAAGAGCAGGGGAATCTTTACGAGGCGTACCTGGCTTATCAGCGGGTTGTGGATAAGTATCCTTTTTCCGAACGGATTAAAGAGGTGATTGAGAAAGAATATAATATTGCCGAGCAATTTATCGCCGGCTTAAAACGTAAGGCCTTAGGGGTGGTTTTACCAGTTGAAAACCCGGCGATAGAGATACTCACCAAGGTTGTGGAGAATTCAACCTACGGGCCTTTGGCGCCTAAGGCAGAATATAAATTGGGGCTGCTTTTAAAAGGCCTCCAGCGTTACTATGAGGCGGAGGATGCTTTTAATAAAGTAATCAATAATTATCCCGACAGCGAATGGACCGAGCCGGCCAGGTTCCAGATCGCCACCTGTCGCGCGGCTGTGTCCCGCGGGCCGGACTATGACCAGGGCGCTATGCAGGACGCCAAACAAAAATTTGAGGAGTTCGTCAGGGAGCATCCCGACGCGGTATTATCAAAAGACGCTGAAGAAAATATCAATATATTGAAAGAAAAAGAAGCGGCAGCCAGTTACAATATCGCGGTGTTTTATGAAAAACAGAAGGCTTATAAGGCCGCCAGGATCTATTATGAAAACGTAATCAATAATTATTCGGATACCGCTTGGAGCGCGAAAGCGCTTGAGCGCTTACAGGTAATGGAGAAGAAAAAATGAGGAAAAGACAGAGTTTATTTTTGGCCTTAACTGCCGTAAGTTATCTGGTAGCTGCTGTTTTACTCTCTGGATGCGGGTATACCACCCGTTCTATGGCCAACAGCAAGTACAGGACTATACATATTGAGCCTTTCCTGAATAAAGTAAATATAACTAACGAAGCCGATACCGCCAATAAATACAGATTATACAGGCCGATGATCGAAACCGATATTACCAGGTACGTAAGTAACAGGTATCTTTTTGATGGGAACTTGCGCCCGATAGGTGAGGGTAGTAACGCCGACCTTATCTTAAAAGGTGAAGTCATAGATTTCCGCAAGGATCCTTTACGTTATGATAATGGCGATAACGTAAGCGAATACCGCATTAATCTGGTAGTCAATATCAGCCTTTGGGAGACAAAAGAAAATAAGCTGATTTGGCAGGAGAATGGTTTTACCGGAGATACTACCTATTTTGCGACCGGCACGCAGTCAAAAACTGAAGACGCGGCGGTAACCGACGCCCTTAATGATCTTAGCCGCAGGATTGTGGAGCGGACAGTCGAACAGTGGTAAGTACTGATAGTAAATGATTTATTTATTTATCGGCCAGGATTCTTCCTTTCGAGACTCTCCCTTAAGCTGCAAAGATATCCAGTTCCAACAGATTAAAAAAGAGTTCTTACCTAAAGAAGTAGAGCAGTTTAATCTGGATATACTTTACGCCGAGGCGCTTAAATTAAAAGAACTGCAGGAAAAACTCTCAGCCCTTCCGGTAGAATCCTCCAAGAGAATAATAGTAATAAGGAATGCCCAGGAATTGCCTTCGGATATAGAAGATTTTATACAGCGCTGGGCTAAAGGTGAACGTAAAGATATCGTGCTGCTTTTGGATATAGCCGAACAGGGCAAAAAGGAAGCGTTTTTGCGGAAGATATATAAATACGCAAAAATATTCCGTTTTAAAGAGCCTCAGGCGCTGAATACCTTTAATCTTACCCGTTCAATAGAGCAAAGAAAGCCGGATTACGCGCTTAAGTTATTAGAGCAGCTTTTAAAAGACGGCGAGAGGCCGGAGAGGATATTGGGTGGTTTAAGATATACTCTGGAAAATAGCCCGCTGAATCCGCTTGAGATAAAACGCAGGGTCAAAATGCTCTTGGAATGCGATGTTGAAATAAAAACGGGCAAAGCTAAGCCCGTTTTTGCTTTAGAAAAATTGATTGTAAGGTTATGCGCCCTTGCCCAGCCGTTTCATTAGGCGGGATTTCTTGCGGTTGGCTGTCGCGGGGTGAATCGTTCTTTTCTTCGCCGCTTTATCCAACTGGGAAAATACTTGGCCTAAAAGTTTTTTAGCTTCGGCAATGTTTTTTGCCGCCATTAGGCCGCTAAACTGCTTGATTGTTTTTTTGAGCTGCTGCTTTATTTTTAAGTTTTGCAGATGCTTTTTCTTATCTTGGCGCGTTTTCTTAATCGATGTTCTGCGTCTGGGCATATTATTTTCTCCTTTTAAGTAAATTAGCATAATTAATTATTTATGTCAACAGCCAAATTTTCGCGTCCAACCAATCAATCAGTCGCTAAATCAGCCAGTGTCATAGGACTGGCTACTCTTATCTCGCGTTTATTGGGTTTTTTAAGAGATATTGTTATTGCCCGCCTTTTTGGCGTATATGTCTATGCCCAGGCATTTGTCATAGCCTTTAGGATCCCCAACCTCTTTCGGGACTTAGTCGGTGAAGGAGCGACTAACGCCGCGTTTGTGCCGGTATTCAGTGAATACGCCAGTCAGCGCTCCAAAGAAGAATTTTGGGAGCTGGCTAACGTTGTTTTAAATATTTTATTGGTAATACTTATGTCCATAACTATCCTGGGCATAATATTCTCTCCCGTAATTGTGCGCCTGATTGCTCCCGGTTTTATCGCTTCCCCGGAAAAGTTGAATGCCACCATAACCCTTAACCGGATTATATTTCCTTATATCCTGTTGATCAGTTTAAGCGCTTATTCCATGGGGGTGCTTAATTCTTTGAAACATTTTGCTGTCCCTGCTTTCGCGCCCTGCCTTTTGAATATCTCAATAATTGTCTGCGCGCTTGTTTTTGGAGAGGGGATCAAGGGGTTGGCTTTGGGCGTGTTGTTAGGAGGCCTGTTACAACTGGCTATTCAAATCCCGGTTCTTTATAAAAAGGGATTTCGCTTGAAAAAGCCCCGGACTTTAAACCATCCTGCCGCCAGGCAGATAGGCAAATTAATGCTTCCCCGTGTTTTAAGTTCCTGCATTTATCAGTTGAATAATTTCGTAGATTCCATATTTGGTTCGCTCGCCTGGATTGTCGGTGAGGGGGGAGTCGCGGTCCTCTATTTTTCGTACAGGCTGATACAATTTCCGTTAGGGATTTTTAGCAACGCGATTTCCCAGGCTATCCTGCCGACTTTTTCTACGCAGGCATTGGAAGAATCGCACGACAAATTAAAAAATACTCTCTCCTGGGGTCTGCGCGCGGTCTTTTTTGTTATGCTGCCGGCTTCGGTAGGCTTTATGTTTTTAGCCGACCCGGTGATTACAACATTATTCGGCGGAGGCAGATTTGACGCTTATTCCGCCCGGCTTACCTCCGGAGCGCTTTTCTATTACAGCTTAGGATTATTTGCCTACGGCGGGACAAAAATATTACAAGCGTGTTTTTTTAGCCTCAAAGACACGGTTACCCCCACTAAAGTTGCGGCCGTATCATTGGTATCAAATGTCATTTTAATCGTGATATTAATGTTCCCGCTAAAGATTTCCGGGATCGCGCTGGCTACTTCCATATCGGGGATAATCGCCTTTTTTATCCTGTTTTTCATATTAGAGAAGAGGATCGGCGATTTTGGGAGAAGGCAGATAGTTGTTTCTTTCCTGCGCGTTTTGGCGGCAAGCTTCTGTATGGGGCTGGTCTGTTATTTCGCGGCCAAAATTCCTTTAAACAAATATTTAAGTTTAGCAATCAGCGTTGTATCCGGAGTATTTTCTTATATTGTTTTCTGCCTCATATTCAGAGTGAGCGAAATGCGCCAACTTTGGCATTGGATTATACTCAAAGAGAAGCCAGCAATTTAAATATATAGCTATTTCGCTCTCAGGGTATTGTTCGCGTGCGAAATTTTTCGCCGTGTGCTACGGTTTACGGCTCGTTCCGGCAGCGCAAGGTTCCTCACGCTAAAGGATATTGCCTACACTCGCCGTAAAGCCTTGCACACATTTGCCGAAAAATTTCTAATTGCACGCTTAACAATACCCTCAAGCAAAATATCTATAGAATGCACTAAGCGTATGGCTTGGCTTGTTTTGTCCCTGCGGGAAATAAGACAGCACCCGATCCTATCGGATGGATCGGTGTGCCGCTTTCTGCGGCAAGGCCAGACGCAGGGATATTTATATGAATAATTTTATTATGTTAAAAAAGAAAATCGCGGGCGCTCCGGATACCTCCGGTGTTTATCTGATGAAGGATAAAACGGGCAAGGTTATTTATGTCGGCAAGGCCAAGTCATTAAAAAAGCGGCTGTTAAATTATGTAGGAAGGAACCTGGATACCAAAACCGTGATGTTGATGTCTAACGTAGCCGACATTGAATATCGGCTCGCTCCGACCGAAAGCCTGGCGTTGCTTCTGGAAGCCAGCCTTATCCATAAATATGAGCCGAAATATAATGTATCTTTACGCGACGATAAAAGTTTTCCGTTGGTAAAGATAACCAATGAAGAGTTTCCGGCGGTTTGGATTACGCGTAAGAGGGAGAATGACCAGGCAAGGTATTTCGGGCCCTACACCAGCGCCGGGCTGCTGAGGGAGGCATTAAAAATTATCCGCCAGCGTTTTCCATACCGTTCCTGTAAACAGATGCCCCGGAAGCCCTGCCTATATTACCGTATCGGCTTATCTCCCGCGCCTTGTATCGGTAAAATAAAGAAGACAGAATACGCCAGGAGAATAAAAAATATCTCCCTGATTTTAGAAGGTAAGATTGAAGCGCTGGTAAGAAAGTTGTTGCGCGAAATGAATTTCAAGGCCAAGAAACATGAATTTGAAGGGGCCGCGATAATCCGAGACCAGGTCAACGCTTTAAGTTCCCTAGCTGGAAATTACGCGGGTTTACCCAATGCAGGAGACCTGACAGATTTAATGAATCTATTACAGCTAAAGAAACTACCGGAAAGGATAGAGGCGTTTGATGTATCTAATATTTCAGGAAAAGAAGCAACCGGCTCAATGGTGAGTTTCTACCGGGGCTTGCCGGATAAGAACAATTACCGCAGGTTTCGGATCAAAACAGTTAAGACCATTGATGATTACGGGATGCTGGCCGAAGTAGTCAGAAGGCGTTATTCCAGGCTCGTTAAAGAGAAGCTCCCCTTGCCGGATTTGATTATTATTGATGGGGGCAAGGCCCACCTTTTGACCGCCGATAGAGAACTGGCTAAACTCGGGCTCAAAACAATTCCTTTAGCCAGTTTTGCCAAAGAAGAAGAGCATATATATCTTTGGGATAAATCTAAGCCTCTAAAACTGGAATCAGATACACCGGCTCTAAATTTAATCCGCCGCGTCCGCGACGAAGCGCACAGGTTCGCGGTAGCGTATCATCATATCCTAAGGCGTAAAAGGATTATTGGAAGATGACTCCTTTTGCCAAGAAGGTTTATAGGGTTGTATTAAGTATACCCCTGGGCCAAGTGCGCACCTATAAATGGGTAGCGCAAAAGGCGGGAAGACCTGGCGCCTGGCGGGCGGTAGGCACTATCTTAAATAAGAATCCTTTCCCGGTAATTATTCCTTGTCATCGTGTAATAAAGAGCAATAATATATCCGGTGGTTATGTATTCGGCAAAAAGAGGAAAAAAGAGCTCTTAGGGTTAGAGGGGCGGATAAAAGAATGCTTAGCGAACAGAAAATAAGAGCAGTCCTGTTTTACTTAAGTCTGGCGGTATTTTTCTCCGGGCTCCCGCTGATTTTATCATTCTCCTTAGGTTATAAGTTTGACCCGCGCACATTTAAGTTTACTAAGACCGGGATCGTCAGTTTAAAAACTCAGCCCCAGGGAGCAGATGTTTACCTGGACGGCAGGCTCCTGGATCAGAAGACCCCGCTTACTATTAATGAACTTCTCCCCGGTTCATATAATCTTAGGGTCGAGTTAAAACATTATTATCCGTGGTCCTCTCAAATCAATGTCCAACCGCGTAAAGTCATCCGCTTTGAAAAAATAATACTTTTTCCTTCCCGCCCGAATATAGAACAGCTGAATCAGGATAAAGTATCGTATTTCTGGCTGGATAAAGCAGGGGGGAGGGTCTATTATTTCAATCAAAATGATAATATTCTCTATAAGTCTAATCTTAACGGAGATAGGTTTGAAGAAATAGGAAGTATCCCGGCAGAATTTTCGGCGTTACCCAGGGAATTAAAAATTTCTCCCGACAGGCAAAAGATGCTTATCTTTAACGCGCATCAGATCTGTACGCTTTATTTAAAGCCGCAAGGCAATTTATCATATGTTCAGGCGCCGGTAGTTTATAATTTTCCGAAAAAACAGATCAACAATGTATTCTGGCATTCAGACAGCTATCACCTTATTTTAGCCACGGATACTAATATTGAAGCTTTGGAGATTGAATCCCGGTCTGATCCGGTTGCCCTGGTAAGCCTGAACAATAAGATGGCGGATATATTTTATGATACCGATAAAGACACGCTTTATTTTATGGACTCCCAGAAAGGCGTTGACGAAGCTATCTACGAAAACGTATATAAACTGGAATTAAATAATGAAAATAATATTCTAAATGAACTCATGGGGATAAGAAAGAATGTGGAAGAATAGGACTATAAAGAGGTGGTTAGAGGTTATTCCGGGTTTTTTATCCTGGGCAATAGTGCTGGGCCTTATTTTATTAGCCATAGTTAACCCCGTTTCCTGCGCCGTTATCATCATAGTCTTTGATTTTTATTGGATCATCCGCACGGTTTATCTGACCACCCTCTTAGCTATGGCCCACCATAAGCTTTACCGGCAAAGGGATAAAGATTGGCTAAGCGAATGCCGGAAACTTAAAGATAATAGCGCCCTGAGCAGGTTAAAGCACCTGGTCATCTTTCCGGTGTATAAAGAGGGAGTAGATATTTTAAGGCCGTCTTTAAGGGCTATACAGGAATGCAATTATCCGAAAGATAAGCTTATTGTGGTTGTGGCTTTTGAAGAACGTAATCCCAACTCCAGAGAGAACGCCTTAAGGTTAGAATCCGAGTTTAAAGATAAATTCTTTCGCTATATCTCCACTTTTCATCCGGATGGCCTTCTGGGCGAGAGCCGGACTAAAGGCGCCAATGCCACCTGGAGCGCAAAGAAGGCCAGGGAATTATTAAAATCCGAAAATATCCGGGACGAAGATGTGGTTGTCTCTTGCTTTGACGCGGATACCTGCGTGGAAAAAGAGTATTTTGGCTGCCTCACTTACCATTTTATGACTTCAGCCAATCCGCATCAGGCAAGTTACCAGCCTATCCCGGTCTATAACAATAATATATGGCAGGCTCCTTCATTTGCCCGGCTGGTTGAGATAAGCTCATCATTCTGCCAGATGATTGAAAGCATGCGCCTGGAAAAATTCGTCACCTTTTCCAGCCATAGCATGAGTTTTAAGACTTTAGTGGATATAGGTTATTGGCCCGTGGATATGGTTTCAGATGATTCAGTAATTTACTGGAAGGCCTTTCTCTTTTTTAAAGGGGCCTACCGGGTGGTGCCGTTATATATTACAGTTTCCATGGATGTGGCCTATTCCAGCAATTTCTTTAAGACGATCCAGATGCAGTATAAGCAGAAGAGAAGGTGGGCCTGGGGGGTGGAGAACTTTCCGTTTTTAGTAAACGGGTTTTTAAATGAGAAACAAATACCTTGGGCGGTAAAAATAAGAAGGTCGTTCCATCTTCTGGAAAGCCACGTGACCTGGGCGGTTTGGGCGATTATACTGGTTTTTATCGGGCCTCTGCCGCTTATTCTGGGCGGGACATTCTTTAATCAAATGGCTATAGGCTACAATTTGCCTAAGGTAACCGGCCTGCTTTTTAATTTTACTTTCCTGGCTAGCTTGGCTTGGATAGCCCTGAGCCGTATAATTTTGCCTCCCCGGCCAAAAGAGGTCAGCTGGATGAAAAATGTAGTGATGATACTGGAATGGTTCTTGGTCCCTTTTATAATACTGATCCTGGGATCTCTTCCGGCGCTGGACGCGCAAACGCATTTATTATTGGGCAGGTATATGGAATTTAATCCTACTCATAAAAGCAAGAGGATGGTATAATAATTTCCAGTCGGAAAGATCAAATATCAGGATTTTAATTTTAGGGAGGCTAGAAATATGAGCATTAAGAAATTAATGCAAGAGATGGTTGAACGTAACGCCTCGGACTTATTTTATCGGGCAGGAGGGAGCGCGCGTTTAAAAATTGACGGTAAATTGCTTTCCGTGGATGAGAAAATACTTACCGTTGATGATGTTGTCGCGGCAGCGCAGGAATTAACCACCGCCAAGCAGCGGGAGTTTTTCAAGCATAATTTAGATGTGGATTTTGCTATTTACTTAGAGGAGCTGGGTTTGCGGTTTCGGGTCAGCATATTTATGCAGAGAAACTGGCCCTCTATTGTCATAAGAAAAGTAAATAATACAACCCAGACGTTTGAGGAGTTAAGCTTACCGGCGGATGTTTTGAATAGATTATCCATGGAAAGAGGCGGCCTGGTCCTTTTAACCGGCAGTATGGGCTCTGGCAAATCTACGACTATTGCCAGTATGATCGACCACATTAACAATAATAGCCGAAAACATATCCTGACCATTGAGGAGCCGATAGAGTTTACTTTTAAAGATAAAGAATCGCTTATTAATCAAAGAGAACTGGGTATTGATGTTGCATCTTATCCGGCAGCCCTGCGCTCTTTTGCTTTACAAAGTCCCGATGTTTTATTTATCAGCAATATTCGCGATATGGAGACTATGGCTAGCGCTCTTACCGCGGCCGAAACAGGAGTATTGGTATTAAGCACCCTGCATACGATTAATGCCGCCCAGACTATAGAGAGGATCATTAATTTATTTCCCGCGCATCAGCATCAGGAGGTCAGGAACCAGCTTTCTTCTCTTTTAAAAGGCGTCATATCTTTAAGGCTTGTTCCGGCAAAGAGCGGTAAAGGCAGGATCCCGGCTTATGAGGTTATGCTGCTTACGCCTACCATTAGCCGTTTGATCCGCGAAGGAAAGATTTGGGAAATCCCCCAGTTTATTGATGATGGGTCAATTTTTGGAATGCAGTCTTTTACGCAGTCGCTGATAAAATTAGTCCGGGAGGGCAAGGTCAGCGAAGAAGACGCTATTTATTTCGCAGATAGTAAAGATGAATTTACCTTAGCGCTAAGAGGCATAAGAAGGAACTAGACAGGAGAGTTGGGATGTTAGATGAGATAAAAACCAAACTTAGCCTTATCCAGATCAGCCTGGAGCAACTAAGAGGTTATCTTTGACATTGATAACAAAAAGAAGCTTATAGCGGATTTATCGGCGAAGATGTCCGAGCCCGGATTTTGGGATGCCGGCGAGAATTCTACGAAAATAGTCCGGCAGCTCAAAATCCTTAAAAATACGGTTGAACCGTGGGACTCCGCGGGTAAAAAATTTCAGGAGTTGCAAGAACTCACCCTTCTCCTTAAACCCCAGGATAGCGAATTCTTTTCAGATCTAAACAAGTCCGCGGATTCTCTTCTGAAGGAGTTGGGAGCGTTAGAATTTAAGACTCTTCTATCCGGAGAACTTGACCCGAACAACGCGATTTTAAGCATCAACGCCGGAGCCGGCGGGACCGAGTCTTGCGATTGGGCAGAGATGCTTTTTAGGATGTATTCCCGTTTTTGCGAGAAGAGAGGCTGGAAGGTCAAGGCTATAGATGTGCTTTATGGAGAAGAAGCCGGCATAAAGAATGTCACGGTTTTAGTTGAAGGGGATTATGCTTACGGTTATCTTAAGGAAGAGCGCGGAGTGCATAGGTTAGTGCGTATATCGCCTTTTGACGCTAATAAGCGCAGGCATACATCTTTCGCTTCGGTAGATGTGATCCCTGAAGTCCTGGAGGATATAGACGTAAAACTGGAAGAAAAAGACTTAAGGATCGATGTTTACCGTTCCAAGGGCGCGGGAGGCCAAAGCGTAAATACTACGGATTCCGCGGTGAGGATCACGCACCTACCCAGCGGAATAGTCGCGCAATGCCAGAACGAACGCTCGCAGCATCAGAATAAACAGACAGCGTTAAAGATCTTAAAGGCGCGCATATATGATATGGAAAGGCTTGCTCGGGAAGCAGAGATGCTCAAAAATTACGCCGGAGGGAAAAAGAAGATAGAATTCGGAAGCCAGATCCGCTCTTATGTTATGCACCCCTACAGTATGGTTAAGGACCACCGCACAGATCATGAGACCGGGGATGTTTCTAGCGTCATGGATGGGGCCCTGGATGAATTTATTGAAGCGAATTTAAAGTTGCAAAAAGGAAGAAAAAAATAATGTTAAGGTATATTAAAAAATTGGCTTTAAGCAGCAAGCAGAAACAGATCAATCGCCTGGCTCCCGGAGTGAAGATATTTTTACATCCGGATATGCCGCAGCCATCAATGCATAAAATGGCCCAGATAAGCTCTATAGTGTATGCGGTTAACGCGCTGGAAGCAAAAGTCAGCGGTTTGACCGATGAGCAGTTAAGGGCCAAGACACCGGAATTTAAGGAACATATCCAGCGGGAGGCGAAAGTCTATGAGCAGGAATTACTGGAGTTGGAAGAGGCGATGCTCTCCGTGGCTATTCCGGAAGAAAAAGAGAAATTAAAGGAAAAGCTTAAATTTACGCGCAATAATGTTTTTAAAGATATCCTCCCCGAAGCGTTCGCGATAGTCAGGGAGGCGGCCAAAAGGACAATAGGCCTGCGGCATTTTGATTCCCAGCTCGCCGGAGGCGTAATCTTACACGAAGGCCGGATCGCGGAGATGTCTACCGGTGAAGGAAAAACTCTGGTGGCGACCCTTCCGGCGTATCTGAACGCCCTTCTGGGTAGAGGAGTGCATATAGTCACGGTAAACGATTATCTGGCCCGCCGCGACTCAGAGTGGATGGGGCCGGTCTATGAATTTTTAGGGTTAAGTGTGGGGGTCATCCAGCATGAGATGTCCGACGAGCAAAGGAAGCTGGCTTATTCCTGCGATATCACCTACGGGACAAACAATGAATTTGGCTTTGATTACCTGCGCGACAACATGAAGTATTCACTGGAAGATCTTGTGCAGAGGCCTTTTTACTACGCCATAGTTGACGAAGTAGATTCAATATTGGTGGACGAGGCGCGCACCCCGTTGATTATCAGCGGAGCGGCTGAGGAGTCTACGGGAAAATATTTTACCGCTAAAAATATCGCCGACCAGCTAAAGGGCAGGCGGGTTACCGAGAGGGACGAGATAGACGCTAAATACAAGGGCCTGGATTTAGGCAAGGGCTTTGATTATGTGGCGGATGAAAAAGCCCAGACCATAGCCTTGACTGATGACGGTGAAACAAGGGCAGCCCAGCTTTGGGGGGTAGAGAGCCTGCATAATATTGAAACTATAGAATGCCGGCATCATACTATCGCCGCCCTAAGGGCCAAAGAATTTTATGAGCGCGATGTAGATTATGTAATTAAGGATGGCGAAGTCATTATTGTTGATGAATTCACCGGCCGCATGATGCCGGGGAGGCGCTGGTCAGACGGCTTACATCAGGCAGTGGAAGCCAAGGAAGGGATGAAGATAGAACGCGAGAACCAGACGTTAGCCACGGTTACCTTTCAGAATTATTTCCGGATGTATGAAAAGCTAGCCGGAATGACCGGGACCGCTTTTACTGAAGCCAATGAGTTTAAGAATATATACCAGCTGGATGTTATAGTCATCCCGACAAATAAGCCGCTAATCCGGGCAAATTACCCTGACCGTATTTATAAAACAGAAAAAGAAAAATTTGCAGCGGTAGTTGAAGAAATCGTCGAACTTTATAATTCAGGCAGGCCGGTTTTGGTAGGCACCATCTCAATTGATAAGTCTGAGCGGCTCGCGCAGATGCTTAAACTGCGCGGGATAACCCATCAGGTGCTTAACGCCAAATATCATGAGTTGGAAGCGCAGATTGTCGCCCAGGCCGGAAGGTTTAAGGGTGTTACTATCGCCACCAATATGGCCGGCCGGGGGACAGATATTTTATTAGGCGGTAACCCGGAATTTATGGCTAAAAATGTAGCCAAACAAAAACTTAATACTGAAGATCCTGCTTATCAGGAAGAGTATAAAAAAATATTGGATAAATATAAGCAGGAGACTGAGACTGAGCATAATAAAGTAGTGGAATTAGGCGGCCTGCATGTTTTAGGGACTGAACGGCATGAAGCGCGCAGGATTGATAATCAGTTGCGCGGCCGCTGCGGCCGTCAGGGAGACCCTGGTTCATCCAGATTTTATGTTTCTTTAGGGGATGACCTGATGCGGCTTTTTGGTTCTGACCGGCTTATCGGCATTATGGATAAGCTGGGGTTAGAAGAAGGCCAGGTCATTGAGCATCCCTGGGTCAGCCGCTCCATTGAAATTGCCCAGAGGCGGGTTGAGCAGCATAACTTTGAAATAAGAAAGCAGCTTTTGGAATATGATAATGTAATGAATAAGCAGAGAGAGATAATTTACGGCCAGCGCCACCAGATCCTGCAGGGGATTTCTTTAAGAGAGAGAGTGTTGGAGATCGCCGAAGCCGTTGTGGATAATCTTATGAGTATCTATTTTCCGGATAATTCTTCCGGAGCTGATCCGGACTTGGAAGGTTTTGTGACCGCGCTAAATTCTAAATTCGCTTTAGTGCCCGCCGCGGAAATGCTGAATAATAATTCTAAAAACGGCCTTAGGCAAGAATTATTTAATCAGGTAATCAGCCTTTATGAAAATAAAGAAAAGGCAATCGGCTTAGATTTAATGCGGCATTTAGAGCGTATGGTATTCTTGCAGATCATTGACGCCAAATGGAAGGATCATTTATACGCTATGGATAGCCTGCGCGAAGGCATAGGGTTACGCGCTTATGGCCAACGCGATCCGTTAGTGGAGTATAAACGCGAGGCATTTGGTATGTTTAGTCAAATGGTCGCTTCCATTGAAGAGGAGTCAGTAGAGGCTATTTTCAAACTGCAACCGTCCCAGCCGCAGAGTTTTAGAGGGGCATTTAGTTCCGTGCATCAGGAGCTTTCGCATCCTGAGATTACCGGACTACAAGGCCCCCAAGAAGGAGACAGCGGCGAAGATTTTGCAGCCGCTGAAGAAGGGCCATCCCAAAAAACAGTAAAATTATCCCACCCTAAAGTCGGACGCAATGAGCCTTGCCCTTGCGGTTCCGGCAAAAAATATAAAAAATGTTGCGGCAAATAAGAAAACAATTAGCAACTGAGTTAATTTTATGTTTCTCTAGCGCGCTCCTGCTTATCCTTTCCTTTTCTTCAAGTAAGTGGTGCTGGGTATTCGCCTGGGTGTCTTTTGTGCCGTTGTTTTTTGCTCTGGAGAACAAAGGGGCTAAGCGAGCGTTTGGCCTGGCTTACTTTACGGGAATATTATTCTGGTCAGGCACAATATATTGGTTAGCTAACGTAACTATTTTCGGCCAGATCCTTTTAATCCTGTATCTTGCGCTTTATTTTGGCCTGTTTGGTTTATTAATGACCCGGCCATTTGCCAAATGCAGCCTGTTATTTATACCCGCATTATGGGTCTTCCTTGAATATGCGCGCAGCCATCTTCTAACGGGCTTTCCCTGGGCTTTGCTGGGTTACTCGCAGTACGCGAATCTGGCGATTATCCAGATTGCCGATATCGCCGGAGTCTGGCTCGTCTCTTTCCTGGTCATGTTTGTGAATGTCGCTATTAAGGAAGCATGGTCCAGGAGGCAGCGCAGGTATCTATTTTTTGCCGGTATTTTTTTAGCCCTCAGTCTTGCTTATGGGTCTTTAAGGTTGCCTAAGATCGAGAGCCCGGAGACATTAAGAATATCTGTTGTGCAGGGGAATATCCCGCAGGAGTTAAAATGGGAAGAGAGGGCCAGAGAATTTGTAATCAACAGGTATTTTAAGTTAACCGGTGAGGCCAAGAAAGACGCGCCGGATTTAATCATCTGGCCTGAAGCAGCCCTGCCGGTAGTCCTGGAAGAGCAACCTCTTTATTATGAAAGATTAAGCCGGTACACAAAAACAATCGGCCGGCCGTTAATTTTTGGCGCGGTCACCAGCCGTAACGACGCTTATTATAATAGCGCGCTGCTCTTATCTAAAGAAGGCAGATTATTAAGGAGTTACGATAAGTTCCACCTTGTTCCGTTCGGTGAGTTTATTCCTTTCCGAAAGGCTTTTCCGTTCCTAGAGACAATCGCTCCCATTGGCGATATTACCAGGGGCCGGGATTATACCCTGTTTAATATCCAGCATCAGGGTTTAAGGATAAGGCATCAATTCGGGGTATTGATCTGTTTTGAAGATGTTTTTCCGGAATTAGCCAGGGAATTTGTAAACAAGGGCGCGGATTTTCTGGTCAATATTACCAATGACGCCTGGTTTGGCAAGACTACCGAAGCCTACCAGCATCTGGCCGCTTCGGTTTTTAGGGCGGTAGAGAACAGGGTTTGCCTGGTGCGCTCGGCCAATACCGGCATCTCCGGATTTATCGACCCGCAAGGAAGAGTTGTTCCTTTAGCTGACGCGCAAGGTAATTTAATTTTTACCCCGGGCTATAAAACAGAGAATATATTTTTGCCCGCGCATGCGTCATTTTACGGTTATTACGGAGATTTTCTGATTCCTCTATGTTTATTGCTTCTTATATATATTATACTTTTTTCTTTATATAAAAAGGCGATGCGTAAGATCCTGCTGATTTCTCTGCTTATTTTGGCTATTTATTCAGCGATAAATTATTATTTCGCCGATAAATATTATTTTCTTTGCCCTATACGTTACGATACTAGTCTTATTGTCCGTAGCGATTCCCGGGGGGATGGTTTTTTCGGCTCCAGCCGTAATGGCAATAGGATGCATCAGGGGATTGATTTGTTTGCCCAGGTCGGCACTCCGGTTTTGGCAGCTCGTTCGGGTATAGTTACGGCGGCCAAGAGCAACCGGGGTATGGGTAAGTATGTTATCATCCGCCATAGTTTTAATCTGGTCAGTATTTACGGACACCTCTCCCAGATTTTCGTTACTAAGAATCAAATCCTGCGCCAGGGACATATTATCGGCAGCGTTGGCAAGACCGGAAACGCCAGGCATCCCGGGATACAGCCGCACTTGCATTTTGAGGTCAAGAAAAACGGCATTCCCCAGGATCCCTTGGAGTATTTAAAATAAATATGTTCAATATTATTTTATTAGGCGTCACCAGTTTATTGACGGATATCTCCAGCGAAATGGTTTATCCGATACTCCCGGTTTATCTGGTTACAAAACTTGGGGCTAGTCCGGCTATATTGGGTTTAATTGAAGGCATTGCTGAAAGTTTAGCCAGCTTGCTTAAGGTATTCTCAGGTTATTTCTCGGATAAGATTAAACTAAGAAAACCTTTTACTATATTTGGCTACGCCGCTTCTACCGTTGGGAAATTTCTTCTCTATATTTCTACAAGCTGGGGTTATGTTTTGGTAGCCCGGATAGTGGACCGTTTCGGAAAAGGGATGCGCACTGCTCCGCGCGACGCCTTGATTGCGGAGAGTAGTAAGGAGAGGAAAAGAGGGGCGGCTTTCGGATTACACAGGGCTTTAGATTCGCTGGGCGCTTGCCTGGGAGTTTTAGGCGCCTATTTTTTGATTACTCATTATCAGGGTGAGTTTAAGAATGTTTTTCTTCTTGCGCTTATACCGGCGATATTAGGTGTGTTATTCCTTTTTTTCGTCAGAGAGAAGAAGGCTCCCGCGCCGAAAGAAGCCGGCAATAAAATTGAATTCAGATGGCGCGCTCTGGATAAAAGACTAAAGCTCTTCCTGGTATTCACATTTGTATTTACTCTTGGTAATTCGTCTAATCAATTCCTGCTCTTACGCGCGCAAAATCTGGGTAATCCCCTCCCCATAGTTATACTATTGTACCTTTTTTATAATATAAGTTACGCTATTGTTTCGTATCCAGCTGCGCGCCTTTCGGATAAAATAGGCAGAAAGAAACTGCTTGTCGCAGGTTACCTATTTTACGCCCTGGTTTATTTAGGGTTTGCCTTAAACAAATCGCCGCATAATTTCTGGTTTTTATTCGGCGTCTATGGATTATATATAGGATTTACCGAAGGTGTAGAAAAAGCGCTGGTAGCGGATATCGCACCGAGCGAACTTCGCGCTACAGCCATAGGTTTACACGCCACGCTTGTGGGTATAGGTTTATTGCCGGCGTCAATATTTGCCGGATTACTTTGGAAATCTATCGGTCCGCAAGCCGCGTTTTATTTCGGCAGCTTTATGGGGCTAATCTCAAGTATAGGATTTTATTGGGTTTTAAAGGGGATATAAACTAGGGGGTTTGACCTAAAAAATGCTTAAAAAATTAATTACTATTTTAATATTATTGCTGCTTTATTCCGCACTAGGAATAAGCCTGGCCTTAGCCCAAAGCGCTTACGGCACAATAACTGCGTTTAATAAAGATGACCGCGTCCTTATACTTGCCCCGCATCCGGATGATGAAACTTTAGGTTGCGCAGGCGTGATCCAAAACGCGCTAAAAGCCGGGGCAGAAGTAAAAATAGTTTATCTTACTAACGGGGATAATAACGAGTTTGCTTTTATTGTTTATGAGAAGAGGTTGACTTTTAAGAAGGGCGAGTTTATCCATATGGGCCAGGTGCGCAGGCAAGAAGCGATTGAGGCAATGAAGCTATTGGGTTTAAACGAAGATAACCTGGTATTCTTAGGTTACCCGGATTTCGGGACATTTACCATATTCACAAAATATTGGCAGGCGCTTAAACCCTACCGGAGTATGCTTACGCGTTCGACAAAAGTGCCTTACCAAAATGACTTGTCATTCGGCGCTCCTTATGTCGGAGAAAGTATCTTAAGCGATTTGGAGAAAATCCTGCTTAATTATAAACCGACGCAGGTTTTTGTCGCGCATCCGGCGGATGTTAACCCCGACCATAAATCGCTTTATCTGTTTTTCCAGATAGCTTTGCGTAATTTAAGAAAACAAATTCCTGATCCCAAGGTATATCCTTATCTTGTCCATTCTTCAGGCTGGCCTAAACCGCGGCATTATCATCCAGAATTAAGCCTGGAGCCGCCGGTTAACCTTACGGATTCTCAAGGAAAGTGGCTGAAGTTGGATTTGACCCCGCTAGATTTAGAAAATAAGCACAAAGCCGTACTCTGTTATAAAAGCCAGACAGAATCCAGCGCTTTTTACCTGTTGTCATTCGCGCGTAAAAATGAATTATTTGGAGATTATCCCGAGATTGAATTAAGCCGGCAGGTTTCTTTAAAAGAGCGGGCAATTGCCTTTTTCGGCTTCTCTAAGATGTTCACGAATTCAGAAGAAGAGGGGACCCTGGCTAATGACAGCCTTATAGAAAATCAGGGAGAGGTAAGTTATGCCGTTGTAGATAATTGCCTGCTTATACGCGTGGAGAAGGATAAGGAGCTAATACACAGGTTCAGCTTAACGCTTTATATTTTTGGGTTTAACGCTAAAGTCCCGTTTTCTTCTATGCCTAAAATACGCATAGTAACTAAGTCTAATAAGTTTAAAGTTTATGACGGCAAGAAAATAATTAATCCCGGCAGTATCCGTTTGGATTTGACCGCCGACGATTTAGTCTTACGTATACCGCTGAACATATTGGGGGACCCTGAATTTATACTTACTTCGGTAAAGGCGCGGGGAGAGAAGTCAGCTTCAGGCACCTCGGGTTTTAGAAAAATTGTTATCAAATAACAGGAGGAGGCAACATGCTAGAGCTCAAATTAATTGAGGTCAAAAAACCGCAGGATGTTAATTTAATATTGGGCCAGAGCCATTTTATTAAAACAGTAGAAGACCTTTATGAGGTTTTGATGAATAGCGTGCCGGGTATAAAATTCGGTTTGGCCTTTGTTGAATCCAGCGGGGCCTCTAAGGTAAGATCAGAGGGTAACGACCCGGAATTAAAGTCGTTGGCTTCCTCAAACATCCTGGAAATAGGCGCGGGCCATAGCTTCATCATATTTATGCGCGACGCCTTTCCGATTAATGTCTTAAATGCGATTAAAAACATCCCGGAAGTCTGCTCCATATACTGCGCGACAGCCAATCCTTTAAAGGTAATAGTAGCCCAAACGCAAGATGGTTCGGGTATCCTGGGAGTGATTGACGGCGGAAAGCCTAAGGGCGTGGAAAACGAGGCAGATATAGCTTGGCGCAAAGATTTCTTGCGTAAAATCGGATATAAGCTATAATCTTTCTTACAAAATTAAAGCCGCTAAGATTTGACTTGTTTAAGTGAGGGGATATGGATTTAAAAAAAATACGTAAAAGCATTATTGGGTTTTTAAGCTGGTTTGGTTTGACTACCTGTTCCCTGATAGTCAGGATTATGCCCGCGAGCTTCCTCTATTGTTTCGCTGATTGCGTAAGCTTTTTAGCCTGTAGATTTGCCGCTAAACAAAAACGGATTGCCTTGGAGAGCCTAAGTTTTGCTTTTGGCGAGGAGAAAACTGCTTTTGAGCTTGAGCAGATTGCCAAAGATTGTTTTACTATTATGGCTAAATCGGCGGTAGAATTGATGTTCTTTTTTGATAAGCCGTCTATCTTGAAGAAGCGGGTTACGCTTGTGGGCAGGGAAAATTTGGATAGCGCGTTAGCCAAAGGCTGCGGAGTGGTTTTAGTTAGCGCCCATTTCGGTAATTTCCCGCTTTTACTCGGGAGGCTGGCGGTTGAAGGCTATATAGCTGGAGGTATAATGAAGCCGATGCATGATGCGGGTGTAGAGAGGATTTTTTTGGAAAAACGCAAAAAATTCGGGGTCAAAACCATCTACAGCCAGCCGCGCAATGCTTGCGTAAATAATACCATTCAAGCGTTACGTAACAATGAGTTAGTTTTTATCCCGATAGACCAGAATTTCGGAACCGGCGGAGTTTTTGTTAATTTTTTCGGCAGGAAAGCAGCTACTGCAGCAGGGCCGGTTGTCTTTGCCCAGCGCACGGGCGCGGCACTCTTACCCTGTTTTATAGTCAGGCAGCCCAATGATACGCATAAAATTATCTTTGAACCGGCGGTAAAACTAGAAGAGGGTAAGGATTCCCGGGATACCGTTCTTATAAATGTTCAGAAACTGACTAATATCATTGAGGCATATATCCGCAGATACCCGGCGGAATGGGGATGGATCCACCGCAGATGGAAGAGCCAGCCGGGCTAAAAGGTAAAAGGAGGATCGACAAATGAGCCAGACAGCTAAAGAAAATGCTTCAAAAAAATATTTTGCTACTTTTTTTAAGGTTATTCTGGGTTTGCTATTCTTAGGGTTAGGAGCCTGGGCGATCTTAAAATGGTGGAGCCTTCTTTTTATGATAATCAAGGGATGCCTGGGCCCGTTATTGCTTTTGGCAGGTATAATTACTTTAATCATAGCCAAAGAATAAGATTTAAGGTATAATTATTTATAGTTTGATCCAGGTTAGCTGGCGTTAAGAAAGCTTAGGAGGGATAATGGTCGGTGTATTAAAAAGAGAATTAGCCTTGAGTAAGCAGGCCAATAGGATTTGCGCCGTATTATTTTCGGTGATTTTTATCGCTCTTGGCGCTTTTGTGCGCCTACCTTTGCCTTTTACGCCAGTCCCGATTACCTTGCAGACATTTTTTGTTTTGTTATCTGCCGGCCTTTTAGGCAGGAGATTAAGCGTAATTACGCAATCAAGTTATATGCTATTAGGGGCATTGGGCTTACCGATATTTGCAGGAGCAGCCAGCGGTTTAGGTTATTTTATTTCTCCTACGGCCGGCTATTTGTTCGGATTTATCCCGGCTGCTATTATCGCTGCGCTATATTTAAGGCGCGCCGGAGATAATCCGCGTTTGATACTACAGGTTTTTTGCCTATCCAGTATAATTATTTTATCAGCCGGGTCCATCTGGCTTAAGGTCAGCCTTAGAATTCCGTTAAGTCAGGCCTTGGTTATCGGGTTTGCGCCGTTTATCATCGGCGACTTCTTAAAAGCGACAGCCGCAACCTGGGTTTATTTAAAGCTTAAGGCCCGCTTCGGGAATATCTTATAAGATTACCTCCCCGCTAGCTTTCTTGACAAGAATTACCATTCATGGTAAATTAATCTAAGGTTAAAGGAGGGGCTACTCATGAAAATAAGGATAATCGCGATATTAGCGGTATTGGTATTAGCAGGCACAGTCTTAGGCTTCAGTGAGGAGAAGGCGCTCCCTGTTCCCGAAGAAACTCCTGCCGCGGCAACCACCCCGGTCATCCAGGAAAATAGCGATTTAGCAAATACGCAGTGGGTTTGGGGCGAGGTCATAAGCGTGAATGCGCAAGATAAAACACTTAGCCTTAAATATCTGGATTACGAGACTGACCAGGAAAAAGAGATGTCCATAATAACGGATGACTCCACCAGCTATGATAATGTTAAGTCCCTGGGAGAAATCCAGCCTAAGGATAACTTAAGCGTTGATTATATTTCGAAAGACGGTAAGAATATCGCTAAGACTATAGGTTTAGAGAAGGCCGAAAACGCGCTGCCCGCGGCGAATAATATTGACGCAGGGGTAAATATCCCGGCTCTTCAGGCAAGTCAATAATCTAGATTTTCCTATTAGCTAAAAACGCATAAGGCAGGGTATTCACCCTGCCTTTAATATGATGAAGCTTAAATATATTTTAGTTATTGGTTACGGTATTTTGATTTTGGCTGGCTGCGCGGTCTTAAATAAACCTGTTCAGTTTGTCGATGATTTTATAGGCTCAACCTTTTTCCCTCCATATTCCGGGCCGAAGGCCAGGGTGGTCGTAGCTGATTTTGAGATTAAGACGGTTAATATTACTACTGAAGTGAACTTAGGCTTGCGCGATATGTTAATAGAGGAATTAAATAAAACCAATCGTTTTTTAGCGGTCTCTGCCCCTAAGGATTACGCTGAAAAAAACACCGGATTGATTATCGCGGCTGAGGTAATAAATTTTGATCCGCTTATATCCGGCGGAAGCGAAGGTATCGGCGGAGGAGGAAGTTCAGCCAGCGGTACGCTGGGGAGTTTATTGGGCGTGAGCACCAATAAATCAGTCGTGGCTTTAAATATCCGTATAGTTGACGCGCTGTCGTCTAAAGTATTAGTCGCGGAGCGCCTTACGGGACAGGCCGTGGATACGGGCAGCTTAAGTCGGGAACACCATCATAAGGGAAGTAATTTAAACGAAGGCCTATCCGCCTATGCCAATACCTCTATGGGGGAAGCAATCAATAAGTGTATTGCTGAAGCCGTAAGGTATATTGTGCGCAAGGTTCCGGATAGCTATTATAAAGGGGATAAAAATGGGAAAGCGTAAGCGCAGGGGCAAACTTAACTGGCGTTCCAAAAAAGCAAATAAGGGCAGAAAGCCAAACTTAGGCTAATCAAGGGGATTTAGGTTTACGTTATGGTCCTAGGCTGGATTCTCATAAGCACATTATTGGTCAGCGTTATTTCGCTTATCGGCATATTTACGCTGGCGATAAAAGAGGAGAGGCTGCATAAGATTATTTTTAGCCTTATCGGATTCTCCGCCGGCGCGCTTATCGGCAGCGCCTTCCTGCATATTCTGCCGGAAGCTTTAGAAAAAACAAACAGTACAGTTGTTTTTTATTATCTTATTCTGGGGTTAACCCTGTTTTTTTTGCTGGAGAGATACCTCCACTGGCGGCATTGCCATGATAAAGACTGCGCTGTGCACGCCTTCACTTATTTAAATCTTTTCGGGGAAGCCTTCCATAATTTCATTGATGGCATTGCCATTGCCGCCAGCTTCATCATTTCATTTAAATTGGGGCTGGCTACTACTTTAGCGATCATACTGCATGAGATCCCTAAGGAGCTGGGGAACTTCGGAGTGCTTATTTACGGCGGGTTTAGCCGCAATAAGGCCCTGCTTTATAATTTTATTTCGGCTTTAGCGGCGGTTATCGGGGCGCTTGTAGGATATTTTATCTCTGATTTCGCGCACGGTTTTTCCGATTTTATTATGCCTTTGACCGCGGGCGGATTTATTTATATCGCCACCTCTGACTTAATCCCCGAGATACATAAAGAAAAGGACCAAAGGCGCGCGACCCTGGCTTTTGTTTCTTTCTTATTCGGGATTCTATTTATGGCGCTAGCCAAAATATTACTGCCGGAGTAGGAACATTTCCCTATTTATAGCGAAAAATACATTATCAAGATCATGAAAGCGATTGCTTTGATTTCAGGAGGTTTGGACAGCATTCTGGCGGCAAGGATAATTAAAGAGCAGGGTATTGGAGTCCTGCCTTTGAATTTCAAGATTCCTTTTTGCCAGCGTAAAAAACAAGCCTCCCAGGATAACGACATAAATTCATTAGTAAAGAGAAGTCTAGGCCAAGAGCTTAAGGTGGTTGACATAAGCAGTGAATTTCTGGAACTGGTTTTAAAGCCAAGGCACGGATTCGGTTCAAATATGAATCCCTGCATAGATTGCAAGATTTTTATGTTAAAAAAGGCTAAAGAGTTGTTGCGTTTTTTTGACGCGCAATTTGTAGTTACCGGGGAGGTCTTGGGCCAGAGGCCGATGTCACAGCACAGAAGGGCGCTGGATACTATTGAGAAAGAGAGTGGTTTAGACGGCCTCTTGCTTAGGCCATTGTGCGCTGGTGTCCTTGCGGAAACCCGGCCTGAGAAAGAGGGTTGGGTCAAGCGCGATAGATTATTTAAATTTAGCGGCCGTTCCCGCAGGCCGCAGATGGATTTAGCCAGAGAATTTAGCATAGATAATTATCCTAACGCCTCCGGAGGTTGTCTGTTAACCGACCCGCGATTTTCTAATAAGCTCAGAGACCTTATTTCCCACCAAGCCCTAAACTTAGAAGATGTGGGGTTATTAAAGATAGGCAGGCATTTCAGGCTATCCGAGAAGGCCAAGTTAATTGTCGGCCGCAACGAAGAAGAGGACAGGGAACTGGAATTAAGCGCCCGCGGGAATGATTATATATTTATGCCAAATCCGGAATTGGCTGGTCCGACTTGTTTGGGCAGAGGAGAGTTTGATAACGACTTAATCCAACTCTCTTTACAGATAACCTGTCATTATTGCGACTTAAATACAACTAAAAGCGCGAGGTTAATCTATTATCGGGCCGGGATTAGCCCACGGGAAGAATCTTCCTGGGAGGTTTCTCCTCTCCCGGAGGATAAACTTAAATTATTCAGACTATGAAAGAAGCGTTACTTTATGAAAAATTGGATAAAAGTTTAGTACATTGTTATTTGTGCAGCCATCACTGTAAGATTGCCGACCAGGGATTCGGTTTTTGCGGGGTTCGGCAGAATTTAGAAGGGACATTGTATACCCACGCTTATGGGAATGTAATTTCCGCGCAGGTTGACCCTATTGAAAAGAAACCGCTCTATCATTTTTTACCGGGTTCAAGCAGTTTTTCAATAGCCACCCGGGGTTGTAATTTTCGTTGCGGGTTTTGTCAGAATTGGGAAATATCCCAGCAATCTTTTAAGGATGGAAGCAGCAGCCTGGGGGAAGAAGAATTAAGCCCGTCCGATATAGTAGAAGAGGCTCTGAAAAACGACTGTAAAAGCATAGCTTATACTTATACCGAGCCGACCATATTTTTTGAATATGCCTATGAAACCGCCAGGCTGGCCAAAGAAAAAGGCCTACGTAATATTTTTGTTACCAACGGCTATATGACTAAAGAGTGCTTGATTATGATTAAGCCGTATTTAGACGCCGCGAATGTGGACCTTAAGTTTTTCAACGATGCTTCCTATAAAAAGATTTGTTTAGGTAGTTTAAGTCCGGTATTGGATTCTATCAGGCTTATGAAGGAATTAGGGATATGGATAGAGATAACTACTTTGCTTATACCTGGAGAGAATGATTCTGATGTAGAATTATCCGGGATAGCCCGTTTTATCTCCGGCGTTGATAAAGGCATCCCCTGGCATATTTCCCGCTTCCATCCTGATTATAAGTTCAGCGAATACCCGGTTACCCCGCAAGAGTCACTTAAAAAAGCGTATTCTATCGGCCGGGAAGCGGGTTTAGACTTTATTTATATAGGTAATGTTTCAGGTTGGGGGAGTGATACGGCTTGTCCGGCTTGCAAAAAAAGATTAATTAGAAGAGATTATTTTAATATTTTAGAGTATAATATCAAAGAAAGCAGGTGTATTTATTGCCGGGAGCGCCTACCGGGAGAATTTTAAGGCGGATTAAGGGCTGAAGATGAAGATAATCAATCCGGAAAAATGTATTGTTTTTTTTGATTTTGATAATACCATCGCCACCTGCGATGTATTTGATAATATGCTCCCGCGTTTCTCCCAGGATGACCTTTGGGTCAAACTGGAGAAGGATTGGCAAAAGGGGAGAATCGGCTCGCACGCCTGCCTTGCCGGACAGATTAACGGGATAAGTATTAGCAAACAGGCGTTGGATAAGTATTTGTCCGGGATAAAACTGGACCCCTATTTTAAGAAGATCGTAAAGTTGCTCGCGGTGCATAAGATAACCGTGGCGGTATTAAGCGATAACTTTGACTATATATTAAAACGCATACTAGGCTTTAACTCCATTAAGAACCTTAAGGTTTATTCCAATAAGCTAAAGTTCGTTAAAGATAAGCTTATCCCGTTTTTTCCGTTTAGGAGCAAAAAATGCCAGGTCTGCGCCCATTGTAAGACAAAAAACCTCTTGGCAAATGTTTCCCAGGATTCTATAATAATCTACGTAGGTGACGGCCGTTCCGACATCTGCCCGTCACAGTATGCGGACCTGGTCTTCGCTAAAGACGCGCTCTTAAAATATTTTCAGGATAAAAAACTTACCTGTTTTGCTTATAAGTCTTTAAAAGATGTGTATACTTATTTAAAAGGAGTTTTGTATGAACAATAAACTGGCCAACAAAAAAACCAAGATCAATAACAGTCCCGCTCTTTCAGATGACCTTTTAGCCCTGGAAGCGAAATATTGTTCCTGGGGCGATACAGTCCATTACGCGGATAAGCTAAATATATTCAAGTCCGCCGAAGGAAGTTTTTTGTATGATAACAACGGAGTCGAGTACCTGGATCTGCAGATGTGGTATTCAGCGGTTAATTTTGGCTACAAGAATAAGCGCCTGAACGCGGTCTTAAAAAAACAGATTGATACCCTGCCTCAGCTGGCCTGCCAGTATTTACACGAAGAGAAGATACGGCTAGCCGCGAAAATCGCGCGGAAAAACGAAATGGCTTTTGAAGAAAAAGGCAGAGTCCATTTTAATGTCGGAGGCTCTTCCGCTCTGGAGGATGCGCTCAAGTTGATCCGGAATCATTCCGGCCGCAGCCTGGTTTTCGCTTTCATGGGCGGTTACCACGGCCGGACATTGGCTGCCTCGGCAGTTACCTCAAGCTTTCGCTACAGGGAGCGCTTCGGACATTTTGGTGACCGGGCGCAGTTTATCCCGTTTCCTTACTGTTTTCGCTGCCCTTATGACAAAAAGAAGGATTTTTGCGACCTTTATTGCCTGAAACAATTTGAAAGACTCTTTGAAACAGAGTACCATTCCGTAGTCAATAAAAAAACGAATAAATGTGAATTCTCCGCTTTTATTGTGGAAGCAGTCCAGGGAACAGGCGGTTATGTCATTCCGCCTCAGGAGTATTTTTCAGGCTTAAAAGAGATCCTGGACAGATACGGTATACTCTTTGTTGATGATGAAATACAGATGGGTTTCTTTAGGACCGGAAAACTCTGGGCCATAGAGCATTTTAACGTCACTCCGGATATAATTGTCTTTGGCAAGGCCTTGACTAACGGTTTAAACCCGATTTCGGGCGTCTGGGCGAAAGAAAAACTGATCTCTCCCGATGTTTTTCCTCCGGGATCCACCCATTCGACATTCTCCTCCAACCCCTTAGGCACCGCGGCAGGGTTAGAGGTAATGAAATTAATTGAAGAATCAAATTTTGCCGTGGATATCCCTAAGAAAGGGCAATATTTCATCAATCATTTTAAGAAGCTGCAAAAGAAATACCCGCAGATAGGCGACGTAGATGGTTTAGGCCTGGCTATACGCGTGGAGATGTGTGAAAAAGACGGTTATACGCCCAGCAAGGAATTAGCCGACAGAATAGTGAATTTAGGCTTAAGCGGAAACCTGGGAGCGGGTAGTAAAAAACGCGGGCTGATATTAGATATCGGAGGATATTACAAAAACGTCTTTACCATGGCGCCTTCTTTTTATATCACCGAAAAAGAGATAGACCTGGCAGTCGAGCTTTTTGAAGAAGCGCTCTCTAAGGCCCTCAAGAAAGCTTAAAGAAAATTCAATCCTCGCCTTGTATGCTTAGTCAAGATATCCGCGTACTGGATTTTGATGGCAGCGTTAGAAAGCAGCAGGGCCTTCTGCATAAATATCCGCATCAAATTGTATCCCTGGGAGATTTAGCCCCGCGTTCCCGGCTTTGGATGGATAAGCGCGTAAGACTTGGTATTAGCGAACGCCTGGATAAAACTAGACGTAATTGCGTTACTTTCCTGGGTTCGGGAGATTTTCATAACATTACACCGCTACTCCTGGAAAAATTTGAGGAACCGATTTCACTTATTGTTTTTGATTTTCATCCTGACTGGGATACGCTCCCGCCGCGTTTTGGCTGTGGCTCCTGGGTAAGTGATGCTTTAAGAAGAAAGAATATTGTAAAATGCCTGCTTATCGGTATCGCCTCCGATGATATTTCTTTTCCCTGGATACAAAGCGGAAATTTAGGCAGCCTTAATAATGACCGGCTGGAAATCTATCCCTACGCGCATGAGCCCTCAACGGTATTTTTGCGAAAGGTTCCGGAGAATATTTCTTTAAGGAAAAAAGTTGGTTTCTTAAAAACCCGGCTCTACTGGGAGGAGCTAAGAAGTAAGAACTTAATGGATTTTTTTAGCCCGCTCTTTAGCCGCCTGCCGGTAAAAGATGTATATGTTTCCATAGATAAGGATTGCCTGGAGAGTAGAAGCGCTCTGACTAATTGGGAAGAAGGCAGGTTAACCCTAGCGCAGCTTCTTCTAATACTTGAACTAATAAAGAAAAACCTCAATATTGTGGGTGTGGATATTACGGGAGATTATTCCAGGATTTCTATTTCCGGAAGGCTAAAAAGCATCTTTTCTCGGTTAGACCATCCTAAGGCAGTCCAAGCGGATAAGTTATCGGAAGAAGCAGTAACCCGCGTAAATGAAGAGACCAATCTCAAGATACTCAAAACCCTTATAGCGTAAGTCTTATTTATACTTTGCAAAGAAAGATATAGTCTGATCAGCGACTTTATCCCTCTCTTGGTCGGCGATAATAATATGGTAAGAATCCTCAAAGAGCACGACGTTTTTATCTTTAGCGGCAATATGATTATATATATAGTAGGAATTCTTCGGGCTGGTTACGTCATCGTCCTTTGCTTGTAATAGCTGTATCGGGGTAGTTACTTTATCTAATAAGCGCATAACGTGTTTGGTTAACAGGGAGTTTTGCTCCATACTGGAGACAGGTATGACCGGATAACCATAGAGATGGACCTTGCTGTAATCAAATAAGTCCGATTCTTTGTAGAAACTTTCGATCCTCGACCTTAACCTTTCGTTCTTCACTCCATAAGGATATCCCTCTTTAAGATAAAAATAGTATTTAAGAGGCGTCCTGTAAATAAGAGGCAGCAGGATCCTTAGCTTGGGCGTGGCCCAACCGTCAAAAAAGAGAGTAGGCGAAAAACAGTTAATCGCTTTTATTTTATTAGGGAATTCATAGGCCAGGAGTATCCCTAAAAGCGCCCCGAATGATAACCCGGCTACAAATATATTATCATAGGATGATTCATATTTCAGGAATTCCCGTTTTATCCCGCTGTATAACTCCTGCCAGGTTTTTCTTTTTAATACCGATATAGATTGGTTATGCCCGTCCAGCATGGGCGCTGCTACTGAAAACCCTTCTTTATTCAGGCGCGCTCCTATGGAGCTCATTTCTTTAGCGGTCCCAGTAAGCCCATGGATAAGAAAGCAAAGGTTTTTCCCTCCTTCTAAGAAAAAGCTTGAGTCCGGTATATCATTTATCTGGCGGCGGTCTTCGGCAAGAGAGAAGATGATCATTTATATTTTCTTTATCCTTTCAATCAGGGAGCAGATATCTTTTTGGGTTAAGAAACGGCTGGTAGTCAAGGTAATATGGTTTTTGGCGATTGCCCTGGCGTTGGGATAAACTGCGTCACCCACCATATCTTTTAGGTAAGCGTAATCGGTGATAGCCGCAAGGTAGATTAACGCTACGCCTAATCCGGAGTTATGTAAAATATTGAATACCTTATCGCGTTGCGCTGTTTCGTCAAAGAGCAGGGTAAGGTAAGGGTAATTGGCAGTAGAGCCGTTAGGTTCGGTAATCAATTTTATCCCCTGGAGGCCTTTTAAGCCTTCTATATAATCTGCCGTGGTTTTTCTCTGGTTGGTTATTTCGTTTTCCAGGCGATCAAACATCGCGTGAGCCACCGATTTTCTCATCTTGGATACTTTATGGAGCGGGAAATCAACGCTAAAATATTCAATAAACGCCTTTTCCATCTTGCCCTGCAGCTGCCAGAAAAGCTGCGGAAGCCTGAAGACGAACCAGAAGAGGAAGGGCCTGTAAAAAATCCAATAGCCGAATAATTCCAGGACTTTTAAGCATTCAGAGAAGAGGTCGGTTTTAGCTAGACGATTCAATTCGCTGTCAATGAGCGCGGCGAATTTAAGGCTGCTTACAATTACTCCTCCTTCGTAGGTAGTCAGGCCTTTACCCCGGCAGAGGCTAAAGAAGGCGAAATCTCCCAGTGTCCCGGTTTTTTTATTTTGATATACCGCGCCTAAGCTTTGCGCGCAATCTTCAACGATAAATATTTTATTTTCTTTTACTATATCTTGTATTACTTGAAAATCCGCCGCTATGCCGGCTAAATGCACGGCTACAATTGCCAGTATGTCGTTATTATTTGCGCATAATTTTTTTAACTGGTTGACTTCAAAATTGAAGTCAACTTTATTAATGTCGCAGACCGCCACCTTTAATCCCGCCCTCTTGATGGCTAATGGAATAAGTGGGCAGATAAAAGCAGGGATAATAACGGTTTTTCTTGGGGAGAGCTTTTTTAACGCTTCTAGTATGATATAAAAAGCAGCTGTCCCCGAATAAGTTATAGCCGCGTAAGAGGCGCCCAGATACTTTTTAAAATCTTCTTCTAAAGAAGCGGATGGGTTTCTTTTAGAGAAGGCGCAAAAGATATCCCTGGCGTAAAGAGGCAGGCCGGCTGTGGGTGGTATTTCTCGGAATAAGCTCATTTTAGCATTAGTATTTCACCTATTCTATGCTAAAATACTTCATAATTCAAGCTACTTATTGTAAGCCGCTTATGGAAAACCTAACTTGCCAAATTCTGGATTCAGTCGCCAAAATCCGCAAAAATGACTGGGATAGGGTTTTTGGAGATATCCCCGAGGGGTATGAATTTTATAGGACGATTGAGGAGTCCGGGCTCAAAGAATTTACCTTCTTTTATCTTATTCTCTATAATAACCAGTGCTTAGTTTTAATTGCCCCCATTTTTATCGCGGATTTTAACCTGGATATTGCTGTTGAGGGATGGCTCAAAAATGTTATTGCGTCTGTGCGTAAGATTATCCCCCGTTTTTTAATGATGCGGACCATCTTTTGCGGTTCGGTGTTCGGAGAGCATGGCGTTATCGGTATAGATAAAGGCGCGCAGGAAAATCCGGCTATCCCGCGAGAATTGTTAAAAGGCCTGGAAGACTTCCGTAAACAAAAAAAAGCCAGCCTGGTGATGTTTAAAGACTTTCTTAAAAACTCGCCGGGGTTTTTAGATTCATTTAAGCAAAAAGGCTTCTTTCGGGTCAATAGTTTCCCTTGCGCAGCCAGTGAAGTTAATTTCCCTGATTTCCAGGGGTATTTACAGAGCTTGGGGCATTCTACCCGAAAGAACCTGCGCCGTAAGCTCAAAGAAGCCTATAAAGAGTCCAAGATAAGCGTAGAAGTAGCGGATAATGTTGCTAATATCATAGACGAGATTTACGGGCTTTACCTGCAGGCGCATCGCGACGGCGCGACAAAATTCGAGAAACTTACCAAAGTGTTCTTTTTAAAGGTATCCGAACACATGGCTCCTTATGTAAAATACTTCTTATATTATGTTAACGGCAAGTTAGGCGCGTTTAATCTCTGTTTTGTGCAAAAAAATTTATTCATTGATAAATTCATTGGTTTCGATTATGATATATCTAGAAGGCACCATTTATATTTTGTCAGCTGGTGTTATAATGTGGAATGGTGCATTAAGCATTCCATACCTTTTTATCATACCGGCCAGACGGATTACGAAGCTAAGGTAAGGTTGGGATCAAAACTTATACCGCTTTATGCTTACCTGAGGCATAAAAACAAAGCCGCAAATTTATTTTTTAAAGCCTTAAGCTTAGTTTTAAAGCCCGATAATTTTGATAGAGAGATCAAAACATGATAAAAGTATTTAAAAAAAAACTTACCCTTAAAATATTAGTTTTTCTTATTCTGACCGACTTTTTGGAGACGTTCACCCACCTTTGCTTTAAGAAGAGCGCCCTTACCGAGAGCGATTTTGTTATAAATAAATTACCGGATGCGCTGATTTTCTTACAGAGTGTTTTTTCATCCGGATTTTTATGGCTGGGCCTTTTTTCTGTAGTAGTAACATTTATTATCTGGTCAAGCCTGCTTTCTAAGATTGATTTAAGCGTTGCCGTACCGGTATGCAGTTTTAGCTATATCCTTATCCCGATAGCTTCTATTATCTTCCTGCAGGAAAAGGTAAGCCTTTTCAGGTGGTCAGGGGTATTATTCATATTATTGGGGGTGGTTTTTGTTTCCCTGAGCGCCTCAGAGAAGGAGCATATCCTAGAATGAGAGAAGGACTAGGATTCATCTTATTTCTTATAGCCCTCACCAGCATCTGCGATACTATAAATCAACTTTTCTTAAAATCCGCGATTAACTCCCTTTTTTCGCCTTCAGGAAATATCCGGGAAATATTAAGGTTCATTTTCAAGCTGCTTCTGGTGCCCAGGGTCTGGGTCAGCTTCTTATTCAGTTTAATTTCGTTATGTATATGGCTATTTGTATTGAGCCAAGTGGATTTAAGTTTTGCCTTTTCCGCGGATAGTATGCATTATATTTTTATTGCTCTTGCCTCAAGGTTTATATTGAAGGAGAAGGTTTGTTTTAAGCGCTGGGTAGGAATAATACTTATCGTGGTAGGTATTATGATGGTGAGCGTAAGCGTAAGCTAGGCAAGAATACTCCTATATGCTTTAAGAAGTAAAATAAGCTTAAAGCCAAGAGGCGTGCCGAGTAGATTTTAGTAAAAAAGGAGGGAAGATGATCTGGCTGTGGATAATTTTAGGTATTGTTGTCGTGGTTATTTTGTTTAGGAAATTTTGCGGTAAATGCGGGTGCGGCTGTTCCCCTAAGAAATAAATCAGTCATAGACTAGGTCGCTATTTTAGAAATGGGGCCAGAGAAATAATTCTGGCCTCATTTTTTACTTGACAAATGATACAATTATGGTATCATTTCTGAAGAAAGGAGAAGATGAAATTAATCACCAGGAATACGGATTACGCATTAAGGGCGGTATGTTTTATGGCTAAACATAAGGGGAAGGTTGTTTCGGTCGCAGAATTGACCCGAAAATTACGGGTGCCCCGGCCGTTCTTAAGAAAGATACTCCAATCATTAAACAGAAGCGGGATACTTAAGTCTCTTAGGGGACAGGGAGGCGGGTTCATCCTGGCGAAAGATGCGACGCAGATATTTCTAATGGATATAATGCGCATATTTCAGGGGAAATTGAGGCTAAACGATTGTCTGCTCAAAAAACTTATCTGTCCTAATAAAAGAAGCTGTCCTTTAAGAAAAAAGATCGCTAAAATTGAAAGTTATGTGCTTAAAGAGTTAAGTGCTATTAATATAGCGTCATTATTGGAATAAGAGAGAGAATATTGATGAATAAGTGTCCGGGGCAGGATGCGCAAAAGCAGTTGCCATATTGCTTAGTTTGTTGTATCTTAATATCACAGGTAAACAGGCTGCCGATAGGCAGCCAGGGAGGTGAAATATGAGTTGCGGATGCGGTTGTGGGACAAAGAAGAAAAAGAAAAAAGCCAAAAAGAAGTAGTTTTTTAGTCCGGGCGCCGTTTTAGCAAGCGGCGCCCGCTTATTTTCTAACGGAGGCAGCGATGGCGGATTTAAAAGATTTATTGCAAAACGCAGATTGGAAAACCGAAAAACATGTTCCGGTTATTGAAGCCCCGGATAAGATCAACAAGGGCGAACCAGTAAAGGTTACTGTCAGTGTTGGCAAGCAGGTAGCCCATCCTAATACCACTGAACACCATATTAGATGGATCGAGGTCTATTTTCTGGGCCAGGGAGAAAAATTTCCTTATCAGCTAGGCAGGTTTGAGTTCTCCAGCCACGGCGAATCAGCCCAGGGGCCCAACACCAGCACTATTTTTACTCAGCCGGAGGTTCTGCTTACTTTTAAAACTGAGAAAAGCGGGACGATCCTGGCCGTTGCTTATTGTAATATCCATGGTTTGTGGAAAAACGCAAAAGAAATCCAGGTTGAATAATTTTAGCGGGATGAAACTTAAAAGCCTGTTCCTTAGGCAGGCAGGGAGGTAAGTATGTGTATGCTGGGTAAAATGGCCGGATATTTTGCTTTAGTACCTGCGACGATGTTATTGGTAGTAAGCTTCTTTGTTTTGTTTACGCTCGGAAAGGTTGTTTCCCGTAATCTAAAGTTATTCGGAGCGGTGATTGTGGCCCTACTTTGGCTAAGCGCGCTGCTGATTTTTTCTACCGGAGCCTATACTACTGTTAAGGGTAGGCCGCCTTTTAAGTGCCCGATGATGGAGATGATGAAAGGTAAACAGGATATGATGCCTGGTGGTATGATGCAAGCCCCGCAACCCAAGTAAGGAGATATTCAATATGGATAAATACAAGTGCACTGTCTGCGGTTATATTTATGATCCTAGCCAAGGCGATTCTGTCGGGGGAATCCCCGCTGGTACGCCTTTTGATAAACTGCCCGCGGATTGGGTCTGTCCTGAGTGCGGAGTAGGCAAGGACATGTTTGAGAAGATTTAACCGGGCAAGCTTAGTTTTAGGTACTTAAATGGCTCAGGAATTATCCGTAAGAGTTAAAGAAATAATTCCCAGGACCTATAATGTCAAAAGCGTTCGGCTGGATATAGGTCAGGAAGCAGAATTTAAGGCCGGGCAGTTTCTTGCGGTCACACTGCAGGATAATCCGGGCCTAAAAAGATACCTTTCCATATCCAGCTCGCCCACTGAAAAATCTTACCTGGAATTTACCAAGAAGCTTACGGAAAGCGCTTTTTCAAAAGTCCTCCTGAAACTTAAGCCCCAAGATCCCGTTAAGATCCAATACCCTATGGGTAAATTTACTCTGGATGACGCCTATACAAATATCGCGTTTTTATCCGGGGGGATCGGCATTACCCCTATAAGGAGCATAGTTAAATATGTTGTGGACAAAAATTTGGGGACGGATATGGTTTTAATCTATGCCAACCGGTCAGTAAAAGATATCGTCTTTAAAGAAGATTTTGACGCGCTGCAGAAAGTTTATCCAAAGCTAAAAGTCGTCCATGTGCTTGGCGAACCTGCCCCGGATTTTAAGTGTATTCCCGGATTAATCAACGTCCAGGTGATTAAAAACGAGGTGAGCGATTATCTAAATAGAAGATTTTATCTGTGCGGCCCGCCCCAGATGGTGGAAGTCATGGGAAAAATACTGACTGACGGATTGAAATTAGCTAAAGAAAATATAATTACGGAAAATTTTCAGGGGTACTAGAAAAATAACAGGCAGGGAAGGAGAAACGATATGGCAGTTTTAGAAATATTACCGGGCATCTATTCTGTAGGAGTTGTGGACTGGAACGTACGTAATTTTCACGGGCATACCTATACTACAAAGAGGGGCACTACCTATAATGCCTATCTTATTATTGATGAAAAAGTCACCCTTATCGATACGGTTTACGGGCCTTTTGCCGCGGAGTTGATGGAAAATATCCGGCAGGTTATACCCGTGGAGAAAGTAGATTATATTATCGCTAACCACGTGGAGACAGACCATAGCGGCGCGCTCCCTGAAATTATGAAACTCGTTCCGAAAGCTAAAATATTCGGGACAAAAAATTGCCAGGAAGGCCTCTACCGTTATTATTACGGCGACTGGGATTTTGGAATAGTTAAAACCGGAGATAAATTAAAATTAGGCAAAAGGAGTTTAACGTTTATTGAGGCTCCTATGGTCCATTGGCCGGATAGCATGTTTACCTATTGTCCCGAAGAAGAATTACTTATGCCCAACGACGCCTTTGGCCAGCATCTGGCGACTAATGAACGTTTCGCCGACCAGGTTGATCCGTGCGCGTTGTGGGATGAAGCGGCGAAATATTACAGCAATATACTCTGGCCGCTGGGGGCAGTCATCTTAAAGAAAATAGAAGAAGTCCTGAAATTAAACATTCCCATAAAGATTATCGCTCCCAGCCACGGCGTTATCTGGCGTAAGGATCCTATACAGATAATCAATAAGTATGTCAGTTGGGCCAAGAATGAAACTTTGGCCAAGGTAGTCCTGGTCTATGAATCTATGTGGGGAGCGACTGAAAAGATGGCCCGTAAAATTATTGAGGGAGTCCAAAAAGAAGGGTTAAGCGTAAAGTTGTTTGATATAACCGGCTCTGACCGCACGGAAGTTGTTAAAGAGATGCTGGAGGCAAAAGGTTTTATTTTCGGTTCGTCAACCCACGATAATGGGATACTTACTACGCTGGCCGGCTTTCTGGAATTTATAAAGGGATTTAAACCGAAGAACAGGCTGGCCGCCAGTTTCGGCTCTTATGGTTGGGCCGGCGGGGCGGTTAAGCAGATAGAGGATATAGCAAAAGAAGCCGGCCTGGAGTTGGCAGCAACCGGATTGCAGGTAAAATATATGCCGGATAAGGATGACTTAGAAAAGTGTTTTGAATTCGGCAGGAATTTCGCTCTAAAGATAAAAGGGAAGTAAGCAATGAGTCAGCTTAGTGAAACGGTTATTCATTTTCTTCAAAGACAGGGGTGCGTTGTTGTCTCTAGCATTGATAGCCGGGGTTTTCCTCACTCTGCGTGCAAGGCGATAGTCAAAATTGAGAATAATGGGACTGTTTATTTGTTGGACGCTTACCAAGGAAAAACTTTTCATAACCTGAAAAATAATCCTTTAGCCAGCGTGACTTCTTTTGACGAAGATAAATTCGCCGGTTATTGCCTTAAGGGCCGGGCGAGGATCTTATCCAAAGAAGAGCTGGATGCCGAAATAATCAAAGCTTGGGAGGAGAGGATCGTCAGCAGGTTAACCCAGAGATTGCTTAAGAATATTCAGGGCGGGGCGAAAGGCCATCCAGGCCATCCGGAAGCTTTACTCCCTAAGCCCGAGCATATGATTGTTATTGATGTGGAAGAAGTTGTTGATCTTACGCCGCAGCATTTAAAGTAATCTGTTCTTTAGGCAGACAGGAGGTAAAAGGAAAATATGGCTAAGAAGGTTAAGATTTATAGCACTCCTACTTGTCCGTGGTGTATCCGGGTCAAGCAGTTTTTAAAAGAAAATAATATAGTTTTTGAAGATTATGATGTTTCTTCCGACCCGGCAAAGGCTGAGGAGATGGTTAAAAAAACCGGGCAAATGGGTGTGCCGGTATTGGATATTGAAGGCGAAATCATCGTCGGGTTTGATAAAGAGAAAATAAAAGCGTCTTTAGGGTTCTAAGTTTTAAGCTATGCAGACATACGATTTGATTATTATTGGCGCCGGGCCGGCAGGGATTACCGCCACCGTATACGCGGCGCGCAAGAAAATGGATTTCCTGGTTATAACCGGGGATATCGGCGGCCAAACCGCCTGGAGCTCAGATATTGAGAATTATACCGGATATCAATTTATTAGCGGGCCGGATTTAGTGCAGAAATTTGAGGAGCATATGCGCAGTTACCATACAAACGTCAAAGAAGGAGAAGGGGTAACTGAAGTAGAAAAGTCCGCAGGGCTGGTTTTGGTAAAGACTGACAAGGGCCTAGAATATCAAGCTAAATCCGTCATCATCGCTTCCGGCAAGCGCTCAAGAGAACTGAATGTTCCGGGCGAGAAGGAGTACAGAAATAAAGGCGTCAGCTATTGCGCTACTTGCGATGGGCCTATTTTTAGCGCTAAAGATGTGGCGATTATCGGAGGAGGGAATTCCGCCTTAGACGCTTGCCTGCAGTTAATAAGGATCGCCAGGCAGGTTTATATTATCAATAATGTTCCCCAGCTCGCCGGAGACGCGATTATGCGCCAGAAAGTAGAAGCAGCGGCGAATGTCAGCATTTTTAATAATTCTAAAGTAACTGCTGTTTTGGGCGATAAGATGGTGAAGGCCATCAGGATAAATCAAGAAGGTGAGGAAAAGACGCTTAGCGTCCAAGGGGTCTTTGTTGAAATCGGGCTCATCCCTAATTCAGACTTTGTTAAAGGCGTGGAGAAGAACGCTCAAGGTGAAATCATTATCAATAACCGTAACGCGACAAATATCCCCGGAATTTTTGCCGCAGGCGATGTCACGGATGTCTCCGAAAAACAGATTATTATCGCCGCGGGTGAAGGTTCCAAGGCCTGCCTATCCGCCTTTCGTTATTTAGCCCGACATTAAAAGTTAATAAAGAAATAAATACTTGACAAAATCCGCGTATCTTGTATACTCTACTATTATAATAGAGATTATCTAGAATAAATGAAAATCACCTATAAGGGCGATTACGCCTTAAAGACAATTTTGGATTTAGCCGCTCATTTCGGGAACGGACCGGTGGTCATCAACGATTTATCCCGGCGCCTGGATATCCCCACAAAGTTCCTAGAGCAGATACTTTTGGATTTAAAGCGGGCGCACTTTGTGGAGAGTAAGCGCGGTAAGATCGGAGGCTATTCTTTGGCCAGGCATCCAGGGCAAATTACCCTGGGAGAGGTGACCCGTTTTATTGACGGCCCGATTGAGCCGATTGCCTGCGTAGATAAAAGATATTCCGGCTGTCATGACGCGGGAGCCTGTGTTTTTAGAAGCATTTGGGGCCAGGTAAGCAGCTCAACCGCCAAGATCATAGATAATATAACCTTTGAAGACCTTTTGAAAAGGTCAAAGAGGACAAATAAGTCTTTCAATTACCAAATTTAAATGAAAATAGCCAAAGATATTACAGAATTAATCGGCAATACCCCTTTGGTTAAACTTAACCGTTTAACCAAAGATTCCCTGGCCAACGTTGTGGCCAAGCTAGAAGCATTTAACCCCTGTTCTTCAATAAAGGATAGGATAGGCTTGAATATGATTGAACAGGCGGAAAAAGACGGCAAGATTAAAAAAGACACCATTATTGTTGAGCCGACTTCCGGGAATACGGGGATCGCTTTAGCTTTTGTCTCGGCGGTAAAGGGCTATAAATTGATTTTAACTATGCCCGAGACGATGAGCCTTGAGCGCCGCCAGCTTTTGTCAGCTTTTGGAGCTGAAATCATCCTTACTCCCGGAGCTGAAGGGATGTCTGGCGCAGTAAAGAGGGCCGAGGAGTTAGCTAAGAGCGATAAGCGTTATTTTATTCTGCAGCAGTTTGAGAATCCAGCGAATCCGGATATCCACCGGCGCGTGACTGCGCAGGAAATTTGGCGCGATACAGACGGAAAGATTGATATTTTAGTTGCGGGCGTGGGTACAGGTGGTACAATCACAGGTATAGCCGAAGCGCTGAAAAAGAAGAAAGCTGCGTTTAAAGCAGTTGCTGTTGAGCCGGAAGATTCGGCGGTTTTATCCGGTGATAAACCCGGGCCGCATAAGATCCAGGGGATTGGCGCGGGTTTTATCCCGCAAGTATTGAATACGAAGATCATTGATGAGGTGATCCGGGTTTCCAATGATGATGCCCTGGAAACTTCCCGTAGGCTAGCTAAAGAAGAAGGTATCTTAGCGGGGATATCCAGCGGCGCGGCTACTTTCGCGGCGATAGAAATTGCCAAGAGAAAAGAGAATAAAGGAAAATTAATCGTGGTAATCTTGCCGGATACAGGCGAACGGTATCTGAGCACAGGATTATTTTAAGGGGGATAAAAATGAGAGATAGAATTGAGAAGGCATTAGCAAAAGTAAGGCCCATGTTGGAAGCTGACGGCGGAGATGTGGAGTTGATTGATGTGACAGCCGACGGTGTGGTTAAATTAAAGCTTAAAGGAAGCTGCGGTTGCTGCCCAATGAGCTCAATGACTTTAAAGATGGGTATTGAGAGGATTATTAAACAAGAGGTTCCGGAAGTCAAAGAGGTTGTGGCAATATAAATATTATTTTAGAGGTAATCAATGAAAACGATTAAAGAGATAAATGAAAAAATTAAAAGAGGCGAAGTAGTTGTAGTCACTGCCGAAGAGGTCATTGATTTGGTGGAAAAGAAGGGAGCCAAAAGGGTGGCCCAGGAGGTTGACGTTGTGACTACCGGCACCTTCGGCCCGATGTGTTCATCGGGAGCCTATTTTAATATCGGTCATTCTAAGCCCAGGATAAAAATCGGTGGAGGGATCTGCACGCTTAATGATGTTCCCGCCTACACCGGTTTTGCCGCGGTGGATATTTATATTGGCGCCACCGCTCTTCCCGATAATGACCCGCGCAATAAAGTTTACCCGGGAGAATTTAAATACGGCGGCGCGCATGTCATTCAGGAATTGACCGCCGGAAACGATGTGCGTTTAGAGGCCAGCGCCTACGGCACAGATTGCTACCCGCGCAAGAAATTAGCGACCCTTTTGAATATAAAAGACCTGAATGAAGCGGTGTTATTCAATATCCGTAATGCCTATCAAAATTATAATGTGGCGGTAAATTTATCGGATAAACCCATATATACCTATATGGGGCTGCTTAAACCGAACCTGGGTAACGCTAATTATTGTTCCGCTGGCCAGCTTTCACCGTTGCTTAAGGATCCTAAATACCGTTCAATAGGCATAGGGACTAAGATATTCCTAGGCGGAGGCGTTGGTTACGTTGCCTGGCAGGGGACTCAACACAATCCCTCTGTTTTGCGAAAAGAAAACGGCGTACCGCAGGCGCCCGCAGGTACTTTAGCGGTCATCGGCGACTTAAAACAAATGAAACCGCAGTGGTTAGTCGGAGCAAGTATGCTGGGTTACGGAGTTACTCTTATCGTCGGTATAGGTGTTCCTATACCGGTTCTGGATGAAGAAACAATCCAATACGCCGCAATCCGGGATAAAGATATTTATGCCCAGGTTATAGATTACTCTCAAAATTATCCGCAGTGCGTAGGTTCATCGCTGGGTGAGGTAAATTATGCCCAGCTCAAAACCGGTAAAATAACTCTTCAGGGTAAAGAAATACCGACAGGCAGCCTCTCCAGTTATTCCAAGGCCCGCGAGATTGCCGAGGAATTAAAAGCTTGGATTAAAAGGGGAGAATTTACGCTGACTGAACCGGTGGAGAAGATTCCGGGGCAAGAGTCCGGCTATAGCTTTAAAATGCTTAAAGAGCGCCCGATAATTGAAAAAGAGGTATAAAAAATGGTTTCTAAGAGAATAGTCCTGCATTTTCCGACTCGCCTGGTTGACCAGCCGATAGTCTATAAACTGGTCAAAGAATTTGATTTGCAGTTTAATATCCTGAAGGCCTTTGTTACTCCGCAAGAAGAGGGCCTTATGGTTGTGGAGCTAAACGGAAAAAGAGAAAATTTTGATAAGGGGATAGAATATTTACAGTCTTGCGGGGTGCGCATCCAATCCTTAGCTCAAGATGTTATCAGGAATGAAGATAAATGCACGGAATGCGGCGTATGCGTCCCGATCTGTCCGACTGAGGCCCTGGTAGTTGACCCCGCAACGCGCAAGGTAATTTTTCATAATAAAAAATGTATTGCCTGCGAGCTCTGCGTTAAAATCTGTCCTCCGCGCGCCATGGAAGTGCATTTCTAAGTTTACAATGCGGCTTAAAAATAAATTATCCAGGTTAAAGAAGATACTTTTAAAATCCGGCTCTTGTGTAATCGCTTTTTCCGGCGGAGCGGATAGCGCGTTTTTGTTAAAAACAGCTTCTTTAGTTTTGCCTAAGGCAAAAATACTGGCAGTCACCGCAAATTCCGCCACCTACCCTAAAGAAGAATTGATCTTGGCGAAAAAAATCGCGGGTACCTTCGGCGCAAAGCATAAAATAATCAATACGGCGGAATTAAAGAACAAAAGATTTATCGCCAATACCCGCCAACGCTGCTATTTTTGTAAAAAAGAACTTTTTACCAAGCTAAAAGATATCGCCAGGCAAAACAAACTCGTGTTTGTTTTTGACGCCAGTAACATTTCGGATAAATCCGATTTTCGCCCCGGGGAAAAAGCAAAAAAAGAATTAGGTATTCGTTCGCCGCTGCAGGAAGCGGGTATTACCAAAGCCGATATCCGGACTTTAAGCAAAAGGCTGGGCCTTTTGACCTGGAATAAGCCGGCTCAAGCTTGTTTAGCCTCCCGGATCCCTTACGGAATAAATATCTCTAAGCCTATACTTAACCGTATTAATAAGGCGGAGAACTTTTTAAAGAAGTTAGAATTCTCACAAGTAAGGGTCAGGCACTATAACGGGTTATGCCGGATAGAGGTCCCTAAGAATAAAATCGCCAGGCTGTTCAATAAAAGCCAAAGCCTAATCGACAAACTAAAAAAAATAGGCTATAATTATGTTACTGTGGATCTGGAAGGTTACCGCGTAGGCAGTTTAAATGAGGTGGTTAAAAAATGAAGAATATTTATTTAGATTATGCGGCAACTGCTCCCTGCGACCCGGAAGTAGTCAAAGAGATGGAGCCTTATTTCTTCAAGAAATTCGGCAATGCCTCCAGTCTTCATGCTTACGGACAGGAAGCCAAGAAAGCCCTTGAGGATAGCCGCCAAACTACAGCCGAATTTTTAGGCGCCAAGAGCGAAGAAGTAATTTTTACTTCCGGCGGAACAGAGTCAGACAATAATGTTATTTTTGGGGTAGCTGGCGCCTTAGAAAGCAAAGGCAACCATATTATTACTTCCGCGATAGAACATCACGCCATCATTGAGCCTTGTAAAGTTTTAGAGAAGAAAGGTTTTAAGGTCACTTATCTGGGAGTTGATCAGGACGGAGTGGTTTCTCCCGATGACGTTAAAAAGGCGATTACCGACCAGACAATCCTTATTTCTATAATGCAGGCGAATAATGAAATCGGCACAATCCAGCCCATTTCCCAAATCGGTAAAATTGCCAAAGAAAAAGGAGTTTGTTTCCATACTGACGCGGTGCAAACCGTAGGGCATATCCCGGTAAATGTTGATGACCTCAATGTTGACCTTTTATCGCTTTCGGCCCATAAATTTTACGGGCCCAAAGGCGTAGGCGCTTTGTATATCAGAAAAGGCACGCGCATAGGAAGATTTTTGTGCGGCGGAGACCAGGAGAAGGGAAGGCGCGCCTCCACTCATAATATTAGCGGTATAGTAGGTTTAGCCAAGGCCATAGAGTTGTGCGCTAAGGGTATGGATAACGAAACCAAGTTTTTGCTATCTTTACGCGATAAATTGATTAAAGAAATACCGAAGACAATCCCGGAGGTCCGGCTTAACGGCCATCCGAATCAGCGACTTCCGAACAATGTTAATTTCTCTATAAAATACATAGAGGGAGAGTCTATTCTTTTAAGTTTAGATATGCTGGGGATTGCCGCTTCCACCGGTTCAGCCTGCACTTCCAGTTCTTTAGAGCCTTCTCATGTGCTTTTAAGCATCGGCTTAGACCACGCGACTGCCCATGGCTCGCTCAGGATCAGTATGGGTAGATGGACCAAAGAATCCGATGTAAATTATTTGCTGGAAAACCTTCCTAAAGTAGTTGAGAAGCTGCGCGCTATGTCTCCGCTTTACGAGAAAAAATAAACGCGTTAAAATAAATAATGCAAAATAAAATTTTAGGTTTGTTAAAGAAAAAAGAGGGTTATGTTTCCGGCGAGGATATAAGTGCTCATTTAAAAATAAGCCGCCAGGCGCTTTGGAAGCATATACAGGAGTTAAAAGATAAAGGTTACCTGATTGAAGCGGTCCCGCATTTAGGCTATCGCTTAAGCGCTAGCCCCGATAAGCTCTTTGAATTTGAAGTCGCCAGAGACTTAAATACAACGATTTTAGGGAAAAAGATCTTTTATTTTGAGACCTTAAGCTCGTCTATGGATAAGGCTATGGAGTTGGGGGTCAGTGGCGCAGCCAGCGGGACTTTGATTATGACTGAGACGCAGACCAAAGGCCGGGGTAGGTTGGGTAGGGTATGGTTCTCTCCAAAATATAAGGGTTTGTACTTCTCTTTGATTTTGCGGCCGGATATGCTTCCTACACAGGCATCTATCCTTACCTTGTTAAGCGCCGTAAGTATCTGTGAGGCGATTAAGGAAGTCAGCGGAATTGACGCGCAGATAAAATGGCCGAATGATATTTTAGTGCATAATAAAAAAATCGGCGGCATATTGACCCAGATAACCGCGGAGACTGATAAGATAAACTTTGTGAATATCGGTATCGGAATAAATGTGAATAATGATAAGAAAGCTTTAATAAGCACGGCCACTTCCTTAAAAGAGCAAAAGAAAGAAGAGGTAAGCCGTATAAGCCTGTTACAAGAGATACTGCGCAGGATGGAAGCTAATTATTTAGCCTTAAATAAAAAGGGAAGCGGCCCGATACTTGAGAAATGGCGCCAGTACGCTACTACTTTAGGCAGGCGGGTTAAAATATATTGCCGGAGTAAACATATTGAGGGAGAAGCGGTAGATATAGATACCGACGGTTCGCTTTTGTTACGCAGGGACTCCGGTTTTGTAGAAAAGGTTTCTGCCGGGGATGTGGTGCACTGCAGATAGCCTATTGTAAACTATAATTAGATAATAAGTTGACAATAAGCCACGGCCATTTATAATATGCCGTATGCATAAGATAAAGTGGCACGGCTTATTTTTTGCAATAATTCTAGCGGGTACTTTTTCTTTTGCCTTGGCGCAGGATGATACCTCGACAGACTTAGATAGAATAGTTGTTTCTAAGAGCAGAAACTTGTTTTCAGGCGGGTATTCTTTAAGTGCTGCCGACCTAGAAGCCCTTCCGGCAAGCTCAATTATTGAAGCAGTAGGTTCATTACCTTTAGATTTACAGAGCCGCTCACCGCACTCAGGGATCCAAGCAGATTTTTCTTTACGCGGGTCAAGTTTTCAGGATGTGCTTCTTCTTCTTAACGGCCGGCGGATTAACGATCCCCAGACAGCCCATTTTAATTCCGATATTCCCTTTACCCGCGCGGATATCTCCAAGGCCCAGGTTTTGCCTTCAGCTTCTTCATCGCTTTTTGGCCCGGACGCGATAGGAGGGGCGGTTAATTTCATTATTAAAAGGCCGCAAGAGAAAAAATACGTTTTAGAATTATCCGGGGGCCAGCATAACACTTTTTCAGGGCTTTTTAGCGCCAGCGATAAGATTAAAGACTTGGGGTTAAGGCTATCCATAGAGAGAGCGCAGTCATCCGGGTTCCATGAGGACACAGATTATAAAAAATTTACCACAAGTATCGCTTCTTCTCTAGCCTTGCCGTTGGGCTCCTTTGATTTTAATATGGGGTATCAGCAAAAGGAATTCGGAGCGTTTGATTTTTATACCCCCGGAAAAAATAATCCTTCCAAGGAGTGGACAAGGACGTATCTTTTAGATACCGGATTCAATTTAGATAAGGATGGTTTGGTGATTAAGCCGAATTTTATCTGGCGCAGGCATTTTGATAAATTCCAGCTGGATAAAACAGGGGTGAAAAGTAATTTTGTCAGTAATCACCGTAACGACACATATACACCGAGTATTTATTTTCAAAAGGAATTTTTAAGCCTGGGCAAACTCGGTTTTGGCCTGGAATATGGAGATGAACGTATTACCTCCACTACTTTAGGCAGGCACAATAGGGAGCACAAAAGCCTATTTATTGATGACGCGCTAGATTTAACTCCAGCGCTTTCTTCAGGCTTATCTTTTCGCCTGGATGATTTTGACAGTTTTAATACAGCTTATACCGGCTCCTTAACCTTGCGCTACGAAATCCTTAGCCAAAACTTTTTGCATTTTGCGGTTTCCCGGAATATTCGCGTGCCTTCTTTTACCGAGCTTTATTATAGCGATGACGGTTATACTATAGGTAACTCTAATCTTTCAGCCGAGAAGTCCCTGAATTACGAAATCGGTTACGAAATCAAAAAAGAGAGATTTTCCTTTAGCCCGACACTATTCTTCCGCAGGGAGGATGATTTTATTGACTGGGTAATGGCTGGTTCAAGATGGCAGGCTAAAAACATTTCCGGCGCGGATGTGCTTGGGATAGAAACTCGATTCGGATGGGAAATAAATAAAATTGCTAGCGTAAATACCAATTATACCTATATTAATAAATTCACGAATAATGAGTACCTTTTTAAATACGGGCCCAACTATGCCCGGCACCTGTGGAATACCGAATTTGTCTTCCAGCTTCCTTTCGGCGCTCAAAGTATAGGTTTTACCTATAAAAAGAAACCCGGTCGAGACGGCTGGTTTCTGCTTAACGCCCGCGCAAACTTCAATTTAAATAAAAATACCTCTTTATTTATTACGGGGACAAACCTGCTTAATACCGGTTATCAGGAGATAGAGGGGATACCTCAGCCCGGAAGGTGGGTAGATTCCGGATTTAGGCTTGAATGGTAAAAGATTATTGCTATAATGTTATCTATGTTTATTCATGTTGTTTTATTCCAGGTTAAGCCTAAAGAAGTGGCCAAATACCGCAAGGATAGCCTGATGTGGGCCAGTTATACTAAGAAAGCTAAAGGATTTGTGGCGTATTTTACTATGAAGCGTTACGGTCGCCTTAATCAATACGCTTCAGTGTATGAATGGGATAGAAAAGTTGATCACAACCGCTTTATGAAGAAATACCACGATTGGTTGGTAAGCAAATCCAAAGCCAAGGTAAAAGTGCTGGGTTATTATAACCTTAAAGGCATAGATAGGCTAAGGTAAAAATACCTAAAAAAACTTGAAATTCGCCTATTTTATGGTATACTTTCTTAAGTTTTAGGTAGTTAGGATTAGCGTTCCCGCTGGAGGGCGGAAACGCGGAGAAGTCTATAAACCAGAATGCCACGAACAAGGGTCGGCTTTCTGGTTTTTTATTTTCCGGTATTATTAAAGAGATTAAAAAAGGAGTTAGGGAATGAAAGTCAAATTAAGAAAAATCCTATCTTTAGCTTTAACCATTAGTTTACTTTTTCAGCAAATAGGTTTTGCCCAGATAGCTACCGAACTTAACCTGGTCAATCACTTCGCCAGGATGGCTAGCAGTCTCACAGTAGAGAAATTTCGGCCCCTGCACCTGCGTTATTTCTCTTACGACAACTTAAATGACAATTTCAAGGTATTGGTGGATAAAGGTGACTTCGAGAAGGGACTGTCCCCGAAGGGGGCTGTCCCTGAAGAGAAACTTAAAGAAGAAACCAAAACCCTCCTTAGCTACTTCCTTGTAGGAGTTACTCTTCCAGATAGTATGTTCTGGGTTAACCTGCGCCCTGATTCCGAAGACCAGATAATAGACCAGTATCTGGAGAAGACAGATATAGGTAAGATAATGCTGGAAGCAGATCTCCAGCTAAAGAAAGACACCGCGCTAATGACTTCTCCGGCTACCCCTGAAGGTAGGGAATACTGGGATAGGCTCTATAAGAAGGCAGCCGAGCTTTATGGCTATGATAATGTTAGCATACCTACCTTAACCCGGCCCTGGATAGTCCCCGGAGAAATAATTGTCCGGGAATCTCAAGACTCAGCCTATGTTTATAAAGCTAATCTTAAGGTAATGCTGGAGCAGGATTACTTAAAAGATTCTAGTAACTATAACTTTAAAGACAGCCGCTCCAAAGCCCTGAATGAATACTCATCCGAACTAATAAGGGAATTAATTATCCCTAAGCTCACTAAAGAAGTAAACTCCAGCAAAAGATACGCTCCTTTACGCCAGGTATATTACTCTTTAATCCTGGCCCGCTGGTTTAAACTGCGCTTTAGCGGCAAAACCGGCACCTATGCTTCGCTCATTAACACTAGGAATTTAACTAACTTAATATCTAAAGACTCCTGGTCCAAGACCGATTATTTTAAACAATACCAAAAATCCTTCTCTGAAGGCGAATACAATATCCAAGAACCAGTGCGTACCCCTACAGGCCAGGTAATCAGGAGTTACTTTAGCGGCGGGATAGATGTAGCTAGTAGCGCTATTAATACTCAGAATGGCGTTAGTAATCTTAAAGCGGCGTTGCCCCTTTCTTTGTTTTCTCGAACCGGAGTCATAATAGGAGGAAATGCCGCAAGGCCTTTTAGCGTAAATCTGCAGCCCGTTGTTGCCGCTTCAGTCGGCGCCGCCTCGCCGGTTAAAACCTCTAGCCCGATATTTACTCTTGATGATAGAAATGGGGTAGTCTTTTCTGTTTATCCCAGAACAGAAATAAGAGAGGATCAACTAAGAGAGGCGGCGGAGGTTTTGAAAAACCGGATTTTTAACTATCCAAAAAATGGCAAGATTATTGATATTCAGCTAGTCCCTGGCTCTAAGCGGCAGATAGCTTATCCTACGCGCTGGAAAATAGTTATAGAGCATAAGCCTGATTTAGAAGAAACTCTGGTTACATTAGTAAATGATCAGGGCAAAGTTATTATTAATATAGGCTATTCTATCGATAGTAAAGCGCTCGATTTACCAGAAAAACTTCTTAACGAACACCTGCAGATGGCATTGATTAGCGCCGCATCCAGAATAAGGTTTAATTCACTGGCCGCCGCCTCGCCGGTTAGTTCATTAGAAAATCAAGCATATCTTCTTGCTTTAACCTTGGGCATAAAAGATTCAGAAAGGAAGTATGTCGCGGTGGTATTTATGATGCCTTTGATAAAAGCCTTTATGGATAATAGTAATCCTCCTCCGACTTCAAGCCAGGCCAAAGAATTCTATCAGAGAATAATAAATAATACAGACAAGACAGTTTCAGTTGAAGTTTTAGCCCGGTCGTTTGCTTTCCTTTCAAATCCGAACGCTAGCTTGTCGGAAAAAGAAAAATTCAACAGCTCGCCGGTGACTTCAAATTTAGCTAAGGCAGTTGAGGAAGCGCAAAGCCAGTTGCCGGCAGATGTAAATGAACAGATTTTAAAGTTTATTGTTACCGGCGATGAAAATGGAAGAATACTTTATCCTATTTGGCCGCAAGATTCTGTTATGGTCGGACATGTCAGAGATGACCGGGCTGGATATTTTGCCAGAGGCCTGCAGAATAGAGGCTTTAAAAATTTATTAGGATATATTAAATTTACCAATGATTTCCAAGGTAAAGCTGTTTTGTCCGAAGAAACTATCGCTAGTGTTCCAAATACTTTTTTTGAGAGAATATCCAACAAGGGGTATCAAGTGTTGGTGATTTCTGAAGATGAGAAGAAAAGCCATACGGGTAAAAACGCTGCCGGTAGGAAAAAGGACGGGCTTTTCCCCGGGCAAAAACAGATTGTAATACCTATGCAGAAATCTGAAATGGCCTATGTAGATACTCCCCAGATGAAAATGAAAGAATGCGCTGACGAGGTATTAAATGGACTGGATGACGATGCTACAGATTTTATTTTAGTTAATCTGCTAAGTTCAGATATGATGAAACACACCGGTAACTTCCAAGCGGCAAAAAAAAGTAATGAAATAACCGACCAGCAGATCGGAAGAATAAAAGAAAAGGTTGATAGAATAAAAAGCCATATTCTGGGTGATATGATGAAAGAAGTCAATAAATACTTATCTAGAGAAGAGGCCAGTCAGCTTTATGTTTTACTATTGAATAATTATGCTGAATTTTTAGCAAGGCTGAAGAATAAAAACCAGGAGCTCTATAAACGGATAAAAGATTTAGAAGCCAAAATTCCCATCTTTGTTATTACTGCTGACCATGGCGCTTCTGAGGCAGGTCTCACTGATAATCCGAAGGAATCCGACACTTTCCATACAGCCAATCCAGTGCCGTATATTATTTATGATCCCCTAAGAACTCAAAAATTAGCTTTAAAGTCCGGACAGACCATCAGGAATAACGGGGCTACATTATTACACCTATTAGGCGAAGAGATCCCCCAAGGGTCTGATCCCAGCTTGCTGCCTGATGATTATCAAGGAAGTAAGCGTAGGATCACGATGGCTGTTTTGGATGGCTGGGGTATAAACCCTGATCAGAATTATCCCTGGGATGCTATCCGGCTGGCCAATACACCTAATTATGACTGGATGGTTGAGAATGCGTCTTTCACTCAGGTCCAAGCGCACGGTGAAGTGATCGGATTAAGAGGCCCATTATCTTTGGAAGAAGGTAGACACCATTTAAGAGGCCTGCAAGCAGGCCAGACTGACGTTGGCCACCTGCATTTGTTCTCACTGAGAGAGATTAAACAACCTTTATGGTATGTAGACAGGCTTATCAAAGGCAGTATACGCGATGGCGTTTTTGATGAAAGCAAACCCGAAGTCCAGGTATTGGTAAAAGAATTACAAAGGGTTAAGGATAATAATTTGAGATTTCATTATATAACCATCGCTTCTGAGGGTGGAGTGCATTCTTCGCTCTATCATATGTATGCCTTGATGAGATTAGCTAAGAAAATCGGCTTAAGGCAGGATCAATTTATTATCCATTTTGCCGCTGACGGTAGGGATGTGCCTACGCGCACCGCGCATCTATACATTCAGGATGTTGAAAAACGCATTGAAGAAATTGGAATAGGCGTAATTGCAACGGTATTTGGCAGGGATATGTTCGTACGTAAGGATGGCGCAGAAAATATCACTAATCGCATCATTGATGTAATGGAGGGTATTAATCTGGATGCGCAGGATGTCACGCAGGTAAAATCTGTCGCCAGCTCGGCGGTCACAGCAGTAGAATCTTTGAGAAATGATATTCTAACTAGGCTAAAAGAACGGATAAAAGATGATTCTGTTGTTAACCTGGTAAGGTCAAACTACTTATTTTATACGGCGAATACTCCTTCTAAATTAGCAAAGGCACTTGTTCAGATAGAAGAGAATCTGGATGGATTGATTATGTCTGCCACCGAAGAAAGATCGAGAGACCTGCAGACGCTCCAAGAATCAATAGAATCAGAACTGGCTAAACTTGTCTCCGTCGACTTGCCGGTGGAGACTATCAGTGAATTTGCAAAGATAGTTGAAAAACTGGCTGGTTATGGAGATGTAAGTTTTGATATATCGGGAACGGGAACTTTGAGAATACGCTATGCTGGTAATTTGTCTATGGTAGATAAGGTAGAAGCCGACAAGCTTCTGGTTAAGGCTAGAAAATTAATAGTAGAAGTTTCTTCTATAATAGGAAAAAAGATAAGCCAGTCATATGTGATGAAATTCCCGCAGGGGACTTTAGCTGCTAAGATAAGGGAAGATTTACTGCTTGAAAAAGCAAGGATATCAGAAAGTTTCGCCAGCTCGGAGGTTACTTATATAGACATAAATGAAGTAAGGCCGCCGGATAAGAGTTTTACTTTTCAACCCACAAATGGAGTGAGAATTTTTATTAATAATCGTGTCAATTGGTATACTCTGCAATTGGCTAGGTATGAGCCGGGAAAGAAGAATTATTTGATATTTAAGATTGGCAATCAACCTGTTCATTACGCTTACCTGAGCAGTAATCTTACAATTGGCCAACAGGATGTTGTTAGGACTATAATGAGAAAAATAGAGAATGGAACTCAGCTGTGGACAGAAATAGACTTAATCCAAGCGTTGGAAAAAGCATTATCTATGTCACAATATAAGCCTAAAACTCAAGAATTACCGTCACCAATTATAATAGAACCTATTGTAGATAATAAAATTAAAGTGGAGTCGGGTGATTCAGAGCGCGCCAGCTCGCCGGTGCAGAAGGAAGAAAGATCGAACTATCTATTCTCTGGGTTACAGGAGGCAACCTTAGATGCAATTGGGGATATCCAGGGATTGGCAAGTTGGGCGCCTTTAATAGAAGAAGGCCCCAGCGGCGTAGAGCTAGGTATGGATATTATAATGAAGGAATACGGTTTAGATTCAGATAAGCCTATTCTTACGCAACGATTAGCCGAACCAGGTAATTTTAAAGAGCTTTTGGAAAAAATCGATAAATTATATGAGTTTTTGGAAAAAAAATTAGAGAGCTTTTCTAAATTACTCGCTGATGTTAAAGAACAACAAAAGAAAATAATGACCCAGCATATAAGTAGTGTTAGCGACCAGGGTAAGGGTATAGAAAAAAGTTCCGTTTATTGGGGGAGTGAGTTTGTTTTAGAAGTTGCAATTAATAACATTGAAATAGCAATGCTTAAGTTAAGGCAAGCTGTTGAGAAAGTCAAAGGAGATATAGCTATTGTACCCAACTCATATATCGGGACTAAATTAAAGGAAGGCGCCAGCTCGGCGGTAACCAGAGAGAAAAAAGAGTCAGTTAACCTTTTAGGCGGAAGCACGCAAAAAAGAGTGCTTAGGGTTTATGAAGAGAAGGGCAGAGATTTAATAGCTACAGCCCTAGCTACAGGCCTTACTTTGGATATTGTATCTGAGTATGTTAAGGACGCCAAGCGTAATCCGGCCAGCTCGGCGGTGACGGAAAAAATTAAGGAAACGTTTCGCCAAGGAGGACTTTCCTTGAGTGAGTATACTATGGATTATATCGCGAAAAGGTTAAGCTCCATATTAAAGGATGGCGATGATATTGATAGAGATACTGCTGCTAAAATATTAATTAGCGTATATGATAATAATAAGCTTGCGGGTGGAACTCGAGCCCTCGGTCAAGTGTTTGCAACGCTTAATGATGCCAGGGAATTGCGGGAAATGGTAAAATACATCCGCGATCAGAAGGATAAATCTGTTGCCAGCTCGGCGGTGCATCATAAAATAATCAACCTCTACGATTTTGATTCTATCAAGGCGAAGAAAATAGATCCAAGTATTTTAAAAAATAGATTCATAGAGAAAATAGAAGAATTAATAGCAGATGTAAGGGAAGGTAAGAGAAGAGAATTTGCCGGTGAGTTGATACGATTAGCGAAAGCTGATGAGAACCTTTATACGATTTGGTTTACCGATACAACATGGGTAGATATTAGACCTCAAGGGACAGAGATAGATATTAATTTTAGGTGTCGAGCTGGAATAGAGCAAAGCGTTGTGTGGGATGTTAGGCGTTTGATTAAGCTTTCCCAGTCAGAATTGTTAGTAGGAACCGTCGGCTCGGCGGTGCAGACTCCTGAGGAGACCGCAAGTTCAGCGTTGACTCCCGGCGGTATTGATTTCCGCGCTCTACCGATGAGCATCCAGCCGATGGGAAGTTTTGCGGGCCTGAATTTTAAGCTGCCGCAGTTGACTCAAGCGCAGCTTAAGCAAATCAATATTGAATCAGAGATGCAACAGGTTAAGAATCTGGTAGAATCAGGGATTGTTCCTTCCGGAGACAGGATTAAAGAGCTTATCGCCGCTTGCAGCCAGAAGGGGAAGATTAGTTATTATGTAGATAATCTATTACTCTGCCTGGTAGATATATGTAAACTTGAAGAGCAGAATGCCTTTGAAACTTCCCCGGAGCTAAGAGAGGCGCTGGCGATTGTTGATTCGCTTGGCGGGCAGGTATAAAGCCGGTTTAGAGGCAAAATTTAGTTGACAATTGCATAATTTAGTGTATACTTATTTAATAGTGAACAAGGGAGTAGAAGGTCTTGAACCGTAAGGAGAAAGAGCGACACACCTTACGGTTTTTGTCTATTCTAGTAGTTTGCTAAAATTTTAGAAGGAAGGAGGAATTGCGGCAATGGCAAAAGGTAAAGTAAAGTGGTTTTCCAACCAAAAAGGTTATGGGTTTATTACTCCTGAGAATGGTAATGATGTCTTCGTGCATCATACAGCTATACAGGGTGATGGCTATAAGACTTTAGAAGAGGGCCAGGAAGTGGAGTTTGAGATTGAAAAAGGTCCGAAGGGCGAGCAAGCTACAAAAGTAACCAAGTTATAACCTAAAAAAGAAAAAAGAAAGCAAATAAAGGGGACGGTTCTATTTTTTCAGGTTTAAGATTAAAAAATAGAACCGTCCCCTTTATTCGTATGCTATAATTACCGTATGAAAAAACGCGTAGTGGTGGGGATGAGCGGAGGGGTGGATTCTGCGGTAGCCGCGGCTCTGTTAAAAAAACAGGGCTATGAGGTTATTGGGGTAACTATGTGTTTTAATCTTAAGGATTCAGCCCGCAAAAAAGCCGGCTGCTGCAGCCTTCAAGGGATAGAAGACGCCCGTAGAGTAGCTCATAAGTTAGGGATAAAGCATTATGTTTTGAATATGGGCAAAGTTCTGGAAGAGCGGGTAATCAAGAATTTCTGCCAAGAATATCTTTTAGGCCGCACGCCTAATCCCTGCGTGCTATGCAATCAATACCTTAAATTCGGCGAGCTACTTAACAAGGCACATGTTTTGGGCGCTGATTTTTTAGCTACGGGCCATTATGCTCGTGTAGTTAAAACAGCTTCCGGTTTTTTGTTAAAGAAAGCAAAAGACCCAAAGAAAGACCAATCCTATTTTTTATATCGTCTTAATCAAGCTCAACTTAAGCATATAATTTTTCCTTTAGGTAATTATACCAAGGAAGAGGTGCGGGATTTAGCCCGGAAATTTAAACTCCCTGTTGCCGAGAAGAAAGCGAGCCAGGAGATTTGTTTTCTTCCGGATGATGATTACCGGGCGTTTTTAAAGGCAAGAATCAATAAAGATATGAAGCCGGGTCCGGTAGTAGACACTCAAGGCAATATCGTAGGCCAACATAAAGGCATTGCCTATTATACGATTGGTCAGCGCGAAGGCCTGGGGATTGCCAAGGGTTACCCGGTATATATAACCAGAATAGACCCTAAGACTAATAAGATTTTTATCGGTTCCAAAGAAGACGCCTCTAAGCGCGAGTTTATAATTAAGGAACTGCATTATGCCCTTAAAGCCCCTATAAAAAAGAAAGTTGCCTTTAAGGTGAAGATAAGATATAATCATAAAGAAGCTGAAGCAAGGATTATTCCTTCCGGTAAAAAAGCTACAGGCCACAAGGCCGTGGTTTGGCCTCCGATAGCCAAAGCCAAAATAGTTTTTAAAAAACCGCAATTTGCTATAACTCCCGGGCAATCAGCAGTTTTCTATAGAGAGAACAGGGTTTTAGGCGGAGCTATTATTGATAAGGTTATAGATTAGATGACTAAGGAAATCTCCAGTTTAGAAAATAAAATCAAAGAGCTTAAAAAGCGGCATAACGCTATAATTTTGGCGCATAATTATCAACTCCCCGAAGTCCAGGAGGTGGCGGATTTTAGGGGCGATTCTTTGGAGTTGAGCCGCGTGGCAGCTAAGACTGACGCCAAGGTGATTATTTTCTGCGGGGTTTATTTTATGGCTGAGACAGCCTCAATCCTTTCTCCGGATAAATTAGTGATCGTTCCGGATGCCAACGCGGGTTGCCCGATGGCCAATATGCTCAGCGCCCAAGAATTAAGAAAGCTTAAAGAAAAGCACCCGCAAGCCGTGGTTGTAGGTTATGTAAATACGTCGGCGGAAGTCAAAGCGGAATTAGATTATTGCTGTACATCTACGAACGCGGTAGCCGTGGTTAATGCTCTTAAAGGTAAAGAAGAAATTATTTTTGTCCCGGATAAATACCTGGCTGATTATGTATCTAAACAAACCGGTCGGCAGCTGATTACCTGGAATGGTTTTTGTCCTACCCATATAAAGATTCTCCCTGAAGATATAAGGCGGGAAAAGAAATTCCATCCTTTCGCTAAAGTTATAGTGCATCCGGAGTGTTTGCCTCAGGTTGTGGCTATGGCTGACGCGGTTTTATCTACGAGCCAAATGGCTAAATACGCCAAAGAAACAGAAGCTAAAGAGATGATCATAGGCACAGAAGTGGGGATTATTTACCGGTTGAAGAAGGATAACCCCGGAAAGGAATTTTATCCCGCTTCCGAACGCGCTATTTGCCCGAATATGAAACGCACTACGCAAGATAAAATACTCTGGGCCCTGGAAGAATTGAAAGAAGAAGTTAAGGTTCCTGATGATATACGGCAACGGGCTAAAAAAGCAATAGACAGGATGTTGGAGATAGTTTGAATATCCCCATAGCTTATGAAGACGAGTGGCTTCTGGTAGTAGATAAACCTTCAGGGCTTCTCACCGTGCCTACTCCTAAAAACGAACAACGCACGCTTACCAGTATTTTAAATTTATATCCCTGCCACCGGCTTGACCGGGAGACCTCCGGTTTGATAATCTACGCGAAAGATAAAAGCGTTCAACAAAAAATGATGGATGAATTTCGGGATAGAGAGGTTAAGAAAACTTACATTGCTTTCATCCGGGGAGTCCCTTATAAAAACGCGGGAGAGATCAAGAATAAAATAGAAGGTTTAAGCGCCGCGACGCGTTACAAAGTTATTGCAAAAAGAAAAGATTTTGCTATTGTAGAAGTGCATCCTCTGACCGGACGGACTAACCAGATAAGGATCCATTTTAAGCAGATCGGCCATCCCATATTGGGAGAGACTAAATACGCGTTCCGCAAGGATTTTAAGATTAAGGCCAAAAGGCTTATGTTACAAGCGAAGGAGTTAAGTTTTCCTCACCCCGTAACCGGCGCGCAAGTTCAAGTACGCCTGGATCTTGCTATGGATATGGCGGGGTTTTTAGAGAAACATCCGCATTAAGGAAATTGGAATATGGATTTGATTCAGGCTTGTATATTGGGGATCATTGAAGGGATCACGGAGTTCCTGCCTATTTCTTCCACCGGGCATTTAATGCTCGCCAGCCGCAGTATGGGAATTGCCCAGACAGAGTTTGTCAAAAGTTTTGAGATCGCGATTCAATCCGGAGCTATTCTGGCGGTAGTTATTCTTTACTGGAAGACGTTATCTAAGGGTATTGATATCTGGAAGAAAATCTTAACCGCGTTTTTACCGACCGCGGTAATCGGAGTATTATTATACAAGGTTATTAAGACCTTCTTTTTGAGCAGCAGCTCAGTAGTGCTTTGGTCGTTATTCTTAGGGGGCGTCGCGCTTATACTTTTTGAAATTTTTCACGGAGAGAGGCAAGGTTCTTCGGAGGAATTAGTTTCCATCACTTATCCCCAGGCCCTAATTATCGGTTTTTTTCAGTCGATTGCCATTATTCCGGGAGTTTCCCGGGCGGCAGCGACTATTGTAGGGGGTCTGGCGTTGGGTTTAAAACGCAAAACAATAGTGGAATTTTCTTTTTTACTGGCCATTCCCACAATGTGCGCCGCGACTGCCCTGGATTTGGCCAAGAGCGCTAAAAGCTTTAGAACAGATCAATTTTTGGTTTTAGGTGTCGGGTTCATTGTTTCATTTCTGGTCGCCCTTTTAGCCATAAAATTTCTCCTTGTTTTCATAAAGAAACATACGTTTATTCCTTTTGGGATATACAGAATACTTATAGCTGCGGCATTCTGGTTAAGAATGGGGTAGGAGGTAAATTTGAGTATATTGGTCTTGGGGACAGTGGCGCTGGATAATGTAAAGACTCCTTTTGGCCAAAGAAAACAGTTGCTCGGAGGTTCAGCCGCGCATTTTTCTATGGCCGCGCGCATTTTTACCAAAGTGAACCTGGTCGCTATTGTCGGAAAGGATTTCCCTCAAAGGCATATCCAATTTTTAGAGGCTAAAGGCATAAATCTTAGCGCGCTTATCCGCGAGGCTTCGGGAAAGACCTTTCAGTGGTCAGGAGAATATAGGGGGGATTTAAATACCGCTATTACTTTAAATACCGAATTGGGGGTCCTGAGCACGTTTAAGCCTGAGATCTCCGAAGAGCAGAAAAGGATAGAACACGTTTTTTTGGCTAATGTTGACCCGGATATACAGCGGCACCTCTTGGGGCATATGCGTTCGCCCAAATTAATCGCTTTGGATAGCATGAATTATTGGATCAATAATAAACGTAAGGCGTTGATACGTTTATTGAAACAGGTGGATATTTATGTAGCCAATGATCAGGAGGCCCGGGCTTTATCCGGCGAACATAACTTAATCCAGGCGGCCCGCGCCTTGCGCTCTTTTGGCCCCAGGATGGTTTTAATAAAAAAGGGCGAGCACGGAGTTTTGTTTTTCAGCGATAAATTCATATTTTCTCTTCCGGCATATCCGGCGGATAAAGTGATTGATCCGACCGGAGCAGGAGATACCTTTGCCGGAGGCTTCATGGGTTATTTGGCTAAATCCAGGATCCTCAATATGCAAAATATAAGAAAAGCGCTGGTATTCGGGACAATCGCGGCGTCATTTAACATCGAAGATTTTGGTTTGGAAAGGACCTCCAAACTTACCCTGAAAGATCTGAATAAAAGGCTCGCCCATTTTAAAAAGTGTATTTTAATCTAATACCCGTAGAATACCGCGGGTGAGGGAGGATTTATGTTAGAAGAAAAGATTCTTAACGACTATAAAGAAGCGATGAAGGCCAGGGATACGCTGAAGAGTGCGGTATTAAGTTTCCTAAGGGCGGATATGATGAATGCCGCTCTCGCTAAGAAAAAGGCTTCTCTTGATGACAGCGAGGCAGTTGCTATAATTAAGAAGCAGATCAAGCAGCGTCAAGACTCAATTGAGCAGTTTACTAAAGGAGAGCGCCTGGAGATGGCCGAGAAGGAGAAAAAGGAAGCAGAGATATTAAAAACCTATCTTCCTCCTGAAATGTCTGGCGATGAGATCAAAAAAGTGATTGAAGAAGTTGTCGCGGCTACCAGCGCTTGCGGCATGAAGGATATGGGCAAGGTTATGAAAGAGGTTAACGCTAAAATCGCCGGACAAGCTGACGGTAAATTAGTCAGTGATCTGGTAAGAACGAGGCTTTCAGCCGGGTAATCAATTTATGGAAACCTATTTCTTAAAAAATGATGACCTGCTAAAATTTTATGAACGTATAGCTCAGGAATATGAGTTGTATGTTCCGGTTAGGTCTAGGCTAGCGTATAAGGATGAGTGCGGATGCAAGCCGGGGTTTCCTACCGATGATTATTTCTTAAGGAAATTTTCGCAAGTAAATAAAGAGGATATAGTCTTTAGCGATTACCGCTGCGTAGAGCCTACCCGCGCGTTCTTCACCCATTATAAAGAAGAAGTCAGCGCGTATTTTGAAGACGCGCCCTTAAAAGAGAAGAGGGAGCGGCCTTTGGCCCTCTGCGGGATAAAGAATTGCGATATATTTTCCTTAAAAATACAGGATTTTGTATTCCTGGAAGGAGATGAAACAGACCAGCTTTATAAGACCAGGAGGGATGGCGCTTTAATAATTTCTAGCGATTGCCCGCATTTTAAAGAAGTTTGTTTCTGCAGGGCGTTTGATATCAATCCCTATCCGCTCGAAGGTTTTGATTTTAACCTGGCGCCGCTGAATAACGGTTACCTTCTGGATGTAGCGTCGCCAAGAGCTAAAAGCATAGCTCTATCCTTAAAAAGTATATTAATTCCGGCGACATTGGGCCAGCTCTCGGGAAGAGCAGCCAAGAGAGAGTCGCTGGATCTGCGCCTGGATGAGCATCTCAAGCAATATAATATCCCCAAGAAAGAAACCCTGCAGGATACGGTATTATCTGGGTATAATTCCGGGATCTGGAATGATGAAGCGCGCACGTGCGTTGAATGCAATGGCTGCGTATTTATGTGCGATACCTGCCATTGTTTTCTGCTGGCGGATGAACCTTCAGCGCAGAATTCTAAACGGCTGCGCCTTTGGGACGGCTGCCTCTTTAAGAATTTTACCCGGGTGGCCGGAGGGGCCAACCCTTTACGCCTGCGTTATATGCGGCTGCGCAACCGTTTTTTAAAAAAATTTGATTTTTTTATTTCTAATCTAGGGATGCAAGCCTGTTGTGGCTGCGGAAGATGCATTGATGTCTGCCCGGGGAAAATTGATATACGCCGGATATTGCGTAAACTATATGAAGAAAAACATCTACCAACCAGTTAAGGCTGTTATTGAGGAAATAATCGAGGAATCCTCAACGATAAAGACTTTCCGGCTTAAGCCCGAAGGGGATTTTAGTTTTTCTACCGGCCAGTTCATTGAATTGACTGTGCCCGGAGTGGGAGAAGCGCCATTTACCCCTTCTTCTGATCCGGGGGTCAAGGGAAGTTTAGACCTTACTATAATGAATGCGGGTGAAGTCACCTCTAAATTACATTCTCTGCGTAAAGGAGATGCAGTGGGCCTGCGCGGGCCTTACGGCAAGGGTTATCCTTTGGATACGTTTAAGGGAAAGGATATTTTGATCGTCGGCGGCGGAGTGGGTCTAGCGCCGTTACGCTCGTTATTATTCAGTCTTTTCTCCAAGATCAATAATTACAATAAAGTCGTCTTGCGTTACGGCGCCCGCTCGCCAAAAGACATAGTTTATAAGACCTCTCTTCCTGATTGGGCCAAGATGGAGCGAGTGGATGTTTTAGTCAGTGTAGATATAGGGGAACCTGCTTGGCAGGGGAACGTGGGTCTGGTGACTACGATATTAGGGAACGCTCCGATAGATTTCACGAATGCCGTCGGAATAGTCTGTGGCCCTCCGATCATGATGAAATTTGTCACTTTGAAATTACTGGACATAGGTTTTAAGCCGCCGGATATATATTTATCTATGGAAAAGAGTATGTCCTGCGGGCTGGGTAAATGCGGGCATTGCCGTTTAGGCAAATATTATGCCTGTAAAGACGGCCCGGTATTTACTTACGAACAGTTAAAAGATATCCAGGGTATTTGGGATTAATGCGATGAAAAGGTTATTTCTAGATTTAGATATTTGCGATAAGTGTAAAGAATGCAAGGTTACCTGTGATTATTTCTATCATCCGCAGAACGACGGTATTACGTCTTTACGCGAATACGCGACTTTCGCGACTATCTGCCGGCATTGTGAAGAAGCGCCCTGCGTGGATTCCTGTTATCATAACGCCCTGGAGAGGGCGCCTGACGGGCATATTAAGCGTTATAAGATGCGCTGCACAAGCTGTAAATCCTGTTCCATTGCCTGTCCTTTCGGAATTATTTTCCAGGATTTTATTCCCTATCTGGATTCTAAATGCGATTATTGCGTAGGTAAAAGCGCCGAACTTCCTAAATGCGCGTTTACCTGCCCCGAAAAAGCTATAGAGGTCAAAGAAGTCGAAGAGAGCTTAGAGCGGGATATTTATTTTGTGGGAGAACATTTAGCGGTGCATTCGCGTAAATGGTCAAGGGAGGATATACAACCCCCGAGAAAGAAATGAAAGAAATTTTTTATTATTTAATATTTCCCGGTTTTTTATTCAGCGCGCTAGTAGGGCTAATGGCCGGTTGGATAGATAGAAAGTTGACGGCGCGCCTGCAATGGCGGGTCGGACCGCCCTGGCATCAGAATTTTACCGATATCGTAAAATTATTAGGTAAAGAGGTTATTGTCCCCGAAGGCGCCAGGCTTACGTTTTTATTTTCACCGTATCTGGGCTTGGTAAGCGCGATATTGGTAGCCGCCAGCTTAGGAAGGATCATAATTTCTCCGGCAAATAGTTTCGGCGCGGACTTGATCGTCTTTTTCTATCTTTTAAGCTTACCGGCCGTAGCCTTGATCATCGGGGCTTCTTCTTCCAGAAATCCGTTGGCTTCGGTAGGGGTATCCAGGGAGGTTAAACTTCTTTTAGCTTATGAGCTGCCGCTTATCCTCTCTATAATTACTGTGGTCATCAAAAGCAACGGGTCCCTCCAGATAGGCTCGATAATCCAGCAGCAGATGTTCTTTGGCTCCAATATTTTTTCATTTTCAGGCGCTTTGGCTTTTCTGGTCGCAATATTTTGTATGCAGGCAAAATTAGGGTTAGGGCTTTTTGATGTTGCTGAAGCGGATCAGGAGCTTATGTGCGGGACCTTAATTGAATATTCGGGGCTGCCGTTGGCAATATTTAAACTAACCAAGGCCTTAATGCTTTATACTGTCCCGCTTTTTATCATTGTTTTATTTTTAGGTTGCTCTTTAAGCCCGGCGTTACTGATCGCTAAATATTTGATGCTGTTGGCTATAATGATATTGATCAAGAACACTAACCCGCGTTTACGCATAGACCAGGTTTTAAGATTCTTCTGGAGAATACCGACGCTGGCAGCCGGGGCAGCCGTTATTCTGGCTATGTTGGGATTATAATATGGATATAAGACGTAAGGCTTGGACTAAATCTATCTGGGTATTTCATGTGAGCAATGGCTCTTGCAATAATTGCGATATTGAAATCCTGGATTGTTTTACCCCCAGATTCGACCTTGAACGTTTTGGCATACAGCTTATCGGATCAGTCCGGCACGCCGACGCGCTTTTAATCACCGGGGCAATGAATAAAAAATCAATTCCCAGGATGAAAAAAATCTATGAACAAGCGGCTAAGCCCTGTGTGGTGGTAGCCTGCGGCACCTGCGCGTGTTCACAGCATATGTTCAGGGATAGCTATAATGTGGGGGAGCCTTTGGATAAAATATTACCGGTAGATGTCTATATTCCGGGTTGCCCTCCCAAGCCGGAGGCAATCATTGCCGGCATCGTAAAACTGGTAGATAAAGTAAGGAAGGGTAAATAAGCTTATGGATATGCGCGACAGAATAAAAGAGAAATTACAGGATAAAATAAAAGATTGGCAGGAGAAGTCTATTAAGAGGATATACTTCGCAATAGACAAGAAAGATATTTTTAAGGTTACGCAGGTATTATTTAAAGAGCTGGAACTAAGGTTTATCACTGCTTCCGCCACAGATATGCCGGATTATTTTGAGATTTTGTATCATTTCAGCAATGACCCTTCGGGCGAGATCTATTCAGTCCGTGTTTTATTAGAAGATAAGCTTAAACCCGAAATCCAGTCAATAACCCCGATGTTTGCCGGCGCTGAATGGGTTGAGCGGGAGATCTGGGAGATGCTGGGGATTAATTTTAAGGGGCATCCGAATTTAAAAAAGCTTCTGCTGGCCGAAGAATGGCCGGAAGGTGAATATCCTTTGAGGAATAAAAAATGAGCCATAAAATCATCGTGCCCATAGGGCCATATCACCCTTTACAGGAAGAGCCGGAATATTTCCAACTTTATGTTGAAGGCGAGCGGGTAGTTGATATAGATATAATTATCGGTTATAACCACCGCGGAATAGAAAAACTATCCGAGTCTAAACATTTTGACCAGGTGCCGTTCTTAGTCGAGCGTATTTGCGGCATTTGTTCGTCAAGCCATCCTTATGCTTATGTTTTAGCCGTAGAAAATATTTTAGGAGGAGAAGCAACTATTGTTCCGGAGAGAGCACTCTATATCCGCACAATCATTGATGAACTCCAGAGGATCCACAGCCATCTCTTATGGTTGGGCCTGGCCGGACATTTTATCGGATATAATACTATCTGGATGTGGGCGTGGAAATACCGCGAGCCGGTCCTGGATTGTTTTGAAATGGTTACCGGAAACCGGAATAACTACGCTATGTTCAAAGTCGGCGGAGTCAGGCGGGATATAAAAGACGAAGATATTCCGGTCTTAAAAAAGATGCTGGACGAATTAAGCCCGGCGGTAGATTTATTCCGCGGCGCGATTATGGATGACCCGGTCATTAAAATGCGGCTTAAGGGCGTAGGGGTGTTGACCCGCCAACAGGTGATTGATTGGTGCGTTGTGGGCCCCACTGCCCGGGCCTCAGGAGTGAATATTGATATTCGCCGGGATGATCCTTACGGAGTAATTGAGAGGCTGGATTGGAACGTAATTTTAGAAAAAGAGGGAGATATTTTTTGTAAAACCGTAGTCAGGATCCTGGAATTATATGAGAGTATAAGTATAATCCGGCAGTCCTTAAATAAGATCCCCAAGGGCGCTCCCATTGACGCCGAAGTCAAAGATATCCCTGCCGGAGAAGGCATCGGTAGAGTGGAAGCTCCCCGGGGTGAATGTTTCCATTATATAAAAAGCGACGGGACCAACCGGCCGATCAGGCATAAGATCCGCTCTCCGAGTTTTATGAATGTGGCTTCGGATAAAGTTTCGGCGGTAGGAGGGACGATTTCCGATGCTACGCTGACTCTAGCGGCGGTTGACCCCTGTTATTGTTGCACGGAGAGAGTGGCGGTTATCCGCAAAACAGATAATCACAAAGTGATGAATGGCTGGGATTTGATTAAGTTGTCTCAAGAAAAGACCCTTAGACTAAAGGAGGTTTATTATGGTAGACCTGAATAGTATTAAGGTAAAGATTAATCAAATGTCCAAAAGCGCTTCATCTATGTGGCAGCTTACTTATGACGCTTTCATTGAGCACGACGTGGACCTGATCACCAAGGCCCTGCTTGAGGAAGATAAACTCAATGCTTTGGAAGAGGAAATCAATAAAGAAATAATCGGCTTAGCTCGTTCGTCAGTCACGCCGGAAGAAAAATCCAGAGTTATAACTTATGCCAATATTGCCGGGGATTTTGAGTTAATCGGAGACTACTGTAAGGATATTCTGGAGAGGATCCAGATAAAGATAGAAGAAAAGCTGCTTTTTAGCGAAGGAGCGGTGGAAGAATATAAGAACCTTTACAATAAAACCAAAGGCGCTTTGGATGAAGTTGTTTTTGTTTTGGAGAAAGATAACCCCGCCCTGATTAAAGAAGTATTAAGAAAAGAGGAGCATATTGACAGCCTCGTGGATAAATACCGCCATAACCACGACCAGCGAATGCTTGTCGGCGAATGCACGCCTATGGGCTGTAATATGTTTTTGAACATGCTGGATTTTACAGCCGCGGTTTATTACCATATTAAAAAGATAGCTAAAAGCCTCTTAGAGATAAAATGATGAATACCAGTTTATTCTTTTTACTTGCGCTTCCCCTGGCCGTTTGTTTAATTTTATTCTTTTTAGGCAAACAGGATAATCTGAGGAAGAACTTAAGCTTAGCCGTATTCCTGTTAAGCCTGGTATTTTCCGTTTATTTATTTTTAAAGCCGCCCGGAGCCTGGAGCAGGTATTTATTTAACGGCTACGTTCTTACGCTCGGGCTGGATAAGCTCTCCCGCCTGATATTAATCTTCGCCAATCTTTTCGGGGTATTGGTCTGCTTATATTCTAAAGATTATATGAACGCTAAGCGCGGGTATTTCTCCTGGCTCCTGGGATTGCTGGTCTTTACTAATTTAGAAATACTGGCCACGGACTTTATTATATTCGTATTATCCTGGGGCGGTTCCATCTTTATGCTCTACGCCTTACTTAACCTGGGTTCAAGTTTTAGCGCTAAAAAGGCCACGACAATATTAGGGTTTTCTTATATCTGTTTTATTATCGGCGCCTGTATCTATTCCAGGTTTAGCGGTTCATTCAGCATGTCAGGCGGGACGAGCATGGTTCTCAACCGGCCTGTATGCTGGCTAGCTTTTGGCTTGATGCTCACCGGCGCCCTGGCCAAGATGGGTTCGGGCCCATTTCATACCTGGATACCTACTGCCAGCGAAAATGCCCCTATTCCGGTTATGGCCATATTGCCGGCATCTTTGGACAAACTGCTGGGCGTATACATACTCTCGCGCCTTTGCCTGGACTTCTTTGTGATGAATAGTTTTGTAATCGCGCTCTTGCTGATTACCGGGAGCCTCACTATAATTTTTGCGGTTTTGATGGCGCTTATCCAGCATGACTTAAGGAAGCTGCTGGCGTATCACGCGATAAGCCAGGCAGGATATATGGTCCTGGGTTTAGGCACCGGAAATCCCGTAGGGGTTATAGGCGCGATATTCCATATGTTTAACAACGCGATATACAAAAACGGGCTTTTCCTGGTGGGTGGCGCGGTAGAAAAAGAGAAGGGAACTTTTGACCTGGATAAATTAGGGGGCCTGGCCCGCTATATGCCGCTTACTTTTGCGAGCGCGCTGATTTTAGCTCTCTCCATTTCAGGAGTCCCTCCTTTTAATGGTTTTGTTTCTAAGTTGATGATTTATCAGGGCACACTTTTAGGGCTTATGTCATCTTCAGGGATCTGGTTGCGTTTTGCTTTTATGTTTGCTTTAATTTCGGCGATGTTTGGCAGCGCCCTTACTTTGGCCAGTTTTATAAAATTTATCCACGCTATCTTTTTAGGCCAGGATAATAACCTTAAGAAGAATAAAATAAGCGAGGCTCCCTGGAAGATGCTTACTCCGCTATTGGTCTTATCCGGGCTTTGCGTAGTCCTTGGGATATTCTCCAGCGCCTTTATCAGAGGAGAACTGGCTGCGTCTTTCTCATTCGCCCTAAATTATAGCGGAAAAATAAACAGTATGTTTGTCGCCTTGTTCTTAGGCGTAGCCTTACTGGCGGGATTCCTTTTATGGAAAGTAATTTCTTCAGGCAAAGGGGTAAGGGAAGATAGCTTTTTTGTAGGAGGGGAGTCGGCCTACGGTTCGCCCAATTTCCCGGCTACGGAATTTTATAAGACAATAGAGGACGTTCCTTTATTGTCTAAGGTTTATAAGTTTCTTAAATCCGGGAAATGGGATATCTATAACCTGTTAAACAAAATTTTGAAAATATGCGCCGTCCAAAAATAAGAGAATTAAAAGAGGTTATAAAGTCTTTATTCGGTCGCGCTTACACCAGCGATTTCCCGCGTAAGCCGCATACGCCTTACGAGAGGTTTCGCGGCAGGCCATATTTCCATGAGGAAGATTGCCTGGGTTGCACTGCCTGCGCTCAGGTCTGCCCGGCGAAAGCGATAGAGGTAAGCGATCAGGTGGCCGCAGGGGCAATAAAAAGAAAATTAACTGTTCATTGGGATATCTGCATATTTTGCGGGCAATGCGAGGCCAGTTGCCCTACCTTAAAAGGTATAATGCTCTCGCGGGAATTTGACCTGGCTACAACCGAGAAGAGGCAGGATTTAAAGCAGGTAATTGAAAAAGAGTTCGTAATCTGCGAATATTGCGGCGAGCCGATCCTGCCTTACGACCAGTATGTTTGGGTCGCTAAACGCTTAGGCGCGCTTACTTTTACCAACGCTTCGCTTCTGCTTTTTTATTTAAGAAGCGCCGGGCTGGCTTTAAAAGAAAGGTTTCTTGCCGGCAATAAACAGGCCGCTCTCAACCGTTCTACGCGCCTGAAAATCCTTTGTCCCCGCTGCCGGCGCGAGGCAGTAATCAAATCTTAATTTATGCCCCTGCTGTTCCGAATGTCCGATAAAATGAAACAGCAGGGGTAAATTCGCGCATTGACTTACTCTCTGCCTTCGGCGGATCGTAAGTCAAGCGCTCATTTAATGTTTTCTTCATTACAGGTAAGAAATTACCGGGTCTATTGGCTTGGTATGTTTGTTTCGCTTATCGGCACCTGGATCCAGCAGGTAGCCCAGAGTTGGCTGGTCTTTGAGCTGACTAATTCGGCTTTTCTCCTTGGCGTGGTGGGATTTTTAAGCTCTATCCCCATATTCCTTTTATCATTATTCGGAGGCGTTTTAGCTGACCGCCTGAATAAAAGGAATATCCTCATATTAACCCAAACAATTTTTATGGTCCTGGCGTTTATATTGGCGGTCCTTACTCAAAATAAATTAATTACTCCTGCGCAGATTATGATTATCGCTTTGCTTAACGGGATAGTTATGGCTTTTGACGCGCCGGCCCGGCAGGCAGTAGTGGTAGAACTCGTCGGAAAAACCCATTTATTTAACGCGATAGCTTTAAATTCCGTGGCTTTTAATTCTTCGCGGATAATCGGCCCGGCTCTAGCCGGTATATTAGTCGCGACAATAGGCATGAGCGGTTGTTTCTATATAAACGGGATAAGTTTTTTGGCGGTACTGATTGCTCTTTGGACAATTAGTATCAAGAGAGGGATTAATGACGTTAAATCCAAAGGAGCGTTCCACGATTTAAAAGAAGGCCTGATATTTATTAAGAATAATCGCCTGATTTTGGCTTTGATTTCTAATGTAGCGGTAATCAGCCTATTTGGCGTGGCCCATATTATACTTATGCCCATATTTGCCAATGATATTTTAAAGGTGGGGATTAAAGGCCTGGGGGTTTTATTGTCTGCTTCAGGGATGGGCGCGTTAATCGGGGCGCTGATTTTAGCTAAACTCGGAGATTCTAAGCGCAAGGGGAGGCTCCTTTGCGCTTCAACGATATTGTTTTCTTTCGCTCTTATAATTTTCTCTTTATCAAAAATATACTGGTTATCGCTTGTGGCTATGTTTTTGGTAGGAGGGACAAGTGTTACGGCAGTCGCCCTGATAAATACGTTATTACAGATGAGGGTTGAGGATAAATTCAGAGGCAGGGTAATGAGCGTATTTATGATTACTTTTGCCGGTTTGATGCCTTTTGGCAATCTTATCGCCGGGAGTATTGCCCAGGTAATGGGTGTTTCTTTCGCGGTTATGTTAGGTGGTAGCATTTGCGCGGCGTTTTTTCTGACCGTTAATGTTGTCTACCCGAAAATAAGAGAAATCTAAGTAATTTTGATTGATTTTTCTAAAAGATTTGTTAAAATTATAGAAACCAGTAACACCCCGGGCTTATAAGGTATTGCGCGGGTGTGCCCTTCTGGTCAAGGAGGTGAGCAGATGAAAAGATTCGGATTTATTGTTTTGGCTTCCGTAATTGCAATTTCAATTTTCGGATGCGGTAAAAAGCAGCAAACGTTAGAAGAGATGCAGCAACCAATGTCTATGGAGACGCTTTCCACAATGTCTACTACAACCGCGCCTACTCTAGAGACAAAGGTAGAGAGCAAGGCCCCTGAAGCTAAGATTGAAGTAGGAACTCCTTCAGTAGTCAAAGCGGCAAAATTAGAACCCTTACCTCCGGCCGGTCCTTTTAAACCTACGGCTATCGAGATCCAGGCAGCGCTTAAGAACGCGGGTTTCTATACCGGAACAGTAGACGGCAAAATCGGAGCAAAAACCAAGAAGGCTATCTCAGAATTCCAGAAGGCAAATGGCCTGACAGGAGATGGCAAAGTAGGTCCTAAGACTTGGAGCGTATTAAGTAAATATCTTAATTCCCAGTCAGCGTCACCAACATCTTCCGGCGCCAGATAAGCTGAGCCAGTTTTAGTTTTAAGAAAAGTCCCGGCATTTTTGCTGGGACTTTTTTTATTTTTGGTGTTATAATAACCTAATGCTTGAATTTCCTAAAGAATTTCTCTGGGGCGCGTCTACTTCCGCTTATCAGGTTGAGGGCGATAATGTATCCAGCGACTGGTGGGAGTGGGAGAAGCGCGTTAATCTAAAATACCCTTCTGGGAAAGCAGCCCGCCATTACGAGTTTTACGCCCAGGATTTTGACCTGGCCAAAGAGTTAAATCACAATTGCCACCGTCTCTCTATTGAGTGGTCGCGCATTGAGCCTGAGGAAGGCAGATTCTCCGCTAAAGAGCTGGAGCATTATAAGCAGGTGATTTTGAGCCTAAAAGCGCGCTCGCTTAAGCCGATAGTCACCCTGCATCATTTCACTAATCCTATCTGGTTTGCCAAAGCCGGCGGTTGGCGCAATAAGCAAGCGGTGCAATATTTCCTGCGTTATGTTGAAAAAGTTGTAGGCGCGCTTGCCGGCGATGTGCCTTTTTGGGTGACCATCAATGAGCCGATGGTCTATACTTATTTTTCTTATTTTTTAGGCACCTGGCCTCCGCAGGAGAGGTCAATTTTAAGGGCCAGGCAAGTAACCGGGAATTTGGTCAAGGCGCATATTGCAGCCTATCATTTAATCCGCGATATTTATCAGAAGAAGAATCTAGAATATCCTCAAATCAGTATCGCCCAGAATATGCAGGCTTTTATTCCTTGCCTACCTAGCCTAAAGAATAAAATATCCGCTTACTTCAGGCATAAATTTTACAATCTTGAGTTTATTGATAAATTGATCAGAAAGCACTCGATTGATTTTATCGGGATGAATTATTACAGCCCCAGCTGGGTGGGAAAGGTAAATTGTGCCAACCAGCCGGCTTTAAGAAAGAATTCCATGGGTTGGGACATATACCCGCAAGGCCTTTACGATTTATTGATGGGACTAAAGAAATATAATCTTCCCGTATTTATTCTGGAAAACGGCATTTGCACTGATAATGACGCCTTAAGATGGGACTATATCCGGGAGCATCTTGAGAGTGTGAATAAGGCGTTGCTTGGCGGAGTAAAGATATTAGGCTACGTATATTGGTCTCTTCTGGATAATTACGAATGGGATAAAGGATTTGCCCCGCGATTTGGGCTGGTAGAGGTGGATTATAATACTTATAAACGCACGATCCGGGAGAGCGCCCGCAAATTCTCCGAAGTATGCAAGACCGGTAGATTATAATTATGGAAACAATTGAAAAAGATTTAATTATCCGGGAATTTCCTCTTTTCGCCGATTTATCGCCCAAAGAGCGCAAAATAATTAAAGAGCATTCCGGCGTTCTTTCCTTTAAGAAGGGCGATATCATTTATGAAGAAGGATCGTCCCCCAGCGGTTTTTACTGTCTTGTCCTGGGCCGGGTAGTTATTTATACTAAAGATACTCAAGGGGTCCAGAAAATCCTGGAATATCTGCATCGCGGTAAATACTTCGGGATAATTTCTCTGTTAACCAGCGAGCCGCATTCGGTGACCGCTCAAGCGACAAATGACTGCGTGGTGTTAGTCATTAATAAAGAAGATTTTGATTTGGTTATTAACAAGATTCCCCGCCTGGCAATTGATTTGAGCCGGACCCTCTCCAGAAGATTGAAACGCAAAGACATACATCAGAAAGCTATCTTTGAAAGCACGGTTGTCTCAGTCTTCAGTTCATATTCTCAAGCCGGTAAAACAATTTACGCCCTGAATTTAGCTTTAAGCCTTAAGAAAGAAACGCGTAAATCCATAATCATTCTGGATATTCTTTCAACTGACCAAACACATAGTTTGCCGGCGAGGCTGGATTTAGCAGGTGAGAAGATTTTTGATCTTTCCAAAGATATGGCGGATGCTCAAAAGGCGCCTAAGGATTTTATCCTCAAAAGCAAGTTTGGTATTGATTTATTTTGTTTCCATTATAGCCCCGAAGACGCTCTTTGCGTAAGAAGATTGCTGGGGATTTTAAGCGAGCTGGTAAACGAGTATCATTATATTATCCTGGATCTACCGTCACTGCTGGATAAAAACATCTTCAGTATCCTTAACCAGTCTGATTTTATCCATCTTTTAAGCGGGCCTGACGAACAGGAGTTGCAGAAAACGCATCTTCTTACGCAGGGCTTGAAAAATGAATTTAATTTTCAAGAAGACAAAATCAAAATAATCATTAATGAGTATAAACTTTCTAAGATTACTCCGGTTGAGCAGTCTCAGATTTTAGGCCGGAATATATTCGCCACTTTACCCAATATTGAACCGGGGGCGTCGGATAGGTTGATTTTAGAGAATCCGGATAGCGAATACGCCAAGGCAGTCAGAAGAATATCCCGTTATATCGGCGAGAGCATGGTGGGTCTAGTCTTAGGGGTAGGCGTAGCGTATGGTTTCTGTCATGTGGGAGTATTAAAGGTATTTGAAGAAGAAAAGATTCCGGTGGATATTATTGTTGGCTCAAGTATCGGAGCGCTGATCGCCAGCCTTTGGGCAATCGGCTGGTCAAGCTCCGAGATATTAGAGATTACCAAAAATTTTAAAGAGCCTAAACATATCTGGGGGTTAGTCGATCTGACTATACCGCATTTAGGGTTCATTAAAGGAAACAAACTGTATAAGTTCTTAAAAGAGCTCCTGGGAGATAAAACTTTTTATGATACCCGGCTTCCCTTAAAAATTATTGCCAGCGACGTAAAACACAAAGAGTCGCGCGTCCTGGATCAGGGTTTACTGGTGGATGCGATCATGGCCAGCTGCGCTATGCCGGGGGTATTCGCTCCGTTTAAACTTAAGGAAGAACTGCTTTTTGACGGCGGGGTGATCAATCCTCTCCCGACCGAACCTCTTTTTAAAATGGGGGTCAAGAAAATTATCGCGGTCAATGTCACGCCTTCCCGGCAGGATATCTTAAATCAATACGAGAAAATCAAGGGAGGCCTAAAGACCAACATAGCGGATGTAATTAAGAAGAGAAGCTGGTTTGATCTGGGCAGGTATTTTAAGGATATATTTAAGACAAATATACTTGACTTTATCTTTAGTAGTGTTGAAATATTACAATCTGAGGTAGCCCAGAAAGAAGCGCTTCTGGCTGATGTGGTCTTACACCCGGATACCTCCGGTTTATACTGGCTGGACTTGCATAAGGCGGCTGAGTTTGCCAAGAGGGGAGAAGAAGAGGCCCGCCGGAATCTGGATAAAATAAAACAATTGATCAACGAATAAATACCCCGCGCTAATCGGAGTTGCGCGGGTATGCCCTTGTGGGCAAGGAGGCTAGATGCGTATATTATGTGCTTTTTTGTTTTTAACTATTTTTCTTTCGGGTTGCGTGAGTGCAAAAGAAGTTTGTAAAGGAGTCCTCGGAGTCTCGACAAAAGTTTTGGAAGATGAGCGTAAAGATGCCCTAAAGAAAGAAATAGGTTATGACCTGATTACCTGCCATAATAGGATAAGGTCTATACTAAGAAAAGACGGTGCATATATTTACGCGGATGATTTAAGAAAAGATATGCTCGCGCTTTATGTTTCCGAAGAAGACACTACCCCGGTGGGGGTGTTTTTGACAGAGCAAAGCAAAACAGTTACGCTGGTGGAAGTTTCCAGCCCCAGCACCTACGGCAAAGAGAAGATCGCTAAACTGCTGTTTGATACTTTAACCAAGGAGTTAAAAAATGTTACCCAAACAAAAGAAGTCAATCAATGATTTTATAAAAGAATGTCATCGGGTCGCCAAAACCAAGGGTTGGTGGCTGGACGTTCGTAACGACGGAGAATTAATCGCCCTGATGCACTCGGAATTATCCGAAGCCCTGGAAGCAATGCGTAATCACGGGAAAAAAGAAGAGCTGGCCGAAGAGTTGGCTGACTGCTGTATTCGTATCTTTGACTATTGCGGGGCCAGAAACATAGACCTGGAAAAAGCCCTGATTAAGAAAATAGAATACAATAAGGGGCGTCCTTACAGGCATGGAAAAAAATTCTAACTCCGGCGCCTTAGCTCATCTTAAACTGCATTTATCAGGCAAGGTTGTAATTTTAGGTATCGGAAGTACCTTGCGTAGCGACGACGGAATAGGTTCAATTTTGGCTTCGCGCCTTCAAGATAAAACCCCGCATATAGTCTATGATGGAAGCTCAAGCCCGGAGAATTACCTGGGCAAGATGATCAAAGATAAGCCCGATACCGTCCTTTTAATAGATGCCGTTGATTTCGGCGGCCAAGCCGGCGAAATAAGGATGTTAGAGGGAGAAGATATCCAGACGGTAAATTTTTTCTCTACCCACGATGCTTCCATAAGCCTGGCCATCAGTTATTTAAAAAATAGTTTAAAGGCGGTGGATATAATCATTCTGGCCATCCAACCTAAAGTTTTGGCGTTCGGAGATAAATTAAGCCCGCAGATATCAGAGGCATTAAAAACAATAGAGAGCTGGTTCATTAATGGCTAAGGTTAGGGATAGTTGGGGAACGCGGCTGGGTATTATTATGGCGGTGGCCGGTTCAGCCATAGGCTTAGGGAACTTCTTAAGGTTTCCGGCCAAAGCAGCCTCCAACGGCGGCGGCGCGTTTATGATCCCTTATTTTGTTTCTTTGTTTTTGTTAGGTATACCGCTTATGTGGATTGAATGGACCCTTGGCCGTTACGGCGGAGGTTTTGAACACGGAACAGCCCCGGGGATATTCCATAGCTTATGGCGAAAGAACCGGTTCATTAAATATTTTGGGGTCATCGGTATCTTTGGGCCGCTGGTTATCTTTATCTATTATACCTACATTGAATGCTGGACCCTGGCTTATAGTTTTTTCGCGCTCTTTGGCAAGTATCATTCCATTACCTCGCAAACCGGCATGCAATCTTTTTTAAGGGGATTTCAGGGCCTGGAACATAATGCTTATTTTCAAGGGATAGGCATAGCTTACCTATTCTTTGTAATTACTTTTATAGTTAATATCTGGGTCATTTATTTCGGGATACGCGGGGGAATAGAAAAATTATGCAAATGGGCCTTAGGCATACTCTTTGTTTTTGGCTTTCTGCTTATGGCGCGCGTGCTTACACTGGGGGCCCCCAATGCGCTTAATCCCGGTTGGAACGTTACTAACGGAATGGGTTTTCTTTGGAACCCGGATTTTTCCGCCCTCAAATCCGCTAAAGTCTGGCTGGAAGCGGCCGGGCAGATATTCTTTACCTTAAGCGTGGGAATAGGCGTAATTTTGACTTACGCAAGTTATTTAAAAAAGGGGAATGATGTTGTCCTTTCCGGATTGACGGCGTCCGCGATGAATGAATTCGCGGAGGTGATTATCGGCGGGAGCGTGGTTATTACCGCGGCTTTTGTATTTTTCGGTCCGACCCAAATCGGCGATATTGCCCGCTCCGGAGTTTTCAATTTAGGTTTTGTGACCATGCCGCTCGTGCTTAATCAGATGCCTTTATCAGGCTTATTAGGATTTTTTTGGTTTTTTCTGCTTTTCCTAGCCGGGATTACTTCTTCCATCTCTCTGGCCCAGCCGGCGATTGCCTTTCTGGAAGATGAATTTGATATCAGCAGAAAGAAAGCGGTAACCCTCTTCGGGATTGTCTCTTTTTTGCTTTGCCAACCCGCAATATTCTTTCTGGGTAGGGGAGTGGTGGATGAGCTGGATTTCTGGGGAGGGACATTTTTCCTAGTGATTTTCGCGACAATAGAAACAATCCTTTTCGCCTGGGTCTTCGGCATGGAAAAGGCTTGGGATGAAATACACAGGGGTGCGGATATGCGGGTGCCTAAAATCTACAAATTTATCATTAAATACATTACTCCGCTATTCTTATTCATTATTCTGGGAATGTGGTTTACGCAGGAGTGGCTGCCGATTATATTTATGCGGAATGTCCCCGCGGCAAACCAACCGTTTATCCTGGCGACCCGGATCGGCTTATTGGCGGTATTCCTGACCTTAGCCGTTTTAGTTAAGATTGCCTGGGAGAATAAAGGAAGGCAGGTTCAAAAAGTATAAGATGACGCTAGCCGGATGGATATTTTTAATAGTTTCCTGGGGGATGATTATCAGCCTTTTAATATTTTGTTTTTCCCGGGTCTTCTCCAAGAAAAAGCCCTACTCTTAATCTTCTTGATTTTTTGCTTATTTGTGGTAAAAAGGTTAAATAGCATTGAAGGTTAATTTTCGCCGAGATAGCTCAGTGGTAGAGCGCGGCCCTGAAAAGGCCGGCGTGGGGAGTCCGATTCTCTCTCTCGGCATTTAATAAAAAGGGACCGTTCCCGCAGGGGACTGTCCCTTAATAATTTAAAGGAGGCCGGAATGAGAATAACTATATTTAACGGCAGTCCAAGGGGGCAAAAAGGCAATACGCACAGGATGGTAACCGAGTTTCTTAAGGGGGCCGAGGATGCCGGCGCGCAAACCGAGAATATATTTCTTGCGCAAAAGAAAATTCATTATTGCTTGGGATGCTTTTCATGTTGGATCAAGACACCGGGTAAATGCGCGATAAAAGACGATATGCAGGATTTACTTGAGAAATATATGAAATCGGATATCGTTGTCTTGGCCAGCCCCGTATATGTCGGCAGCGTTACCGGAATAATGAAAAACTTTATTGACAGGATCATCCCTCTGCATGATCCGCATTTTGAAAAGAACGAAAATGGGATATACAGGCATCTTACCAGGTATAAAACCTATCCTAAGATAGTTCTGATTTCAAATTGCGGTTTTCCGGAGCAGGCGCATTTTGAGTATTTCCGGTCTGTTTTTAAATATTTTGAATTTTTGGATAGCAAAAATAATACCATTATTGCTGAAATATACAGAGGAGAAGGGGAGTTGCTTAAAGTAGAGAATATATTTCTTAAGCCCGTATTGAATAATTACAGGCAATTATTGCGAAAGGCGGGCGGGGAAATAGTCAAAAATCAGAAACTTTCGGATGAGCTAAAGGCAGAGCTTGAGAAACCGCTTATCCCGTATGATCAATATGTAAAAGAGGCAAATAAGAGCTGGGATGAAGACCTGAAGAAAGTCGTATAATTAAACAAAAGGCAGGGAGAAGAATATGCATATACCAGACGGTTATTTAGGCCCGGCAACCTGCGGATTTTTCTATGTTCTGATGCTGCCTATATGGGCGCTAGCTTCCAAGATTGTCAAAAATACGCTTAAAGCGCGACAGGTCCCGATGTTGGCAATAGGCGCGGCATTTAGTTTTGTGATTATGATGTTCAATGTTCCGATACCAGGAGGCTCAACGGGACATGCAGTAGGAGGAGTTTTAGTAGCTATACTTTTGGGGCCGTGGGCAGCCTGCATTGCTATAACCGTTGCCTTGGTTGTTCAGGCGCTGTTATTCGGGGACGGAGGCATTACTGCTATCGGCGCGAATTGTTTTAATATGGCCTTGGTATTGCCATTTGTAGGATACTATATCTATAAAGCAATTAGCTATAAGGCGCCAGCAGGAGCCAATAGAAGGGTAATAGCGGCCGGAGTTGCCGGATATATAGGTATTAACCTGGCGGCTCTATTTGCCGGTATTGAATTTGGTTTACAACCTTTATTGCATCATACTGCCAGCGGCCAAGCCCTGTATTGCCCTTATGGTCTGAAAGTCGCGGTAATCGCGATGGCCGGAGAACATCTTTTGATATTTGGTTGGGTGGAGGCTATTGTTACGGCGCTGGTGGTCAAGTATTTGCAGAAACAATCTCCCGAGCTTATTGAAGAAAGGGAAGTGGCATAATGAAGCTTATTTCTAAATTTTGGATTGGTATTGCGGTATTAATCGTTTTATCTCCTCTAGGGTTAATATTACCTGAACATTTTAAAGCCGGAAGCGCCTGGGAGAGTGGGGAGCCGATGAAATGCAAAAGCTTGTGGGATATGTGCCTAAAGGTTTAGAAAAACTGGCGTCCTTATGGAAGGCGCCCATTCCTGATTATGCTTTTAAGGGTTGGGAGGAAAAAGGCCTAGGTAGTTTAAGTCTTGCTTATATATTTTCGGCAATTGTAGGTATCGGTCTTGTGGTATTAATTGTATTATTGCTGGGTAAAGTATTAGCTAAAAAATAAAAACCCCCGATAATCTACCGGGGGTTTTTATTTTTTCAAGAAACGTTTCGGGTTATTTATAATTATAACTTGGAAACGTTAGTTGCCTGGTCGCCTTTAGGTCCTTGCGTGACTTCAAACTCTACTTCTTGTCCTTCTTCCAGTGTTTTATAACCATCGCTTTTGAGGGCGCTATAGTGTACGAACACGTCTTTGCCGTCTTCGGTGGTGATAAAACCGTAACCTTTTTGGTTGGAGAACCACTTTACTTTGCCTTTTGCCATCTGTTTCTTTTCACCTCCCCAGTTAGCCCTGATCTTTTTGGGCTTGCTAATTGACCCCGAGGCCGGATTTTCTAGGCTAGGGGTTACTCTATATATAAAAAAAGCCGTAAAGCGTATTTTCTGTTTACTTTGCTTTACGGTTTTTGCCTGTTCCTGGAAAAAATGTTAACTTCTCCTTGCAACGTTAATGATACTAATAATTTAGCATTTTTTCGGCTTTTGTCAAATATTTTTTCACCGCGGGAGGCGGTGCACCGGGCATCCCGATAAGCCCGGGTGTTGCTTATAATGCCACTTAAGATTGACTAACGTAAAGAAACTGCTATAATTATTAAAATCAAGATGCCGATGTAGCTCAGTTGGTAGAGCAGGACTTTCGTAAAGTCAAGGTCGGTGGTTCGATTCCACTCATCGGCTCCAGAAAATACATGTCTCACTTCCGCGAGGTATTAAAAAACCGTAATTTTTTCCTGCTTTGGTTGGGGCAGATCATTTCTCAGCTTGGCGACCGGCTTGACCAGATGGCCCTGATTGCTTTTGTTTATTTAAGAGCTCCCGGCTCAACTATTGAAATCGCCAAGATCCTTTCTTTTACCCTCATCCCGGTTTTCTTAATCGGTCCGATTGCCGGTGTATACGTGGACAGGTGGGATAGGCGTAGAACCATGTATGCCTGCGATTTATTGAGGGCGGCCTTAGTCTTTACTATTCCTTTCTTTCTTTTCTATTCTAAAAGCCTGGTCCCGATATATATTCTTATCTTTCTTACCTTCTCTATAGGCCGTTTTTTTGTTCCGGCAAAGTTAGCGATAGTCCCGGATTTGGTGCAAAAAAAGGATCTACTGCTGGCAAATTCTCTGGTGAATACAACCGGTATGATCGCAGCGATTGTCGGTTTTGGCGTCAGCGGCGTAATAGTGGAGTGGCTGGGGGCAAAAAGCGGTTTTTACCTGGATGCCTTTAGTTTTCTGGTTTCCGGGACGCTGATATTTTTAATCGCGAATAAATTGCAATCTGTTTCTATCCATCTCAAAGAAGCCAGGCAGGGGATAGTTGAGCTGATCCGTAAGAGCGTCTTTCAGGAGATTAAAGAAGGGATATTGTATTTTATTCAAAAGAAGGATATAAGGTTTGCCGC
>JAPLLX010000007.1 GCA_026387335.1 Candidatus Omnitrophota bacterium
TTGATTTTAATAGTGGTCGCGGCAATTAAAGTGCATATCGCTAAAGGGTTCTTTTTGTCCAATGGAGGGTTTGAGTACGTTTTTATTATTGCCTCTATTTGTGTGGCCCTGATTCTGCTGGGACCGGGAAAATTCAGCCTGACCAATGCGCGGCGCTTTTAAGAAGAATAGCTTTATCGAGCGCTCATTAAAGGGCGTTTTTCTTGTTTTTAAGGATTCAGTCTTATCCGAAGAACAGGCGTCTTATCCGGGGTTCCTGCAATCAATAGATCCCCGCGTCAAAACCGCTACCTTTTTATTACTTTGTATCGCGGTCTTAATCGCGCGCAATATATACCTGCTGATTTTCCTGTATCTGTTCTGTCTATCTCTTGCCTGCGTTTCCAGGGTTAGCTTAAGATTTTTTATAAAAAGGACCTGGGTTTTTATACCGCTTTTTTCTCTTCTTATCGCTATCCCGGCGTTGTTTAGTTTTATCAGCCCCGGTGAGCCGCTTTTTAGTTTTAAGCTATTCGGTTTAGGGCTGGTGATCACGCGTCCGGGCCTTGCCGGCGCTGTTTTGTTTGTAGCCAGAGTCGCTACTTCAGTATCATTGGTAATTTTGCTTGGGCTAACTACCAGACACGCTACTCTGCTGAGGGTTTTACGCGTTTTTAAGGTGCCGCAGATCTTTGTTATGGTCCTGGGGATGACTTACAGGTATATCTATCTCTTTACCGAGATTGTGGAGCATACGTATCTGGCCATCAAAAGCCGCACCGGCGGGCTCATTCATTATAAAAAAGGCCAGTCAATAGTAGCCTGGAGTATCGCGAATCTCTGGCAAAGGTCTTTTAAGCTCAATGAAGATGTTTATGGCGCTATGCTTTCCCGCGGCTATACAGGAGAACCGGTTTTATTGGAGGGTTTTAGGAGCTCTCTTAAAGACTGGGTTTGGTTTTGTTCAGTGGCAATAATATTTGTTTTCATAATTCTCTCTAAAATATGGATGAGTTGATTTTTAAGCTAAATAACGTGCATTTTTCCTATCTTCATAAATATCCTGCTTTGTGCGGGATAGATATGGAGATCAGCAAGGGAGAGAAGATAGCGATTCTTGGCGCGAACGGCTCAGGAAAGTCCACACTTTTACAGCTTTTGGATGCCCTTATTTTCCCTCATAAAGGGAGGGTGGAGGCATTCGGCCGGGAATTAAATGAGACGGATTTTAACGCCGCTTCTTTTTGCCGGGATTTTAGGAGTAAAGTGGGCTTAGTCTTTCAAAATCCGGATATTCAACTTTTTTGTTCTACGGTAAAAGAGGATATTTTATTCGGGCCGCTGCAGCTTGGGTTGGATAGGCTCAGGATTAAGCAGAAGATGGATGCAATCGTTGAAGACCTAGGGATAGCGGATTTACTGGAGCGCTCTCCGCATCAGTTAAGCGTAGGCGAGAAACGCAAAGTTTCCATAGCAACTATTTTGATTATCGAGCCGGAGGTTATTCTTTTGGATGAGCCGACAGCCGGGCTTGATCCGCAGACCGCCAGGCACATTATGGATATTATTATCGAAGCTAATGCGTCCGGAAAAACCATAATTACCGCTACTCATGATTTGCATATTGTGGAAGAGATAGCCGATACCGCTTATATTTTAAACCGCCAAAAGCAGATAGCTAAGCGCGGTCCGGTGGGAGAGCTGTTATTAGATGAAGAATTACTGAAAAGCCATAATCTTACGCATATACATAAACACAGGCATAAAGATGAAGTGCATATACATCCGCATCAGCATATAGACCATCATCAGCATTAACTTGGTAATTTTAAGTTGAATTATTAAAACAAAGTGCTAAATTATGGGTAATATGAAGAAAATAATATTTACAGTTACCATTCTTTTCTGTCTGCCTATATTTATAAATCTAAGTAAGGCATATGGCGATGACACACATACATTGATGGTTTTTCATTCGCCAAGCTGTCACAGGTGTATTGAGGTTAAAAAGGATATTCTGCCTGCAATTGAAAAAGAATTTAAGGGTAGGATCCAGATAAAATATTACGATATTACGGATATTAATAATTACGCGTTAGTCTTCGGGCTTAAGGATAAATACAATAAGGATTTTGAGCTTACCCTGCCGGTATTTTTTATCAATGGCCGCTTAATTAATGGCCAGGGCGATGTAAAAAGCAATCTTAAATTAGCTATTGACGTTTCTTTGGGAGAGGCCCGTAGGGAGGAAGGAGCGTTGAGAGTGGATTTAGCCAGTCGCTTCAGTAGTTTTAAACCTTTGGCTATTGCCGGCGCCGGCCTTACCGACGGGATTAATCCCTGCGCGTTTACGGTTATAGTGTTCTTTATTTCATATCTGGCGCTTCAGGGATACAAAAAGTTAGAACTTATTATCATAGGGCTTTCTTTTATATTCGCTGTTTTTTGCACGTATTTATTGATCGGCCTGGGGATTTTTAATTTCCTTTACCAACTTGAGGGTTTTTGGATCCTGGCTAAAGTTTTTAATATTTCAATCGGGATATTCAGTTTAATATTAGGGGGACTGGCCCTTTACGATTTAATAAAGTTTAGCAAGACTAAAAGCTCGGATGGTCTGCTCCTGCAATTGCCGCAGGCCCTAAAGAATCAGATACATTCCATAATCGGGATGCATTACCGTAAGCCTAAAGAGGCCGCTACAAAAAAGAACGCCTTGTTTAGGTTCGCCAGGTTAGTTTTAAGCGCGCTTATTACGGGATTTTTAGTTTCTATTTTAGAGGCAGTTTGCACCGGCCAGCTTTATCTGCCGACGATCACCTTTATTCTAAAGACTGACACATTTAAGCTAAAAGCGTTTACCTACCTGTTAATTTATAATATTATGTTTATTATACCGCTAGTCATAATATTTCTTTTGGCGCTCTGCGGAGTTACTTCGCAGCAGTTCGCTCAATTTATCAGGAAGCATATGGTGGGCATAAAATTGCTCATGGCGGTTGTATTTATCAGTTTAGGCGTATTATTAGTCTGGAGGGGATAGTGCTTAAATCCTTCTTTATATTTATTATTTTAGCGGCTGTTTTGTCTGTATGTCAGGCAGAAGATCCTTACGCCTGGGATTTTGGTCAGGTTAAGCCCGGGGAGGTTGTTACCCACGATTTTATATTCAAGAATGAGACAGGTAAGGAGCTGAAGATAAAAGATACAAATACATCCTGCGGCTGCACTGTTTCAGCGGTTGAAAAGAAAACTCTCCTGCCGGGGGAATCTACTAAGATCAGCGTTAAATTTAATTCCCAAGGCTATTCAGGCGCTGTGCAGCAGTTTATCTATGTCAACACGGATAATCTTGACAACCCAGTCATTAGGTTTATAATTAAAGCTAACGTAGCTAATAATAAATAAAACTTTAACATAAAAATACCAATTACCAAATCCCAATGACGAATGAATGATTTAAATCCCAATTCCCAATTGGGACATTGGATAATTGTGATTTCATTTGACATTGGAACTTGGACATTGGGAATTAATATGTTTATGAGGAGGTAAATTACAATGTGGTCCTTACAATTAAGGATGTGGTTATTAGTGACAATTCTTTTCGGTTTTATCTACGCGCTTATTGTTGTCGTCGGAAGAACATTCCTGCACGTAGGGGATTTCAGTTTCTACCTGATTATTTCTCTTGTCCTTATGTTTGTGCAGTATATGATCGGGCCAAAGATCGTGGAATGGACGATGCGCGTTAAGTATATTAAAAGGCAGGACAACCCCAGATTATTCCAGATGGTAGAGAATTTAGCCAACCGGGCAAATATCCCCACGCCTAAAATCGGAATAGCCCAGATAGAAATCCCTAATGCTTTTGCTTTTGGCAGGAGTATAGGCGATGGAAGGGTTTGCGTTACGCAGGGTATTTTAGGTTTATTAAGCGATGAAGAATTAAGGGCGGTCTTGGGTCATGAGCTAAGCCATTTAAAGAACAGGGATGTTTTAACCATAACCCTGCTTTCGGTGATTCCTATGATTATGTACAGGATTGCCTGGCAATTTCTTTTTTACGGCCGCCGGCGCGACGAAAGGGGAGGAAATACCGTATTAATCGGTTTGGCAGCTTTCGTTTTTTATTTTATTACCAACCTTTTAGTGCTTTATGCTTCGCGTATCCGCGAATATTTCGCGGATAGGGGCTCTGTGGCTTTAGGTAATCGGCCCTCGGCGCTGGCCTCTAGCCTTTATAAGCTTGTTTACGGGTCTGCCCGTATGAGTCCGGAGGCGCTCAAGGAATCAGAAGGCCTGAAGGCATTTTTTGTAAATGATCCTTCGCAGGCAAGGAATGAAATCAGGGAATTGGCCCAACTAGACCTTGATAAAAGCGGGACTATTGACCCTGCGGAGTTAGATATATTAAGAAATAAGGATATACGCTTAAGTTTAGGGGATAAATTAATGGAATTGCTAAGTACGCATCCTAATATGCTTAAGCGCATCAAGAGGCTTTCGGAGCACAAGGCGTAACTTTCTAACGTTAGGGACGGTTCTATTCGTATAGCCTAAAGCAATAGAACCGTCCCTTTCTATTGACATAACCCCAATTCCACTATATAATTATAAAACTATGGAGTTGAACGAACTTATCCAACAAAGAAAGGCTAAAGCCGAAGCGCTTAAAGCCAAAGGGGTTGTTTTATACCCTAGCCAAAGCTCTAAATATGTGAGCATAGGCCAGGTTTTGGTTGATTTTAAGGAAGGCCAGAAATTAGCCTTTTGCGGCCGCATTACTGCCAAACGTTCGCACGGAAAAGCCGCGTTTTTAGACTTAAGGGATTCAACCGGAAAGATTCAGCTTTATATCAAAAAGGATATCGTAGGAGAAGATAACTTTTTTATCTTCGAGAATATCGATATTGCTGATTTTGTCGAGGTAACCGGCGAACTTTTTAAGACGCATACCGGTGAGCCTACGCTTAAAGTAGAAGCAATGAAGGTTCTGGCCAAAGCTTTAAGGCCGCTTCCTGAAAAATGGCATGGCCTGCGGGATGTCGATATCCGCTACCGGCAGCGTTATCTGGATTTGATTGCGAATGAAGATGTAGCTAAAGTATTCCAGCAGCGTTCAAAAATAATTAAAGCGATCCGGGATTTTCTCGACGCCAAAGGCTTTCTAGAGGTAGAGACTCCGATGATGCATTCTATTCCGGGGGGTGCCGCCGGCAGGCCGTTTAAGACCTATCACAATGAATATAGTATGGATTTATTCTTGAGGATTGCTCCGGAGCTCTATTTAAAACGGCTTTTAGTTGGAGGCTTGGACCGGGTTTACGAGATCAACCGCTCTTTCCGCAATGAAGGCGTATCTACCCGGCATAACCCTGAGTTTACGATGTTGGAAGTTTACCAGGCTTATTCTGATTACGCCGGGATGATGCATTTAGCTGAAAGTTTAATAGTAACTTTAGCGCAAGGCATTTGCGGTAAAACGATTATCAATTATCAGGGTAAGGAGCTGGATTTTACTCCTCCCTGGAAGCGGATTTCTTTTAAAGAATTGGTCAAGAATGAATTTGGCATTGTTCCTGAGGATGACGCAGCCCAAATGCTCAAAAAGCTTAAAGCCAAAGGTTTTGCCAAAGAGGTAAATAAGCTTTCGCGCACGCAGATCGCCAAGATCATCGAGGAGGTTCTCGAAGGGCAGATGAGTTTAAATCCTACTTTCGTTACGGATTATTTCAGCAGCATGTGCCCGTTAGCTAAGAGTAAGTTGGACGAACCCCTAGTCTCGGAGAGGTTTGAATTATATATAGCCGGAATGGAAGTCGGCAATGCCTACTCCGAGTTAAATGATCCCCTTGAGCAGAGGGCTCGCTTTGAAGATGAGATTAAAGAGCTTGTAACTGCTGAACAGAAGAATATTGACGATGATTATTGCCTGGCGCTTGAGCACGGTATGCCTCCGGCAGGCGGGTTGGGTATCGGCATAGACCGGCTGGTAATGCTTTTAACCGATCAACCTTCAATCAGGGATGTAATTTTGTTCCCTCTTTTACGTTCGGAGCAAGAAGATAAATAGAATGAACTCAGAGTTAATGATAAGCTGGCGGTATTTGACCACTAAGAGAAAAGAAAAATTCATCTCTCTTATCAGTATCATCTCAATTTTGGGGATAGCTATAGGAGTGATGGCTTTAATCATAGTTATCGCGGTTATGTCGGGTTTTGATAAGGACCTGCACGATAAGATAATCGGAAATTATTCACACATTAATTTGACCGCTTTTAAGGCGATAGGGGATAGTGAATACGCGGTTATCGCCAAAAGCGTTTCCGCTAATCCGCACGTTATCGGAATAAGCCCTTATATACAGGGACAGGTCTTATTGAAAGATAATAACCGCTATTTTGCCGTAGGATTAAAAGGGATCAACCCCGCGGCGGAAAGCAAAGTCACTAAAGTCAGGGAATATATAAAGCAGGGCAGTATTGATAATTTAGCGGAAGGCTCGATTATCGTCGGTAAAGAGTTAGCCGGATATTTAGGTTTAGAATTAAATTCTAACCTTTCTCTGCAGTCGCCTTTAGGCAAACAATATACCCTGAAGGTCGCCGGGATCTTCAGTTCCGGGATGTATGATTACGACCTTAACCTGGTGTTTACGAACTTAAAAACCGCGCAGGATATTTTTGGGCTGAATAACCAGATAACCAGCGTGGCCCTGAAACTGGATAATCCGGATTTAGCGGCTCAAATCAGGCAGGAACTGGCTTTGGCATTAGGTTATAATTATAACCTAAAGACCTGGATGGAGGCGAACCAGAATTTCTTTGCGGCCTTAAAATTAGAAAAACTGACTATGTTTATAATCTTGACTCTAATCATATTAGTCGCTTCATTTAATATCATCAGTACTCTCATAGTCATGGTGGTCGAGAAAACAAAAGATATCGGCGTATTAAGGGCGCTGGGGATGAGCGCTTTGAGCATAAGAAAGATATTTACTTATCAGGGTTTAATAATCGGGTCATTAGGGACATTGCTGGGGTCTTTTAGCGGAATACTTATATGTTTTTTGCTTAAAAAGTACCAATTTATAAAATTACCGCAGGATATATATTATATTGACCGCTTGCCTGTGATCATCCAGATTTGGCCGGATATGGTTTTAATCGTTGTGTCGGCTTTAGTCATAATTTTAGTGGCGACCATATATCCGGCGTCCCGGGCCAGCCGTTTAAAACCGGTAGAGGCATTAAGGTACGAATAGGGATAGATTTGTTAGAAGCTAAAAATATACATAAAGTTTATAATGACGGCAAGCGCGATCTTCCGGTCTTAAAAGGCGTAAACTTAAAGATTGAAGAAGGCGCCTTTATTGCCATTGTCGGCCCGTCAGGCGCAGGTAAGTCCACTTTATTGCATATATTGGGCGGCCTGGATTCTCCTACGCAGGGAGAAGTCGTTTTGGGCCAAGAAGATATTTATAAGCTTAGCGATGTAGAGCTTTCACGCATAAGAAATGAAAGAATAGGGTTTGTCTTTCAATTTTATCACCTGTTGGGCGAATTGTCGGTTTTAGAAAATGTCCTTATGCCTGCCTGGATAAGGGCAAAAGCCTCAGGTGATATAAACGCAAGGGCGCTTAAACTTATTGCTCAGGTAAATTTAACTGAAAGGCTAACGCATTTACCCGCGCAATTATCCGGCGGAGAAAAACAGAGAGTGGCTATCGCGCGCGGCTTGATGAATAAACCCAGCCTGCTTTTCTGCGATGAGCCGACAGGTAATCTTGATTCCAAGACGGGTACGGAGATCATTGCTTTAATAAAGAAAGCCAGCTTGGAAGATAAAATGACGGTGGTTTTAGTAACGCATAACGTGGAATTGACTAAAATTGCGGACAAGGTCTATAATTTAAAAGACGGAGTGTTAATTTAGGAGGTAAAATGAAAATTTATATCAACGGGAAATTTTACGAAAAGAACGAAGCAAAAGTATCTGTGTTTGACCATGGCCTGCTTTACGGTGACGGAGTATTTGAAGGGATCCGTTCGTATAACCGCCTGGTTTTTAAATTAAGGGAGCATATTGACCGGTTATTTGAGTCAGCCAAGAGTATTATGCTTAATATCCCTCTTTCTAAAGAAGAATTGATCAAGGCAACCGTTCTTACGCTAAAGAAGAATAACCTTAAGGATTCCTATATCCGCCTGGTGGTTACGCGCGGAGAAGGGGACTTAGGACTTGACCCGCGTAAATGCAACGGTAACGCGACAATTATTATCATTACCGATAAAATCAACTTATATCCGGATAAATTTTATAAACAAGGCCTAAAGATTATTACTGTGCCGACGATCCGGAATCTGCCGGAGGCGTTAAACCCCCAGATCAAGTCTTTAAATTACCTCAATAATATTTTAGCCAAGATTGAGGCGACCAACGCCGGCTGCGATGAAGCGATCATGCTGGATTCTTTAGGTTATGTGGCTGAATGCACCGGGGACAATATTTTTATTGTGAAAGATAAACATCTTTATACGCCTCCGCAATGCATGGGCACGCTTAGAGGCATTACTCGCGACGCGGTTTTAGAAATCGCCCGCAAGGAGAAAACTCCGGCGCACGAACATGTGATTACGCGCCATGAAGTTTATATCTCCGATGAGTGTTTTCTTACCGGAACAGCCGCGGAGATCGTCCCCGTGGTCATGGTAGACGGAAGGGTGATTGGCGATGGTAAACCCGGAAAAGTGACCTCAGCGCTTTTAAAGAAATTCCGGGAACTCACTAAGAAAGAAGGGGTTAAATATTAATATGCTTTGCGATATTTGCGGTAAGAATCCGGCAACCGTGCATCTGACCGAGATCCTTAATGACCAGATGACTGAGCTGCACCTGTGTGAAGAATGCGCCAAGCAAAAGAGTATGGCGATGGAGCAGCAGTTTGGCTTAAGCGACCTTTTGGCCGGTATGGCTGATTCTGATAAACAGGGCAACGAATCCGAGGCCCTGAAAAACCTTAAGTGCCCTAACTGCGGCCTGACCTACGCTGACTTTAAGAAAATAGGCAGGCTGGGTTGCAGCGCCTGTTACAATACTTTCAGCAGATATCTTGGACCTTTATTGAAACGGATCCATGGCTCAACGCAGCACACAGGAAAATCTCCGCTTAAAGTGACCAAGGCCTTGAAGAAAGAGATAGGCGTACAGGTATTACGTAACCAACTGCAAAAAGCGATCCAGGCCGAGGCGTTTGAAGAAGCAGCCAAGTTACGCGACCAGATAAAGGAAGCCGAGAAGAAAGAAGAGAAATAAATATGCAGTTAAACGATTTATTAAATCACACTAGCGAATGGCTTAAGGGAAGCGGGCCAAATTCGGATATTGTGATTTCCAGCCGCATACGCCTGGCGCGTAACCTGGATAAAGAGAATTTTCCGCATTGGGCCAACAAGTCTCAAGGCGCGACTGTTTTAAATATCATTAAAGAAGGCGTAGCTAAGGTGGATTATCTAAAACGCACGACATTTTTTAATTTGGCGGATATTGACAGCGTGGATAAACAGTTTTTGGTCGAGCGGCATCTTATGTCGCTTGAGCAGGCCCAGAAGAGCGATAGCAAGGCGTTGGTAGTGGACGATGAAGAGATAGTCTCAATTATGATTAATGAAGAAGACCATATCCGCATGCAGGTCATGCAATCCGGGTTTAATCTTTTTGAGGCCTGGAACATTATTAACGCGATTGATGATAATTTGGCTAGGGAGTTGAATTTCGCGTTTCTCTCTAATTGGGGCTACCTGACAGCCTGCCCTACCAATGCCGGGACAGGTATGCGCGGTTCAGTCATGCTACATCTTCCGGCGCTGGTCATGACCCGTTCAATTGAAAGGGTGATGGCCGCCATTGCCAAGCTTAGTTTTACCACCCGCGGGCTTTACGGCGAAGGAACGCAGGCAATGGGGAACTTCTTTCAAATTTCTAACCAGATATCCTTGGGGCCAAGCGAAGGCGAGATTATTGAAAGCATAAACGGCCTGATCCGCCAGATCATTGAGCAGGAGAAACAAGCCAGAGAAAGCCTGCTTGCTAAAAACAGTCCGCTTCTGGAAGACAGGATCAACCGCAGCCTCGGTATCTTAAAGAGCGCCCGGATCATCTCAAGCCAGGAGACAATAGAATTACTTTCAATGGTCAGGTTAGGATGCGACGCAGGAATTATTAAAGATATAGACCGTCGGGTCATCAACGAGTTATTTATTATTACTCAGCCGGCGCACTTACAGAAATTAGAGAATAAAAAGATTTCCGCGCAGGAGCGGGATTTAAAGCGGGCGGAATTAATCCGGGACAAACTAAATATTCATTAAGGGAGGGTTGCATGTTCAATCGTTTTACGGAAAGGGCGCGGAAAGTAATCATCTTAGCTAAAGAAGAGGCCAGGCGTTTTAATCATGACTATATCGGGACCGAGCATATACTTTTAGGCCTCATCCGTGAGGGAGAAGGTGTAGCCAGCACGGTATTGCAGAAACTCGGGCTTTCGTTAGAAAATATACGGATTGAGGTTGAGAAATTAGTCCAGCCGGGGCCGACCACCCAGATTATCGGAGATATTCCTTTTACTCCGCGGGCAAAAAAATCATTAGAGCTGGCAGCTGAAGAAGCGCGTTCGCTGGGGCATAATTATATCGGCACCGAGCATCTTTTATTGGGCCTAATACGTGAGGGAGAAGGTATAGCTTCGCAGGTATTATTAAATTTGGGGCTGGATTTGAATTCTGTGCGTAACGAAGTCATGGAGTTGTTGGGTTCGGCTCTTCCCGGAGGCCAGGGCATCCCGGGACAGCAGGCAAAAAGCAAGACTCCGGCATTAGATGCTTTTGGCCGCGATCTTACCGCTTTAGCCAAAGAGAATAAATTGGATCCGGTTATTGACCGCGTCCAGGAGATTGAAAGGGTCATCCAGATTTTAAGCCGCAGGACCAAGAATAACCCCGTTCTTTTAGGCGAGGCAGGAGTCGGAAAGACCGCGATTGTCGAAGGCCTGGCTCAGTTGATTGTTGCGGGTAATGTCCCGGAGTTATTGCGCGGTAAACGGCTTATTTCTTTAGATCTAGCCTTAATGGTCGCCGGGACCAAATACCGCGGCCAGTTTGAAGAGAGAATAAAAGCGGTCATGGAAGAGATTAAGCGTTCGCAGGATGTAGTTATTTTTATTGATGAGCTGCATACTTTAGTCGGGGCGGGCGCCGCGGAAGGCGCGATTGACGCTTCCAATATCTTAAAACCCGCTCTTTCGCGCGGAGAGATGCAGTGTATAGGCGCGACCACCATGGATGAATACAGGAAATATATAGAGAAGGACGCGGCTTTAGAGCGCAGGTTCCAGACGATTATGGTTGAGCCTCCTTCAGTCGACCAGACTGTGGAAATATTAAAAGGCCTGCGAGATAAATACGAGGCGCATCATCGGGTAACTTTTAAAGACGACGCGTTGGAAGCGGCGGTAAAATTATCCGACCGTTATATTTCCGGGAGATTTCTTCCGGATAAGGCGATTGATTTAATGGATGAAGCAGGCTCACGGGCCAGGCTTAATGTCCTGATTGTCCCGCCTGACATTAAAAAATTAGAGGAAAAGGTCGAGGGCTTAAGGAAAGAAAAAGAGTCGTTTATTAAGAGCCAGGATTTTGAAAAAGCCGCGTCTTTACGCGACCAGGAAAGGCAGACGCGCCAGGAATTAGAGCAATTGAATAAAGAATGGTCGCAGGCCAAAGATAAGATGCGGCCGGAAGTAAACGAAGAAGATATAGCTAAGATCGTGGCTCAATGGACAGGCATTCCCATATTTAGATTAGAAGAAAAAGAGAGCGAAAAATTACTTAAGATTGAAGAGGAATTACATAAGCGGGTAGTCGGCCAGAACGAAGCGATTGAAGCGATAGCCCACGCGGTCAGGCGTTCGCGCGCCGGTATTAAGGATCCCCGCAGGCCGATAGGTTCATTTGTATTCTTAGGCCCGACGGGCGTAGGGAAATCCCTGCTGGCCCGGGCATTAGCGGAATTTATGTTTGGCGATGAAGACGCTCTAATCCAACTGGATATGTCCGAGTATATGGAGAAATTCAATGTTTCGCGTTTAATCGGCGCTCCTCCTGGATATGTCGGTTATGAAGAGGGCGGGCAGCTTACCGAAAGGATCCGCCGGCGGCCGTATTCGGTCATTCTTTTGGATGAAATTGAAAAAGCTCACCCGGATGTATTTAATTTACTGCTGCAGGTTTTTGAAGAAGGCCGCCTGACCGATAGTTTCGGCAGAAAGGTTGATTTCCGCAATACCGTGATCATTATGACTTCTAATGTCGGAGCGGACTTGATCCGTAAGGCCGGCTCACTGGGTTTTAAGACCCAAAAAGAAGAGGTTACTTACCAGGATATGAAAGATAAGCTGCTGGAGGAAGTGAAACATACTTTTAAACCGGAATTCTTAAACCGGATTGATGATATTATCGTCTTTAGGCAACTTCTCAAAGAAGACCTTACCCGCATTATTGATATTGAGATAGGGCATGTTGCCGCCAGATTAAAGGAGCAGAATATTTCCTTGGAAGTCAGCCCCGAGGCCAAAGAATTCCTTATTGATAAGGGGTTTGACCTGGTGTTTGGGGCCCGGCCCTTAAAGAGGACGATCCAGAGATACCTGGAGGACCCATTAGCTTCGGAGATAATATCCAAGAAATTTAAGGATGGCTCGGCGGTTAAGGTAACGCGTAAAAACGAGGAACTAATCTTTTCCTAATGCTATATGAATTTTTTATTACTCTAGGCTCCCGCGTCATCTCCTTCATGTACTTTATGGGAGGGATAAGCAACTTAGGTATTCAGACTGTTTGTTCCATTTTTGTCCCGCCGTTTAAAAAAGACCGCATATTTGAACAGATGAAGAAGGCCGGGTTTGATAGCCTCCCGATAGTCTCGCTGATCTCTTTATTTATCGGTTTTATATTTGCCCTGCAGTCCGCTTATTTTATGCAACGTATGGGCTCGGAGATCTATATCGCGAGTTTAGTCGCGCTAGCTATTGTGCGCGAACTTGGTCCCGTAATCACCGCTTTGATCGTAGCCGGCAGGGTAGGCGCTTCCATTACCGCGGAACTGGGTTCAATGCAGGTCACTGAACAAATTGACGCTTTGGAGACTCTAGCGACTAATCCTATAAAATACCTGGTCATGCCGCGCTTCCTGGCTTTAAGCCTGATGCTGCCTTTATTGACCCTCTATTCTGACGCGATAGGTATCCTGGGAAGCTATATGATTTGCGTATTTAAGCTGGGCATATCTTCCAGTATGTATCTGCGGGTTACGGCTGAAGCCCTGTTTTATAAGGACCTCTTTACCGGTTTATTTAAGACTATATTCTTCGGAATGATTATTGCCCTGGTCTCCTGTTACGAAGGATTTAATGTCGTGGGAGGAGCGGAGGGAGTAGGCAGGGCGACTACCCGCTCGGTGGTTTTTAGTTTTATCATGATTATTATCGCCGACTGTTTCTTTACGGCTATGTTTTATTTTATATTCCCTTAAAAAAGATGATTGAAATAACCGGATTGCATAAATCGTTAGGAGCGCATAGGGTCCTAAACGGGGTGCACCTAAGAATCGAAAAAGGAAAGACCTGCGTAATCATCGGCCGCTCCGGCTGCGGCAAATCTGTCCTGCTTAAACATATTGTAGGTATCTTAAAAGCCGATAAAGGAAAGATCTTAATTGATAATCAGGATGTCGGGGTATTAAGCGAAAAGGAATTGAATGCGTTGCGCCTTAAGATGGGCATGGTTTTTCAGGGAGGCGCGTTATTTGATTCGATGACCGTAGGAGAGAACGTCGGTTTCGGGCTTATTGAATTTGACCACCTTACGCATAGGAAACTTTTAGAAAGAATAGAGTCGTCGTTAGCCATGGTGGGGCTGCATGGGATAGGCAGTCTTATGCCTTCGGAGTTAAGCGGCGGGATGCGTAAGCGCGTGGCTTTGGCCCGGGCAATCTGCATAAAGCCCGAGATTATATTGTATGATGAACCGACTACCGGCGTGGATCCGATCACGGCCGACAGTATAAATGAATTAATCAAAAGCATGCATGATAAGTTAAATGTTACCTCTATCGTAGTCACTCATGATATAACCAGCGCCTATAAAGTTGCGGATAAAATAGCCATGCTTTATCAGGGCAGGATTATTGCCGAGGGCACTCCTGAAGAAATCCAGAAAACAAAAAATCCTGTTGTTCATCAATTTATTAACGGCTTAAGCACCGGCCCGATAACCGAAACGCTTGATCGTTCCAGATAACCGGAGGAATTAAAATGATATTTGGAAAGACAAAATTGGAATTAAAAGTGGGGATTTTTGTTTTTATAGGTTTGATTATACTTATGATTTTTGTCCTTTCTATAGGCGGGGTGAAGACCTGGGCTTCGGGTTACCGGGTAAATTTCATTTTTGGTTTTATAAATGGCGTCAAGACCGGCGCGCCGGTCAGGTTTGCCGGAGTGGATTCCGGAGTGGTCAAAGCAATAAAATTCTATTACGACCCCGAGGCGTTAAAAACCAGAGTGCGTATAACCTGCTGGGTGCATAAGAATGTAAATATACCTCTGGATTCTAAGATCTGGGTGAATACCTTGGGTCTTTTAGGCGAGAAATATGTTGAGATCATGCCGGGTGAAAATTATAACAATCTGCTTTTGGCTAATCAGGAGATGTTCGGAGAAGACCCGCTTCCGATGAACGAGATCATGAAAGATGCCAAGCATATTACGGATAACCTGAATACGGGATTAGAGAAGATAATGAATAAAGAAGGGACAGTAGGCAAGCTCTTATTTGATGACAAGGTCTATAATGAACTGGACGGTTTAGTCACTGACTTACGTAAGAATCCCTGGAAATTATTCTGGAAGGCTAAGGAAAAGAAGTAATGGCCAAACTCAGAACTATATTTACCTGCCAGAGTTGCGGGTATCAATCTCCTAAATGGCTGGGCAGATGCCCGGATTGCTCAAGCTGGAATTCTTTTGTGGAGGAGGATTATAGCGCTCCGTCTTCTAAAGGAAAAGAACGGGCCTCTTTATATAAAGATGAGCCGGTATTACTTAAGGACGTCGAGGCCAGGGAAGAGGAGCGGCTTAAAACAGGCATATCCGAATTAGACAGGGTTTTAGGAGGAGGGATAGTTGCCGGTTCGGTAATTTTAATCGGCGGAGACCCGGGAGTAGGTAAATCCACGATATCCTTGCAAGTATCTAACCAGTTGACCAAGCAGGGAATAAAAGTCCTTTATGTAAGCGGGGAGGAGAGCGTTCATCAGACTAAGCTTAGGGCTAAGCGCCTGGGTTCGCATGAATCCGATTGTCTTTATATTGTCAATCAGACGGATCTATCCTTAATCGTTGAATATATTAAGAAGCTTAAGCCGGGCGCTGTAATTATTGATTCTATTCAGGTTGTTTTTGACCCCGGGATCAGCTCTTCCGCCGGAAGTGTGAGTCAAGTAAGGGAATGCGCCGGGATCCTTACCCAATTAGCCAAAACAACCGGCACGCCGATTTTTATTATAGGCCATGTGACTAAAGAAGGCACAATCGCCGGCCCAAGAGTCTTAGAGCATATTGTAGATACGGTTTTATATTTTGAAGGTGATCGCTTCTCCCTTTACCGTATTTTACGGGCGGTAAAGAACAGGTTTGGTTCGACTAATGAGATAGGCGTTTTTGAAATGAACGCTCAAGGGTTAGCCGAAGTAAAAAATCCGTCGGAAATATTTTTATCCGAAAGGCCGCAGGATGTAGCGGGTTCAGTAGTTACTTCCATAATGGAGGGCTCTAGGCCGCTTTTAGTGGAAATGCAATCTCTGGTCAGTCGGTCAAGTTTTGGTTATGCCCGCAGGCGGGCCCAGGGATTTGATTCTAACCGGCTCAGCCTCTTGACCGCTGTTTTAGAAAAAAGGATTGGCTTAGCGCTTGAGGCCGAAGACATCTTTGTCAATGTCGCCGGCGGAATAAAAGTGGAAGACCCGGCGGCAGATCTGGGTTTGGCAGTAGCTATAGCTTCTGCGTTCCGTGAGCAATTAGTCCTGCCGGCTACGTTGATTTTGGGTGAAGTGGGCTTAAGCGGAGAAGTCAGGAGTGTTTCCCAGATTATGCTGCGGATAAACGAAGCCGAGAAGCTGGGTTTTAAACATTGCATTTTGCCTAAAAATAATCATAAAAATCTTAAATATTATAAGGGCGCTATTGAATTAATCCCGGTAGCGAATTTAAAGGAAGGATTAGATATCGCCTTAGGCAGACAGGCTGCGCCTTGCGGCAGCCAAGGAGGGAAATAATGAATTTATTCTTCGCGCGGGTTTTATTCTTGGTCGGTAGCATGACAGTGGGTTATCAGTCAGGAGATATGCTCGGCATTCTTATCGGAGGCGGGTTAGGTTTATTAATTATTATTTTAGAAGTAGGTTTACGTAAGGTTTCGGTGAGCGGGCTCTCCAGCAGCGTTTTCGGGTTGATTCTAGGTTTAATTATGGCAAAACTTGTAGGGGATGCTTTCAGTGTTACTCCGCTTTCCCCCAGCGCGCTCTCTTCGGTCAGGGTGATACTGACCCTGGTATTTTGTTATCTGGGTATGGTCATGGCGCTACGCGGTAAAGACGAATTCAGCGTTATTATTCCTTATGTCCGTTTGCGCCGGCAGGATAGCGCGGGGGATATCGTGATCTTAGATACAAGCGTAATTATTGACGGAAGGATCGTGGATATATGCAAGACCAAGTTCTTAAGCGGTAAAATTATTATTCCTAAATTTGTTTTAAGGGAGCTTCAGCAGATCGCGGATTCAACCGACCCGATTAAACGCCAAAGAGGCAGGCGCGGATTAGAAATTCTGCATACAATACAAAAAGAATCCGGGTTGGATATTGTTATCCATGACGGGGATTTTGCGGAGACTTCGGAAGTGGACGCCAAACTGGTAAAGTTAGCCAAGCTCCTGGAGGCTAAGATCCTGACTGTTGATTTTAACTTAAACCGCGTAGCCACCATCCAGGGGATAAAGGTTTTAAATATCAATGAACTGGCTAACGCGCTTAAGCCGGTAGTTTTTCCCGGTGAAGTGATGCAGCTTAAAATAATTAAAGAAGGGAAAGAGCATAATCAAGCGATAGGTTATCTTGATGACGGGACAATGGTAGTGGTGGAGGATGCCCGCCGCTTAATCGGACAGGAAGTCAAAGTCGCGGTTACCTCTGTCCTGCAGACGCAGGCAGGCAGGATGATTTTTACTAAGCTAGAACGATAAAATGTTTGTAAGCGCTATAATTGTTGCAGCCGGAAACAGCCGAAGATTCGGGAATAAGTTTTCTAAAGCTGTCTTAAGGATAAATTCTAAGCCGGTAATCGCTTATTCGCTGGATGTTTTAAGCGAGCATCATAAGATAAAAGAGATTATTGTTGTAGGTAACCTTAAAAATATTGAGAGCCTGCGTGAGATTATCAGAAAAAATAAGATACACAAAGCCGTTAAGGTAATTTTGGGCGGAAAAGAGCGCCAGGATTCCGTAGGTAATGGCCTAAAAGTAATAAATCCTAAAGCGGATTTTGTCTTGATTCACGACGCGGCGCGGCCTTTTATCACTAAAGGACTGGTAACTTTGGTCATCAAAGAGGCTCTGGAATCAAAAGCAGCCATAACGGGGGTACCGGTAAAGGCAACCATAAAAAAAGCCGATAATAAGGGTTGCGTAAAACGGACGATTGACAGGAATAACCTGTGGGAGATACAAACTCCGCAGGTTTTCTCAAAAAAGTTGATTTTAAATGCCTATAAAAAATTTGGGCGGTTTAAGGTTACGGATGACGCGATGCTGGTAGAGCGAACAGGGAGAAAAGTGAAGATGGTTTTAGGGGCGTATCACAATATCAAGATTACTACACCTGAAGATTTGATAATCGCTAAAGGAATAGCTCGATTATGGAAACCCGCATAGGCGTAGGTTATGATATTCATCGTCTAGTCTCCGAGCGTAAATTATTTATCGGAGGCGTAGAGATACCTTACATCAAAGGCCTGTTGGGCCACTCCGACGCGGATGTTTTAATCCATGCGATATGCGACGCTCTCTTAGGCGCTATAGCCGAAAAAGATATCGGCGAGCTCTTCCCGGACACTGACCCAAAATACCAGGGAATTTCCAGCTCGGAATTATTAAAAGTAGTTTTAGAATTGGTGCGTAAAAAAGGCTATCAAGTTTCTAACTTGGACACGGTTATAATCGCCGAAGAGCCGAAGTTCGCGCCGTTTAAGAATAGGATCCAGGAATCTTTAAGCAAGATCATGAATATTGATAAAGACCGCGTGGGCCTAAAGGCTAAGACAAATGAGGGTTTGGGAGAGTTGGGGAGGAAAGAGGGGATTGCTTGTTACGCCACTGTTCTAATTAAGAAGGAGAGCTAAATGGTTTGCCTTACACAGATATTATTATTTATTTTAGGGTTAATTATTCTTAAAAATATCGTGATTGCGATTTTTTTCTATTCCGAGATAAAAACAGCTCAGAAAAAGGATCCTGCCGCCAAGAGCTTTATTGAAATCTTACTTTTGTATCAGGGTTTACACGCTTTAGTAGCTTATCGGACGGCAAATTTCTTCTATAGAATAAGATTTTTCTTTTTAGCCCGCTTTATTTCGCAGCTGGCGCGTTGGGCTACCGGTATTGAAATACACCCCGGAGCCAAAATCGGTAAAAGCCTTTTTATCGACCACGGTATGGGTGTGGTAATAGGCGAAACCGCGATAATCGGCGATGGTGTGTTATTGTATCAGGGGGTTACTTTAGGCGGCACAGGCCTGGAGCACGGTAAACGGCATCCTACAATAGGAAATAATGTAGTTATCGGCGCGGGCGCCAAAGTTTTAGGAAATATAACCATTGGAGATAGTTCTTATATAGGTTCTAATGCCGTAGTCATAAAAGATGTCCCGGCAAATTCTACGGTTGTGGGGGTCCCGGGAAGAATAACCAAACAGGAAGGCAAGAAAATTGATATCAGCCTTGACCATATCCATGTGTTGGATCCCGTAATGCAGTTGATTGAAGAGTTGGAGCAGCGGATTAAAAAGTTAGAAAAATAAACTGCCTATCTTTTGATGCCTATTTATATATATAATTCCCTAACCCGAAAAAAAGAAGAATTCATCCCTTTAAGCCCTCAAGAAATCCGGATGTATGTTTGCGGGCCTACGGTTTATGATGAGCCGCACATAGGCCATGCCCGCAGCGCCTACATCTTTGATGTCATCAGGCGCTACCTCACCTATAAAGGATACAAGGTAAAATTTGTCCGTAATATTACCGATGTGGACGATAAAATCATTAATAAGGCTAAGGAAGAATTCCCGGGCGAAGATTTAAATTCCAGCTTTAAGAAAGTAGCGCAAAAATACCTTAACTCTTATCACGAAGCCCTAAAAAGTTTAGGTATAGAGGCAAGCGGGATCATTGAACCTAAAGCCAGCGAATATATTCCTAAAATGCTCTCCTTTATCCAGAAGTTAATTGATAGAGGAGCTGCCTATGTTGCGGACGGGGATGTCTATTTTGATATTACGAAAGCCAAGAATTACGGGAAGTTATCCAACCAGTCATTAGCTAAAATGGAGTCGGGTGCCAGGGTTGTGGTGACGGAGAATAAACATAATCCTTTGGATTTTGCTCTCTGGAAGTCGGCTAAGGAAAATGAGCCGTCTTGGATGAGTCCCTGGGGAAAGGGCAGGCCCGGTTGGCATATTGAATGTTCCGTAATGAGCTCGGATATTTTAGGTAATGAATTTGATATCCACGGAGGAGGAATAGACCTGATTTTCCCGCACCATGAAAATGAAATCGCTCAATCCGAAGCCGCCGGAGAAAAATTCGCTAAATACTGGATGCATCACGGCCTACTTACCATCAACGGTCAAAAAATGTCCAAGTCCCTGGGAAATTTTGTAACGGTAAATAGTTTTCTGGAGAAATATAAAAACGCCGACTTATTAAAATTGTTATTTTTAGCTACTCATTATTCTCACCCCGTTGATTATACCGATGATAAAATTCAGGAAGCCAAGCAGGCGTTAGAGAGAATTGTTATCTTACTGGAAAAGACAGACGACAAGAAACCTTGTTCTAAGGCGAAAGATACCGGCTTAGCCGCTCTAAAAAATAAATTTATGGAAGCAATGGATGATGATTTTAATTCCCCGCAGGCGTTAGCTTCTATCTTTGAATTAGCCAACGCTATGAATAAAAATATCAATGATTCTGTTTTTATATGCGAGGCTAAGGCTTTGTTGTTGGAATTGAGCGGAATATTAGGTTTGCAATGGGATAAAACAAGCGATAAAGATATATCAAAGGAAGAGCAGTCCTTAATCAATAAGCGTAATGAAGCTAAGAAGCAGCGCAATTTCGCTGAAGCTGATAAGATAAGAAAAGAATTAGAAGAAAAAGGTATTATCTTAGAGGATACTAAAGACGGCACAACTTGGCGTCGTAAGTTATAGTTTATAGCGTATGGCTTGGCTTGTTTCTAAGCAGGGCATGTGAAGTCCAGTAGGCAAGTGTCCCTGCGGGAAACAAGACAAGGCCAGACGCTAAGGATATAAGATACCATGAGGGGTAAATTCATTACATTTGAAGGTTCGGAAGGCTGCGGCAAGAGCACGCAGTCGCGTATGCTTTATGATTATCTTAAGGCCAAAGGCAAGCGCGTCATTTATCTACGCGAGCCGGGCGCAACCAAAATAAGCGAGAAGATCCGGGATATTTTGCTGGATGCCAAAAATCAGGCGATAATCCCAGAATGTGAAATGCTCCTTTATATGGCTGCCCGGGCGCAAATCGTAGGCGAAGTAATCTTGCCCGCGCTTAAAGACGGTAAAGTTGTTATCTGCGACAGGTTTCTGGATTCAACCCTGGCTTATCAGGGCTATGGCTTAGGTATGGATATTGATTTAATCAAGAAAGTCGGGAAATTTACCACTCGCGGCATAACCCCGGATCTAACTTTGTTTTTAGACCTGGCGGTCAAACGCGGGCTTAAGCACCGGCAAGCCAATCTGGATCGTATTGAGATGCGCTCGGTTAATTATCATTTACGCGTGCGCAAGGGGTATTTAAAATTAGCCAGGCAGGAGCCGGAAAGAATTAAAGTCGTTAAAGTAGAGAAAGATAAATTCCAAACTCAATCCAAGATAAGAGAGTTGGCTGAAGATTATGTCTTTTAGCGCGATAAAAGGGCAGGATAAGCCGATAGGGATGCTTAAAACTTATATCGAGAATTCCTGCCTTGAGGGCGGGTATTTATTTGCCGGGCCTGAAGGGATAGGTAAGAAAATGACAGCCCTGGCTTTGGCCGAAGAACTAGTCGGAAGCAGCCAGCATCCGGATGTGCATGTGATTTCCAATGAAGATACGCAGATAAAGATAGATGTAATCCGCCAGCTGCAAAAAGATATAAACTTAAAAGCCTATGCAGGCCCTTATAAGGTTTTTATTATTGATAATGCCCATACCTTAACGCCTGAAGCGTCAAATTCTTTATTAAAGATATTGGAAGAGCCGCCTAAAAAAAGCCTGATTATCCTCATTAGCGACAAACCGAATCTGCTTTTTAAAACGGTTATCTCGCGCTGCAAGATTTTAAAATTCTTACCTCTTAAGAGAACGGTGTTAGAGGATATTTTAAGAAAAGATTATAAATTAGATAACGCTTTAGCGCATTTCCTGGCATATTTCTCCGAAGGCAGGCTGGGGGGAGCGTTAAAATCAATGGACGAGGATATAATTAACAAAAAGAACAGCCTTATTGATAAATTTGTTCTAGCCGCTCGTCCGGCCCTGGATAGTTTCGCCGGGCAAAGCCGGCCGGAAGTGCGTAATGGTTTAAATTTACTGGTTACCTGGTTTCGGGATATTTATTTACTTAAGTCAGGCATGCCACTGGATGAGGCTATAAATTACGACCGGGGGACAGAATTAACACAAGGCGCCCGCCGCCTTTCATTTTCGGATTTAGATATGATATTCGGGAATATAACAGCCGCGATAGCGTATCTAGAGATGAATGTAAATACGAGATTATTAATATATAATCTGGGGATGGAGTTATGGAAGGTTTAATTTTTGTGCGCTTAAGGGATTCCGGCCAGGTCTATGCCTATAATGCTTTAGGGTTTGCGGTTAAAGAGGGGGATTATGTAATAGTGGAGCATGACCGCGGCCAGGATTACGGCCAGGTAGTGCCGTCCTGCGATGCCAGTCATTGTAAAGTTAAGGATTCAGCTCCACAAGCAGCCGCGGGAAGCGCTGAAGCAGCTAAAGAGCAGCCTAAGAAAATATTACGCCTAGCCAGAGAAGCGGATATAAAGCAGATCGAGGATAATCGGGTAAAAGCAAAAGAGGTGTTTAATTCTTGCGTTAAAAAAATAGAAGAGCATAAATTGGATATGAAACTGGTCCAGGCCGAGTATTCTTTTGACCGTTCAAAGATCGTATTTTATTTTACAGCTAACGGCAGAGTGGATTTCAGGAATTTAGTAAAGGACCTGGCCAAGATCTTTAAAGCCAGGATCGAATTGAGGCAGATAGGTGTGCGCGACGAAGCCCGGCTTTTCGGCGGATTTGGCCCCTGCGGAAGAGAGCTCTGCTGCGCGCGGTTCTTAAAAGATTTTGAACCGGTCACTATTAAGATGGCCAAGGAAGAGGGGCTTCCGTTAAATCCTCCCAAGATTTCAGGTATTTGCGGAAGGCTTATGTGCTGCCTTTCTTTTGAATATGAAAGTTATAAATTGCTCTCTAAGGGCCTTCCCCGCGAAGGAGAGCATGTGAATACCGCCCAGGGTAAAGGTAAGATCATGAGTGTAAATGTATTTAAGCGTTCCGCTTCAGTGCAACTGGAAGACGGGACCTGGATAACGGTAAGTTATAGGGAAAAAGAGTATGGGAAATAAGTTTTATATAACTACTCCTCTTTACTACGTAAACGCCTCTCCGCATATCGGCCACTCCTATACTACGATTGCCGCCGATACTCTCAGCCGCTATTTGCGTAAAGTAATAGGAGAGGATAAGGTTTGGTTTCTTACCGGTACTGATGAACACGGCCAGAAGATCCAGCGCGCCGCGGATGAAGCGAAACTAAACCCGCAGGATTTTGCGGATAAGACGAGCTTGCAGTTTAAAAGCCTCTGGAAGGCGTTGGATATTTCCTATAACGATTTCATCCGTACTACTGAAGAGCGGCACATTAAAACCGTGCAAAAAGTTTTAGCTATCCTCTATAAGAAGGGGGATATTTATGAAGGAAAATACGTTGGCTTGTATTGCACACCCTGTGAAACCTTCTGGCTGGAATCGCAAGCTATAGGGGGAGTATGTCCTGATTGTAAAAGGCCGGTAGATAAAATTACTGAGACAAATTATTTCTTTAAATTAACCAAATACCAGGACTGGCTGGTTAAATATATCGAGGCTCCGGCGAATAGTAAATTTATTTTACCGGCAATGAGACATAATGAAGTCTTAAGTTTCCTAAAATTAAATAAGTTGACCGACCTGTGTATCTCCCGGCCCAAGGAAAGATTAAACTGGGGTATCCCTTTGCCGTTTGCTCCCAGTCACGTTACTTATGTCTGGTTTGACGCGTTGATAAATTATATCAGCGCGGTCGGAGAGTTTGACGCTAAAGATAAGTATCATTCCAAATGGTGGCCGGCTGACCTGCATTTAATCGGTAAGGATATTTTAAGGCAACATGCGGTATATTGGCCGATAATCCTGCAGGCTTTAGGGATAGAGCAGCCTAAGACAATATTCGCCCACGGCTGGTGGATGATCAATCAGGATAAGATGTCTAAATCCAAAGGCAACGTAATCAATCCGGTTGATATGGTAAATAAATTTGGCCTGGACGTTTACCGGTATTTTATATTACGCGATGTGCCTTTTGGTCTGGATGGAAATTTTTCGCCAGACGCGATTATTAAAAGATTTAATGGCGATTTAGCGAATGATTTAGGAAATTTAGTTTATCGCACGCTTACGATGGTTGAGAAATATTACGCGGGGAATATCCCTCCTTTGGATATCTACGGTCTTAAACTTAATGAGCGCGAGGAATTGATCAAGAAGTCTATCCAGGGCCTGCAGCAGGCAGTTTATGCGCCATTAAGTTCTGATTTTGATTTTAGTTTGGCCCTTGAGAAAATTTGGGAATTGATAAATATGGCGAATAAATACGTTGAAGAGACCAAGCCCTGGAATTTAGCAAAAGAAAAGAAGGACGCGGAGCTTAAAATATTTATCCGTCTCTTAGTGGAAGTAATCAGAAAAGTCAGCGTTGAGCTCGGCGCGTTTATGCCGCAGACAGCCGCTTTGATCAATGAGCAGATCGGTAATGATTCAATCAAGAAAGGCGCTCCGTTATTCCCCCGCATATGTTAGTTGAAACGCATTGCCATTTAGACTTTCCGGAATTTGACCACGATAGAGATGAAGTCATTCAGCGCGCCAAAGACCAGGGTATTGATTATATCGTCAATATCGGCTCAAGCCTGAAGGGTTCTCTGGCCTCCGTAGAATTATCCCGGAAATATGAATCCATATACGCTACAGTGGGTATCCATCCTCACGAAGCAGACACATTTGATCTAGAAACGGGAGAAACTATTAAAGGTCTGGCTAAAAATAAAAAAGTTGTCGCTATAGGAGAAATAGGCCTGGATTATTTCAAGCGCTATTCTAAGAAGGAAAACCAGCTCCCGTTATTTCTTGCCCAGTTAAATTTGGCAAAAGAACTAAATCTTCCGTTGGTTATACATACCAGGGATGCTCAAGCTGACACCTTAAAGATTTTAAAAGAAGCAATGCCGGTAAGGGCGGTAGTGCATTGTTTCTCGGGTGATAACCTTTTTTTAAAAGAATGCCTGGACTTAGGTTTTCTAATTTCATTTACCTGCAATATTACTTATAAAAAAGCGCAAGATTTAAGGGAAATAGTTAAATTTACCCCCCTTGATAGATTGATGCTTGAGACAGACGCGCCTTATTTGTCGCCGGAAGGTTTCCGGGGAAAAAGAAATGAACCTGCTCAGATAAGGTTGTTAGCTGAAGCTGTCGCGGCTCTTAAGGGTTTAAAATTAGATGAAGTAGAACGCGCTACTACAGAAAACGCCCGGAGGTTCTTTAGTTTTTAAATGAGCTCACAGGTAAGCATTATAAAATGCGCTAGTTACAACCCGGTATTGGTGGAAGTAGCGTTAAGGAAAGCTATAAATGCAATCGGCGGGATAACCCATTACGTTAAATCGCAGTCAAAAGTATTGGTTAAGCCCAATTTGCTTATGGCGAAGCCGCCGGAGTGCGGGATTGATACGCATCCGGAGGTGCTGCGGGCGGTGATCAGGGTTTTAAAAGATATTAATTGCCATATCTTTGTCGGAGACTCTCCCAGCGTCTGGGGGAATGAAATCGAGAACGTGGATGAGGTTTACCGCAGGTCAGGCATTACGGATGTTTGTGGGCAAGAAAAAGTGGAGCTGGTTAAGTTTGATAAGAGGCGTATGCGGGCCAAGTTCCCTTTAACTACCTGGCTTGACCATTGCGATTATTTAATCAGTATACCGAAGTTTAAGACTCACGAGCTTACACTATTAACCGGCGCCATTAAAAACCTGTTTGGTTTGGTCTCGGGGACTTTTAAGACAGAGCTGCACAAAAATTATTTTCAGCTAGAAGATTTTTCCAGGATTTTAGTGGATATTTACGCCGAGGCTAAGCCGGCCCTGACTATTGTAGATGGTATTGTGGCCATGGAAGGCGATGGCCCGGCAACCAGCGGAAAATTGCGGGACTTAGGGATTCTCTTAGTGGGAGATGACTGTGTGGCGCTAGATAGTATTATGGCTAAGATAATGGGAGTTGAGCCTTTGGATGTATTAAGCACTAAAGAAGCAGCCAGAAGGGGCTTGGGAGTAGCCGATATAAATGATATAAAGATCTGTGGAGAAACACTCAAGGGTTTAAATACCCGGCCGTTTCTGCTTCCTTGCGCGTCGCGCTTACAAAGGAGAATCCCTCAGCCGATAATCAAGCTGGCTAAATTATTAATTAAATATTATCCTCATCCTGTGCCTAAGAATTGCACCAGGTGCACAGCTTGTATTAAGATCTGTCCGGGTAATTGTATAAGTATGGCTAAGCAAGGGATTGTTTTTAATTATAGGAAATGTATCTCCTGTTTTTGTTGCCAGGAGGCCTGTCCGGCTAAAGCCATTAGAGTGAAGAAGAGCTTATTTGCCAAAATCATCGGCCTTTAATTAAAATAGGGACGGTTCTCAACTCAAAGCAAAAGTGTCCCCTAGATGGGGACAGTTTAAGATTGGCTTGAGAACCGTCCCTGGAGAAAACTATGAAAATAATTACTATCGAATGGAGAAATAATAAAATCAAGCTGATTGACCAGACTAAGCTTCCGCATAAGCTGGAATACCTATATATAGATAAGTTAGAAGATTTGTGGCAGGCGATCAAACAGTTAAAAGTCCGTGGCGCCCCCGCGTTAGGGGCGGCAGCCGCGTTAGGGATGTATCTGGGGATCAAGGATGCAAAAGCAAAAGATTTTAAGCTTTTTACTAAAGAGCTGGAGAGGGTCAGCCGTTATATTGGCAGTTCCCGCCCGACGGCCAGAAATCTTTTTTGGGGGATAGAAAGAGTACGCCGGGTGTTAAAGGTAAACAAAAACAAAAGTGTGCCTACGCTTAAAAGACTTATACTGGAAGAAGCTCATAAAGTTATTGCCAGCGATATGGCCAGCTGCCGAAAGATCGCTCAATACGCAAGTAATTTAATCAAAGATAATGACACAGTGTTAACTATTTGTAACGCCGGGATCCTGGCTACAATTGATTATGGCACAGCCTTAGGCGTGCTTTACCGGGCTAAGGAAGAAGGGAAAAGAATAAAAGTTTTTGCCTGCGAGACCCGGCCGCTTCTTCAGGGTTCCCGGCTTACTGCCTGGGAGCTTAAGCAGCGCGGTATTGATGTAACTGTAATCTGCGATAATATGGCGGCTACGCTTATGCGCCAGGGTAAAATTAATAAAGTAATTACCGGAGCTGACCGGATTGCCGCCAACGGGGATACCGCCAATAAAATCGGCACCTTTAATCTGGCAGTCTTAAGCAAGTACCATAACATTCCTTTTTATATTGCCGCTCCCGTATCCACCTTTGATTTAAATACGCAATCCGGCGCTGGTATACCGGTTGAAGAACGCGGAGCCCGTGAGGTGAGGGAGTTATTATTTAAGAAAATAGTCGCGCCCAAGGGGATTAAGGTATTTAACCCGGCGTTTGACATAACGCCGCATAATTTAATCAGCGCGATCATTACGGATAAGGGAGTTATCCGGCAGCCGTCCAGAAAGAAGATTAAAAAGATATTAGGTTAGTATTGGGGGAGAATAAATGCAGGCAAAAGATATAGGCGAATTCAGGCTCATTCAGAGGTTTAAGCGGGAAATCCGGGTAGATTCCTCGGTAATTACAGGAAGCGGCGATGACTGCGCTGTTTTGAAGTTGGATAAACAAAACTACCAGCTTTTAACCTGCGATATGCTTATTGAAGGGGTGGATTTTACCCTTAAAGATAACCCTTATCTTATCGGAAGAAAAGCTATCGCGGTCTCGCTTAGCGATATAGCTGCCTGTTCCGGCCAGCCCCGTTATTGCGTTATTTCTTTGGGGCTACCCGGGAATACAGCTATAAAGTTTATAGATAAACTTTTTCAAGGTATGTTAGATATTTCTAGGAAGTATAAAGTAAATATTGTAGGCGGTGATTTAAGTCGCAGTAAAAAAATTATTATTGATGTAAGTATGCTCGGGCAGGTAGAGAAGAAGCGCCTTACCTTAAGGAGTAAGGCTTTACAGGGAGACATAATTTTTGTCAGCGGGCCCCTCGGAGGGTCTATTTTGGGCAAGCATCTTAAGTTTACGCCGCGCCTGAATGAAGCCAGGTTCTTGAGCCGCAATTTTAAGATTAACGCCATGATTGACATATCCGACGGATTAGCCCAGGATTTGGGCCATATTTTAAATCAGAGTAATTGCGGAGCCGTAATATACGAGGATTTGATCCCTTTAAGCAAGGAAGCGGATGGTTTATCCGCTGCCTTAAATGGGGGAGAGGATTTTGAGCTGCTCTTTACTCTCTCCAGGAAAGAAGCCGGGAAACTCTTAAAAGTGAAGCGTCCTCACTTTAGGCCTATCGGGGAAATAATGGCTAAAGATTACGGTTTTAAATTAATAGATAAGCAAAAAAGAGCGCTAAATGTCCGGCCAAAAGGATTCCAACATTTCTAATGAAGATAATCTCTAATTCCGTTAAAGAGACTTTAAATTTGGGAGCGCTTTTAGCTAGGCATCTTCAGGCAGGGGATATAATCTGTTTACAGGGAGATTTGGGAACAGGTAAAACTACCTTAACCAAAGGAATTGCCGAAGGGCTGGGCGTAAGTCGAGCCGAAGTCACCAGCTCTTCGTTTATACTTATCCGTCAGCATTTAGAAGGCAGAGTCCCGTTATTTCATTTCGACCTTTACCGCCTTAAAGAAGCGTGTAATATAGCTGTTTTAGGTTACGAGGAGTATTTTTACGGTGAGGGGGTATCAGTGATTGAATGGGCCGAGAATTTAAAATACCTTATGCCTAAAGAGCGGCTTATGGTAGAATTATCATATCATGCGGGGAACAAGAGGGCGTTTAATTTCGCTGCGATAGGCGCTCGTTATAAAGAATTGCTTGGGAGGCTACGTGAAGATACTGGCCATTGATACCGCGACTAAATATTTATCTCTGGGAATTTATGACGGTGATAAAACCTATGAATATAATCTGGAGGTAGGTCCGAAACTCTCCTCGCTTCTGGCGTTGACTATAAAGAGAACGCTTGAGGCAATAGGTTTAGGCATAGGCGATTTGGATTATTTTGCCTGCGGCCTGGGTCCGGGTTCTTTTACCGGGATGCGGGTCGGCTTAAGCACAATGAAAGGATTAAGTTGGGCAGCCGCTAAGCCGCTTATCGGGATATCTACCCTGGATATACTGGCGATGAACGCGCTTGCTTATGGCAATAAGATGATTATTCCGGTAATTGACGCCAGAAGAAATCTTATATATTCTTGTTTTTATAAGAACCAAAACAACCTGCCTAAAAAAATATCTCCATACCTGCTTGTTACCAAGGGAGAATTATTTAAGAAGCTTAAACAGCCAGCCGCGATATTCGGGGACGCCCTTATTTTATACAAAGAGGATATTTTAAAAAGTATGCCCGCCGCTACACTATTAGATAAAGACGCATGGTATCCTAAGGCGCACAATATTATTCAGCTTGCGCTCCTGCGTATAAAAAATAAAAAGTTTGACGATTTGTTAAAAATAAATCCTATTTATATCTATCCTAAAGAGTGCCAGATCAAAAATGCTCATAAATAATAATAAAATAGGCTACCGGCCGACCTGGGCCCAGATTGATTTGAATAACCTGGAGCATAATTTTCTTGAAATAAAGAAAAGGCTTGCTCCCGGGACAAAAATCCTGGTCACGGTTAAGGCGGATGCTTACGGCCACGGTTTGATTCCTGTCTCTAAAAGGCTGGTGGCTTGTAAAGTAGATTTCTTAGGAGTCGCTTCAATAGATGAGGGGATAACTTTAAGAAAGGCGGGGATCAAGGTCCCTATCCTGATATTAGGTTTAATACTCAAAGATGATATTCTTCCTCTCTTTGAGTATAATCTTTCTACTTCTGTCTGCGACGTAGGGCTAAGCCGGGCCTTGAATAAGAAAGCCGCTTTAAAACGTAAGAAACTTAACGTGCATATTAAAGTGGATACCGGAATGGGCCGTATAGGTGTGTCTCATTATGACGCGCATAAGCTGGTCAAGAATATTCATAATCTTAAACACCTAAGGATTGAGGGGTTATTTACGCATTTTGCCTTCGCTGATCTGAACCGGGAGTTTACTTTTCATCAGATAGATTTATTTAATAAACTTATCCGGAAATTGAGTAAGGATAACATTAATATTCCTCTGGTGCATGCCGCCAACAGCATCGGCCTGCTTGATTATAAATATAGCCATTTTAATATGGTCAGGCCGGGCCTGATAATTTACGGCCTGCATCCCAAGGAAGAATTAAAGATAAACCTTAAACCGGTTTTAAGCCTAAAGACTAAAGTTATCTTCGTTAAAAAAGTTCCCGCCGGCAGCGGCATAAGCTACGGGCACGATTATATTACGAGTAGAGCCACCAAAATAGCCACTTTGCCTATCGGTTATGGCGACGGTTATCCGCGTAACCTCTCCAATAAGGCCCCTGTTTTAATAAGAGGGAAGCGTTTTAAGATCTGCGGCAGGATTTGTATGGACCAGATCATGGTTGATGTAGGAAATGCTCCGGTAAAAGTAGGCGATGAGGTAGTCTTGATCGGTTCGCAGGGAAAAAATAAGATTACCGTCGAGGAATTAGCTGAGCTCTCCAATACTATTCCCTACGAAATTGTCTGTGGCTTAGGCAGCCGGATCCCGCGAATCTGATTTTAAGGCAGCCGGTTGATTAAAGAGATACTGAAGGCAAGAGCGATTATATGGGCCAGAGAAGCAGCCAGAAACGGCGGGAGGACCCCCCCGCGGCCTATAGCGATACACACCGCATCGACTATATAATATAAAAATCCCACGATAATTGAAATCCCGATAGAAGAAATGCCGGTGGCGCGTTTTTGGATCATCAGGGAAAAAGGTATTCCCAGTAGGATTATCACTAAGCTAGCGAAGGGCGCGGTAAATTTCTGATAGAGGTCTATTTTTAAGTTGCGGATAACCGTTGTTGCTCCGCTGCGGGATAGTTTCCAGATATAATTATCCAATTGATTAATGGTCATATATTCCGGACGCTGCCTTTGGGCCAGAAAATCATTCGGCGTCTCCGGTATCGTCATTATTTCTTCATCCAGGTATTGCGGTTCTTCAATGATTTGGCCGTTACGGTCAAAGTTGTAAGTGATTGACTGGTAAAATTTCCACAGCCCATCCTCATAGACGCCCTTGTTGGCCACCACCTTACGGGTCAGGTTCTGCTCTTCGTCCTGCTCAAGTATGATTATCCCGTCCATTGTTTTAGTCGAGGGGTAAAACTTGTTGACAAAGAAAAGCCTGTTTTTTGAGCCGTACATGGAAAGGTTGATCAGCGACTCGGTTTTTTCTTTCTTGCCTATTTTGCCTTCGGCCATTTTGGCCTGTATTCTTTTGGTTTCCAGCATTGCCTGTGGCGCAAAACGGTCGTTGATCCAGAAAACAAGCAGGCTTATCATAATACCAAAGAGGATAACTGTTTTGGCAATATAAAAGATACTTAAGCCGGACGCGCGCATAGCTATGATTTCGTTATTATGGTTGAGTTTGCTGAAAGTATAGAGCGTGCTTAAAAGGCAGGCAAAAGGAGCCACCTGAACAAACATGATCGGCAGGTAGGTTAAATAATATTTGATCAGGAGCGTGTAATGGGTCTGCTGCCTTAGGATATCATCCAGATGCGAAAGCACGTCGATTACTACGTACATAAAGAGGAAGACGAATATGCAGGAGACAAAAATAGAGACGACCGATTTTAAGATATATCTGTCTAGGATACGCATAATCTAAAGGTTAGGATTGAGCCGAGTGTCCCGAATATTATATTGGGGATCCAAATGGCCAGGGCCGGGTTGATAGCGCCTTGTATCCCTAAGGATTCGCATCCGATAAGCAGCGGATAATAGACCACGATAATGAGTATGGCAATACCGATATTAATGGATTTTTCCCTGCGCCGGGTAATTATGGCCAGGGGTATACCCATAAGTATAAAGACAAGGCAGGAGAAGGCGAGGGTCAATTTCTCGTGGATCTCATTGATGAGCGGAGCGGGGTTTATGCCTTCTTTTCTTAATTTCTTTACTTCTTTACTTAATTCCTGGATGGTCATCTCTTTATATTTTTTTTCTATATTAGTGTTTTTTTGCGCGTCAGCCATGTTTAAATTCATAAAGTAGGTCTTAAAATTGAGCTTATAAAAATTAGTCGGGTTATTCGGGTCAGGCTCATCGCTTGTGCCGTCCATAAGTTTTAATTTTACGTTATTTTTCTCCGGGACGCTTATAAACTCACCGCTTCTGGCAACGATTGTGCGCGTAGGCTTATCTTCTCCCTGGGGCTCATATATGCGCACATTAAGCAGCCGGTTACGTTTTTGGTCCACCTTATAGATAAAAAGCACGTATTTCTGGAAGGAATTAATAAAAACCCCTTCTTCAAACGCGGCTGTCGGGTTTTTTACGCCTATTTCAATCAAGGTCTTGCGGTATTCATAATGCGCGTAGGATGCTGCCCGGTCATTGAACAAGACCAGGCCCAGGCTTAGGATCAACCCCAACGTAAGCACGGGGAGTATGAGTTTAAAAATATTTATGCCGCTGGCCCTTATGGCGATAATCTCATTATCGCTGGAGAGCCTTCCCAGGGACATAAGCACGGCGACGAGGATAGAGATAGGCAGGGCATAGGTGATTATATAAGGAGTCATCAGCAGAAATACTTTGATCACGCTGATTATATCCACGCCTTTATTGATGACCAGGTCAGCGATCTTTTTTAAGTTGCCTACTACGACCATAACGAAGCTTAAAACCCCCAGGGTCAGGAAGAAGGGGCCGATAAATTCTTTTAACAGGTAATTACGCAGTATTCGCATATTTTAATTGGCTAAAGTCAATACAAAGACTATATTTGCTCCGGCATTTTTCATTGTGTGGGCCGCTTCGGAAGAGGTGGCGCCGGTAGTCAGGACATCATCAACTAACAATACATTCTTATTCCTTAAATCATAACTAGCCGCGACGGAAAAGCTCTCTTTTACATTCAGGAAGCGTTTATTTATAGGCAGTTCTGTCTGGGTCCGCGTCAGCCGATGCCGGATAAGGGCCTGGGGTGCTAAGTTTTTATTAAACTCAGTCGCGATATGCCTGCTTAAGGCTTCCGCCTGGTTAAACTCTCTTTCGCGCAAACGCGTTTTATGTAACGGCATAGGGATTATAAAGTCCAGGTAATCAATAGGCAGGTCATATTCCCTGATAAATTCAGTCATTAGCTTACTTAAAGGCTTAGCCAGATGCGCCTTGCCTTTATATTTAAATTCATGGATCAATTCTTTTATCACTCCTTCATATAAGCAGGGGCTAAAGGCGCGGTCAAAACTTAAAGCCTTTTTTAAGCAACCCAGGCAGATATTTTTATGCAGGCTATCTTTCTCCAGGTGCCTTCCGCAGCTTGAGCAGAAAGGAGGGATATTCCTCTTAATTTTGAGCCGGCATGAGCCGCAGATGTATTCTTCTGTTGCTTGAGCCGTAAGCTTGTGTTTACAGCTCAAGCACGTTTTTGGATACGCGATATCCGTTAATCCCCGGATAAAACGACGCAACATAAAGATATGATAACAGCTAATTTACTAAAAGTCAAAAGTAAAAAGTTGACACAGGCAGTTAAGGATAGTAGAATAAATAAACTATGGGCAACGGTATAAAAGAATTAAAAACCCAGCTACTAGCGCTCCTGGATAAAGAGGCGTTAAAAAGGGGTAATTTTGTCCTCTCTAGCGGTAAAACCAGCAATTATTATCTTGATGGCCGCGTAATCACCCTGACTCCCGAAGGCGCGTATCTGGTGGCGAGTATTATACTGGAGCTGCTTAAGGATAAAAAAATAGACGCGCTGGGCGGCCCGACTTTAGGGGCAGACCCTATAGTGGGAGCGGTTGCCTGCCTTAGCCACATGAAAAATATTCCTTTAAAGACGTTTATTGTAAGAAAAGCGACTAAAGAGCATGGTATGACCCGTCAGATTGAGGGCCCGGAGATAAAAAAAGGGAGCCGGGTAATTTTGGTTGATGATGTGGCGACAACCGGAAAAGCCCTCCTGGAAGCAAAACATGCCCTGGATAAGATCGGCGTCATTGCCGATACTGCCCTGGTCATTGTAGATAGATGCGCAGGCGCCACAGAGAACTTAAGTAAAGAAGGTTTGCAGCTGGAATCTATATTTACTATAAAGGATTTCGGTCTCTAGGGGCCTCTAAACAAAGTGTTAAAAAAAAAGATAATAGTAGTCGGCGCAGGCCCAGCCGGAATGATGGCTGCGATAAAAGCGGGCTCACTAGCTCAAGAAGTAATCCTCGTTGATAAAAATCCATCCTTAGGCAAGAAACTCCTCCTTAGCGGTAAAGGCCGCTGTAATTTAACCAACGCCAGCGATCTAGACTCATTCTTAAAAAGATTCTCCAAAAACGGGGAATTCTTAAGGGATGCCTTTAAGAAATTCTTTAACCAGGAGCTGATGGATTTTTTCCAGGAGAGAGGGCTGCCCCTAAAAGTAGAGAGGCAGTTACGCGTTTTTCCGGTTACGGATAGTTCAAACAGCATCGTAAATACGCTGGAGAAAGAATTGCTTAAGCAGAATGTAAAGATCAAGCTTAATTCCAAAGCAACAGATGTGTTGGTAGAAAATAATCAGATCAAGGGGCTGTATTTAGAGGAGGAAGAGTTTATTCCTTGTGACAAAATAATTTTAGCCACCGGAGGCGTCTCTTATAGTTTTACCGGCTCAACCGGCGAGGGTTTGGAATTGGCCAAAAAAACAGGCCATAATATTGTAGCCTTACGGCCGGGCCTGGTCCCGTTAGTCGTGAGTGAAAAATATATTAAAACATTAGAAGGCCTGACCTTAAAAAACATCCGCCTTAAATTTGGCGCGGGCAGAAAGGAGATTATCTCCGAGGTCGGGGAGTTGTTATTTACAAGTTTTGGGATATCCGGACCGTTAGTCCTTACTCTCAGCGCTAAGATAGCGAATTGGTTGGCTGACAAGAAGGAAGTCTTTGCCGATATAGATTTAAAACCGGGGTTAACGGTTGAGCAACTCTCTGCCCGTTTTTTGCGGGAATTTAAGACTAACGCCAAGAAGGGGATTAAAAATGTTATGAAGAGTTTATTGCCTATAAAGTTGATTGATTTGTTTATGGAGTTGGCAAAAATAAATCCGCATAAAAAGGCCAATCAGGTTACGCAAAAGGAACGCGAGACGCTTGTCACTTTGCTTAAGGGCTGGCGTTTAAATATCTCCGGCACAAGGCCGATAGAAGAGGGGATGGTCACCCAGGGCGGAGTTTCTTTAAAAAACATCAACCCGCGTACTATGGAATCGCGGATAATTAAGGGGTTGTATTTTTGCGGAGAGATGATTGATGTGGACGCGGATACCGGAGGATTTAACCTTCAGGCGGCATTCTCTACCGGATACTTAGCAGGAGAAAGCGCGGCATTATGAAAAATATATATTTAGCTTCTCACTCTAAGGCTCGCCAAAAATTATTAAAATCACTGGGCCTGAAATTTAAAGTCCTTCCCGCTAGAATTAAAGAGAGAAGGAGCGCAAAAGGGATATCCTATGCTGACCTTGTAAAGCTAAACGCGCGCCAGAAAGCCGAAACTGCTTCCCGAAAAGTAAAGTCCGGGATTATTATTGCCGCGGATACGATTCTGGTCCAGGACGGCAAAATATATGGTAAGCCCAAAGACTTAAAAAGCGCCCGGCGCATGCTTAAAACAATATCCGCCAAACCGCAAACTGTCTATACCGGTATTGCCGTAATAAAAAAGGGAGAGGGCAGGGAAAAAATACTGCTGGATTACGAAAAGACCGATGTTTATATGGATAAGTTAAGCGATAAAGATATAGATGCTTATTTTAAGAAAGTTTCTCCTTTAGATAAAGCCGGAAGTTTTGACATCCAGGCCAAAGGCGCTCTTTTTATCCGGGGGGTGAGGGGCTGTTTCTATAATGTGGTAGGTCTGCCTTTAAGAAAACTTTATACGATGTTTAAAAAACTGGATATAAGGTTATATTTGTTTTTTCTGGCTCTGGTTTTCTTAGCCGGTTGTTCTACGGAATATAATATCGTTACCGGAGAACAGGAGGTCTACTACTATAGCACGGATAAAGAAGTCCAGATGGGCCAGGCTGTTGCCCGGGAAGTGGCCAAGCAATATAAATACACCGATGACCCGCTGTTACAAAAGCGGGTTGAGGATATCGGTAAGAAAATAGTCGCGGTGAGCGATAGGAAAGAAATAGATTACCATTTTTTTGTATTAGACGAGGATGAGGTAAATGCCGTTTCCCTGCCCGGAGGTTATGTTTATATATTTAAGGGGTTAGTGGATAAAGTAGCTAACGATGATGAGCTGGCCGGAGTCATAGCCCACGAAGTCGGCCATATAGTCGCTCGCCACAGCATCAAGAAACTGCAGGCCCTTCAGGGTTATTCCATATTAAGAATACTTGTAGCGGCAGCCCCGTCTTCGGGCGAAGTAGGAAATGCCGCGGATGTCGCTTTTACCGAGCTGCTTCTAGGCTATTCCCGGGAAGATGAACTGCTGGCTGATCAGTTAGGCGCTCGGTACATAAAATCAGCCGGGTATGACCCGCATGCTATGATTTCATTTTTACAGAAACTTCAGGAGGTCAATCGCCGAAGGCCTCTTCAGCCAAAATCATATTATAAAACTCACCCCTATACTCCGGACAGGATCAGGGTAGTCAAGGAAGAATTGGGAGAGCGGATTGATTTTGACGATTACATTAATATTGAACAAAATAAACATAAGTAGGCTAAATTTATATGAATAATCCTTTCGGGGTATTGGAATTTTTGCACTGGAACCATCCCTGGAATAATTATAAGTATTCCAGCCCGGCGCACTGGCAAAAGGTAATAAAGCTGATGAAAGAAGCGGGAGTCGGCTGGGTGAGGATGGATTTCTTGTGGCAGGATATTGAACCCAAGGAAGGTAAGAGCGTATTTGATAAATATGATCAGGTCGTAGATTTATTAAATAAGAATAAGATACATATTCTGGGTATTCTTAATTATGGCGTTGAATGGGCTGGGGACTCTAAAAAATGGAACTGCCCGCCGAAAGATAACAATCTTTTTGTTAAATACGCTGTCAGGGTAATCCGGCGTTATAAGGATAAAATAAAACATTGGGAGGTTTGGAATGAGCCTGACTCCGGAGTTTACTGGTCAGCTCAGGACGGATTAAAGAGCTATTGCGCTTTGCTCAAGTCTGTCTATATCGCCGCTAAAAAGGTTGATCCGGATTGTAAAATCTTAAACGGCGGTTTAGCCAACGGCTCAAACAGCATTAACAACCTTTATGCTAATGGCGCCAGGAAATATTTTGATATCCTGAACCTGCATTTTTTTGAAACTCCTTTGCATAAAGGGGGAATAAAGGGGGTAAGCGCTTATACAAAATTGGCCCGTAAGATAATGGTCCGCAACGGCGATGGAAATAAGAAGATATGGCTTACTGAAACCGGCTGCCCCGGAGTTAAGCGGGGCCTGAAGACCGGTAATTGGTGGATAGGTAAGAACCCCAGTGAAAGAGAGCAGGCTTCCTGGGTCAGAAAAGTTTATACTGAATTGCTTAAGAATAAGAATGTAGAGAAGGTCTTTTGGGCATTTTTCCGCGATTGTTCAGGCCATTGGGATAATGGCGTGGATTATTTTGGCCTGGTCCGTTGGGATTATTCCCGTAAACCCGCGTTTAAAGCCTATAAAGAATGTTTTAATAAATGGAAAAAAGGAAAAAATGCGAAAAATTAAAGAATTCATCCGCGCCTGCGAAGAGAGCCGCTTAGGTTTTGGTTTATGGATAACATCAGCTTTGTTTATAATCCTTATTCGCGATTCCATTGAGAGCCTGGTCAGCACGAATTCCTTCCCGCCGCTAAATGCCTTCCATTTTCTGCATGTCCCGGTATTCTTTCTAACGGCGCTTTTGTCAATAATTATCCTGCTGCGTTTGTTCACCAAAGAAGATATTCTAAAAGTCTCAAAAATATGCCTTTTCTTTTTTGCGGTGATAATCTTTCCGGCTGGCCTGGATTTAATAGTCTCTTTAATAACTAAGACCAATATATCGTACGGTTATATTGACCAGAATGTTATAAGGTCAGTTACGAATTTCTTTAATCCGATTTATAAGATTCCCGCTGTTCCCTACAGCCTGCGCCTGGAAATCTTATTTATTTGTATTTTCTCTTTTCTATATATACAGATCAAGACTAATAAAATATTTCTTTCTATCCTGGGGGCATTCTTAGTTTTTTGTTTGTGCACTCTTTACGGAGCCTTACCCGGATTATTGGTAAGCGCTTTCGTAAAGGTAATCGCTTTCCTGTTTCACATTTTTCATCCTTTGTTCTTTGGAAAGGAAGTCAGGGGTGTGGTGGATGAAAATATTATAGTCATAGTCGAACTGATTTTGGCTTCTTTAGCAGCCGGGTTATGGTTTTGGCTTTATGACCCCAAAAAATTCCAGGTTGTCCTGAAAGATTTCAGGTTCAACCGCTACTTTTGCTGCTTTATATTACTGACAATAGGCGTGGGATTGTATCTATACTCAGCTAAAGGCTTAGATGTCTTTATCGGGCTTAAGATTTTAGCCATGTTCTTAGCTTTATTCTTCGCTGTGCGTTTTTCGGCGCTGCTCAACGATATATTTGACGTAGATTGCGACAGGGTCTCCAATAAGGAGAGGCCGTTAGTAAGCGGAATAATCAGCGCCGGCGAATATCTAAAGGTCGGTTTAGTTTATTTAACTTTTTCTTTATTTTTTAGCATCTGGGTAAGTCAGAATTGCTTTGTGCTTAATCTGCTTTTTATAGGAGTATATTTCTTATATTCTGTCCCGCCTTTTAGGCTCAAGCGTTTTTTTGTCTTCTCTTCTTTGATTACCGGGCTACAGGCATTATTGATCCTGTTAATGGGTCAGGTCTCATTAGCCAAGGATGATACCACTGTATTATTGTATCCGCCTTTATTATGGTTGGCCTTCCTGATTTTCTTCTTAGGTTCCAATATAAAAGACTTAAAAGATATAGAAGGGGATAGGCTTTGCGGAGTTTATTCTCTGCCGGTTATCTTCGGAGAGAGGAAAGCCAGGAAAATAATAGGCTTTTTGGTATTTTTAAGCTATCTTTTGTTCCCGGTATTCCTGGCGGATGTCATCTGGGATATTAAAATAACCGCGCTCTCTTTAATTTTCGCTTTCTTGAGCTATTTTTATATCCGTAAGCCGGATTCAAATGAGCGGATAATATTTCTACTCTATTTTCTCTATGTATTTATCGCCGCCTGCTTTTTTATTTTTCCTATTGGAGGATAAGGTATGCTTAAGCCGATAATTAACTGGCTGGTATTTGATGTTCTTAAAATGCGGCAAGGGTCTTTGTTTTCCGAAGCCCTGAACTTTTTCCTCTATGACACGATTAAGATATTCTTTTTGTTGACCGGCATTATCTTTGTTGTCGCCATCATCAGGACGTTTTTCTCGCCAGAGAAAACCCGGGCGATTTTAAGCAAAAGCCAAGGCTATTGGGGCAACGTGTTGGCGGCGCTTTTAGGAATCGTGACGCCTTTTTGCTCGTGTAGCGCAGTCCCCTTATTCTTGGGTTTTTTAGAGGCAGGGGTTTCATTGGGAGTAACGTTTTCTTTTTTAGTGGCTTCGCCTATGATTAATGAAGTGGCGCTGGTTATGCTATGGGGGCTTTTTGGTTGGAAAATATCCTTTATCTATATCGGTAGCGGGCTGGCTATAGCTATTTTTTCAGGAATAGTCATCGGTAAACTTAAAGTTGAAGGATTAGTTGAACAACTCGCTCATGTCAAGCAGGGGTGCTGTGCTCAATCAATCAGTATGGCGTTTAAAGATAGGATTGCTTACGCTAAGGAATATACGGGGAATATTTTGAAGAGTATATGGCTGTTTGTAATTATTGGCATTGGTTTGGGGGCGTGGATTCATGGATATGTGCCGGCAGATTTTCTGGCGAGGTATGCAGGCAGGGAAAATTGGTTTGCCGTGCCTTTGGCGACGCTTATCGGCATTCCTCTTTATTCTAACGCAGCCGGGGTTATCCCTCTGGTCAGCGCATTAACCGAAAAAGGCGTAGCTATGGGAACGGCGCTTTCTTTTATGATGGCAGTAACTGCGCTTTCGCTGCCAGAATTTATAATACTGCGAAAAGCTATGAAATTGAAGTTGCTTGTAATTTTTGCTTCGGTCGTGGGTATAGGAATTATATTTACGGGATATATGTTTAATTTTATTCTCAAATAAAAAAGTATAAGGAGAGATAGCGATGGCGGAATGTAACGTGAAACAGTTATCTTTTTTAGACAGGTTTCTGACGCTCTGGATATTCCTGGCGATGGCCTTGGGAGTTCTGCTTGGCTATTTATACCCGCCGATAGTCAGTTTTTGGAATAGATTTCAGGTAGGAACGACCAATATCCCTATTGCCGTAGGCCTTATTTTAATGATGTATCCGCCGCTGGCCAAGGTTAAATACGAAGAAATGGGGGATGTCTTCCGCAATACCAAAATACTAACGCTTTCACTTATTCAAAACTGGATAATCGGGCCTGTCCTGATGTTTATTCTGGCCGTGGTATTTTTGAGGGGGTATCCTGAATACATGGCAGGCTTGATTATGATCGGCCTGGCGCGTTGTATCGCTATGGTCATTGTGTGGAATGAACTGGCCAAAGGTGACACTGAATATTGCGCTGGTCTGGTGGCTTTTAATTCCGTGTTTCAGGTGCTTTTTTATTCCGTATATGCCTGGATTTTTATTACAGTATTACCGAGCTGGCTGGGACTTAAAGGGTCAATAGTGCGGGTTACTATCGGACAGATCGCCTGGAGTGTTTTTATTTATCTGGGGATACCGTTTCTGGCCGGGATTATCAGCCGTTTCAGCTTGATTAAACTTAAAGGCCAAGATTGGTATGAACAGAAGTTTATTCCCCGGATCAGCCCCTTGACGCTTATCGCGCTTCTTTTTACCATAGTGGTTATGTTTTCTTTGAAAGGCGAATATATCGTCAAGATTCCGCTGGATGTGGTGCGTATAGCGATTCCGCTGGTCATCTATTTCATAGTTATGTTTTTGGTCTCTTTTTATATGGGCAAGAAAGCAGGAGCGGATTATTCCAAGACAGCCACGCTTTCTTTTACCGCAGCCAGTAATAATTTTGAGTTAGCGATTGCGGTGGCAGTCGCTGTTTTCGGGATTAATTCCGGCGCTGCGTTTGCCGCGGTGATAGGGCCGTTAGTAGAAGTTCCTGTCCTGATAAGCCTGGTGAATGTCGCGCTCTACTTTAAAAAGAGGCATTTCGCATGAAGGGGTGTTTTTAAAACTTGACAAATATAGAAAGAATGGTATATTTAATCCAATAAGGCACAAAGAAGTGTCAAAGATAATACAAAGGCGTTCTTTAATGGGAGCGTCTTTTTGTTTTATATACACGCTTAATCCTCTTTAATGTTAATTAAATAGAATTAAAGGGGAGCGGGGGAACCAAGTTTTTGGGGCGAATATCTAGAGTTCTAGATTAGGGATTCTCAATCCGAGCCCGGCAGCTAACCTCGTCAGCATATTTTTGAGGAATGTAACCAGAGAAAACATTCTCTGGTTTTTTATTTCAGAAGGAAATACACCCGCCACTCCGATATGGCGGGGTGTAATCAGGGGGCTTATATGAAAATATCAGAATTAGTTTCTAAGGACTCGGTCAATATTAATTTAAAATCCCGGACTAAAAAAGCGGCTATAGCTGAAATTATTGACCAGCTATATAAAACCCGCAAGATCAAGAATAAAGAAGAAGTCTTAAAAGCCATCTTAAAAAGAGAAAGCGAGAATTCTACCGGTATAGGGCATGGCCTTGCTATACCGCATGCCAGGATTGAGAATTTAAGAGAGGCAATGGTTTTTATAGGCATTTCCAAACATGGCATAGATTTTTCTTCCTTGGATGCGAAGCCAGTGTATATAGTTGTGCTTTTCCTTACTCCACTTTTCGATACCGCTACTCATCTAAAGATTCTATCCAGGCTTGGCGTAATGTTTAACGATGGGCTGCTCTTGGGAGAACTGAGGAGCGCTTCATCCAGCAATGAACTATACTTTATTCTTAAACAGGGAGATCTTGAAAGAGATGATTTTCGCGCCTTAAATAAAGAAGAGATATTTCTTGAATTAGAAACCAGCGCTGATGGGCTTACTGAGACAGAAGCAAAAAGTCGCTTAGGAGAATATGGTTCCAATAGGTTAAAAAGAATAAAAAAGACTCCCCTTCTAGTGCGTTTTGTCTCTCATTTTACGAATCTTCTCGCTATTTTAATGTGGCTTGGTAGCGGTTTATCTTTTTGGGCTCAGATGCCGGAAGCCGGATGGGCATGCATAGCGGTAATTTTTATTAATGCGATTTTTAGCTTTTGGCAGGAATTTAAAGCAGAAAAAGCGATAGAGGCATTAAAGGGACTGCTACCTTCATATGCTCGTGTAATCAGGGGAGGGGAAGAGAAGAAGGTGCTTTTAAGCGACCTGGTGCCGGGAGATATTATATTTATTGAAGAAGGGGATAGTATTCCAGCAGATGCCAGGATTATCGAGGCTCAGGAGTTAAGAGTTAACAATAGCGCATTTTCCGGAGAATCTAAGCTTTCGCATAAAATAGCCGAAGGATTTGAAACAAAAGGTGATTTTCTATGGTTAGAAATACCAAATCTTGTATTTGCAGGTACTAGCGTTGCCTCAGGTATGGGTAAAGCCGTAGTCATTGCTACCGGCATGGGCACAGAAATAGGCAAGATCGCCTATTTGACCCAAACCATTAAAGAAGAATTGAGCCCTTTGCAGAGAGAGGTAAATCGTATTAGTAAATTGATTGCCGCAATTTCGGTTATTATGGGTTTCGCCTTCTTTTTTGTAGGCTTAGCATTTACTAAGATGACCCTTATCGCTTCAACAATGTTTGCCATAGGAATTATCTTAGCCAATGTTCCGCAAGGATTGATGCCTACGCTTACTTTGGCGCTTTCCATGGCTGTGCAGAGGATGGCAAGGAAACATGCGCTTATTAAGAAGCTTTCTTCAGTAGAAACTCTAGGTTGCACTAGCGTCATCTGTACCGATAAAACAGGTACGCTTACTACTAATCAGATGAGTGTCAGGAAAATCTGGATTAATCAGAAGGTGATTGAGATTTCCGGGACCGGTTATGAACCAGTCGGTTCATTTAATTTTGAAGGAAAAGAGCTTCCTCCAGATTCATTTACAGAGGATAATCTTGAGCTTCTATTGAGGATAGGAAGTTTATGTAATACGGCAAAGTTAGTTGTGCCTTCAGAATCTCAAAACTATTGGAGTATTATTGGGGATCCTACAGAAGGGGCTTTATTGACCTTAGCCCAGAAAGCAGGCTTCAATAGTGAGCAAGAACGCAAGGCGCATATTCTAGAAAAACGTTTTCCTTTTGATTCGGTCCGTAAAAGAATGAGTTGTATAAATAAGCTCGCTAACGGGGAGTTAAATATCTTTGTTAAAGGAGCGCCTAAAGAACTCCTGGATCTTTCTACCAAAATAATTCTTGGTCATAAGATTGTTGAATTAACAGCCGAGATAAGGACAGAAATTATTTCCAGAATAAATAATTTTGCAGAAGATGGCCTGCGCGTTCTCGGATTTGCTTATCGTAAATTTGAGGGCGAGAATGTTGCAGAGGTTACCGTTCAAACAGTAGAAAATGATTTAATCTTTATCGGAATAACGGCTATGTATGATCCTCCTCGCCCGGAAGTTAAAGATGCTGTTGCTATTTGCAAAAGAGCGGGCATACGGGTAGTTATGATTACAGGCGATTATCAAGTCACAGCTTTGTCCATTGCTAAACAGGTTGGTATTGTTAACTCTGAAGATGCAATTGTTATTACCGGAGCGGAGTTTTCTGATATAGATGACGATCAGCTAAAAGAAAGGTTACTTAAGCAAGAGGTTGTATTTGCTCGAGTCAATCCCGAACATAAATTGAGAGTTGTGAATATATTCAAAGATTTGGGTAATATCGTAGCTGTTACCGGAGACGGAGTTAACGATGCCCCGGCACTTAAGCGAGCAGATATCGGAGTAGCTATGGGTTTACGCGGGACAGACGTGGCTAAAGAATCGGCAGAAATGATACTAACTGACGACAATTTTGCCAGCATTGTTTCGGCTATTGAGGAAGGCCGTGCCGTATTTGACAATATCAAGAAATTCATTACTTATATTTTTGCGCATCTTGTCCCTGAGGCAATACCGTATATTTTCTATGCCTTGCTTAAAATCCCTGTACCTATTACGGTAATGCAAATATTGGCAATTGATTTGGGTACAGAAACTATTCCCGCGCTTGCATTAGGCGTTGAAAAGCCTGAGCCGGGTATTATGGAACTTGCGCCAAGGCCGAGAAAAAAGGGGGTTATTGATAAGATAGTGCTTTTCCGCGGTTACATAGTCTTGGGGCTACTTAATACAGCCGCGGTGTTAAGCGCTTATTATTTTGTTCTTTTTCAAGGAGGATGGAAGCCGGGAATGCAGCTTGAGCCTAATGACACGACATTTACAAATCCTCTGCATCTTAAGGCGATGACTATTGTTTTTGTCGGTATAGTGGTTATGCAAATTGCCAACATTTTTGCCTGCCGTAGCGAAAAATACTCAGCATTTAAATTAGGTTTCTTCAATAACAAGCTTATTCTTTGGGGAATTCTCTTTGAGCTTGTTTTTGCTTCCGTAATAATATATACGCCCTTTGCTCAAAAGATATTTAATACGATTGGCTTGGGATGGCAGGATTGGGGGATATTGTTTGCATTTATGATTGTTGTATTCTTCCTAGAAGAATTACGAAAAAAGATGTCTGTATTAAAAAGGTAGAATTGATGCGATGATAAAAAGGAGGGGAAAGATGAAAAAGACTATTTATGTTTTGTTCGTGTTTGGCTTTGTTTGTTCTCTCTCTCTCGTTAAATCGACTCTAGCGGTCGTGCCTGCCCCGATTTCCCCGCAAGACTTGGGAATTGTGACTGTTACCGGGAAAATCGAATCCATATCCAAGGAATGTTCTTCAGAAGGGGTGATGGCAGCGATCACTATTGTTGATAAGATTGGGAAAAGGGTGGTCGTAGAAGTCAAGGCGGATACGGTGATTTATGACGAAGGCGGGAAAACTATCGCTTTGGATAAGGTTCAAAAAGGCGATAAAGTCATCATTGAATACCGAGAAGCGAGAAAGACGGTAGAGAAAGCAGAATCCATCAAATTGACAAGATAGGGGTTAACCGTACAATTTAGTGCGGAAGGAGGGAGTTGAACCCTCAAGGGTTTCCCCACATGCTTCTGAGACATGCGCGTATGCCATTCCGCCACTTCCGCATTGTGAGCCATTTAAGTATAGCCTAGCCCGCCTCTCCTGTCAAACATAAAAGCATTGCCTGCCCATTGTTTTATTGTTATAATATTAATCTTAAACTATTCACAATAAGAGGGTAAATTATGCCTTTAGAGCACTTTAAGATTACCGGGATTGCTGTATCCCAGATCTTCCTTCTGGCGGCCATGGGCTTTTTTTTGGTTAAAAGGAAGTTTCTGGAGGGCGCGGGGCTGGATGCTGTCAGTAATTTGGTTTTGGACGTTACCCTGCCGGTGCTTATTTTCTGCCAACTAATCAAGGATTTCTCTTTTCAGGCGTATCCGGACTGGTGGATTTTTCCCTTACTGAGTATTGGCGTTACGGTCATAGGTTTGGTTGTTGGGTTCTTGCTCCTGCCTTTGATAAAAGGAGAGCAGCATAAATTACAATTTTTAAGCCTGGTCGGGTTTCAGAATTCCGGATATTTACCTTTGGCGCTGGCAGCGGCTTTGCTTGCGCAAGGGGAATTAAACGCGATGTTTATCTATCTGTTTTTATTTCTCTGCGGGTTTAACCTGGTGATGTTTTCCGTCGGTGTGTACATATTGAATTTCCATAAAGAGAGAAAATTCGATTGGCAAAACTTTTTGAGTATGCCGGTTACGGTCACCTTATTTAGCCTGTTAATTATATTTTTTGGTTTAAATAAATTTGTTCCGGATGCCGTTATTAAGCCGTTAAGGATGCTGGGGGATAGCACTCTGCCTTTAGCTATGCTGGTAGTGGGAGGAAACCTGGCTGAATTAAATCTTAAGAATATTAATAAGAGAGCGATTTCGCTGTTGATATTGGCAAAAATGATTATTCTGCCTGCTATAGGCTTAGGCCTGATTATTGTTTTGGGCATCCCGAAGCTGATAGGTTTACTGATTCTTATCCAGCTGGCTATGCCATCGGCAGTGACTTTATCGGTAATCTTAAGAAACTATAAAAAAGAGGACCTTTTGGTGAGCCAGGGCATACTCCTTACGCATTTAGCCAGCGTAATCACTATACCCCTATTTTTGATTTTATATTTTAGCCGGATTATGCTAAAATGAGTAAAATTATCGCTTCTAATCATAAGGGTTACCGGGATTACGCGGTTATCGAATCTTTAGAGTGCGGTATAGAGCTAAAAGGAAGCGAAGTAAAATCCATCCGCCAGGGTTATATCAACTTGAATGATAGTTTTGCCCGCGTTGAAGAAGGCGAATTGATTTTATATAACACGCATATAAATCCTTATACTGAAGCAAGTTATATGAATGTTGAGCCGACAAGAAAACGGCGGCTGCTTCTGCATAAGAACCAAATAGATAAAATAGAGGGTAAGCTGACCCAAAAAGGGCTTACCTTGATTCCCTTAAAGGTATATTTTAATGCCAGAGGGTTTGTGAAACTGGAACTCGCTCTGTGTAAAGGAAAAAAACTCTACGACAAAAGAGATGATATCAAGCGCCGCGAATCGGATCTAACGCTGCGCAGGATCTTGAAAAACAGAAGGAAATAGGGGGTGAATTGGGCTCGACTTAGGCCGTCGGGTAAGAGCAGCATGTCGCGGACGCATGGTTAGCCGCGTTAATAACCCGTGCACAATATAAACGCAAGAACAGTATCAAGTTCTATAGCAAACGAGAGATATAGTGTTGTTCCGCAAATCGGAATGCCTATGTCTTTTCCTGCTATGGCGTTAAAAGCCATTCCTTAATAAAATAAGGAATGCCTCAATCTGATCTGCCTAAGGGTTGGAATTGAGCGCTAATTTAGGCTGGTCTTCTGCTAGTTGCCTTGCGGCAGGGGATAAGAGCGGTAAAAGGCTGCGCTTTGCAAATCCTGCCCCGCAGGAGTTGCAAGAGCAAGTTTAAAATGCGGGGCTAAACATGTAGCGGCTTTTATTCGTTTGTTTAAGGACGCCGGTTCGATTCCGGCCACCTCCACCAAATTTTTGCGACAAGCAAAAATTTGGTGGCACTCAATAAATATGAAACCTAAAAACCAGATAATCTTAGCCTTTATTTTCTGCGCGGTTATTACTTTCTCCGGCTGCGCCACAGCTCCGCTTAAAGAAGCTCTTCCTGTTTACAATATAAAGGGAGCGACTTATTATCCGCTTATTCCGCTCTGTGAACTAAGAGGAGTAAACTGGCAATACGATACATTCACCAGGATTGTCAGCCTAAGCAAGGGCGCGCATAGGGTAAGCCTTAAGGCCGGGGATGATCTAGTCTTGGTAAACCAGAGAGCTTTAATACTTAATCATCCGGTGGATATCTATGAAGGTACAATAGTTGTCCCGGCTAAATTTAAAGAACAGGTTATAGATGTATTATTCAAAACGTTAAAATCCACTCCTGCGAAACCCGTAGGTTTTAACATCTCCGCTAAAATCCGGAAGGTGATTATTGACGCCGGCCACGGCGGTAACGACCCCGGGGCAATAGGCAGGACCGGCTTAAGAGAAAAGGATGTTAACCTGGATATCGCCAAGAGGCTGGCTATACTCCTAAGGTCGGAAGGAGTCAATGTGGTGATGACCCGCAGCACCGATAGGTTTATCCCTTTGGATATGCGGGTGCAGATCACCAATAACGCCAAGGTGGATTTATTTATAAGTATTCATTCCAACGCCAATCATGCAAGAAGCATGAATGGTTTTGAAGTTTATTATGTAGCTACAAGTTTGAATGACGCCAAACGCGCGCTTTTAGCTGCCCGCAGCGCCAACCTCAATTTAGAGAGCGCGTCTTTTGCCAGTAATTCCCTGGAGCTAAGAGCTATACTTTGGGATATGCTTTATGCTTATGACCGCGCGGAGTCAATACAATTGGCCCGCAATATTTGTAAATCGGTCGGCAGTAATATGGATGTCCGGGTCATCGGAGTAAAAGACGCGCGTTACGAAGTTTTGCGCGGGGCGCGTGTGCCGGCGGTTTTAGTCGAAACCGGATTTTTATCTAATTATAAAGAAGAGCGTATGCTTAAAAATGGATATTACCGCCAGAAGGTCGCGGAAAGTATAATGGAAGGCCTGCGCGATTACGCTCAAGGATTAGCATCAACGGAGGGCGTTTAAGAGATGAGACCTATAGGAGTTTTTGATTCCGGTGTCGGGGGATTGACCGTGGTCAAGGAATTGATCCGTCAGCTTCCGCACGAAAATATAGTCTACTTTGGCGATACCGCGCGTGTGCCTTACGGCATTAAGTCCAAGGAAACAGTGATCCGTTTTTCTATTGAAAATATCCTTTTTCTTCTAAAGCGCGACGTTAAATTTATCTGCGTTGCCTGTAATACCGTATCTAGCTTTGCGCTCCCGGAGATTAAAAATCATTTTAGGGTCCCTATCGTCGGCGTGATCACCCCCGGCGCGAGAGAAGCGGTTTATGCCACGCGCAATAAACGCGTAGGAGTTATCGGCACTAAGGGCACGGTTAAGAGCCGGGCTTATGAAAAAGAGATCAAACAATTTGATCCTCAGGTCAAAGTCACGGCAGTCGCCTGTCCGTTATTCGTCCCGTTTGCCGAAGAGGGATGGACCAGCGGCGCAGTTGTTACCACGGTAGCCAAGCATTATTTAAAGCCCCTAAAAGTTGCGGGGGTGGATACAGTCATCCTGGGGTGCACGCATTATCCGCTGCTTAGAAAAATAATCCAAGATGTACTTGGTAGTAATGTTACTTTGATAGATTCCGCCAAACAAGTGGCTATTGAGGTAAATGAAATCTTATCCAACGAAGGCCTGCTGAATAAAAAAGGAAAAGGTAAACAGGATTTTTTTGTCAGTGATAATCCGGAATGGTTTAGCAACCTGGCCCAGCGTTTTTTAGGCAAGCCGGTAAGAAACGTGAAGAAGGTGAATAATGTATAAAATAAAAATAGAGGGGGATTTTAGCTCCGCGCATAACTTAAGGGGTTACAAAGGCAAATGCGAAGAGCTGCACGGCCATAATTGGAAGGTAGAAGTCATAGTCGCCAGCAATAAGCTAGATAAGATCGGCATGGTTATGGATTTTAAATTCTTAAAACAAAAACTCCATAGTCTTTTGGAGAAATTAGACCATAAGTACTTAAATAAACTAGCCTATTTTAAGAAGGTGAATCCTACTTCCGAAAATATCGCCAAATATTTATATGACCGGCTGAAAACCGAAGCCGCGAATCTTTACTCCGTGACTGTTTGGGAGTCGGATAAGGCCAGCGCCACTTATTATGTTGAATAAAAAAGCAGTCGTTCTTTTATCCGGCGGCTTGGATTCAGCCACGGCTTTATATGTAGCTAAAGCAAAAGGGTATAAGTGCCAGTGTTTGATCTTTGATTACGGCCAGCGCCACCGTCGGGAAATCAACGCGGCTGTAAAGATAGCCAAGAAGTGCGGTTGCGCCTACCGGATTATAAAAATAAGTTTACCCTGGAAAGGTTCCAGCCTTTTAGATAAGAAAAAAAAGATTGCGCGTAGCTTTGGGTCGATTATCCCCAATACCTATGTTCCGGGCCGCAATATTATTTTCTTAAGTTTTGCTCTTTCTTTTGCCGAAAGCATCGGCGCCGCGGCGATATTTATCGGAGCGCACGCGCATGACTATTCAGGGTATCCTGATTGCCGTCCGGAGTTTTTCCGGGCGTTTAGAAAAGTAGTTTTAACCGGCACAAAAGCGGGAGCGGGCAATAGCGGAATTAAGATTATTACGCCCTTGCTCCATAAGGGTAAAGCGGATATCATCAGGTTAGGTTCGCGCCTAAAGGTTCCTTTTGCATTGACCTGGTCCTGTTATCTGGGAGGAAAGAAGCCCTGTGGCAGATGCGATAGCTGTTATTACCGCAACAAAGGATTTAAGGAAGCAGGAATAAAGCAAATATGAAAGGAAGAATAGCCGAGGTTTTTGACAGTATTCAGGGCGAAGGCCTGTATCTGGGCGAAAAACAGATCTTCGTGCGTTTCTACGGTTGTAACCTGGAATGCCGATACTGCGATACAAAATTAAGCAGTTTTATGGAATATGAACCGGAGGAATTATTTAATGAACTGAAGCTTTACCGCGATAAGTATCATTCAGTATCGTTTACCGGCGGAGAACCGCTTTTACAAAAAGATTTCTTAAGAGAAATATTAAAGTTGACCGGGAAGGGCAATTTTAAGAATTATCTTGAGACTAACGGCACCCTGCATAAAGAATTAAAAGAGGTCATAGATTATATTGATATCGTAGCCATGGATCTAAAACTTCCCAGTTCAACAGGTTTAAGTGATATGTGGGAAGAGCACCGCTTGTTTTTAGAAATCGCCTCTCAGCGGGAAGTTTTTGTCAAGACGGTTATTTGTACTTATACCAAAGAGGAAGATTTTATAAGGGGCTTACGGCTGATCCGGGAAGCCGCGCAGGAAGCGATTTTGATACTTCAGCTTAACAGCAACGAAGACCGGGCTTACTTGCACGATAAATTAGAGACTTTTAAAGACCTCTGCAGAAGAGAGAGGGTTACCTGCTGCGCTGTGGAGCAGATCCATAAGGTGATAGGAGTAAAATGAAAAATAAATCCGCTTATGAAGGGTTACAGTCAAATATAAGAAAGCTTAAAACGCCGAAGATTGAAAGCTGGAAGAATCAGTATCCGGATAAAGAATATACAATTGTTTTGGATATTCCGGAATTTACCTGTATTTGCCCGAAGACCGGCTTACCGGATTTCGCTACCATAAAAATAGAGTATGCGCCGAGGATTTATTGCGTTGAACTTAAATCTTTTAAGATGTACACGATATTTTACCGCAATATCGGCATATTCCACGAGCACCTGACCAATAAAATGCTGGAAGATTTTGTGAATGCCTGTAAACCCCGTTGGGCAAAGATAACCAGCGAATTTAATCCCCGCGGCGGGATAAAGACTACGGTTACGAGGGAATATAAAAATGAAGATTATTAAAGCTGAAAAAATTACCAAAACTGTGGCGGATTTATGCCTGAAGGCTAATTGCGTCTTGAGGAAGGACATATTACGTAAACTTAAATCAGCTTATAAGCAGGAAAAAAATAGCCGGGCCAAGAAGGCGTTGGGAGCGATTATCGAGAATGCCCGGATAGCGCGCGAAGAAAAACTGGCGATTTGCCAGGATACGGGCTTGCCGATTGTTTTTGTTAAATTAGGACAGGACGTGAGGATTACCGGTGATTTTAAAAAAGCAGTGCTTAAAGGGATTGCGCTCGGTTACCAGAGGGGTAATTTCAGAGAATCCATTATTCAGGATCCGCTAAAAAGGGGAAAGTCCTCATATAAGGGAGCGATCATTCATATAGATATAGTCCGGGGGAATAAGTTAGGACTTACTGTTTTGCCAAAAGGTTTTGGCTGTGAAAATAAATCTCAAATGAAGATGTTTAATCCTACTGCCGGTATAGAAGAAGTGAAAAAGTTCATAGTCAATACGGTTAAATCCAGCGGAGCGGATGCCTGCCCGCCTTATGTAGTCGGAGTTGGTATTGGGGGGAGCGCGGATTATGCCGGATTTCTGGCTAAGGTAGCGTTGTTAAAGAAGATTGATACTAAAAGGTCAAGCCTTGAGCGGGACTTGGAGAAGGAAATCGGAAAATTAGGCATCGGGCCGATGGGCTTGGGCGGGAAAGTGACTTGTTTAGCGATTAAAATTGAGAGCTATCCGACCCATATCGCCGGGCTTCCCGTAGCCGTCAATATAAGTTGCCACGCTTTGCGCAGCGCCAGCGCCACATTATGAAGAAGATAAATACTCCATTAAGCGAAAATGATATTTTAAATTTACGCGCCGGAGATGAGATCTTATTAAGCGGTGAAATCTATACTGCCCGGGATCAGGCGCATAGAAGGGTGGTTGATGCAATAAAAAAAGGCAGCCGACTGCCTTTTGCGCTAAAAAATGCGGTTATCTATTATTGCGGCCCGGCCAAAACTCCTAAAGGAAAAATCATCGGTTCCTGCGGTCCGACAACCAGTTCGCGGATGGACGCGTTTACCCCTTTATTGCTGAGTAAAGGCTTAAAAGGGATGATCGGTAAGGGCGCTCGCTCAAAAGAGGTAAGGTCAGCAATTAAAAAGAACAAAGCAATATATTTATTGGCTCCCGCCGGCTGCGGGGCGCTTATATCAAAATATGTCAAAAGCGCAAAACCAATCGCGTATCAGGATTTAGGGCCGGAGAGGATTACGAAGTTGGAAGTAAAGGACTTTCCGTTAATCGTAGGAATAGACGCTAAAGGAAGGAGTATTTATGCTTAGGCTGGATGGCCGCGGAGCGGATAAAATCCGCAAAGTAAATATTACCCGTAATTATATTAAGTATCCGGAAGGTTCATGTCTTATTGAACTCGGAAATACCAAAGTTATATGCACTGCTTCAGTTGAAGAAAGCGTGCCTCCTTTTCTAAGAGGATCGGGTACTGGCTGGGTCACTGCTGAATACGGGATGCTTCCGCGTTCCTGCAATACGCGTATTCCCCGCGGTAAAGATTCCGGCCGCACTTATGAAATACAGCGGCTCGTAGGAAGGTCTTTGCGCACGGTCACTGAAATGAAATCTTTAGGCGAACGCTGCATCTGGTTGGATTGCGACGTGATTCAGGGAGACGGCGGAACGCGCACTGCCGCGATTACCGGAAGTTTTATCGCTCTGGTTGACGCGTTGAGTAAAATAAAAAAAGCCGGGTTAATCAAGGATATTCCGATTAAAGATTATGTCGCCGCCACCAGTGTCGGCATAGTTAACGGAGAACTGCTTTTAGATCTATGTTATGAGGAAGATTCAAAAGCCGAAGTGGATATGAATATAGTTATGACCGGCTCAGGCGAATTTATTGAAATTCAGGGCACAGCCGAACGCAACCCTTTTCCAAAAGAGAAGATGGATAAGATGCTCGTGGCTGCTCAAAAAGGAATTGAAGATTTATTCAGCATCCAACGTAAATTAGTCGGCGACCTCATCTAAGGTTATCTCGATAATGGAATTAATCGTAGCCACGAAGAATAAGAAGAAGCTTAAAGAAATAAAAACAATCCTCAAGGGTTTTGGATTAAAAATAAGTTCTTTAGCAGATTATGGCGCTCTCCCTAGAGTAATTGAAAACGGAAAGACCTTTAAGGAAAATTCCATAAAAAAAGCGGTTAAAATCGCTCAGGCCACCGGAAAACTTACTCTGGGCGAAGATTCCGGTCTCTGTGTAGAGGCGTTAAATGGCGGTCCCGGGGTTTACTCGGCGCGTTTTTCAGGAAAAGGCAAGAGCGACAGCCAAAACAATTTAAAATTGCTCAAGCTTCTTAAAGGAATGTCTCTCAGTAAAAGAAAAGCACATTATGTTTGCGCTGTTGCTTTAGCGGATAAGGGTGGTTTAGTTGGTGTAGTAGAAGGAAAATGTAACGGCCTGATTGGTTTTAAGTTAAAAGGCAGAAGCGGCTTTGGCTATGACCCGTTATTTGTCATTCCTAAATACCAAAAGACTTTCGCCCAGTTAGGCGAGAAGATAAAGCATACGCTGAGCCATCGTTACCACGCTCTCAAAAGAGCCAAAATAATTATCAAGAAATATATTGAGAAGCGCTGACGGGTTGATATAATAAAATTTCGCGGGGGATGGCTCAGTTTGGCTAGAGCGCTTGCTTTGGGAGCAAGAGGTCGAGAGTTCAAATCTCTCTCCCCCGACCATATTTGACAATTTGAATAAAGAAATGCGCCTGTAGCTCAAATGGATAGAGCAATTGCCTTCTAAGCAATAGGTTGGCCGTTCGATTCGGCCCAGGCGCATAAAAATAAAGTTATGAATAAGACTGAAAAAATCTTAGGACTAAGTATCATAAGCCTAGCCATTATATTTGGGGCAATATATATATTCTTAAGCGTAGCCGGCAAGTCAATTATCGCTAAAACCCTTGAGTCCTTGACCCATAAGAAAACGACCGTAGGTTATTTTAACCTTAGCCCGACGCTGGATTTAGAAATCAAGAAGCTGGATATTGACGGCCTGGCTAAAATAGATTCAATTTATATTTCGCCCAACCTCTTAAGTCTTTTTAGCGGAAAAGTTATCGTTAACAGTTTTAAACTTGTTTCTCCGGAGTTTACTATTACTAAAGCTCCTCCCGCGGTAGTGAATGAGCAAAAAACCAGCGTTGACCTTATTTCGGCGGCGCCGCCTACACCGCCTGAGTCTATCCAGCCTAAAGAATTAAAACTCCTGCCGTTTGGTTTTAAGCGTATCAGGATTGAAAACGGCATAGTTAATTACATTGATCAAAGTATAAGCGCCAACGGAATAAAAATAGTTTTAAAGGATATAAGTTGTAAAATATCCAACCTTTATTTTTTCCCGCGGCGCGGAATCACTAATTTTGAGTTAAAAGGGAAGATCCCCTGGAGAGAAGGACAGGTAAACGGCCAGTTGGATATTGAAGGATGGCTTAATTTCTTTAAGAAGGATATGCAGGCAGCTTTAAAGATCAAGGATATTGACGCTATTTATCTATATCCTTATTATTCTAATTGGGTAAATTTGGAAAAAGCGCGCATAGAAAGGGCCAAGCTCAATTTTTCAGTCGATATTAACGGTTTAAACAATAATATTATCGCGGAATGCCATTTGGCTCTGACCGATATGGTGCGCAAGCCGCTGGAAGCCGGAGAAGCCGAAGAAAAGGCGTCTAAGCTTACGAATAAAGTTTTAGATATGTTTAAAGCTGTTGATCAGGGCAAGGTGGAATTGAATTTTAGCGTAAAGACTAAAATGGATAATCCGCAATTTGGATTTGGTAATTTCAAAATGGCTTTTGAGGATAAGATTACCAAAGGTATGAGTTTGGGCTTTAAGCCGGAGAATGCTTTAGTTTTTCCGCTTAAGGTTATGGAAGGCGGAGTCAGAAGTTTCGCGGATTTGACCCGGGCGGCGATTGACGGGATCTTTGCCATCGGTAACGGAGTTATCCAATCCGCTAAATAACGGGGCAATAATTTATTAGTAAGATTGCTCTATTTGTGTTAGGCTTTATTTGATAATTTAATGGTGGCTATAGCTCAATTGGTTAGAGCGTTAGACTGTGGCTCTAAAGGTTGCGGGTTCGATCCCCGTTAGCCACCCATAACTTATTGTGCCACAACGATTTACAACATTATTTGAAAATTATAAGAATCCAGAGCGTTAGACTGTGGCTCTAAAGGTTGCGGGATCGTTCTCCTCGCATAACGGGATAGTTTAAGGCCTATGGTCTGAATTTAGATCATAGGCCTTTTTAAAAGGACAACTTTTATATGCTTAGATTGGGAAAACAGGTAGACCTCAAGATAATCATTACAATTGCCTCCATTTTAATTATAACTTTCTTTTCTTTTTATCCCTGCCTTAAAAATAATTTTACGAACTGGGACGACAATTCATATGTAACAAACAATACAAGCGTGCGTAATTTATCAACAGGCAATATAAGACGTATTTTTTCCTCTTTTTCTGTGGGCAATTATCAGCCCGCGGTTATCTTGTCCTATTTATTTGAATACCGCTTCTTTAAGTTGAAACCATTCGGGTATCATTTAACTAACCTTATACTGCACTTACTTAATTGTCTATTTGTGTTTTGGCTGTTTTATCTGCTTACCCGCAAGATCTCGGTTTCTTGGCTAACAGCCGTCCTCTTTGGCCTACACCCTTTACATGTGGAATCAGTCGCCTGGATCAGTGAGAGAAAAGACGTGCTTTACGCGTGTTTCTTCTTAGCTGCGCTTATTTGCTATTGTTATTACCTGCGGAAGGAAAAAATAGGAAAATATTATTATTCTTCTTTAATTTTATTTATTTTCTCTCTTCTATCAAAAGCAATGGCCATCACTTTGCCCGCCGTGCTGTTGCTTATAGATTATTTTTTGCATAGAAAGCGCAGTAAAACCGCGCTCCTGGATAAAATTCCCTTCTTTATTCTCTCTTTTATATTCGGGATAATCGCTGCTATCGGCCAATACTCAAGCGGAGCCGTAAGGCAAGAGAGTTTACTTAATTTTGTGAATAAAATCGCGGTTTCTAGCTACGGCATAATTTTTTATCTTAATAAAATATTAGTCCCGATCAAGCTTTCTTGTTTTTATCCTTATGCGGGAACAAAAGAAATTTCCTTATTTCCCTATACTTTTATCACAGTTGTTATCCTGTTGGCCGCTGTAATTATTTCAAGTAAGCGCACAAGGAAAATTATTTTTGGCAGTTTTTTATTTTTAATTACTATTTTACCCGTTTTACAATTTATACCAATAGGCAATATCATCGTTGCCGATCGTTATATTTATATCTCATCGTTAGGAATATTTTATCTTATTTCCGAGGGGTTTATCTGGTTATGCGCTTTGAAAACAAAACACCTTTATTTTTTACAAAGTTTGATGATGTTGATAATTTTAACCGGCGCGCTAGGCATTTTGGCCACATTAACCTGGAAAAGATGCCAGGTCTGGAATAATAGTATAGTTTTGTGGAGTGATGTTTTGAAGAATTATCCTAATGAAGCGACTGCTTACAAAAACCGGGGAGTGGCCTACCGGGATCAAGGTAACTTTACGCAGGCCATCTCTGATTATAATCGGGCGATAGAACTTAATCCTAATGATGCCGATCCTTACAACAACCGCGGAGTGGTCTACCGGGACCAGGGTAACTTTACGCAGGCAATCTCTGATTATAATAGGGCGATAGAACTTAAACCTAACTATGCCGATGCTTACTACAACCGTGCCCTTGCTTATCAAGCCCAGGGTAGCCCCGCCCAGGCTATTTCTAATTTCAGTAAGGCCATTAAAATTGATTCCCATCTTGTTAAAGCTTACAACAACCGCGCGACAGCCTATGTTCAAGAAAAAAATTATGAACTGGCTTTATCCGATCTTAATAAGGCTATTGAAATTACCCCTAATGATGGAGAGGTATTTTACAACCGGGCGGTAGTGCGTTTTTTAATGAAAGAATATGATAAGGCCTGGATGGATATTCATCGAGCAGAAGAATTGGGAGAAAAAGTAGACCCTAAGCTTATTGAATTGCTCCGGAAAGCCTCTAAAAACAAGGAATTGCCTCTCTAAACCCAGAATATTCTTGATATGAGGTATTGCGCATATAATTAGGTTAATAAATTGAGAGAGACCCCAAAATTTTTTTAGATTATGCCTTGGTCACTTTACATAGTTAAATGCCAAGATACATCCCTTTACACCGGCATCACAACCGATATCCCCCGTCGGCTCAAAGAGCATAATGCCAAGAAGGGCGCGTTTTATACCAAGAATAAGATTCCGGTTGAGCTTGTGTACCAAGAGCCAATGCGGAATCGCTCCGAAGCCCTTAAACGCGAATCCGCCATTAAGAAGCTGACAAGGAAACAAAAGCTGCAATTGTTACCCACTAAATAAAATTCTGCGTTAGATTTTGCCACCTCCTCCGTCTATTTAAGTAGGGTATATGACTAATGCAATTTCGGTTGAAGTTATAGCTACAAAGATCTTAGAGATAAGAGGTAAAAAGGTTATGCTGGATAGCGATCTGGCTAAGCTTTATGGCGTAGAAACCAAAGTATTAATTCAGGCTGTAAGAAGAAATAAGGCGCGCTTCCCGCTCGACTTCATGTATATACTCACAAGACAAGAGGTTATGAACTTGAGGTCACAAATTGTGACCTCAAGTTGGAGCGGGAGAAGAATTGAGTTATCTTCTTCGTTGTCAAGCCTACCCAAAAGTGCTATAATTTAACAACTTAGGAGAAAATATGTCTTTAGCTGAGTTTGCGATCACCTTATATTTATAACTATATTTAACCCAGCCACGTAGACTGGGTTTTTTTGTTTCACTTTAGAAAAGGAGTTTTGATGAACGAAATGAAAGAAATTACTGAAAAAATCAAGAAATTTAGAGATGAGCGTGACTGGATGCAATTTCATGATCCTAAGAATATGGCTGTTTCAATAATACTCGAAGCTTCTGAGCTGCTTGAGCATTTTCAATGGAAAACTACCGAAGAAGTAGAAAGATATTCAAGGAAAAATCTCGCTGAGATTAAGGATGAAATTGCAGACATAGCCTTATATCTTTTTGAATTAGCCGATAATCTCGGTATCAATTTAATTGATGCGATGGATCAAAAACTTAAAAAAAATGAAATGAAATATCCGGTGGAAAAAGCTAAAGGAAAGCATACAAAATACAATAAGCTATGAGACTCTATGAGGGGTCAATCAAGGAATTTTCGGAAGACGTAATACATAATCGTATCGCAGATATATTAAAAGATAACTTTCTCGCCTACTATAGAAGACCACCCTCAGAACCAGAATATCGTTCCTGGCAGCAGTCACTAAATTTCCTAAATAACGCATTCACGTATTCAGATTTATTGAATAATAAAATAATAGTGGAGTATGAATTACCATATTCAACTCGGCGCATCGATGTGTTGGTGTTTGGGAAGAATAATTCAAATAAGGATAGTGTTGTTTTAATGGAGTTAAAGCAATGGTCTAATGAACATGTCTATGATTGTGAAAATGAAGGTAATGTAATAATAGATTTTCTTGGTAAGAGAGAGGTAGCTCATCCTTGTTTACAAGTTGAAGGATATCATTTTGATTTATTAGATTTTCTGTTGATTTTTAATAGTGATGACGCAGTGCAGCTAAATTCTTGCACATATTGTCACAATTATACTAAGCAAAAAGAAAACATACTCTCGCTCCCCAAATTCCATAAATTCACCAAGGCTTTTCCTCTGTTTCTCAAAGAAGATGTCAGAGAATTGGGCCTTTATTTGCAGGAGAGATTAAAGAATAGTGACGGGCTAGAAGTCTTTAGTCGTTTTTTAAATAGCCCTGTTCGACCTTCGAAAAGATTACTAGATCACACTGGCGATATGATTCATAAGCAGCAAATATTTACGCTTATTGATGATCAAATCGCTGCTTATAATGCGATTATTAGCAAAGCTAAGCAGTTAACTAAGACAAGTACAAAGTCTATTATTGTTGTAAAGGGTGGTCCTGGAACAGGCAAGTCAGTAATTGCATTAGAAGTTATGGGCGAGCTGATGCGTCAGGGTAAGGTTGTATATCATGCTACCGGTTCATCCGCATTTACAAATACATTGAGAAAAATTGTTGGACGTAGAGCATCAAATCTCTTCAAATTCTTTTTTAACTTTACGCAGCACAAGGAGAACGAAATCGATGTTCTGATATGCGATGAGGCCCATAGGATTAGGTCGGATAGCAATGATTATGGGGTGCCTTCTAAATTTAAATCAAAAAACCCTCAAATAGATGATCTTATAAGGCCCGCAAAGTTATCGATATTTTTTATAGATGAATTCCAGATTGTCCGTCCAAAGGAGATTGGTAGTGCTGAATTAATAAAAAGTTCAGCCGCTAAATTTGGCGTAAATGATAAAGACATTGTAGAATTCGAACTTAGGACGCAGTTCCGTTGTTCCGGGTCAGATGCATATTTACAGTGGTTAGACAAGCTACTGGAGATTAGAGAGTCTGATATAGATATTTTTGATGCAAAAATGGAGTTTAGAATTTTTGAAACTCCAGTAGATTTAAAAAGAGCAATTGATGAGAAAAATAGACACAAGGAGAATTTAGCTAGAATTGTTGCTGGTTTCTGTTGGAAATGGAGTGAACCGAATCCAGACGGTTCATTAGTAAAAGATGTTCAAATAGGTGACTTTCAAATGCCCTGGGAGAAGAAGGATGAATTTTGGAAGTGGGCTACTGATAAGAGTGGTATGGAGCAGGTTGGGACAGTCTATACAGCTCAAGGTTTTGAATTTGACTATATAGGTGTAATCTTTGGAGACGACCTCGTTTGGCGCAAAGATAAAGGTTGGATTAGTATTCCTGAGAATTCTTTTGATAAACAGGTTTTAAGAGGGAATCAAAAGCTAACTGATCATCTTAAACATGTTTATAGAGTGTTGATGTCGCGCGCTCATAAGGGAGTTTATTTGTATTTCATGGACAAAGAAACAGAAATGTTTTTTAGGACTAAGATTGAAAGCAGGGATGGCGCTTTGATGTTTTCTGATATTGTTAAAGAGGATGAAAAGCAGTCTAAAGAGCCAGTGCCGACGATCCCGGAAAATCTGCAGTTTAGAGATTATCTCCCTATTTTATCACTTGAAGCGGTTGCAACGTCATTCGGTAAAGAAACACAGGTTGAACAAGAACCGATTGGTTGGATCAAGGCCGATATCCCTAGAACTTTGAATAAAGACATGTTTGTTGCGAAAGTGGTAGGTAAGTCAATGGAACCGACTATTCCTGATGGAAGCTATTGCGTATTTCGCTTTGACAAAGGAGGGACCAGGAATGGATTAGCTGTCCTTGTGGAGTGTCATTTAATTTCTGACCCTGAAACGACGAGGCAGTTTACAATAAAGCGGTATAAAAGCGAGAAAGAATATTTTGACGATGGGACATGGAGACATAAGAAAATAATTCTTTCTCCTGATAATAATGATTTTAAAGATATCGTTTTGGAAGATGTGCCCGCTATCGAATTTCGAGTTGTAGCGGAGTTTATGTGTGTTTTATAATTTCTAAATAATGTTTAAAGCCGGTGATGTAATTTCATACATTGAAATGTGCCAAGAAGAAGGTATAAGTCTTCAAAGAGGAATGAACTTTCGACTTAAAGGAAGACACAGTGTAATATTGATGAGTCTCAGACGCAATGCTCCATATGCTGATAAGGTTGAAGATAATGGCAAGACATTAATATACGAAGGTCATGATATCCCTCGGTTTAATAGAGCTCAAGATTCAAAGCTGGTTTCTCAACAAATGCAGAATCCCGGAGGTAGTTTAACTCAGAATGGGTTTTTTTATAAAGCAGCGCATGATTACAAAAATAAGAAGTCTGATGCAGAGCTAGTCAAGGTATATGAAAAAATTCATTCAGGAATATGGGCTTATAACGGTTTATTTAAACTAGTTGATTCGTGGCAAGAAGAATCGAATAAAAGAAAAGTATTTAAATTCAGACTTGAAATAGATAAAATAAATTCTAAGGGCAAACAGCCAGAAAATTTTGATTTGGATCGTAACAGATTAATACCTGCATCTGTAAAGCTAGCGGTTTGGAAGAGGGATAAGGGGAAGTGTACTAAATGCGGCAGCCCTGATAATTTACATTTCGACCACATAATTCCTTATTCAAAAGGCGGGTCTTCTTTAGTTGCAGAAAACATTCAGTTGTTATGCGCAAGACATAATATTGAAAAGCGAGATAGGATTGAATAAAGGTTATGAGATGGATAGCGCCGCTTCTAATTTTTAGGAAGTAGAAATGCCAATAAAACTAGGGGATGCTTCGGGGGTTTTAAGATATGTTTGAACAGAAACATCAAAAAATAGCTCCGGTTTCGGTATTCATAAGAAGAGTGGCTGTATATATTGGAATCGCCATTCTGGTGATTTTAATCGCCCTGTTCATTGGGGTTGCCGGATATCATTGGATAGCTGGTTTTAGTTGGGTTGATTCATTGCTAAATGCGTCTATGATCCTGGGTGGCATGGGTCCGGTAAACCTGTTGAGTAATGCAAGCGCAAAAGTATTCGCCTCCCTGTACGCGCTTTTCAGCGGTCTTGTATTTATTGCCGTAATGGGAATAGTTTTTACGCCAATCGTGCATAGAATGCTCCATAAATTTCATATGGATGAAAAAGATTTAAAGGGTTCGATATAAAGAGGGGAAATAATACTTGACAAATAGAGAACAAGTGTTATACTTTTAATAACAGCGATGTTAAAGAGGCACAGAAGCCCCAAAAATGTTTTGGGGTTTTTTCATTTTTAAGGACAAGGACGCCCTTTTTAAGGCAAAAACGCTTTGAAAGGGGCTTATTTTTTATAGACGATGGCGTCTTAAATCCAGCGATGGATCAACGACGCCTTTTTTGTTTAGGCGGGAAAAGGGGATAAATGAAAAAGTTGGGGATTCTCTTAATGGTTTTGTTAATGAGTACGCTAAGTTTTAGCGCGCTTTATGCTACCCCCACAACGCTTATCTGGGCGCCATCTACAGACGTAAAGCCGTTGGGGGTCTTCCATCTGGATGTAGATAATTACACTCCGGTAAGAAGCAGGGACCATAATGATAATAAATTATTTGTTCTGCAGGATTACGGTCTAATGGCCGGGTTGTTGCCGGATAATCCGCAAGAAAATCCTCTTGGTAAACTTTGGTCTCCTTTAGGCAAGATTTTGGCGGAAACAGGTTTTGACTATAAAAAAGGTTTAGGTTCAACATTAGACAAGTGGCCGGTGTATTTCCATTTTAAACTCGGGATTCCCGAGGATGCCTATTTTAGAAATATGCCCGCGTTTGCCGTTGGTTGTTATGATATGGGTTATAAGCATAATTATACCAACTATAATGTCTGGTATTTAAGGGGGGCAAAGACTATTAATATAGGTAAGATTAATTTAGGCAGGTTCTCCGCCGGTTATTTTAACGGTAATGCCAGGTTATTGCGCGATAAAAACAGCGAGCGTGATAACGCCGGCGCGATGGTTGCCTGGGAACGGGTTATGACGGAGATAAGCGACAGGCTTTGGATATGCGTGGATTATCAGGGTACCCAGTCAACATATGGAGCGCTCAACTACGGTTTATCCTGGAAATTCACCAATAATATTGCGGCTATCCTGGCTTACGATGTATATAACAACCCGAATTCGAAGAATACTGTGACATTTCAACTAGACGTTGACTTTTAGCTAAAAATAAAGGAGAAGAAAAAATGATTAATTCAGGAGATACGGCGTGGGTTTTAATTTCATCGGCCCTGGTTTTATTAATGACGCCCGGCCTGGCTTTTTTCTACGGAGGTATGGTCAGAAAAAAGAATATTCTGAGCGTGCTGATGCAATGTTTCATTATTATGTGTGTTTTAAGCCTTCAGTGGGTCCTCTTCGGCTATAGTCTTTCTTTCGCGCCGAATCAAGGTTTTTGGGGCGGTTTTAACTGGGTTGGTTTAAAGAATGTCGGTTTTACGCCGTATCCGGATTACGCGGCAACGATTCCGCATCAGGCATTTATGATTTTTCAGGCAATGTTCGCGATTATCACCCCAGCTTTGATTATCGGCGCCTTTGCGGAGAGGATGAAATTTTCCGCCTTCCTTTTATTTACGCTTCTTTGGGCTACATTTGTATATGATCCGCTCTGTCACTGGGTTTGGGGTATGGGAGGCTGGTTAAGGAATTTAGGAGCGCTGGATTTTGCCGGTGGAACAGTGGTGCATATCAATGCCGGGATTGCCGCGCTGGTTACCGCTCTAATATTAGGTAAGAGGGTTAATCTAGATAAGAATGTCCCTACTCCGCATAATATGCCTTTTGTGGTTTTAGGCACGGGCCTCTTATGGTTTGGTTGGTTTGGATTTAATGCGGGTAGCGCCTTAGCGGCAAATGGCTTGGCGGTCAACGCTTTTGTGGTGACTAATACTGCCGCCGCCGCAGCAGGTTTGAGTTGGGCGTTTGTTGAATGGATACATAATGGCAAGCCGACAATATTCGGTGTTTGTTCCGGAGCTGTCGCCGGTCTAGTCGCGATTACTCCGGCTGCTGGTTTTGTTAGCGTGATCCCGGCGATCATTATAGGATTGTTAGTCAGTGTATTTTCTTTTATCGCGGTTACCGTGATTAAGCCAAAATTAGGCTACGATGATTCGCTGGATGCTTTTGGCGTGCATTGCGTAGGCGGGATCTGGGGCGCTTTAGCCACCGGATTATTTGCCTCTAAGTTAGTTAACCCTGCCGGAGCGGATGGATTATTTTTCGGTAATCCCAAGCAGTTGATTATCCAGGCAGCCGCTGTTTTAGTCACTATAGGCTATACTTTTATAGTCACCTTAGTGATCTACAAATTGGTCGATTTATTGATCGGCGTACGGGTAAAAAAAGAAGAGGAGCTTATCGGACTGGATCTTACCCAACATCACGAGAGGGCGTATACAGTATTGGAATAACACCGTGGGCAAGGAGGTTTTTATGAAATTAATCATCGCGATAATTCAACCTTCGAAATTAGAAGAAGTAAAAGAAGAGCTTTATAGGCAAGAGGTTAATCTTATCACTGTAAGCGAAGTGATGGGGCATGGCCGCCAAAAAGGGATTACGGAAATTTACCGTGGCGCGAAAGAGACCGGGAATCTTTTAAGAAAGATACGTCTGGAGATTGCCGTAAATGAAGATTTCCTTGAACCGACAATTAAAGCGATTGTCAAAGGCGCCAAGACCGGTGAAACCGGCGATGGCAAAATCTTTGTTTTGGATCTAAAAGAGTGCATTCGTATCCGCACAGAGGAGCGCGGCGGAGTTGCTATCGGATAAATTTGGATCATTCATCTAGAGGAGGGAAATATGAGTATCAGGCAGAAAGTTTTATCTAAAATTAAAAGCGTAGCGTTAGACAAGATTGATTCCCCTAAGAAAGTTTCCGATTATTTCGGCGAAAATACCTTTAACCTCGAGACAATGCGTAAGCATATTTCCAAAACTACTTTCGCGGCGTTTAAAGCTTGGATGTCAGAAGGAAAAACCATAAGCTTGAGCCAGGCAAATGAGATAGCTGACGCGATGAAGGAATGGGCGATCTCAAAAGGCGCGACTTATTATACCCATTGGTTTCAGCCGATGACCGGGCTAACCGCGGAGAAGCATGATAGTTTTATTTCCTTCGTGGAACCCGGTAAAGTGATTGAAAAGTTTTCCGGAAATAAATTAATTCAGGGTGAACCGGATGCCTCCAGTTTTCCCTCAGGCGGGATCCGGGCTACCTTTGAAGCCCGGGGTTATACTGCCTGGGATCCCTCTAGTCCGGCATTTATTATTGAAAGCTTGCTGGGTAAAACTCTTTGTATTCCGACCATATTTATTTCTTATCACGGCGAAGCCTTGGATAAAAAACTTCCGCTTTTACGTTCAGATGAAGCCTTAAATAAAGCAGCGTTGGGCCTGTTAAAACTTTTTGGCCATCAAAATGTAAAAAAAGTATTTTCTACCTGTGGAGCCGAGCAAGAGTATTTTTTGATCGACAAAAATTATTACAATTTGCGTCAGGATTTAGTGATGACCGGGCGTACTTTGATTGGCGCTTCCTCTCCCAAAGGTCAGCAGTTAGAGGACCAGTATTTTGGCACAATTAAGGAGCGGGTCATTAATTTTATGTTTGAAGTCGCTCAAGAAGCGTATAAGCTGGGAATCCCGGTGATGACCCGGCACAATGAGGTTGCTCCGCACCAGTATGAGTTTGCTCCTATTTTTGAGGAATCCAATATCGCCTGTGATCATAATCAACTGTTGATGGAGTTGATGAAAAAAGTAGCTCTTCGGCATAACCTGGTTTGTCTTTTACATGAAAAGCCATTTAACGGGATTAATGGAAGCGGTAAGCACCTGAATTGGTCGCTTTCAGATGACCAGGGAAATAATCTTTTAAATCCGGGAGAGACTCCGGAAGAAAATCTGCAGTTTTTGGCAATCTTGGTAGCGGTATTGCGCGCAGTCTATCTGCATGCTGATCTTTTGCGCGCATCAGTTGCTATGGCGGGGAATGAACACCGCTTAGGCGCCAATGAAGCCCCTCCGGCGATTATCAGCGTATTTTTAGGTGAACAGCTGACGCAAATCCTGAATATGTTTGAAAATGGCGTTAAATCCAAGGTCGCCAAGCAGGACATTATTGATTTAGGGATCGGCCGGCTGCCAAGATTTAATAAGGATATGACTGATAGAAACCGTACTTCGCCTTTTGCTTTTACCGGTTCTAAGTTTGAATTCCGCGCAGTCGGTTCATCGCAGAATATATCCACGTCTATTACTATAATTAACACGATAATCGCGGAAAATCTGGAGTATGTAACTAATCAGATCAAAACAGTTAAAGGCACAGGCAAGGATTTTAATTCTGAAGTCTTAAAGGTAATTAGTAATATCGTTAAGGAAACCAAGGATATTCGTTTCGAAGGTAATAACTATGCCGAGGAATGGATCAAAGAGGCAAAGATAAGGAACTTGCCTAATGTCGCGGCGACCTATGAGGCATTGGAGGCCTTTACTGTAGGAAAGAATATCGCTCTTTTTGAGAAATATAAAGTTTTTTCTAAGGAGGAATTGATTGCCCGCTATCATATTTGGATTCACATGTACAATTTGACTTTGGAAATCGAAGCCAACACTCTAAAGGAAATGGTGAATGCCTCGGTAGTTCCCGCAGGTTATAAATACGAAAAACTTCTCGCGGGTAACCTACGTGAGCTGGTAGAGTTAGAAAAAGGCGCTGAGCTTGAAGTAGATCCAGCGGCGCTAGAAGATAAGAAGGCGCATCTAAGTGATGTAGTCGCTAAGATCTATTACGTCAGGCGCAATACCAATGAAATGGATAAGTTACTTGAAAAGGCCAAAGAACGCAGCAATGAGCAGCGCGCAGAGCTATATTTTAAAGAACTCAAGCCATTGATGGAGCATATCCGTAAGCACGTGGATGCGCTGGAATGCGTGGTCTCTGATGATACTTGGGATCTTCCCAAATACCGCGAGATGTTATTTATTAAATAAAAGCAAGTCATCGAAAGATCAGGGAAGTCAGGGTATTATTTTAGAAAGAACTGATTAACTATTATGCAGAATATGGTTACTATTGTGATATCCGGGGCAGATGAAAGTAAGGTTAAAGAACTCCTGAATAAAATACTCAGTGAGGAAGGATATAATTTGTCTGAGAGCCTGGATCATGGGAATGTGATTCGTTTAGCCCAAAAAGACAATATCCGGGATTTAGCTTTTATCAAGGATAAAGTAATTAAATTAGGAGATTTTTGGTATAACGAAAAAAAGGGATTGTTATATAAATCAGTCTTATCTGAAATCGAGAAGCCTTTGATTGAATATGTCCTGGAACGCACCGAAGGTAATCAACTAAAGGCTGCTAAAATATTAGGGATTAACCGTAATACCATGCGAGCGAAGATTAAAAAATTAGGAATAGACCCTAATAAATGGAAGATATAAATATGAGCTGCAATAAGTTGCCTGAAAAACAAGGACTTTATGACCCGCAGTTTGAACATGATGCCTGCGGAGTAGGGTTTGTCTGTAATATCAAAGGCGAGAAGTCCAATGCTATTATTAGGCAGGGGATTGAGGTTTTGCATCGTCTGTCGCATCGCGGAGCAGTAGGCGCGGATCCCAAGACCGGAGACGGAGCGGGAATTTTGATTCAGATCCCGCATGAATTTTTTAAGCGGGTTTTTTCTGGGTTACCTGCATCAGGTGAATACGGTACAGGATTAATCTTCTTGCCCCAGGATATTAAAGAGCGCGAATTCGCTAAAGAAATATTTGAGAGAGTAATTAAAGAAGAAGGCCAGATACTTTTAGGTTGGAGGACTGTTCCGGTTGATAATTCGGGTATTGGCAAAGGCGCTCAGGCTACTCAACCGGTCTTTGAGCAGATTTTTATCGGAAGAGATAAAAATCTCAGCGCCGATTTAGCTTTTGAAAGAAAACTTTATATTATCAGAAAGCAGGTTGAAAATACTATCCGCGCCTCTAGCTTAGAGCAGAAGAAATCTTTTTATATTACTAATCTTTCCTGCCGTACCCTTGCTTATAAAGGATTACTTATGCCTAATCAACTGGAGAATTTCTTCCTTGACCTTAAGGATGACAGTATAAAGAGCGCTTTATGCTTGGTGCATTCGCGCTATAGCACTAATACTTTTCCTACCTGGGATTTAGCGCAACCTTTTAGATTTCTAGCTCATAACGGAGAAATCAATACTTTACGCGGCAACATTAATGGGGTAAGCGCGAGGGAACGCTTATTGGCCAGCGAATTATTCGGCACCGACATAGAAAAACTTAAGCCGGTAATTGTTGAGGGCGGGAGTGACTCAGCGGCAATTGATAATTTTTTTGAGCTTTTAGTTTTATCCGGCAGGTCGCTGGAACATGCGATGATGATGCTTATTCCCGCAGCCTGGGAGCACGATAATCTAATGAGCGAAGAACTTAGAGATTTTTATAAATACCATGCCTGTTTTATGGAACCCTGGGATGGCCCGGCAGCTATAGCTTTTACCGACGGCAGAAATATCGGGGCAGTGCTGGATAGAAATGGGCTGCGGCCGGCGCGTTACATTATCACTAAAAACGGCTTTGTGGTTATGGCGTCTGAAGTGGGTGTATTAGATATTGATCCTGCCGAGATTAAGGTTTCCGGAAGGCTGGAACCGGGGAAAATATTTTTTATTGATACTCAGTCAGGCTGTATCGTGGAAGACGCGCAGATCAAAGAGCGGGTAGCCAGCCGCGCTCCATATGGAGAGTGGAATAGCCAGAGCATGGTTGATTTTGATAAACTCAGCCTTAGTAACGTTGATTATAAGAAACCCGAAGATATTATTCCACAGCTAAAGGCCTTTGGTTATTCGCGTGAAGATTTAAAGATGATCATTAAGCCCATGGCGCAGGAAGCTAAAGAGCCGGTGGGCTCTATGGGTAGCGATATTCCGCACGCTTTTTTATCCCAGAAACCGCAGATGCTTTACAGTTATTTTAAACAACTTTTTGCCCAGGTAACCAATCCAGCGATTGATTCTATCAGGGAAAAGCTGGTGATGAGTTTAGAGAGTTTTATTGGTCCGGAAAAGAATATCCTGGAAGAAACCCCGCAGCATAGCCATAAACTCAGGATAAGAAATCCCATTTTAACCGATGCGGAGTTAGCAAAAATCCGCGATATCAGTATCAATGGTTTTCGGGCTAAGACAATCTATACTTTTTTTGCCGCCAATAGCGGTAAAGAAGGATTCTTACGCACGCTTGAGAGGATTTGTTTTGAAGCCGAGTACGCTATTGATAAGGGCTATTCTTTTATTATCTTAAGCGATAGGGGCGCGGATAAAGACAATATTGCGATACCCGCGCTTTTAGCTACCAGCGCTATCCATCAGTATCTGGTGAAGAAGACTATTCGTTCTCAAGTGGCGTTAGTGGTAGAGAGCGCAGAGCCCAGAGAGGTGCATCACTTTGCTTTACTTTTTGGTTATGGCGCTGATTGTATTAATCCCTATCTTAGTTACCAGGCAATAGAATATTTGATTACCGAGAATGAGCTCGGCTTAGGCTTTAAAACCGCGCAGAAAAATTATATTAAGGCCTTAACCGATGGGATATTGAAAATATTATCTAAGATGGGTATTTCTACTTTGAGAAGTTATCGCGGCGCGCAGATATTTGAGGCGCTGGGGTTAGCTAATGATTTTATCGCTCAATATTTTACCGGGACTACCGCGCGTATAGGCGGGGCTAGCCTTGAGGGGATAATTGACGAGACTATCGAAAGGCATCAGGATGCTTATCCTGAGAGAGGAGCCTCCGGCGCGTACTTAAATAGCGGTGGTGTTTATCAATGGAAAAAAGACGGAGAGTTTCATCTCTGGAATCCGGAGAGTATTGCCGCTTTACAGGATGCTACGCGCGAAAATGATCAGGAGCAATATAGAAAATTCACTCAGTTGATTAATGATCAGTCGGCGAACCCCACTACTTTAAGGAGCCTGCTTAAGTTTAAAAAAACAGAGGCTATTTCTCTTAATGAGGTTGAGCCGGTTGAAGATATCCTGAAGCGTTTTGTTACCGGAGCAATGAGTTTTGGTTCGATCAGCGCATCTACGCATGAGACCATTGCTATCGCCATGAATCGTATTGGCGGAAAGTCTAATACCGGCGAAGGCGGCGAGGATCCCAATAGATTTATTACTCTGCCTAACGGAGATTCCCGCAGAAGCGCGATTAAACAAGTTGCCTCAGGAAGATTCGGGGTGACCATAAATTATCTGGTGAATGCCGATGAGATCCAGATCAAAATCGCCCAAGGGGCCAAGCCTGGCGAGGGCGGACAATTACCGGGGCATAAGGTGAGTGAAGCGATTGCCCGGACCAGATATACTACCGTCGGAGTAACTCTGATCTCGCCTCCGCCACACCATGATATTTATTCAATTGAAGATCTGGCGCAATTGATATTTGATCTGAAGAACGCTAATCCAAAGGCGCGCATCAGCGTCAAGCTGGTTTCGGAAGTCGGGGTGGGAACAGTTGCCGCCGGAGTGGCCAAGGGACATGCGGATATGATCCTTATTTCCGGAGGAGACGGCGGGACCGGAGCTTCCCCGCGGAGTTCCATCAGATATGCCGGGCTTCCCTGGGAATTAGGGCTTGCTGAAACACATCAAACGTTGATGTTGAATAATTTACGCTCCCGGGTGCGAATACAAACTGATGGCCAGATGCGTACTGGACGCGATGTGGCGATCGCCGCTTTATTAGGGGCTGAAGAATACGGCTTTTGTTCCGCTGTGCTGGTTGTCATCGGCTGTGTCATGTTAAGGCACTGCCATCTGAATAATTGTTCGGTTGGCGTGGCCACTCAGGATAGTATTCTAGAAAAGCGGTTCAGGGGTAGGCCGGAATTTATCGTGAATTATTTTCGTTTTGTCGCCCAGGAGCTACGTGAGATAATGGCCAGCCTGGGTTTAAGGACTATAAATGATATGATCGGCAGGACAGACCTGTTGGAACTGAATAAAGAGATTGTTCCTTTAAAAGCTCAAGGGATTGATTATTCCCGGATCCTTTATAAACCTGATCTTCCCGATGAGGTCGGGCGTTTTTGTCATTCTAAGCAATTTAACTGGTTGGACGCGGTATTGGATAAAAAATTGATCAAACTCTGCGCGGAAGGACTAGAGAAGAATATGCCGGTGAAAATTTCAATGGAGATCAATAATACCAATAGGGCTGTAGGCGCGATGTTAAGCGGTGAAGTCTGCCGCCAATGCGGGGATGGGGTGCTTTTGGAAGATACGCTTACCTGTAAATTTAAAGGGATTGCCGGCCAGAGTTTCGGCGCTTTTTTAGCCAAAGGGGTTACCTTTGAATTAGAAGGGATGGGTAATGATTATGTAGGTAAGGGTATCTCCGGAGGCAAAATTATTATCTATCCTGATCAAAGAGCGGGGTATCCGGCTGATGAAAATATCATTATCGGTAATACTACTTTTTACGGAGCGATATCCGGAGAGGCCTACATCAATGGCGTTAGCGGAGAAAGATTCTGTATTAGAAATTCAGGCTTATACGCGGTAGTCGAGGGCGTAGGAGATCATGGTTGTGAGTATATGACCGGCGGAAGGGTAATTGTTTTGGGAAAGACCGGAAGAAATTTTGCGGCGGGTATGTCCGGCGGGATAGCTTATGTCTATGATGAGGATAAAAAGTTTAGAGAAAAATGCAATCTCGATATGGTGGAATTAGGGATAATTGAAGAGGAAGATAAGGATACGATCTACCATTTATTACATAATCACTATAAATATACAAAGAGTAAAAAAGCCAAAAGGGTCATTGATAATTTGCATGAAGAATTGAAGAGATTCGTGAGAGTGATGCCGATAGAATATAAAAATATTTTAGAGGGAGCGAAGATAGAGGAAAAGTTGGATATCGCGGAGGCATTAGATGGGTGAGCTAAGGGGATTTTTAAAATTAGCCAGGCAGGGTAGCGCTTACCGGCAAGTCTGCGAACGGGTTAAAGATTTTAAAGAGGTTATTCAGCCCCCTGGCCAGAGGCAATCCCAGGAGCAGGCTAGCCGCTGCATGGATTGCGGAACGCCATTCTGCCATTGGGGTTGTCCAGTAGGTAATTATATTCCTGAATGGAATGATTATGTCTTCCGTGGAAATTGGAAAGAGGCCCTGGTCTTACTGGATGCTACTAATAATCTCCCTGAGATCACCGGCAGGGTATGCCCGGCATTATGCGAGTATTCCTGTGTTTTGGGTTTGAACGATGATGCCGTGACTATTCGTGAGAATGAATTGGCAGTGATCGAGTTTGGTTTTAAGAACGGTTGGATCAAGCCAAAACCGGTTAGCCGGCGCACAGGAAAAAAAATAGCGATTATCGGTTCAGGCCCGGCAGGTTTATCCTGCGCCGCGGAATTAAATCAAGCGGGCCATCAGGTAACTATTTTTGAACGGGACAATTTAATCGGCGGAATATTGCGTTACGGCATCCCGGATTTTAAATTAGAGAAATATCTTTTGGAGAGGCGGATTGACATCTGGAAAGAAGAAGGGATTATTTTTAAGGCCGGGGTAAATGTGGGCCAAGATTATCCGGCGGATAAAATTTTGGTGGAGTTTGACGCGCTCTGTCTGGCTGGCGGCTCCCGGGTCCCTCGAGATATAAATATCGAAGGAAGGAATTTAAAAGGCATATATTTTGCCATGGATTATTTGGTCCAATCAAACAAACGGGTTACTGGTGAGAAAATCCCTCCGGCGGCATTGATCGACGCCCGGGACAGAAATGTGGTTGTCCTCGGAGGAGGAGATACCGGCTCTGATTGTGTAGGAACAGCGCTTCGCCAAGGAGCTCGTTGTGTGACGCAAGTTGAAATTTTACCTCAGCCGGCCCAATATCGCACACGGGAATACCCTTGGCCTAAATACCCGGTGATCTTAAAGACTTCCTCAAGCCATGAAGAGGGAGGGACGCGTTATTGGTCGGTTTCGGCTAAGAAGTTTATCGGCGAAAGAGGAAGGGTTAAAAAAATATTGTGCGAAAATGCTGAAGGAGAAATATTTGAAATTGACGCGGATCTAATAGTTATTGCCGCAGGATTCTTACACCCTGAACATTCCGGGTTACTTAGTGAGCTTAAAGTCGCTTTTGATCAGCGCGGCAATGTCAAAACAGGAGAAAATTATCTGACTTCGGTTGAGAAAGTATTTTGCGCGGGAGACATGCGCCGCGGACAATCACTGGTAGTTTGGGCTATTTCTGAGGGCCGGCGCGCGGCTTATTTCATTGATAAATATTTGATGGGTGAGATATAAGATAGGTTGGTGTTTGCCTACTGCAAAAGGAGCATTAAGATGATCAGCACAGGGATAAAAGGGTTAGATAGTGTAATTACCGGCTTAAGGTTGGGAGACAATGTAGTCTGGCAAATAGACGATATAAAGGACTATATTGATCTGGTGGCGCCTTTTGTCAAACAGGCCCTGATAGAAAAAAAGAGGGTTATTTATCTGCGTTTTGCCGCGCATCAAGAGCTGCTTAAGCCGGCTAAGAATATTAAACGCTATGAATTGGATGCCTATGCCGGATTTGAGTCTTTTACCACCAAAGTAAATAATATTATTACTCAGGAGGGGGAAGGCGCTTATTATGTTTTTGATTGTCTTTCAGAGTTACTTTTAGCCTGGGCAACGGATCTGATGCTGGGTGATTTTTTCATGATTACCTGTCCATATCTTTATGAGCTAAAGACCTTAACCTATTTTTCGTTGTTACGTAATAATCATTCTTTTGAATCCATTGCCCGTATACGTGAAACAACGCAATTGTTGATAGATGTTTATCGCTGCCAGGGGAGTTCTTACATACATCCTTTAAAGGTATGGAACCGTTATTCTCCCACCATGTTTCTTCCGCATCAGAGAAAAGGGGAGCAGTTTATTCCTATTACCGATAGCGTAAACGCGGTAAAAATACTTTCTTATATTCGCGAGAAGACCGCCGAGAGCGCCAAAAGGAACCTGGATTACTGGGACCGTTTATTTATTGATGCCGAGGAGTTGATTAAAAATAAGGTCTCCAAAGAAAAGATAATCGAGACGATTAAAAAGCTCTGCGGTATTATGATTACCAAGAATAAAAAGATTCTTTCTTTGGCCATCCGCCATTTTTCGCTGGAAGAGTTAATTGAAATAAAGTCGCGTTTAATCGGTACGGGTTTTATTGGCGGTAAGGCCGTAGGCATGCTTTTGGCGAGAAAAATTTTATCCAAAGATAAAACCCTGGACTGGCAGAAGATATCCGAGCCGCATGATTCGTTCTATATTGGTTCAGATATATTCTATTCCTATATGGTGCATAACCGTTGGTGGAAATTGCATATGCAGCAGAAGAGTGAGGAGGGATATTTTAACCTTGCCAAAGTCTTAAAGGAAAAAATGCTTTACGGAGTATTTCCCGAAGAGATTATGGAGCGCTTTCAGCAGATTATAGAATATTTTGGTTCCTCTCCGATTATCATCCGCTCTAGCTCACTCTTAGAGGATGATTTTGGCAATGCCTTTGCCGGAAAATATGAGAGTGTATTTTTAGCTAATCAGGGAACGCCTGAGCAAAGATATATTCAATTTGCCGAAGCGGTAAAAAGAATTTACGCCAGTACCATGAATGAAGATGCCTTGGTTTATAGAAAACAGAGGGGGCTGGATAAGCTGGATGAACAAATGGCGCTTTTAGTGCAACGAGTCTCCGGAGCGCATCGTAAGGATTATTTCTTCCCTGAACTTGCCGGGGTGGGTGTTTCTTATAATACCTATGTTTGGAATAATAGCATTGACCCTGAAGCGGGAATGTTGCGTTTGGTATTCGGCTTAGGCACCAGGTCAGTTAACCGCGTGGAAGGCGATTATCCGCGGATGGTAGCTTTAGCTGATCCTTTACGCCGGCCATACGCTGAGAAAGATGATCTAAGAAAATATTCCCAGCATGAAGTCGATCTTATTAACACGAAGGCGAATATTTTAGAGACTGTTCCTTTTGAAAAACTGATTCAAGAAAAAGCGGTGCCAGATATCTCGCGCCTCGCAGTAAAAGATTATGAGTCAATGAGCAGGATGCGTGAAAGGTCCGAAGAAGAAAGAGATCTCTGGATATTGACGCTCGACGCCCCTTTTGATAAAGAGAGCACGCTTGCGGATTGCTTTAAAAAGATGTTAAAGATTCTTCAGGAGAATTATCATTATCCGGTGGAGATCGAATTTACCGTCAATTTTACCAAAGATAATGTTTATAAAATTAACTTATTGCAATGCCGGCCGCTACAGACAAAAGGCCTGGGGCAGAAAGTGGATCTTCCTAAGCAGGTAAACAAGAAAAATATTCTTTTTGATTCGGAAGGGTATTTCTTAGGCGGGAATATCTCGCAGAAGATCGAGTGGGTGATATATGTTGATCCGGGAAAGTATAGCAAACTTATCTTATCGGATAAATATGAAGTGGCGCGCATAGTCGGAAAATTAAATAGAACGATAAAAGATAAGGAAGAGTTACCAACACTCCTGATGGGCCCTGGAAGATGGGGCACTACTACGCCTTCTCTGGGGATCCCGGTAAAATTTGCCGAGATAAATAATATAGCGGTTTTAGCTGAAGTCGCTTTTTCAGAGGGGAACCTTATGCCGGAGCTTTCGTTCGGGACGCATTTTTTTCAGGATTTAGTCGAGACAAGTATATTTTATGTCGCTCTTTTTCCTGAAGAAAAAAAGGCTGTTTTTAACCAAGCCTGGCTTAAGGAATCAAAAAATATATTTACCGATTTGATTCCTGAGTCTGCTAAGTTCGAAAACCTTATCGGCGTTTATGGAGTAGGTGACCGGGCTTTAAAGATAATGTCAGACGTCATATCGCAAAAAGTGATCTGTTTTTCAAGCTAAGGGAGGGGATAAATATGGCTAAGTACATTTTTATAACCGGAGGGGTAATCTCCAGCTTAGGCAAGGGGATTGCTTCCGCTTCAATAGGAAAAATTTTAGAGTCGCGCGGCCTTAAGGTTGCGATTATGAAGTTGGATCCCTATATTAACGTCGATCCCGGGACAATGAATCCTTATCAACATGGCGAGGTTTATGTTACCGAAGACGGAGCAGAGACAGATCTGGACCTGGGGCATTATGAGCGTTTCACCAATGCCCAGGCGTCCAAATTTAATAATATTACTACCGGCCAAATTTATAACTGGGTGATCTCCAGGGAAAGGAGAGGGGACTATTTAGGAAAAACCATCCAGGTCATCCCGCAGATTACCGACGCGATCAAAGAGAAAATCAAAGAGTGCGCCGGAGTCTCTAAGACAGATATTGTTATTGTCGAGATCGGAGGGACAGTAGGCGATATTGAAAGCCTGCCATTTTTAGAGGCAGCGCGGCAATTTAGATTAGATATGGGCTATGATAATGTGCTATACATTCATCTGACGCTTGTGCCGTATATCAAGGCCGCGGAAGAAGTAAAAACTAAACCTACCCAGCACAGCGTAGGTACCCTGCGCGAGATAGGGATTATTCCGGATGTATTGATTTGCCGCACCGAAAAACCGCTATCCGAGAGCGTTAAAGAAAAAATTTCTTTATTCTGTAATGTAAGAAAAGAAGCGGTTATCGAGTCTCCGGATATGGAGTCCATTTACCAGATACCTTTGGTTTTTAAAAAGCAGATTTTAGATGAAATAATTTTAGGCCATTTTAAATTGATCTGTAAGTTCTCGGACCTAAAAGATTGGGAGCGGGATGTAGTCACAAGAGTGCTTAACCCGAAAAATAAAGTTACCATTGCCGTTGTAGGGAAATATATCGAACTGCAAGATGCTTATAAATCGATATATGAAGCCCTTATCCACGCCGGAATTTATAATGACACAAAGGTAGAAATAAAAAAGATTGATTCCGAAAGCCTGGAGAAATCAGATATAGGGAAAATAATGCGCGGCATTTCGGGGATCCTTGTCCCCGGAGGATTTGGTTATCGCGGAATCGAAGGTAAAATCAAAGCGATTAAATTCGCGCGCCAGAATAAGGTTCCTTTTCTGGGGATTTGCCTGGGGATGCAGTGCGCGGTAATTGAATTTGCCAGGAATGCCTGTAATTTAGGGGGCGCAAACTCCACGGAATTTAGAAAGACAAAATATCCGGTGATCAGTTTATTGGCAGAGCAAGCGAAGGTCCAGGACCTGGGAGGGACAATGCGTTTAGGCGCGTATCCCTGTAAGATTAAAAAAAATACCCTTGTTTCTAAGACTTATGGTAGAATGCTCATCCAAGAACGCCACCGCCACCGCTATGAATTTAATAATAAATACCGTAAGATTTTTGAAAAAAAAGGGATGATTTTTTCCGGAGTATATCAGAAGAAAAATTTAGTTGAAATAATCGAGCTTAAGGGCCATCCCTATTTTATCGCAGTGCAGTTCCATCCGGAATTTAAATCCAAGCCGGATCAGGCGCATCCTTTGTTCAGAGATTTTATTAAGGCAGCAGTAAATAAATCATAATTATATGAAAGCAATACTGGCGTTAGAAGACGGAAGGATTTTTCAGGGAAGCTCATTCGGCGCAAACGGCGAAAGAAGCGGCGAGGTGGTTTTTAATACCAGTATGACCGGTTATCAGGAGATCCTCACCGATCCTTCTTATAAAGGCCAAATTGTAGCTATGACTTATCCGCTTATCGGTAATTATGGCGTGAACGGAGAAGATATGGAGTCGCGTAAGCCATTCTTAGAAGGGTTCGTAGTCAAGGAGTGCAGCAAAATCGCCAGCAATTGGCGGAGTAAACAATCTCTAGACGATTATCTTAAAGAAAATAAAATTTTAGGGTTAGAAGGTATAGATACGCGCGCGCTTACCCTGCATATCAGGAAAGCAGGGGCAATGAAGGCTGTGCTCTCAACTATAGATTTAGATGAGAAGAGTTTAGTTAAAAAAGCCAAGAATTCTCCGGGATTAGTAGGTATCGATTTAGTGAAGAAGGTAAGCGTAGATAAAAAATATCTTTGGCCGGGCATTAGGCAGGGGGCATATAAGGTGGTAGTGCTTGATTGCGGGTTAAAATATAACATCCTGCGGGAATTAGCTAAATATAAATGTCAGGTCATTGTTTTACCCGCGCAAGCTTCTGCCGAAGAGATTTTAAGCTTCAAGCCCGGTGGGCTGCTCTTACCGAATGGCCCGGGGGACCCGGCAGCAGTTAAATATGTTATTCAAACCACGCGTAAACTAATCGGAAAATTACCGATCTTCGGGATTTGTTTAGGGCACCAAATGCTCGGGCTGGCTTTAGGCGGTAAGACCTATAAACTGAAATTCGGCCATCACGGCGCGAATCATCCGGTAAAAGACTTAAAGAGCGGGAAGGTTGCCATCACGGCGCAGAATCACGGATTTTGCGTAGATATAGATTCGCTGAATCAAAAAGAAATAGAGATTACCCATATAAATCTTAATGACCAGACCCTGGAAGGGATGCGGCATAAAAAATTACCGCTATTTTCTGTGCAGTTCCATCCTGAGGCTTCTGCCGGTCCGCATGACGCGGAATATTTGTTCGGGAATTTTATCGCTTTAATGAAGAAATATGCCAAAACGTAAAGACATCAAAAAAATACTTATCATTGGTTCCGGCCCGATCGTCATAGGCCAGGCCTGCGAATTTGATTATTCCGGAACCCAAGCCTGCAAGGTTTTAAGGCAGGAGGGGTATAAGGTGGTTTTAGTGAATTCCAATCCCGCCACCATTATGACCGATCCTGAGATTGCCGATAAGACCTATATAGAGCCTTTAACTACCGAGGTGGTAGAGAAAATCATCGCTAAAGAAAGGCCCGATGCCCTGCTTCCTACATTAGGAGGACAAACCGCTTTAAATCTCACTGTAGACCTGGCAAAAAAAGGGATATTAAAAAAATATAAAGTCGAGACTATCGGCGCAAATATTAAGGCGATTAAAAAAGGCGAAGATAGATCATTATTTAAAGAAGCAATGCAGAGGATCGGCCTGGATTTACCTAAAAGCGACAAGGCCTATAATTTAAAAGAGGCGGATAAGGTCGCTAAAAAAATAGGATTTCCTCTGATTATCCGGCCGAGTTTTAATTTAGGCGGAACAGGTGCCAGCACAGCTTATAGTATAAAGGAATTTAAAGAATTAGCCCGCCGCGGCCTTGAGTCAAGTATGATCAGCGAGATCTTAATCGAGGAGTCGGTAACCGGCTGGAAAGAGTTTGAATTAGAGGTAATGCGCGATTTAAAAGATAATGTAGTGATCATCTGTTCTATTGAAAATTTTGACCCGATGGGAATTCACACCGGGGATAGCATTACCGTTGCGCCCATCCAAACTTTAACTGATAAAGAATACCAGAAGATGCGCGATGCGGCAATTGCCTGTATCAGGGAAATCGGTGTAGAGACCGGCGGTTCAAATATTCAATTTGCCGTTCATCCTAAGACCGGAAGGATGGTAGTAATCGAAATGAACCCCAGGGTCTCCCGGAGTTCGGCCTTAGCCTCTAAGGCGACAGGCTTTCCAATCGCAAAAATTGCCGCTAAGCTGGCTGTGGGTTATACCTTGGATGAAATACCTAATGATATTACTCAAAAGACACCCGCTTGTTTTGAGCCGGCAATTGATTACTGCGTAGTAAAGATCCCCAGATTCACCTTTGAGAAATTCCCGGAAGCAAAAGATATCCTGGGCGTATCAATGAAATCAGTCGGTGAAACTATGGCCATCGGCCGCACCTTTAAAGAGGCCCTCCAAAAGGGTTTAAGAGGATTAGAGATTAGCCATTATGGGCTAGACAGCAAGCTAAAATACAATGAGATTTCGGATAAAAAAATCAGGCAGAGATTAAAAGAACCTAATGCCTCACGGATCTTTTATATTAAATACGCTTTACAAAAAGGTTATAGCGCTAAAGAAATAATTTCCCTTACTAAAATCGACCCTTGGTTTATCGAAAATATCCGGGAAATAATCAATTTAGAGAATGATTTAAAAAGAGAATTTAATAGAAATAAAAAATTAAGCTTGGAATCGCTGCGTAAAGCCAAAGAATCCGGTTTTAGCGACCGGCAAATTGCCGAGATCACCCATAGTGATGAAATTTACATAAGGAATTTGCGCAAAAAAAATAATATTACCGTTACTTTTAAATTAGTAGATACCTGTGCCGCGGAGTTTATTGCCTATACGCCGTATTATTATTCTACCTATGAGGAAGAAGATGAGGTAGAGGTTACTAAGAAGAAAAAAATTATGATTTTAGGCGGTGGCCCCAATAGAATCGGCCAAGGCATTGAATTTGATTATTGTTGTTGTCATGCCTCTTTTGCCCTGAAAGAGTTAGGCTATGAGACAATTATGGTGAATTCCAACCCGGAGACTGTTTCCACGGATTATGATACTTCAGACAGGCTTTATTTTGAGCCGCTCACCTTTGAAGATGTGATGAATATCATTGATAAAGAAAAACCGGATGGGGTGATCGTGCAATTGGGCGGGCAAACTCCCTTGAATTTAGCCAGACAGTTAGAAAAAGCAGGCGCGCGCATTATCGGCACCAGCGTTAATTCCATTGACCGGGCAGAAGATAGGGATAGGTTTGCCAAGGTGTTGAAGAAATTAGGGATCAACCAGCCGGAAAATGGCTCAGCTATTTCAAAACAAGAAATAATAGAGGTTGCCAAACAAATCGGCTTTCCGGTATTAGTCAGGCCTTCTTATGTTTTAGGCGGCCGGGCAATGAAGATAGTCTATGATGAGGAAACTCTCGCCGGATTTATTCAAGAAGCCCAGGAGGCCTCGGCAGGTCATCCGGTATTAATAGATAAATTTTTAGAGGATGCGGTAGAGGTGGATGTAGATGCGATTTCTGATGGTAAGATTACCGTAATCGGCGGAATTATGGAGCATATTGAAGAGGCGGGGGTGCATTCAGGCGATTCAGCCTGCGTGATTCCCGCGCATACCTTAGGAGATGATATTATTGAGCTGATCAGAAAAGATACTTATGCCTTAGCCAGAGAATTGCGGGTCAAAGGTTTAATTAACATCCAATTTGCCATCAAAGGAGAGCAGGTGTATGTATTGGAGGTGAACCCCCGGGCTTCCAGGACTATTCCTTTTGTCAGTAAAGCTATCGGTGTGCCTTTAGCTAAGTTAGCGGCCAAGGTAATGGCAGGTAAGACCCTTAAGGAATTGGGTTTTACCGCGGAGAAAAAAGTAAAACATACCTCAGTTAAGGAATCAGTTTTGCCGTTTTCCCGTTTCTCCGGGGTGGATATATTATTAGGGCCGGAGATGAAGTCAACCGGAGAAGTGATGGGAATAGATTCTTCTTTCGGAAGGGCTTTTTATAAATCTCAGCTTGCCGCAAACCAGGGGCTACCTTTAAAGGGAAAAATTTTCATCAGTGTTAAGAATAGCGATAAAAGAGATATCGTCTTTATCGCCAAGAAACTTGCGGATATGAATTTTAAGCTGATTGCTACCAAAGGCACATATAAAGCGCTAACCTCCAATAATATCAGAGTGCAACTTGTCGGTAAAATTAATGAAGGAGATACCCGCGTATTGGGGCTGATTAAAAAAAGGGAATTGAAATTAATCATTAATACTCCTTCGGGCCCGCGCGGCCAATCCGATATGAAACCGATCAGGAGTTTAGCGGTTACCTATGGTGTACCTTGCATTACCACGATTCAAGGGGCGCAGGCAGCAGTAAATGGGATCGAGTCTATCGCCAAAGGCAACTTAAAAGTAAAGTCTATTCAAGAGTATCACCCAAAGAAAAGTTGAGGATTAGGCGTTTTTAATAAAGGTGCGTTTCAGGGAATCTCCGAGGCGGCCGCGGCGTAATTCTCTGGCAATCACGCTTAAGAAAAGGCGGGGCGCTACGCATAAGAAGAAGAGTATTTCTTTAAAGGTAAAAAACTTGACTATAAAAACATTCTTCCAGAGTATTTTTACGTATCTGGAGGGGGTGTAGAAAGTAAATTTAATTCGCCGGCCGATTTTCTTTAAACTAGCATGGCTGTAGGTGTCGGAATAAAGTTCTCCTCTTTCGGTGACATGGTACCCGGGAGTTTTCTCGGCGAGTTCTCTTAGGGGAGAGAACTTTTCAATCCTTAGCTTGTTGCAGGCGATGGAATCAACCCCGATCTCCTTGGCGAATTGCCCGATATAAAGCATTTCTTTTTCCGTCTCGCCGATATTTCCGTAGATAAAGTAACCGTTATAAAAAATAGGGTATTTTACCAGGACTTTAAAATATTTTCGTATGGCCTCCTGATTAAAACCTTTGTTCAGCTGTTTTAATATCCAGTCATGAGGGGATTCAATCCCGATCAAGAGCGCCTTAAATCCGGCTTTAACCATTTTCTCGAGCAGTCTAGGGTATTTGGCGATATCCAGGCGCGCCTGAGCCATAAAACGTTTTTTGATCTTCCTTTCAATAATTAAATCACAAATTTTCTCCGCCCTCTCCGGGTCAGCAAAAAAATCATCATCACTAAGGATTATCACTCCCGCTTTTAAACCCTGTATTTCATCGACTACGGAATTTACGCTGCGGACAGCATAATTCCTTTTTTGCCCGAGAGGATTTAAGCTGAAGGTGCAGAATTTACAGTTAAAAGGGCAGCCCCGCGCGCTTAACACAGAATCAAAACTTATATCTGCTATTTCTATGCCGTTTAAGGCAAAGGAATATTCGTTACGCCGCAGGGAGCGGTCAGGCGCGCCTAAGGTATCGACATCGGGGAGGGGACGGTTAGGGTTATGCGCTATCTTGCCATTTTCACGGTAGGAAATGCCTAAAATATCTTTAAGCGGTTTGTCTTTTAATATCTCTTTAATTGTCTCTTCGCCCTCGCCTCTGACAATGATATCAATTGTGGGGCAGGTTTTAAAAAGTTCCTCTACCTTTTCGGTAGCCTTATATCCGCCTACGACTAGCGGTATGTTATCCGGCACGCGGTTAAGCATTTGGCAGATTTCGTCAAACTTGCTGTCCCAACCGATACTGACGCAGAGAATGTCGATCTGGCCGGATATAAAGGCAATGAGTTTTTCCGTGTCAGATAAGTCTTGTTCATGCCTTAAATCCATAAGGGTGATTTTGTTGACCAGCCCCTTGGCGCTCGTAGCCACATATTCAAGCCCCGTAGGAGGGAAGAGCATCATCGTGCTGTTGGCGTTACTTTCAATATAGGGATTCAGGAATAAGGCGTGCTTGTATTTAATATCAATTTCCTTTTTAATTGTTAAATTTAATTATATTACTTTAGCATTAAATAATAGTTTAGGCAATAGATTAGAAGAATAGAGTATTAAATCTAAAATGTCCTTGATATCTTAAGGTATCCAGCCTATAATTAATTTGTGCAAATCAAGGAGGTTTCTCTATGACGGATAAAAAATCCCGATCCACCTGGAAGAGTTTGAAAGAAAATTTTCCCTGGAAAGATATGTTTTTAGGTTTTTTAATCCCGAAGGTATTTTTTCTTTATGGCGCGCATCACGGTATGGCTTTTCTCTGGGGAGCTATAGCCGTAGCCTGGTGCGTCGGGGTATTTTATCTGCATCAGGTAAAAACGCACAAGGTGAATTTCTTCGCCGTCTTTGCCGTAATCATGATCATGGCCCGTATAATCGTGGTGGTCGCCGAAAAAAATCCCCGGATGTATTTATACGTGTTGGCGCTGGATAATTTTATTGTGGGAACTATTTTTATGGCCTCGCTTTTATTTAAGCGTTCACTGATGCAGTTGTTCGCTGAATCTGTCAGCGCGCAAATTCCGCAGGAGATCTTAGCTTCAGTATATTACGCAAAAGCCTGGAGGATAGTTACTTTCGTATGGGCGATAGTCTTTATACTCTTTGCGCTGGTTTTGGTGTTATTAAAAGCCTGTAATCTAAGAATTGTCGGCCTGATCGATATGTTCGCCAGTTGGCCGCTTATGATTATTCTATTTCTTTTTACCCTGAAATTCCCCGCTTGGTACTGGAAAAATAATTACGCCAGGATAAAGGCAGGAGAATAAAAGTTGGGAGGTAACAATGGGTAAGTCCATCAAAGGTTCCCGGACCGAAAAAAATCTATTAGTATCTTTTGCCGGCGAATCTCAGGCCAGGAACAGGTATACCTATTTTGCCAGCGCGGCCAGAAAAGAGGGTTTCGAGCAGATAGCGAATATCTTTACCGAGACTGCGGAAAACGAAAAAGAGCATGCCAAAGTTTTCTTTAAATACCTTGAGGGTTCAGATGTGGAAATCACCGCTACTTATCCTGCCGGAGCAATCCGGGATACCAAAACTAATCTGGAGGCAGCGGCAGCGGGTGAGAATATGGAATGGACAACTCTTTATTCAGATTTTGCCAAAGTTGCCAAAGACGAGGGTTTCCTAGAGATAGCGGGCTCTTTTGAACAGATCTCCAAGGTGGAGAGGTTTCATGAGTCCAGATACAGGAAGCTGATTAATAATATCACCCATAGCGAAGTGTTTAAGAAGAAGACAACGGTAAAATGGCACTGTATCAACTGCGGTTATGTTGTTGAGGGAGCCGAGGCGCCGACAGAATGCCCGGCGTGCAAACACCCGCGGGCATTTTATGAACTTTTAGCCGAAAATTATTAGAAATAGAAAATAAGGAACACCCAGGTAAAATAATTATTGACAGGCAGGTAAAATAGATATAAATTAAATCATTCAATTTTACAATGTAACAGGATTGGAGAGGTATGCGACAAAGACGTCCATATAATATTTAGGGATGTCTTTTTTTGTTTTTGGGTGCCTAAAAAACAGGCACTCCGGGAGAAATGATTGCATGAAGATATTAAATAAGGAAATCCTGGCCGATAGCCAGGGGGTGCGGATTGTAAAGCTTACCATCCATTTGCCGGATATCGCCGCGAAAGCCAAGGCAGGACAGTTTGTGGTCCTGATGGTAAAAGAAGAAGGAGAGAGGATCCCTTTGACTATCGTGAAGGCTGATGCGGGCCAAGGTTCTATAGAAATCATTGCGCAAGAAGCCGGGCTTACCACAAAATTATTGGCTGAGCTTAAAGCAGGTGATTTTCTCTATTCCATTGTAGGCCCGTTGGGGCACCCTACCGAGATTAAGAAATACGGAAAAGTCATTCTCGTTGGCGGAGGTGTGGGTATAGCTGAGATTTTGCCTGTAGCTAAAGCCTTGAAAGATGCCGGCAATCAGGTGACAGCCATTATCGGCTCGCGCAATAAAGAGCTTTTAATCCTTGAGCGCGATTTAAAAGAAGCTTCAGATGAATGCGTGGTTATGACTGACGATGGTTCCTATGGCCGCAAAGGATTTGTGACCGAAGCGCTTAAAGAACTTCTGGAAAAATCAAAATATGATTTGGTTTATGCCGTAGGCCCTATACCAATGATGAGAGCGGTTTGCGGGGTGACAAAACCTTTAGGAGTGCTTACCCTTGTTTCACTTAACGCTATCATGGTTGATGGTACGGGGATGTGCGGCTGCTGCAGGGTCAGGGTTGGCGGAAAAGTAAGATTTAGCTGTGTTGACGGCCCGGAGTTTGACGCAGCTCAAGTCGATTGGGATGAACTTTCCAAACGCAACAGTATTTATGGTGAAAAAGAAAAACATATTTGCCGTCTGCATAATGAGCAAGTGAATAAATAATGCGAAAAGAACCGGTTAAGATCAAGGAAAAAGACAAGCTTTCCAGGGTTAAAGGCTTTGAAGAAGTGGTGCAGGGCTTTTCAGAGGCAGAGGCTTTAGAAGAGGCTAGCCGTTGCATCCAATGCAAGGATCCCAAATGTATTGCAGGGTGTCCGGTCGGTATAGATATTAAGGCATTTATAGGCCAGATAAGCAAAAAAGATTATGCCGGAGCGTATTTTACCATTCGTCAAAAGAATAATTTTCCGTCTATCTGCGGAAGGATATGTCCTGCTGAGTATCAATGCCGCAAGACTTGTGTTTTTACTAAAAAAACAGAGCCTTTTGCGTCTAAAGAAGCCATTGGTATTCATTTTCTAGAGAGATTTATTGGAGATCATGGCGCCCAGAAAAAACTCCAGATAAAGGCAGCCAATGATACTAAGCGCTCGCAAATGCAAGTAGCTGTTGTGGGGTCAGGCCCGGCAGGCTTGTGTTGCGCCGGAGAACTGGCCCGCTGCGGCATTAAGGTCGTGGTCTTTGAGGGACTGCATAAAACCGGCGGGGTTTTACGCTACGGTATTCCTCCTTTTAGGCTCCCGCGGAATATTCTGGATTTTGAAATAGATTCTCTAAAAAAACTTGGTGTTGAAATCAGAACAAATACTATCATCGGCAGAGTAAAAGTGATTGATGAACTTTTCGCCGAAGGTTTTTCCGCCATATTTCTGGGTTTGGGAGCGGGAATACCTTCTTTTATGGGTATTCCGGGAGAAAATTTGTGCAATATCTATTCAGCGAATGAATTTCTGACCAGGGTAAATCTGATGTCCGCGCATACATTTCCCGTAAGCCATACCCCTATAAATATAGGTAAGCATATAGTTGTTATCGGAGGAGGTAATACGGCGATGGACGCGGCCCGGGTTGCCCTAAGACTGCAACATATGAATGGAATTGAACCGGACACTACAATTTCATATAGGCGCACGGAAGTAGAGATGCCGGCGCGCCGTCTGGAAATAGAACATGCCAAAGAAGAAGGCGTGAAGTTTGATCTTTTAGTCAAGCCGGAAGGATTTATAGGCGACGAAAAAGGTTTTGTTAAAAAAATGCGTTCTTCCCGCTGCGAATTGGGAGAGCCGGATAGTTCCGGAAGGCGCAGGCCGGTTGTTATTGCCAACAGTTCTTTTGAGGCTGATTGCGACTTGGCGGTAGTGGCCATAGGATTGGGCGCCAATAAAATACTTACCAGCGTTACGCCGAAACTTGCGACTGATAAATACGGCGATGTCATAGTCAATCCTGAAACAATGGAGACTTCCATCAAAGGAGTTTTTGCCGGAGGAGATATTGTGGGAGGAGAAGGAACAGTTATCGAAGCAATGGGGATGGCCAAAAAAGCGGCTAGCGCTATTTTGGATTATTTAGAGAAAGCGGCAGTTTAAAAAAGGAGAGAAGGATGAAAAACGGGATTCAGGAAATAATGGATAAAGTTATGAGCAAAAATCAGGGGGAACCGGAGTTCCATCAAGCCGTACGCGAGGTTGTGGAATCGTTAGCTCCGTTCATTGAAAAAAACCCCAAGTATAAAGAAGCTAAAATTCTAGAAAGAATGGTCGAGCCGGAGCGAGTCATAATGTTCCGTGTGCCCTGGGTCGATGATAAGGGAGAGATCCAGGTTAACCGAGGTTATCGTATTGAAATGAACAGCGCCATAGGCCCATATAAGGGCGGCATACGACTTCATCCGAGCGTAAACTTGAGCATTCTTAAATTCCTCGCCTTTGAGCAGGTCTTAAAAAACAGTTTGACTACGCTTCCGATGGGTGGAGGAAAGGGCGGTTCGGATTTTGACCCGAAAGGAAAGACGGATAATGAAGTGATGAAGTTCTGCCAGAGCTTCATGAGTGAACTTTTCAGGCATATCGGCCCGGATACCGATGTCCCGGCTGGCGATATCGGAGTTGGCGGCCGTGAAATCGGTTATTTATTTGGCCAATACAAGAGGCTAAGAAATGAATTCACCGGCGTTCTGACTGGTAAAGGTTTAGCCTGGGGCGGTAGCCTTATACGTCCGGAAGCTACCGGTTACGGCTGCGTTTATTTTGTTGAGGAGATGTTAAAGACAAAAGGGGAATCGCTTAAGGGTAAGATCTGCGCGGTCTCCGGTTCAGGCAACGTTGCTCAATATACGGTTGAGAAATTATTGCAGTTGGACGCTAAAGTGGTAACTCTCTCTGACTCAGACGGGTTTATCTATGATAAGGGAGGCATTGACCATAAGGAATTAAAATGCGTGCTGGATTTAAAAAATATCCGCCGCGGACGCATCAAAGAATGCGCCAAGGAATTTAAGTGCGAATATTTTGAGAAACAGAAACCCTGGCAGATAAAGTGCGACCTAGCCTTTCCTTCAGCGACTCAGAACGAGATTTCTGGAGAAGACGCTAAGGCGCTGGTAAAGAATGGCTGCATAGCTGTAGGTGAAGGCGCGAATATGCCCACGACCCCTGAAGGGATCAGTGTATTCCAGAAGGCCAAGATACTCTATGCTCCCGGGAAAGCGGCGAATGCCGGCGGTGTGGCTACATCTGGCCTGGAAATGACCCAAAACAGTATGAGATTATCCTGGTCACGGGAAGAAGTTGATAAGAGGCTTCACGACATCATGGTAGCTATTCACGAAAATTGCGTTCAATATGGTAAAGAGAATAACTATATTGATTACGTAAAAGGCGCCAATATCGCCGGATTCGTGAAAGTAGCCGATGCTATGCTGGCCCAAGGAGTAGTCTAATTATGTCCCTATTTTACAAATTGGCTAAGTAGCTGCTTTGCTTCAGTATTATTGGGCTCTATCTCTAATACTTTCTGCCACTCAGAGATGGCTTTAGCTGTATCGCCCTTATCTATATAAAGGATCCCAAGGTTGATATGGCATTTGAGAAACTCCGGCCAGATATTCAAGGCGGCTAAATAATATTTTTCAGCTTCTGCAAGATTACCCTGCCGATGTTCTATTATACCCAGTATCTCTAAGGCGTTAGGGAAATTAGGTTTTAGCGATAATGTTTTCTCAAGATATTTTTTTGCTTCAACGTAATTATCCTCACCTAAATAGGCCTGCGCAAGATCAAAATATGCTTCCGGGAAATCCGGCTTTAGCTCGATCGCCTTCCTGTATTCCGCGATAGATTCTTCTTTTCTTCCAAGATTAGCGTAGGTGTTGCCGAAATTTAAATGCAAGCGCGCGTTATCCGGAGTATACTTAAGGGTATTCTTAAAAAAAGTCACACTATCTTTCCAATCTTTATTCCTCTGAAATGTCAGGACGCTCAAAGACGCCAGTAGCGCTATTAAAACAAAGATTACTATAGTTTTAACGAGTCCGGATACGGGTTTGGCAAAATTCCCGTAAAAGATACCCGCAATAGCCGTTCCCGCGATCATATATATGCCTATGGAAGGTAAATACATCCAGTGTTCGGCGATAAAGCTATTGATGGGGATAAGGTTAGAGACCGGGAAAAATCCGATAAAGAACCAGATGCTGGCAAAAAAAAGTTTGCGGGAATGTTTATAAAAGAGCCAGGCCGCTATCGCCATAAGCATAATAACGAATATGGCTCTCAGTGTCTCGGGCTGGGTCAGGGAACGGGCGATTAATATGGTGCGTTCCATATGCAGGTCAAAAGGCGCAATGAATAAATGTAAATAAACGCAGATGGCCTTAAGCGCCGTCAGGAACCTGTTATAAAGTCCGATATCGGCTGTTGCAAAAGGAGAAACAAGATGCGTAAAATTAAGGATTGTCTTTCTGGCTAGCGCATACACCAGAAAAATTACGCCGAAGGGTAGAGAGAGCGCGTATAGCCTGTATTTAATCGCGGAGTTTGCGTAAAAAGAAAATATATATAAAAGTAATAATAGCGGCAGGATCAACCCTATTTCTTTAGAGAGCATAGACAGAATATAGAAAAATAGCGAAAATATATAAAATCCGGCGGGTAATCTATTTTGCGCTTTTATGATTTCAATTGATTTTATAAACAGGATAAAGGAGGTTAAAAGAAAGAGCAGGTAAAGGGAGTCTGCCCTGCCGGCCACATAAGTGACTGCCTCCGTATTTATCGGGTGCACGCCAAAGAGCGCAGCCGTAATAAAAGCAGCCAGGCTATTCTTTAAGATCATCGAAGCGAGGAGGTATACCGCTATAGCGCAGAGTCCATGCAGGATAAGATTAGTCAGATGAAAACCGAAGGGCTTATATCCCCACAAAGAATGATCTATCGTGTAAGAGAGTTCCTGCAGGGGCCGGTAAAAAGTATTAACGGTTCCGCTGGACGCGGCTAAATAGGATTTAAAGATATCCGGTATATGGGTAAAGCTCTTTATATAGTTATTGTCTCGGACCAGGAACTCGTCATCCCAGATAAAATCATTATGCAGGCTGTTAAAATAAGCCGCAAAGACAAGCATAAAGATAAGGATAATAAAACAGGCATTGACTGGTTTCATCGCGCGCAAAAGCGTTCTTTAACCGGCCGCAGATTGAAGAATAGGAAGACGAAACTGTGGTAAAGTATAGAGATTAAGTCTTTTAGGCCCTCAGGGATAAATGTGATCAATTCGCCGTTCAATTTAATCAGCCCTGAGAAAAGCAAAAGTTTGGTAATTATAATGTAGCCGGAGAAAAATAAAATAAGTATCCTCGCCCAATAGCGGTAATTCCAGAGCCCTGATCCTATTAATAGGGAGATTAAACTTGAGATAAACACAAAAGTAAAAACTGCCGGGGATTTACTGGATAGGTGGAGTAACCCGGATAACGTAAGGCCCGCTATGGTAATTGAGCCGATGGACAACTCCATAAAAGCAATTAGTCTAGTTATTTTAGCGGTCATCTTGGATAAAAAATATTATATAGCCATTAAGCGCAGGCAGCAAGCTTTTTTATAGCGGAAATTTCGTGGATAAAAAATCCTTGATAAATAAGGTTAGTTTCTATATAATACAACCTTAATATGAAGAAAATCGCCGCAATAGCGATTGCAATTTTATTCTTCCAAACTTGCGCGTCCGCGCAGGAGAAAACAATCTTTCAATCCTGGTGGCAGGGTGATAATTTTACCGGCAGCTGGAACGGCTTGAGACAAGAGCTTAGCGAGCGTGGGGTAGATATCAGCGGTTCTTACGTCATTGACCTCCTGACAAATGTCACCGGCGGGATAAGAGAACACCGTTTCCGTTATGATTCTTCCATGGGGTTGGATATCAATGTCAACCTGGAGAAGACTTACGGTTTAAAAGGATTACAGTTCCATGTTTCCGGCGTTTACCGTCAGGGAAAGAATCTGGCTGATGATATCGGCAATAGGTTCCCGCCTTCCAGCATCTACGGTTCAGAAGAAGCCCGGCTTTATAACCTTTATCTTGAGCAGGCGATGTTTAGTGATAAGGTAAGCCTGAAAGTCGGCAGGCTGGGGACCGGAGATGATTTCGCGCAATCCCCGCTTTATTGGACCTTTCTTACTAATTCCATTGACGGTTGTCCCATTACTTTACCTATAAATTTCTTTTTCTCGGTTTATCCTACCGCTACCTGGGGCGCGCGCCTGAAAGTAAGTCCGGTAAGCGCGTTTACCTGGAAAGGCGGGATTTACCATCAGGATTCCAAAGTAGGCCGCAATGAAGCGCACGGAGCGGACTTTACCTGGCGCAGCAATAAAGGGCTTCTTTTTATACAAGAGTTTAGTTTTCTGCCTAATCAATATAAAGAAGCTAAGGGCCTGCCGGGAAATTATAAGCTGGGGTTTTTTTATTCTACCGGTCGCTTTAACGATCTATACCGGGATGAAAATTCAAATTCCTACGCGCTTACTGGCCTGGCCCAGAAGAGGCGCTACGGAAATTACGGCCTTTATTTTCACGCTGACCAGATGCTTTACCGCGAACCGAATTCTCCGGACCAGGGTTTCACCCCGTTTTTTGTCCTGGTGCTTCAACCGTCAGATGTAAACGAAATCCCGTTTTTTATTGATTCCGGACTCACCTATAAAGGTTTGATCCCCGGCCGCGACCAGGATGTCTCAGGGATCGGGTTTGCCTACGGAAAATGGAGTAGAGATCTGAATAAACACCAGAATGATTCAGGGGATGCCCCGCAGAAATACGAAATGGTTATAGAGACCACCTATAAGATAGCTCTCAATCAATGGCTGTATCTCCAGCCGGATATCCAGTATATAATTAATCCTAAAGGCGGGAACCAGGATACTAACGATGCCCTGGTCATGGGCGCCAGAGTCGGCATTACATTCTAAATTAAGAAGGAGGAGTGATGCTTATAATTTATGTTATTGCTTTTGTCGCGGCTTTAGCCGGGCTGCTTTTTGGTTATGACACAGGCGTAATATCCGGAGCCATACTTTTTATCAAAGACCAGTTTAACCTTACTTCGGCCGTTGTTGAAAGGGTAGTCAGCGCCGTATTGCTGGGAGCGGTAATAGGCGCGGCTTTTAGCGGAGCGATGGCGGATAAACTGGGTAGAAGGCGCAGCATTGTGCTCACCGCGATTCTTTTTGCATCAGGCGCTATTGGCAGCGCTTTTTCCCCGAATGTCCCCACTATAATCGCTTGCAGATTCTTAATCGGCTTGGCCATAGGCGTAGCTTCTTATGTCGCCCCGCTTTATATCTCTGAGATTTCTCCTCCTGATGTAAGAGGGGCTCTGGTTTCCTTAAATCAGCTGATGATTACTTTCGGGATAGTTGTTTCTTACCTGGTTGATTATATGCTTACCATGGGCGGCGAACAGGAATGGCGTTGGATGTTTGGGCTGGGGGTAATACCGGCGATAATATTGTTAATCGGTATGATATTTTTGCCGGAGTCTCCGCGCTGGTTAGTCTCGCGGGGGTTTATTGACCGGGCCCGCGAGGTCCTTAAGCGCACCAACAAGGGCAAGGACGCGGATAAGGAGATAGAAAATATTTCCAAGACCGTGACTGAGAAAGGATGTTGCTGGAAAGAAGTATTTCAGCCCTGGGTAAGGCCGGCGCTTTTAGTAGGCATTGCCCTGGCTTTTTTTCAGCAGGCAACCGGTATTAACACGATAATTTATTACGCCCCGACAATATTTGAGTTCGCGGGTTTTGGCTCGCATAAGGTGGCGATATTGGCTACCGTCGGAGTAGGAGTAGTCAATGTTTTAATGACAATAGTAGCGATATGGCTCCTGGATAAAGTAGGCCGTAAACCCTTATTATATATAGGTATGGCCGGGATGGCCTTAAGCTTGGTAGTGCTGGGGGTAGCGTTTTATCTACCCAGCCTGTCAAATTTACTAAAATGGATTGCCGTAGGCAGCGTATTATTTTATATTGCTTCATTTGCTATTAGCCTGGGGCCTATTTTCTGGTTGATTATAGCGGAAATTTATCCGTTAAAAATCCGGGGAAGGGCAATGAGCCTGGCTACTGTGGCCAACTGGGGTTTTAATATGTTGGTCGCGGCTACTTTCCTTACTCTTACCGAAAAACTTGGGCGGCCGGGGACGTTCTGGCTGTTTGCTCTGATCTCTGTTATCGGGATAATCTACTGTTATTTTTGCGTCCCAGAGACCAAAGGCCATACTTTGGAACAGATAGAGGAGCATTTGTATAGCGGCAAGGGTTTAAGGAAATTAGGCTCAAGCTAAATAAGCCTAAGCCAATCTATCTTAAAATCCAACCAAAATATAGGGAGGAATAAAGATGCGGCGATTTTTAGGGGTTTTCCTATTCGCTTTATTGTTTCTGACGGTATTAAGCAATTTTCTTGTTTATGAACACCGTCTGCGGAATAACTTTAGCGAGACAAGAGAACGGTTAATGCTCATTGCTTCCAATGCCGCGCTTTCTATAGATGCCGAAGATATTTTTAATATTCCTTTGGAGCAGAGATCTGAAGGGACTCCGGGATATATGGTTATTTATCATAAATTAGTAGAGATTAAAAAAGCTAATCCTTCCATAAAATATGTTTATATCATGACTACTACGGGCCAGCCGGGAATCCTGCAATATGTGGTTGATGCTGACCCGGTCCCTCAGATAATAACCGCGCACTGCCCTACTTCATTACCCGGAGATAAGTATGATGCCAGAATGTTTCCTGAAATGATGGCTGCTTATAATGGACCTTCTGCTGATAAAAAGATCACTACTGATGTATGGGGGATATTTATTTCCGGTTATGCCCCTATCCGGGATTCAGAAGGAAGGTCGGTGGCAATCTTAGGCGTAGATAGCGATGCTTCTTCTATGCGGGATATGCAAAAAGGCGCTAAGGTCCGTGGAAAAATCGCGTTATTCGCCGGGATCTTGTTCCTTGTTTCATTTATAACTTTAATTAAAAGAGGGTAGAGCGATTAAAGCAATTATTTTATCAGCGGTCTTATTGTTTGGCGTTTTCTCTGTCAATCTTTGCTCTGCGCAAGAGCCTATTGAAATAATTTCTTATGATATCAAACCTATAGGGGTTTGCGAGTACCAGGATTTTGGTCCGATAGAATACAGCGGCAGTAAAGTAAATTTGTGTGTTTTTAAAACAAAAGTAACGGGATTTGAGGATAAGGAAGTGATCTTTAGTGACCTCCAGACCCGCCTGCCTGTTTTAGTTAAACGCGATATTTCAATCTGGATCCATAAAGAGAACATTACCGAAGAATATTTCCCTAAGAGTAATAGCTTAAAGCTGACCAAGTTTGAAGGTGGCAAGAAAACGGAAGAATATTTTATCAAAGGGAGCGCTCCTATACAAAGCGCTATTCTGGTTCCTTTTTCTCTGCGCAATGTCCCGGAGTTAAAAATAGGCTCTACCTTTGATATAGTCTTGCCTCAAGAATTCAGGGTAAAATTATCTTCAATAGAAGAAGTGACTGTCGCCGCCGGTACATTTAAAGCGTATCATTTTACCAGCACTCCCCCGAAATTTGAAATATGGATCAGCGCCGATGAGCTTAGGCTGCCGGTTAAGATCAAGGGCCTGGGCGCGTTCTCTTATACTTTAGAGATGAAAAAGCGCGTGGCTAATAAAAGGTAACTTTTGAGCTTAAAATCGAAATTCAAAATAATCCTAGCTAAGCTTGTCCTGCAAAACTCTACGCCCAACGGAATAGCCTTGGGTATTGCCATCGGAGTTTTTATCGGGATCCTTCCGATTTACGGCCTGCATACAATCCTTGTGGTTATTGCCGCCATAATCGTGCGGCCGGCGAACAAAGTCGCCATTTTTTTAGGGACGAATATTTCTCTTCCGCCCACAGTCCCATTTATAACCTGGGCCGGCTATGAGGTCGGTAGGTTTATGTTTAAAGGCAGGTTCGACCCTCTTAGCTGGTCGGATTTTCAAAATATAACCTTCCAGAAGATCGCTATGCGTTATCAACCTTTATTTTTCGGGAGTGTAGTCCTAGGGTTTATTTGCGCGGCAGTGGCTTACCTTTTAACCTTCTTCATAGTCAGGAATATAATCAACAGAAGGAAGCATGTCTCAGGAATTTAAAGCCAATATAAGAAAGTTTGAGTCCAGGGATAAGGATGCAGTTAGGCAGATTGCTTATGCTACTGCTTTCATGGGAGAGCCGGCTGCGGTATTCTTTGACGGAGCGGATATTGTCAGCGCTGCCCTGACCGCCTATTTTACAGATTACGAGCCGCAGTCATGTTTTGTGGCTGAAGTTGACGCGCAAGTGGTCGGTTTTCTTAGCGGGGCCAGGAATAAGGTTGAGCTGGAAAGGGTATCCAATAATAAAATATTCCTAGATTTATTTTGGAGGGCTTTAAAAAGCGGTATTCTCTTAAGAAGCAAGAATATAAATTTTATCTGGCGTTGTTTATGGGATATGCTTAAGGGCAGGCTGGTAGCCCCGGATTTTAGCCAAGAGTACCCGGCTATTCTCCATATTAATATCAGGAAAGAATTCCGCGGCTCGAATATCGGCTCGGGGTTAATCAGTAGCTATTTAAGCTACCTTAAGGATGAGGGGGTTAAAGGAGTGCATTTAGCTACAATGTCTGATAAAGCTGCTAATTTCTTCTCAAGGCAGGGATTCAAATTATTATATACAAGTAGAAGATCGTATTTCAGGCATATATTACACAGGGATGTCCCGCTTTATATCTATGGGATGAAGTTAGCAGGTTAATTTTGGAGAATATTCTTGATATGGCAGGTTATTGCGTATATAATTACTTTAAAGAATAAGGCGCAATACTATTTTGGTAGAAAAAAGGAGAAAGTATGAAAAAGATTGCCGTAATTATTATTTTCTTATTTGTTTTATTTTTTGCAGGTATTTATTTGGGGTATGCTCAAGTAGCCCCGGCAGCTAACCCGGCGTTAACCAGGACAGTGGACGTGAATAAGGACGGGAAAGCGGACATAACTTATTATAATGACGGAAAGAACGTAGCAAAAATTGAAGCCGATACCAACTATGACGGTAAACCCGATACTACAGTCCATTTAAAAGACGGGAAATTTGAGTCCGCGGAAGTGGATACAAATAATGACGGCAAGATTGAGAAGAGATATTATGACGCCCCGTCATTTAGCGAATGGTTAAATAAAAACCATTCTGAATTCCACGATGATATGTATTTCTCTAACGGAATATTTACCGCAAGATATTAATAAATATAAATCCAATCCTTAAACCCAATCTAAGATTGAAGAATAATATTTTTCTAATAATGTGGTTATTCGTATTATTGACTGTAAGGGCTTATGCCTACGATAACCACGATTTTCAGATATGGAATACCGATGTTGAGGAATTTAAAGTAAATAAAACTTCTAAAATAACTTTTGAGCAGGAATTCCGCTGGGGAGACAATGCCAGCGAATTCTATTACCAGCATTATGACGTAGGCTACGCCTATCTTCTGAATAAGTATTTTAACTTCGGGGGAGGCTTCCGTTATATCGAACAAAAGACCAGCGGTAAATTTAAGGAAGAAGATGAGCCGTATTTAGTGGCTTTTATGTTTTGGAATCCGGGAGGTTTTAACCTTTCTGACCGATTCCGCGCTGAATACCGGCATTTTGATTATCAGACGGATTCCTGGAGATTACGTAACAAACTGGATATTAAGCTGCCCTGGAAATTCACCAGATTTGAATTTCAGCCGATGGTTGCCGATGAGGTTTTCTTTAAGGTTAACGGAGGCGATTTGAACGAGAACAGGTTATTTGCCGGTTTTGCTTTTAACCTGCTTAAGAATTTAAAGGGAGAAATTTGTTATATGCTTAGAAGCACCAAGAACAGCGGAATTTGCACCTGGAGCGATACAAATGTCCTGAACACGAAGTTAAAGTTAAGTTTTTAGCATTAGAAACGCTTGACAAAAGTTTGTTTTGTGTTTTAATGAATATGTAATCGCATTACGGGGAGGTCGTGATAGCGGCCTGAGAGTCTTCGTTAAGACGGAGTTACCCGAGAAACCTGATCTGGATAATGCCAGCGGAGGGAAGGATTAGAATATCAGCCCTTATGCACCTGGCCTAAGGGCTTTTCTATTTAAAAAGGAGGAGGCATGAAACTGGATGAGATCAAGATATCGCGGGCAATAATTGAATCCTATGAGCAGAAATTACTTAACGCTTTAGAAGCGGATGTGGCAATTGTTGGAGCTGGCCCCGCAGGCATGGTCTGTGGGTATTATCTGGCCAAGGCCGGCAAGAAAGTCGTTTTATTTGAAAGAAAGCTTTCTGTCGGAGGAGGGATGTGGGGCGGCGGTATTATGTTTAATGAAATAGTGATTCAGGAAGAGGCCAGAAAGATCCTGGATGAGCTTGGGGTCAGGACAAGAATTTATGAAAAAGGTTACTATTTAGCTGATTCAATTGACGCTGTTTCAACAATATGCTCTAAAGCTGTGCACGCGGGTTTAAAGGTTTTTAACCTGATTAGCGCTGAAGATGTTATGGTCAGAAGCAAACGGGTCTGCGGTTTAGTCTTAAACTGGACTGCTGTAGAAATGGCTAATTTACATGTTGACCCCATCACGATGCGGGCCAAATTTGTGGTTGACGCAACCGGGCATCCGGCCGAGGTCGCGCGTATAGTCGAGCGCAAATCCGGCATTAAGCTGAATACCAAGACAGGCAAGCTGGCAGGGGAGCAGTCCATGTGCGCCCAGGTTGGAGAAGAAACGATTGTAAAGAATTCCAAAGAAATATGCCCCGGGCTTTACGCCTGCGGAATGTGCGCCAACGCGGTATTCGGCGGGCCGCGCATGGGCCCGATTTTTGGCGGTATGCTGCTAGCCGGAAGAAAAGTCGCCCAAGACCTGCTTAAGAGATTATAAAGCCGTTAGTTAAGCTAAAGGCCCTGAGATGATCAAGAAATCAGGGCCTTTTTGTTTTGTCTAAATCCTAAAAAATATACTTGACAAATGCCAAAAATGAATATAAAATCTACAATATGAATGTTGATTCATTAATTGAAGAAACTCTCTTAAGCGGCAGGTCCGGGTCACCTATGAACAGGAAAGAGCGGGACAGGCAATTGCGTAAGAGCGATATTCTGCAGGCGGCGGAGCGCGTTTTCGCTTTAAAAGGCTATCATAACGCGGCAATGCAGGATATTGCCCGGGAGGCCCAGTATGCCACCGGCACGGTCTATTTGTATTTTAAAGACAAGGAGATGCTTTATTTTTCTCTGCTGGAAGAGAAAATTAGGAATTTAACCGCTACATTGAAGGAGAATACAGCTCAGGTTGCGGATGCCGAAGAAAAACTGCGGATTTTTGTGCAAGAGAGCTTGAATTCCTTTGAAAAAAATCAGGATTTCTTCAGGATATTCTTTTCCGAAAGGACCAAAGGCCAGATATTAAAAGAAGGCAAGATTTCCAAATCTTCTGTAATGCTGCAGCATAAAGAGTTTGTCGAAGAGCTTATCAATATTGGACAAAAGCAAAAGGTGATCAGGAATGATTTCAGCGCAAAACAAATAGCGGATATCTTCGGTTCGATTTTTATGACTGTTATTTTTGATTGGTTGAAAGAGGGGCCAAAAAACAGGAAATTAAATGCTATGGCTGATTTTATTCTGGATATATTCTTGAGCGGAGCAGGCAAGAAAAGATGAAGTTGAAGATGTTTCTAATTATTTCAGGATTTTTTATATTTTTCTCCTTTCTTAATAGTTACGCAGATATACTGCCGGCTAAAACAGAAGATAAGGTAAAATTAATTACTATCTGCCAGGGTATTGAGATGACCTTAAAGAATAACCATTTGATAAAGATAGCGCTTCCGGCTAATGAGATGGCCTATCAAGATTCGCTAATCGCCCGTTCTGCGCTCTTACCCAATCTAAATTTAACTGCTTCCAAGGAATATTTTAGGTACAAGCCGGCGTCCAAGATTGACGGCTCAACTGTCCCTACTGCCGAAAAAGACCCCTATTCTTTCGGGGTAGATGTCTATCAGACCTTATTTGATTTTGGCAAAAGCCTTTCCAACTTCCGCGCCTCCAAAGACCTGCATAAGGCAACCAAAGCCCATACTGAAACCGTTAAGAGAATAGCTACCCTGGAATTCATCACCGCCTATTTTAACCTTCTGGAAACCGAGAAAATGATCGCGGTTTTTGAAAAAGAGGTAGAGAGCCTTTCTTCATACCTTGATGATATACAACACCTTTATGAGCAGGGAGTGGTAGTTAAGAATGACCTTCTTCCGGCTAAGGTAAAGTTAGCTGACGCCAAACAAAAACTCATCACCGCCCAAAACGAAAAAGAAATATCCCAAGCGCGGTTGAATAATATCCTCGCCCTCCCGTTAAGAGAGAATACTCAACCGCAGGACATACAGATGCAGACGCCCAAGCTCCCGGATATGGAAATTGCCTGGACAACTGCTCAAAACCAGAGGCCGGAAGTCACCTTTTACGCTGACCAGATCAGCGCGTCTAAGTCAACCGAGAGGGCAAAGGCAGTAGAAAACTTCCCGGTTGTCTTTTTGGATGGCGGATATTCCTATACTGAGAACAGATACCAGTCGCATGAGGGTAATTCTTCAGTGGAGTTAGGCGCAAAGATGAATTTCTATGACGGCGGAGCGGCCCGGGCAGAGTTATTCAAAGAGCGCTCGCGGCAGAAGCAACTTAATGAGCAGAAGAATAAGATTATTGATGACATTCAATTTGAGGTTGAGGACAGCTACTATGGTTTAAAGAACGCCTGCGAAAAGGTATTTGTGGCTAAAGACGCGCTGGAACAGGCGGATGAAAACGTGCGCGCCTACCGCGTAAAATATACTGCCGGAAGCGCCACCTCCACCGATGTCCTTGAGGCAATAACTCTTCAGACCAGGGCAGAAGTAAATTATTACAGCGCTGATTATGAACTAAAGCGTAATTACGCGAAGCTTGAGTATTCTATCGGTATGGATCTTAGATTGATTTATGAAAAAATGGAGAGTGAGAAAAATGAGTCAAAACAATAACAAGAAAAAGAAATTGATTATTTTACTTAGTATTGTGGCGTTAGGCATAGGTACATTGACGGCTGTGCACATTATTAATGGTTTTACCCACATTACTACCGATGATGCCTACATTGAAGGCAGGATCCATAATATCGCGCCTAAGGTATCCGGGACAGTCAAGTCGGTGAATGTGGAAGATAATCAAGGCGTTAAGAAAGGCGATATCCTGGTTGAAATTGACCCGGTGGATTATGAATTAAAGGTAAATGAAGCGCAAGCGAATTTGGATATTCGCAAGGCCTCGTTTACACAAGCCTCACGCGATAAAGATCGCGCAGAAGCTCTCTATAAGGAAGAAGTGTTTTCCAAGGAGAAACATGAAAACGTCCTCACTGCATATAATCTGGCGAAAGCTCAAACAGAAGCAGCCGAGGCGCAGCTTAAAATCGCTCAGCAGAATCTCGAATACACTAAAATATACGCTCCTTCAGACGGTTATGTAACCAGTAAATCAGTGGAAGCCGGTAATCAGTTGCAAGCAGGTCAGCCCCTTATGGCAGTTATAGCCCTTGATGACATATGGGTGGTTGCTAATTATAAAGAGACCCAGCTTAAGAATGTTAAGTCCGGCCAGCGCGCGCAAGTACGGGTGGATACTTACCCCGGTAAAGTGTTTAACGCTAAGGTAGATAGTATTATGGCCGGGACGGGTGCCGCATTTTCGCTTTTTCCGCCTGAAAACGCGCTGGGTAACTATGTAAAGGTGGTCCAGAGGGTACCGGTAAAGATTGTATTTGATAAGAGCGCTGATGAGGGTCATGTATTGCGTATAGGTATGTCTTGTATACCGACGATAGTTACTAAGAATGAATAAAGTCAATAAATGGATTATCGCTTTGGCAGTTATAATGCCGACGCTTCTGGAAGTTATTGATACTTCGGTTGTAAATGTTTCGCTTGACCATATCCGCGGCAGCCTTTCAGCCGGGATAGATGAGGCGACTTGGACAATCACCGCGTATTTAGTATCCAACGCCATAATCATTCCTTTGACCGGATGGTTAAGCCGGTTTTTCGGCAGGAAGAGGTATCTTTTATTTTCCGTTATGCTTTTTACTTTGAGTTCTTTTATGTGCGGGAGCGCCAGGACTTTATCGGCTTTGGTTTTTTTCAGGATTGTGCAAGGTATCGGAGGAGGAGCGCTCCAGCCGCTTTCGCAGGCGATACTATTTGAGGCCTTTCCTCCCGCTGAGTATGGTATGGCCATGGCCATATTTGGTATAGGCGTTATGGTCGGGCCTATTGTCGGCCCGGTACTAGGAGGATGGATTACGGATAACTGGTCGTGGAATTGGATATTCTATATCAATATACCCATTGGCATTATCTCTGTAATAATGATCATGCTATTTATCCAGGATCCGCCTTACTTAAAGAAGATAAAAGAACGTATTGATTATTGGGGTTTAGCTCTGATTGTTGTGGGGATTGGCTGCCTGCAGGTTGTCCTAGATAAAGGCCAGCGCGAAGATTGGTTCTCATCTGCTTTTATTCTAAGGCTAGCTGTAATATCCATTATCTGCCTGACCACGTTTATTTTTGTTGAACTTAAGAGCCGCGAGCCGATATTAAACTTGAGGGAATTTAAAGACGTGTCCTTCTCTAGCGCCAATGTTATTCAATGTGTAACTTTCTTTGTGCTCTTTGGTTGTATTCTACTGCTGCCGCTTTTTGTCCAGCAGCTTATGGGGTATAATGCTTTTCTATCCGGCTTGGCCTTAGCGCCCGGAGGCATAGCTACGCTGTTTATTATGCCCATTGCCGGAAAGTTAATTCAAAAATTTAACCCCAAAGGCGTACTTGCTATTGGACTTATCATAACGGCTTATTCTGTTTTTATTATGACGCGTTTTAATCTTTATATTGATTTTCAGACCGTGGCCTTATCCAGAATCATTATGGGTGTAGGCATGGGGTTGGTTTTTGTTCCATTAGCTACAATGGCCTTCAGCACTATTAAAAAAGAAGAAATGGGGAATGCCACCAGTATTTTCAGTCTTTTAAGAAATATCGCCGGAAGTTTTGGCGTGGCGATTATGACTACACTGCTAGCCAGGCGCGCGCAATTCCATCAGTTCCGTTTTAGCGAAGGCCTCAACCCGTTTGATTACAATTACCAGATGGGGATGCACAAAGCCGCAGAAGTCCTGTTTGCCAAAACCGGCCAGGCTACAAACGCATCCGTTAACGGAGTTATTTACCAGGAGTTGCTAAAGCAATCCAACTTGTTTGCATTTACCGATGCTTTTTATTTTTCTACTGTCATGTTGGTATGCATTATTCCGGTAGTTTTGTTACTTAAGCGGCCTAAGCATGGAGATGCGGCGGTGATGGCTCATTAATATTATGTTTAAATACCTGAAGAATTATTTAGTATTGATTTTATTTTTATTGATTTGTTCCGCCAGGGCGTCTGCCGAAGAAATCCTTTCCTGGCAGGATTGTATAAAAGAAGCGGCGAAGAACCACCCGGATTTAATTGCCGCGGTAGAAGAGATAAAACAATCCGAAGCCGCCAAAAAAATAACTGCCAGCGCGCTTTTCCCCCAGATTGACGCTAATCTTAACGCTTCAACCGCCAGGACCGCCTCTGACAATCAACCCGGGACTACTGCCGACAGTTATACTTATGGAGTTACCGGGACTCAGCTGATTTTTGACGGGACTAAAACCATTCAAGATGTAAAAGCTGCTTCAGAAACAATAAAAGCCTCGCAGCAGAATTTCAGGTTTACCTCTACTCAGGTCAGGTTGAGTTTACGCACCGCGTTTATTAATTTATTAAAAGCTCAGGAGTTAATCCGGGTTACCGAGGAAATAGTAAAAATAAGAAAAGAGAATTACGAACTTATAACCTTGCGTTATGAATCCGGTTTGGAGCATAGGGGAGCGTTATTGACCGCGGAAGCAAATTTAGCGGAGGCTTTTTTTGAACTAGCCCAGGCAAAAAGAGATATAGGGTTAGCCCAAAGGCAAATGACTAAAGAAATGGGCAGGAAAGAATTTATTCCCATGAGCGTAAAGGTTGATTTTAAGGTAGTTGATTCTGCGGATGAGAAGCCGGATTTAGAATCTCTGGTTAAAAATCATCCTTCATTGCAGCAGCTTATCGCCCAGAAAAATTCCGCGGAGTTCAGCCTAAAGTCCGCTTATGCCAATTTTTCTCCCACGCTTTCCGGAACAGCCGGAGCCAATAAAGGAGGAACCCACTGGACGCCCCGGGGCGATAATTGGAACCTAGGTTTGGCTTTATCTATGCCCATATTTGAAGGAGGCTTAAGGCTGGCGCAGGTATCTCAGGCCCAAGGCCTACTTAATCAATTAAAAGAAAACGAAAGAAGCACAAAAGACGGTTTGGTTGTTGCCTTGGAACAGGCCTGGGTATCTTTGCGGGATGCCGTGGAAACAGTGAATGTCCAATACAAAAACCTTATTGCTACTGAGGAGCGTTCTAAAATAGCCGAAGCGGAATACGCGACAGGTTTTATTACTTATGATAACTGGACGATTATTGAAGATAACCTTGTAAAGGCCAAGATCAGTTATTTAAATGCCCGGGCTAACGCGTTACAGACCGAGGCGAATTGGATCAAAGCGAAAGGAGAGACGTTAGAATATGTTAAAACTTAAATCCAAAATTACTTTTGTAATCTTAGTCCTGTTGATCATCTCTGTATTTGTGGTGATGAAACTCAAGAGTAAAAATTTGAGCTCCGAGATAATCAAAGAGATCAATCCCGCAATAGGCACAATCCAGACTTTTATTTCTACCACCGGAACGGTCCTGCCTAAGAACCGCCTGGAGATCAAGCCTCCGGTCAACGGCCGCATTGAAAGTATTTTAGTTCAGGAGGGAGAAAAGGTTAAAGAAGGCCAGGCCTTAGCTCGCATGAGTTCTACTGAGCGGGCTGCTCTTCTGGATGCTGCCCAAGGCCAGGGAGAAGAAGTATTAAAATACTGGAAAGAAGTATATAAGGCCATACCCCTACTTTCGCCTATAGACGGAGAAGTCATAGTCGCGACCACCCAGCCGGGCCAAACTGTCACAACCAGCGATGCCGTAGTTGTTTTATCGGATCACTTAATAGTCCGGGCGCAGGTTGATGAGACCGATATAGGAAAGATTAAGCTGGCTCAAGGCGCGCTTATAACTCTGGATGCGTATTTGAATACCAAAATAAACGCGGCTGTCGAACATATATATTATGAATCCGAGACTGTGAATAATGTCACTATCTATAAAGTCGATCTTCTTCCGGAAAAAGCCCCGGAATTTTTCCGCTCAGGAATGAACGCGACGGTAGATTTTAAGGCCGAAGGCAAAGTTAACGCCCTGCTTTTACCGGTTGACGCAGTGCGTAAGGAAAAGGACGAGAGTTATGTTTTGTTAAAAGAGGCTGGGAGTAAGAATCCGGTCAAACGCGTTGTTAAAACAGGGATTACCGATGATAAAAATTACGAAATAATTTCCGGCGTAACTGCCGCGGATACGGTGCTGGTTATGTCCAAGAAATATGTCTTGCCTAACGGCGATATGGGGAGCAATCCGTTTATGCCTTTCGGACAGAAAAAGAAAGCAAAATAATGATCGAAGTAAAGAATCTATATAAAACCTACCAGATGGGCCAAGTCAAGGTAGAGGCTTTACGCGACGTATCTCTAAAGATAGCTTCAGGAGAATTTGTCGCTATCATGGGAGCTTCCGGCTCGGGAAAGTCCACGCTTATGCACGTATTGGGCCTGTTAGACAGGCCGGATTCAGGCCAGTATTATCTGGGAGGAGAAGAAGTAACCCGGCTTTCCGATAAAGAATTAGCCCTAGTCAGGAACCAATTGGTCGGTTTTGTCTTTCAACAGTTTCATTTATTGCCCAGAATGACAGCTTTAGAGAATGCCGAGCTTCCTTTGATTTATGCCGGTAAAAGGCACTTAAAAGAAAGGGCGGCCAAGGAAATCGAAGGCGTTGGTTTAAAAGACAGGATGTTTCATCGGCCCAATGAACTGTCCGGAGGCCAGCAGCAGAGGGTGGCTATCGCCAGGTCCTTGGTCAATGACCCGCCGATAATCTTCGCGGATGAACCTACGGGGAACCTGGATTCCAAAAGCAAAGATGAGATAGTCGCGATATTAAAAGGACTGAATGCTAAAGGTAAAACTGTTATAATCGTTACCCACGAAAGTGAAATAGCGGTTTGCGCTAAGCGCATTATCCAAATGCGCGATGGCCTAATCATTTCGGATAAAAGCAATTCCACAGAAACAAAAACTGCCGCAGTTAAGATACCTGAGAATTTGATCAAGGATATTTTGTCAGATTCAAGGAAGACGATCAAGGGCGGTATTGAATTCCTGGATTACCTGCGCCAGGCGATTTTCGCGATGTTAGCGCATAAAATGCGGGCGTTCTTATCTATCCTGGGCATACTTATCGGTGTAGCCGCGGTCATTGCCATGATTGCTTTAGGCCAGGGAGCCCAGGAATCAATTGAAAAACAGTTGTCTTCATTAGGCTCGAATCTTTTATTGATCCGGCCGGGTTCTCCTAAATTGCATGGCGTGGCTATGCAGAGCGGTTCATACACCAGGTTTGTCTTCCAGGATATAGCGGCAATCGCTAAACTCACGGATTTAATAAAATATGTCAGCCCTTCGGTAAGCGGTAGGGCGCAGCTTGTCTATGGCAATAAGAATTGGAATACTCAGGCTGAAGGCGTGGGGGTAGATTACGCGCCGTTACGTTCCGCGGTTCCGGAATTCGGGAGGTTTTTTGCCGAAGACGAGGTAAAGATGAGAAATAAAGTAGCCTTGCTCGGTACTACCGTGGTCAAGGAGCTTTTTGGAGACGCTGATCCTATCGGCGAGACTATAAAGATAAATTTAATTAATTTTAAAATAATCGGAATATTGCCCCAGAAAGGCGCCGGAGGTTTTCACGACCAGGATGATACGGTGATCATCCCGATAACCACCGCGATGTACAGGCTCTTAGGGAAACAATATATTGACCAGATTTACGCTGAAGCAGTTTCGCCTGAGGTAATAGATGAAGCGCAGGAAGCAGTAACGCAAGTTATTATAAAACAGCATCACTTAAGCGCCAAAGACGCTGAAGACGCCTTTCAGGTGCGCAATATGGCCGATATTAAGAAGGCGTTGGAGTCCAGCACTAAGACCATGAGTCTATTATTAGGCGCAATCGCGGCGATTTCCCTTTTAGTCGGAGGTATAGGGATTATGAATATTATGCTTGTTTCGGTAACTGAACGTACGCGGGAAATCGGCCTAAGAAAGGCAATCGGAGCAAGCAACAAAGACATTATGGTGCAATTTCTTATTGAAGCAGGGTTAATGTCGCTTATCGGAGGCCTTTTAGGTATCATTTTAGGTACGGGCATTTCTATCCTCATTACTTTATTTACCGGCTGGACAGTAAAAATCGCTCTCTTCCCAATAATCCTCTCTACGACATTCTCTTTAATTGTAGGAATAGTCTTTGGTCTCTGGCCCGCCCAAAAAGCCTCTAAACTCGATCCCATCGAAGCCCTGCGCTACGAATAATCCAATAATCTTAGCGTCTGCCTTGTCTTGTTCCTCGCAGGAACGCGTGATTTTCCCCAGCGTGGAAAATCCCGCTCGGCTACTCGGCTGCGCTCTGCCGGGACTTATATTGTAGGCAACCCTGCCCGCTTCGCCTGCGTTACGTCCTGCTCCGGAACAAGCCAATCCATCCGCTAATGTATTCTATAGATATTTTGCCGAAGGGTATTGTTCGCGGGCAATTAGAAATTTTTCGGCATTTCTATCTATAGATGAGCAGTGTGCAAGGCTTTACGGCGAGTGCAGGCAATACCTAACCGCATACGGAACCTGCGCTGCCGGAAGGAGCCGTAAACCGTAGCACACGGCGGAAAATTTCGCACGCGGACAATACCCTGAGAGCGAAATAGCTATATTGTTTAGATAGGTGTTAGGAAATAATGATTGAATTATTGAAGATTGCGGCTATAATTCAAATAAGTGGTCATGACCTTTTAGCCCGAGATTATCCTTGCGGGCACCCAGACCCCCTATAAAAGGCCATGAAGATATTAATCCAGTTTGAGAAAAAACCTCTCCTATTTCAGAAACCAAAATCAATAATATCCTGTTATCATCCCGCGAAATTTTACGCTTGTTTTAAAGAGTTGGAAAAGGCGCTAAAGCAAGGCTATTACCTAGCCGGTTTTTTCTCGTATGAAGCAGGGTATTGTTTTGAAGAAAAGCTGTTAGAGGCTAAACATTATGCTTTCCCGCTTATTTATATGGGTGTATATGATGAGCCTTTGCGCCAGAGCATAAAATCCAGCGCTTCCTTAGTCCAGCCTAACTTAGAGAACCTGCGCATAAATATTTCCCAAGCCGAATATTTTGATAGCATAGCCGCGATCCGCGGATATATAGAAAAGGGCGATGTCTATCAGATTACTTACTGTATAAAATTATTGTTTCAATTTAAAGGCGCGCCTTTTGCGTTGTATAATACTCTTTTAAGAGAGCAACCAGTGCCGTATCCGGCCTATATTGAGACGGATGATTTTAAAATTCTTTCCTTGTCCCCGGAAATGTTCGTCAAGAAACTTTCTACTCATCTAGCTACTAAGCCCATGAAAGGGACCTGGCCGCGCGGGAGTAATTCTTTTCTGGACCTGATATCTCGTTTTCAGTTTCAGTATGACCAGAAGAACAGGGCGGAGAATGTGATGATCGCCGATCTCCTTAGAAATGACTTAGGACGGCTGGGATTAAATATCCGGGCTCCCAAACTTTTTGAAGTAGCCAGATATAAGAAACTTTTTCAGATGACTTCCACTGTGACCGGAAAAGTGGATAAAGATATAGCGTTGTATGATCTTTTTACTTCGCTTTTTCCATCAGGTTCGGTAACCGGCGCTCCGAAGATACGCGCGATGGGTGTAATCAGAGGGTTAGAAAAAGAAGAACGCAAGATTTATACCGGCGCTATCGGCTACATTGCTCCTAATAAAGATTTGTTCTTTAATATTCCCATCCGCACGCTACTCTTAGAAAATTCCGGCGGAGAAATGGGGATAGGCGGTGGTATTGTCTGGGATTCTACGCCGCTTGGAGAATGGCAGGAAGGTTTACTCAAAGCGAAATTTCTTACCGATATCTCGCGAACAGCTCTCTGAATAAGCTCTTGATATAATAGAATACCGAGATATAATTGTTTTAATGCAAAAAAAGACTGCCTTCGGAATAATAGCGTTGTTATTTTTAGGCACCCTAATCTATTCCAATACCTTTTTTAGCGCTTTTCACCTTGACGATTTTCAATCCATTGTCTCTAATCCCGCCATAAGGAATCTCTGGAATTTAGGAAATATCTGGAACTATTGGCCGATGCGTTTCGTCACGTATCTGTCGCTGGCTATCAACTATCAGGTTAACCAGCTGGATGTCTTGGGTTACCATATTTTTAATCTCATTGTGCATCTAGGTTCGGCTCTTTCTGTCTGGTGGCTGGTATATTTGACCGTCAGTATCCTGCCTGAAAATGAAAAGAAGATAAGAGAGAACGCTAACTTGATCGGTTTTTTTGCCGGGCTTATTTTTGTAGCGCATCCCATTCAGACTCAGGGCGTAACTTATATTGTCCAAAGAGCGGTTTCTTTAGCCGCTCTTTTTTATCTTTTATCTTTGGGTTGTTATATTAAATCCAGGGTTTTGCCGGAATCCCGTCTGGCCAAAGTTTATTATTGGTTATCTATAGTAGCGGCGATTATGGCCATGTTTTCAAAAGAGATGGCGATCACTCTACCCTTTATGGTCCTGTTCTATGAAATATTCTTTTTGCAAGAAAAAAAGAGTTTTTCCTGGAGGAAATTCCTGCCGTTTTTTTCTACGCTTTTAATAATTCCCCTGGTCATGTGGCTGACCCATTCAGTAGATTTCCTGAAGATGCAGCGGGTCAAAGAAACAGTGACCAATATATCATCTTTACAGTATTTACTCAGCGAACCCCGGGTTTTAATCACTTATATCCGGCTTCTTTTTATTCCCTTTAATCAGAATTTTGATTATGATTATCCAGTCGCCCAACATTTAATGCAAGGTTCTGTTTTAGTAAGCCTGTTTATTTTAATTTTGATATTAGTCGCGGCTCTGCGCCTGCGTTTTCGCTATCGTTTGCTCTCATTCGGCATATTCTGGTTTTTTATTACACTTTTGCCCGAATCAAGTTTTGTTCCGATTAAAGACGTGATTTTTGAACACCGGCTTTATTTACCGCTGGCTGGCTACAGTTTATTTATCGCCGGAGGAATATTTTATTTATGGCAAAATAAAAATATCCGCTTGATTGTTTTAGTCCTTTCTATATTAGTAGCGCTTTACGCGCTTAAGGCTTACTTTAGAAACAATGTCTGGAAGGATGAGCTCTCGTTATGGACCGATGTGGTGCTTAAGTCTCCTCAAAAAGACAGGGGATATAATTATCGCGGGTTTGCCTATCAGGCAAACGGGGATATAGAGCAGGCCTTGGCTGATTTTAACCAAGCCCTTAAATTTAATCCTAAAAGCCCGGAGGCCTATAATAACCGGGGAAATGTTTATCATGCCCAGAAACAGCCAGCCCAGGCTCTCGCCGACTACAGTCAGGCAATTGCCATTGACCCTGATGACGGCGATTATTATTATAACCGGGGCAATGCCTATCAGGCCAAAGGAGACTTGGATAGGGCCATCGCCGATTTTAGCAAAGCCATAGAGAAGAAGGTTAAATATGATATGGTCTATTTTAACCGCGGGACTGCCTGGAAAGATAAAGGTGATTATAACCGGGCTATTGATGATTATAGTAAAGCCATAGAGATCAACCCGCGTAATTTTGGCGCCTATAACAATCGCGCCGTAGCCTATTTTTTTACGCAGCAATATGCCAAGAGCTGGGAAGATGTGGATAAGCTAAGAGGATGGGGAACAGATGTGCATCCTGATTTTATTAAGATGCTGAAAGAAGCCACCGGTAGGCAAAGTTAGTTAAAGAGGGCATTGTATTTGCCTGTTGACAAAGACGTAAGAGGTGGTATAATAAAATTGTTCCAAAAGATTAGAAAATCTTAAGCCGTAGAGGGAAGACTACTAACCTTTACGGTTTTTTTGTTAAAAAAAAGGGGGGGCTATCAAGAAGATAAAGAGTTCATTAAAAGGTAGGAAATGTAAATATCCCCATTGCGGGCATATCTTAAGCATCTATAACCACGAAGATTACTGCCATGTCCATCTTGCCCAGTTCCCCTTGGATTATAAGCCCAAGGTCCACAAATAAAAATGCCGCATAGGTCAGATACCGCAAATACTTTTCCCCAGGAAGATAAGAAAACAGCTCAAGATTTCTACGGCCTAAGCATAGCGCCGAAGATCCTGGATATTCTTGAACGCATAAAATTTAAAGTTCCTACACCCATTCAGCTTAAAGCTATTCCCTTGGCAATCCAGGGTAAAGATATTATTGGTATTGCCCAGACCGGGACCGGCAAGACGCATGCGTTCGCTATCCCTATGGTCCAGCAACTCGCGCAAAAAAAAGGTACGGGCCTGATTTTAGCGCCGACCCGGGAGCTGGCCATTCAGATCGACGAAGCCTTTCAGGACTTGACCCGCGCTTTCGGGATGAAGACAGCCTGCCTTATCGGAGGCGCTTCCATGAATGACCAGGTGCAGGCGTTGCGCAAGTCCCCCCGGGTAATCATCGCTACTCCGGGCAGGCTTATTGACCATATGGGCAAGTGGAATGTCATACCGGATGAGGTAGTAATGCTTGTTTTGGATGAAGCTGACCGTATGCTGGATATGGGTTTTGCTCCGCAGATTGATAAGATCTTGCGCTTTCTGCCTAAGGATAGGCAAACTATGCTTTTTTCAGCTACTATTCCCAAAGAGATCATGGATATAGTTTCTAAATATATGAAGTTGCCTTTGAGCGTTGAGATTGCTCCTTCCGGGACCACCGCTGAACGCGTTACTCAGGAGATGTATATTGTCAAAAAAGAATCTAAGCCCCAATTGCTGAATAAAGTTCTTTCGCAATATCACGGGACTATTTTGTTATTTTCCCGGACCAAGCATAACGCGCGTAAAATCACCCGCTCAATAAGGGATGCCGGATACAGCTGCGCTGAAATCCATTCCAACCGTTCTTTAGCTCAGCGCCGCGAAGCGCTTGACGGTTTTAAGTCAGGCAGATATAGGGTGCTTGTCGCTACCGACATTGCTGCTAGGGGCATCGATGTAACCGGAATTGAGTTGGTAATTAATTATGATTTACCGGAAGACGCGCAAAATTATGTCCACCGAATCGGGCGCACAGCCAGGGCAGGGCATAAGGGCCATGCGATTTCTTTTGCCACGCCGGATCAGGCGCGGGATGTGCGCGATATTGAAAAGCTTATCCGTATCACCTTACCTATATCTAAGCATCCGGGAATATCCCTGGAGCAATTCCTCCACACTTCCAGCTCTCCCTCAGAGAGTAGGCACAAACCCAATCGTTATCAAAATCAAAAGCCAAGACATAACAAATACCGTAGGTTTTAATTCCAAAATATCCTTGCTATAATTTATTATAGCGGATATAATTGCCGTTATGGACAAAAATACGGATACCGGGTTTGACCTAAAGAATATCGGTGGCTTATCGGATAGCAGCGCCCTTTTAAGAATTAAAAAAGAAGGGTATAACGAGCTTCCCTCCCAAAAGAATAAAAATATCTTCCTTATATTTTTTGAAGTTGTGCGCGAACCGATGCTCCTTCTTTTAATCGGAAGCGGGCTGGTTTACCTGTTTTTAGGCGAGCCAAGAGACGCGCTTATGCTCCTTACTTTTGTTTTAGTGGTGGTAGGGATTACTTTTTATCAGGAGCGCAAGACCGAGCGCGCGCTTGAGGCCTTGCGCAATCTTTCCAGCCCCCGGGCCCTGGTTATCCGCGATGGTCAGCAGAAGAGGGTTGCCGGCCGCGAGGTTGTCCGGGAAGATATAATTATTTTAAGAGAGGGAGACCGTGTCCCGGCGGATGCGGTAGTCTTGTCCTGCTCAAATTTATCCGTGGATGAATCTCTTCTTACGGGTGAAAGTATGTCGGTACGTAAGGCTGAGTGGGACGAAAAAGAAACAACTAAACGCCCCGGAGGAGATGACCTGCCTTTTGTTTATTCCGGAACAATGGTGGTAGCCGGCCGAGGTGTTGCGAAGGTGACCGCGATAGGTATCAATACTGAAATTGGTAAAATCGGCAAGTCCCTTCAGGGGATCCGGGAAGAAGATACCCTGCTCCAAAAAGAAACCGCTAAGATTGTCCGGGATTTTTCCATCACCGGTATAATCCTTTGTTCTCTAGTTGTTTTGATTTACGGTTTTACCCGCAACAACTGGCCGCACGGAGTCCTTTACGGATTGACTTTGGGTATGGCAATACTGCCGGAAGAATTTCCGGTAGTTTTGATTATTTTTCTTACCTTAGGCGCCTGGCGCATCTCCAGAAAACAGGTCCTTACTCGCCGGGCGCATGCCATAGAAACTCTGGGCGCTTCAACTGTCTTGTGCACGGATAAGACCGGCACGCTTACCTTAAATAAGATGAAACTTGCCCTGCTTTGCGTAAAAGGCGATTATTTTGAGGTGGATACGCATAGCTTGAAAACTTTACCGGAAACAGTCCACGATCTGATTGAGTATGGGATTTTAGCCAGCCAGAAGGACCCGTTTGATCCGATTGAAAGAGAAGTAAAGGAAGTAGGAGAATTTTATTTATTGAATTCCGAGCATATCCATAAAAATTGGAAATTAATCCGTGAGTATACTCTCTCCAAAAAATTGCTCGCTCTATCCCATGTCTGGGAGTCGCCGGATAAACAGAATTATATTATAGCTGCCAAGGGTTCTCCTGAAGCCATTGCCGATCTTTGCCATCTTAGTTTCGAAAAACATAAGGAACTGATGCTTTGTATCGAAGAAATGGCAAGTAGGGGTTTACGTGTTTTGGGAGTGGCGAAAGCTTCTTTTAAAAAACGGGAATTACCGGATGTCCAGCATGATTTCGCTTTTGAGTTCATAGGGCTACTCGGTTTTATCGATCCTGTGCGTGCAACTGTTCCCGAAGCGATTAAAGAGGCGCATGGGGCAGGTATTAAAGTAATTATGATTACCGGAGATTATCCGGGGACAGCCGTTCATATTGCCAAGCAAATCGGATTAAAAAATCCTGATCAGTACATAACCGGTTTGGAATTAGAGAAGATGGACCATTTGCAGTTGAGAGAGAAGATAAAAGAGATAAATATTTTTGCCAGAGTGGTTCCCGAGCAGAAACTGGCGATTGTAAATGCCTTGAAAGCAAATGGCGGAGTGGTGGCCATGACCGGTGACGGAGTAAATGACGCCGCGGCCCTAAAATCGGCGAATATCGGCATTGCTATGGGCGAGCGCGGAACAGATGTAGCCCGCGAGGCTTCGGATCTGGTTTTACTCAATGACGATTTTTCATCGATAGTAGCTGCGGTGCGCATGGGTAGAAGAATATTCGATAATTTAAAGAAGGCAGTCGCTTATATTTTCGCCGTGCATGTGCCTATCGCCGGGATGTCTTTATTACCTATATTATTCCAGTTGCCCATCGTATTGTTGCCGGCGCATATAGCTTTTCTGGAGTTAATCATTGATCCGGCTTGTTCCACTGTTTTTGAGTCTTGCCCGGAAGAAAAAGGTATAATGAAAAAACCTCCCCGTAGTTTAGGCACAGCATTATTTAACAGGAGGGCTTTTATTTTTAGCCTTTTACAGGGTTTAAGTATTTTGGCGGTTGTTTTTACGGTTTATGTTTTTGCGTTATACCTGCATAAAGGAGAGCTGGAAGCGCGCACCTTGGCGTTTGCCACTTTAGTTTTCGCGAATATCATTCTTATTATAACCAACCTCTCCTGGTCTCAAGGGTTCATCAAAATAATCCGCTCAGGTAACCGGGCTCTTTGGTGGGTGGTAGGCGCGGCATTAATAGCGCTTGCCGGAGTGCTTTATATACCATTTTTACGTAACCTTTTCCATTTTGCTTATTTAACTACCAATGATTTGGCGATTACTTTTTTTAGCGGAGTTATCAGTATAGTCTGGTTTGAGGTCTTGAAGGTGTTCAGTAAGAAACCGGAAAGAGAAATTTAGATTTTTTATAGATCTTAAATAAAACTTTAAAATTATAAAAATATTGGTATAATATACCCATTCACGCCAATTAATAAATCAACTGGAAATAAAGGAGATAGCTATGTTTTTTAATCTTATACCTAAAGAGTTTGACTTTTTTGATTTGTTTGAAAAGCAGGTTGATTACGCGGTCAAGGCGGCAGTTTATTTCAAAGAGTTGACGCTAAAGGGCAGCGTAGACGAAGAGGCAATCGCCAAAATTGGGGACATCGAACACCAGGGCGATGAAGCTACTCATGATATAATTAACCAGTTAAATAAGACCTTTATTACCCCTTTTGACCGCGAGGATATCCACGCTTTGGCTAAAGAGCTGGATGATATTATTGATATGATTAATACAATCGTCAGCCGGTTAAGGGTTTATAAGATAACACGCATTGATAAAAACCTTATTGAATTCGCCTCGGTAATTGAAGAGTCGGTCAGGGCTGTGGCTTGCACGGTAAAATGGATGCATAATATGAAAAATTCCAAGTCTATCTCGGAGTCCTGCGTGGAGATTAACCGCCTGGAAAATGTCGGCGACTCGATGAGGGATAAAATGCTCGCCGAACTTTTTGAAAATGAAAAAGACCCGATTGCGATAATTAAGTGGAAAGAAATATACCAGGATGCTGAAACGGTCCTTGATATTTGTGAAGACGTTGCTCATGTGGTAAGTTCTATAATGGTGAAGCAGGCTTAAAATATATGACCTTAGGAATAGTCCTTTTAATTCTACTCGCCTTAACCTTTGATTTCCTGAATGGTTTTCATGATTCGGCTAATTCCATCGCGACGGTAGTATCTACGCGGGTGCTTTCGCCGCGGCTGGCAGTCATCTGGGCGGCGTTTTTTAATTTTATCGCCTTTCTTTTTTTTGGGCTACACGTAGCCAATACTATCGGTAAGGGCATTATTGATATCGCAATTATAGATAATGGAGTTATTTTTGGCACGCTTATAGGCGCCTGTGGCTGGAATATTATAACCTGGTTATTAGGCCTTCCCACAAGTTCATCGCACGCTTTAATCGGAGGAATGATCGGCTCTGCTTTGGTTAAGGCGGGTTCAGGTTCTCTAGTCTGGAAAGGTATAATCAGGACGGTTTCCTTTATATTTATTTCTCCGGTAGCCGGGCTTATTTTGGGGCTGGCGCTTGGTATCATAGTCTATTGGTCCTTTCGCAAGAGTGTGCCGGTAAAAGTCGACCATATTTTCAGGAAGGGCCAGCTATTGTCAGCCGCGCTTTATAGCTTGGGGCATGGCGGGAATGACGCGCAGAAGACTATGGGTATTATCGCAAGCCTTCTTTTTAGCGCCGGACTCCTGGGCCAAAAGTTTTACATCCCTTTCTGGATAGTTCTTAGTTGCCATGCCGCGATTGCTTTGGGTACAATGTTCGGCGGATGGCGCATTGTCAAGACTATGGGCCAAAAAGTAGCTAAACTAAAGCCTATTGATGGCTTTTGCGCGGAGTCGGGTGCCGCAATTATGTTATTTATTTCTTCCGCATTGGGCGTACCGGTTAGCACCACGCATACGATTACCGGTTCAATTATGGGAGTTGGTTCGCTTAAGCGTTTAAGCGCGGTTAAATGGGGAGTTGCCGGCAGGATTGTTTGGGCCTGGATTTTGACTATTCCCTGTTCAGCGGCAATATCCGCCTTAGCCTATATTGCTATAAGGAAATTTTAATGATCAAGAAAAAAATATATTACCATCATACGGATTGCGGCGGCGTGGTCTATTACGCTAATTACCTGAATTTTTTAGAGGAAGCGCGCACCGAGTTTTTCGCTGAAAAAGGGTTTTCCATAAAAGAGTTGAGCGAGAACGGCACGTTATTTGTGGTTGCCCGCCAGGAGGTTGACTATAAATCTCCGGCTGTTTATGGCGATATCCTGGAAATCAAGACAAAGGTCGCTGAGATGTCGGCGGTAAAGATAATTTTTGAAAATGAGATTTATAATCAGAATAGCCAGTTGCTTACGAAAGCTAAGACAATTCTCGTCTGCGTGGATAAGAACTTAAAGCCGCAAGCTATCCCTTCGGATATCCGCAGCAAATTTTTATAATGAACGCCATAGATATTCTCAAATCCAGAAGAAGTATCCGGGTTTTTCAAAATAAGGATATACCCAGGAAAACCCTGGAAGAGATGGTGGATGTGGCCAGGTTTTCTCCTACGGCCAGAAATGTCCAACCCTGGGAGTT